>NZ_JAOXHE010000009.1:0-315282 GCF_025779995.1 Rhizobium sp. TRM95796 | reverse complement strand
TCCCCTCGCGGCATAAACAGCGCCGGAAACCACTTAACAATCGGCACCAAGCTGTTCAGACAAACCGAACCACCTCTGTTTGAAGTTGACAGGCCGGCGCCGGCAAGCGCAATATCGATCATTGCTTCCGAACTGACGGCGCTCAGGATTGCCTCGACAGGTCGCTCGAACGATCCTTCGTCCTGAGTCGGTAAAGCGCCACGGTGCCAACTTCGGACCGTAATGCGACACGCGCTGCACGCAGCCGCGGCTCTTCAGATCATCCACGCACCGCGGCTCGCCGTAAAGGGCAAGACAGGCGAGCGAGGTGCAGATGATGTACCGGATGGTGCCGACGCGTCTCGTGATCAGCCCCACTCGTCGCTTGGTCGGGAAAAACTGAGGGAACGCGATGTGACGATGCCCGCTTCTGGCGTGTCAGAGACGTGAAGGCAGGGTTCCCCTTGCTCATTGCGTCACATGAGTTCCAACTGTCTCCATCTTGCGCCTCGAAACGGGCTGAAAGATTTTTTTGAAAATAGGTTTCGACTGGAGAAAATTGTCCGGATATATTTGGGCAACTGATAGGCGAATTGAGCAGCCAAACCCGTGTGATCTTTGGGGGCAGGCTGATTGCGAGCCCAGTCAACACAATAGTCAAGGCTTTCGGGATTCTCATCACCGTGGAAACGCAATCACAGCCCTCGCTCATCGCGACAATTCGATCCCACGCGCCCAACATGACTCGAGCCCTTGAGAAGGTTGCCGCATTCGTTCTCGCTGATCCACAGACAGTGCTTTACAAGAGCATCACTGAATTAGCCGATGAGGCAGATTCCTCCGAAGCGAGTGTGATCCGCTTCTGCCGCGAGCTAGGGTACCAGGGTTTCCAGAATTTCAAGCTCGCGCTCGCCCATGAACTTGCGACGCTTCAACAGCCTACGGCAAGCACTCCGGGCGATATGATCCAAGAACTCGTCGAAACCGCCCGGACGGCGCTGGAGGAGACGGAGCGTCTTCTTGATCGGGATGCTATTCAACGTGTCTCAGGTCTGTTGCTGGCTGCTCGTCATATCGAAATCTTCGGTGTCGCGGCTTCCGCCATCACCGCTCAATACCTTGAATACAAGCTCGCGCGGTTAGGCATCCAAGCGCATATTCCGCGCGACTCTCATCTGGCGACCATGGCGTCTGCTACGGCATCGGCGGACGATCTCTATATCCTGATCTCCAGCTCCGGTTCGACAATCGACACCCTGCGCGTCGCCGAGAGCGCCCATGCAAGGGGAGCGAAAGTAATTGCGATCACCAACAGGACCAAGAGTCCGCTGGCGGCGATCTGTGACTTCAAACTGCTCGCGTCGTCGCCCGAAACACCGCTGACCGGAGGTGCGTTTCCGTCAAAGATCAGCCAGTTGCTGATCGTCGACGCGCTCGCCAACACTATAACGAAGCTCGACCCGGCGCGGCTCGAGACGATCAAGGAAACGGCCGAAAGTGTCAGCGACCGCAACATCTGAAAATAATTTTTGAAAAAAAACTTCAAAGGAAAAGAATTATTGACGCAAACCGCCACAGTGGCTAACGTCGCATCCATCAGGGAGATGCGGCGTCAATGGACATCATCGGAAAAATGCGGGGGAAGCTGGTCGTCTCGTGCCAGGCGGCTGAGACCAGCCCCCTCAACGCATCAGAGCACATAGTGGCGCTCGCCCGCGCAGCCGTCGTCGGCGGCGCACAAGGGGTGAGGATCGAAGGGGTACGCAACGTCAAGGCGGTCCGCGCAGCGATCACCCAGCCGATAATAGGCATCACAAAAATCAGCCAAGCGGATTCGGACGTCTACATCACGCCGACGCTTGAGGACGTACGGAATCTTGCGGAAGCCGGAGCCGATGTTATCGCCTTCGACGCGACGGACCGGGTGCGACCCGTTTCCGTCGCCGAGATGGTTGCCGAGATCAATCGTCTCGGAAAATCCAGTATGGCGGACATAAGCACTCTGGAAGAGGCCCGGCACGCGGTCGCCGCGGGGGCGGATTTCGCCGGAACGACTCTGTCCGGATACACGCCTTACACCGCGCTCTCCGACGCCCCCGACTTTGCACTCATGGCCGAGCTTGCGGCCGCGAACGTCCCGTTCGTGGCGGAAGGTCGGATTTGGGACCCGGCCCAAGCGCAGCGCGCGATGGGTCTCGGAGCGATGTTCGTCGTCGTCGGTTCTGCCATCACTCGCCCAGACGAAATTACCAAGCGCTTTGCCAATGCGATTGTCGACCGCAAAGCGCGGACACTTGGAGGTTTGGAATGATCAAGACAGTCAAGGTTGCCGTCATCGGCGCCGGTTTCATGGGTTCGATGCATGCATCGATCTTCGCCAGCGACCCGCGCGCCGAGCTCGTTGCGGTTGTTGACCGTGACACTGCGCGCGGCAAGACCCTTGCCGACTCCATCGGCAAAGGCGTGCGGGTCTATGCCTCCCACGAGGAGTTGCTGGCCGCCGAGACGCTCGACTTGGTCAGCATCTGCACGCCGGATCATCTGCATCTGGAGCCTGCTCTAGCCATCGCCGCGAAGGGAGTAAACCTCTTCATCGAGAAGCCGATCGCCTCGACCATCGAAGACGGACGTCGGATCGTAGAGGCTTGCAATGCCGCGAACGTGAAGCTCGGTGTCGGCTATCTGCTTCGGTTCGACCCGCGCTACTACAAGGCGCGCGAGCTGATCGAAGCCGGTAAGATCGGCAAGCCGATCCACATCTATGCTCGCCGCAACAGCGCCCGTACCGAAGGCCCCAAGCGATATGCCGGCACCTTGCCGCTCGCCATGCATGTCACCGTGCATGACGTCGACATGGTTCTTTGGATGCTCAGGGGGCAGACACCCGTCACCGCATACGCGCAGCAGACCGACATCCTGCTTGGTGAGATGGGTACCCAGGACACCATCGCAGGTGTCGTGCGGTTCTCCGGCGGCACGGTCGTAACGTTCGAGAGCGCTTGGTCTCTTCCGGCAGGCGCGCGTCACATGATCGACGCCCGTCTCGAAATGATCGGCACCGAGGGTTCGTTCGAAGTGCAGTGCGGCGACAGCGGCCTGTACTTCGCTGACAACCAGAGCTCCCAGGAAATCGACACACAGCATTGGCCGGAAATCGGTGGCAAGGTCGGCGGCGACCTCCGTCAGCAGCTTTCCAGCGTGCTCGATTGGGTCAACGGCGTCGAGTGCCAGGTCGCCACGGGCGAAGAAGCTTTGCTCTCGCTCGAATTGACGCAGGCGCTCGTCAAGTCCGCCGAAACCGGGGAGGTGCAGCGCCTCTAAACAAAACAGGGAGATACAGCGCGTATCGGCGCTCCGAAGTGTGACCATTGGCTCGTTTCGAGAACTATATCCAGAAAAGGGGAATGACATGAACAGACGTCAATTTGTTGCCTTAACGCTCACGCTCGCCACCTCCGTGGCGATGCCGATCTTCGCCCAGGCCGCGGACCAGCCATACAAAGGCACCCGGCTCGCCGTACTCATGGAAGGACATCCGACGACGGACGGCATCCAGGCGCTCCTGCCTGAGTTCACCAAGGAAACGGGCATCGAGGTCGAACTCGAAGTGGTCCCCGAATCCGACATCACGGCGAAGATGCTTCTGGAATTCTCGTCGGGTTCCGGCCGCTATGACGTCGTCCAGAACAACATCATCTTCATTCCCGGTTTCGTGAAGGCTGGCTACATCTCGCCGCTCGACGAATCCGCCACCAAGTTCCCGACGAATTACGACAAGGCCGACTTCGTCCCCGGCTACCTCAATACGAACATCGTAGACGGGAAGCTCTACGGTCTTCCGGTCTATGGCGAGAGCACCTTCCTGATGTACCGCAAGGACATCTTCGAACAGTACGGCATCAGTCCTCCCAAGACATTCGCTGAAGTCGTTGCCGCGGCGAAGACCGTCAAGGAAAAGTCGAACGGCGAGATGGTAGGCATCACGATGCGTGGCGCGCAGGGCATACACAGTGTTTACGTCTGGGCTGGCTGGCTTTGGGGCTACGGCGGCGAGTTCATCACGAAGGACGGCAAGTCGGCGCTGGCAACGGACGAGGCTGCGGCATCGCTCGAAGCATTCGCCGGCGCGTTGCGCGATTACGGTCCCGTCGGAGTCGCGAACTTCGGCTGGGAAGAAAACCGCGTGCTCTTCCAGAGCGGCAAGGCGGCCATGACGATGGATGCGACCGTCAACGGTGCCTTCAATGAAGACCCCGCAATCTCGTCTGTGGTCGGCAAGGTCGGCTATGTGCCTGTACCCGTCGAAACGGACAAGCTGAAGGGCGGTTCTTCTTCGCTCGCCGTGCACAGCCTCTATGTCGCTTCCGCGTCCCAAAACAAGGAAGCCGCCTGGCTTTTCGCATCGTGGGCGACCGCCAAGCAGCAGCAGATCAAATCTTTCAATATCGCGCCGAACTCGGGCGTGACCTCGCTCGCGGCGTTGAACTCCGACGAGTTCAACAAGCGCTACGGCGCTTTCAAGGACGCCATGCTAGCGTCCATCAATGCAGGCAATCCGCAATATTTGCCGACTGTCGAAGCTGCGAACGAGATCATCAACAACGCGGGCATCGCCGTTTCGAAGGTGCTCGCTGGCACGGCGAGCGCGAAAGACGCTCTTGCTGAGGCCAACGCGGCGAACGACGCCGTGCTGGGACGATAAAAACAAGCGCCATGCCCGGCTGACCGGGCATGGCCATCCTGGAGGAGTGACACAATGAAGGATGCGACCACCTATTTCTACCGTCCAGTCGTGCTTGCGTTCGGGACGATCTCGGCCATCCTCACGATCTACGTGCTCTGGCTGACGCTTCAGAACATCAGCCTCCTCCGACCGGGTCGGGAGAGTTTTGTCGGCCTGGACAACTATCTGCGGCTTCTTCTGGATGCGCGTGCTCTCAACGCTCTCGGCCGAACCATCGTGTTCACCGTTGCCGCGACCGCCATCGAAGTTGCATTGGGACTGGCGATATCGCTCTTCATGGATCGGGAGTTTCGGGGCAAGCGCGTGGTGCGCGGCATTCTGCTCGTCCCCATCGTCATGACACCTGTGGTCGTGGGCCTCACCTGGCGGTTCCTGCTCGATCCGTCCAACGGGATGATGAACTATCTTCTCTCGACTATGGGACTCGGTCCGGTCGATTGGCTCGGCAGCCCGAATGTCGCGCTCCTTTCGCTCCTCATGGCCGACATCTGGCAGTGGACGCCCTTCGTCGTCCTCCTGACGATGGCATCGCTCGAGTCCTTGCCGGGCGACCCGCAAAACGCCGCTCGCGTGGACGGAGCTCGGGAATGGCAGGTGCTTTGGTACATCACCTTGCCCGCGCTCAAACGTGCGCTCCTGGTTGTCGCCATCATCCGAGGCATCGATGCGGTCAAGGCGTTCGACATCTTCTACATCATGACGCGCGGCGGGCCCGCCTTGTCGACCGAGACGCTGAATCTCTACGGCTACATCTCCGCGTTTACGAACTTCGACATCTCGTATTCGCTGACGATCGCGATGGTCCTGACTATCCTGACGAACGTGGCCTTGCTCTTGCTCTACAACCTCGCCTTCAAGGCACCAAAGCAGGGAGGCGTGTGATGCGCCGTATCGCCTTCTGGATCGGTCTAGCCATCCTCCTCATTTGCGTGCTCTTTCCGCTCTACTGGGTGGTGGCGACCTCGCTCAAGACGCAGCGCGACGCATTCTCGATGCCGCCGGTCTGGCTGTTCCTGCCGACCTGGGAGAACTACGAGAAGGTCTTCAACAACGGGGTCTTCGTCCGCGCCTTCTTCAACAGCGTGATCATCTCGATTTCCGCAAGCTTCATCTCTGTCGCGGTCGGCGCTATCGTCGCGTACGGCCTGGTGGCGCAGGATGAAGCGACCAAGCGTCAGAACGAGAAGTTCATCTTGAGCCTGCGCATCGCGCCACCGCTCATCTTCATCATCCCGACCTACTTCCTCGCGGCACAGATGAAGCTCCTGAACAATCACTGGATCATCATAGGCGTCTATGCCTTCGTGAACATCCCCTTCGCGATCTCGCTCCTCATCACGTTCTTCGAGGACATCCCCCGCGAACTTCGGGATGCCGCCAAGGTCGACGGCGCGCGTGAGTTCACCATATTCCGTGAAGTTTTCATGCCTGTGGCGCTCGGAGGCATCATCGCCACCTTCATCCTATGCGTGCTCTTCACCTGGAACGAGTTCTTCATAGCGCTTGTGCTGACAGGGCGCGACACACAGACCCTGCCAGTCAGCATCACCTCCTTCCTAACCTTCCAAGGCGTGCAGTGGGGACCACTCACCGCGGCTGCGACACTCGTGATGCTGCCGATGCTGGTTCTCGGGATGCTCGTCCAGGGCCAGGTCGTCCGCGGCATGTCGCTCGGCAGCATCAAGGGGTAGGAACCATGACGGAAACCAAAACTATGAAACGATCCCTTCTGCTGAAAAGCATCCGGAAATCCTATGGGCCTGTTGATGTCCTGAAAGGCATCGACATCGATGTTGCCGAAGGAGACTTCGTCGTTCTCCTCGGACCATCCGGTTGCGGCAAGTCGACCCTTCTGCACGCGATTGCGGGGCTGCATCCCATCGACGGCGGTCTTATTGAAATCGATGGGCGCGATGTGACCAAAGTACCGACCCGTGAGCGGGACATCGCTATGGTGTTCCAGTCCTACGCCCTCTACCCGAACATGACGGTGAGGCAAAACATCGCCTTTCCGCTCAGGATGCGGAACGCGAGCGCCCAGGAAAAGGAGACCAAGGTGGCCCAGGTCGCCAAGCTCCTCCAGATCGAGCAGCTCCTTGAAAGGAAGCCGCGCGAACTCTCCGGCGGCCAGCGCCAGCGCGTGGCCATCGGGCGTGCCCTGGTGCGCGACCCCAAGGTCTTCCTGTTCGACGAGCCGCTTTCCAACCTCGACGCGACGCTCCGCGTCGAGACCAGGGTGGAGATCAAGCAGCTCCATGAGCGCATCGCCAAGACGATGATCTATGTGACCCACGACCAGATCGAGGCGATGACCCTCGCGACCAAGATCGTCGTGATGAACAAGGGCGAGGTTCAGCAGATCGGGAGCCCGTACGAAATCTACCACCGTCCGGCAAACCTCTTTGTCGCCAAATTCGTCGGTTCGCCCGCGATGCACTTCATCCCCGGCACCGTCTCGAACGTGGACGGAAAGGTCGCGTTCAACGACGGCAAGGGATGGATACTTCCGCTCGCCCTTCCCGAAGCGGGCAATGCTTCCGGCGAAGTGCTGCTCGGAATTCGGCCGGAACACATTCGGCCGGCACGCGATGGGCAAGAGGCGCTTCAGGCGCGGGCAGACATCGTCGAATCGACCGGACCGGAGGACAACGTCACGCTTTCCTTCCACGGGCACTCGCTGGTCGCCCGCATGGAGACTGGAAGCGTTGCGCAAGGATCGACACTGCCCGTGTCCGTCGCGGTAAACAAGGTGTCTCTCTTCAGTGCCGCCAGCGGCCAGCTCATAGGCTAGGTTGCCCGGATGGATCAGGACAATGCAATCCTCGCGGTAGACATCGGCGGCACCAAGACGCTCGTGGCGCTCGTGAGCGAATCCGGCATCGTGGCCGAGGCGACGGTGCCGACACGCCGGGAAGATGGTCCGGACGCCTGGCTGGCAGCCGTGGCGGACGCCGCATCGCCTTGGCGAGGACAGTTCCGAAGCGTGGGTCTCGCGGTAACGGGCTTCGTGCGCAGCGGTCTCTGGTCGGCGATGAACCCGGCGACCCTGGGCATCCCGGCTGACTATCCGCTCATCGCGAAGGTGGAGGAGCTGTTCGGAGTTCCGGCAGTGGCTTTCAACGACGCGCAGGCGGCGAGCTGGGGTGAGCATGTCCTTGGAGCGGGGCGGGGACAGGACATGGTCTTCCTCACCATCTCCACCGGGATTGGGGGCGGGATAGTGCTGAACGGCCGCTTGTTGGAAGGCCTTGCAGGCCACTTCGGTCTCACGGCCGAGGGCGACGAGAATGTCTTTCTCGAAGACCGTGTCTCCGGGCGCTGGATGGCCGCGGAGGCACGTCGGCTCGGTCACGAGGTCGAAGCGAGGGAGGTCTTCGCGGCGGCGGCGACCGGCGAGGCCTGGGCCGTGGAGATCGTCGAAGGGTCGGCGCATCGTGTCGCCCGGCTCTGCCGCAACATCCAACTCGTGCTCGATCCGCCGCAGATCGTCATCGGTGGCGGCATTGGGCTGGCGGATGGCTTCATCGATAGGGTGCGCAGCCTGGTCGCTCCACCGGGCCAGGTCGCTCCGGTGTCCCTCTGCCGAGCCGAACTCGGCGTACATGCAGGCATTCTTGGCGTTGCGGACTTGGCCCGCGCAAAGTCGCCACACGCAGGCGGCTAAACCCGCATCATAAGAACAGAGGACCATATCATGGTAGTTCGCAAGGCCGCAAAGACGGACCTGTCGCTGATAGTCGATGCCTATCGTCTCGCATTCGCGTTCGACGAGGAGCGCACCCGGTGTTACGTAGAAATGACGGGACTGGACTGCTTTCGAGTCCTCGAAAGCGTCGGGCAAACTGCGGCCGTCTGGGCCGTGGTGCCATGCGGCCATTGGTTCGGCGGTCGGTCCGTTCCCGCGGCGAATATCGCCCATGTTGCCATCCAACCCGAGTTCCGCGGTGGCGGACTTGCTGCGGAAATTCTAGACCTTTCCTGCGAGGATGCCCGTCGGGACGGAGCCGTGCTCGCCAGCCTCTTCGCATCGACCCGCCCGGTCTATCGGCGCGCCGGCTTCAATCTGGCGGGACATGAAATGGTCTACGAAGCCGAGACGTCGGAACTCTACAAAATTCGGCAGGACCTCCGCTCCCGTCGGGTGCCTCTCGAAAAGGCGCGTGGTGTGCTGGAGCCTATCTATCGTGCCGCATGCACTGGCCAATCCGGGCTTCTCGACCGACATGACGCACACTGGAATGCGCATTTCAACACGGTGCAGTGTGTGCCCTCGGTCTTCGTTTTCGGCGATGACGAAGGCTACGCGGTAATCGACACGTCCAGACCAGGCTTGATCGAAATTCGCGACTGGGCCGCTATCAATGGTGCAGCCGCACGCCAGATACTGAAGTTCACAGGCACGTTCTCGACTGTGTTCGAAAAGGCTCGATGGCACGGAGCGCCCCAGGACGCGCTCGTCTTCGCAATGCCTGACAAGGGCTGGCAGCTCGTCCATCAGGAAGAGTTTCTGATCCGTATCCTTGACCCGGCGTCGGCGCTCTCTGCGCGCGGCTACGCTTGCTCCGACACCGAATTATCTCTCGCTGTCGACGGCGGCGAGGGGGGCTCATGTCGGCTTTCCATTTGCGGTGGCCGCGCAGTCTGTACGCCCGGAGCTATCGACGGAGGCAGTGTCCTCTCGGTCCATGCATCGCACCTCGCCAGCCTCTATTCAGGGTTCCGTTCCGCCAGCTTCCTGCACCGGGCCGGAGCCGCCGACGGCGACCCCGAGACAGTGGCGCAAGCCGACAAGGTATTCGCAGGACCGTTCCCATGGGTCGCCGAGCACTTCTGATTTTTCCTGTACTCCAGAACCCGCAAGACCACGAACCTGAGGATGTTGACCATGGTGGAAGCAACGAACATGCGGCGCGAGATCGAGGAGATTCCCGATGCTGTGATGCGTCTTCTCGACAATTCGGCAGATCAGCTAGCGGCCGCGGGCAGGGCGCTGGCGCGAAAAAATCCTGCTTTCATCGCCACGATCGCACGTGGCTCTTCTGACCACGCATGCCTGTTCATGAAATACGCAATTGAACTCGTTGCCGGGAAAGCCGTCGCATCTCTGGGGCCGTCGCTCGCGTCCATTTACGATCGCCCCATCGATCTTGCACAGGCGGCGACGTTCGCCATCTCCCAATCGGGCACCAGCCCGGATATCGTCGAAATGTGTGCGTCGGCCAGACGCCAGGGAGCATTGACTCTAGCCCTGACCAATACCTCGAACTCTCCGATCTGGAGGGAAGCGGAGGTCCCCATTGACCTGAACGCCGGACCGGAGCTTGCCGTGGCGGCGACAAAATCATTCGTCAACTCCATAGCCTCGGGTCTTTACATCCTCGCTGAGTGGATCGACGATGCCGATCTGAAATCGGCGCTCGAGCGACTGCCAGGACAACTCCGCACCGCGCTCTCCGCCGACTGGAGCGCAATGATGCCGTCGCTGGAGACGGCCACGTCCCTCTATGTCCTGGGCCGCGGACCGAGCTTCGCAATCGCATCGGAAGTCGCACTCAAGTTCAAAGAGACGTCCAACCTTCACGCTGAAGCCTATTCTACCGCGGAGGTAATGCACGGGCCGTTGGCGCTTGTGTCCCAAGGCTTCCCGGTTCTGGTCCTGGCGGGTCGGGACGCATCGGAACCCTCGGCCGTCCTGCTCGCCGACGATTTCGTGGGCCGCGGTGCGGAAGTCTTCATCACATCTGCGAAGACGGTGTCAGCGCGGTCGCTCCCGTTCGTGGATACTGGACACATGCTCACGGATGCGCTCGCGCTCATCGTGCCTTTCTACGCAATGGGAGAGCAATTGTCGCGTCGGCGAGGCTTGAACCCGGACCAACCAGTGGCTCTCAAGAAAGTGACACAGACGCGATGAGACCGACAGTCGCGATATCGGCCGCTCGGATATTCGACGGCACCTGTTGGCACGAGGGCTCGGGACTTCTGCTGGACCGTGAACGTGTCGTCGGCATCGTGAAGGTGGCAGACATCCCGCGCGACATCGATCGAGTCGACTACGATGGGTATCAACTCGTTCCAGGCTTCATCGACCTCCAGGTGAATGGGGGCGGAGGAGTCCGTTTTGGTGAGGAGACGTCAGTCAAAGCGATCCGGCAGATCACGAGCGCTCACGCCCGGTTCGGCACCACAAAATTGCTTCCGACTTTGATAACGGACACGCCGGAGGTGACGGCCTTGGCGTTCGAAGCCGGCCGTCGGTCGCGCGCCGCCAAGGTTCCAGGTTTCCTTGGCCTTCATCTCGAAGGCCCGCATCTGTCGCTGGAGCGCAAGGGTGCCCATAACCCGTCCTACATCCGGCCGATGACAGAGGGTGATCTCGAAGCGATCTGCGCCTATCGCAGGGATGCGGGACTGGTCCTGACCACGGTCGCGCCAGAGAACGTTACGACCGATCAGGTCAGCGTTCTCGTTGCCGCGGGTGTGGTGGTGAGCATCGGGCACAGCAACGCCACCGCGCAGGCCGCGAGGTCCTACTTCGACGCGGGTGCTTCAATGGTCACACATCTGTTCAACGCGATGAGTCCCTTGGGAAACCGGGAGCCCGGGATTGTCGGGGCGGCGCTGGATGACGGCCGGGTCTTTGCCGGGTTAATCGTTGACGGCGTCCACGTGGACCCGGCGACGATCAAAGTCGCACTACGCTCAAAGACCACTCCTGGCGATATCTTCATCGTAACCGACGCGATGCAGACGATCGGGACGGAGCTTTTGGGGTTTGAATTGAACGGCCGCGCCATCCATCGGAAGGATGGGACATTAAAGCTGGCGGACGGAACGTTGGCGGGAGCGGATATCGACATGCTTTCCAGCGTCAAGTTCGCCCATCAGACACTCGGCTTGCCGTTGGCGCGGGTGCTGGCGATGGCGTCAAGCGTGCCAGCGAGAGCTGTCGGCTTGGATGGTCGGCATGGGTATCTCCGGCCGGGATATGCGTCAGACTTTGTCGTCTTGAGCGAGCAGCTTGAGTGCATCCATACCTGGATCGACGGTCGAGAAGCGAGTTCGCTTGAAACCGTGAGATTAGATCATTGACCCACGTCCTCCTCCCAGGGACGCCGTGACTGTCGTCGGCATCTTGTCGGCGGCAGCCACCTCTAAGTTCATCACGACATGGATTCCCGCGAACCAACACACAGTGCGGAAGTGGGGCTCAGCAAATATCGATCATTACTCCTGTGAGCGTCTCGAGGACCGCAGTTGGCGCGAAGCGGCGTTGGACGGTAAAGGGCGGAAATCCTCTGCATCGATAGGTGCTTAAGCTCTTGTTTTGACAAGCCTCTGTCGATTCAGGCCCCCGCAACCAAAATCAAAGCACGATCAATCAAGCCCCAAGGCAATCGCCAAGGGGCTTTGTGCGTTTCTATCCCCCTCGATTCCCCGGCTATGCGCTTCTCGGTGAACCGAGCGGGCGCCCTGTCGACGACGCGGCTTGCCCAACGTGGTCCGCAACGGCCCGACATCTCAGCTCGCGCCTTTAATCAATAGGTAATCTCCCGAATTACATCGGTCTTCTTTACCAGCTTAGGAAGGAAGCCGGTATGATGACGCCGTTATCCGCGATGAGGCGCGCCGGCGATGTTTGCCGATCCCACCTGGGGCCGTCCGATCCACCATGACGAGCCCTCCTGTAAGCCGGGGGGTATCCCCTCTCCGAAACATCGCACCAGTGCGCGCCCGCGATATTGCTCGACGAGGTTTCGCCCGGTGGGCTATCCGCTGATCGCAGTCAACGCGAAGAGGTTGCAGTTGAACTCGCCTCCTGGACGGGAGAGGGCGGCAGCGACCGCCTCCCCGATGCGCATTACGCGACGACACTCTGCTTCAAACGCTGAAACGGCGCACGAGTCCGACGTCGCTCAGGCGGCGGTTTCGGCTTGCGTTCCGACCAGGGCGTCGACATGGGCCCGCACCTCCAGAGCCACATCTCTCGCGTGGATCGACACCTGGGGAAGGCCCATCAATTCGCCGAACGCGCCCCGCGCCAGGGGCCCCGCGACGAAGAGATTCGCTTGCGGCTCTCCCTTGGCGTCGATCAGGCGGGAGCGTAGGTCGCAATCGAGTCCGAGCCCGACGGGATCAAGCCGTACGGAACCGGCTGCTGCGAGTTCCCCCAGAAAAGTCTGGCTCGAAAGGACCGAACCATGCGCCGGCCCTGTCGCCACGACGATCGCATCGACGTCGCGTAGCACCGTTCCCTGCCGCCGCGACAGACGCAGCGCCACCCTTATCTTGTCGCCGAAATAGGAGACGGCGCTCACCGAGGCGGCGAGACTTTCCATCTGCCCTTTCATCAAAGCGGCCCGGATGGCGTCTTCCACCTGCGGCGCAATCCGGAAACGGTGTACGTCCCAAAAAGGCCGCAGATGGCGGACCAAACGCCGCCGCTCCTCAACCGGCAGGTTTCGCCAGATGTCCTGACCTTGGCCGCGCACGGCGTCGAGCACGGCGTGCCAGCTGACATCGAACAGGGCGGCCTGATCGATCGCCTCGCGAATGCGCCGGGTCAGCAGGCGCGCCGACCTGATCGGACGGGTCAGGAAATCGCCGTGCGGCTCCTGCGTTCCGAATGCGTGCCCGCGCGAGCGGAGGCCGCGACGGGACAACGCCGTCATGCGGCCCGTATGGCCGCGCGACAACAAGGAGGCTGCGATATCCGCGCCGGTCAATCCGTTGCCGATGATCAGCACGTCGTTGCCGGGTCGGATCGCCGCGAGCGCATTGGGCGCAGTCGGGTCGGAGACAAAACGCGGATGCCCTTCGAGAAGGGCCGCGAGCGCTCTGGGCGCAGCCGGCGAGGGATGGCTCGTGGCGATCACCACGATATCGGCCTTGACGCTGCCGCCGTCAGAGCGGCGGATGCGCCAGCCGCCCGCGTCCCGCACCACCGAAACGACTTCGGATCTTACATGCTCGACGCGCCCATCCTCGAGCATGGGATTGAGGCGAGCAGCGACATAGGCGCCGAAATCGGCGCGGCGCGGGAAGATCCGACCATCCGGCAGCAAAGCATCGACGTCTTCCCCGTCTAGTCCCTGCTCCCGCAGCCAGTCGATGAAATCAGTGTCCTCGGCGACATCGAGGCTCATTCGCTCGGCAGGCACATTGATGCGGTGGGTCGGATCCGTTGTGTCATAGGCGAGGCCGGCGCCGAGCTTCCGGCGCGGCTCGTGCACCATGATTCTGAGCGGACTGCGCGGCGCGGCGCGAGCGAGGTTCCAGGCGACGGCGGCGCCGGTAAAGCCTCCGCCGATAATGACGACGACAAAGCGAGGGGGATTTTTCAGTATCATGGCGGCCTCCATTTCTTAAAAACATATAATCTATAAAAATAGTTGACAATATGCTTTTTTGAATTAGGGTTTGGGTCATTCGCCTGACGGCGCGCAAGATTGGAGCTTGTCATGACCATCGCCCATCCCACCGCTCAACGCTTTGACAGCTATGGATTTCTCGATCCCGACGCGGCCAATGTGAAGCGCGCTCTGCGGCAATTGGCCGGCGGCGTCTGTGTGATCGCCGCGGGTCGGGGTGAAGATCGGACCGGTGCCACGGTGACTTCCGCGACGGGGCTGTCGATGGATCCGCCAACCATGATCGTCAACATCAACCGCAATTCGTCCACCTGGCCCGTCATCGCCCGCTATGGTCACTTCGCGGTCAATGTGCTCGGCGAAGACCAGCAATCGATCGCCGACCGTTTTGCCGGCGTCGGCGGCGTCAAGGGCCCCGCGCGCTACGAAGGCGCGGCGTGGACGACTTTGGTCAGCGGCGCGCCGGTGTTGACCACAGCCCTGTCGGCCGTGGATTGCGAGGTCGAGGAGGTCATCGAACGACACAGCCACGCGATCATCATCGGTCGTGCGGTCGCGGTCCTGGCTGGCGACGGCCGATCACTGATCTATCAGAATGGATCTTACGGCCGCCTGGTTTGACGGGTTGTCGATATCGCAGTGACGGGTGCGGATCAGGTTCCGCGCCCGCTATTTTTGCAGAGGCGGCGAGAGCGCCCCGGTAATTCGGTCGCAACGTTCGGTCGTCTTTCGGCGCTTTCTTGCCGGAGGCGGGTGCAATGGTGTTGCTGCGCAGGAAACGGCCTGCGACGGGGATTGACCGTCGGACAGGTCTTTCGCCACGGCTTCCTGCCTTTCTTTCTTCGGCTGGTATGGTTTTCCGGCGGAACGACAAAAATCAGTAGATTTTTCGCTTCTTAAATCTACTAAAACTATAGATAATAAATACTAAATCTGCTGCTTCCCAGGCATGAGAGGTGATCCATGACACGACAAATCCGTTTCAACGCTTTCGACATGAACTGCGTCGGCCACCAGTCACCCGGTCTGTGGGCGCATCCCGACGACAAGTCCTGGACCTACAAAGACTTGGACTACTGGCAGAACCTCGCCCTGACGCTGGAGCGCGGCGTGTTCGACGGCATCTTCATCGCAGACGTCATCGGCTATTACGATGTCTACAAGGGATCGAACTATCACGCGATCGCACAGGCGGCGCAGATCCCGGTCAACGATCCGCTGCAGCTCGCCGCGCCGATCGCGCTTGCGACCGAGCATCTCGGCATCGGCATCACCGCCTCCACCTCTTTCGAGCATCCCTACACGTTCGCCCGCAGGCTCGCGACCGCCGACCACCACAGCAAGGGGCGCGTGGGCTGGAACATCGTCACCTCCTATCTCGAAAGCGGAGCCAAAAATGTCGGCCAGGCGGGTCTGCAGCGGCATCATGATCGCTACGAGATCGCCAGTGAATATGTCGAAGTGCTCTACAAACTTCTCGAAGGTTCCTGGGAAGAAGGCGCCGTGGTGCGCGACCGCGAGCGCCGCGTTTTCACCGATCCCTCCAAGGTTCATGAGATCGGCCACAAGGGCAAATATTTCGACGTGCCGGGCTATCAACTGACCGAGCCTTCGCCGCAACGTACGCCGGTGCTCTACCAGGCCGGCGCGTCCGGTCCCGGCAAGGCGTTTGCCGCCGAGCATGCCGAATGCATCTTCGTGGCTGCGCCGACCAGATCCGTTTTGAAGGCCTATGTCTCTGAGATCCGCGAGAAGATCGCCAAGGCCGGTCGCGACCCGAAGAAGGTCTATATCTACACGCTGATCACCATCATCACCGACGAGACCGAGGCAAAGGCGCAGGCCAAGTTCGAGGACTACAAGAAATACGTCTCCTATGACGGCTCGCTGGTGTTCATGTCTGGCTGGAGCGGCATCGATTTCGGCCAATATGCGCCGACCGACGTCATCCGGAAGGTCGAGACCAACGCCATCCATTCCTTCGTCGAGCATATCGCCGGCGGCGACAAATCCTGGACGATGGACGAGCTTGCCAGGTTCGGCGGCATCGGCGGTCTCGGACCGGTCTTCGTCGGCTCGCCCGAGCGCATCGCCGACATTCTGCAGGAATGGGTTGATGACACCGATGTCGACGGGTTCAACATCGCCTACGCCGTAACGCCCGGCAGCTTCGAGGATGTGGTCGAGCATATCGTGCCCGAACTGCAGAAGCGCGGCGCCTATCCGACCTCCTACAAGCCCGGCACGCTGCGCGAGAAGCTGTTCGGCGAAGGGCCCTATCTGCCGCAGACGCATCCCGCCGATCGCTATCGCGATATCGAGGCCGTCAAGCGCCGCGACGCCGAGGCGCAGAAGCCGCAACTCAAGACCGTCGGCGCCTGAGCGCCTGTCAAATCCAGCAAAGCATAGGTGCATCATGCCACAGATCGACGAAGCCTGGGGCGCGGGACCATCCGCCCGCTATGAGGATCTCGCCAAGCGCTTCCGGCCGCTTTTCGCCGAGATCGAGGCGGGCGCGGTCGCGCGCGAAATCGGCCGCATTCTCCCGGAAGCTGAGATCAAGTCGTTGAAGAAGGCCGGGTTCGGCGCTTTGCGCCTGCCGGAAGGCGAGGGTGGGCTCGGCGCGACGCTGCCGGAATTCTTCAATCTGTTGATCGAACTGTCGGCGGCGGATTCCAATATCACCCAGGCGCTGCGTGGTCATTTCGGCTTTGCGGAGAATGTGGTCAACTCGCCCAATGGCGCATTCCGCGGCCGCTGGGCCGAGCGCCTCGCCAATGGCGAGATCGCCGGCAACGCCTGGACGGAAATCGGCGGCGCAAGCCAGGCATCCTTCGCCACGCATGTGGCGCGCAAGGGCTCCGCCTTGGTTCTGAACGGCGCAAAATATTACACGACCGGCTCGCTGTTCGCCGACTGGATCGATGTCGGCGCGACCGGACTCGACGGCGAAGGCGTGACCGTTCTCGTCCGCCGCGACGATCCGGGCGTGCGGGTGGTCGATGACTGGGACGGGTTCGGCCAGAAGCTCACCGCAAGCGGCACGACCACCTTCACCGAAGCCTCTGTCGACGCGCTCGACATCGTCGTCGACGACGACAAATTCCGCTATGCCGCAGCCTTTTATCAGACGGTGCATCTGGCGACGCTGGCCGGGATCGGCCGCGCCATCGCCAAGGAGACGGCAAGAGCGGTCGCTGCGCGCACCCGCCACTTCTCCAATGCTGCCGGGCCGCGCTCCAGCCAGGATCCGCAGATCCTGCAGGTGGTGGGCCGCATCCGCTCCAACGCCTATGCGGCGAGCGCCATCGTGCTGCAAGTCGCCGCATCTCTGGAGCGCGCCTATGCGACGCGCTTTGCGGGCGACGCCGACGCCGAGGAGCGCGCCAACGCCGTTTCCGAACTGGAGACATCGCAGGCGCTCGGCGTCGTCACCAACCTCGTTTTCGAGGCGTCCACGATCCTGTTCGATACGCTCGGCGCCTCCGCGGCCAAGAGCTCCAACGCGCTGGACCGCCACTGGCGCAACGCCCGGACGATCTCGTCCCACAATCCTCGCATCTACAAGGACCGGATCGTCGGCGACTTCGCCGTCAATGGAACGCCGC
This sequence comes from Rhizobium sp. TRM95796, assembly GCF_025779995.1. Lineage (NCBI taxonomy): Bacteria > Pseudomonadati > Pseudomonadota > Alphaproteobacteria > Hyphomicrobiales > Rhizobiaceae > Rhizobium > Rhizobium sp. TRM95796. Next base: position 297,580 of record NZ_JAOXHE010000009.1, on the reverse strand, counting down.
CGCCCTATCAGTGGCGCATCGGCGAAGCGCCCGCCGTCGCCCAGCCTGGGGCGCCCGAGAGCCAGGCCGCTTCAGCCGCCGCCTGATCATTGTTTCGAAGGGGAGCAAGACATGACCAGCCCAGCGCTGCAACTGAAAACCGAAGGCGCAGCCTATCGCATCAAGAGCGAGGCGGAGGCGCTGGAAATCGCCCGCAGTCTGTCGGCTCGGTTCGCTGAAGGCGCAGCCGTGCGCGATCGGGATCGCATTCTGCCGCACAAGGAGATGGAGGAGCTCGCCCACTCGGGTCTCCTCGCCATCACCGTGCCAAAGATCTATGGCGGCATCGACGTGTCGAACGCCGTGCTCGGCGAGGTGATCGCGCTTCTCGCCGAAGCCGACGGCTCGATCGGCCAGATCCCGCAGAACCACTTCTACATTCTCGAAGCGCTCAGATTGGAAGGATCGGAGGCGCAGAAGGCCTTCTATTTCAACAGGGCGCTCGAGGGCGACAAGTTCGGCAACGCGCTTTCGGAAATCTGCACCAAGACCGTGGGGCATTACACCACCACGATCCGTCCCGACGGCGACGGCTTCGTCATCAATGGCAGGAAGTTCTACTCCACCGGCGTGCTGTTCGCCGACTGGATCGTCATCTTCGCCAATGATGAGAACGACAAGCTGACCCTGTCCTTCACACCGAGGGGCGCGCCGGGCGTCGAGCTCGTCGACGACTGGGACGGCATCGGCCAGCGTATCACGGGTTCCGGAACGACGATCCTGACCAATGTCCGCGTTCCCGCCGACGCCGTGGTCCGTCACCATCAGAGCTTCGAGCGGCCCCACACCATCGGCTCCGTGGGCCAGATCATCCAGGCGGCCGTCGACCTCGGCATCGCGCGGGCGGCGCTTCGCGACACGATCGCCTTCATCAACAGCCGGTCCCGTCCGTGGATGGACGCCGCCGTCGAGAAGGCCTCGGAAGATCCGTTGACCATCCATCGCATCGGCCAGGTCGCGATCCGCATCGACGCGGGAACCGCGCTGATCGCCGAGGCCGGACGCAAGGTCGACCGGGCGCGTGAAACGCTCGACGAGGCCGACACGGTCGCCGCCACATTGGCCGTGGCCAGCGCCAAAGTGCTGACCACGGAAGCCGCGCTCGAAGCGTCCAACACGCTGTTCGAACTGGCCGGGACCCAGTCGGCGCGTGCCGGACACAATCTCGATCGCCACTGGCGAAACGCCCGGACGCATACGCTGCACGATCCCGTGCGGTGGAAATTCCACGCGGTCGGCAACTATCTGCTCAACGGCGTGCCGCCGCCCAGGAACGGGGCTCTCTGAAGCGGCAGCTCTCAAACCACACTCGATAGGAGGCACTCATGACCAACGAAAAAACCATCGACCTCGGTCGGCGCGATCTCTTGAAATTCACGGCGCTCGCGGGCGCGGCCGCCGCCGGCGCTTCGCTGATCGGCGCCAGCCCGAGCTTCGCCGCAGGCGAACTCTCGCTCAAGGGCAAGCGCATCGGCATCAGCGCCGCCGGCACGGACCATTTCTTCGACCTTCAGGCCTACAACGCCCAGATCGAAGAAGTGAAGCGTCTGGGCGGCGAGCCGATCGCGGTCGACGCCGGCCGCAACGACGGCAAGCTCGTCTCGCAATTGCAGACGCTGATCGCTCAGAAGCCGGATGCGATCGTCCAGCTGCTCGGCACGCTCACCGTCATCGATCCCTGGCTCAAGAAGGCGCGCGACGCCGGCATTCCGGTGCTGACGATCGACGTCGGCTCGACCAATTCGCTCAACAACTCGACATCTGACAACTGGGGCATCGGCAAGGATCTCGCCCTCCAACTCGTCTCCGACATCGGCGGCGAAGGCAAGATCGTGGTCTTCAACGGCTTCTATGGCGTCACGCCTTGCGCGATCCGCTATGACCAGCTGGTCAATGTCGTGAAGTATTTTCCGAAGGTGGAGATCGTCCAGCCAGAACTGCGTGACGTCATCCCCAACACCGTGCAGGACGCCTTCACCCAGATCACGGCGATCCTCAATCGCTATCCGGAAAAGGGCTCGATCAAGGCCATCTGGTCGGCCTGGGACATTCCGCAGCTCGGCGCCACCCAGGCATTGGTCGCCGCAGGTCGCACCGAGATCAAGACCTATGGCGTCGACGGCAGCCCTGAGGTTCTGCAACTCGTCGCCGACCCAAAGTCGCCGGCCGCCGCAGACGTCGCCCAGCAGCCGGCCGAACTCGGCCGCACCGCGATCCGCAACGTCGCGCGGCTGCTGGCCGGCGAGACGCTGCCGCGTGAAACCTATGTGCCGGCTCTGCTCGCCAACAAGGCGAATATCGCCGAGGTCAGCAAGAAACTCGGCGTTGGTTGATCCCAGCCCGCGCAAGGCCGGCCCCGCTTTCGGATGGCCGGCCTCCCCATAATATGGAGCAGAGCAGATGAACGAGCTTGGTAGGCGATGGACCGGAGCCGATTACATTCTTCGGCTGACGGGCATCGTCAAGACATTCGGCGGCGCCCGCGCGCTCGATGGCGCGGCGCTGACGGTGAAACGCGGCGCGGTTCATGGCCTCGTCGGCCAGAACGGCGCCGGCAAATCCACCTTGATCAAGATCATCGCCGGCCTCCACCAGCCCGATGACGGCGTCATCGAGATCAGTGGGGCGAAGCAGACCCGATTGACGCCCCGCCTTGCCGAAGCGCTCGGCATCCACTTCATTCATCAGGATCGCCTGCTGCCTCCGAGCTTCACGGTGGGCGAAGCGCTGTTCCTCGGCGATGAGCCGCTGCATGGCGTCGGGCCGTTTCTCCATCGCTCGGCCATGCGACGTGAGGCGGCAAGTCTGCTCAAGAGCTACTTCGACCTTGAATTGCCCGACAAAGCGCTGATCTCGGAACTCACCACCGCCGAAAAGCAGATTATCCAGATCACCCGCGCGCTGATCCGCAAGCCGAAAATTCTCGTGTTCGACGAGCCGACGGCGGCGCTTGTCCGGCGCGAGGCCGACATTCTCTTTCGGCTGATCCGCCGGCTCGCCGGCGAGGGGGTGACGATCCTCTACATCTCGCATTATCTCAAGGAGATCGAAGAAATCTGCGACGCCGTCACCGTGCTGCGCAATGGCCGCGATGTGGCGACGCTGCCGCTTGCCGAGACCTCCGCCGAGGAGATCGGCCGGTTGATGGTGGCGCGCGACACGGGAATTCTCTTTCCGCCGCGCAAGGCTCAAATAGGCGGCGACTATCTCAAGGCGCGTGATCTGGCGCTCGACGGGAAATTCGAGCCGTTGTCTTTCACGCTTCGGCGCGGCGAGGTGCTTGGCCTGACCGGCCTTCTCGGCTCGGGCGCGAAGGACCTGATGCGCGTGCTGTTCGGCCTGGAGACGGCGACGGCGGGCGAAATCGTGCTGGGCGATCGGACCCTCCGCTTCGACAGCCCCCGACAGGCGGCGAATGCGCGTTTGGCGCTCGTGCCGGAAGACCGCCGCCGCCATGGCGTCGCCCTCGATATGACGGTGCGCGAGAATACGACGCTTGCGAGCCTAGGCAGATTTCTCCGTCTCGGTCGGCTGGATCGCAACGCCGAAACCCGCGCCACCGACGACCTCATCGGCCGCCTGCAGATCAAGACCGATGGCCGCGACGCGCTGGTGCGGTCGCTGTCCGGCGGCAATCAGCAGAAAGTCGCCATCGCCAAATGGCTGGGCCGCGACACCGAGCTCTATCTTCTCGACGAGCCGACAGTGGGCGTCGACATCGGCGCCAAGGCCGAGATCTACAGCCTGATCGCCGATCTCGCTGCGCGGGGCGCCAGCATTGTTCTCCTCTCCTCCGATCTCGACGAGCTCGTCGGCGTCACGGATCGCGTGCTGGTGATGTTCCGGGGACGCATAACCCGCGAACTCGCCTCCAGCCGCACGACGGCCAACGAAATCCTCGTCGAGGCGACAGGCGCCCGGGAAAGGTTGCTTCATGTCGGTTGACGTTGAAAACTACACATTCACTCCAGATGTCGCGCCCAAGCTCGGCCCGAAAGGCGGGGCCCGTTTTGCCGCAGCCGCGCTGCGCTACGGCGCTCTCTTGTCTTTCCTCGCCATCTTGGTGATCTTCTCGGTCGCCGCGCCCTTCTTCCTGTCGATCTTCAACATTGGCAATATTCTGGGCCAGACGGCGATTACCGGCGTGCTGGCGATCGGGCTCACCGTGGTGGTGATCGCCGGCGGCCCGAATGTCGTCACCGGCGGCATCGACCTCTCGCTCGCCGCCAATATGGGTTTGAGCGCGGCGGTCTATGCCAGTCTCATTCAGGCAGGCTATGGCGATGGCGTCGCAACGCTCGCGGCGATGGCGACCGGGCTCGCCATCGGCGCAGTCAATGCGGCGGCGGTCGCCGGCATCGGCATCGTGCCGCTGCTCGCGACGCTCGCGGTGATGAACGTTGTCTCCGGGCTCGAACTGGTGTTGACCCAGAATACCGTAATCCCGGCGTCCAGCGACGCGCTCACCGCGCTGTCTTCAGCGAGCCTGTTCGGCATCCCCGCGCTCGGCTACGCGCTCGTCGGATTTTCGCTGATCATGGGGCTGATCATCCAGAACACGCGCTTCGGCCTGAGGCTCTATGCGGTCGGCGAATTTCCCGAAGCGGCGCGGGCCGCAGGCGTTCCGGTCAGATCCTATCTCGCAGCGTCCTTTCTGATCAGCGGCCTGTGCGGCGGGCTCGCCGGCATTCTCAACACGGCCTATCTCAGCGGCTCCAGCACCGGCTCCGGCGAAATGCTGTTGCCGGTGGTGGTGACGGCGCTCTTGGGCTCGGTCTTTTCGCGGCGACTGGTTCCCACGATCGGCGGCACGCTGCTGTCGGCGCTTTTCGTCGGCGTGCTGCTCAATGGCTTCCAGCTTCTCAATCTTTCGAGCACGTTGGTCAGCGGCGTCCAGGGTGTGCTGATCCTGTTGACGGTATCGGCGACCACGCTCATTCGCAGGGAGAACTGATATGGCGTCCCCAACCTCGACTGGACATCTCGTGGCGCTAGGCGCCCGCTTCGCGCTGTTTGCAGCGCTCGTCACGGTATTTTCCCTCTTTGCGCTTCTGGCGCCGAGCTTTCTGACCGCCGGCAATCTGCAGAGCCTGCTCGTCAACAATTTCACCCTGCTGGCGATCGTGGCCGTGGCGATGACCTTCGCCGTAGCATCCGGCGGCATCGATCTCTCCGTCGGCGCGGCCATCGATTTCGCGAGCTTCGCCTTCGTGTCGCTGGTGCTGGCCGGTCAACCTGTCTGGCTGGGGCTGATCGCAGGGCTCGGCGCCGGTGCGGCTGTGGGCCTGTTCAACGCCGTCCTGATTTCCGGCATCGGCCTGTCGCCGTTTCTGGCCACGCTCGGGACGCTGTTCGTCGGCCGCAGCATCCAGCAGCTGCTGACCAATGGCGGCAATCCGGTCTATCTGCCGCAGACCGGCATTCCCGAGAGTTTTCGGTCGCTCGGCCATGGCGCGTTCCTCGGCGTCCCTCTGTCGCTCCTGGTCGCCCTTATCGTCGCCGCGCTCGCCGGCCTCTTGCTCAGTCAGACGCGCTTCGGCCGGGTCGTCATTGCCGCGGGCATTCAGGCGGATGTGGTGCGCTATTCCGGTCTGCCGCTCAGGCTCTACCTCGCCGGCGCCTATATGCTGGTGGGGCTGATCGCCGCCGTGGCCGGACTGATCCTGACCTCTACGGTGACCGTCTATATCCCCAATTCCGGCAACGCCTTCCTGCTCAACGCCATCGGCGCCGCCTTCATCGGCACGACCATCCATCCGCATGGACGGCCGAACATCGTCGGCACGGTGCTCGGCGTGCTGCTGCTGGCCACCGTCTCGAACGGCTTGCTGCTCAGCGGATTGAATTTCTACTGGCAGCAGGTCGGAACCGGCGCCCTGATCTTCCTGGTTCTCGCTCTGAGCTTCGCCACCCGCAAGACGCAGCGGGGCTGATCAAAGATCCGCTTCACTGCAAAGACGAAAGCCGGCGCTTCGTGTGAGGCGCCGGCTTTTTCATCCTGTGCATTCGACGATCTCCAGCCCGGTATTGTTATCCGTAGCATAGATCAGCTCGCTTCGGCGAGGACGTCCGCGGATTGGATCACTTTGGGCCGGCAGGTCAGCGGTCGGTCGTCACCGTCGGGTCTGCCGGCGCCAGTGGGTTTCCGCGGGATGGGTAGGGACCACCATGCCGATATTTTGTCCGTTGTGATCCTCGACGTCGAGCACGGTCGGTTCGTGGGTCGGTTGATGTCCGGCAGCCGTTTACCGCCCGACGAATTCAGCTTGGCCGAACCGCGAAATCTACCATTACAATGATATGATCGGGGAGAATGTCTTCAAGCCGCCGGCATGCGGAGGCGATGGGGTTGCCGCCCCAGACAATCGAGCCGGCCGATCTTGCGGGGGGCCAGTCGAGGCTAGAGATGTCGAACACGATCACGACATCGGCGAAGCGGGCCGCGACTCGCGCGGCCCGCCTGCAGTTGAAGGTTCAGCTCTTGCCCTTCCAGGGCGTCAGCAGTTTTTCCAGGAGCCGAACGGCGACGCCGAAGGCGAAGGCGCAGACCGAGATGATGGCGATGCCGACAAACACGACGTCGGTCGCCAGGAACTGCGCCGCCGACATGATCATATAGCCGATGCCGCGTGTGGAGGCGATCAGTTCGGCAGCCACCAGCGTGCCCCAGCCGATGCCGAGACCGATCCGTACGCCGGTCAGGATTTCCGGCAGAGCGCTCGGAAAGACGATGTCGGTGAAGAGCTGCCAGCGATTGGCGCCAAGCGCCCGGGCGGCGTTGGCGCGCTCGACCGAAACCGAGCGCACGCCGGCCTGGGCGGCGAGGCAGATCGGCGCGAACATCGCGAGAAACAGCAGCGCCACCTTCGAAGTCTCGCCGATGCCGAGCCAGATGATCATCAGCGGCAGATAAGCGAGCGGCGGCAGCGGCCAGTAGAATTCGATGGGCGTGTCGAGGATGCCCTTGGCCCAACGATTGAGCCCCATCAGCAGGCCGAGCGGTATCGCGGTGACGATCGCCAATCCCGCCGCCAGTCCGATCCGGAACAGGCTCGCGCCGATATGCGCCCAGATCGAGGCGCCCGCGTAGCCTTCGGTGAACACCTGGCGGAATTGGTGCAGGACCTCGCCTGGACGCGGCAGAAACAGTGGCGAGGCCAGCTTCCACTCGGTCGCCGCCCACCAGGCCAGGAGGATGGCGAAGGCGGTGATCAGCGAGATCGCCAGCGTCGGCTTGCCGTAGAGTCCGAAGCCGACCATGCGAACGGTGCGGGGCGCCCGCGATGTCGGGGCTTCCTTTGCGGACACGGAAATGTCGAAATCGATCGTGGTCATCTCAGGCTGCCTTTCGGCTGTGATCGGCATGCAGGATTTCGCGGATTTCCTCGCGCAGCAGGCCGAATTCGGGTGACAGGTGGATGGAGCGGACATCGCCCGTCTCCACGAACCGGCGCACAAAATCCAGATCGTAGCGAGCGACGATCCGACCCGGACGCGGCGACATCACGATGACCCGGGTGCCGAGAAACAGCGCCTCCTCGATGGAATGGGTGATGAAAAAGATGCGCTTGCCGGTCGTACGCCAGACCGAAATGAGCAATTCCTGCATCTGTTCGCGGGTCAGGCTGTCGAGCGCGCCGAAAGGCTCGTCCATCAACAGGATTTCCGGCTCGGTCGCCAGCGCGCGGGCGATGCCGACCCGCTGGCGCATGCCGCCGGAGAGCTCATGGGGAAAACTTGCGGTGAAATCCTTGAGCCCGACGAGTTCGAGGAGATTCTCGGCCCTTTCCAGACGCTCGCGGCGCCCGACGCCGGCAAATTTCAAACCCAGCGCGACATTGTCGACAACGCTTGCCCAAGGCAACAGCGTGTCCTTCTGGAAAACCACGCCGCGATCGGCGCCCGGTCCGGAGATCGCCTTGCCATTCAGGAGAATCTCGCCGTCCGACAGCGGCAGAAAGCCTGCGATGGCGTTGAGCAGCGTGGACTTGCCGCAGCCCGAGGCCCCGAGCGCGACGACGAACGCGCCGTCTTCGATCTCCAGGTTGACCTGATCCAGCGCATGGACCGGACGGCCCGCGCGGCCGTCGAAATAAACAGTGGCGTTCTTGACACTCAGCATGTCCGTCGTCTCCCATGGAAAACCCGCCGGCGGCATGCCGGCGGGACTGTTGTCGTTCGAAAGCGGATCAGTTGGTCTTGTTTTCCACCGCTGTGGGCGTGACGGCTGCGGCATAGCTGTCTAGCACGTCGGAAATCTTGCCCTGGTTCTTGAGGAATTCCGAGGTTTCCTTGAGGATTTTTGCCGCGCCGGATGCTTCGCCGCCGCCCAGCCAATCCTCGGAAGCCTGCTGCTCGGGCGTCAGCAGATTGAGGTTGTTGAGCGCCGACGCCTGCTGCTCCGGCGTTCCGCCGAGAAGCTTGGAAAGCGCCTTGGCGTTTTCGCCCTTTGCGCCCCAGGACGCCTTGTCGTTGCGGAACGAGGCGTATTTCTCATTGATCACACCGGCGAACTTGGCGAGGAAATCCGGGTTCTCCTTGGCGAAATCGCCGGTGGCGACCCAGGCGGAGAAGGTGGCGGCGCCACGGGCGGCGACATCCCTGGAGGTGATCAGCACCTTGCCGTTCTTCTTGAGTTCGGTCAAAGCCGGATCCCAGACGAAGCCGCCGTTGATATCGCCGCGATTATAGGCGGCGACGATTTCCGGCTGTGGGATGGCGAGCACCTGGACGTCGCTTTCTGTCAGGCCCAGCGACTTGATCAGCGCGAGCAACTGGTAATGGTCGGTGGACACCGGCGCGGCGGCCAACTTCTTGCCCTTGAGGTCTTCCAGCTTTTCGATGCCGGAGCCGTTGCGCACCACAAGCGCCTCGTCGACGCCGGAGATCGAGGCGAGATAGAAGGCCTTCACATCCAGCCCGCGCGACACGGCGGAGGCGAAGGGGCTCGATCCGACATAGCCGACCTGCACGTCGCCCGAGGCGATGGCGGCGAAGATTTCCGCGCCGGAATTGAACTTGCGAAAGTCGATGTCGTAACCCGTCGCCTTGACGAACCCGCCATCGGCGATCGCCACCGAGGACGGCAGCGCATCCGTCTGATAGGCCACGACGACTTTCTTGTCCGCCGCCTGTACGACGAGCGCCGAGAAGGCGATAGCGAGCGCTGAAGCTGCCGCGACAATTGTCCTGCCGAGCATGTTTTCCCTCCATGCGTTTGATTGATGAGTGGAAGGTAGCGCAGGGTTGGTCGTCGGGAGAGGAAAAAATCTTTAAAATATATAAATTATATAGATAATATATTTATGACGATCCGCCGGCATTTACGGCCGGCGGATCAGAGAGAGCTCACCTGGACCCGGGTCAGCTCCAGGCGTGAAGCGGAGGCTTCTCGACGTTGAGGAAATACTTGCCGAGGATCGAATATTTCCAGCGCACCGGGTCGTGCAGCGTGTGCGTCCGGGCGTTGCGCCAATGACGGTCGAGAGCGTGCTCGGCGAGCGTCGAGCGCGTGCCGGCGAGTTCGAACAGCTTGTTGGTCGCCTCGATGGCGATTTCGGTCGAGAGGATCTTGGCTTCGGCCGTGACGATCTGGGCTTCGGCGACGGTCCCGGCATTGGGATTGGCCACGGCGCGATCGACCGCATGGCCAGCTTTTTCGAGCAGGGCCTGGGCGGCGTGCAGCCGCAGCGTCAGGGCGCCCCCCGCCTGGATCGTGTAGGGGTCATCGAAGGCGCGGTCGAGGCCTGAGTCCACCCAAGCGCGCGACTTGGTGCGGACAAAATCCACCGTCTCCTTGATCGCCGCCTGGGCGATGCCGGTGTCGACGGCGACCTGGATGATCTGGAAGATCGCGCCGTCGGCGGTCGGCGTCTCATAGCCCTTGTAGCCGGGAACCAGCCAGGCCTTGTCGACCTTGACATTGTCGAGAATGACCGTGCCCGACAGCGTCGTTCGCTGGCCGAAGCTCGACCAGTCGTCGATCACGGTCAGGCCCGGCGCGTCGCGATCGGCGATGGCGTACCAGGCGCGGCCCTGATCGTCGAGCGCCACGATCGGCACCTTATGGGCAAGAAGCGCGCCGGAGAAATAGAACTTTTTGCCGGTGACGACGACATGGTCGCCATGATCGGTGAAGCGCGTCTCGAAATCGACGGCGCGCTTGGAGCCGAATTCGGAGAAGGCGTTGCCGAGGCGCAATCCCTTGAGCACTTCGCCGAAGATCAGCGCCTGTTGGGCCTTGTCGGACACGGTGCGGATGGCTGCGACCACGCCTAGATGGTTCTGCGACACCTGGCCGATCGAGGAATCGGCTTCCGAGATAATTTCAACCACCTTGGCCAGCGTGGCGTAGGAAAGGTCAGGACCGCCGAATTCACGGGGCACGTTGATCGACCAGAGGCCGCTTTGGGAGAAGGCGTCGAGTTCCGCCGCGGGCCAGATCCGGTCGCGGTCGCGTTCCGCGGCGCCCTTGGCGAAGTCTGCGGCGAGCCTGTGCGCGATCCCGATGGCTTCCTGGTCGCTCTTGATGATATGCGCCGGCTCCAGCGGCCTAGCGACGCCGGGCACGCCGGCGGGGGTTTTGGTGATGGCGTTCATGGTCGTCCTCCTGGGGGTTGAGGTCAGGCTGCGGGCCTGGCGAGGGAAGCGCCTTCTGCTGGTTGCGGGGAAGCCGACCTTCTGAGCTGTCTTGAGCGCAACCGGGTTCATCACGCCCCAGCCGCGCAGAGCCACGAAATCAGGCTTGGCGCGGCGTATGGTGAGCCACTGGCTCTGGCGACGCCTTCATCACCACCAGCGACAGCGAGAACTGCACGCCGGAGCGCGCGCCCCAGAGAAGACCGGCGACGAGAGCGACAAGACCCGAGGTTGCCCAGACCGTGGCCCAGATGCGCGGCAGGCGCAGCCCGACGGCGAGGGCCGCGAACTGATCGTCGGCCACGGCGCGGAAGGGGGGGCCGACCCGAGTGTAGCGAAAGAAGAGAATGAGGCCCGCCACCATGACTGCAGCGACGCCGGAGGCGAAGAGATCGAACTTCGAGACGAAGATCCCGTAGAATTCGAAGGGGATGTCCTCAATGCCGAGATCCAGCCCGTGCACCTGTGTGCCCCAGAGCAATTGCGCCGCGCCCTCGATGACATAGGACAGGCCGAGCGCGGCCATGAACAGGGTGATCGGCGGCTTGTTGACCAGCGGCCTAAGCACGGTGCGCTCGATGGCGATGCCGATCAGCGCCATGGCAAGGAAAGTGACGACCAGCACGACGGAGAAGGGCAGGCCGCGTTCGACCAGCGACACGAATGTGAGCGCGGCGAACAGCAGCATTGACGCTTGCGCGAAGTTCAGCACGCCCGAGGTCTTGTAGATCAGCACGAAGCCGATGGCGACGAGTGAATACATGACGCCCGAGAGCAGACCATCCGTCAGCACTTCCAGGAAGAACAGATCAAACGTCTAATTTTTCGTCGCGGCGTGGAAAGATTTACCGCCTTTGCGCCGTCCAGCGGCAGTTTTGGCGCGCTGCGCGGGTTTTTCTCCAGGTGCGTTCGGCGCGGGGAGGCGACACTAAATCCGTGATCGGAGACGGTGACCGCAGTGCAACGCGAGCCGTGCTCCATGCGCCCAAATCATACGGCATATTCGGGTAGGTCGTTCGGCTTCATGGTCCGTCACCCCGCGAACCGAAGGAGTACAGAACTCGGGAAAGAGATCGTTCATCCATGGACCCCTATCTCTTGCGATTTCGGGTCTCCGGCCAAGGACGGACGGTTCATCGCTCTTTGCAAACGTATAAAAAATCCCCGGAACCTGAGGGAACCGGGGGCGCCAACGGGGCGAAAGTCGAAAGGTCGTCCGCGCCGCCGGCCGGGGGAGCCGGCTGCATCGGACTTGCGAGAAGGCAGAGTAGGGGCGTCAGGGTCTCAGAAACGCCGGTGGATATGCAGGAGCGGAGAATATTCGATTTCGGGGTTGCTCGGTGTGATTTCGACCTCGCGTCGCGTCTCCCCCTTCGTCTCATGCTTTTGCGCCGCCGCGGGATCGTTGACGAGCCGCGCTTGTTTGGGAAAGAAGAAGCCCAAGGTGAATCCGTTCATCATGATCATGCTTGTTCTCCTTCAGTTGTGTCCGAGAATGGCGGCCAGAAGCTCGCTTTCGATTTCGGCCAGATCCCGCGAGCCATGCGCGCGCGGATGCGGAAAAGGAACCTTGACGTCCCTCTTGATGTACCCGTCCTCGAGAACGATGACGCGATCGGCGAGATAGACGGCCTCGGCGACATCATGCGTGACGAGGACGGCGGTGAAACCCTGTTCGCGCCAGACGCGACCGAGCAACTGCTGCATGGAGATGCGGGTCAGCGCGTCGAGGGCGCCGAGCGGTTCGTCGAGCGCAAGAAAGCCGGGATGACTGACCAGGGCGCGGGCGAGCGCCACGCGCTGACGCTGGCCGCCGGACAGGCGAGACGGCCAGTCACCGGCCTTCTCAGACAATTGCACCGCCTTGAGCGCCTGAAGCGCCATGAGTTCGGCGCCGTCGGCGCCGGTGTTTGCGCCGAGGCCGACGATCACGTTTTCCAGCACCGTCCGCCACGGAAGAAGACGCGGCTCCTGGAAGACGATGCGCGCGTTTGGCGAAACCGTTTCGCCGGCATTGTCGACGAACTCCAGCCGGCCGGCGCTCGGCTCCTCCAGCCCCATCAGGATGCGCAGCAGCGTGCTCTTGCCGCAACCGCTCTTGCCGATGATCGCGACGAAGGAACCCGGATCGATGTCGAGATCGACGCCGCGCAGGACACGGTTGGATCCGAAGGTCTTCTCGACGCCGTTCAGCCTCAGGCCGGCCGCCGGAGAGGCTGCAAGCGACGTCGGTTGGTCCGGTATGCGACTATTGGAATGAAGGGCGATCATGTCCGCCTCCTTATCGTTGATAGGCCGGGTTCCACGACAGAACCGTCCGTTCGAGAAAGCGCACTGCGATATCGGCGAGTTTGCCCAGCAGCGCATAAATGACGAGGGCGAGCACGACGATATCCGTCATCATGAACTCCCGCGCCTCATTGGCCATATGTCCGATGCCGGAAGACGCGGCGATGGTCTCGGACACGATCAGCGTCAGCCACATGATGCCGAGCGCGTAGCGTAACCCGACGAAGATCGACGGCAGGGCGCCCGGAAAGATGACGTTGCGGAACAATGTGAAACCGCGCATCCCGTAGACGCGGCCCATTTCGATCAGATCCCGATCGACGTTGCGTACGCCATGATAGGTGTTGAGATAGACGGGGAAGAGCACGCCCAGCGAGGTGAGGAAGAGCTTCGATTCCTCGCCGATGCCGAACCACAGGATCACCAGCGGGATCATGGCGAGATGGGGAATGGTCCTCAGCATCTGCAATGTCGTATCGGTCAATTGCTCGGAGAGCCTGGACACGCCGTTGAGAATGCCCAGCAGAAAGCCGATCGATCCGCCGACGAGGAGGCCGGCGACGGCGCGTGCGGCGCTGACGGCGATGTCATGCGGCAGGTCGCCCGAAAGCGTAGTCGCCCAGAACGCCTTCACGACATCCACGGGCGAGGGCATGATTCTGGTCGATATTACGCCCATGGAGGACAGAATTTGCCAGACAGCCACCACGGCCACAGGCAGGAGATAGGGCAGGAACGCCGAAAACGTGGGCAGAGCGGCTGCAGGCTTCGGCGATGTCTCGACCACCGCGCGGCGCGGGGAGGCCAGGGTTTCCGTCAGGGCCATCTTCTCTCTCCTTCTCGTCAGAGGGGACGGGCGCAAGAGTTGCGTCTTGCGCCGCGTCTTCGGAATTAGGAACCGGATGCGAGGCGGATATTGCCGCCATGACCGCCGCCGCCGAAGACCTGCGCCTGGCCGAAGGATGTCTTCAGGCGATGATGCGGCGTGTCGATCCCGATCTCGGGGAAAAGCAGCTCCGACACCCGATAGGCCTCTTCCAGATGCGGATAGCCCGAAGCGATCACCGTATCGATGCCGAGATCCTGATATTCGCGAAGGCGGGCGGCCACCGTCTGCGGAGAACCGACCAGCGCGGTGCCGGCGCCCGAGCGCACCAGACCGATGCCGGCCCAGAGATTGGGGGAGACTTCCAGCTTGTCGCGACGGCCGCCATGCAGCTCCCACATCCGGGTCTGGCCGACGGAATCGGACTGTTTGGTGAAGCGTTCGCGCGCTTCGTTGACGGCGTCGTCAGGCAGGCGCGAGATCAACCGATCGGCCGCGGCCCAGGCTTCCTCATCGGTTTCGCGAACGATGAAATGCAGGCGAATGCCGAACGTCACCTTGCGGCCGCGCCGGGCCGAGGCCTTGCGCACACGCTCGATCTTCTCGCCGACCTGCGCCGGAGTTTCGCCCCAGGTCAGATATTTGTCGGTATGCTCGGCGGAGAAGTCGATCGCCGCATCCGATGAACCGCCGAAATAGAGGGGCGGACGCGGATCCTGGATCGGTGGAAAGCCGAGCTGGGCGTCGATCGCCTTGATATATTTCCCGTCCAGAGTCGAGCGGCCCGTGGCGAGCAGTTCGTTGAAGACCTTGAAGAATTCGACGGCGTGGTCATAGCGTTCGTCATGCGGCAGGAAGATGCCGTCGCCGGCCAGTTCCTGCGCGCTGCCGCCCACGACGATATTGAGCAGCAAACGACCGTTGGATACCCGGTCGAGCGTCGAGGCGAGCCGCGCGTAATAGGCCGGAGAGGCGACGCCCGGACGTATCGCGACCAGGAATTTCAGCCGTTCGGTGACCGGGACGAGGGCTGCCGCCACGATGAAGGATTCTTCACAGGCGACCCCGGTGGGGATCAGCACGCCGGAATAGCCGAGCCGGTCTGCGGCCACCGCGATCTCCTTAAGATAGGCGGGATCGGCGGGGCGGGCGAGATCGTTGGAGCCGAGATAAGCGCCGTCGCCCGACGTCGGTATGAACCAGAGAAAATCGAGCGGTTTACGGTGGGATTGGGAGGACATGGTCTATCTCCTTGAAAATACGGGTCAGCTGGCTTTCGGTCGCCAGACGATGTCGCTGATGTCGAGTTTGCGCGGCAGCACGCCGATGTCGTGGAATTCGTCGGCGAGCGCCTGTTGATAGGCCTCAGCCTCCTTGGGGAGCAGATAGACCTTGCCGAGATCGAAGCCGGGACGGGTGAGCGCCTTGCGGGTGACAGGCTCCGGCACGCCGGTGATGGCCGACAGCGCCGGGACGGTTCTATCGATATCCGCCTGTGCGGCGACGCCGACTTTCTTCAGCTCGTCGATGATTTCGAGCACGATTCCCGGATGACTTTCGGTGAAGGCGCGATTGCCGAGAAAGAAGCTCCAGCTCTCGGCGATGCCTTCGGCCGTCGTCAACACGCGCGCTTGCGGATCTTCTTCCGCCACAGCGAAATAGGGGTCCCAGATCGCCCAGGCGTCGATGGCCCCGGTCTTGAAAGCCGCCGCCGCGTCGGGGGGCGGAAGGTCGACCGGCGTTACGTCGTCGGTGGTCAACCCGCCCTTGCGCAGGGCCTTGACGGCGAAGTTGTGCGCCGAGGAGCCGCGCTTGAAAGCTAGTTTTCTACCCCTGAGACCGGCCAGGTTCGTGATGTCGCTGTCTTTGTGAACGAGGATCGCCGAGCCGGACGCCGTGCCCTGATAGGCGCCGACATAGAGAAGATTGCCGCCCGCCGCCTGGGCGAAAAGCGGCGGAACATCGCCGGTCGGCCCGAAGTCGAGCGCGTCGGCGCCGAGCGCTTCGAGAAGCGGCGGGCCTGACGAGAATTCGGACCAGGCGATACCGACGCCTTTGCCCGCCAGACGCTTCTCCAGAGCGCCTTGCGCCTTGGCGAGGGCAAGCATGCCATTTTTCTGCCAGCCCAACCGGATCTTCAGCGCCGGGGCCGCCCTGAGGACGCCGGGCAGGGGAAGGGTTGCGGCGGCCGCCAATGAAATGAGGTGTCTTCGCCGGATCATGACATTCTCCTGTTGAGGCTGATATCAGGACTGCTTGGGCCGCCAGACGATGTCGCTTACCGTCAATTGTCGCGGCAGGACTTTGTAGGCATAGAAGTCGTCGGCGAGCTGCTGCTGGTACTGTATGGCCGCATCCGACACCGTCGCCACCGCCGCAAGATCGGAACCGGCGCGGGTCAGCGTCGCTTTCGTGATATCCTCCTTGACGCCGGTGATATCGGACAGAGCCTTGGCGGTGCCGTCGATATCCGACTGGGCCGCCTTGCCCAGTTTCGCGAGTTCGTCGAGGATCTCGACCACCAGTTCGGGGTGGGCCGCGACAAAGTCGCCGTTGCCGAGGAAATAACCCCAAGCGTCGACGATGCCTTCGGATGTCGCCAGCAGTCGGGTTTCCGGATCGGACTGAGCGACCGCGAAGAACGGGTCCCAGATCGCCCAAGCGTCGACCGAGCCATTATTGAATGCTGCTGCGGCGTCGGGCGGGGGCAAGTCGACACTCTCGATGTCTTGAGGCGTCAGGCCGACTTTGCCGAGCGCTTTGAAGGCGAAGTTATGGGCTGACGAGCCCCTCTTGTAAGCGACTTTCCTGCCCTTCAGATCCTCGATCTTCTGAATCGGGGAATCCTTCTTGACGAGAAGGCCATGAAACGCCGCCGGCGGCTTATAGGTGCCTACATAGAGGAGATTGCCGCCCGCAGCCTGGGCGAAAAGCGGCGGCACGTCGCCGGTGGGGCCGAAGTCGACGGCATTGGCGCCCAATGCCTCGAGCAGCGGCGGCCCCGAATTGAACTCGGACCATTCGATCGAGACGTTCCGGTCTCTGAGCCGTGTCTCAAGCACGCCGCGGCTCTTGGCGAGGGCGAGAATGCCAAATTTCTGCCATCCGATGCGGAGCCTGACTTCTTCCGCTGCTCGGACGGCTGCGCCCGAGCCCATGAACAATGTCGAAGCGCCGGCTGCTGCGGCGAGTTTCAATGTGTGGCGGCGGTTGATCATTTCAGGTCAGTTCCCATTGTCTGTAATTCAAATCTATATAATCTACCAAATTAGTCTATAATATATTTTTGCGAATTTTGCCTTAAAATGAGATTTCCGTTCCAACCGTTCCGGGACCTTTAATCCGAAACAGGCAAATGCGGACGTCGAAGCGTCGAAAGCCCGTTCTTCTCCAGTCTGGACAGATCGGCCAGCGTCTGGGCATCGAGAATATCCGAAATGGCGTCGCGGACTTCCGTCATGGCCCTGCGCACCAGGCATCCCGCCACGTCGCTGCAATCTTGGCAGGGAGCGAAGGCGGTCCGGCTCGCGCAGCTGATCGGGGCGAGCGGCCCGTCCAGCACCCGCATGCAGGCTCCGATGGAAATATCCTCGGCGCGACGCGCCAGAGCATAGCCGCCGGCGGGACCCTTGCGCGACCTGACCAGACCGCTTCGTCGCAGCTCCAACAGAATAGTGTCGAGAAACTTCTTGGGGATGCGCTCGGCCAGAGCGATCTCGGCGGCGAACGCCATTTCGCCGTCCGGCAGGGAGGCGAGGGCGAGCATCGCCTTCAAACCATATTTTCCCTTTTTGGTGAGCATCGCGCGTGCTTCCTTCTGTCTGTTTCGGTCGCGGATTGCTCCGGCGGCGATGAGCGCGTCAGGACAAGTCTTGCGCGATACGCTCGGCGACAGCCGCGGCCTGCACCCGGATGTCGGGCACGGCGAAAATTTCGAAGAACTGGCCGACCGTCATCGGCCCGAGCGCAAAGGCCGATCGGGACACCACGCCCGCCGCGTCGATCAGTCGGGAATCCCGGTCTACCGCCAGACCGAGACCCATCACATCGCTGCTGATCATTCCGCGCGAGGACATTTTCTTGAGAAGCGGCGTCTTGGAAATCGAACAACGCTCCATCCCGGTGCAATTGACCAGCCAGTCTGAGCTGATCTGCCGTAGTGTTCTGGAATGGCGGTCGAGATAGGCGGAACGCACCTTGCCGCCGGCATGGTAGATTTCTTTGAGCCAGCCGGCCGTCACGGTGACCTGGCCGGACTGGCGCATCCGTGAGAAGCTCTCCCACATATCTGGCGCGAGGCGATGGCGGTGAATGCTCCACCAGGCATTGGCGTGCCTGAGAAAGCGGGCGCGTTCGGCCGTCGATAGTTGCTGCCAGAGCGCCTGTGTGACGGGCCGAAGTCCGTCGACGACGGCGCGCCAATCCTCGGTTTTGGAAGCCGCCTCACGCAGCGCCTTCATCATGCCGCTCAGCGGCGTCGTGCCCGCTTCGAAAGTCGGGGCAACAGGATGGCTGCGGGGAACCCGGTGCGGCAAAGGCGTGAGGCCATGGCGCGAAATCACCTGGATGCGACCGCGGTGACGACGAGCCTCGAGGGACAGGACCTGATCGATCATGGTCAGTCCGGAGCCGAGCATGACGATGTCGTCATCTGGATCCACCCTTTCCATCCACGGATCAGACCACACGTTCAGGCATATGTGAGAACGCGCATCCGGCGCCAGTTTCTCCGGGGGAATCGGCAGACCCGCAGGTGTGCCGCCGATGCAGAAAATGCTCTTTTTGGCCTGCAGCAACTGTCCGTCCGTCAAATGATACACTTGCTGCTGGTCCGTCATCTGCTCACAGTCGATCACGTCGGCGTCGACGAGCCATACTTGGGCGCTGTTGTCGGCGCGCAGCAGTCTGTCCGCCAGCGTTTCCTGCAGATAGCGACCATATAGCTGCCGGGGGATGAAGTCCTCCGGGCCGAACTCCGTCGCTTCCTCCGCGAGCCATTGACAGAGATGGTCCGCTTTGTCGGCCAAGAGGCTCATCCGGCCTGCGGGAACGTTCAGACGATGCTTGGGCTCGGTGGTCGAATAGGCCACGCCGCGCCCCAGACCGCTTGATCGCGACACCAGCGCGATCGATTTGTCCTGACCGAGACGATCAAGGACGTTGATGACGGTCGCCACCGCCGAGAACCCTCCGCCGATCACGGCGATATCAACCTGCATAGGAAGCTCCTTTGTATATAGAAATGGTAGATTTATAGGGAGCCACTGTCAACGCCGAAAATTTTCGTTTGGTCGCAGCCGGCAACGTGGGAGAATGCTGACGCAACAGGTTCAGGGGCCCGGACTCCCAGCCAGTCACGCCCATTGCATCCCGGATTCGACAATCGGCGCCGCCCCACCGGCTAGGGCGACGTCGGTCTATGCGCGATCGCTTGTACCGTCTGCGGATTGAATGCTGATCGATCACGAAAGAACTCCCGAGCGCAGGGCGGCGCCCGGGAACAGAGTGTCGAGCCGATCCGCAGGCGAGCGCTTCCACCGCCGGACGCGTGTCCGCGGCCGGAGATCGTGAGCCTTGGTCGATGTCATTCTCCCCGGTTTGGAATTGTCGTCGGAGAGCACTCAACGTCGATCGAGGCGGGCGCCGAAACAAAGGCTTCCGGGCGGCTTGGAGGGTGCTGCATCGCCCACAGCCTTAAGGCTATGGCCAGATCGCTGAGGCGCGAAAGCTCAAGGATGAATCGTCAACGTTGGGCTCAGCATATTGCCGGCGCTCGCGTCAAAGCCGATCCGACAGGTCCCACAGCCGCCTCGCAAGATCTGGATCGATGGCGTATGACGCGACGCCCTTGCGTGCGGCGTCTCCGGAATATAGCGGCGCTATGTTGCAATCCTCCAGATAGAGGCCGCCCTTGCCGTTCAGGAGCGGGGTCGTCGCCGCCCAGACGCTGGTCGCAGCCCCCTGCTCGGGTGATTTCATGCCTTTGTCGGGATCGACGATCGGGTTGCCATGCTCGTCCAGCGCATCGAACCCGGCGATATCCTCATTCGACAGATGTCGCGCGAGATTCGTCAGGATCTGGCCGGGATGCAGTGAAAAGGCGCGGATGCCGTCGTCTGCGCTCCGCCTGTCCAATTCCACCGAGAACAGGATATTGGCGGTCTTGGACTGGCCATAGGCGATCCAGCGGTCATAGGGCCGCACGTGAAAATCGATGTCGTCGAAATCCACGCCCGCAATCTGGTGGCCGCGCGACGACACGCTGATCACGCGCGCGCCCTCCGCTTTGGCGAGCGCCGGCCACAGGCCCTTCACCAGCCGGAAATGACCGAGATGGTTCGTCGCGAATTGCCCCTCATGTCCATCCCCGTCTCGAAACAGCGGCGAAGCCATGACGCCGGCGCTGTTGATCAGGATCGGCAGCGCCAGATCACGCTGCAGAAAGGATGCGACGAAGGTCTCGACCGATCGCCGATCCATCAGGTCCATCGATACGATCTCGACGCCCGTCAGTCCGTCCAATGCGGCTTCCGCTTTTGCCACATCGCGCGCGGGCACGATTACCGAAGCGCCGGCATCAACGAGCGCCCGCGTCGTCTCCAATCCCAATCCTGAATAACCGCCGGTGACGATGGCGGTTTTTCCGGACAGATCGATCTCCCGCGCGACCTCGGACGCCGTGCTGTGAGCATTGTAAGGGGAAGCGATGGGTTGCTGGCGCATGTCGAACTCCTGATTGGTCTTTCAAGAGAGTGAGATAGGGCCTATATGGAGGACGAGCCAGCGCCAGACGTCCAGGATTTCGTCGTGATCGTCCAAAACCAAACTGTCGATGTATTGTCGGATGTCCTCGCGACCATTCAGGCGCAGGCGCGCTGCTCGATCAACCTCAAAGCCGGAGGCCGTTGGGGAGTCGATTTCCCCATGCCGTCCCATCTCAAGTTCAACGCTGTGCGAAAGGGTCGGTGCTGGCTCAGGCTCGACGGACAGCCGCCGATCGAGCTTCAGGCCGGCGATTGCGTCGTGGTCGCAGGCGCGCCGTTCATCCTGTCGAGCGAGCCCGAGGGGCCAACGATTTCAGCGCGAGAGGTGTTCGCATCCGACAGCCTCGCCGCATCGATCGGCGATGGAGACGATTTTGCCATTCTCGGAGGAAGTGTGGTGGTCGACGGGACGGACGGCGTCCTGCTGACCCAGGCGCTGCCGACGGTGATGACGATACGGGGCGAACGCGCCGCGTCGATCGGTTGGTTGCTCAACGAACTCGACAGCGAATGGAGCAGCGCGGCGCCGGGCGCGCGCCAGATCAGCAATGATCTGCTCAGGATGATTTTCATCCATGTTCTGCGTATTCACCTGGCTTCGGACAATGCTCATGCGCAAAACTGGCTCGCCGGCCTGACCGATATCAACATCGCCCGCGCGCTCCAGGCCATTCACAGCCAGCCTGCCCAGAATTGGACCGTCGAGGGCCTCGCGCATGAGGCCGGACAATCACGATCCGCATTCGCGGCCCGCTTCAAAACCCTTCTCGGCGAGGCGCCGATGGAATATCTCACCAGTTGGCGGATGCGCCTCGCGGCGACCAAGCTTCGCTCCACGCAGGCCTCGATCTCCGACATCGCGATCGCCGTGGGATACAAGTCCGACACGTCCCTGAGCGCAACTTTCCGTCGGCTTCATCAAATGTCGCCGGCCCAATATCGTCGCGCCCATCAGCAGTGACGGAAGGTAGGACGTTGGCGAAAAAGCTCTCCGTCCATCCGACCTCCCGCCTGAGCGGTGGGGGCGAGCACGAAACCCGATCAGCTAGGCGGCCTCATTCGAAGCCCGCTCCAAGCTCGCCCGACAAAAACTCCGTTCGATCCGAGACAGCCATGTGAGCGCAATGGCGTTCAATGATTGGCGGCGATGACCGGAATATCCATCAACAGCGTGTCACGCGCTTGGAGGCCGCCGGATGTGTCGGACTTTTTCTTGCCGATCACGTGTCGGGCGAAGACGATTTCCCGATCCCCTTTGCGGGCCCAGCCGACGAACCAGCCCTGCGGCTTCCTCTGGTTGATCCCGCCTTCTGTATCGCGAAGCGAGCCGCTTCCGGTCTTGCCATGAACCTCCCATCCATCCTTGCCCTGGAAGGTCGCTATCGTCGCTTCGGTCAGCGTGTAAGCCTGTTCGCTCACGGGCAGTTTGCGCCCCTTGAAGCGCAGCAGGAAATCGATCTGCTCGTCCGGGGATATGGTGAGCGAGGACATCAGCCAGGCATGCGTCAGCCCGTTTCCTTTGCCCTGGTCGCCCGAAACGTCCATATTGCCGTATTTAAATTTGGCCACATAGTCGGCGAACTTTTCCTGCCCCATCTTCCTGGTCAGTTGCTGGGAGAACCAGACGATGGAGTCCTTCTCCCAGATCGTCGGATCGACCGTCTTGAAAGCCTGTTCCCGCGCCGATGCGTTGTATTCGGGGCGAAGGGTCCAGACCGGATCGTGAGGGCTTTTCAACAGGCCGCTGTCGAAACCCATGATCGCCAAAGGGAATTTGAACGAGGATACTGGGGAGAAACGCTGGTCGCAATCTCCCTTTCGGTAGATCACCCGACCCGTCGACGCATCGGCGGCAACGGTGCAGGCGCGTTCCAACTCGAAATCCGAGGCGAAGGCCGAACCTGCGGACAGAAACGCCGTCACGGCGAAAGCGGTGGCCGTCATCCATATTTTCATCGGTGTCTCCTTTTTTGACACCGCCGGGGTAGAAAAGTTTTGCCCCTCCGGCAAACGATGATAAATCGGGGCGGATCCAAATTTTTCTAGGGCATGATGGTCAGACCCTTTCTTCCTCTCAATGCCTTGCGCGCCTTCGAGGCGTCGGCCCGGCACCTGAGCTTCACCAAAGCCGCAATCGAATTATGCGTGACGCAGGCTGCTGTCAGTCACCAGGTGAAGCTGCTCGAGGATCGGCTCGGGACGAAACTGTTTCGACGGCTGCCGCGAGGCTTGCGCATCACAGACGAGGGCGAGGCGCTCTTGCCCGTACTTCGAGAGTCGTTCGACCGGATGGCGGATATGCTCAATCGGTTCGAAGGCGGGCGGTTGCGTGAAACGCTTCATCTCGGCTGCGTCGGAACCTTCGCGGTCGGATGGTTGCTTCCACGGCTCGAAGGGTTTCGAAAGACACATCCCTATGTCGATATCCGCCTCTCCACCAACAACAATCGGGTGGATATTGCGGCGGAGGGGCTCGACTACGCCATTCGCTTCGGCGACGGGGCTTGGCATAGGACGAATGCGGTCCGCCTCTTCGAAGCGCCTCTGGCTCCATTGTGCCTGCCGCGCATCGCGCGCCACCTGAAACGTCCCGAGGATCTTCAAGCCCAGACTCTGCTGCGCTCCTACCGGGCGGACGAATGGCTGAGCTGGTTTGCAGCGGCCGGCATCGACGAGCCGGCGCGGTTCAACACCGGCAACATCATGTTCGATTCGTCGCTGGCGATGATGGAAGCCGCGTTGCAGGGGGTGGGCGTCGCCCTGTGCCCACCGCTGATGTTCGAACGCTTCCTGTCATCGGGTCAAGTCGAACAGCCGTTCGCCGACAGCGTTTCCTTGGGGTGCTATTGGCTGACCCGGTTGAACTCGCATCCCGTAACCCCGGCTATGGTCGATTTCGAACGTTGGCTTCTCGAGGACGCGACCCGGTTCGGGGCCGCAAGCGGTTAGCCGACCGACGCATTCGGCGGCGCGCGCGCTGAATATCGGCGATTTCGGCGGCTAGGCCCGTTTCCCGGCCCCGTCCACCAGATCGAACAGCCGCCAGCCGAGAATGCCGTCGGGGTCGGCGAGATCCAGGACGATGTTCATGTGATTGAGCCCCGGCGCGACCACTAGGTCGCCGCCCTCGCCGATACCGTTCGACAGGGTATGGAAAGCCGCCGCCTGGTCCTGAAAGGGCGCCGTCTCCTCCGCCCCGACGGCGATGATGCGTCGGGGGCCCGGACGCTGCGCCGATGTCAGCGGCGACCAGTCTGCCGCCTCTTCCTGCGACATTTTCGCTTCGTCGCGAAGGAAACTCGTCGGGATGTCCGAGAGATCGTAGATTCCGCTGACCAGCAATAGCGCCTGTACGGTGGGCAAGCGGGGCATGGCTGTTTCCGCCGGGCCGCGTGCGGCGAGGAACGAGGCGAGATGGGCGCCGGCCGAGTGGCCGCTGACAGTCGTTTTTGTCGGATCTGCGCCGAAGTCGCTCGCCTTCGATTGCAGCCAGAGCAGCGATCGCCTGACCTGCGCCACCAGAACATCGAGCCGCGCGCCCGGCATCAGGTCGTATTCCACGATCGCGGCAATGCCGCCCGCTGCCAGGACCGGGGCCGCGACGAGGCGGTAATTCTGCTTCTCCCCGGAACGCCAGTAGCCGCCATGGACGAAGACGTGAAGCGGGGCGCCCGCGTGCGGGCGTTTGGGCAGAATGACGTCGACCGTCTCCCGGTCGCCTGACCCATATTTGATGTTGGCCATCACTTCGGCTGTGGCCGAAAGCATCCGGCTTCGCTCCGAAAACGCATCGGCTATCGAATCGAAGTCCGACACGAAGTCACGAATTTTATAGGGGTCAGGGGACATCCGCTTTTCCTTGTCGTCAGTAATCCACGGCGTAGTATTTTGGCTCCATGAATTCCAGAATTCCAGTCACGCCGCCTTCACGACCGAGGCCGCTTTGCTTGACGCCGCCGAACGGCGCCGCGGGATCGGACATCAGGCCGCGGTTGATGCCCAGCATGCCCGTCTCCAGGCGTTTGCCGACTCTCAGGGCGCGGGCCAGATCCTTGCTGTAGATATAGGCGGCGAGGCCGTATTCGGTATCGTTTGCAAGCCGAATGACCTCCTCGTCGCTGTCGAACTTGTAGACCGGGGCCACCGGGCCGAAGATTTCCTCGCGCGCGATCGCCGCATCGACGGGGACGTTTTCGAGCACGGTCGGGGGGTAGAAGTAGCCACCCTCTTCGAGCGGTTTGCCGCCCGTCGTCACACGGGCGCCGCCGGCGATCGCCTCCGACACCAGGCGATCGATCTTGCGCACCGCATTCGTCGTGATCATGGGGCCGCATTGTGTCTCCGGATCGTAGCCGGGACCGATCTTCAGGCCGGCCATGCGCTTGGTCAAGCCCGCGACGAAGGCGTCATGTATCCCCGATTGCACATAAAAGCGGTTGGCGGCCGTGCAGGCTTCGCCCGCGTTGCGCATCTTGGCGATCATGGCCCCGTCGAGCGCGGCGTCCAGATCGGCGTCGTCGAACACGATGAAGGGCGCGTTGCCCCCGAGCTCCATGGAGCAGCTGACCACGGATTTCGCAGCTTCGGCAAGGAGATGGCGGCCCACGCCGGTCGAGCCGGTGAAGGACAGCTTTCGCACGCGCGGATCGGCCAGCATGGCGTTCGTCACGCTCGACGGATTGCTGGTGGTGAGCACATTCACGACGCCCGAGGGCACGCCGGCCTGTTCGCCGAGCCGGGCCATGGCGTAGGCCGTCAACGGCGTTTCCGAGGCCGGCTTCAGAATGACGGTGCAGCCGGCGGCGAGCGCAGGGCCGATTTTGCGTGTCGCCATCGCAGCGGGGAAATTCCAGGGTGTGATGAGAACCGCGATGCCGATCGGTTCGTGATCGACCATTATATTGTGTGACCCGGATGGCGTGCGGCGGTATTCGCCGGGAATGCGCGTCGCCTCTTCCGCGTACCAGCGGAAGAATTCGGCGGCGTAGGCCACCTCGCCGCGCGCATCCGGCAACGCCTTGCCGTTCTCCAGCGATATCAGCATGGCGAGTTCTTCCGCATGCTGCGTCATCAGCTCGAACCAGCGGCGCAGGATTTCCGATCGCTTGCGGGCAGGGGTGGCGCGCCATTCGCCGGCGGCGGCCTCGGCGGCGTCGACGGCGCGGGCAGCATCCTCGACCGTTGCGTCGGCAACGTCCGCCAGCCTGTCGCCGGTGGAGGGATTGATTACGGCGATGCCGCCGCGCTTTATCCATGCGCCGCCGATAAACAGGCCTTCGGCGTGAAGGGCCGGATCGGCATAGCCGGAGATCCTGGTCTGGAGTGTCATGAGGGGCTTCCTTTCGATCAGTTCAAGCCGGCGCGGTCGCCATGATAGGCGGCGGCGACGAGACGGCGCATCTCGGATGGGTTCAGGGGGCGGGGATTGTTCTGGATAAGGCGGGTGATGCCGGAGCTTTGCTCGGCCACCCAGTCGATACGGCCCTCATCGAGCCCGAGGTCGCGGAGCGAGGCCGGGATGCCGATCCTGGAGAACAGCGACGCGAGTGACGGGATAACCTGTCCGGGTCCATCAAGGCCGGTCGCACGGGCAATCTCCGCCAGTTCGGCTTCGATCACCGGCGTATTCCACGTCATGACATAGGGCATGAGGCAGGCGACGCCGAGGCCGTGAGCCGTATGGGTCAGAGCGCCGACCGGATATTGAATGGCATGGGCGGCGGCCGTGCCGGCGACGCCGAAGGCGAGGCCCGCCAATGTTGCGCCGAGCATCACCTTTTCACGTGCGGCGACATCGGCGCCGTCCTGGCACGCGGCCTCCAGGCCCTGCCAAAGAAGGGCGATCGCCCGGAGCGCGAAATGATCCGACAATTCGTTCTTGCCGATGAAGACGCGTTGCTGGGAAATTCCCGGCACGGGGTCGCGCCTGATCGCCGTGAAGGCCTCGATCGCATGGGTCAAGGCGTCTGCGCCGGCGATCGCCGTCAGCGACGGCGGGCAGGACAGGGTCAGCTCCGGATCGCAGATCGATACCGTGGGAATGAGATACAAGCTTGAGATGCCGACCTTCAGGCTGCGCTCGGCATCCGAGAGAACCGCCACGGGCGTGACTTCGGATCCTGTCCCGGCGGTGGTCGGAATCGCGATCAGCGGCATGACCGGTCCGGGCACGACATTTTCGCCGTAATAATCCTGCGGACGACCGCCAAAGGTCAGGAGCAGGGCCACGCATTTCGCCGTATCCAGGCAGGAGCCGCCGCCGACGCCGACGACGACATCAGGCGCAAAACCGCGCACAGCCTCGGCGCTGGCGGCGGCTGAATTCACCGGCGCATCCGGCAGCGTGGAACTGTCGATCATGACCTTGAGCCCGGCCGCTTCCATCTGGCCGACGAGGCTGAGGAAATCGGCGTCTTCGGCGAGGCGCGCGTCGGTGACGACCAGAGCGCGCCGGCCGAGGCGCGCGGCGATGGCGCCGAGGGCGTGTCGCTGGCCGGCGCCGAACAGCAATTCTTGCGGCGCCCTCAAAGTGGCGAAAAGGTTCATTCGGTTTGTCCTCCAAAAATGTTCAGGCGGCCTTGAGGGCGATGAGTTGATCGAAAAGTGACTGCGGCAGGTCGATGCCGGCTTCCAAGGCGGATGCGCGACGCGCCCGCGCGCCGTCGCCCGGCGCCGACACCGGATTTGCCGGGTCTAGCGGCCGGGATTGACGCAACCGATCGAGATAGCGCGCAAGCTGATGCGCTTGGCCGGCGCTCGCCGTCGGGTCTATCAGGATGATGAGGTCGCCCTTGTTGGCTGCATGGACGTCATCCAGTGTGCCGCGCACATCGGGCGCGAGATCGGAACCGGCGAGGGCGGCGACCAACAATTCAACCGCCAGCCCCAGCCCGTAACCTTTTGCGCCGCCGAACGGAGCGATCGCGCCGGCTCTCGCCGTCTTCGGGTCCGTCGTCGGCCGGCCGTCCGGGCCGACGGCCCAATCCGGCGGAATAGGCGCGCCGCGCATGGCGTAATTGTTGATTTTTCCCATGGAGACGATGCTGGTCGCCAGATCGAGAATGAACGGTCGCTCCCCGCACGGGATTCCGATGGCGATCGGGTTGGTTCCCAGCATGGCCTGCGTGCCGCCGAAGGGATGAACCAGGGCTTCGCTCGTCGACATGGCGATGGCGATCATCCCGTCCGCAACCGCCGCCTCGACATAATAAGCCAGCATGCCGATATGGTTGGCGTTGCGGATCGCGGCGATGGCCAGGCCGTTTTCGCGTAGTCCGGTCCGCATTTCCCGCATCGCGTTCATGACGATGACCGGTCCCAGGCCGCGTTGGCCATCGACGGTCAGGAACGAATTTCGGCTCCAGTGATGCGCGCCCCGGGCGCAGGCGTCGGCCAGACCCTTGTCGAGACGCGACAGCAGCAGCGGCAGACGTTGGAGGCCATGCGAGGCGAGACCGCGCAACTCGGCTTCGATGAAGAGATCCATCTGCAGCCAGGCATTTTCGGCGGGCGTCCCGCGCCTCTCCAGAAGCCGGATCCCAATTTCACGCAGACGTTCCGGCTGCACCTTCATTTCAAATCCTATATCAGATCATATACGATATTGTATTTGACATAGGATATCTTATCTGCAACGAATGTCGCCATGTCAAGCAGCAGTCAGGAATTGGAAATGGCGCACGCAACGGAAAGGGCAGGCAGGTCAAACACTCTTCGCCCCAGCAGTGTGGTCGACGGAGTGTACGACAGCATCTATCACCAGCTCATGTCGCTGGAGATCGCGCCCGGCTCCCGGATCCCGATCGATGTCTTCGCTCGCGAGCTCGGCGTCTCCCAGACGCCGATCCGTGAGGCGCTGAGCCGTCTCGAGCGCGAGGGCCTGGTGCGCAAGGAGCATCTGATCGGCTACAGCGCCGCTCCGCAATGGACGCGCAAGCAATTTGAGGATCTCTATGCGTTTCGCTTGCTGGTGGAGCCCGAAGTGGCGCGGCTGGCCGCCCTCAATATGACTCCGGAAGCGCTGCAGCAGCTCGAAAACTCTGCCGCCGACATGGGCCATGGCGAGACCCCCGTTGATCGCAACACGCGCTATTCTCGCTTCGCCCGCGCCGACGCGCAGTTTCACGACGCGATCATGAAGATCGCCGGGAATGACGTGATCCGCTCCACATTGTCGAACCAGCATGTCCACTTGCATATTTTCCGCTTGATGTTCCATACCCGCGTCACGCAGGAAGCGCTCGAGGAGCACGAAAATCTGCTGGCCGCCTTCAGGGCGGGGGATCCGCAACGGGCGTTCGACGCCATGCGCGTCCATGTCGAGCGGTCGCGCGACCGGCTGCTGTCGGCTTTCGAATGAACGCGCTTCTTTCGCCCGGATCCGTGACGCGGCCCGCGCAAGCCTCGGTCGCCGCCTTGAGCGCCGAAGGGCTGGGCAAAGCCTTCGGCCCGATCACCGTGCTGTCGGACATCACGCTCGATATCCATCCCGGGGAAGTTCACGCCATCATCGGAGAGAACGGCGCCGGCAAGTCGACATTGATGAAGCTGTTGTCCGGCCATATCGCTCCCACGGCTGGCCAACTGTTCCTGAACGGGCGGCCGGTCGCGTTTCGCAACGCGGTGGAGGCCGAAGCCGCCGGTATCGTGCTCGTCCATCAGGAAATCCTGCTGGCGGCGGACCTCACCGTCGCGGAAAACCTGTTTCTGGGGCGCGAGATCGGCCGCGGCCTGATGGTGAACGATCGGCTGATGAACCGCCGCGCCGCCGAGCTCCTCGCCCGTGTCGGATCCAGCGCCCGGCCGCGGGACCGGCTCGGGGACCTGCCGCTCGCGCAGCGGCAACTGGTGCAGATCGCCCGGGCGTTGCTCGACGAGCGCAAAGTCGTCATTCTCGACGAGCCCACCGCCGTCCTCGCTAATGACGAGGTGGCCGCGCTTCTCGATATCGTCCGCGCTTTGCGCGACCAGGGCGTGGCGGTTCTCTACATTTCGCATCGGCTCGACGAAGTGCAGGCGCTCGCGGATCGCATCACTGTGCTGCGCGATGGCTGCATGATCGGCACATGGCCGGCCGCGGGCCTGGGTCAGCGGGAAATGGCCGAGCTCATGGTGGGCCGTGAACTCGATATGCTGTATCCGCACAAGCGCCCGGCTCCCACCGAAGCCCCCCTCCTGGTCGTCGAGGGCCTCGTCGTCGATCACGGCGCTCACAGAGTTTCCTTCGCCGTGCATCCCGGCGAAGTCCTGGGCATCGGCGGCATGATCGGCGCCGGGCGGACCGAACTGATCGAGGGGCTGCTTGGTCTTCGTCCGTCGGAGGCCAAGCGCGTCACGGTGAAGGGCCGCGACATCGAGCAAAGATCGGTCCGCTCGCTCATGGACGCCGGCTTGGTCTACCTGACGGAGGATCGCAAGGGGAAAGGATTGCTTCTGGAGGAGAAGCTCGGTCCCAACCTCACCCTGCAGGCGCTCGATGCGGTCAATCCCCGCGAAATTCTGGATGCGCGCGGCGAACGTTCGCGCTTGGAACAGGCGGTCGCGACCTACGACATCCGTGTGCGCACGCTGCGGCTCGAAGCCGGCAAGCTGTCCGGCGGCAACCAGCAAAAGCTGTTGCTGGCCAAGGTGATGTTGGCGGATCCCGCGGTCGTCGTCATCGACGAGCCGACCCGCGGCATCGATATCGGCAATAAGAGCCAGATCTATGAATTCATCGACGCGATGGTGCGGGCGGGCAAGGCCTGCATCGTCATCTCGTCGGAAATGGCCGAGCTGGTCGGGCTGGCGGACCGCGTCCTCGTGATGCGGGCAGGTCAGATCGTCAAGGAGCTCCGCGGCGCCGAAATCAACGAGGAGAATGTCGTTTACGCGGCCACGACGGCTGGCCGCACGAACGACGGGGAGGACAGACATGAACGTGGCGACGACAACACTCGCACCGGTTGACGAGGGGCGCTCCATCCGCTGGGCGGATCTCGCGCCCTTTATCGCGCTTGCCGTGATCGTGCTATTCGGGGCGCTGGTGAACTCCAACTTCATCGCGTCGGCAAATCTGATCAATGTGATAACGCGCAGCGCCTTCATCGCGATTATTGCGGTCGGCGCCACCTTCGTCATCGCGTCCGGCGGGCTCGATCTCTCGGTCGGCTCGATGATGGCCTTCGTGACGGGCATCATGATCATGGTGATGAACTACCTAGCTCCCGCCTACGGCGACATGGCCATCGTGATCGGCGCCGGAGCGGCGTTGCTGGTCGGCGCGTTGTGCGGATTGTTCAACGGTCTGATCATCAGCGTGGGGCGCATCGAGCCCTTCATCGTGACCTTGGGAACGATGGGCATTTTTCGCGCCTTCATCACCTTCATGACCAATGGCGGCTCGCTGCCCATCGATCGCAGTCTGCGCGAGGGGTATCGGCCGGTCTATTTCGGCAACCTGTTCGGCATTCCCTATCCGGTGCTCATCACCTTCGTCATCGTCATCCTGGGGGGCTTTCTGCTCTACAAGACGAAGTTCGGACGCCGCCTGACCTCCGTCGGATCGAATGTCGAAGTCGCCCGCTTTTCCGGTGTGAACGTCCCGGCCGTGCGCACCGTCGCCTATGTGATCCAGGGCGTCTGCGTGGCGGTCGCCGCCATCTGCTACGTGCCGCGCCTCGGCGCCGCGACGCCGACCACGGGGCAACTCTGGGAATTGCAGGTCATCACTTCAGTCGTGATCGGCGGCACGCTGCTTCGTGGCGGTCGCGGCCGGATCGGCGGCACCGTTGCCGGCGCGCTCATCCTGGAGGTCATCGCCAATGTCATGGTCCTGTCCGACATGGTCTCGGAATACCTCGTCGCCGCCGTTCAGGGCGCGATCATCATCATCGCCATGCTGGCGCACCGCTTTACCGCAAACCGCTGAAAACCGCACCGACTTCAAAGGAGGAGAAAATGAAGTCTACGATCCAGAGAACCAGCCTGTTCCTATCAACCGTCGCGATGGGGTTCGCCCTGTCGTTCGCCGGGGCAGAGGCGCAGGAAAAAAAGGTAACGATCGCCGTCTCGATCCCTGCCGCGACGCATGGATGGACCGGCGGCGTCGTCTACCACGCCGAGCAGGCGGAGAAGGAAATCGAAGCCGCATTCCCCGACATCGACGTCGTGCTGTCGACGGCGTCGTCGGCGCCCGCCCAGGTTTCGGCTCTTGAGGATCTGTCGGCGAGCCGCAAGCTCGATGCGCTGGTCATCCTGCCGTTCACCTCGGAAGAACTGACGGGACCCGTCGAACAGATCAAGCAGAAGGGCACCTTCATCTCCGTCGTCGACCGTGGTCTGACCGACCCGAGCGTGCAAGACCTCTATGTGGCCGGCGACAACATCGCCGTCGGCGCGAACACTGCCGAATGGCTGGTGGAAAAACTGGGAGGCGAAGGCCAGATCGTCGTATTGCGCGGCATTCCGACCGTGATCGACGACGAACGGATCAAGGGCTTCTCTGACGTCATCGGCAAATCGAACATCAAGATCCTCGACATCCAGTACGCCAACTGGAACCAGGACGAAGCGTTCAAGCTGATGCAGGACTATCTGGCGAAATATCCGAAGATCGATGCAGTCTGGGCCAACGACGACGATATGTTGCTCGGCGTTCTTGAGGCTGTCGACAATGCCGGCCGCAAGGACATCAAATATGCGCTCGGCGGCAACGGCATGAAGCAGGTTATCGAAATGGTCAAGGAGAAGAACGCGCGCACGCCGATTTCGACGCCTTATCCGCCGTCGATGATCAAGTCGGCGATCTACATGACCGCCGCACAGTTCAACGGTCAGGCTCCCGTCCGCGGTTCGTTCCTGCTCGGCGCCCCCTTGATCACGCCTGAAAACGCCGATCAGTTCTACTTCCCCGATTCCCCGTTCTGATCAAATGCGGCGCCCGGCCAGTTCCGGGCGCCGCCACACCATGAAAACAGGAGACATGACATGAGTGGCAAGAAAATCCTCATGCTGACCGGCGAGTTCACCGAAGAATACGAGATCTTCGTGTTTCAGCAGGGCATGGAGGCCGTGGGTCACACCGTGCACGTCGTATGCCCCGACAAGAAGGCCGGCGACCGCATCAAGACCTCGCTGCATGATTTCGAAGGCGATCAGACCTATACGGAAAAGCTCGGTCACTACGCCGACATCAACAAGACTTTTTCGGAAGTCCGGGTCGAGGATTATGACGCCGTCTATGCAGCCGGCGGTCGTGGGCCTGAATATATCCGCACCGACAAGCGCATCCAGGATATGGTCCGCCATTTCCACGAGACGGGAAAGCCGATCTTCACGATCTGCCACGGTGTGCAGATCCTGATGGCCGTGCCCGGCGTGCTGAAGGGCCGCAAGGTCGCGGGATTGGGCGCCTGCGAGCCCGAAGTCACGGCGGTCGGCGGCATCTATATCGACGTCAAGCCGACGGAAGCCTATGTCGACGGCAACATGGTGTCCGCCAAGGGCTGGACCGGTCTTGCCGCGTTCATGCGCGAATGCCTGAACGTCCTCGGCACCAAGATCACCCATAGTTGAGCGACATCCCCGTTCCACGGCCCCTGTGTCGACATGGGGGCTGTGGCGAAAACTTCATGGTCCGGCCCCCCGCCCGAGCGGCTGTTCTTCGGGATGCAAAGCCATTGCGACAGCGGCCGCAGTTCGCAGAACAGGGTTCACATCGGTTCAGAGAGCTTGGTTGACTCGAACCCCGGGACTGCTTACCCCATTCTGAACACTGAATTCCTTTCCGCATCGTTCCGTCGGACGATCTTTTCACCGCGGCCCATCTGCCCAGGCCTTTCCGCATCGCCGGCCAAAGGAGACAGCGGATCACGCCATCCTGTAAGTCTGCTCCCCCCTTGCGGACGATCCATCGAATAAGGCTCATGGCCCCAACGATCAGCAAAGTGCTAATATCGGTTTGTCCCATTTGCTGACACCGTCCGGACGGGTCTTTCCACCCGTCGAGTGCTGTCTTGGAACGAGGCCGAGCCGGGCGGCAAAGTTTTGGCCCCTCTTGAAAGCACGAAGATCGGGTGCGAAGCCAAGGGTCGCGCCGGCGGTCACCGGCCCTACGCCAGGAACAGTGCAGAGACCTCGCATGTCTTCATTCGACTTCGTGGTCTCGCGAAGCTTCAGGCTCAGTTCGTCGATCTTTTCGCTGAGCAGGCCGATCTGATCCAGGTAGAGCTGGCCGATCACGCGAACGCCATCCGGCAGATCCGCAGTCTCCTCAGCCACTATGCCTTCTCCGACCAGAATAAGTTGAGCGGCGCCATGTTTGGACAGGCGCCGCACTCAGATATCGGTGTCAGGATGCGTCCGAAGAACAAGCTGATTGACGGCGCCTGAGCGGCAACAATCTCAACGGCTAGGATGCGACTCGGCTAAAAAATGTAAGAAGCCGCCGAGATCGATCAGATCCGGGCGCCGCCCGTCGCATCAATCATCTGGCCGGTCGTCCAACGCGCGTCATTCGATGCGAGAAAGGCGATGACGTCGGCTACGTCTTCCGGCTTGCCGACCCGTGAGAAGACCGAGAGCGCTTCGGCGCCGGCGCGCGCATCCGGCGAGGCCAGCCACTCGGCATTCATGTCCGTCTCCGTCACGCCGGGTAGTACGGCATTAATCGTAATCCCGCGGGTGGCGAATTCCGGCGCCAGCGCCAAAGTCAATGTCTCCAGCGCCCCCTTCGAAGCAGCATAGGCCGGATGGGTCGGCGCCGCGATCCGCGTGAAGCCGGTAGACACATTGATGATGCGACCGTTGTCGCGGATATGATCGGCCACCGCCTGGATAAGGAAGAACGGCGCCTTGTAATTGATCGTCATCACCTCATCAAAAGCAGCTTCGCTCGTCTGCTTCAGCGGCAGGGCAAAGGCGATGCCAGCATTGTTGACCAGAATGTCGAGAGCGGACGACCCCGTCTCGGTGCGAGCGGCTTCGCTAAACTGCGCCCACAGGTCGTCGGCCGCGTTTTTGCCCTCTCGCAGATCGGCCTTCACCGCGACGGCCTTGACGCCGAGCGCCTCGATGTCGCGCACGGTGGTGTTGGCGGCGTCGGCGTTGGCGCTATAGTGCACCCCGATCAGTGCCGCTCCCTCTTTCGCGAGCGCCAGCGCGACCGCCCTGCCGATACCGCGTGAACTTCCTGTGATGAGGGCGATCTTGTTTGCCATTCTGTTGGTCATCGTCTACTCCGTTGATTAATTTAATAGTGACCTCTATATTAATCATCGAAACCCTCATGTCAACTATTAAATAGGGATCGCTATTTTAATGGAGAAACCAGTTCGCAAAAGGGGCAGACCGCGCGCGCTCGATCACGACGTCGGTCTTGAGATCGCTTCTCGTCTGTTTTGGGAACGCGGCTATGAGGGTACCTCCACAGCCGACCTGACCAAGGCCATGGGTATCAATCCGCCGACGCTTTATTCCATGTTCGGCTCCAAGGAAGAACTGTACCGTCAGGCGCTTGAGTTCAGTGTTAGCCGTGAAAACAGGCGACGTTTGGAGATCCTGCAATCCAGTCGTCCAACATACGAAGCCCTTAGACTGTACCTCTACGATATCGCCGATGGCGACACCCAGCCCGACAGACCGCGAGGCTGCATGGTCGCAACGGCGGTCCTGCAGCACGCGGAAGAAAACGCATCTGTCGCACGGATGACGGCGGCATTGCGCGAGGCTTCGATCCAGACGCTGAAAGCTCGTTTTGATCGAGCGGCCGATGAGGGTGAACTGCCTG
The DNA here is from genome assembly GCF_025779995.1 of Rhizobium sp. TRM95796. Lineage (NCBI taxonomy): Bacteria > Pseudomonadati > Pseudomonadota > Alphaproteobacteria > Hyphomicrobiales > Rhizobiaceae > Rhizobium > Rhizobium sp. TRM95796. The sequence continues at coordinate 262,257 of NZ_JAOXHE010000009.1, read as the reverse complement.
TTCAAACCGACACCGACACGCTCGCGCGCTTCTATGGCGCCATTGTTCAGGGCATGTCTGCACAGGCATGCGATGGCGCCTGCAATACGCGGCTGAAGCGACTGATCGATGTGGCCCTCACGGCCTGGCCCGGAAAAGAGAGACCTCCGGAAACAGCCGTGGGCGATAACGCCCCATCAGATCAGCCGGTTTCCATCGCCGGTTCTCACGAACCGTGATGGGGCGATCCCGCTCGATGCCGACGTTTCCTGTCCATCGGTCCTTGCGGGCCTTGTCGCCAAGGTATTTCGGCTGGAGCGCTGACAGAACCACCTTGCGGAACAGCCTCGCTCGAGGCGGTGAACAGACCACGGGCGATGTGCCCCGCTTTCGAGATGGCAGGCAGCGCAATTTGCAAGTTTCGTCTGCCCACAGCCGCGAAATATTGCAAAATTCAATATTCGAAGCTGGATATTACCAAGCGATACAAGTGTTGTGCGAAGTGTTCGCGGACGACGAACCCGTCGCGTCGAAAGGGTGCGCGGCGTCTTCAGACTTTCCGTTTCACCACTCCGCCACCGATCCGTCGGCATGTCGCCAGACAGGGTTGCGCCAGCGATGGCCTTCCTTGGCGCGTTCGATGACATAGGCTTCGTCCACCTCGATGCCCAGGCCCGGGCCTTGCGGAATAGACACGAAGCCGTCTTCGTAGTGGAACACCTCCTTGTTGGAGATGTAATCGAGGATGTCGTTGGCCTTGTTGTAGTGGATGCCAAGGCTCTGTTCCTGGATGAAAGCGTTGTAGGAGACCGCGTCCACCTGCAGGCAGGCGGCGAGCGCGATCGGCCCTAGCGGGCAATGCGGCGCGAGCGCCACGTCATAAGCTTCCGCCATCGCCGCGATCTTGCGGCATTCGGTGATGCCGCCGGCATGCGAGAGATCCGGCTGGAGAATGTCGACATAGCCGTCGGCCAGCACGCCCTTGAAGTCCCAGCGCGAATAGAGCCGCTCGCCGAGCGCGATCGGCGTCGAGCAATGATTGGCGATCTCCTTCAGCGCCTCGCGGTTCTCAGACAGCACCGGCTCCTCGATGAACAGGAGATTATAGGGCTGCAATTCCTTGGCCAGCACCTTGGCCATCGGCTTGTGGACCCGGCCATGGAAATCGACGCCAATGCCGATATGCGGCCCCACCGCCTCGCGGATGATGGCGATGGTCTCGACCGCCTTTTCCACCTTTTCCCAGGTGTCGACGATCTGCATCTCCTCGCAGCCGTTGAGCTTGATGGCCTTGAAGCCGCGGGCGACGACGTCGCGCGCATTGTTGGCCACGTCGGAAGGGCGGTCGCCGCCGATCCAGCTATAGACCTTGATCCTGTCGCGCACCTGGCCGCCGAGCAGCGAATGGATGGGCTGGCCGAGCGCCTTGCCCTTGATGTCCCAGAGCGCCTGGTCGATGCCGGCAAGCGCCGACATATGCACCGCGCCGCCGCGATAGAAGCCGGCGCGATACATGACCTGCCAGTGATCCTCGATCAGGAACGGATCCTTGCCGATCAGGTAGTCGGCGAGTTCATGTACGGCGGCCTCCACCGTCAACGCTCGACCCTCGACGACGGGCTCGCCCCAGCCGGTGACGCCCTCGTCGGTCTCGATCTTCAGGAAGCACCAGCGCGGCGGGACGATATAGGTGGTCAGCTTGGTGATTTTCATCGATTCAGTCTCTGCTTCTGTGGCCGGGCCACGATTTCCAAATTTGTGTGAGATCAGCCTTTTCGCCGCTCCACGGCCGCTGTCAGGTCGCGCTGGGCGATGTCCAGCATCCGTCTCGAACAATCGGCGGCGGCGGCGCGGTCACGCAGCCTGAGCGCTTCGACCAGTTCGAAATGGATGTCGATCGCCTCGTCATGTCGCTCTACCGCCTCGTTGGAGGCATGGAGCGAGAACCGGAGCGCGGCTTCGATGATTCCGGCCATCTGCAGGAAGACGCGGTTGCCGCTGGCCTTGAGCAGGCAGACATGGAAGCGCGCATCGGCTTCGGTGAAGGCTTCGAGATCGCCTTCGCCTTCGCTGTCGCGCATGTCGCGCCAGGCGCGTTCCAGTTCGGCGATGTCCTGCATGCTGGCGCGGGCGGCGGCCATGTCGGCGGCAGCGGGTTCGATCGCGCGGCGCGCTTCCAAAATGCAGGACAGAAGGTCCGATTCGAAGATCTCGGGCCCGATCCAGTCGAGGACTCGCGGATCGAGTATATTCCATTCGGTTTTAGGACAGACGACGGTGCCGACTTTCGAACGGCTGCGGACCAGCCTGAGTGATTCGAGCGCCTTGATGGCTTCACGGATCACTGTGCGGCTGACGCCATAGCGCTCGCAGAGGTCGTTTTCGCGGGGCAGGAATGTCCCTTCGGGATAGATTTCGGAACAGATGTCCCGCGCGATCGCCCCGACCACGCCTTCGCCCACCCTGGGGCGGCGCGCGCTCGCCGCCGCTTCCGACACCGCCGGTATTTGCTCGATCATGTCCACATCCGTCTCCCCCGGATCATGAGAGATGCGCGGCGCGCGCCGTCTCGTCAACCCGCCTCGTCACGATTGTATTATAAACGCCCACATTCATCATACAACAGGAATTGACGGATATGATGATTCATCCTACAAAAGGATGACTGCGGGAGAGGCAGCGACATCACAAGGGAGGACTTCATGCGTATTCTCACCACGATACTGCTCGCCGGCGCCATGGCCGTGACCGGCGCCGTCTCGGCCTTCGCCGAAGACGTGAAGATCGGCTTCATCGTCAAGCAGCCCGAAGAGCCCTGGTTCCAGGATGAATGGAAATTCGCCGACCAGGCCGGCAAGGAAAAAGGCTTCACCGTCGTCAAGATCGGCGCTGAGGACGGCGAAAAGGTCCAGTCGGCGATCGATAATCTCGGCGCGCAGGGCGCGCAGGGCTTCATCATCTGCACGCCCGACGTCAAGCTCGGCCCGGGTATCGTCGCGAAAGCTGCGGCTAACAATCTCAAGGTCATGACCGTCGACGACCGTCTTGTCGACGCCTCCGGCGCGCCGCTCGAAGACGTTCCCCATATGGGCATTTCGGCCACCAAGATCGGCGAAGCCGTCGGTCAGGCGATTTCCGACGAAATGAAGAAGCGCGGCTGGGATCCAAAGGAAGTCGGCGCGATCCGCGTCTCCTATGACCAGCTGCCGACTGCGGTGGACCGTGTCGAAGGCGCTCTGTCGGTGCTGAAGGCCAGCGGCTTCTCGGAAGCCAATATCTTCAACGCGCCGCAGGCCAAGACCGACACCGAGGCCGCGCTCAACGCCGCGACAGTGGTGCTCAACAAGAACGCCAATATCAAGAAGTGGATCGCCGTCGGCCTCAATGACGAGGCGGTGCTGGGCGCGGTGCGCGCGGCCGAATCCGTCGGCGTGACGGCCGACAACTTCATCGGCATCGGCATCGGCGGCGCCGATTCCGCCATCAACGAGTTCAAGAAGCCAGAGGCCACCGGCTTCTTCGGCACTGTGATCATCTCGCCGAAGCGCCACGGTTACGAGACCGCGATGAACATGTATGAGTGGATCGCCAACGGCAAGGAGCCGGAAAAGCAGACGCTGACCGCCGGCCAGCTCGCCCTGCGCGACAACTACGAGGCTGTCCGCAAGGATCTCGGCATCGAGTGATCCGCCTCGGGTCACGGTAGAGTGCGATCTTACAGCCCCGGCGACCAACGCCGGGGCTTTCTGGGAGACGAGGCGCATGGCCGATTATCTGGAATTTTCCGGGCTGACGAAAACCTATCCCGGCGTCCGGGCGCTGTCGGACGTATCCTTCGGCGTTCGCCGCGGCGTCGTGCATGGATTGATGGGTGAAAACGGCGCCGGCAAGTCGACGCTGATCCGTCTTCTCTCCGGCGACCAGTCGGCCGATACCGGCGTCATTCGCATCGAAGACCAAGAGCAGGTCTATCGCTCGGTCAGCGACGCTTTTGCAGCCGGCGTGGTGGTCATTCACCAGGAGTTACAGCTTGCGCCTGATATGACGGTGGCGGAAAATCTCTGGCTCGGACGCTTTCCCGGCCGCTTCGGCGTCATCGACCGCAAGGCGATGCGCGAGACGGTCAAGGCGCGGCTCGGCGCGATGGGCGTCGACATCGATCCCGACCGTAAGGTTGGCTCGCTGTCGATCGGCGAACGGCAGATGGTGGAGATCGCCAAGGCCGTCATGGTGAAAGCGCGCGTCATCGCGCTGGACGAACCGACATCGTCTCTGTCCTCGCGCGAAAGCGAAATCCTCTTTACGCTGATTGACCGCCTTCGCGCGGCCGGCGCCGTCATTCTCTATGTCTCCCACCGGCTCGACGAGATTTTCCGGCTCTGCGACAGCATGACCGTGCTGCGTGACGGCAAGCTCGCGGCCCATCACCCGACACTCGACGGCGTCAGTCGCGACCAGATCATCAGCGAAATGGTCGGCCGCGAGATCAGCAATATCTGGGGCTGGCGGGGCCGTCCGCTCGGAGATGTCAGGCTGAAGGTCGAAGATATCTCCGGATCACGCCTTGGTCACCCCTCGAGCTTTTCGGTGCGCCGTGGTGAGATACTCGGCTTTTTCGGCCTGATCGGGGCTGGGCGGTCGGAAATGGCGCGGCTCGTCTATGGAGCCGATGCGCGCTCGACCGGGCGCGTCAGTCTCGATGGCGTGACGGTCGCCCCCGACAGCCCCGGCGCCTCCATCCGGGCAGGCATGGTGTTCTGCCCTGAAGACCGCAAGCATGACGGCATCATCCACGGCCGGTCGGTGGAGGAGAATATCTCTATTTCCTCGCGCCGGCATTTCTCGCCGCTCGGCGTCATCAAGCCGACGCAGGAAGCTGAGCTCGCCGACCGCTTTATCCAGACGCTGCGCATTCGCACGCCCTCGCGCCGGCAGGATATCGTCAATCTCTCCGGCGGCAACCAGCAGAAGGTCATTCTCGGCCGCTGGCTGTCCGAACAGGGCGTCAAGGCGTTGATCATCGACGAGCCGACGCGCGGCATCGATGTCGGCGCCAAGGCGGAGATCTACGAAATTCTTTACGGGCTCGCGTCCGACGGCACGGCGATCATCGCCATCTCCAGCGAATTGCCGGAGATCATGGGCATCGCCGACCGCATCATCGTGATGTGCGGCGGCGAACACTCGGCCGAATTCAGCCGCGACCAATTCGACGAAAAGACCATTCTCGCCGCCGCGCTGCCCGACGAGGCCGCCGCTTTGGCCGCTCATTCTTGATGGAAAGACCAATGCCCGCTTTGAAGAAAATCCTCCTCGGCGAACAGGGCTTGCTCGTGATCTTCGCGCTCGCCTTCGTCATCGTCTCGCTCACGGTGCCGAACTTCTTGACCGAGCGCAACGTGCTGGGTCTGCTGCAATCGGTCGTCACCATCGGCATCGTCGCCTGCACCATGATGTTCTGCCTCGCCTCGCGCGATTTCGACCTGTCGGTCGGCTCGATCGTGGCCTTCTCGGGCATGGTGGCGGTGATGGCGTCCAACGCCACCGGCTCGATCCTGCTCGGCGTCGCCGCCGCCATCATCAGCGGTCTCGCGGTCGGCGCGGTCAACGGCGTCGTCATCGCCCGCTTCCGCATCAATGCGCTGATCACCACGCTCGCCACCATGCAGATCGTGCGCGGTCTGGCGCTGATCGCCTCGGACGGCCGCGCCGTGGGCATCAACGATCCCGCTTTCTATCAGCTGGCGCTGTCGCGTTTTCTCACCATACCCACGCCGATCTGGGTGATGGCGCTGTTCTTCATCGTCTTCGGCTTTCTTTTGAACCGCACCGTTTTCGGCAAGAATACGCTGGCGATCGGCGGCAATCCCGAAGCCTCGCGGCTCGCAGGCGTCAATGTCGTGCGCATGCGTATCTGGATCTTCGCGCTTCAGGGCCTGGTCTGCGGCGTGGCGGGCGTGCTGCTCGCCTCGCGCATCACCTCGGGCCAGCCGAACGCAGCCACGGGGCTTGAACTCTCGGTCATCTCGGCCTGCGTGCTCGGCGGCGTGTCGCTGGCCGGCGGCCGCGCGACCATGACCGGCGTCTTCATCGGCGTGATGATCATGGGCATCGCCGAAAATGTCATGAACCTCCTCAACATCCAGGCCTTCTATCAGTATCTCGTGCGCGGCCTGATCCTGCTGATCGCGGTGCTTCTCGACAATCTCCGCATGTCGGCGGCAGGCCGTCAGAAGTGACGTCGCTGTCGCTCCCGCTCCCGCTCGCCTCCGACCGGATCGACACCTCGGTCTCGCTCCGGGGCGGCGGTCTGGGCGCGGTGCGGTTCGACGGCGTCGAGGTCATGCCGGCGGTCGGCGGAGTGAATGGGGATCTGAGCTGTTTTCCGCTCGTCCCCTTCGGCAACCGGGTGGAGTTCAACCGGTTCGAGCTTGGTGGGAAGACTTACCAGTTATCTCCAAACAGCAGCGATCCGCTCTATCTCCATGGCGACGGCTGGCTGAGGGCATGGGCGGTGCAAGAGGCGCAAGAGGACCGGATCAAACTGTCTCTGCGGCAGACGCCGAGCGCTGGAACACCCTACGCCTATTCCGCTGAACAAACCCTGTCCGTCTCCGGCGCCCTCCTGTCGCTGTCCTTATTCGTCCGCAACGATGGCGAGGAAGCTCTGCCATTCGGCCTTGGCCAACACCCCTTCTTCCTCCGTACGCAGAATGTCCGCGTGGAAGCAAATGTCACGGGCTATTGGACCGAACGTGCAGGACATCTGCCGGATGCAAGGACAGCGCTTCCTGATGACCTCGATCCCCGAGGCGACGCCACTCTTCCCGACCGCTTCCTCAACAATGCCTTCGACGGCTGGGACGGGGCAGCGCAAATCCGCTGGCCTGACCGCGGCGTCTCCGCCATCATAACCGCGCCGGACCATTCGGTCGCAATGCTCTATTCGCCGAGCGCGGAGGCTGGCTTCTTCTGCTGGGAGCCGATGACGCATCTGCCGAACGGGCATCACCTGCCTGAGTTTGGCGGTCTCAGGCTTCTGGAGCCGGGCGAGGCGATGCGATCGACAATAACGATAGATTTCAGGAGAGACGATCTTGGCTGACAGGTTGACCGGCAAGAGGATCATGATCACCGGCGCTGCCCAGGGCATCGGCCTGGCCATCGCGGAGGCGGCTGCGCGCGAAGGGGCGGCGCTCATGCTGGTCGATCGCGACGGCGATCTGCTGGCTGCCTCGGTCGAGGCGTTGCGGGCTGGAGGCGCGCAAGTGGCGAGCTATGCCGCAGACATCACCGATGCAGCCGGGATCGCGCAGGGCGTGTCTCGGGCGAAAGACGAGATCGGATCGATCAATGCGCTGGTCAACAATGCCGGCGTCAATGTCTTTTCCGAGCCTTTGGCCTTGAGCGACGACGACTGGTCGCGCTGTTTCGACATCAATCTCAACGGCGCATGGAACTGCTGTCGCGCGGTCCTGCCGGACATGCTGGCGGCAGGGGAGGGCGCGATCCTCAACATCGCTTCGACCCACGCCTTCACAATCATCCCCCACACCTTTCCCTATCCGCTCGCCAAGCATGCGCTGATGGGGCTGACAAAATCGCTGGCCATCGAATATGCGCCGCGTCAGGTGCGGGTGAATGCGCTGGCGCCGGGTTATGTGGCGACGCAGAAGGTGATCGATTACTGGAACAGCTTTCCCGACCCCGACGCCGCCAGGACGGAGACGATGAAGCTACATCCCGGCGGCCGCATCGCCGAGCCCGAGGAAATCGCCATGGCGGCGGTGTTCATGGTGTCGAACGAATGCCGCTTCATGACCGGCGCCTGCCTGACGGTGGATGGCGGCATGAGCATTCTTCATCATCCGGCCTGAGCGCGAAAGCCGGCCCGACGGGTCTCCGCTCGCTTTACGTCTGGTCAACTTCCCCAGACGACCGCCTCTTCATGGCGCTTGATCAGGTGACGGAGGTTTTCGAAGCTCGATCGCACGAACACGGCAAACTGTTCGACCGCGGGAGAGCGCGGCGCGTCGACGCGTCGGAGGATCGCCAGCGCGCGTTCCGGATGGGGAATGTTGATCGGCAAGGCCGTGATCGTCTTCTCCTTGCGCTGGGCGAAGACGACGCTGTGAGGCATGACGGTCAGGGCGTCGGCCCCCTTGAGATAGTTGACTACGCTGGCGAGCGAGCCGCCGGAATAGCGGATGCGGATTTCGGTGGCCCCGAACGAAAGCAGCAGCGCCCTGAGGTCGGCGAGCAGTGGGCTGCCCGGCGGCGGAGCCACCCAAGCGAAGTCCAGAAGATGCGCCGGCTGCACGCGCCGCTTCAACAGGAGCGGATGCGTGACGCGACAGGCGATGACATTGCGGCCGGGCAGGATCTGCTGAAAAGCGAGGCCCGAGCCTTCGTCGAGGATGTCGATCGGGCAGATGGCCAGATCGATCTGGTCCGCCCTCAGCGCGGCGCGCAGATCGGGGAAATAACCGTAGGACTGGTCGATGCGCACATCCGGATGCGTGGCCTGGAACTCCGCGCACATCCCGGCGATCAGGGAGTCCATGAAGAACGGGCTGCCTCCCACCCTGACGACCCCGCTTTTGCCGACCCGGAAACTCTCCAGGAGATCGGACGCCTTGCGCGATGCGGCGAGCATCGTCAGCCCATGTTCAGCCAAGGCGATCCCGAGCGGCGTCGGCTGCAGCGGACGTCGTCCCCTGATGAACAGGGGCTCACCCAAGCGCTTTTCGAGCATCGACAGCGTTCGCGACACGGCAGGTTGAGCCAGCCCGAGCAGGGCTGCGCCTTCGGTGACGCCTCCGCTCTTGACCACGGCTGCCAGTTGAATGAGGTGACGCTCGTCGATCTTCATAACGTTTTGTTATATTGGCTGCAAAACAAAACATCAATCCGGCATCCGGCGCCTGCTATACCACCTGCAGCCAGAAATGCAGATTTGGGAGGAGATGCATGTCGCGGGCCGCACAGCACATCACCTTCGACGAAGCGACATCCGCCGAGGCCTTCGCAAATCGCTTCGGCGATCCCGATGACGCCACCGCTCGGCTTTTGTCCGCCGTGGTTTGCCGCGTTCATGTACTCATCAAGGAATTTCGCCCCACCCAGGAGCAATGGCGCAAAGTTCTCGATTTCCTGACCGAAGTCGGACACGCCTCCGACGAGCGACGCCAGGAGTGGGTGCTGTTCTCCGATCTCGTCGGCGCGTCCGCGCTCGTGGAAGAGATCAACAGTCGAAGGCCTTCCGGCGCGACGCCCAACACGATCAGAGGTCCTTTTTTCAGAGCCGACACGCCGGAACGATCGCTCGGCGGTTCGATCTCGCTGGACGGAAAAGGCGAAACTCTCGTCGTCGAAGGACGTGTGGAAGATCTCGACGGCCTGCCTGTTCACGCCGCCGAGATCATAACCTGGCAGGCGAATGCACAGGGCTACTATGAAAACCAGCAGCCGGACCTGCAGCCCGAGTTCAATTTGAGAGGCTTGTTTCGCGCCGATCAGAACGGCCGGTTCCATTACCGCACCATTCGTCCGGCAGGCTACGATGTCCCTGGCGACGGCCCCGTGGGCAGACTGCTCGCCAAGGCGGGTTATCCGCTGCACCGACCCGCCCATCTGCATTTCGTGGTGCGCGCACCGGGTTTCGAGACCATCACCACCCACATCTACGACGCTGAGGACCCGAGGCTCGATGAAGACGCCTTGTTCGGCGTGCGTCCGGAACTCGTTCACAATTTCGAGGAAAATGTTGCCGACGACGAGCGAACATCGCGCGTCAGCTTGAGATTCGTCATGGCCCGCGCACGGCCGGGGAGGAGCAAATGAGGCGCTTCACCTATGCCGCCAGCCCAGCCCGTATCCTTTTCGGCGCAGGCCGCAGCGCGGAAATCGGCTCCGCCATCGAGGAGATCGGCTGCCGCAGGGCCTTGGTGCTCGCGACGTCGCATCAGAAAGCCGATGCCGAGGCTCTCTCCGAACGGCTCGGCGCGCTTTCGGTCGGCGTCTTTGCCGGCGCCGTCATGCATACACCCGTGACGGTGACGCAGACGGCGCTCGACATCGTCGCCGAACGCCGGGCGGATTGCCTGGTGTCGTTCGGCGGCGGATCGACGACAGGCCTTGGAAAAGCGATCGCGTATCGCACGGATCTGCCGCAGATCGTCATCCCCACCACCTATGCCGGTTCGGAGGTCACGCCGATCCTCGGTCAAACGGAAGACGGGCGAAAGACGACGGTGCGGCATCCGAGCATCCTGCCGGAAGTGGTCGTCTACGATCCCGACCTCACACTGGGCCTGCCTGTCGCCATGAGCGTCACCAGTGGCCTCAACGCCATGGCGCATGCGGTCGAGGGTCTCTACGCCAGGGATCGCAACCCGGTTTCGACGCTTATGGCGGTCGAGGGCCTCAAGGCCTTCGCCGACAGCCTGCCCGTTCTCGTGAAGAGTCCGCAGGACGCCGTAGCCCGCGCCGACGCGCTCCACGGCGCCTGGCTCTGCGGCACGGTGCTCGGGGCGGTCGGCATGGCGCTGCATCACAAGATCTGCCACACGCTGGGCGGCTCCTTCGACACGCCGCACGCCGAGACCCATGCAATCATGCTGCCGCACACCGCCGCCTTCAACGCCCAAGCGGCGCGCGAGGAATTGGCGCCGGCCGCAGACATTTTCAGCGGCTCGATCGGCGGGGGGCTCTGGGACTTTGCGAAATCAATCGGAGCGCCGCTGTCGCTTCGGGATTTCGGTCTGTCCGAAGCCGATCTCGACGGCGCGGCCAATATCGCGACTGAAAATCCATACTGGAATCCGCGCCCGATCGACCAGACATCGATCCGGACGCTGCTGCAGCAGGCCTGGGAGGGCGTGAGGCCCGACTGACCGAGACATCCGACGCGCGAGGCGCGCTCTTTGGGAGGAGAGACGATGATGGGAGGAAGCATGTTTACCAGACGCAAGTTCCTGAAAACCACGGCTGCGGGCGGCGCGGTTCTCGCAACCTCGGGTCTGGCCGCGCCGGCGATTGCCCAGCAGGCGGCGGTGAAGCTCGGCTATGTCAGCCCGCAGACCGGGCCGCTCGCCGGCTTTGGCGAGGCCGACAAATTCGTGATCGACAGCTTCCTGGCGACCACGAAGAAGATGGGGCTGAATTACGAAGTCGTGGTCAAGGACAGCCAGTCCAACCCCAACCGCGCCGCCGAAGTCGCCAAGGAACTGATCGTCGACGACGAAATCAATCTGATGTTGGTGTCGTCGACGCCGGAAACCACCAATCCGGTCTCGACCACCTGCGAGGCGGAGCAGGTGCCCTGCCTGTCGACGGTCGCGCCCTGGCAGCCCTGGTTCATCGGCCAGCAAGGCAATCCCGGCGATCCCGCAAGCTGGAAGCCGTTCAACTACGCCTATCATTTCTTCTGGGGGCTCGAAGACATCATCGCCGTGTTCACCGGCATGTGGGGCCAGATCGACACCAACAAGAAGGTCGGCGGCCTCTTCCCCAATGACGGCGACGGCAATGCTTGGGGAGACAAGGTCGTCGGCTTCCCGCCGGTCTTGGAAAAGCTAGGCTATGGCCTCACCGACACCGGCCGCTACCAGAATCTGACCGACGACTTCTCGGCCCAGATCAACGCGTTCAAGCAGGCCGAAACGGAGATCCTGACCGGCGTGATGATCCCGCCGGATCTCACCACCTTCTGGAATCAGGCGAAGCAGCAGGGCTTGAAGCCGAAGATTGCCTCGATCGGCAAGGCGCTGCTGTTTCCGCAGACGGTCGAAGCCTTGGGCGACGCCGGCCACAATCTCTCGACCGAAGTGTGGTGGACGCCCTCGCATCCGTTCAAGTCGTCGCTGACGGGCGAAAGCGCCGCCGATGTCGCGAGCGCCTTCACCAAGGCGACGGGCCGGCCGTGGACGCAGCCGATCGGCTTTGCCCATGCGCTGTTCGAGCTCGCCGTCGACGTCATGAAGCGCGCCGAGGACGTTACGGATGGCGACGCCGTGGCTAAGGCCATCGGCGAGACCAAGCTCGATACGCTTGTCGGCCCAATCGCCTGGAACAGCGACAAGCTGCCGCCCTTCGCGCAGAAAAACGTCGCCAAGACCCCGCTCGTCGGCGGCCAGTGGCGGCTGAAATCCGGCGGCGGCTATGATCTTGTGGTCGTCGAAAACGGACTGGCCCCGAATGTGCCGCTCGGCGGCAAGATGGAGGCGTTGGGTTGATGATGGGAGGGGAGCGTCTGCGGATGCTGCACCCCCCTTTGTCCTGCCGGACATCTCCCCCTCAAGGGGGGAGATTGCCAGAGGCGCGACCACCGTCCAGCAACTGACGTCGAGAGTGAGGGAAGCCGGCGCCGCCAGCCAATCTCCCCCCTTGAGGGGGAGATGGTCGGCAGACCAGAGGGGGGTAACCCCAAAGCGACACACCAATTTTCTAACCGAGAACGCAACCATGCCGATCCTTGAACTCAGCGGAGTGTCCAAATCCTTCGGGGCCCTTGTGGTCGCCGAAGAGATCGGCTTTGCCGTCGAGCCGGGCGAAGCGCTGGGCGTGATCGGGCCGAACGGGGCAGGGAAATCGACCTTGTTCAATCTGATCACCGGCAACCTTTCCGTCGCCAAGGGCAATATCCGCTTTGACGGGAAGGATGTGACCACCATGCCGCCGATGCAACGCTGTTTTGCCGGCATGGGTCGCACGTTCCAGATTCCGCAGCCTTTCGAACGGTTGACGGTCTATGAGAACCTGCTGGTCGCCGGCGCCTTCGGCAGCGAGAAAAAGGAAGCCGATGTTTCCGATCTCTGCGCGGACATACTGGTTGAAACAGGGCTGATCGCCAAGGCCAATCGGCCGGCTGGCAGCCTGTCCTTGCTCGAGCGCAAGCGGCTGGAGCTGGCGCGCGCGCTGGCCACCCAGCCCAAGCTTCTGCTGCTCGATGAAATCGCCGGCGGCCTGACCGAAGGCGAATGCCGGCAGCTGGTCGCCACCATCAAGCGCGTGCATGAGCGAGGCATGACGATCATCTGGATCGAGCATGTGCTGCATGCGCTGACGGCGGTGGCGGAGAAAATCCTGGTTCTCAATTTCGGCCGGGTGATCGGCCATGGCGATCCGCAGACCATCATGAATTCGCGCGAGGTGCGCGAGATCTATTTGGGCATGGAGGTCTGAGCGATGAGCCTGATCGAGACGAACAATCTCACGGCCTTTTATGGCGACTTCCAGGCGCTGTTCGGCGTCGATCTCGTCCTCCATCCCGGCGAAACCATCGCCGTGATCGGCGCCAATGGCGCCGGCAAATCGACGCTGATGCGCTCGATCGCCGGTGTGTTGCGCAATGAGCCGGGCGCGATCCTGCATCGCGGCGCAGCGATCGGCGCGCTGTCGGCCCCGGATGTCATGGCGCGTGGCGTGGCGCTGGTGCCGGAAGGACGGCGGCTGTTCCCCTCGCTGACCGTCGAGGAAAACCTGCTCGTGGGGCGTCATGGCCGCAAAATCGACGGTCCCTGGACCTTGGAGAGCGTTTATCAGCTGTTTCCGATCCTCAAGGAAAGACGCAGCAAACCGTCCACGGCGCTCTCCGGCGGCCAGCAGCAGATGGTGGCGATCGGCCGGGCGCTGATGTCCAATCCGGAAGTGCTGCTCTGCGACGAACTCAGCCTCGGGCTGGCGCCTGTGGTGATCAAGGACATCTACGCCGCCTTTCCGCGCATCCGTGAGACGGGAGCGGCCATCGTCATTGTGGAACAAGACATCGCCCAGGCGCTGAAAGTCGCCGATCGCGTCTATTGCATGATGGAGGGCCGGGTGACGCTTGAAGGGCGACCGGGCGAGCTCGATCGCGCCGACATCCACGCGGCCTATTTCGGAGCGGACGCCCATGAACTGGCTTGACACCATTCTTCAGGGCATTCTGCTCGGCGGGCTCTATGCATTGTTCGCGGCCGGACTTTCGCTCGTCTTCGGTATCATGCGGCTCGTCAATCTCGCCCATGGCGACCTGATCGTATTCGCCGCCTTCCTCATCCTCGTGCTCGTATCGACCCTCGGGCTCAATCCGTTTCTGGCGGCGCTGATCGCCGCGCCGCTGATGTTCGGCGCCGGCTATCTGCTGCAATATCACCTGCTCAACCGCACGCTCGGCAAGGATATCCTGCCGCCGCTGCTAGTGACCTTCGGCCTCTCCATCGTCATCCAGAATGGTTTGTTGGAGAGCTTTACCGCCGACAGCCGCCGCATTTCAGCCGGCGCCCTCGAACAGGCGTCGATCTCGCTCGGCGGCATCAATGCCGGCGTCATGCCGCTCTTGACCTTCGCCTCCGCTGTTATGGTGATCGTCGGCCTCAACCAGCTGATCTACAGGACGGCGCTCGGCCGCGCCTTCCGCGCCACCTCCGACGATGTGGTGACGGCGGGGCTGATGGGCATTCGCCCGAACCAGATTTTCGCCATCGCCACCGGGCTCGCCATGGTCATCGTCACCATCGCCGCACTCTATCTCGGCACCCGCGCCAATTTCGATCCGACCTCGGGTCCGTCCCGTCTGATCTACGCCTTCGAGGCTGTGATCATCGGAGGTCTCGGTTCGCTGTGGGGAACGCTCGCCGGCGGCGTCATTCTCGGCGTGGCGCAGACACTCGGCGCCGCTGTCAATCCGGAATGGCAGATCCTTGCCGGTCACATCGCCTTCCTGCTCGTCCTGCTGTTCCGCCCCCGGGGTCTCTTCCCCCGCGCCGTCGATTGAGGCTGAGATGACTGTCCAGACCCAAACCCTCCCGAAGATGACGAGCCGACCGCAGGCCTGGCGGGTCGAGACCCGCACCCGCGTCTCCCTGCTGTTTTCGATCGCGGCGATCCTTTTCGTGCTGTTGCTCGCCCTTGCCCCTTTCCTCGTGTCGCGCGGTGTCGTGCAGGATCTCTTCTTCATTTTCACCATGCTGGCGCTCGCCCAGAGCTGGAACCTGCTGGCCGGCTATGCCGGGCTGATCTCGGTGGGACAACAGCTCTTCGTCGGCTGCGGCGCCTATGCCTTGTTCGGCTTGGTGATCCTGCTGGGCGTTGATCCCATCCTGGCGATCCCACTCGCCGGCCTGTTCGCGATGCTGATCGCTCTGCCAACCGCCTTCTTCGCCTTCCGGCTCTACGGCCCCTATTTCGCCATCGGCACGTGGGTGATCGCCGAGGTCGGCCGGCTGCTCTTCGCGCAATGGAAGACGCTTGGCGGCGGCACCGGCACGTCGCTGCCGCGCGAGGCGACGCGAGACATGTTTGGTGTGTCGCTGCTCAAGGATTGGTTCGGCATGCGGCCTGCTGCCGCTTCTGACGCCATCACCTTCTGGCTCGCGCTTCTTGTGCTCGTGCTGACGATCGGCTTCGTCTATCGGCTACTGCGCTCCAAGCAGGGCCTGGGGCTGGCCGCCGTGCGCGACAACGAGACGGCGGCCCGCGCGCTCGGCGTCGACGCCCGCCGGCTCAAACTCGCGATCTACCTGTCGACCGCTTTCATCACGGGTCTCGTCGGCGCGCTCATCTATCTGCAGAAGGCGCGGATTTCGCCGGACGCCGCCTTTTCGCTCACCGATTGGACGGCCTATGTCGTGTTCATCGTGGTGATCGGCGGCATTGGCGCCATCGAAGGGCCGATCCTCGGGGTCATCCTGTTCTTCCTGCTGCAGAATGCTTTGTCGAGCTATGGCTCCTGGTATCTGCTGCTGCTCGGCGCCATCGCCATCATCACCATGCTGTTTGCGCCCAGGGGCATCTGGGGTCTGATCACCGACCGCACCGGCATCGAACTCTTTCCGGTCCGCCGCACCTTGCGGGGCGGGCCGCTCGAACACACAGAAAAGGGAGGGCCTCATGGCTGACATCACAACCGACGTCCTGATCATCGGCACCGGGCCGGCCGGCTCGGCCACCGCCGCGCTGCTCGCGAGCTACGGCCTGGAGCCGATGGTGATCAACCGCTACCGCTGGCTCGCCACGACGCCGCGCGCCCACATCACCAATCAGCGCACGATGGAAGTGCTGCGCGATCTCGGCCGTGACGTGGAGGACGAGGCCTATATGTATGCGACCGAACAGGACCTGATGGGCCAGAACGTGTTCTGCACGGCGGTCGCCGGCGAGGAAATCGGCCGCATGCAGAGCTGGGGCAACCATCCGCTGTCGCGCGCCGAACATCTGCTCTCATCACCCGGCCGGATGAACGACCTGCCGCAGACTTATATGGAGCCGCTGCTCTTCAAGACCGCCTGCTCGCGCGGCGCGCAGGCGCGGATGTCGACGGAATATGTGAGCCATGTGCAGGACGCCGAAGGCGTGACGACCACCTGCCTCGACCGTCTCACGGGCAAGGAATTCACCGTCCGTTCGAAATTCCTCGTCGGCGCCGATGGCGGCAATTCCAAGGTCGCCGAGCATGCCGGTCTCACTTTCGAGGGCAAGATGGGCGTGGCCGGCTCGATGAACATTCTGTTCGAATGCGATCTGTCACGCTATGTCGCTCACCGGCCGTCGGTGCTCTATTGGGTGCTGCAGCCCGGCGCGGATGTCGGCGGCATCGGCATGGGTCTGGTGCGCATGGTGCGCCCGTGGAACGAATGGCTGATCGTCTGGGGCTATGACATCAACCAGCCGGCGCCGGCGGTCGACGACGCTTTCGCCACCAAGGTGGTTCGCGATCTCGTCGGCGTGCAGGACCTGCAGCCGAAGATCAAGTCTGTCTCCACCTGGACCGTCAACAATATGTATGCGACGACCATGTCGAAGGGCCGCGTCTTCTGCATGGGCGACGCCACGCATCGCCATCCGCCGTCCAACGGTCTCGGCTCCAACACCTCGATCCAGGACGCCTTCAATCTCGCCTGGAAGCTCGCGATGGTCATTCGCGGCCAAGCCGGGGAGGGGCTGCTGGACAGCTACCAAGCGGAGCGCGCCCCGGTCGCCAAGCAGATCGTCACCCGCGCCAACAAGTCGATCGAGGAATTCGGCCCGATCTTCAAGGCGCTCGGCCTGCTCGATTCCGTCGATCCGGTGAAGATGCAGGAGAATATGGACGCCCGCTGCGACGACACCGCCGACGCCGAACGGCAACGCGAGGCGATCCGCCAGGCGATCGCCGCCAAGGTCTATGAGTTCGACGCCCATGGCGTCGAGATGAACCAGCGTTACACATCTGCCGCCGTCGTGACCGACGGCCAGCCGGAACCCGCCTTCGAGAAGGACGCGGAGCTGCATTATCAGCCCACCACTTGGCCGGGCGCGCGCCTGCCGCATGTCTGGCTCTATGGACCTGAGGGCGAGAAGGTCTCGAGCCTGGACCTCACCGGCCATGGCGTCTTCACGCTGCTGACCGGCATCGGCGGCGACGGCTGGGTCGCGGCAGCCAAGGCGCTGTCGAAGGAGTTCGGTCTGCCGATTACGGTGCACAAGATCGGCCCGCGCCAGACCTGGCAGGATTTTTCCGGCGATTGGGCGCGCGCTCGCGAAATCCGCGATTCCGGCGCGCTCTTGGTTCGTCCCGACCACCATGTCGCATGGCGGGCGGATGCGGCGGTTGCCGATCCCGAAGGCGAATTGCGTCGTGTTCTCAACACCATCCTGGACAGGTGAGGGCGCGCCATGGATATGCATGAAAAAGGCTATTTCACCGAGGAAAACTCCGTCGAAGTGGTCACCGGCCGCAACGCCAACGCACAAAACGAGCGGCTGAAGCAGGTGCTGGAGGTCGTCACCCGCAAGCTGCACGAGGCGGTGAAGGAGCTGGAGCCGACGCAGGACGAATGGATGGAAGCCATCTTCTTCCTCACCCGCACTGGCCAGACCTGCAACGAATGGCGGCAGGAATTCATCCTGCTGTCCGACGTGCTCGGCGTTTCCATGCTCGTCGACGCCATCAACAATCGCAAGCCGTCGGGCGCCTCCGAAAGCACGGTGCTCGGCCCCTTCCATGTCGCCGACGCGCCCGAACTGCCGATGGGCGCCAATATCTGCCTCGACGCCAAGGGCGAAGACATGGTGATCTCGGGCCGCATTCTCGACACCGAGGGCCGGCCGATCGCCAATGCGGTCATCGATGTCTGGCAGGCCAATGACGAGGGCTTCTACGATGTTCAGCAAAAGGGTGTGCAGCCCGATTTCAACCTGCGCGGCGTCTTTCGCACTGGCGCCGACGGGACCTATTGGTTCAGGGCGGTGAAGCCGAAATACTATCCGATCCCCGACGATGGCCCGGTCGGCCAGTTGCTCGGCAAGCTCGGCCGCCATCCCTATCGGCCGGCGCATCTGCACTACATCATCAAGGCCGACGGATTTGAAACCCTCGTCACCCATATCTTCGATCCGGACGATCCCTACATCCATTCGGATGCGGTGTTCGGCGTCAAGGAGAGCCTGCTCGCGGAGTTCGTCCTTCGCATGGATCCGCAACGCGCCGCCGAATACGGTTTCGCCGCGGAATTCTGGGAGGTGAAGCACGATTTCGTCTTGGCGCCGGCGCAGTAGAGTGCGGACGCTGCCCGGACCGCCACGGCTCCGCCGTAGAGGCCGATTCGGAATCCCGTCCGGCAGAGACGAACTTCATCTCAATGAAACGCTCCGGGCTGATGGCGTCCAATTCGTTTCAAAGCGGCCCCGACAAACCGTCATGAGTTGAGCTCCTGCTTGCTGGATATGCAATTCACGCTCAGTCTTCGAGGACCGTTTCGCCGGCCCTGTTACGGCGCCACAAATCGAGCTTCGCCGGGACAAACGCCCACCGCCGCCTTGACGAAAGACGACACCGCGGCGGTATAATCGTCCACGGAGACGCCGCGGCGACGGTATTTGGAGCGCTTGACATACCAGTCCTGCAACAGCGGCTTGACGAGCGACGCCGTCAGGTCGGGGTGAGGGGTGGCGAAAACCGTTAGCTCCACGCCGCGAGCGATCACGTCGGCGAAGATCTTCTCGGTCGTTTCTTCGCTCTCCGTCGCCAGCCGGCGCGCCGGTTGCGGAAATGTCTTGGCCTCCATGAAAGCGAAGACGAACCAGGGCTGCATCGCCTCGGTCAGGCGGATATGGGTCGAGATCAGCCATTCCAGATGCAGGGCGGGATCGCCCGCTATCTCCGCCGGTGCCTGTCCGAGCGCCTCCGAGGCGGTGCTGGCCACCTCCGTCAGGATCATCGACAACAGGGTCGTCTTGCTGTCGAAATAGGAATAGAGCCCGCCCATCGACACGCCGCTTTCCCGCGACAGATCGCGCAGGCTCATGGCGTGAAAGCCGAGCCGGTTGGAAAGCTCCAGCGCGGCCGCCACGATCTTGACCAGCTTCTTCACCGCCAGATGATCTTTCTGGACCCGTATGATGTCCCGGTGGCGCTCCAGCATCCGCTGGCACAGGCGCTCCGTCGTATAGCTCTCGGGCGAATGTTCCTGGAGTGTGGGAGTGTCGTCGGGCATGGCGCGTTCCATGAGCTGATTTTTCCTGCTTATACGAAAATCCATTGCAATCAACCGGAACCGCCGATATATAAAACGAGCGCTCGCTCGATTTCGGAGGAAGATCGGTATGTTCGGGGGTCTTTCGGGTAAATCCGCACTGGTTACAGGCGCGTCAAGCGGCCTGGGCCTCCACTTCGCCCGGCTGCTGGCCGAGCACGGCTGCCATGTCACGCTGGCGGCTCGCCGTCTCGACATCGTCTCTCAAGAAGCCGAGGCGCTGAAGGAAGCTGGAAACAGCGCGGATGCGATCGCACTCGATGTCGCTTCAGCCGCATCGATCGAGGCGGCGTTCGGCGCCGTCAGCGCGCCCTTCGACATCGTCGTCAACAATGCCGGGATCACCGTCAGCGAGGCCGCGCTCGATATGGCCGACGGCGAGTTCGAGCGGATCATCGCCACCAATCTCACCGGCGTGTTCAACGTCGCCAAAGCCGCAGGCGGCGCCATGAAGGCGGCGGGGCGCGGGGGCGTGATCGTCAACGTCGCCTCCATTCTCGGGCTACGCGTCGCGAGCCACCTCTCCGCCTATGCCGCCTCCAAGGCGGCTGTGGTGCAGCTCACGAAATCGCTGGCGCTCGAATGGGCGCGCTACGGCATTCGCGTCAACGCGCTGTGCCCCGGCTATATCGAAACGCCGCTCAACGCCGATTTCTTCGCGAGCGACGCAGGCAAGGCGTTGATCAAGCGCATTCCCCAGCGCCGGCTGGGCCGCATGGAGGAACTCGACGGGCCGTTGCTGCTGCTCGCCTCCGACGCCGGAAGCTATATGACCGGCTCCATCATCGCCGCCGATGGCGGTCATCTCGTCTCGTCGCTTTGAGGACGCCATGGACTTTTCAATCTCCCCCGTCGTCGAGGACCTCAGGATCCGCATCGCCGCCTTCGTCGAGACGGAGATCCTGCCGCTCGAAGCCGATCGCTCAACCTATGACGAGCATGGCAACATCCGAATGGATCTTCTCGACGGCGTCAGGGCCAAAGCCAAGTCTGCCGGATTATGGACGTTGCAGCTCGACCGGCCGGGCCGTCCGGCGATCGGTCG
The DNA here is from genome assembly GCF_025779995.1 of Rhizobium sp. TRM95796. Classification (NCBI taxonomy): domain Bacteria; kingdom Pseudomonadati; phylum Pseudomonadota; class Alphaproteobacteria; order Hyphomicrobiales; family Rhizobiaceae; genus Rhizobium; species Rhizobium sp. TRM95796. The sequence continues at coordinate 241,737 of NZ_JAOXHE010000009.1, read as the reverse complement.
GATGGGCATGGCCGTGTGCTATGAGGAGATGAACCGGTCGATCTTTGGCCCGGCCTGCTTCAACTCCGCCGCACCCGACGACGGCAATATGATGGTTCTCGACGCGACGGCTACGCCGGAGCAGAAGTCGACATGGCTGACGCCGATTGAAACAGGCGCGGTCAAATCCGCCTTCGCCATGACCGAGCCGCATCCCGGCGGCGGCTCCGATCCGTCGATGATCCAGACTTTCGCCGAAAAGCAGGGTGACCGCTATATCGTGCGGGGCCGGAAATGGTTCATTACCGGGGCCGAGGAGGCGAGCCATTTCATCCTCGTCGCCCGCACCTCGGATGATCCGCGGCATGGATTGACCGCCTTCCTGTTTCACAAGGACCAGCCGGGCTGGCGCATTGTCCGCCGCATCGGCATCATGGGGCCGGAAGAACATGGCGGCCATTGCGAGCTCGAATTCGATGGCCTGGAAATTCCTGTCGAGAATGTGCTGCTCGGCGAAGGCAAAGGCTTGAAGGTCACCCAGATCCGCCTCGGTCCGGCGCGGCTCACCCATTGCATGCGCTGGTTGGGTCTCTCGAAGCGCTGCGTGGAGATCGCCACCGCCTATGCCGCCGAGCGCCACGGCTTCGGCGTTCGTCTCGCCGATCGCGAAAGCATTCAGATGATGCTCGGCGAGCTCGCCATGGGCATCGAGATCGGCCGTCTGCTGGTGATGAAGGCGGCCTGGGAGCTCGATCGCGGCGGCTTCGCCCGCAAGGAAGTGTCGATGGCTAAGATCCATGTCGCCAATCTCCTGCACAAGGCGGCGGACACCGCTATCCAGATCAACGGCGCCCGCGGCTATTCGACAGACACGGTTCTGGAATGGATCTATCGCTATGCGCGTCAGGCGCGGCTGGTGGACGGCGCCGACGAGGTTCACAAGATGGTGTTGAACCGTCATCTCGAAGACCAGGGCCGCGGCTTCTGGCGCTGGGAGATCGGCGCATGAGCCCGACGCCGCCAGGCCGGATCGCCATCGTCACCGGCGCCGCACGCGGCATCGGCGCTGCGATCGCGCACGCACTGACGGAGGTCGGCTGGCGTGTGGCTGGCGTCGACCGATCCTGGTCCGGAGAGGATGAAGCCTGCGCGATCCGCGAGACGCTTGATGTGACCGACTACGAGGCGGTGGCGAATTTGGTCGCCAGACTGGAGGCGGAGGGCGAGATCGGCCTTCTGGTCAACAATGCCGGCATCACCCGCGACGCCATCGCCCATAAAATGGACCCGGCTGATTTCCGTCTTGTGCTCGAAGTCAATCTTGTTGGCCCGTTCAATGCCTGCCGCGCGGTGCTGCCTGGCATGCGCGCCCGCAACGCCGGCAAGATCGTCAGCCTGACGTCGATGAACGCCCTGCGCGGCGCGGCGGGACAGGCCAATTACGCCGCAGCCAAAGCAGGCCTGATCGGCATGACGAAATCGATGGCGCTGGAAAATGCCGGCAAAGGCATTACCGTCAATTGCATCGCGCCGGGCTATATCGAGACGGAGATGACGCGGGCCATTCCAAGTCAACTTCGCGAGGCGGAGCTGGCGCGCATTCCGGCGGGTCGGGTGGGAACGCCGGAGGATATCGCAGGGACTGTCGTGTTCCTCGCCTCGCCGGCGGCCGATTTCATCACCGGCCAGGTGATTTCCGTCAATGGCGGGCAATTGATGCCCTAGACATCGCGCATGGGAGGAAACGATGCGACTGGAGGCACATCTGGCGCGGCGGGAGGCCAATCACCGGCCGCTGACGCCGCTCGACTTTCTCGCCCGCGCGGTCACGGGCTTTCCGCAGCGCAAGGCCGTCGCCTGGCGCGACCGGACGCTGAGCTATGGCGAATTCGGCAGTCTCGTCGCGGCCATGGCGGATCATCTCCGGCAGAACGGCGTGGGTCCCGGCGACGTGGTGTCGGTCATGTCGGGCAATCGGCCGGAAATGCTGGCCGCGCATTACGCCGTGCCGATGGTCGGGGCGGTGTTGAACTCCATCAACACAAGGCTCGACGCCGCCACGGTGCGCTACATCCTCGATCACTCCGAGAGCCGGCTGGTCATCGCCGATCCCGCCTCCTTCGCTCTCGCTTCGGCTGCTGCGCGCGAAGCGGGCGTGCCCGTCTTCCGCCTTGTCGATCCCATGGCGCCCGCAGTGGATGATCTCGATCTCTTTTCGACTGACGCCGCGCTGCCCCGCGATCTCGCCGCCGCCATCACCGACGAATGGCAGCCGATCTGCCTCAATTATACCTCCGGAACCACAGGCACGCCGAAAGGCGTCGTCTATCACCATCGCGGCGCCTATCTGAACGCGATCGGCAATGTGCTGGCGCTCGGGCTCGGGGTCGGAATGCGTTATCTCTGGATCCTGCCGATGTTTCACTGCAACGGTTGGTGCCACACCTGGGCGGTGACGGCGGCGGGCGGGCTGCATGTCTGCCTCGACCGGGTCGATCCGGCCGAGATCTTCGCCGCGATCGAACGCTACGCCATCACCCATATGGCCTGCGCGCCGGTGGTTCTCTACATGCTGCTGAACAACCCGGCCCGCGCGAGCCGCGACTCCGCCCGGCGGGTGACGGTGGCGACCGGCGGCGCCTCGCCCACCAGCGCGTTGATCCTCGAAATGGACGCGCTGGGCTTCGACCTCATCCATCTCTACGGACTTACCGAATCCTTCGGCCCTGTGACGATGCGCGGCCTGAGCGAAGCCGAAAGCGAGCGGCCCGTCTCGGAACGCGCCACGCTTCTCGCCCGCCAGGGCAGCCGCCATCTCACCGCCAACCAGGTGCTGATCGCCGATGTCGAGGGGAATGAGACGCCCTGGGATGGCGAGACTGTCGGCGAGATCCTGCTGTCGGGCAATACGCTGATGGCCGGCTATTATCGCGACGCCGACGCCACATCCGCAGCCTTCGCCGCCGGACGCTTTCATACCGGCGATCTGGCCGTGCGGCATCCGGATGGCGATATCGAGATCCGCGATCGCTCCAAGGACGTCATCATCTCCGGCGGCGAAAACATCTCGAGCCTGGAGATCGAGAGCGTGCTGCACCAGCATCCGGGCGTACTGATGGCGGCGGTCGTCGCCGCGCCGGATGACAAATGGGGCGAAATCCCCGTCGCCTTCATCGAACCGCGATCGGATCAGCCGCTGTCGCCTGAGGATCTCAAGGCGTTCTGCAGGGAGAGGCTGGCGGGATTCAAACTGCCGCGCCGCTTCCTGTTTCGCGAATTGCCCAAGACGGCGACCGGCAAGATCCAGAAATTCGTCCTGCGCGACATCGCCCGCGACGGCGAAGAGCCCTGAACGACAGGATCGACAGCATGCAGAATGGCTTTCCAGACATCGATTTCGACTCACGGCGCCTTTCGGATTATCTCGACCTGCGCATGGGCGGCGGGGCCGAGATATTGTTGACCCGCATCAGCGGCGGGCAATCCAATCCGACCTATTTCCTCGATCGCGGCGGCGAGCGTTTCGTGCTGCGCAAGAAGCCGGCGGGTCCGATCCTGCCCGGCGCTCATGCGATCGAACGCGAGTTTCGGGTGCTCACCGCGCTGCACGGCACGCAGGCGCCTGTGCCCAGGCCAGTCCTGATCGAAGAGGGCAGCGAAGTTCTCGGTACGCCGTTCTATCTGATGGAGCGGGTGGAGGGACGCGTCTTTTCCGATTGCGCTCTGCCGGAGTTGGACCGCGAGGAGCGCGCACCCCTTTATCTCGCCATGGCCGAGGCGCTCGCGAAGCTCCACGCCATCAGGCCCGACGAGGTGGGATTGTCCGATTACGGCAAGCCCGGCAATTATTTTGAACGGCAATACAACAGGTGGGGCCGGCAATGGCGCGAATCCCCGAGCGAACGGATCGCGGCGCTCGATAGGCTCGCCGAATGGCTCGGCGCCAATCTGCCTGAGGACGACGGCGCGACATCGATCGCCCATGGCGATTTTCGACTCGGCAATATGCTGTTTCATCCGACCGAGCCGCGTGTGGTGGCCATCCTCGACTGGGAACTATCGACGCTGGGACATCCGCTGGCCGATCTCGGCTTCTGCGTCATGCCCTGGCACACCGCGCCCGACGAATATGGCGGCATTCTCGGTCTCGACCGACAGGCGCTCGGCTTGCCGGAGGAGCGGGAATTCATCCGCCATTATTACCGGCACGCCATCCCGACCCCGGCGCTGACGCCCTTCCATGCCGCCTTCGCTTTGTTCCGCTTCGCGGTGATCTTCGTCGGCATCGCCGACCGCGCTCGCGCCGGCACTGCCGCGTCGAGCGATGCGGCCGATGTCGCGCCGCTGGCGCAGAGTTTCGCCGAGCGCGCCATGGAGATCATCGAAGGGCGGCAGCCCTTCGACACATAAACTCACGCCGGCGGCAGGATGCGTTCTTGCTGCAGTTGCGCGAAGATCTGATCGAACATCGCCTCGGTGTCCATGCAATCGTGAAACCCGTGCTGCCGCGCCTTGATCGTCGAGACGATGGAGTGGTGGGGATAGGTCTTTCCATAACGCAACAGGTAATCCATGAACTGCCAGGAAGAGACGATCTCGGCGTAGCTGTAGGGCCTGAGGCCATGCTTGCGCACGATCCTATCCCAGACCTGCCCCTTGTCCGCCATCACCTCCGCAAGTGAAAACGGATGCGCCACGCCAGGCTCGACGCCGAAGCGGCGGGCGATCGAGGGCCAGATGGTCGGCCAGGAAAAGCAGTCGCCATTGGCGATGTTGTAGATCTCGCCGCGGCAACGCGGCTCGCTGCCCGCCCATTTGATGGCGCGTCCCAGGAGCCCGGCGTCGACGGCCTCCTGCAGGCAGGCGGGACCGCCCGGAAACCGCAGCGGCTGGCCGAGTTCACGGCAGATCGAGGCATAGACGCCGAGCGCGGTGACCGCATTCATCGGATTGCCGAGCGCAAAGCCGCAGACGATCTGCGGCCTGAGCACGGTGATGTGAAAGCCGTCCTCCGCCGCCCTTTGGCGCGCCAGATCCTCCTGGTCGTAGTAGAAGTTCGACGCGATGAAGCGCGGATCGCTCTCCCGCGCCGGCATGCGGTAAGCGCCGTGATGAACGCCGTAAGCCTTGGTGCCCTGGAGAAGCGTCAGATGCGTGACGCCGGATTGCGCCGACCTCAGCGCGTCCAGCAGGGTTTCCAGCATTTGCCTGTTGCGGCCGATCTGGCTTTCCGAAGTCCAGCCGGAGACGAGGCTCGCTTCTTCCTGCAGCGCCGCGAAAACGACATGGGTGATATGCCCGGCCTCCGCAATGGCGCGCGACGTCTCCGGGCCGTCGAGAAGATCCACCGAGATCCAATCGTCAGCAGCGGTCGTCTCGGGGCGTCGTCGCGATAGACCGATCACCCGCCATGCCGGATCTGCGGCATAGACGTCGAGCGTCGCGCGGCCGACGACGCCAAGCGCGCCTGCGATCAGAACGGTTCCTCCTTCCATTCCCGGCATGGCTTCCTCCCTTTGCGTTGTTATCCTTCGAAATTGCCTTTCGGCTGGGCGTTCAAAAGCCTCTCAAGGCGCTCGCAGGCCATCTGCAGGGTCTCAACCGACGAAGGCGAGCCGATCACCAGACGCACCGCATGCGGCATCGTCCGCCGGCCCACCATGAAACTATGTGTCGGCGCGATCGACACGCCGAGGCCGGCGGCGGCGTTGACGAAATCTTCCGCCCGCCATTGCTCCGGCAGAGACAGCCAGACATGCGGACTGGCGACATGGGTGCGGGCGGCGCTGAGCATCGGAAAGGTTGCGAGAAGCGACAGGCGGCGGATATTTTCGGCCTGCTGCCAGCGGATCATCGAATCAAGCCGGTTGTCCGCCACCCAGCGCATGCCGATTTCGACGGCGATCAGCGAGGCCGAGCCTGTGGACATGCCGACGCCGGATTGCGTGCGCGCGACGTCAGCGAGCGGCGACACGAGACAGCCAACCTTCATTCCCGGCCCCGAGATCCGGCCAAGACTGGTGATGAAATGGGTGCGTTCGGGCGCGATCGCGGCGATGGGCGGCTCGTTGCCCTCGCTGAACAGCGTGCCGTAGATATCGCTTTCGATGATCGGCAAATCGTGGCGGCGAGCGATCTCGGCGATGGCGATCCGCCGCTCGGCCGGCAGCGTCGCATTGGTGGGGTTCTGCGCGCGCGGCGTCACATAGATGGCCGACACCGGATGATCGCGGCAGAGTTCCGCGAGGCTTTCCGGGATCATGCCATTCTCGTCGATCGCCACGCCCACGAGTTTGCGGTCGAGATAGCTGGCCACCGATTTCATCCGCGGATCGGTAAGTTCTTCCGTCGCAATAGTCTCGCCGGCATGTGTGAGCGTCGACAGCGCCGCCATGGTCGCATGCTGGCCGCCATTGGTGATGATGATTTGGCCGGCTGTGGCGGCAAGGCCGAAGCGCGCCAGCCAATCCGCCATCACCTCCCGGTGGCGCATGGTGCCGGCTGTGGGGCTGGCGCCCAGCAATTGCTGCGGATGATGCTCGGCGATGATCGTCTTCAGCGTGTCGGCGAGCGTGGTGTCGATATCCGGCACCGGCACCTTGTATGTCGAGAGGTCGATTGTCTCCGCCAGCGGCGCTTCAGACGAGGCGTTAACCATTCGCCCGCCGGCGATAAACGTGCCGCGCCCGACATGGCTGACGACGAAGCCCTGCTGTTCGAGCTGCGTATAGGCGCGACCCACCGTTGCGATTGCCACACCAAGCTGGTGTGACAATTCCCTCTGCGGAGGCAAGCGCTCGCCTGCCACGAGTTTTCGTCGTGCAATCGCATCGACGATCGCCGAGACGATGGCGGCATATCCAGGTTTTTCGCCGAATTGTATCTCTTTTATGCTCATGTAAGTAGGTCAATATTTTTATTGTCATAGTCCAATAACATGGCTACCGTATTTGGGAAAGCAAATTCTGTCGATCGACGGTTGGAGGGCCGGAGATCAGCCATGGCAGGATCGCTGACAAGCATCCGTTTCCAGGAGGAGAGAAACATGCATCGTATATTCAATCGCCCGAAATCCCAGGAAAGAGATCTCGACATTTTGTCGAGCGTCGATACCCGCGGCATCATTTCCCGCCGCGAGCTCATGCGCCGCGCCAGCCTGTTCGGCGCCGCTGCGACCCTGTCGACCTTCGGCGGAATTCTCAAGGCCGGCGCCCAGGAAGGCGGCGGCAAGGTGACCGTCGGTCTCGACTCCGGCGCGTTCACGCCGATCCTCAAGACCTTCGCACCGGAATTCAAAAAGGCCACGGGCATCGAAGTCGAGTTCGCGTCCTATCCGCTCGGCAATATGTATGACCAGAACCTGCTGGCGCTGCGCCAAGGGACCGCGCGCTTCGACGCCTTCGATTTCTGGCCGAACTTCGTCGGCGACTTCGGCCCCTTCCTGACGCCGCTCGAAGAGGTGGGCTCGCTTGAGGAGCTCAACTTCGCCGATATCGCCAAGCCGTTTCAGCAGCTGAATTATTACGAGAACAAGCTCGTCGGCGTGATGATCGACGGCGACATGTTCATCAACACCTATCGCACCGACCTCTTCGAAAACGCCGAGGAGCAATCGGCCTTCAAGGCGAAATACGGCTACGATCTCGTCCCGCCGAAAGGCTATAAAGAATATCGCGACACCGCCGAGTTCTTCACCCGGCCGGACAAGAACCTCTACGGCATGGTGGAAGTCACCAGCTTCTTCGTCTACGCCTTCTTCATCAACCAATTAGTCCAGCTTGGCTCGGAAAAGGGTGTTCGTTACGGCGAGCTGTTCGACGCCGAGATGAAGCCGCAGCTGTCGAACGAGATCGGCGAAGAGGCGCTGCGCCGCTATGCCGAGATGACCGCCTTCATGCCGAAGGATCTCGCCCAGGCCATGCCGTGGGATGTCGGCCGCCAGATCTTCTTCGAGGGCAAGGTCGCCCAGGCGAATTGGTGGACCGACATGCCCAAGGGCGCCGCCGATCCCAAGATCTCCAAGGTCGCCGGCAAGGTCAAATGCGCGAGAAGCTGGGGCGACGTCACCGTCCTGCCCTATGGCCGCGCCATGGGCATCGCCGCCAACTCGAAGAACAAGGAAGGCGCGTTCAAGGCGATCGCCTGGATGCAGCAATCGGTCAACGCCAATCGCTGGGTCGCCGAAACCTTCGAGCAATCGCTGATGGATCCCTGGCGGATGAGCATGTTCGACGATCCCAAGAGCACCTTCCCGCTGCAGGCCGAGTCCGGCTTCGCCGACAACTTCGCCTCCGTCAGCAAGGAACTGCTGGCGAGCCCCAAGGCCTATCTCGACATCTCCATCCCCGGCACCAACCGCTACCTGGCGTCCATGATCCAGCACGTGCAGCGCGCGGTCACCGGCCAAGCGACGCCGAAGGAAGCGCTGGACGCGATGTCGACGGAGTTCGAGGAAACCACCGAGACCTATGGCCGCGATCGCCAGGTCGCCCATTACGACGAATATCGTCAGCGGATGATCAAGCAGGGCTACTGGTCCTGATCCTCCCCAGCCGCCTCCGGCTTTGACCGGAGGCGCCCGATCGAACCGTGGAATCCCCGCGCGTGCGGGGATTCCGAACGCAGACCGGATTACCGACAATGGCATTTTCATCAATACCGACGACGGACGACGGCGCCGAGCGGCGCGCCACCTGGCTGTTGCTGGGCCCGGCGCTGGGCTTTCTGACGCTCATGTCGATCTGGCCCTTCGCTTATCTGATCTACGCGTCCTTCACCTCGTATCAGCTGGCGATCCCGATCCCGATCGAATGGGTCGGCGTCAAGAATTTCATGCGGGTGATGTCCAGCGCCCGTTTCTGGAGTAGCCTCGGCATAACCGCCGTCTTCGCGCTGATCGCCGTTCCCCTGCAGATCGCGCTGGGCCTCGCCTTGGCCATGCTGCTGAAATCCGTCACCCGCGGTCGCGACATTTACGCTTCGCTGTTTCTCATTCCCATGATGGTGGCGCCGATCGTGGTGGGCTTTTCGTGGAACCTGTTCCTCAACCCCATCTACGGTCCGCTCAACGCTTTTCTGAAGGGCGTCGGCTTTTCGCCCCCGGCGTGGGCGCAATCGCCTGATTGGGCGCTGCCGACCCTGGTTCTGGTCGACACCTGGCAGTGGACGCCCTTCGTGATGGTGGTGCTGCTTGCCGGCCTGCAGGCCATTCCGAAGCGGGTCTATGAGGCCGCGCGCGTCGATGGCTCCAGCCGTCTCCAGACGTTCTGGCACATCATGCTGCCGATGCTCGCCCCCTATATGACCGTCGCCTTCGTGCTGCGCTTCATCGACAGCTTCCGCGTGTTCGACATCATCTATATCCTGACGCGCGGCGGACCGGGCACGTCAACCCAGAATCTCGCTTATTACACTTATGACGTGGGCTTCGGCCGCTTCGAATTCGGCATGGCCGGCGCTCTGTCCATCATCCAGCTCGTGCTCCTGACTGTCGGCACCATGTCGATCCTGGCGCTCGCGAAACGCCGCGCCCAGCCGCCGCGCGAAGCGGAGCTGCCGCCCACCATCAAGCCCTTCCGGTCCACCGCCGCCATGGGAGCCAATTCATGAGTCCGACCGTGCTTCCCGCAGACGACGAGAAGACGTCCACCGCAGCCTGGGTGGCGATCGTGGGCCGCCATCTCGTCATCATCCTTCTCCTCGCACTGTTCCTGTTGCCGCTGGCCTGGCTGTTGCTCACCGCGTTCAAGCCCTATGCGGAACTGTTCACCAGCCCGCCGAGCGTGATCCCCGTCAATCCAACGCTCGTGAATTTTTCCGAAGGCTGGTCCATCGGCGGCGGCAAGGGCATCATGGACAGCCTGATCGTCTCGTCGATCTCGACGCTTCTGTGCCTGCTGCTCGGCTTTCCAGCCGCCTATGGCCTGGCGCGACGCTTTCCGCCGCATGGCCAGCTCAGCTTCACCATTCTGTCGCTCAGGATGATGCCGCCGATCGTGCCGGTCATCGGCTTCTACCTGCTCTTTCAGGAACTCTCCCTGTTCGACACCTATACGGGGCTGGTGATCGTCTACACCTTCATGAACCTGCCGCTGGTGATCTGGCTGCTCGCCGAGTTCATCCGCCAGATCCCGACCACCTATGAAGAAGCCGCGCGCATCGACGGCGCGCCCTGGCACCGCCTCGCCTGGGATGTGCTGTTGCCGCTTTCCGCGCCGGGCATTCTGACCGCCGGCATACTTTCGATGATCTTCGCCTGGAACGAGTTCCTCTTCGCGCTCGTGCTGACAGGCGAACATGTGATCACGCTGCCCAAGGCGCTGGCGAGTTTCTTCCTCTTTCAACAGCCGAACTGGGGCCAGCTGGGCGCCATCGGCATCGTCGCGACGGCCCCGCTTCTCGTCCTGTCCTATTACATGCAGCGGTTCCTGATCCGCAGCTTCAGCGTCGAACTCGGCGGCCGGTAAGGAGTATTTCCATGGCAAAAGTCACCCTCTCTGGCCTCAACAAATGGTATGGCGGCGTCGTCCATGCCGTACAGGACATCTCCTTCGAAATCGCCGACGGCGAGTTCTTCGGCCTGCTCGGCCCCTCCGGCTCCGGCAAGACCTCGGTGCTGCGCATGCTTGCGGGCCTGGAAAAGCCGACCTCCGGCACGATCGCCTTCGACGGCGTTCCCGTGGAGCGCCAGACGCCGCAGGCCCGCAACGTCGCGATGGTGTTCGAGCAGAACGCGCTATACCCGCATATGACCGCGCGGCAGAACATCTCCTACCCCTTGCGTATCAGGGGTCTCTCCAAGGGCGAGATCGACGCCAAGGTCGGCGAGGTCGCCGACATGCTCAACATCCGCCATTTGATCGATCGGCGCGCCTCGCAGATGTCGGGCGGACAGCAGCAGCGCGTCGCCATCGCCCGGGCGCTGGTGCGGCGGCCGAACCTGCTCTGCCTGGACGAGCCGATTGCGCATCTCGACACGCTGTTGCGCGCCCGCCTCCGCGGCGAACTCAAGCGCCTGCAGCGTTCGCTCGGCACGACATCGGTCATCGTCACCCATGATCCGATCGAGGCGATGACGATGACCGACCGGATCGCGGTGATGCGCGACGGCGTCATGCAGCAGATCGGCTCAGCCGACGAAATCTACAATCGCCCCGTCAACGCCTTCGTCGCCCAGTTCTTCGGCCTGCACTCGATGAATGTGCTCGAGATCGACCGGATCGACGACGGCGCCGCGCTGTCGGGACACTGCGGCGGCGAGGCCGTGAGCCTGCCGGATATCGTGCGCGGCCATGTCGGCGCGGATCGCAAGCTGGCGCTCGGCGCGCGGCCTGCGGGGGTCGCGGTTCACAAGCCCGGCGAGATGGCGCGCGACAGCAAGCGCCTGATGCTGCCCGGGCGCGTCTATGTCGCCGAGCAGCTCGGCGATTCCCTGCTGGTTACCGTCCAGGCAGGGGAGACGACGCTGCAGGCGATGACCGCGCCCGACCGCCGCTTCGGCATCGACGAGCCGGTGGAAATCTCCATCCGCGAGGATAGCCTTTACGTTTTCGAGGGCGCGGATCGCCGCACGGTCCGTCACGCCGCCGGCGCGAGCGGCGCCATCGTCGACCGTCTCCTGGCGAATTACGCGTGAGGCGGCGATGGCGTTCGTTCTAGGCATCGATAAGGGAACATCTGTCGTCAAGGCCGTGGTCTTCGACGAGGCGGGCGCGGCGCGCGGCCAGGCGCAGAGGCGCGTCGGCGTCCTGTCGCCACGGCCGGGCTGGCATGAAGAAAGTCCCGACGCGACCTGGGACTTGACCGCGGCGGTCATTCGCGAGGCGATCATCGGCGCAGGCATCGAGGCCAAAGACATCAAAGGCGTCGGCATCTCCGGCCATATGGGCGGCGCCTGGCTGATCGACAGCGAGGGACGGCCGACGCGCAATGCGATCTGCTGGCCGGACGAACGCGCCCAGCCCGACCAGATGGAGATCGAGCGCGCGGGAAAGACGCGGGAGATCTTCGCCATCTCCGGCAACGGGTTGATGCCCGGCATCACCGCCATGCTGCTCGGCTGGCTGTCGAAGCACGAGCCGCAAATCGTCGCCGACACACGCCATGTTCTCTGCGCCAAGGATTATCTTCGCTTCCGGCTGACTGGCGACATCGGCACAGACCCGTCGGACGTCTCCTTTGTCCCCGGAGACATCGACGCCAGAGGATTCTCGAACCACGTCCTGGACCTCTGCGGCGCATCCGCCTGGATCGAGAAACTGCCGTCGATCGAGCCGTCCGAGGCGATTGCCGGAACCGTCACCCGCATGTCGGCAGAGGAGACGGGCCTGGCCGAGGGCACGCCTGTCGTCACCGGCCTGGGCGACGCCTGCGCCAATGCGCTGGGCGTCGGCGCGCTGTCTCCTGGCGCTGCCCTGACCGTGCTCGGCACCAGCTGCCTCAATAGTCTCGTGACCGCAGGTCCTGATCGGGCGCCGGAGGGGCTCGGCTTCCTGTTCTCGATGCCCGGCGGCCATTATGTCCGCATCCTGCCCAACACATCGGGCACCATCGCCTTCGACTGGTTTCTCGACCGCTTCGGCGCGCCATTGACTTCCGACGGCAAGCCGGATTTCACCGCGCTCGCCGCGCAAGCGGCTTCGGCTCCGATCGGCAGCCAGGGCGTGATCTTCATTCCCTATGTCAATGGCAGCGGCGTTCTCGCGCCCTTTCATGACGCCCAGGCGCGCGGCGGCTTCTTCGGCACGGGCAGCCACACGACCTATGACCACCTGTTGCGGTCGGTCTATGAAGGCCTCTGCTTCGCCACCCGCGACTGTTTCGATGCGATGACCACCCGTCCCCGGACTTTGACGCTGACAGGCGGCGGCGCGCGCAGTCCCTTCTGGGCGCAACTTTTCGCCGATGTGCTCGACCTGCCGATCGAGACCGTCTCCGCGGAAGAATCCGGCGCCTTCGGCGTCGCCATGCTGGCCGGCGTCGCCACCGGCGTCTGGAAGGATCTGGACGAAGCCGCGGGCTGCAACAGGGTGACGGCGCGCTATGAGCCCGATGCCCAGCGCTCTGCAGACTATGACGACTGGTTCGGCCTCTATCAGGACGCGCGCGACGTCTACAGGCGCTATTCCGCCCGTCGCGCCGCGCTCAAGACAGGTCCGGAGGTCGCGGCATGAGCTATGTTCTCGGCATAGACAAGGGCACCACCACCACCAAAGCATCCCTCTTCGATGTCGCCGATGGACGCGTCGTCGCCACCGCGCGACGTCCGACCACCTCTTTCCGCCCACGCCCGGAATGGCATGAGGAGGATATGGAGGGCACATACGACAATGTCGCCGCCGCGATCCGCGAGGCTCTCGCCTCCAGCGGCATCGCTGCGGCCGAGATTGTCGGCGTCGGCGTCTCCGGCCATATGGGCGGCCTCTGGGCGGTAGACCACCATGGCAACCCCGCCGGTCCCGCCATCGCCTGGCCCGACAGCCGCGCCGCTGGTCTCCTCGATCGATGGAAGGCGGACGGGCGTGTGGATCGCCTGTTCCAGATCTCCGGCAACGCGCCGATCCCTGGCCTGCCACTGGTGCTGCTCGCTTGGCTGAAAGAAAACGATCCCGAATTCTATGGACGCATCGACAAGGTGATGCTCGCCAAGGACTATGTGAATTACCGGCTGACCGGCGTGATGGCCACAGACGAATCCGATCTCTCCTTCCTGCCTTGCGATATCCGCACGCGCGGGCCCTCACGAGAGCTCTTCGATCTCGCCAGCATCGGTGATGCCTTCGGAAAACTGCCGCAGGTGCTCGAAATCGGGGAGATCGTCGGGAAGGTCAGCGCGAAAGCGGCAGCCGAAACCGGGCTTCTGGAAGGCACGCCCGTCGTGACGGGCGCAGGCGACGCGGTGGCCGCCGCCATCGGCGTCGGAGCGCTCCGCGCCGGCCAGGCGGTGACGGTGATCGGCACCTCCTTCATGAACAATCTGACCGTCGATGCGCCGCTCTTCCAGCCCGAAGGCGTCGGCTTTCTCTTCCTGATGCCGGGCGGCCGCTGGCAGCGGCTCATGTCCAACACCGGCGGCGGCTCGCTCTGCCTCGACTGGATAGTAGAGGCATTCGGCGCCAAAGCCTTCACCGGCGATGATCGTTTCGAAAAAGTGGAACGCGAGGCGCGCGCCGCGCCGCCGCTCGGCAACGGCCTGTTCATCCATCCCTATTTCAACACGTCGGGCATGACCGCGCCGCGGCATGATCCCCATGCGCGCGGCTCGATCTTCGGCCTCGACGTCAACGCCTCGCCCGCAACGTTGGTCCGCGCGGTGATGGAAGGCGTCGCCTTTTCGATGGTCGATTGCTACGGCGCGCTCGATGCGCCGGTCGACGAAATTCTGATCACAGGCGGCGGGGCGCGCTCCCGTCTCTGGCGGGAAATCTGCGCCGCGGCCATGAACAGGCCGCTGGCGTCGCCCGAGGCGGAGGAGACCGGCGCCCTGGGCGTCGCTCTTCTGGCGGCCTGCGCTTCGGGCGCCTATCCGAGCCTCGAAGACGCCGCCCGCGCCATGGTGCGCATCGCCGAAACCGTGCAGCCCGATCCCTGCCTCGCCGAGCGCTACCGCGCCGCCTATCCGCTGTTCCGCGACCTCGGCGCGGATCTCACCCCTCTCTACAAGCGGCGCGCGGCCTTGCTCGATCGCGCCCGCAAAGCATGAAAGCCTCGTCATGACAGCGTCCTCAAAGACCCACATCCTCTTCGATCTCGACGGGACCCTCGTTGACACCCGCGCGGCGGTGACGGAGTGCTATTCGATCGTGTTCCGCGAGGAACTGGGCTCGCCGTTTCCGCCGCCCGGTTTTCCAGTCGGCGAGCTTTTCGCCATGCGGCCGCCGGAAGTCTTCGCAAGCGTCGCGCCCGACAAGGTCGAAGTCCTGCATGCCGCCTATCGCGCCGCCTATCCCCGCTGCGCCTCGCTGGTGAAGGTCTTTGCCGGCGTTCGAGACCTGATCCTCGGCCTGCGCCAGTCCGGCCGCAAGCCTTCGATCGTTACAAACAAGGGGCTGGAGCGCACGCTGATCGATCTCAAGGTCGCCGATATTCCCGCCGACGCTTTCGAGGTCATCGTCACAGCGGAAGATACGATCGACCGCAAGCCG
Source organism: Rhizobium sp. TRM95796 (assembly GCF_025779995.1). Lineage (NCBI taxonomy): Bacteria > Pseudomonadati > Pseudomonadota > Alphaproteobacteria > Hyphomicrobiales > Rhizobiaceae > Rhizobium > Rhizobium sp. TRM95796. The sequence goes on along the minus strand of NZ_JAOXHE010000009.1, from coordinate 226,615 downwards.
CATCCGGCGCCCATCCTGTTCGGCCTCGACAAGGCTGGGGCGGACGCGTCCGACGCCATCTATGTGGGCGACGGCCCGCAGGATGTGCTGGCCGCCCGCGCCGCCGGTCTCGACGCCGTCGCCGTCACTTACGGATTTTACGCGAGCGAGACGCTCGCTCAGCTCGAGCCAGACCATCTCGTCGACGACGTCGCGAGCCTCGCCCAGGCGCTCGGCGTCACCACGCCTGCGGAGGTCGCAGGATGACGGATCTTACGCTTCTCACCGACGGTCTAGCCTTTCCGGAAGGCCCGGTGCTGATGCCGGACGGCGCGATCGTATTGACGGAAATCGCCTCCGGCCGCCTCACGCATGTGGCCGCGAACGGCGACAAGAGCACGCTCGCCGAAACCGGCGGCGGGCCGAACGGCCTCGCGCTCGGGCCCGACGGCTTTCTCTATGTCTGCAACAATGGCGGCTTCGAATGGAGCCGCGGTCCCGATGGCCTGAGGCCGGTCGGCAAGGCGGCGGATTATTCCGGTGGTCGCATCGAGCGGGTCGATCCCTCAACCGGCCGCGTCGAACGTCTTTACGACCGCTGCGGCGATGTTGCGCTATCGGCGCCGAACGACATCGTCTTCGATCGACATGGCGGTTTCTATTTCACCGATCACGGCCACCGGAAGGGACGCAGCCTCGAATTCGGCGCGGTCTATTACGCCAAGACCGATGGCAGCTTCATCCGTGAAATCGCTTTCCCGCTGGTCGGCCCGAATGGCGTCGGACTGTCGCCGGATGGCGAGAGGCTCTATGTCGCCGAGACGTCGTCTGGACGGCTATGGTCCTGGCGGATCACCGCGCCCGGCGAAGTGGCAAAGCCGGAGTGGCCATCGCCCACAGGCGGGGATCTGACCGCCGGGCTGCCCGGCTTCCAGCGCTACGACTCGCTGGCGGTCGAGGCGAACGGCAATATCGCCATCGCCACTTTGCGCTTGGGCGGCGTCGTCGTCGTCTCGCCCGAGGGCGCTGAGGTCGAGCGGGTTTCGATGCCCGACCCCTACACCACCAATCTCTGTTTCGGCGGGCCTGATATGCTCACCGCCTTCATCACCCTTTCCAGCAGCGGCCGTCTGGTCGCCAAGCCTTGGGCTCGACCCGGGCTCGCCCTTTAGCATTCAGAGGAGTTTCCTTCATGGCAGTCCTGAACCATCCCCCCGCCGCGCCCGACATCGCGGCGCTGAAAGGCCGCGCGCTGAATTTGAGGCGCAAGATGATGGCCATGGCCAGCGGCAAGGGCGAAGGCTATATCGCCCAGGGCCTCGGCATGGCCGATTGCCTGGCGTCGCTCTACTTCCATGAAATGCGCTACGATCCGGAAAATCCGCAGTGGAAGGAGCGCGATCGCTTCGTTCTCTCCACCGGCCACTATTCGATCGCCATGTATGCGGTGCTGGCCGAAGCCGGCATCCTCTCCGCCGACGAACTGACGACCTACGGCCTCAACGGCTCGCGGCTGCCGATGAGCACCTTCGACGATATTCCGGGTGTGGAGATGGTCGGCGGTTCGCTGGGCCATGGCCTCGGCCAGGCGGTCGGCATGGCGCTGGGGCTCAAGCTCGACGGTTCCTCGGCCCGCGTCTTCTGCGAGTTCTCCGACGGCGAATTGCAGGAAGGTTCGACCTGGGAGGCCGCGATGGGCGGCGCCACCTTCAAATGCGACAACCTCGTCGCGATCATCGATTGCAACGGCATCCAGGCCGATGGCCCCGTGACGGTGCGGATCGAGCCCGTAGCCGACAAGATGACGGCCTTCGGCTGGGAGACGCTGGAGATCGACGGCAACGACATCGAGGCGCTGGTCGACGCGCTCGCCAGATTGAGAACTCCCAACGGCAAGCCGAAATGCATCGTGCAACGCACCACGCCGGGCGCGGGCGTGCCCACCATCATGGCCCGCGACCGGGCGCATTTCGTGCGCATCGACAATTCCGAATGGACCGCGCTGATCGACGAACTGGAGAGAGAACATGGCTGAGACACAGACCGTGAGCGGCCGCACGCGCGGCATGGGCGAAATCGTCGACGTCGCCGGCAAGGTCACCGAACTCGCCCCGTTCGGCAATACGCTGGCGGACCTGGCGCGCGAGCGGCCGGAGATCGTCGGGCTGACCGCCGACATGGGCCGCTATAGCGATATCCTGCCGTTTCGCGACGCTCATCCCATGAGGTTCTTCAATGTCGGCATGGCCGAGCAGAACCTAATCATGATGGCTGCCGGGCTCGCGAAGACCGGCAAGATCGCCTATTGCACCACCTATTCGGTGTTCATCACCCGCCGCGCCTATGATTTCGTGGCGATCGCCTGCGCCCATTCCATGGCCAATGTAAAGATCTTCGCCGGCATGCCGGGGCTGGTCAACGGCTATGGCGCAACGCATCAGGCGACCGAAGACCTCAACATGATGCGCGGGATCGCCGATCTCACCATCATCGACCCCTGCGACGCCACCGAACTCAAGCAGGTGGTGCGCGCCGTCGCCGACATTCCCGGCACGGTCTATGTCCGCAATCTGCGCGGCAAGGTGCCCGTCGAACTCGACGCCGACTATCGCTTCGAACTCGGCAAGGCCAAGGTGCTCAGGCCGGGCCGCGATGTCGGGATCATCTCTACCGGCTATATGTCGGCGCGGGGATTGGACGCCGCCAAAGCCGCGCAGGCGCAGGGCGTCGACGCCGGCGTCTTGCATGTCTCCACCATCAAGCCCTTCGACAAGGCGGGCGTTCTTGACTTTGCGCGCCGCTTCGACCGCCTGATCGTCGCCGAAAACCACAAGACCTCGGGCGGATTGACGTCGCTGGTCGTCGAGGCGCTTTACGAGGCCGGCATGGTCAAGCCGCTCGTCAAGATCGGCCTCGAAGACAGTTTCTTCGAATGCGGATCACAGGAATATCTCGAGGCGAAATACGGCGTCGACACGCCGCGTTTCATCCGCGCCATCGTCGACGGCAAGTGAGGAGGCGGTCATGCAACTCGAAAACCGGATCGCTCTGGTCACCGGCGCCGCGAGCGGCCTCGGCCTCGCCACCGCCGCCGCGTTTGCGCGCGAGGGCGCGACCGTCGTCATCAACGACCTGCGCCTTGAGGCCGCCGAAGCGGCCGCCTCGGCGCTGGGCGAGAAGCATTTCGCCGTGAGCGGCGACGTCTCCAGCGAAGAGGCGGTCAAGGCGATGGTGGAGACGGTGCTCGCCCGCTTCGGACGCATCGATATTCTCGTCAACAATGCAGGCATGCCCGACAGTTTCACGCCCACGGTGGATCAGACGCTCAGTCACTGGCAGCGTCTGATAGACGTGCATCTGACCGGCACCTACCTCGTCTCCAAGACCGTGGCGCCGTCGATGATCGCGCGACGCTCCGGCGTGATCCTCAATCTCAATTCCATCGCCGGGCTGATGGGCCTTCCGGTCCGCACCGCCTATTCCGCCGCCAAGGCCGGCATCGGCATGTTGACCCAGGTGCTGGGTTGCGAATGGGGTCCTCACAATGTTCGCGTCAACGCGGTGGCGCCCGGCTACATGATGACGCCGCTCACCGAAAAGCTCATCGCCGAAGGCAAGATCGACGAGAAGCGCATTCGTCGCCGTACGCCGATGGGCAAGATGGGCACGGCCGAAGACATCGCCGAGGCCATGGTGTTCCTGGCCTCCGACAAGGCCAAGTTCATCACCGCGATCACGCTGCCGGTCGACGGCGGCTATTGTTCCTGGGGGGCTCCATCCGACGCCTTCCCGCTCGATTGAGGAGCGACGCCATGACCGCGAACCTCGACACGCCCCGCCCTGAAGCCCGCATGGATGCGAGCAAGATCGCCTATCGCCAGCCGCAACCCTTCGGAATGATGTCGGACATATTCCTGGGCGACGGCCTCGACCTCGACGCTGACGAGCGCCTCTGGATCCCGCAGGCCGAGGGCGTCTCGTTCCGGCCGCTCGTGCTGTCTGTGAGCCAGGGCTATTACGTCAATTTGCTCCGGGTTCGAAAAGCGGGCGTGCTGTCGCGGCATCGTCACAGCGGCCCGGTTCACGCCTTCACGCTGCGGGGGCGCTGGCGCTATCTCGAACATGACTGGGAGGCGACGCCGATGAGCTACGCCTTCGAGCCGCCGGGCGAAACGCATACGCTGGTCGTGCCGGAGGATGTCGGCGAGATGATCACGCTGTTTCATGTCACCGGCGGTTATGTCTATGTCGACCCCGACGGCGTGGCGCTCGGCTATGAAGACGTGTTCACCAAACTCGCCGCCGCCCGCCGGCATTATGGCCAGAACGGGCTCGGAGTCGATCGGCTGATGGAGTTGGTCAAGTGAGCCTCAGGATCTTCGGCGGACCGCATCGTTATCTTCAGGGTCCGGGCGCGCTGGACGAGCTCGGCCGCCTTGCCAGGCCGTTCGGGACCAATCCGGCGATCATCGCCGACGCCTTCGTGCTCGATCTTCTCAAGGATCGACTCGAGACGCTTCTGGCGGCGGAAGGGCTGACGCCGATCGTCCTGCCGTTTTCCGGCGAGATCACCTATCCCGCCATCGACGCGCTGGAAGCGGCGCTGTCAGGTCAACGTCCTTCACTTGCGATCGGCATCGGCGGCGGAAAATCGCTCGACGCCGCCAAGGGACTGGCGCGCAAGCTCGGCCTTGACGTGATCACCGTGCCGACCATCGCCTCCAACGACAGCCCGACCAGCAGCGCCATCGCCATGTATGACGATCATCACGTGATGATCTCGGTCGATCGTCTCGCCCGTTCTCCGGAAGCCGTGATCGTCGATACGACCCTCATCGCGCGGGCGCCGCGGCACTTCCTGCTGGCCGGAATCGGCGACGCCGTCGCCAAGAAATTCGAGGCTGAAGGCTGCCTGAACGGCTCGGGCGTCACACCCTTCGGCACGAGACCGCTCGTCTCGGCCGCGGTTATCGCCGACGCCTGCTATCAGACGCTGCGCCGCTCTGCGCAGACCGCGATGGTGGATCTCGACGCGGGCAGAATGACCCAAGCCCTCGAAGACACGATCGAGGCGACGATCCTGATGAGCGGCCTCGGCTTCGAAAACGGGGGGCTGTCGCTGGCCCACAGCCTCACCCGCGGCCTGGTGAAAGCCAGGGGCGCCAAGGACGCGATCCACGGCCAGCATGTCGCCTGGGGCGCGCTGGTGCAACTCGCGGCCGAAGGCCGCCGGGGCGAACTCCAATCGCTCGTCGCATTCAACGGTTCGATCGGTCTCGCCACCTCGCTCGGCGATCTCGGCATGAGCGAGCCGACCAAGGCGGAGATCGAGGACCTCGCTCGCTGGACCATGACGGCTCCTCATCTCGGCAATATGCCCAATCCGGTGAGTGTCGAGACGATCATGCTGGCCATCGAACACGTCGAAGAGCTTGCGCACCATATGGACCGGCGGGGCCCGTCGCGTGATCGAGCCGTCGCCGGCTAGACGCGCCGTTGCCCCGACGCAGTTCACTCGTGTTACCGCCCGCTTTCGGGAAGCGGTGTGGAATGTCGCGCGTTTCCAGACGGCTCGCGCAGGCCCGCATTCATTCTGCTGACGTTTAGATATTGTGTTTTCGACGAGTCGAGCATAGTGATTTCCGGGATGGTTCCGCCTGACTTGAAGAAGGGTGGATCAAAAGGGAACACGGTGAGGACTACCCATCAGGGGCCGAGACCGTGGCTGCCCCCGCAACTGTGAGCGGTGAGCGACATCCATTATGCCATTGGCTGCTTGTCGGCTGATAAGGCGGATCGAGCCATGACCCGCGAGCCAGGATACCTGCCATCGCTGGGCCACGACATTCCGTGGCGACTTTATCAAGCTGCGCGGTGGGCGTGGTTGAGGGCGTGTTATGCATATTATGGAAGGATATTTGCCGGCCGCGCATGCGGTTGGCTGGGGCGTGGTGTCCGCGCCATTCGTGATCTATGGGGCGAGGCGCATTGTAAAGCTCGTCCGGGAAAAGCCCGAGATCAAACTGTTGATGGCGGCTTCGGGCGCTTATGTGTTCATCCTGTCGGCTTTGAAAATCCCGTCTGTGACGGGCAGTTGCTCCCATCCGACAGGCACCGGGCTTGCGGCGTCGCTGTTCGGGCCAACGGTGACGACGGTTCTTGGGACGATCGTCCTGTTGTTCCAGGCGCTTCTTCTCGCCCATGGCGGCCTGACCACGCTGGGCGCCAACATATTCTCCATGGCCATTGTCGGTCCCTTCGTCGCCTATGGCATCTTCAAAGGGGTGTCCGGAGCAGGATTCAGCGGCGCGATCGCGATTTTTCTGGCCGCGACGCTCGGCGATCTCGCCACCTATGTGACGACGTCGCTGCAGCTTGCGCTGGCGTTTCCCGATCCGGTCTCCGGCATGGCGGGCGCCGCGGCGAAGTTTCTCGGCATTTTCGCGCTGACCCAGGTGCCGCTCGCCATCAGCGAGGGTCTGCTGACCGTGATCGTGTACAATCTCCTGCAGCGCTACAGCCGCGGCGAGATGAATGCACTCAATATCCTGAACGCGAAGGCCTGATCATGCTGAAACGTAATCTCTGGCTCCTGCTGGCCGTCATCGTCCTGGCAATTCTGCCGCTCGTCATCCATCACGGCGGAGACGCCGAATTCGGCGGCTCCGATGGCGAGGCCGAAGCGGTCATCACGCAAATCCGACCCGATTATCAGCCATGGGCTACGCCGCTTTGGGAACCGCCGAGCGGCGAAATCGAAAGCCTGTTGTTTGCCTTGCAGGCTGCGATCGGCGCCGGGTTGATCGGGTTCTATTTCGGACGCCGCACATCGCCGGCCAAGCGTTCCGATTCGCACTGAGTCATGCGCGCGATCGATCGCTGTGCGCAGACCAATCGCTGGCGGCGTCACGCCGCTGGCGAGAAGCTCTTTCTCTCATTGGGCGTCATGGCTCTTTCGCTCTTGTCGGCGGGATGGTCCACACAGGCCGCCGTGCTCCTGGCGATGCTGGCGCTGACGCATTTCGGCGCCGGTATAGCTTGGCGCGACATAGCCGCCGCGGCGCGGATCCCGCTGCTCTTCATCGCAACCGGCGGCGTGGCGCAGCTTTTTTCCGTGACGGTGGTCGGATACGTCCCTCACATCGCGCTGGTTTCCGACGAGGGAATTGGCCAAGCCTGTTTCGTCGCTCTCAGAAGCAGCGCCTGTGTTTGCTGTTTGCTGTTTCTCGCGCTCACCACGCCGCTTCCGAGCATTCTTCAACTCTTGCAGCGGAAGGGCTTGAACGCGGAAATATCCGATATCGCCATGGTGATGTTCCGGATCATCTGGGTCTTGCTGGATTGTCTGAACGCCGGTCGGCAATCGCTCGATGCTCGACTGGGTTACACAGGAAAACGGCGCATGCTGAAATCGAACGGGCTGTTGCTCGCGTCTCTGCTGCCGCGCGTCTTCGCGCGCGCTCGGCGCATGGAGACGGGCTTGGCCGCCAGGGGCTATACGGGCCGGCTGGATTTTATCTCCGTGGAGAAACCCGCGTCGCGCATCAGACTGCTGGTGATCGGCATGATTCTTCTGGTTTTCTACGCCTTGTCACGGTGGATAGGATGATACTCGAAGCTCGGAAAATCGGGTTCAGGTACGAGGATGGCACGCGCGCGCTGGATGACGTCTCGCTCCGCATCGTGCGGCGGCAGAAGCTCGTCATCCTGGGAGCCAACGGCGCTGGAAAATCGAGTCTCATGTCGCTCCTCAATGGCTCGTTCAAACCCTCCGCAGGCGAGGTCCTGTTGAATGGCGAGCCCGTCGCCTATGACCGCAAAGGCCTGACGCTGCTCAGATCACAGGTCGGGCTGGTCCTGCAGGATCCCGATGATCAATTGTTCGCCGCCACGGTCTTCGAGGACGTCTCCTTCGGGCCCCTTAATCTCGGCCTGTCGGTCGACGAGGCCCGGCTCCGGGTCTCAAATGCTCTGGACGCGATGGAAATTTCGGACCTGTCGCATCGTCCGACGCACATGTTGAGTTTTGGCCAGCGGAAGCGAGTGGCGATCGCGGGGATTCTCGCCATGTCGCCGTCGGTTCTGCTTCTCGACGAACCCACCGCCGGGCTCGATCCGAGGGGGGTGGAAGATCTGACGAGAACGCTCGATATGTTGGCGGCAAAGGGTATCGCCGTCGTTCTCGCCACGCATGACATGGATGTCGCCTACGCCCTTGCCGACCGTGTCGCGGTCTTCGCCGCGGGCAGGGTGCTGATGGAGGGCGCGCCCGACGCCGTGTTCGGCCAGGCCGATTTCTGCGAGCGCAGTGGTTTGCGGCTGCCCAACATATTCCAGGTCGCCAGCGGTTTGAAAGACCTGGGGCTGCTGCCGAGCGATGGCGACTTGCCCCGCTCCGTGGATGAATTGCTCAGGCTCGTGTCTGCTCCGCGCTGATTGCAGAGTCGTCGTTCATTCGGAACGATCGATCTCGACCTGCGGGCGTTACCATTCGCATCGGCCCCGCGATGGCGGCTTAGGCTTTGGGGTTCGCGCATGTCGGGACCGAAACCGCCGGGCGGACTCGCGCATGCGTCCGCCGTCGCATCGATCAGTTCTGGCCGCAAGCAGCCGCGTAGATCCGCAACATGCGCGTGACGGCGGCGCGCGCCAGCGATCGGGCCGTGGGCGCGGTGAGGCCCGTCCGCACCTCCGGCCATGCCGCCGCGAGGTGCTGGCTGATCAGCGTTTCCGGCAAAGCCTTGTCTCCGAGCCTCTTCATCAGCGCGTTGACAGCGGCTTTCGCTTCCGGCAAGGCCCAGTAGTAACGGATGCGGTCGGAATAGCTGAAATGGCGATGCAATGCCTGCTCCTCAGCGGTCCCGGGATAGTATTTCGCCCAATGGCCGGGCTGGCGGAGCATCAGCGCTTCCATGGCCGGCTTGAGCGATAGTGCGCCGCCGTCCAGTTCCGCCGCGATGGCGTCGAGACCATAAAGCGCCTCGCGCAACGCGAAAGTGAGGCCCGGCCCGACCTTGAGGATGCAAAAGCCGTCGACGACCAGCGCTCGAAGATCGGCTCCTGTCTGATAATCGGTGGAGTGGGCTTCGAAAACGAGACCCGGGAGATCCGCCAGGCGCCGCGACAGCGCCTGGGCGGCTTCGGGAACATAGGACACGACGTTCTGATTGCCGAATTCGACGCCGGGCTGGACGACAAGGCCGATGACGCGTTCGAAGGCCTCGTCCAGGCCGGCGCCCGCAAAGGCCCGGCGATGAATGTCGACGGTCGCCTCGGCGGCGTCCGGCGACGTCACGTCGAGATGCTCGACCTCTTCGAGCGCGCCGCCCGGAACGGGCACTTCCGTGCCGATGACATAGACCGGTTTGCCGGTAGAATGTTTTTCGGCGACGGCGGCGAGGCGGGCGGCGCGAGCGGCGGTGTGTTCGTCGTCCAGCGCCGGCGGCTCGCCGGCGCAGCCCATCGAGCAATCGAGATGGATCTTTTCAAAGCCCGCCGCCGCATAAGCCGCCACCATCGCCTCGGCCTTTTCCATCGCCGCCTCGGGGCTCAGATGCTTCCAGGGATTTGGTCCGAGATGATCTCCGCCGAGAATCAGTCTGTCGAGATCAAAGCCGGTTTCGCCGGCGATACATTCGACGAAGCGGCGAAAATCGCCGGGGGTCATGCCGGTGTAGCCGCCATCCTGATTGACCTGGTTGCACGTGGCTTCAATGAGCACGGACTGGCCCGTGTCCCGGCCCAGCCTCAGCGCAGCGCCGATCACCTCGGGATGCGCGGAGCACACCGACGTGATGCCGACAGCCCGTCCCTCGCGGTGAAGACGGGGCAGAGACGTAAGGGCGGTCGTGGACATCGGCAGGCTCCATCGCTCGGTGGCATCAGGCTAGAAATGCGATGAACGATCAATAACGCTCAAAAATGTGATTGACAATGATTCATTTTCAAGAAATCTTGTGACGAGATTGAACGCCCAGCCTCCCATACAGGGGTAGTGAACCGCATGAAGCCAGACCGCGCCCAAGCCATCCGCCAATTCCTGTTTTCCAACGGCTCTTCCTCGATCGCCGCCATTGCGCAGGCTGTCGGCGCGTCCCTGCCGACGCTGCGCCGCGATCTGGCGGAACTCGAAGAAGCGGGTGTAGTGGTGCGCACGCATGGCGGCGCGCGGTTGGCGGATCAGTTCGAGGTCGAAGTGGCGTTCGAACAGCGTGAGGCGCAGGCTCTGCTCGCCAAGCGCGCCATCGGCGACCTCGCCTATGACATGCTGCAGCCGGGAACCTCGATTTTCCTGGATTCCGGCACGACGGTGCTGCAACTGGCCCGCCGCATCCGCGTCAATCCGCTGCCGCTCAATGTCTTCACCAATTGTTTGCCGGCGGCGCAGATGCTCATCGACGTGGTCGGCGTCAAGGTCACGCTTCTCGGCGGCCAGTTGCGCAAGGAAAACTCGTCGGTCGTGGGTCCTCTGGCGGAGGAGATGCTGGAGCGCCTTTGGTTCGGTCAGTTGTTTCTCGGCGCCGGCGCAATCGCCGAGGACGGGGCGATGAGCTCGGTGGACGAAAACGAGGCGCGGCTGAATTCCGTGATGATCGCACGGTCGGAGCAGCGCATTCTCCTATCCGATTCCAGCAAGTTCGGCCAGCGGCTGACTTATCGTGTCGCCCCGATGACCGATCTGCAGACGGTGGTGACCGATACCGGTCTGTCACCCGAGTGGTTCGACCGCCTGGGCGCCTTCGGTCTCGACGTGCGTCAGGCGGACCTGCCGCAGGCGGTTGCGGCATGACCTTGATTTTCGGGCTCGATTCCGGCGGCAGCAAGACGATCGCCGCGGTGGCGACGGCGGATGGCGCGGTTATCGACGTCTGGCGCGGACCTGGCCTCGATCCGATGGCCGGCGAGGGCTGGACAGCCGTGCTGGCGACGGCGGTCGACGCTCTTTGCGGAAATCGCAGTTTCGCCTCGAGCGTGCTCGGTCTCTCCTGTCATGGCGAGATCGACGCGGTTTCTGCCCATCAGCGGGCCGTGGTCGCAGCGCATTTTCCCGGCCCTCATCTCGTGCTCAACGATGTCGAGGTCGCCTGCGACGCCGCCTTTGCCGGGCGTGACGGCGTGCTCTTGCTGGCCGGCACCGGCAGCATGGCCTGGGCGAAGGTTGCCGGCCGGAGTGTGCGCTTCGGCGGCTGGGGCGAGGCTTTCGGCGATGAAGGCTCGGCCTTCTGGATCGGTCGTGAAGCCCTGTCGCTGGCGAGCCGTGTCCTGGACGGGCGGCTCGACGATCCCTCGGGCGAGGGGCGGCGCTTCGCCGATGGCGTTTTGGCCGCCTGCGGCGTGTCCGCGGACGACCTGATCGAATGGGCTTTCAATCGGGGCAATCGTCGAGCGGATTATGCGGCTCTCGCGCAAACGGTGTCGGCGATGGGCGAACAAGGCAACGACGTCGCCGCGGCGTTGCTCGACGCCTCAGCGGACAGGCTGGCCGAACATGTGTTCGCCGCCCGACGCGCTCTGGGAGCGCCCGATCTCGACTGGTCCTATGCCGGCGGCGTCTTTCGGTCCGCCGGGCTTCTCGCCGCGACCGCCAACCGGGCCGGAGAACCCGTCAGGCCCAGACTACCCCCCATTGGCGGCGCGCTCTGGCGTGCTGCCGAACATGCCGGACTGCCCATCACGAACAGCTTTCTGGAGACGCTTGCCGCATCGCTTGAAGACCACTAACCACAACAGGAGATAAATGAACATGAAACGTCGTACGCTGTTGTCTGCCGCCGCTGCACTGGGATTGGGCGCGGCCTTTCTTCCTCTTTCCGCCTTCGCCGCAGAACCTTTGTCGGTCCTGCTGCCGCCATGGGTCACGCTCCCCAAGGAGATGACCGACAAATACACCGCCAAGACCCAAGGCGCGCTCGACGTGCAGACGCTGGGCTGGGACGAGATCCGCACCAAGATCGTCACCTCGATGATGGCCAATACCGCGCCCGCATCGGCCACCGAAATGGATTGGTCCTGGGTCGGTCAGTTCGGCAGCGCCAACTGGTACGACGATCTCTCGGGCATCCTCAGCGAGGATCTGAAGAAGGATCTGCCGACCACCTCGATCTTCACCGTCGACGGCAAGCTGATCGGCGTTCCCTACAACAACGATTTCCGCGTGCTGATCTACAACAAGGCGCATCTCGCCAAGGCCGGCGTCACCGATGCGCCGAAGACGCCGGACGAGCTTCTCGCCGCCGCCAAGGCGGTCAAGGAAAAGGCCGGCGTGCAATATCCGATCGGCCTGCCGCTTTCGGCCACCGAAGGGGCGGCAACCGCCTGGTACCTGCTGACGAAGGCGTTCGGCGGCGATCTGTTCGACAAGGACATGAATCCGCTGTTCACCGACAAGGACAGCGGCGGCTACAAAGCCATGGCCTTCGAGGTGCAGGCGCTCAAGGACGGCCTGATCGATCCGGCCTCGACCTCGCTCAAGGATGTCGAAATCCAGGAACTGTTCAAATCCGGCAAGGTCACCTTCGACGTGGCCGGTTGGGCCGGCAATCTGGCGGTCTATTCCGACGCGTCCAAGTCGCAGGTCGCGGCCGACGCCGCCGCCGCGCTGGTGCCGAATGTCGACGGCAAATCCCGCACCATCGGGCTGCCGGGCGCCTTGGGCGTCCCGGTGTCGGCCAAGGACAAGGAGGCTGCGCACGCCTTCATCAACTGGATGCTCGATCCGGAAACGATGGAGGACAACTACCTCAAGCTCGGCAATCTTCCCACTCGCATCTCGGTGCTGGAAAAGCTCAACAAGGACGGTAAGCTTCAGCAGGGCGATACGCTGATCGCCCAGGCGGCGCTCGTCGAGCCGCTGTTCGCCCAGGGCACGCCCGGCTGGTATCCCGAGTTTTCCGCAGCCGTGGCGACAAATCTGAACGCCGCCGCCAAGGGTCAGCTCTCGGTCGACGACGCGCTGAAGGCGATCGCCGACGCCGCCAAGGAGGCGCAGCAGTAATGACGACAAGCTTCTTCAAGAAGCGCGTCTTCCTGGATAGGGAGGCGCGGCTCGGCCTCGGCCTCTCTCTTCCCATCATCCTGATCATGGGCGGGCTGGTGATCCTGCCCCTGATCGTTACGATCATCGACAGCTTCTATCGGGTCGAACCGATGAAGCCCGGCACGCCCTTTGTCGGCCTGCGCAATTACATCAATCTGATGTTCGATGAAAACGTGCTGGCGAGCTGGAACAACACGTTTCTCTATGTCGTCATGGCCGTCACCATCGAAACCCTGGGTGGGCTGGGCGCCGCGCTCGTGCTACACAAGGCGCGCATCGGCCGCCGCTGGCTGCTGGCCGCCGTGATCCTGCCCTGGTGCCTGCCGCCGGTGGTCAACGCGATCATCTGGCTGTGGATCTATAATCCGAGCTACGGCCTGTTGAATGGCGTTCTGAAAAGCTTGGGCGTCATTTCGGAGAACCAGGTCTGGTTCAATGATCGGCTGACCGGCTTGTTTCTGGTCGCGGTTGTGCATGCCTGGCGCATGCTGCCGCTCACCGCCATCATCCTTCTCGCTGCGCTGCAATCCATTCCGGCCAATCTTTACGAAGCGGCCCGCCTGGACGGAGCTTCGCCCTGGAAGCAGTTCAAGCTCATCACGCTGCCGTTGATCTCGAGCGGTCTTGCGATTGCGCTCAGCCAATCCACGGTGTTCGCCTTCAATCTGTTCGACGAGGCCTGGATCCTCAACGGCAGCTCGATCGGCACGCGCAGCCTGATGGTGCAGGTTTATATGTCCGCTTTCCAGAACATGAAGTTTTCGCTCGGCATGGCGCTGTCGATCCTCGCAATGATCGCCTCGCTGATGGTCTCCGCCGTCTATGTCCTTCGCGTTTATAAAGAAACGAGGTTCGACTGATGCGCCGCCTCGGTTTCTATGTCGCCGTCGCCCTGCTGCTGGTCTGGTCGCTCGGGCCGGTCTATTGGGCGCTCGCCACCTCGCTGACCCCGCCCAATGCGCTGATCAGCGATCACCTGCGGCTCTGGCCGGAGAACGCGACGCTTCAGCATTACGCCAAGCTGTTCGGCGCCACGTCCGTCAGCCAGGGCAATGAGGTGCAGTCGGTCTGGCCGCAGTTCTCGCGCGCCTTCATCAACAGTCTCGTCACCTCGCTGGCGGCGACGCTCGCGACCGTCGCGATCGCCGCATTCGGCGCATGGGCCTTCGTGCGGCTCAAATTTCCGGGGCGGGATTTCGTCTTTGTCATCATCGTCGCAACGCTGGGCGTGCCGGCTTATACCGTGATGATCCCGCTCTATCGCATCATGATCGGCGCGGGCCTCGTCGACACCTATCTCGGCGTGACGCTGATCTATGTCTCCGCCTTTCTGCCCCTGGCGCTCTGGCTGATGCGCAGCGTCTACCAGTCCATGCCGTTGTCGCTCGAAGAGGCCGCCTGGCTCGACGGCGCTTCGAAACTCTATACGCTGGTGCGCATCGTGCTGCCGCTGGCCGGTCCCGGCCTCGTCGCCACCGCCATTCTGACCTTTCTCTCCGCCTGGGGCCAGTTCATGGTGCCCCTGGTCTTCTCGCCGACGCTCAGCACCAAGCCGCTGACCGTCCTCATTCCGGAATTCGTCACCCGCAACTATGTCGATTACGGCCTGATGAACGCCGCCGGCGTCATCGCCATCGTTCCCCCCGTCTTGCTGGTGATTTTCCTCAACCGTTTCCTCGTGCAGGGCCTGATGGCCGGCGCAAGCAAGTAAAGGACGCCCTCATGAACCTCACCGAAAAAGTCATCCGCGAACAGTTTCCATTCTGGGAAATGGCGCTTGCGCAGCCGCTGCCTTCAGTGCCTGGCAAGACCGTGGTGATCACCGGCTGCGGCACTTCCTATTATCTCGCCCAGACGATCGCTGCCGCCTTCAACCACAATGGCCGCAACGCCATCGCCGTGCCGGGCGCCGAATGGGCGCGGCGAATGGGCGACTATCTCGCCGATCGCGGCGATGTCTGCGTGATCGGTCTGTCACGCTCCGGCACGACGACGGAAACCGTCCAGGCCATCGAGGCGTCGCGGAATGCGGGTCTCGCGACCATCGCCATATCCTGCGAACCGGACAGCACGATCCTCAAGGCCGCCGACACGCCGATCTTTCTGCCGACCCATCAGGAAGAAGGCATCGTCATGACCGTGTCCGCGTCCCTGATGCTGCTGGCCGGCCTGCGAATGGCGGGGGCGTCGCTGGGCGCGATCGCGGAAGCCGAGGCGGCGCTTGCGGCGGCGGACGCCTGCGTTCCTCTGATCCGCGGACGCAGCCATTACGTCTATCTCGGCGCCGGCCCGCTCTATGGCATGGCGACGGAGGGCTGCCTGAAATTGCAGGAAATGTCGATCACCTTCAGCCAGGCCTTTCATCCGCTCGAATATCGCCACGGCCCGATCAGCCTGATCGACGAAAACTCCGTCGTCGTCATCCTCTATTCGGTCGATACGCTGGAGGAGGAAGCGCGCGTCGCCGAAGACGTTCGCGCCAAAGGCGCGAAGGTGATAGGCTTGGGCGGTCCGGGCGATCTGGAAATTCCGCTGTCGCAGACCGGTCTCGGTCGGGCGCTGGAAGTGCTGCCCGCGCTGCAGATCATCGGTGAACGCGTGGCCAACCAGAAGAATGTCGACACGGCGGCCCCGCGCCATCTGAGCAAGGTCGTCGTTCTCGGCTGATCCGGCCCCACTCATCTCGCTGTCGGTCGGCTCTGCGGTTCGCCACACTGCCGACCGGTGCGACGGCTTTATTTTCCCGGCGCTTTCGAGCGGCCGGCTGCACTTCTTCGAAGAGGACGTCATGGCGCAACTCTCCATCAACACCGTGGAAAAGGCCTATGCGAAGGTCAAGGTCATGCACGGCGTGAGCTTCGACGTGGCCGATGGCGAATTCGTCGCGCTGGTCGGACCCTCGGGCTGCGGAAAATCGACGCTGCTGCGCATGGTGGCGGGTCTGGAGACCATCACCGGCGGCACGATTTCCATCGGCGGCAAGGTCGTCAATGACGTCGAGCCGAAGGACCGTGATCTGGCCATGGTTTTCCAGAACTATGCGCTCTACCCGCATATGACGGTGCGAGACAATATGGGCTTCTCCATGAAGCTTCGAAACGCCCCCAAGGCGGATATCGATGCGCGCGTGGCGGAAGCAGCGGCCATTCTCGGCCTGTCCGACTATCTCGACCGCTTGCCTAAAGAACTGTCCGGCGGCCAGCGGCAACGGGTCGCCATGGGCCGGGCGATCGTGCGTCAGCCCGCTCTGTTTCTGTTCGACGAGCCGCTGTCGAACCTCGACGCGGCCCTGCGCGTACAGATGCGGGCGGAGATCCGCGCGCTGCATGACCGCCTCGGCTCCACCTCGATCTTCGTGACCCATGATCAGGTCGAGGCCATGACCATGGCCGATCGCATCGTTGTGCTGAGGGCAGGGCGGCTGGAACAGGCGGGCGCGCCGCTGGAACTCTATGATCGGCCCGCTAACTCTTTCGTCGCGGGCTTCATCGGTTCGCCGGCCATGAATCTCCTGGCCGGAACCGCCGCCGAGGGCAAGGTGCGGATCGTCGGCCAGATCGACATCGACGCCCGAACGACGGCATCCGGCCCGGTGCTGTGGGGCATCAGGCCGGAGCATCTCGACCTCGTCGCGCAGGGAACGCCCGGCGCGCTGAGCGTGTCCGTCACCGCCGTTGAAAACACCGGCCACGCGACTTTCGTGATGGGAGACATGGCGGGCGTTCAGATGACTGCGCTGTTCACCGATCGACCTTCGATCCAGCGTGGAGAGACCATTCATCTCATGCCACGCGTCGGAAAGGACCATCTGTTCGACGCGGCCACCGGCAGACGGCTTGACTGAGGAAGGCTCGACGCCCTGCAGACTTACTCTCGGTTCACTTCGACTTGAGGAAGATGTCGAGCCCGACAAGGCGGTCGAGCAATGCGATCGCTGCGCCCGCGCAGGCGATGAACACCACGGAGATGGCGGCCAGATCCGGGGTGATGATCGAGCGGATCGAATTGTAGATCTGCACCGGCAGCGTCACGCTTCGCGCATCGACGAGGAGCAGGCTGACCAAGAACTCGTTGAGCGCCAGGATGAACATCAGCAACGAGCCTGTGATCACGCCCGGAAGCACAGCGGGAAGCGTGATGTAGAAGAAGGTTTGAAGCGGCGGGGCGCCGCAATTGGCCGCCGCCAGATCCAGATCCGGCGACAGATTGCTGGCGCTCGCCGTGACCGCCCAGATCATGAAAGGCAGGTTGATCACAGCGCAGGCAATGCCGACGGGCCAGACTTGGCCCAACACGCCCATTTGTCCGAACGCGAGCATCATGCCGATGCCCGACCCGATCAACGGAATTGTAAAGGGCAACAGCAGATAGACCTGAAGGGAGCGGGCGAAGCGCACCCGATATTTGGCGAGCGCGATCCCCGCCAATGTGCCCACCGGAATGGAAACCGCGGTGCAGATGGCTGCGACGATCAACGAACGAACGAATGCCTGGCGTAGGTCGCCGGCTTGGAGGATCTTGGCGTACCATTGCAGCGAGAAGCCGTCGGGCGGAAAGGTGATGATGTTGCCGGCGGTGAACGAGGCTCCGAGGACGACGATGGTCGGCGCCGAAAGCATGATGAGCGCCGTCGCCACGAAAGCCCAGATCACGATCGATTTGCTGCGGGCGCCGGTCATTTGCGGTCGCCGCCCATGGACAGAGTTCCGGCGCCGAACAGCATGAAGACGACCCCGACCAGGATCGAGCCGACCGCGACGAGCAGTAGCGAAAGCGTCGCGCCCAGCCCCTGGTCGGACGTGCGGAAGAACTGGTCGTAAATCGCGTTGGCGATGAAATCCTGTGTGCCGCCGCCGAGGATCGCCGGAATGGCGAAATCCGTCAGCGACAGGGTCAGGACGACGAGACCGGCTCCGACGAGGCCTGGTTTGGCCAAAGGCAGCAGAACGTGGAGGAAACTTCGTCCCCAACTCGCGCCCAGCGAAGTCGCCGCCGCCTCGAGTTCCGCCGGGATGGCGGTCAAGGCCGGAGCCAGCATCAGCACAGCGAAAGGCAGCATATATTGGACGAGGCCGAAGAGAACGGCCGGATAATTGTAGAGAAGGCGCATCGGCTCGACGCCCACCAGGCCGAGCGCTTCGTTGACCATGCCCTGATTTCCCAAAATGATCAGCCAGCCATAGGCGCGCACCACCTGGCCGATGAAGAACGGCAGAAACAGCGCCACCAGCAGAAATTTGCGCAGCGCCGAAGACGGCGTCCGCACCATCAGATAAGCGTAGGGAAAGGCGAAGATCAGCGTGATCACGGTGACGATCAGCGCCCCCACCAAGCTGCGACCGGCCACCGTGATGAAAAATTTCTCGGTGATCGCGCGCTGATAATTGGCGAGCGTATAGGTTTCGGACATCAGGAACGTATTGGTGTCGAGCGTCCTGAGGCTCGCATCGCCGATCTGGATGAGGCCGAGCACGAGAAGGCCCACCAGCACGACGGCCGGCAGCAACATCAGATAGGGCAGCGCCCTCCGGAAGCTGGTCGGCCACAGGACGGCTGCGAGCCGTTCGAAGACATCCATGACGCGCCACGTCAGAGGATAGGCGACACGGGAAGCGCGCATGAGTCCGGTCCTTTTGCCGTTCACGAGGCGGAGAGAAGGCGTCGCGATGACGAAGATGGATTGCAGGGCGAAGCGGAAGGCCCGCCGCCGACGAGGGCGGCGGGCGCCACAGGGATCAACCCTGCATGATTTCCTTGAACTTGGCGAACCACTGGCTCTCGTTTTCGACCTGGACCTTCGACGAGATGCGGATCAGATGTTTGAACTGCTCCTCGGTCGTCGGATAGGACGGGTCGTTTGCGAGATCGGCCGGAGGCTTCACGCCCGGAATGACGCCGGGCAGACCGAGTCCGTCGAGCCAGATCTGCTGGGCTTCCTGGGTCAGCGCATGGTTGATGTATTGCTTCGCCCAATAGAGCTCGTTCTCCGGAAGTCCCTTGGGGATCCAGAGACCGTCGGTATCGAACTTCGCCCCTTCCTCGGGCACCACCCAGGCGATCTCGATGCCGTTCTTCTTGGCTTCGCGGGCGTTGGTCGAAATCGTGCAGGCGGCGTCGATCTCACCCTTCTGGAACCATGTGGTGAAGTCGGGATCTTCACCCAAGAGCGGCTGCTGTTCCTTGATCTTCGAAATAAAGTCCCAGGCCGGCTGCATGTTGCCCGGGATGTCCTCGAGCTTGCCGCCGCCGGCGACCTGGGCCGGGAAGTGGAAGCCGATGCCGTCGTTGTACAGCGCGATGCGGCCCTTCAGCTTGGGATCGAGCAGATCCTTCCACGACTTCGGCGCGCCGTTCGGGAAGGCGGAGGGGCGATAGGCCAAGACATAGACATAGCCATAGGTGTTGACGATCGGGTAGCCGTCGAGGCCGACAGGCTTGGCGAGGTCCGTCGCGTTCTTCAGGTTCGGCAGATCCGAGAGATCCTCCGTCACGCCCCGCAGCGCCGACTTGGTGGCGTTGGTGGTGGTGTCCCAATTGATGTGGATCGGCGGAACGCGCTTCTGAGCGACGGCCGCCCAGACTTTCGGCTGAATTTCGTTGTCTTCGGTCAGGTCGTGGCGAACCGCAATTCCGGTCGCCTTGGTGAAGCTGTCGGATACGCCGGCCTTGAGCGCATCCACCCAGCTTCCGCCCCAGGCGCGCACGATGATTTCGGCGGGCTTTTCCGGTTCCTGGGCGAAGGCGCGGCCAACGCCGAGGGTCGACAGACCGGCGGACGCGCCGGCCGCCGCCATGGACGCCAGCATGGTGCGGCGACGGAGCGGGGCATTCATAGATTTTTCATGCGACATGTAACACTCTCCTCTGGCTCGACCTTCTGAGGGTCATTTTTGAAAGACATGCATATCCCGTGCATTCCAGCCCAGACAGACCTCCTCCCCGGGACTGAACTGCAGATGCGTTTCGGGATCGTGATCGAAGACGCGCATGAGCGCGTCCCCCAGTTCCCCGACACGGATTTCATAGACGACACGCTCGCCTTCGAAAATGCAGTCGACGACGCGCCCGGCCACCACCGTTTCCAGGCCGGCGAGACCGTCGCCCTTTACGGCGATGCGGACCTGCTCGGCGCGCACTGCCCCGGCGCAGCGGGAGCCTACCGCAAGCTTCGGATCGGCGGCGACGCCGGCGAGGCGTCGGCCATTCGATTCGATCGCCGCCGCCGGCGCCGAGAGATCGACGACCCTGCCGTCGATGAAATTGGTGACCCCGATGAAATTGGCGACGAAGGCGTTGGACGGCGTCCGATAGGCGTCGACGGGCCGCGCATTCTGCTGGATCTCGCCGTCATTCATGACGATGACCTCGTCGGACACCACCAAGGCCTCTCGCTGATCGTGGGTGACATTGATCGTCGTCACCCCGAGTTCCTTTTGGATCCGCCGAAATTCGAGCTGCATCTCTTCGCGCAGCTTGCGATCCAGCGCGGCCAGCGGCTCGTCGAGCAGCAACAGGTCCGGTTCGAACACGAGCGCGCGGGCGATGGCGACACGCTGCTGCTGGCCGCCCGAGAGCTCGCCGATCCGCCGATCGCCATAACCGCCGAGCCGAACGAGGTCGAGATATTTTTCGACCTTCTCGGGGATGACGCGGGCGTCGTGGCGACGCATTTTCAGCGGGAAGGCGATGTTTTCCCCAGCCGTCATATGCGGGAAGAGCGCGAGCTTCTGGAAGACCATGCCGATGGCGCGCCGATGCGCCGGCACCGCGCTTACCGGGCGGGCGCTGATGAAGATCTCGCCGCTGGTCGGGCGGTCAAAGCCGGCGATCATGCGAAGAAGCGTCGTCTTGCCTGAGCCGGACGGACCCAGGATGGTGAGAAAGCGCCCTTTGGGCAGATCGAACGAGGCGTTCTTCACAGCCTGGACCGCGCCGAATTTCATTCCGACATTCTGAACGGAAACAGCGATCTGGTCGGCGGCTGCAGCGCCCATGGCATGTCCCCCTGCGTATCTCTGCTCGGAGTTTTTCTCCGAACGCCATCGGCTGGCGGTCTGTCGGCCCGGACCAATTGGGCGTTCGATGACAGATGTATAAACATATTCATACAAGTGTCGTCAATCGACCATCGGGGAAGTCGGCCCCATTATCCGCCGCGGTGAATGAATACGGCGGCGGCGATGTGAACGCGTGGCGGCCGGTATCAGCGGCTCGTTGCGAAGGCTAAGGCGCGGCATGTGCATCTTGTCCCGGCGCCCTCCTTGCGTCGCCCGCCATTGGAGGTAAACTGATGGCGTTATCGACATGGAAAGCTGGGAGGAGCGACTTCATGAGACGAATGTGGCCTGACGACCTCGACTTCATACTGAACGACGCGGAGGAGGTGACGCTTGAGGAGCCGGGAAGCGGCGAAGCCGGTTCGGCGAAAGAGGGGCATGGGTCGCGCCAGGCGTTGCGCCTGAGGATCACGCAGCAGGATTTCGAGCGGATCTGGCCTTTGGCCGAAGCGCGCTACCGGCTGGGCGGCGCCCGGCTCGGCAAGGCGATTACGCTCATCACCACCAATCCGCACTATCATCGTTGGCACCCCACGGACGGCGGCGTCGAGGAGCATGTGAGCGAGAGCGGCCGGCAGGTGACGACGAACTATGTCATCGTCCATTTTCTCCTCGACGATGTGCGGGAGACGGTCGACGCCTGAGAGCGAAGACCTCGCTTTTTTCGCGAGATAAGACATCTCCGCCGGAACAAGGAGGCGGAGATGTCTGAAAGCCGGCTCCAAGCCTTTTGTCGAGCGGCGACAACGTCCTTTCATCCCGCCGGCAAGGCGGCGCAGCCTTGCGATTGGCTCTCGCAATCCTTCCAGCTTGGCGAAACCATCCGGGAGCGGCTCAGCCGACCACCGCTTCCGCTTCGATCTCGACCTCATAGTCGCCGATCAGATTGCCGGCCTCGATCAGCGTGTTGGCCGGCAGGACCTCGCCGAACACGCGGCCATGGGCGCGCGAAACCGGTTCCCATTGATTGGCGTCCTTCAGGTAGATGCGGGTGCGCACCACGTCTTCCATCTTGCCTCCGAGTGGGGCGAGCGAGGCGGCGATCTTGTCGAGGATATAGGTCGCCTGTGCGCCCGGGTCTCCCGGGGCGACGCAGCGGTTTGCGCCATGGGTGGCGGTGGTGCCGGAGACGAGGATGCGGTCGCCGACGCGGACCGCGCGGCTGTAACCGGCAATCGGCTCCCAGACGCTGCCCGAGGATACTCTGAGACGATCGGGGCGCCCCGGCACGGGCACGGCCTGATAGACCGAGGGGATCGCGTCGAGATGATGGCTGAGATCGCCTGAGGCCGTGAGGAATGGCGGCTTGCGATATTCATCGCCGCAATCGCCGGGAATGGGCGTGGTCTGCGCGAAAGCCGCATCGAGCGCGGCATGGTCGTCAGCGTCGAGCGCGAAGCGGAAAACGTTGAGATTGTCGTCGCGATGCTCGCTCTCTCCCAGGCGCGCGCCGATGATCGTGGCGGCGACCGCCTCATGTTCCAGCACCCACCGGCTTGCGACATTCGACAGCGAGACATTGTGCTTGCGAGCGATGCTTGAGGCGGCGCGGAGGATCGCCTGATAGGGCTCCCAGCCGCCGGCCGCATCGATGAAGCGCTTGTATTTCGACCGGCTCCAATCGGCGATCTCGGTGGGTTCGGGCTTGCCGAGCCACTTTTCCGAGAGGAACCCGCCGCAGAGCGTGCCATAGGCGAGAAGCTTGACGCCGGATCTGGCGCAGACGCGCGAGAGATCGCCTGCCGCGCGGCGATCGATCAGCGAAAAGGAAACCTGATTGCTGACGATCTCGATGCCGTCGGCCAAGGCCAACGCCAGATGCGCGGCATCGACATTGGTGAGGCCGAGCGCGCCGATGAAGCCTTCTTCTTTCATCGCCTGCATTTCATGCAGCGCGTCGAGCCAGGCCGGATGTTCAAACGTCCACCAGTGAAATTGCAGCAGATCGATCTTGGAGACGTTCAACCGCTCCAATCGCTCCTCGACGCCGCGCCGCACGATCTCGTGGGTCATCGGGCCGGGCTCGGGGCACCATTTGGTAAAGGCGCGGGGTCTGTCGGCGCTGTCGAAGCGGGCCAGTAGGCGGCCGGTGATGATCTCGGCAGAGCCGTAATGATCGGCCATGTCGAATGTGTCGAAGCCCGCCTTCGCATAGGCGGCCAGCGCATCGGCGCCGGTTTCGGGATCGATGGTCTCGCCGTTCTTCTCGATGTCGGCGACCTGCCAGAGGCCGCAGACGAGGCGGCTGATCTCCAGCTCGGGAGTGAGGCGGATACGGTCGGGGCGGGCGGTCATGGTGTCAGTCCTTGGGTTTTGCGGCGCGGGCGGATTTGAGGCGGCTCAGCGGGCTGACCTCTCCGAACAGGCCGCGAGGGCGCCAGAGCAGCATCAGGCAGAGCCCGACGCCGATGGCGACGATTTGCAGGGAGGCGGCGCGCGCCTGTTGGTCGGGCGGAACGAAAGTCGAGACGGCGGCGGCCGTCAGCGCCCAGAGGCCCCAGACGAGGATGGCGCCGGCGATGGCGCCCTTGTTGTTGCCGGAGCCGCCGACGATGAGCATGGCCCAGACCTGGAACGTCAGGATCGGCATGTAATTGTCCGGCGCGATGAAACCGATGAAATGCGCCTGGCAGGCGCCGGCGAGGCCCATGATCGCGCCGCCGAGCGTGAAAGCCTGCAGGCGGAATCGGATCGGCCGCTTGCCGAGCGCCTGCGCCGCCGTTTCATCCTCGCGCACGGCGCGCAGCACGCGGCCCCAGGGGCTTTTCGCCAGATGCTCGAGGCCGAGATAGAGGCAGAGAACGACGACGGCCATGACGCCGAAATTGGCGAAGCTGAACAGTGCTGCATTTTCCTGCCATTCGCCGAACGGCCGAGGGATGAAGCCGATGCCGAAGGCGCCGCCGGTCACCGGCTGCAGATTGAGCATGGCGAGTTGCATCGTCACCGCCACGCCGAATGTGGCGATCGCGAGATAATCGGCGCGCAGGCGGATCGTCAGCGCCCCGACGCCCCAGGACAGAAGTCCTGATAAAACCGCCGCGCCGAGCCAGCCCACGACGATCGGCAGGCCGAAGCCGCCCAGCCGATCGGGCGCGTCGGGCGTCGTCAGAATGGCAGACGTGTAGGCTCCAACCGCCACGAAGGCGGCGACGCCGACATTGAACAGCCCGGTCATGCCCCATTGCACATTGAGCCCCAGGCAGATGACCGCATAGGTCAGCGCCACGGTCAGGAAAAAGGCGGCGTAAGCGAGGATATCGAGGCTCATGTCGCTCTCCCGAACAGGCCGCGCGGGCGCGCGAGCAGAACCGCGATGAGGATGACGAAAGCGACCCCCGCGCGCCATTCCGCGCCGACCAGCTGCACCGCCAGCGCTTCCAAGAGGCCGATGATCAGCCCCGCCAGCATCGCGCCCGGCACGCTGCCGATGCCGCCGAGGATCGCGGCGGCGAACAGCGGCAGCAGCAGGTCATGGCCGAGATAGGGGCGGATCTGGATGAGCAGACCGCTCATGACGCCGGCCACGCAGGCGAGCGCCGCGCCGAGGAACCACGCCGTGCGGATCACGCGGCGCACATCAATGCCGGCGATGCTGGCGAGCGCCGGATTTTCACTGACCGCGCGCATGGCGCGGCCGATATCGGTGCGGGTCATCAGGAGATGCACGACGATCACCGCGATGGTCGCGAGCGCCAGCATCAGCAACTGGTCGGGCGTGGCGCGCAGGCCGCCGCCGAGCTTCATTGCGATCTGCAGCGCATTGGTGAAATAGGCGGGGCTGGAGGTGAAGATGAATTCGAGGAGGCTGCGCAAAGCCAGCGATGCGCCGAAGCTCGCCATGACCATGATGATCACGGCGCTGCCCCGGCGGCGGAAGCTGGAAAACAGCAAGGCGTCCACGGCAAGCGCCAACAGTCCGGTCAGCATGATCGCAAGTAGCATGCCCAAGGGCAGTGACCAGCCGAATGAGAAAGGGCCGATAGCCGCAGTCAGGTCCGTCGCGAGATAGCCGAGCGCGCTGGAGACCGCGAGAGCGAGATAGGCGCCCCAGGACAGAAGCTCGCCATGGGCGAAATTGGAAAAGCGCAGGATCGAATAGGTCAGCGTGACGCCGACCGCGCCGAGCCCGATGATCGACCCGGCAATCAACCCATCCATGAGAAACTGAGGGTTCATGGGGAAGCCCTTTCGGTGGAATGGGTCGCGCCCAGATAGATCTTGCCGACCAGCGGATCATCCGCCAGTTCCGCCGGCGTTCCCTGGTGGCGGATCTGCCCCTCCGCCAGAATCACGGCGCGGCTGGCGATGGCGAGCGCCGCCTTCACATTCTGCTCGACCAGGATCACGGTCACGCCGCTGGCGTTGACGCTGCGGAGCATGGAAAAGACCTCGCCGACGATCTTGGGCGACAGGCCGGCGGAGGGCTCGTCGAGAATGATGACGGGCGGATCAAGCGCGAGCGCGCGGGCGACCGCGAGCATCTGACGCTGTCCGCCAGACAGCGCGCCGGCGAGGCGAGAGGGCTTCGAGGCCAGATCGGGAAACCGTGCAAACAGCGCCTCGATCGCCGGCTTGCGCTGGGACCGCGGCAGATGCGCGACCGCGATCTGCAGGTTTTCGACAATGCTCATGGTGGCGAAGACATTTTCGGTCTGCGGCACGAAGCCCAGCCCTTCCGCCACTTTCCGATGCGGGGCGACGCGGGTGATGTCGCGGCCATTCAACGTCATAGCGCCTGAATGGATCGGAACCAGCCCGGCGATGGCCTTGACGAAAGTGGATTTGCCTGCGCCGTTGGGGCCGAGCAGCACGACGAGTTCACCCTTCCGGACCTCGAAATCGACGCCGCGAACAATCGGCAGGTCAGGCTCGTAACCGGCGACCAGGGCCTTGGTGGAGAGGACGATGTCGCTCACAAGCCGCCTCCGAGATACGCGTCGATGACGGCGGGGTTGGCCGCCACATCGGCAGGAGAGCCCTCCGCCAGCAGTTTTCCGAGCGCCATCGCCACTACGCGCGAGCAGAGCCGGGAGACCATGTCCATATTGTGCTCTATCAGCAGGATGGACACGCCCTGACGGTTGAGCGCCGTCACGCGTTCGATGATCACCTCCAGCAAGACGGGATTGACGCCCGCTGCCGGCTCGTCGAGCAGGATCACATTGGGATCGGCCATCAGCACGCGAGCGAGTTCGAGCAGCTTGCGCTGGCCGCCGGAGAGAATCCGCGCCGGCTGAAGTTCGAGATGCGAGAGCGTGACGAAATCCAGAAGGCCGCGGGCTTTGTCGATCAGCGCGGCCTCGCGCGCCCGCACCGCCGCTGGTCGGAGAAAATTGGCGAACAGGCTTTCACCTGCCTGCTGCTGGCCGCCGACCAGCACATTTTCGAGCACGCTCATTTCCGGGAAGGGGCGGGGGATCTGGAAGGTGCGCGCCAAGCCATGCGCGATGCGGGTTTCGGGCGCTGCAGCCGAGACTTCGCGGCCGGAAATCCACAATTCTCCAGATGTCGGCTTCAAACTGCCGGCGATGAGATTGAACATGGTGGTCTTGCCGGCGCCGTTCGGCCCGATCAGGCCGACCATTTCGCCGCGGCCGACTGTCAGCGACATCTCGGAGACCACCGTCAGGCCTTCGAAACGTTTGGTCAGCCGCCGCGCGTCGATGACGGGCGGGGAGGGAGCTATCGAAGTTTGAACGTTGCTGGCGGCCATTCTCAAGATTCAGACTTGATTTGATGTATGATGTTTGATCAAACTTTATGGGCGAAGGAAAATCAACCGGAATTTCTCGTGGAGACGCATGAGGCGGAGATGACGGACCTACAGAGCAATTCCGTGGAAGGGCTGACGCCGGTCGGGCGGGAAACCGTGCAGGATCGCGTCTATGGCCAATTGCGGCAAACCCTCATCAGCGGAGGTTTCGCCGCCGGAGACGCGTTGCGCATCGTCGATCTCGCCGAGCGGCTGCAGACCTCCACCATGCCGGTGCGCGAGGCGTTGGGGCGTCTGGTGTCCGAACAGGCGCTAGAGGCGATGCCGAACCGCACCGTCCGCGTGCCGTTGATCACCCGCCAGCGTCTCGATGATCTGGAACGCGCCCGTGTGCTGATCGAAGGCCGGATGGTGGAGCTCGCCATCGCCAATCTTTCTCAAGAAGATCTTGAGGTTCTCAAGGAGATCAACCGGGAGTGTGATCTGGCCTTCGGGGAACACGGTCTGGACATCGGTCCGGTGACATCGCGCTTCAACCAGCGCTTCCATTTCCACATCTATCAGGCCGCCGGTTCGAATGTGCTGATCCCGATCGTCGAGAGCCTCTGGCTGCAATCCGGCCCGGTCGTGCGCGCCGCCGCTCAGATCCATGATGAACAGGGCGGACTTGCCGCCACCGACCATCACTGGGCGATGATCGAAGCGATCGAGCGCGGCGACGCCGAGGGCGCGACGCGGTCGCTCGCCAACGATATCGGCCGGTCCTTCGACCTCGTCAGAACCCGGCTTCTCGCCGAACAAGCCGCGTGAGGAATGCGATGAGTGTCAATGACTTGTTCGAACTCTATGACCTGCGCGTCGAGGTGGTTATCCCGGAGAACGGCCCCGTCTATTGCGGCGCCAAGCCCGGCGACCATTTCGAGCTTCGCGGCGAGATGCTGCATCTGCCGCCCGGACAGGGCGTCTCGATCTATTCGCTCGCCTCGGTTCTGCCGCTGCTGGCCGCCAAGCAGCGCCCCACACATCCACATGACTGGATGACCACCGACGCCGAAATCGCCTGTCCGGACCCCAATTGCGCGACGCGCCTGCGCATCAAGCGGCTGGGCCTGCGCCAGTTCAGCCACGCCGAAACGACTGCCGTTCCCCTGAAAGACTGATCTCATGCAACGCATCTCCCTAGCCCCCGGCTACGACATCTCCCGCGTCATCCGCGGCGGCTGGCAATTGGCCGGCGGACATGGCGCCGTCGATCCGGACGCGGCCATCGACGATATGGTCGCTTTCGCCGACGCCGGCATCACGACCTTTGATTGCGCTGACATCTATACCGGCGTTGAGGAGATGATCGGCCGCTTCCGCCTGCGCTATCGCGATCTTCGCGGCCAGGACGCGCTCGACCGCATCCGGGTGCATACCAAATTCGTCCCCGATCTCGCGGTGCTGCCCACCATCAGCAAAGCCTATGTGGAAGGCGTCATCGACACCTCGCTGAAGCGGCTCAATCTCGACCGACTCGATCTCGTCCAGTTTCACTGGTGGGCTTACGACATCGACGGCTGGCTCAAGACGGCAGGCTGGCTGAAGGAGTTGCAGCAGGAAGGCAAGATCGACAAGGTCAGCGCCACCAATTTCGACAGTGAACATATCGAGGCTTTGATCGGATCAGGCGTGCCGCTGGCCTCGCTGCAGCTGCAATATTCTTTGCTCGATCGCCGGCCGGAAAAGCGGATGACGGCGCTTGCCGCCGAGAACAACTTTGCGCTGTTCTGCTACGGCACCGTCGCCGGCGGGTTTCTGAGCGATCGTTGGCTGGGAGAGGCCGAGCCCGAACATCCGCTCGAGAACCGCTCGCTGACCAAATATAAGCTGATCATCGACGATATCGGCGGCTGGGACCTGTTCCAGGCGCTGCTCGCCGCGCTGCGACGCATCGCCGACCGGCATGGGACCGACATCGCCACGATCGCCAGCGCCGCCATGCTGCGCCGGCCCGGCGTTGCCGCCGTCATCGTCGGCGCGCGTAATCGCGATCATCTTGCCGCCAATCTGGCGATCTCCGACACCCAGCTGTCGGATCAGGATCTCTCCGAGATCGAGGCCGTCATGGCCGAGGCCAAGGAGCTGGAAGGGGACGTCTACACGCTCGAACGGGATCGGACGGGACGTCATGGGAGCATCATGAAATACAATCTCAACAAAGGGGAATGACATGAAAAAACTGGTTCTCGCATCCACCATGCTGGCGGGCCTCGCGCTGCCGGCCTTCGCCGCCGATTGCGACATCACCGTCGGCGTCGTCATGGAACTGACCGGCCCGGCCGGCGAATATGGCAAGGCCGGCGCAAAATCGATCGAAATGGCCTTCCGCGACTTCAATGACGCCGGCGGCGTCGACGGCTGCAAGCTGGTCATGGACACCCGCGACAGCCAGAGCCAGGGCAACGTCGCCGTCGACCAGGCCACCCAGCTGGTCAACATCAAGAAAGCGCCGGTCATCATCGGCGGCATCATCTCGTCGGTGTCGATCCCGATCCTGACCTCGGTCACCGCGCCGGCCGGCGTGCCTCAGGTCTCGCCCGCCTCGTCCTCGCCGACGCTGACGGCGCTCGGTCGCGACGGCAAGACCAATGGCGTCTTCTTCCGCACCATCACGTCCGATGCGCTGCAGGGCACGGCGGCTGCGAAATACGCCATCGACCAGGGCCTTAAGAAGATCGCCATCATCAACGTCAACAACGACTTCGGCGTCAACATGGTGAAGGAATTCTCCGCCGCCTACACCAAGCTCGGCGGCGTCATCACCTCCACCACACCCTATAACGAAAAGCAGGCGAGCTATTCGGCCGAAGCCAGCGCTGCAATGAACGGCGAGCCGGAAGCCCTCTATCTCGTCAGCACGCCTGTCGATGGCGCGACCATCGCCCGCGCCTGGATCTCCGGCGGCGGCCCGGCCAAGTTCCTGCTCAATGACGGCATGAATTCGGGGGATTTCATCTCCGCCGTCGGCGCGCAATATCTGAACGACGCCTATGGCACGTCCTCGGGCACCAGCCCGACTGCGTCGACCGAGTATTTCAACGCCAATTACGAGGCGTTCTCCGACGGCATTTCGCCGTCGGCGCCGGCCGCCGACCGTTCCTATGACGCCGGCGCGATCGTCGCGCTCGCCATCGCCAAGGCCGGCAAGGCCGACAAGGCGGCGATCAAGGCGGCTATTCCCGAAGTCGTGGCGGCTGGCGGCGAGCCGATCCATGCCGGCAAGGCCGAGTTCGAAAAGGCTTTGAAACTTCTTAAGGAAGGCAAGCCGATCAAGTATGAAGGCGTGATCGGCAATGTCAGCTTCGACAAATATGGCGACATCACCGGCCCGTTCCGTCTCTGGAGGATCAAGGACGGCGAGGTGACGACCCTCGGCCAGATGGAAGCCGACGAGGTGACCAAGCTCAAGGCGTCTCTTGGCGAATAACCGGCGACGCGATGAAAACCTGGGCGGCGCGATTTGCGCCGCCCAGTACGTTCCGAGTTCAGGCTGAGTCAATTCAGACCAGTTGTTCGAGCACTCGATCGAACCGCGAAATCTCTTCTACGGTATTGTAGTGCACCAGCGTCGCTCGAAGCGCGCCGCTGTCCATGGCGAGCCCCAGTCGCGCCATCAGGCGCGGCGCATACATATGGCCGTCGCGGATCATGAAATTCGCGTCGGCCATGGCCTGTGCCACATCGGCCGGGCGACGGTCGGGAAGGTTGAAGCAGAAAGTCGGGACGCGCTCTGAAATCCGGGTTTCGTCCGAGACGCCATAGATCGTCGCGCCATGCGATGTCAGCACCCTCAGCATCGCCCGCGACAGCGTCAGTTCATAGGCGCGAATGGCGGTCATTCCGGCAACGAGATCGTCACGGCGGGAGGTCGTGGACGTCGGGGAGAAGTTTCGGCCCAGCGCGGCGAGATAATCGACGGCCGCGCCCATGCCGACGGCGTTCTCATAGGTGAACGTGCCGACCTCGATCTTGTGCGGCGGGACATCGGGGATGAAGTCTTCCTTGAAGGTCGGCAACGCCTTCAGAAGGTCGAAGCGACCCCAGAGAAAGCCCATATGCGGCGAGAAATTCTTGTAGCCGGAGCAGACGAGATAGTCGCAATCCCAGTCCTGCACGTCGATCAGGCCATGCGGGCCATAGTGAACGCAGTCAAGAAACACCTCCGCGCCGGCGGCATGCGCCATCGCGCCTGCCGCCTTTACATCGACCAGCGAGCCGATGGCGTGCGACGCCACGGTGCAAGCCACCAGCCGCGTGCGATCATTGAGCAAGGGCGCGAGATCTTCGACATGCAGAGCGCCGTCGTCGCGCATGCGCCACCAGACGCATTTGGCGCCATGGCTTTCCAGCGCCAACCATGTGGCGATGTTGGCGTCATGGTCCATATCGGTGACGACGATTTCGTTGCGCGCGCCAATCAACCGGGCGATGCCGAGGCTGACCAGCCGGATGAACGAGGTGGCGTTCATGCCGAAGGAGATCTCGGCGGGATCATAGGCGTTGACGAGATCGGCGACGCGGGCGCGGGCTTCGGTGATCGCCTCATCGACGGCGCGGCTTGCGGCATAGCGACCTCCGCGCTGCACCATGCGATGCAGCATGTGATGGCCGACCGCGTCGAGCACGCCCTGCGGGACCTGCGCGCCTGCGCCATTGTCGAAATAGACGGGATCGCCGGGCAGCGACAGCGCCGGAAAATGCGCGCGTATCTGCGCGAGCGGGAACGCGCCGCCTTGTTCATGGGCAGGGGACATCGGGTGCTCCAAGGGTTCGGAAGGCCGCCGAAGCGGCGTCAATGCATGATCTGGCTGAGGAAGGCGGCGGCGCGCTCGGTCTTGGGGGCGGAGAAGAATTCCTCGGGCCGCCCTTCCTCGCAAATCGCGCCGTGATCCATGAAGATCACCCGGTCGGCGACACGCCTGGCGAAGCCCATTTCGTGGGTGACGACCAGCATGGTCATGCCGTCTTCGGCGAGTGAGATCATCGTATCGAGCACTTCGCCGACCGTTTCAGGGTCCAGCGCCGAGGTCGGCTCGTCAAACAGCATGATCTTCGGCTGCATGCAGAGCGAGCGCGAGATGGCCGCGCGCTGTTGCTGGC
The DNA here is from genome assembly GCF_025779995.1 of Rhizobium sp. TRM95796. Classification (NCBI taxonomy): domain Bacteria; kingdom Pseudomonadati; phylum Pseudomonadota; class Alphaproteobacteria; order Hyphomicrobiales; family Rhizobiaceae; genus Rhizobium; species Rhizobium sp. TRM95796. The sequence goes on along the minus strand of NZ_JAOXHE010000009.1, from coordinate 194,685 downwards.
CGCCGGAGAGCTGCGCCGGATAGCGATCGGCGAGATGGCCGATGCGGACGCGCTCGAGGTAGCGGCGCGCAATATCCTCGGCGTCCTTGCGGGACGTCTTCTTGATCGTCATCGGCGCCACCGTGCAGTTTTCCAGAATGGTCAGATGCGGAAACAGGTTGAAATGCTGGAAGACCATGCCGACCTCGCGGCGGATCTCGTCCAGCCGCTGGCCTTTGGCGCCGAGCTCGATGCCGTTGACGGTGATCGCGCCGCTGTCATGCTTCTCCAACTGGTTGATGCAGCGGATCGTCGTCGACTTGCCGGAGCCCGACGGGCCGCAAACGACGATGCGCTCGCCTTTGGCGACCGTGAGGTTCACGTCGCGCAGCGCGTGGTAGCGGCCGTAAAACTTGTTGATGCCGCGCATGACGATGGCGGGCTGATCCATCGATTTGAGATCGCTCATGGACGTCTAGGCTTTCTGAAGATCAATGCGTCGACCGGGCGGCGGCGCTGCGCTTTTCGAGATAGCCGACCAGGCGAACCAGCGGCCACAGAATGACGAAATAGATGATGGCTGCGCCGATCAGGGGCGTGGGATTGGCCATCAATGCCTGCGTGTCGTTCGCCTGCTTCAAGAGATCGGGCATTGCCACGACCGAGGCCAGCGCCGTGTCCTTGACGGTCGAGATGCAGTTCGAGGTCAACGGCGGGATCATCACCTTGATCGCTTGCGGCAGGATGATCTTGCGCATGGATTGCCAGAACGGCATGCCCAGGCTGGCGGCCGCTTCGAACTGGCCTTTCGGCACATTCTCGATGCCGGCGCGGCAGACTTCCGCGGTGAAGGCCGACAGCACCATCGACAGCGCCAGCGTGGCGGAGGTGAATGAGGAGAAGGAAATGCCGACGAAGGGCAGGGCGTAATAAATGAGGATCAGCACGACCAGGATCGGCAGCGCGCGGAACACATCGATATAGGCGACCGCAAGATACTGGAACGGCTTGGGCGCGTAGAGCCTGACGAAGCACAGCGCTAGACCGAAGATGCTGCCGAAGAAGATCGCGGAGACGCCGAGAAGCAGCGTGTTGCCGAGGCCGCGCAGCAGGATGGGGAAGGACCGAACGAGGATCTCCCAATTGAAGAAGGTTTCGATCAGACCCATGATGTCTATCCCGCGCTAAGCGCAACCTGGTTCGATGAACAGTGTCGGAGGCTGCGGCGTTTCCGCCGCAGCCTAACGCAGTTACTGCGCTGCCGGAATGGGCATCACGGTGACGGTGGAGGTGCCGGCGTCGGGCTCTGCGCCGAACCACTTCTTGTGGATGGCGGCGAGCGTGCCGTCGGTCTTCATCGCCGAAATCGCGTCGTTGATCTTCGGAAGGAGTTCATGGTCCTTCTTCGCCATCATCGCGAAACGCTCGCCGGTGGGGATGCGGACGAGGATCTTCAGGCCCGGCACCTTCTGAATGGCGTATTGAAAGCCCGCGAGTTCGCCCGCGCCGCCTTCGATGCGGCCGTTCTGCACGTCGAGCAACAGGTCCTGCTGGGCGGCGTAGCTCTTGACTTCGGAGATGCCGAGCTTGTCGGCGTTTTCCTTGGCCCAGGCTTCGCCGGTGGTGGCGGCGACGACGCCGATCACCTTGCCCTTGAGATCTTCGAGCGTTTTGACCGAGGAGCCGTCCTTGCCGACGATCGTGCCGTCGCTGTCATAATAAGGCTGGGTGAAGGACTGGGTCTTCAGGCGGTCATTGTTGATCGAAATCGAGGAGATGGCGAAATCGATGCGGCCGGAGCTGGTTGCGGCGAACAGCGCCTGGAAGCCGAGCGGCTGGAATTCCACCTCCATGCCGGCGCGCTTGGCGGCTTCCGTGGCGACGTCGATTTCGAAGCCTTCGAACGTGCCGGACTCATTCTGGAATTCCCAGGGCGGATTGGCCGCGTAGGAGCCGACGATGATTTTTCCGTCCGCGAAGGCCGATGAAACCATCATCGTGAAGGCGGCGGCGGCCATGAGTGCTTTTTTAAACATTGTTCCTCTCTTTTCTCTTTGTTGACCAGGATAGTGGCAGTTCACGTCGTATTTTCCGAGGCGAGGCGCATCCTCGTCTCAGGCGGACCGGGTCTTTCCCGTCGGCACAATGCGTTCGAGCGCATTGAACAGCTCGTCGACGGCGCTTTCGGACGTTACCACGCCCGGCGAAAGCCGCATGGTGCTGCCGCGCGCGTCGCAATAGATTTCCTCGGCCCGGAGCGCCGAGATAACGGCAGGGGGCTCGATCGTCGAAGGAAGCGTCAACATGACGCTGCCGCCGCGTTCATTGTCGTCGAGCGGCGAAGCGATTTTCCAGCCGAGATCCTTGGCGCGGCCGATGATCTTGTGAGCGGCGCCGAGATTGTTGGCGCGGATGGCGTCGATGCCGCGCTCCATCACCCAGTTGATCCCCGGAAGCGAGGCGACGGAGGCGAGGATGGCGGGCGTGCCGTGGTCGAAGCGGCGCGCGTCGCCGGCGTATTGAAATTTGTCGAGGTCCCAGGAAAACGGATTCTCCTGGCTGAACCAGCCGCGCAATTCCGGCTGGCAGTCGGTTAGCAGGTCGGGGCGAACATAGAGCACGCCAGCCCCGGACGCGCCGCACAACCATTTGAGCGAAGTCGAGACGACGAAATCGATGTCCCCGCCCGACACCGAAAATGGCGCTACACCCACGCCCTGGGTGATGTCGACGCCGACGATCGAGCCCATCGCATGACCATGCGCGGCGAGCCTGTCGACGTCCACCCGGTGAGAGGTGGTCGAGGAGACGAAGGTGAGGAGCGCCAGGCCTACGTCCTCCCGCCAATGGGCGATGAAATCGTCGTCGCGCACCCAGGCTTCGCCCTGGCGGAAAGGCACGGTGTCCAGCGTGAAGCCGAAACGCGGGGCGATGCCGGCGAGGAGAAAATGCAGGCTGGGGAAACAATCGGCCGCCACCAGCACGCGCTTGCCGCGCAGCCGGTCCGCAGGCAGACCGCCTATCAGGCTGTAAAGCGCGGTGGTGACGTTCTCCGCCGTCGTCATCGAACGCTCCGGCGCGTCGATCACGCCGCGCCAGGCGTCGATGAAGCTCTGGCGTTCCGCCAGCGCCGCCGGCCATTGCCCATCGTCTTCCGCCGACCAGACCTGCGAGAAGCGCCCTAGCGCATCGCTCATCTGGGTCGCCTTGCTCGGAAAAGTTCCGATGGAGTGGTAGAGAAAGTACCTGGACATTTCAAGCCTCAACTATTTTGATCAAAAGATCATAATAGCAGGCCTTCGTCAATCTGGTCGCCGCTCGGAAATATGCGTGAGGAGAGATTTTTTGCCATTACGATAAAATTTGTTGAAAAAACAGACGCTTACCATATTGGGGCTACATTTCCGCGGTTTGGCGGGCGCGGATGGGGACGATCTCATGCGTCGATCAGGCTGCGCAGCAGATCTTGCGTGTCCCTGATGTCGGCGACCATCTCCTCCCGCGCCCGTCCGGCGTCGCGCTGGCGCATGGCGGCGATGATTCTGCGGTGATGCACGGTGTAGGATCGAAAATCCTCGGTGGCCATGCGCGGCTCGACATAGGCCGAGAGCATGCGCATATAGGGACCGTAGCGCAACCAAAGCGTGTCGATCAGCTGGACCAGAACTTCAGACCGGGAGGCGCTGTAGACCCGGTAGTGGAATTCACGGTTGAAATCCAGCATCTCGAAGACCTGGCCCTTCTCGGCGCAGCGTTCATGAGCGGACACCACGTCATCTAGCGCGTCGATCTCCTCCGGCGTCACCAGCTGCGCAGCCAGCTCCGTGGCGAGACCTTCGATTGATGCGCGGGCGCGGCAGAGGTCGTCGAGCCGGGCGATGCTGACCGGAGGCACCCGGGCGGAGCCGTTGCGCGCCACTTCCAGCGCGTTCTCGGCCGCCAGCCGTCTGAGAGCCTCGCGGACGGGCATGTGACTGGTGTCGAAGGACTGCGAAAGCGAGGCGATCGTCAGCACCTGGCCCGGATCGAACCGCCCTAGAAGCAGAGCCTCTCGCAACTTGACGTAGACCGCGTCCTGAACCGTAACCCGTGCCAGAACAGGACCGAAATTCTCGTCCAACGCCAATGTGCGCCCCTTTGCCGTCTCGCCGCCGATACCCCGTACGGAAAATCTAGCCGCCGAAAAGATCAAAAACAAGCGACAATATCATTTGATCAAATGCTCAAGATTCGTTAGGTCGGGGTAAGGCGCGGTTCAGGGCGCCGAACGCCAGTCATCGGGATCAGACATGCCACGCTTCGCGAAACGGATTACGCAGACTTCCCCCAAGAGCTTCGGAATGTTTCAGAAGGCGGCGGCTCTGGCGTCGTCGGGACGCGATCTCATTCATCTCGAACTCGGACGCCCCTTTCATGACACGCCGGCGCATATCAAGGACGCGACGGTCAGGGCGCTTCGCGACGGGCTTGTCCACTATTCTGACTTGCGCGGCGAGCCGGCCCTGCGCACGGCCTTGCAGGCGAAGCTCAGGGACTACAACAAGATCACGGTGTCGCCAGACGAGATTCTGATGACCAACGGCCTGACCCAAGCCTCTTTCGTCGCCTTCATGGCGTTGCTCGACGAGGGCGACGAGGCGATCCTGCTGGAGCCCTATTATCCCCAGCACATCAACAAGATCGAGATGACCGGCGCAAAAGTGGTCCTCGCGCCGCTCGACAAGCATGACGATTTTGCGATCAAGCGGGAGTTGATCGCGCCCCTCATCACGCCGCGCACGCGCATGATCGTGCTGGTCAATCCCTCCAATCCGACGGGGCGGGTCTATTCACGGGCCGAGCTCGAAATTCTCGCGGACCTCGCCACAGCGCATGATCTTGTGGTGGTCTCCGACGAAGTCTATGAACAGATTCTCTTCGACGGCGCCGAACACGTTTCCATCGCTTCGCTGCCGGGCATGAAGGAGCGCACCATCTCGATGTTCGCCTTCACCAAGGCCTATGCGATGGATGGCTGGCGCCTCGGATATATCGCCGCCGACGCGAGCATGATGCCGGCGTTGCTCAAGCTGACGGCCAACGAGATCACCCACGTCAACACCTTCATCCAGTACGGGGCGCTGGCGGCGGTCACCGGCGATCCCGAGATCCTGGACGCCATGGTCGCGGACGACAGGCGCAAACGCGACCTGGTGGTGAGCCGACTCAACCAGATGCCCGGCGTCACCTGCCGGAGCCCCGAAGGCACGATCTACGCCTTCCCCAATATCAGCGGCACGGGCCTGAAGTCCCAAGACGCGGCAGATCGCATTCTCGAAAAAACCGGCGTGGTCGTCGAAGCCGGCGGTTTCTACGGCGCGGCCGGGGATGAACACCTGCGCGTCTGTTTCGGCTCGGAGAGCTATGAGCGGCTGGAGCAGGCGATGGATCGGTTGAGCGGGTTCTTCAACGGGCTGTGACGAGTTTGCCGGGCGTGCGGGTGAAGTGAAGAGCGTCGCATGAGACGCCTTGCGCCACCATGCGCCATACACCGGTGGTCGATGTTGCGCGCGAAGGCGGCCGATCAGATGTTTTCCTTCAGCAAGACCTCGATACGGATCTTTTCCTGTGAGGCGATCGGCTCGCGTTGTTCGAGCCGCGCCCGCATGATGCGGATCGCGCTACGCACGGCGTGGCCCGGGTCCTGGGCGATGATCGCATCGATGCGCTCGTCCTTCAGCGCCTCTTCGCTGAACGGAGTCCGCTCATGCGCGACGATGGTCAGGCGCTGCGGGTCCGCGAATTCCTCCACCGCCGAGAGCGGCGCGCGCGCCTCCGAGCTCAATACATAGACGGCCCGGATATCCTGGTGATGCTCGAGCAGGCGGCGGATCACCTGGCGGGCGCGCTTCTCATCGCCATAGGTTTCGAGCGAGGGCAGGGCGCTCAGATGCGGGAAGCGCGTGTTGATGATGCTGTCGAAGCCCAGGCGCCGTTCGATGCTGTCCTGCGCCATCATGGTTTCGGCGACCACCATGATCTTGCCCGGCTTGTCGCCCAGAAAACGGCCGATGATCTTGCCGGCGGTCGCGCCGGCGGCGTGGTTGTTGACGCCCACGAAATCCGCGTCGTCTAGTTTTTCCTGGCCTGACAGGAATTGCACGACTTTCACGCCGCGCTCGATCAACCGCGCCATGGCGTCTCGCGCCTGCGGCGATTCCGGCGCCATGATGGCCACGCCGTCGACTTGGTCTGGATCGAGCCCCGTCAGATATTTCGCGAGAGCATAGGGATCGCCGGCCGGCGCCTGGACCACGTCGACATCGGTCAGATCGGCGCGGAGCGCGTCGCGCGCTTCCTCGACCTGGGCCAGAAGGGCGCCGAGATACTGGTCCCCGGCGATCGGCAGCACGAAACGGAAGCGATAAATCCTGTTGCGCGCCAGATTGACGGCTGCCGGATTGCGGATGAAGCCGATCCGCTCGATGGCCTCGTTGACCTTTCGCGCCGCTTTCTCGCTGACATTGGGCCGGTCGTTGAGCACGCGATCCACCGTGGCGAGGCTGACGCCTGCTGCTTCGGCGAGGTCCTTGGCGGTGGGTCTCATCATGGCGAATGGCGTTCACTGGGTTTGATCGGGAAAGACTTTTCCAACAATTTCAAGAGAAAAGCAAGAAATTGACGTGCGCACCTCAAAATTAACTTGCGCTGAGGTGCGCACCTCAATTATAGACTTGCGCCAGGAGATGGTGATGGACGGCAGGAAGCGCAAAAGCGCCCCGGGCTTTGGAGGAAGCCGCCGCGTCGCGCATGTCTTGAGGTCGTCGCCCGGAGGGGGCGGCATTTCTCCCGATGGAGGTCGGGAGCCAGTGAGGGAGGAGAAGGTCATGACATCGGCATTCCTGAAAACCACCGTCGCCGCCGGCGCGCTCATCGCCGCCAGCCTGACGGGCGCCACCGCCGCCAAGGCGGACGAATTGACGCTCTGCTGGGCGGCTTGGGACCCGGCCAATGCGCTGGTTGAGCTCAGCAAGGATTTCGAGGCGAAATCCGGTCACAAGATGAAATTCGAATTCGTGCCATGGCCGAACTTCGCCGACCGCATGCTCAACGAGCTCAACTCCGGTGGTAAGCTCTGCGACCTGATGATCGGCGACAGCCAGTGGATCGGCGGCGCGGCCGAGAATGGCCAATATGTGAAGCTCAACGATTTCTTCGACAAGGAAGGAATCAAGATGGAGAACTTCATTCCCGCCACCGTGGTCGGCTATGCCGAATGGCCGAAGAACACGCCGAATTACTGGGCGCTGCCGGCTTTCGGCGACGTGGTCGGCTGGACCTATCGCAAGGACTGGTTCTCTCGTCCCGAGCTTCGCGAAGAGTTCAAGACCAAATATGGCCGCGAGCTCGAAGTCCCCAAGACTTTCGCCGAGCTGAAGGACATCGCCGAATTCTTCCAGAAGCGCGAGATCGACGGCAAGACCGTCTATGGCGCGGCTGTTTATACCGAGCGCGGCTCCGAGGGCATCACCATGGGCGCCATGGACGTGCTCTACAGCTTCGGCTTCGAGTATCAGAATCCGCAAAAGCCCTATGAAATGGAAGGCTTCGTCAATTCGCCGCAGGCGATCGCCGGCCTCGAATATTACAAGGCGCTTTACGATTGCTGCACGCCGCCGGGCTCCTCCGACGCCTATATGTCGGAAAATATCGACGCCTATAAATCCGGTCAGGTCGCGCTGCAGATGAACTTCGCCTTCATCTGGCCGGGCATCCATGCCGATCCGAATGTCGGCGGCGACAAGTCGGGCTATTTCCCCAATCCGGCCGGACCTGACGGCAAGCAGTTCGCACAGCTGGGCGGGCAGGGCATCTCTGTTGTCGCGGCGTCGAGCAAGCAGCAGGCGGCGCTCGAATATATCAAGTGGTTCGCCCAGCCCGAGATCCAGCAGAAATGGTGGTCGCTCGGCGGCTATTCGGCGCTGCGTTCGGTGGTCGAGGATCCGTCATTCGCCACCAGTCAGCCTTATGCGCAGACCTTCCTCGATTCCATGGCGATCGTGAAGGATTTCTGGGCCGAGCCTTCCTACGCCTCGCTGTTGCAGGCGTCGCAGAAGCGCTTCCACGACTATGTGATCGCCGGCCAGGGCACCGCCAAGGAAGCGCTCGACGGTCTGGTCAAGGACTGGACCGAAGTCTTCGAAGACGAAGGCAAGCTCTGATCTCTCCGGATCGCCTCGCGCGATCCGCCAGCGGAGCCGGCCATGCCGGCTCCGCGCCTAGAAGCCATTCGATATCAGTGTTTAAAAGCAGGTGCAGCCATGTCCGAGAGCGCCATCGATCGCCTCGCGCGCGTCACGCCGCCCGGGGTTTCCAGACGGGTCCGGGGCATGTCCGACCGCGCCATCGCCTGGATCTTCGTGACGCCGACGATTATTCTCCTGCTCGCGGTCAACATATTCCCGCTCATCTGGACGGTCAGGCTGAGCTTCACCAATTTCCGCGTCAATCGCCCCAATGAAGCGCCGCAATTCGTGGGCTTGAAGAATTACCAGCGCATCTTGACGGACGGCGATATCTGGCTGACGATGCAGGCCACCGCGCATTTCCTGTTCTGGACAATCGCGCTGCAGGTGCTGATCGGCTTTTCGCTCGCCTATCTGATCAACAAGAAGTTTCGCGGCAACGATCTCTGGACCACGATCATCGTGCTGCCGATGATGCTGAGCCCGGCGGTGGTCGGCAATTTCTGGACCTTTCTCTATCAGCCGCAGATCGGCCTGTTCAATTACGTCGTCGGCTTCTTCACCGGGCTGGATCCCTCGAGCTTCACCATGATCGGCGATGTCTCGCTCGCCCCCTGGTCGATCGTCATCGTCGACACCTGGATGTGGACGCCGTTCGTGATGCTGATCTGCCTGGCCGGGCTGCGCTCCATTCCCGACAGCATCTACGAGGCGGCGGAATGCGACCGGGCCAGCAAATGGCGGCAGTTCTGGACGATCACCATTCCGCTGGTGCTGCCCTTCCTGATGCTGGCGATCCTGTTTCGCGGCATCGAGAATTTCAAGATGTTCGACCTCGTCGTGCAATTGACCGGCGGCGGCCCCGGCTCGATCACCGAACTCACCTCGATCAATCTCAAACGTGAAGCCTTCGAGAAATGGCGCACCGGCTACGCCTCGGCCTATGCGGTGATCCTGTTCGTGACGGTGTTCGGCCTCGCCTCGATCTATGTGAAGGCGCTCAACAAGGTGAAAGAACGATGAGCAGCTATTCCGTCACCGAACCCTCGCTTCGGCAGAAATGGGTGGCCGGCGCGCTGGTGATCTTTTACGCGGTCGTCACCATCATGCCGCTTGTCTGGATCATCGCCACCGGATTCAAGACGCCGTCCGACGCCATCGCCTATCCGCCGAAAGTGTTGTTCACGCCGACGCTCGAAGGCTACGTCAATCTCTTCACCACCCGAACCCGGGTCTCGGAAGAGGATCTCAAGGCGCTTGGCGAGCCGAAGACCTGGTATGAGGCGCTGGTGCGCAAGGACGGGTTGGTGATCGCGGGTCCCTCGCGTTACGGCGAGCGCTTTTACAATTCCGTGGTCATCGGTTTCGGCTCGACGCTGCTCTGCATCGTGCTCGGCACGGCCGCCGCCTACGCCTTTTCGCGCTTCAAGGTGCCGCTCAAGGACGATCTGCTATTCTTCATCCTGTCGACGCGGATGATGCCGCCGATCGCGGTGGCGATCCCGATCTTCCTGATGTTCCGGTCTCTCGGATTGAGCGACACCCATGCCGGGCTGATCCTGCTCTACACCGCCGTCAACCTCTCGCTGTCGGTCTGGCTGCTCAAGGGCTTCATCGACGAGATCCCGATCGAATATGAGGAAGCGGCGCTGATTGACGGCTATACCCGCTTCCAGGCCTTTTACAAGGTCGTGCTGCCGCAGGCGGTCACCGGCATCGCTTCGACCGCGATCTTCTGCCTGATCTTCGCCTGGAACGAATACGCCTTTGCGGTGCTGTTGACGTCCGGCACGGCGCAGACCGCGCCGCCCTTCATCCCCACCATCATCGGCGTCAGCGGCCAGGATTGGCCGGCGGTCGCGGCGGGAGCGACGCTCTTCCTCGTGCCGGTCGTGGTCTTCACGATCCTGCTTCGCAAGCATCTGCTGCGCGGCATCACATTCGGAGCGGTGAGAAAATGAGCCGGTTTCTAAGGGGACTGCGCCGTTTCAGGCGCAATGAATGGGAGTTTCTGGCATCGGGTCTCATCGCGCTCGGCGTGCTGATGATGATGCAGCCCTTCGCCATGGCGCTCTACAGCTATTCCTTCGTGGTGACGCTCACGGGAACGGTCATGTTCGTCGTCGTCAGTCATTTTCCGGAGTAGAGCATGGCGCAGATCAGAATCGAAAAGCTGCGCAAGGAGTTTGGAAGCTTCACCGCGGTGCAGGCGTCGAGTTTCACCATCGAGGACGGCGAGTTCTTCATGCTGCTCGGTCCCTCGGGCTGCGGCAAGACCACCACTTTACGCATGATGGCGGGTCTCGAACTGCCGACCGCCGGCGAAATCTTCATTGATGGCGACGAAGTCGGCATGAAGCGCGCCAGCCAGCGCGATATCGCCTTCGTCTTCCAGATGTTCGCGCTTTATCCGCATATGAATGTCCGCCGCAACATCGCCTATCCGCTGTTGAGCCAGGGCGTGGCCAAGGCCGAGGTCAAGACGCGGGTCGAGGACGTCGCGCGTATTCTGCGGATCGAATCCATCCTCGACAAGCCGGTCGGCGGCCTGTCGGGCGGCGACCGCCAACGCGTCGCGCTCGGCCGCGCCATCGTCCGCCGGCCCAAGGCCTTCTTCATGGATGAGCCGCTCGGCGCGCTCGACGCCGAGTTTCGCGAGCACATGGCCGAAGAGCTGCGCGCGTTGCATGACCGGATCGGCGCCACCACTGTCTACGTCACCCATGACCAACTCGAAGCCATGCAGATGGGCGACAAGATCGCGGTGATGAACCACGGCGTCGTCGAGCAATTGGGGCCGCCCCAGCAGATCTATGACTGGCCGGCGACCCGCTTCGTGGCGGATTTCATCGGCTCGCCGCCGATGAATTTTCTGGAGTTCCAAGGCATGATCGGCATCGGCGGCGATCACGTGGTGCTCGACGGCCAAAGGATCGCGGTGCCGACATCGAGACAGGGCGCCGAGGGCGCGCTGACGCTCGGGGTCCGCCCGGAACATGTCCGCCTTTCCGACGCCTCTCCCTATCGCGCCCGGATCGAGGCTGCGGAGTATCTGGGAACCACGCAGATCGTCCGCCTCGCCACAGCCAATGGCCCGATCAAGGCTCGGATCTCGTCCGCCGATGTGGTCAGGCCCGGCGAGACGGTCGGCCTCGATTTCGACAGCCGCACGCTGACACTGTTTGCCGGCGAGCGCGGCCGCGCTTTGGTGTCCGAAGCGAATGAAGGAGTGCTGGTTCATGGCTGAGGTGGTGTTGCATGCGATCACCAAGAGCTTCGCCGGCCACAAGGCCCTCGACGACGTCTCCATGACCGTGGCCGACGGCTCCTTCGTCGTCCTGCTCGGCCCCACCGGCGCCGGAAAAACCACCACGCTGCGCGTCATCTCCGGATTGGAGGAACCCGACGGTGGTGATGTGCGGATCGGCGGCCGCCCGATGAGAGGTCTTTCGCCGGCCGAGCGCAATGTGGCGATGGTCTTCCAGCAATATTCGCTCTATCCGCATCTGACCGTGCGAGATAATCTAGCCTTTCCACTGCGCTCGCCGCTTCTGAAGACGCCGCCGGCGGAGATCGAACGCAAGGTGGCGGCGGTGGCGGAGACACTGCGCATCTCGCATAAGCTCGACAACAAGGCGACAGCCCTTTCGGGCGGCGAAATGCAGCGGGTGTCGATCGGCCGGGCGCTGGTGCGCAATCCCGAAATCTATCTCATGGACGAGCCGCTGAGTTCGCTGGACGCGAAACTCCGCGCCGATCTCCGCGTCGAGCTGAAGAGCATCCAGGCCAATTCCGGCGCGACGCTGCTCTATGTCACGCATGATCAGGTGGAGGCCATGACCATGGCGACGCATGTCGGCGTTCTCGATCACGGACGACTGGTGCAGTTCGGCCCGCCGCGCGAGGTCTATGAGCAACCCGTAAGCCTTTACGCCGCAGCGCGGTTGGGGCAGCCGCGCATCAACATCGTTCCCGCCAGTCTCTTTCCCGCGCCCCCGGCCCGCGCCGCCCATATCGGCCTTCGACCCGAACATATCCGGCTCGGGCAAGGGGAGGAGAGTCTGGTCAACCGTGTGGAGCGGCTGGGCGACCAGACGCGGCTCCATCTCTCGTTCCGCGGGCAGAGCATCGTCACCGTCGTCGAACCGCACACCGCCTTGCGGAGCGGCGACATCGTCAAGATCGAACCCGTCGCGCCGCTCTATTTCGACGCCGACGGCGCGCGACTGATCTAAGGGAGGACCTCATGGCGCAGTTCATCAACAAAAAGGAAGAGGTTGTCATCGAGGCCGTGGACGGCCTCTTGGCCACATCCTCAGTGCCGCTCGCCCGGCTCGACGGCTATCCGCATATCAGGGTCGTGGTTCGGGCGGATTGGGACAAGTCCAAGGTGGCGCTGGTGTCGGGCGGCGGCTCGGGCCATGAGCCCGCCCATGCAGGTTTCGTCGGCGAGGGGATGTTGACGGCGGCCGTTTGCGGCGATGTCTTCGCTTCGCCGAGCGTCGATGCGGTGCTGGCCGGCATCCTCGCCGTGACTGGTCCGGCGGGTTGCCTGCTGATCGTCAAGAACTACACCGGCGACCGGCTGAATTTCGGCCTCGCCGCCGAACGCGCCCGCGCCTTCGGCCTCAATGTCGAAATCGTCATCGTCGACGACGACATCGCGCTGCCGGATCTGCCGCAGGCGCGCGGCGTCGCGGGCACGCTGTTCGTCCACAAGATCGCCGGCGCGCTCGCCGAAGACGGCGCGGATCTCGAAACAGTGGCTGCGGCGGCTCGGCGGGTGATTTCGGGCGTCAAGAGCATCGGTATGTCGCTGGACACCTGCACGGTGCCGGGTTCGCCCAAGGAGGATCGTATTCCCGCCGGCATGGCCGAGCTGGGTCTCGGCATTCATGGCGAAGCCGGCGTCGAACAGGTGGACTTCTCCGGCGCTCGATCGGCGATGTCCGCCGTCGCCGGCAAGCTCGCGGCTGCGATCGGCGAGGGGCGGCATGTGGCGCTGATCAACAATCTCGGCGGCGCCTCGGTCCTGGAAATGTCTGTTCTCGCCCATGAACTCGTCCGCTCGTCGATCGGCTCTCACATCGGCCATGTCGTCGGCCCGGCGGCCATGATGACCTCGCTCGACATGCGCGGCTTCTCGATTTCGCTCTATGCGGCCGACGACGCCGAGATCGCGGCTCTGACGCGTCCCGTTGGCCCTTCCGGCTGGCCGGGACTGTCGCCGGTCCGGCCGGTGACTGTGATCGCTCTGCCGGACGGGCTGGCGCCGGTGATGCCGCTGGCTTCCGATCACGCGCCGACGCGCGCCTTCCTCACCGAATGCTGCAATGTGCTGATCGCCTGCGAGCAGGATCTGAACGCGCTCGACGCCCGCTCCGGCGATGGCGACACCGGCTCCACGCTTGCCGGCGCGGCCAAGGCGTTGGTCAGCGCGATGGACAGGCTTCCGCTGTCGGACCACACCCAATTGCTGCGCGCCATCGGGCTCGAACTCAGCCAGACCATGGGCGGTTCGTCCGGCGTGTTGCTGGCGATCTTCTTCGCCGCCGCCGGCGACGGCGCGTCCAGCGGCCTGCCGTTGCGCGAGGCGCTGAAGGCGGGTCTGCTGCGCATGCAGGAAATCGGCGGCGCCCGTGTCGGCGACCGCACCATGATCGACGCGCTAGCGCCGGCGCTCGACGCCTTGGAGCAGGGTTTCGCTCCCGCCGCCGAGGCCGCTCGTGCAGGAGCCAATCACACGGCGACCCTCGTCAAGGCGAAAGCGGGCCGAGCGGCCTATATTAACGCCAGGCAGTTGCTCGGCTATGCCGATCCCGGCGCGGAGGCCGTGGCTCGTCTGTTCGAATATCTTGCGCGGGTGGCGCCATGAAAGGACGATGGCCTATCGAAGCGGTTCCTTTGCCTGGTGGTATCCGCCGGGACTAGTGAACGACGTTTTTTCAACGACCGCATCTCGGCGTTTTTACGGACAGGACGAGCAATTTTCGTCCAAGGATTAGCGAGAGTTTCGATGGCGCCACTTTTGTGTGCTTGACAGGTCGTCATACCATGTGAAGAACGCTTAGTCGTTCATCAATTTTGCTCGAGCCCTTTCAGATGCCCACTGATACGCATGATCTGATCGCGGCGATCTATGCCGCTACTTTGTCTCCAAGCGATTTTTTCCGCATTCTCGACAATCTGGATTCATTGTTGTTTCTCGGCGAGGACAGCGAGTTCGACCGGGCGGCCGGATTGAGCGATGCGGCGCTGTCGCATATCGAAATGGCGCGTTCGATTCAGGAACGTATCGGCGGCGCGCGGACGCAGCATCAAAAACTGAGCGCCATCGTCGAGGCTGTGCCCAACCCTTCCTACATCATCTCCAGGACCGAAGCCGTGGTCGCAGCCAATGCGATGGCGACGTCCAAATATGGTCAGGCGCCCGCGTTGCTCAAGGATCTCGTTGCCGTCGGCGATGTCCAGAAGCATCTTCGCGACTATCTGCGTCATGACAACGCCGGCGCTGCGCATGCGATCGCCGGGCAATCCGACCCTTCGCGCAAGGGGCAGACCAGCGTGCTCATCAGCCGGATCGATTCCGAAGTGACGGGTGGCGTCGGACAAATGTATTTGCTGTCGATCATCGATTTCGGTTTCGACGAAGCCGTGACCGAACTGTTCCGCGCGGCCTATGGCTTGACCCATGCCGAATGTCAGGTGGCGGTGCTCGTGGCGAGCGGCCTGCGGCTGTCGGACATTGCCGCCGAGCGTGAGGTGGCGCTCGATACGGTCCGCAGCCAGATCAAGACGATCAAGAACAAGACTTCGACCCGCGACCTGCCCGCGCTCGTCAGACTGCTCTGCGGCTTTTCCGCCAGCGTTGCGGGCCAGACTGGTCGTCAGGCCGGGGATTTCAAGATCACCGGCGGCGCGCCGATGAAAATCCGCCGGCAGTTTTCGTTGCGCAGCGGTCGCCAAATAGACTTCGTCGAACAGGGCGCTGCGGATGGCAAGCCTGTGCTGATGTTTCACAATCTGCCTTATGGCGTGGAATTGCCGGAGGCGGCGATCAAGCAGGCGCATGCGGAGGGGTTGCGGATCATCGCGCCATTCCGCCCGGGAATGGGCGCGACCGATTACGTCCAGCACGCCGATCTGAACGAACTTCTCGACAAAGCGGCTGATGATTGCGATGAATTGCTGCGCCATCGCGGCGTCTCGTCGGTGGTCGCGGTCAGCCATGCGGCCGGTTCGCCATTCGCCTTGCGTTTCGCCTCCCGCCATCCCGAGCGGGTCAATCGGCTGATCGGCGTCGCGCAGGCGCCGGGATGGCGGCCAGAATGGATCAATGATCTGCCGCAGCGCCAACGGTTTGTCGTTCGGTTGGCCAAACATTTCCCGCAGGTGCTGCCGGTGGTGATCTGGTCGATGCTCGCCTGCTTGGACAGCCCCTACGCCAGTGAATTCGTCCGGCATGGCTGTCGGGATGGCCGCGCCGACAGCCGCGCCGTCGAGGATCAGGAAATCGTCGATCTGATCACCAAGGGGTCGGTCGACGCGCTCAAGCGCGGTGTCGCCGGATTGTGCCAGGAATGTCAGGTCCTGCAGTGTAATGGGGTCGAGGAGGCTCGCCGCTCGCCGCACAAATTCCATTTGTTGCACGGAGACGACGACAGAATCATTCCCGTCGCGCACAGCCTCGCTTTCGTCGACGATGTGCCGGGCACCACGATCGATATCGTCAAGGGCGCCGGCCAACTGCTGTTCTACAGCCACTGGCGCCATGTCTTCGACGCCATTACAGCGTCGTCGCGACAACCGCACATGGATCTCGCAAGCCAGTATGCGTGACGGATAAACCTCCAAAGGAGGCGGATATAGGCGTGGCTGACGATTCAATCCGGCGGCGCAGGTTTGTTTCCTACATATTCGCTTGTATCTTGCTCCCTGCCAGAGCGGGTCGGGGGCGACCGCGCCGTTGACCGATATACTTTGCGCGATAGAATTTCGGCGATAGCGAGGAAAGTTTCATGTTGGATTTATTCCGTCTCGATGGCGCGCTCGCCGTGGTGACAGGCTCGAGCCAGGGCATCGGCCTTGCTTTGGCGAAAGGTCTGGCGGCGTATGGCGCCCGCGTGGTGATCAATGGACGCGGAGCGGGAAAGGTGGCTCAGGCTGTGGAGTCGCTTCGGCGAGACGGTTATGAGGCGCATGGCCGGGTTTTCGATGCGGCCAGCCCGGTGGTGGCGTCTGCAATCGATGCGATCGAGGCCGAGCTCGGTCCGATCGACATCCTCGTCAACAATGCCGGCATGCAGTTTCGCGCGCCACTCGCGGACTTTCCGTCCGACAAATGGGAAGAGCTTCTCAAAACCAATATTTCCAGCGTCTTCTACACCAGCCAAGCGACGGCCCGACACATGATCGCGCGCGGCCGGGGAAAGATCATCAATATCGGTTCGGTGCAGAGCGAACTCGGCCGTCCCTCGATTGCGCCCTACACCGCCACCAAAGGCGCGGTGAAAAATCTGACGCGCGGCATGTGCGCCGATTGGGCGAGGCATGGCCTGCAGATCAACGGCATCGGCCCTGGCTATTTCAAGACGCCTCTCAATCAGGCGCTGGTCGATGACCCCGACTTTACGGGTTGGCTCGAAAAAAGAACCCCCGCCGGTCGCTGGGGCGACGTTGAAGAATTGATCGGGGCGGCGGTATTTCTCGCAAGTCCGGCGTCTTCTTTCGTCAATGGCCACATGCTGTATGTCGATGGCGGCATCACCACCTGCCTTTGACCAGCCGCCTCGGCGCGTTTTGATCGCCTTCGCCATGCCGACTGGACGGCGTGCGGTTTTGCAGGTCTTCGGCGGCGCGCCCCCGCTGAATAAAACGGCCCTCTCTCCGGTCAGGAGAGAGGGCCGCTTCGTGACGAACTAACTGTTCTCGGCGATTACGCCAGATCGAAGCGATCGGCGTTCATCACCTTGGTCCAGGCCGCGGCGAAGTCGTGGACGAACTTCTCCTTGGAGTCGTCCTGGGCGTAGACTTCGGCATAGGCGCGCAGCATGGCGTTCGAGCCGAACACCAGATCGACGCGCGTCGCCGTCCACTTCACCGCGCCGGTCTTGCGGTCGCGAATCTCGTAGAGATTGTCGCCGGTCGGAACCCAGCTATAGGCCATGTCCGTCAGGTTGACGAAGAAGTCGGTCGTCAGCGCGCCTTCGCGGTCGGTGAAGACGCCGTGCTTGGCGCCGCCATAGTTTGCGCCGATGGCGCGCATGCCGCCGATCAACGCCACCATCTCAGGCGCGGTGAGGCCCAGCAACTGGGCGCGGTCGAGCAGCATTTCCTCGGGGCTGACGACATAGTCCTGCTTTTGCCAGTTGCGGAAGCCGTCGGCCAGCGGTTCGAGATAGCTGAACGAGTCGACATCCACCTGATCCTGGCTCGCGTCGCCGCGGCCGGGAGCAAAGGACAGTTCGATCGCAACGCCCGCGGCCTTGGCGGTCTGTTCGACGCCGACATTTCCGGCGAGCACGATGACGTCGGCGATGCTGGCGCCGGTTTCAGCCGCGATCGGTTCGAGAGCCGAAAGAACCTTGGCGAGGCGCGCCGGCTCGTTGCCAGCCCAATCCTTCTGCGGAGCCAGGCGAATGCGCGCGCCGTTGGCGCCGCCGCGCATGTCCGAGCCGCGATAGGTGCGGGCGCTGTCCCAGGCGGTGGCGACGAGCTCGGCGACCGAAAGACCGGATGCGGCGATCTTCGCCTTGACGGCGGCGACGTCGTAGTCGCTGCGGCCGGCCGGGGTCGGGTCCTGCCAGATCAGATCCTCGGCCGGAACATCCGGGCCGATATAGCGGGACTTCGGGCCCATGTCGCGATGGGTCAGCTTGAACCAGGCGCGGGCGAAGGCGTCGGAGAAGGCGTCGAAGTCGTTCATGAAGCGCAGCGAGATCTCCCGATAGATCGGGTCGACCTTCAGCGCCATGTCGGCGTCGGTCATCATCGGATTGTGGCGGATCGACGGATCCTCGACATCGACGGGCTTGTCTTCCTCCGCGATGTTGATCGGCTCCCACTGCATCGCGCCGGCCGGGCTTTTGCGCAGCTCCCAGTCATGCTTGAACAGCATGTCGAAAAAGCCGTTGTCCCACTGGGTGGGATGCGTGGTCCAGGCGCCTTCGAGACCGCTGACAACGGTGTCGCGGCCGATGCCGCGGCCCTTCAGATTCATCCAGCCCAGGCCTTGGAATTCAGGATCGGCCATTTCCGGATCGGGGCTCAGGTTGGTCGCGGAGCCGTTGCCATGCGTCTTGCCGACCGTGTGGCCGCCGGCGGTCAGCGCCACGGTTTCCTCGTCGTCCATGCCCATGCGGGCGAAGGTTTCGCGCATCATCGCCGCCGTCGCCAGCGGATCGGACTTGCCGTTCACGCCTTCCGGGTTGACGTAGATGAGGCCCATCTGCACGGCGGCGAGCGGATTGGCGAGCGTTTCCGGTTTGGTCACGTCGGCATAGCGGTTGTCGCTGGGCGCGAGCCATTCCTTCTCGTCGCCCCAATAGGTGTCCTTTTCGGGGTGCCAGATATCTTCGCGGCCGAAGGCGAAGCCGAAGGTCTTGAGGCCGGCGACCTCATAGGCGATCGTGCCGGCGAGCATGATGAGGTCCGCCCAGCTGATCTTGTTGCCGTATTTCTTCTTGATCGGCCACAGCAGGCGGCGGCCCTTGTCGGTGTTGACGTTGTCCGGCCAGGAATTGAGCGGGGCGAAGCGCTGGTTGCCGTTGCCGCCGCCGCCGCGGCCGTCCGTCACGCGGTAGGAGCCGGCGGAATGCCAGGCGGTGCGGGCGAACATGCCGACATAGCTGCCCCAGTCGGCGGGCCACCAATCCTGACTGTCGGTCACGAGCGCGCGGACATCGGCTTTCAACGCTTCGATATCAAGCGTCTTCAGCTCTTCGCGGTAATTGAAATTCTTGCCCAACGGGTTCGTCTTGACGTCGTGCTGATGCAGAATGTCGAGATTGAGCGCATTCGGCCACCAGTCGGTGTTGGCCGCCTTGTGCGATGTGTGGCCGCCATGGGCCACCGGACATTTGCCGACGATTTTCGGATGTTCGTTCATATGTGATTTTCCTTCCCTTCTTGCTGCCTGGCAGAGCCGCAGCCGCCCGTTCTGTTGGCGGGTCCCTCAACCCGTGAGCTCCTTCTAGATCATCCCAAGCATAAAATATAATTGCATTTTCTAAAGGTTCCGATAGGAAAATCTAATGGCCAACCTCTCCATGAAACATCTCAAATATTTCGACGCACTCGCCCGCCACGGCCATTTCGGACGGGCGGCGGCCGATTGCGCCGTGACACAGCCGGCTTTGTCGGTGCAAATCAAGGAGTTGGAGGATCTTCTCGGCGCGCCGCTGGTGGAGCGCGGAGCGCGTCAGATAAGGCTGACCGCGCTCGGAGAGACTGTGGCGGCGAGAGCGCGGGACGTGCTCACCTCCGTCGAGGAGATCGTCAATCTGACGCGGGGCGCGAATGGCGATTTCATGCGCGAATTGCGCCTTGGCGTCATCCCCACGATCGCCCCCTATCTGCTGCCGGCGCTGATCAAGGCGCTCGCCGCCCGCTATCCGGATCTCGATGTCCGGCCGCGCGAAACCGTGACCCAGCGGCTGATCGCCGATCTCGGCGATGGCAAGCTGGACGCCGCCATCGTCGCCCTGCCGGTGTCGGAGCCGTCGCTCACCGAAACGCCACTGTTCGAAGAGGAATTCGTGCTGGTTCGGCCGCGCGAGGACGCCGCCAAGCCCGTTCCCAACCCGCAGGCGCTGCGCGAAATGCGATTGCTTCTTCTGGAGGAGGGACATTGCTTCCGCGAGCAGGCGCTGTCTTTTTGCGATATAGCGCCGCCTGCGCCGCGCGACCTCATGGAGGGAAGTTCGTTGTCCACGCTCGTGCAGATGGTCGGCGCGGGCATCGGCATCACGCTGATTCCGCAGATGGCCGTCGCCATCGACATCCGCTCGGCCTCGGTTTCCGTCGCCCGCTTGGGCGATCCCAGTCCATCGCGCATGGTGGGCATGGTCTGGCGCAGGAGCAATCCGCTTGCCGCGCAACTGCAACAGATTTCCGACATCGTGCGTGAGGAGGGGCTGCGGCTTCTTTCGGAATTCAGGGGCGGCCGCTGACCCGCTGCCTTTGATCGCCAGCGATTGAGACAGCATGGCTGACTAAAAAATCGCCATTCATCCGCCTTGACACATTTTTGGGCCGCCATTAACAATTTTCACCAATTGGTAAAAAATGGGGAACCAAAAATGTCTAGCCAATTCAAACTGTCGCGTCGCTCCGTGCTCGCCTCGGGCCTCGCGCTCGGCGCATCCTCCTTCATTCCCTCCGTGCACGCCGCCGAACCGATCAAGGTCGCCGGCATCCACGGCTCTCCGGTCGAAAATGCCTGGAATTCGGTGCTGCACAAGGCGCTGCAGGACGCCGCCAAGGAAGGCGCGATCGATTATGTGTTTTCCGAAGGCGTATCCGGCACGGATTATCCGCGCGCCATGCGCGAATATGCCGAACAGGGCGCAAAGCTGATCATCGGCGAAACCTTTCCGGTCGAAAAGCAGGCTCGTGAAGTGGCGGCCGACTATCCCGAGACCGCCTTCGTGATGGGATCGAGCGGCAAGGAAGCCGGCGAGAATTTCGGCGTGTTCGGCACCTGGAATTTCGACGGCGCCTATCTCGCCGGAATGCTGGCCGGCAAGATGACCAAGTCGAATGTGGTCGGTTCGGTCGGCGCCATGCCGATCCCGGAAGTCAACATGCTGATCAACGCCTTTGCGGCGGGCGTGAAGGCCGTCAATCCGGACGCCAAGCATCTCGTCACCTTCATCGGCACCTTCTTTGATCCACCCAAGGCGCGCGAAGCGGGTCTGGCGCAGATCGACGCCGGCGCCGACATCCTGTTCGGCGAACGCATCGGCACGGCCGACGCCGCCAAAGAGCGCGGCATCAAGTCGGTCGGTTCGCTGATCGATTACACGCCGCGTTATCCCGACACCGTTTTCGCCAATGCGCTGTGGAATTTCCGCCCGATCCTCAACGCCGCGCTCGCCGATGTCGCCGCCGGCAAGCCGACCGGCCGCGACTACACCGCTTACGGCCTGATGAAGGAAGGCGGCAGCGACATCGTTTACGTCAAGGGCGTGGCTCCCGCCGACGCCGAAGCGGCGATGGAAAAGGTTCGCGCGGAAATCAAGTCCGGCACCTTCGAAGTCCCACGGATCATGGACGAGCCCAAGTAAGCCTCGATCATGCAGGAAGACGCCACCAGCCTCGCGGAGGCGATCGCAAATGGTCGCCTCGCCTCTGTCGAGGCGATGCGGGCTTCCCTCTCGGCAGCCGATAAGGCTGTCGATCTGGGTTCTATCGCCTATCGCGACGACGGCAAAGGCCTTGCCGCCGCCCAGGCGATCGATGCTTTGCCATTGTCCGCGCCTGAGCGCGCGGCCATGCCCTTCGCCGGCGTGCCCACGCTCGGCAAGGATCTCGGCGGTCCATTCGCCGGCTTTCCCATGGCGGCCGGGTCGCGGCTCATGGCGCGGCGGGGCGGTTTTGTCGATTCCGATCTCGCGGAACGGTACCGGAGCGCGGGCTTCTGCCTGTTCGGCCTGACCACCAGCCCCGAATTCGGCCTGTCGCTCGCCAGCGAGCCGGACATCGGTCCCATTGCCCGCAATCCGCTGTCGCCGGAACTCTCGGCCGGAGGCTCCTCCGGCGGAGCCGCAGCTGCGGTCGCGTCGGGCATTGTCAGCATCGCGCACGCCACCGACGCGGGCGGATCGATTCGCGTGCCCTCCGCCTGCTGTGGTCTCGTCGGCTTGAAGCCGAGCCGGGGGCTGATGCCGGCCGGGCCGCATTTCGGCAATCACCTCGCGGGGCTGGCCACCGAACTCGCGGTCTGCCGCTCGGTGCGCGACAGCGCCGCCATGCTCAGGCTGTTGTCCGGCGAGGCGAGAGGACCATTCCCCCCCGTGGCGCTGGCAGCGCCTGGCGATGGGCCGATGCGCATCGGTCTTCTGACCGACACCGGGGACGAGTTCCCAACAGATCCAGACCGCGCCCAGGCGATCGAAGACGCCGCTCGTCATCTCGAGCAGGACGGCCACCGCATCGTCCCCATCTCGTTTTCGCAGATTGACGCGGCGGCGGCCAGCAGCCGGCGCGCCTTCGTCGATATCGTCTGCATCAACCTCGCCGATACGATCGCACAGTTTAGTCTCGACGCGACCAAGACCGAGCGGCTGACCCAGGCGGTGATCGAGCGCGGCCTCGGCATGAACGCCGGCGCAGTGTGGCGTAGCCTCAACGCGATGGTCATCGTCAGCCGCGACCTCTGGCGTCTGTTCGACGGCATCGACTGCCTGCTCACGCCGATCCTGTCGTCCGCGCCGTTGCCGGTCGGCTCCTTCCCGAGCGATCACGTCGATACGGATCTGCATTTCGGCCGCATGGCCGCGTTTTCGCCGCTTGCGGCGCTCGCCAACGCGTCGGGTTTCCCGGCTCTGACTCTGCCTTTCGGCAGCGACGCCAAGGGCTTGCCGCTGCCGGTGCAAGTGATGGCTCCGATGGGCGGCGATTACAGGCTCTTGCGTCTCGCCGCGCGTCTGGAGCAGGATGAACGCTGGACGCATCGTTTCCCGATCGCAGGAATGACCGCATGAGCGCTTCCGTTCTCGACATTGTCGGCGTCAGCAAGCGTTTCGGCGACAATCTCGCTAATGACGATATTTCGCTGTCACTGGGTCGGGGCGAGATTGTCGCGCTGCTCGGTGAAAACGGCGCTGGCAAGACCACGCTGATGAGCATCCTGTTCGGCCATTATACGCCCGACAGCGGCCATATCCGGATCGACGGCCGCGATCTGCCGCCGGGAAAGCCGCGCGACGCCATCCGCGCCGGCATCGGCATGGTGCATCAGCATTTTTCGCTGGCGCCCAATTTGACCGTGCTCGAAAATGTCATGACCGGAACCGAAAGCCTGTGGTCGCTCGGCTCCAAACGCGCCGAGGGCCGGGCCAAACTGATGGCGATTTCCGAGCGCTTCGGCCTGAAGACCGATCCGGACGCCCGGTTGGGCGATCTCTCGGTCGGCGAACAGCAGCGCGTCGAGATCCTCAAGGCGCTTTATAACGATGCCCGCATCCTCGTGCTCGACGAGCCAACGGCTGTTCTGACACAGATCGAGGCGGAACGCCTGTTCGCGATCCTCAAGGACATGGCGCGCCAGGGTCTGTCGCTGATCTTCATTTCGCACAAGCTCGACGAAGTCATGTCCACCGCCGACCGCGTCGTCGTGCTGCGCGGTGGACGGCTTGTCGCCGAACGTAAAGCGGCCGAGACCAGCAAATCCGAACTCGCGGAACTGATGGTCGGGCGCAGCGTGTCGCGTCCAGTTCGCGAGGCCTCGACGCCGGGCGCGGTCGTGCTTGAGGCAGCCCGCGTCACCATCCGTCAGGGCGGCGTCGACAAGTTGAAAGCGGTGGATTTCCGCCTCCGCGAGGGCGAGGTTCTCGGCGTCATCGGGGTATCCGGCAATGGCCAGGCGCAACTGGCGCAGATGCTGTCGGGCACGCTGCCCTGGACGTCAGGCGACATCCTCCTGTTCGGCCAGACCGTCGAACGGCTGACGGTGTCAGATGCGGTCGCGGTGGGCATTGGGCGCATCCCCGAAGATCGCAACAAGGACGGCGCGATCGGCGAAATGGCGATCTGGGAAAACGCCGTGCTGGAACGCCTGTCGAAATTTTCGAAAAACGGTCTGGTCGACCGCAAAGCCGGCGCCGCCTTTGCGCAGGAGATTATCGGCAAGTTCGACGTGCGCGGCGGCTCGCCAACCAGTCGCATCCGGCTGTTGTCGGGCGGCAATATGCAGAAGCTCATTCTCGGTCGCAATCTCATCGAACGGCCGAAAATCCTGATCGCCGCGCAGCCGACGCGCGGGCTCGACGAAGGCGCGGTCGCCGCCGTGCATGCGCGTATTCTGGAGGCGCGTCGCCAGGGCGCGGCGGTGCTGCTGATTTCCGAAGATCTCGACGAAGTCATGGCGCTCGCCGATCGCATCCAGGCCATTGTCGGCGGCAGGCTTTCGCCGCCGATCTCCGCCGAACAGGCATCGACGCGAAAACTTGGGCTGATGATGGCGGGCGAATGGGATAGTGAGGTGGCGCATGCGGTTTGAACGCCGTGAACACAGGCCGCTAGCGCTGGTCGTGGCTACGCCGCTGATCGCCATTGCCGCCGCCATGGCGATCGCCGGGGTGCTGATCGCGATTGCCGGCGGGCCGGTTCTGGAGGCCTATTGGTTGATCCTCAAGGGCGCCTACGGCTCCAGGCTGTCCGCCACGGAGACGCTGACCCGCGCCGCGCCGCTGATCCTGACCGGGCTTGCCGCAGCCGTGGCGTTTCGCGCCCAGCTCTGGAATATCGGCGGTGAAGGCCAACTCTATCTCGGCGCCATCGCGGTCGCGTGGATGAGTTCGCATGTTCTGGGTGATTTGCATCCTGCAATCCAGATCCCGTTGTTGCTGGTCTTCGGCGCCATCGCCGGCATGGTCCTGCTGCTGGCGCCGCTTTGGCTGAGACTGCGCTTTTCGGTCGATGAAGTGGTGACGACGCTGCTTTTGAATTTTGTCGCAGTCCTGTTCGTCTCGATGCTGATCGACACGGTGCTCAAGGATCCAATGGCTTTCGGCTGGCCGCAGTCGCAATCGGTCGCCGATCAGGCGATGCTGCCGAAGTTGCTCTCGCGGTCGCGGTTGCATCTCGGCCTGGTCATTGCGATTGCGTTGGCCGTCGTCCTGCATTTCATTCAGTCGCGCACGGTGTTCGGCATGCAGTCGCGGGCGGCCGGGCTTAATCCGCAAGGCGCGGTCTTCGCGGGCGTGCCTCTCGGGCGCACATTGGTGATGGTCGCCTGCCTGTCGGGTGGGCTCGCAGGTCTTGCGGGCGCGATCGAGGTGATGGGCGTCAAGGGTTACGTGACCACGGATCTGTCGCCGGGGTACGGCTATTCCGGCATCGTCGTCGCCATGCTCGCCAATCTCAATCCGCTCGGCGTCGTACTGGCCGGATTGTTCACCGCCACCATGTTCGTCGGCGCGGATGGCATGAGCCGCAGCCTCGGCATCCCCAGCTATATCGCCGATGTGATCGTGGCGCTGTCGCTGCTCACCATGCTGATCGCCGTCTTTTTCACCCAATACAGGATTCGCCGATGAGCGCGCTGTTCGACATCGTCGCCTCCGCCGGCCTCTGGGCCGCCGTGCTCAGGATCGCGACACCCCTGATCCTCGGCACGCTGGGCGCGCTGCTGTGCGAGCGGGCGGGCGTGCTCAATCTCGGCATCGAGGGGATCATGACCTTCGGCGCGATGATCGGTTGGCTCGCGGTCTATAACGGCGCCGATCTCTGGACCGGTTTCCTGATTGCGGGGATCGCCGGCGGCGTCTTCGGTCTGCTGCATGCCGGCCTGACCGTGACGCTCGGCCTGTCGCAGCATGTCTCCGGCCTGGGCGTCACGCTGTTTGCGTCGAGTTTCAGTTACTACGTCTTTCGCCTCATGGTGCCGGTCGCCGGCACCCCGCCGACAATCGAGCCCTTCAAACCGATTTCGATCCCCGGCCTGAGCGATATTCCCTTCATCGGACCGGCGCTGTTTTCCCAGACGACGCCCACATACGCCGCCATTCTTCTCGCAATCGGGCTGGCCTATATGCTGTTTCGCACCCCGCTCGGGCTAGCGATCCGCATGACGGGGGAAAATCCGCATGCGGCGGATGCGCAGGGCGTCAACCCCATGGCGGTGCGTTATGGCGCCGTCATTGCCGGCAGCGCCCTGATGGGCATGGCGGGCGCGTTTCTGACATTGTCGGCCTTCAACAGCTTCTTCCCGACCATGGTGCAGGGGCGCGGCTGGATCTGCATCGCGCTCGTGGTGTTTTCGTCTTGGCGGCCGGAACGGGCGCTGTTGGGCGCATTGCTGTTCGCCTTTTTCGACGGATTTCAGCTCAGGCTGCAGACGACGCTCGGCGGCGCCGTGCCTTATCAGCTGTTCCTGATGATCCCCTATGTCCTGTCGATCGCGGCGCTGGCGGTCATGGCTCGGCGCGCCCGCGTTCCCCAGGCGCTGATGCAACCCTATCGGCGCGGCGAGCGCTGACCTCCGGAGAGTGACCATGTTCGATCTGATCATCCGCAACGCCAATCTGCCCGATGGCCGCCAGGGCTGGGATATCGGTCTCAAGGGCGGCAAGATCACTGCGATCGAGAAGAGTATCGTTGCCGAGGCGGGCGAGGAGATCGACGCGTCGGGCCGCCTCGCCAGCCCGCCCTTCTGCGATCCGCATTTCCACATGGATGCGACGCTGTCGCTCGGTATGCCCAGGATGAATGTCTCCGGCACGCTTCTGGAGGGCATCGCGCTCTGGGGCGAATTGCGGCCGCTCCTGACCAAAGAGGCGGTGGTCGAGCGGGCGCTGCGCTATTGCGATCTCGCCGTCAGCCAGGGTCTTCTCTATATCCGCAGCCATGTCGACACCTCTGATCCCCGGCTGGTCACGGCCGAGGCGTTGATCGAGGTGCGCGAGCGCGTCGCGCCCTATATCACGCTGCAGCTGGTCGCTTTTCCGCAGGACGGCTATTTCCGCGCGCCGGAAGGTGAAAAATCGCTGGAGCGGGCGCTGGACATGGGCATCGATATCGTCGGCGGCATCCCGCATTTCGAACGCACGATGGATGACGGGCGACGCTCGCTGGAAGCGCTGTGCCGCATCGCCGCCGAACGCGGCCTGCCGGTCGATATCCATTGCGACGAGACCGACGATCCCATGTCGCGACATATCGAGACGCTGGCGGCGGAAACGATCCGCTATGGCCTGCAAGGCCGAGTCGCCGGCTCGCATCTCACCTCCATGCATTCCATGGACAATTACTACGTGTCGAAACTCATTCCGCTGATGGCGGAGGCCAAGATCAACGTCATCCCCAATCCGCTGATCAACATTATGCTGCAGGGCCGGCACGACACCTATCCGAAACGGCGCGGCATGACACGGGTGCGTGAATTGATGGCGGCGGGCCTGAACGTGTCCTTCGGCCAGGATTGCACCATGGACCCCTGGTATTCGATGGGCTCGGCCGACATGCTCGAAGTCGGCCATATGGCCATCCATGTCGCGCAGATGGGCGGGATCGAGGACAAGAAGAAGATCTTTGAGGCGCTGACCGTGAATTCCGCCAGGACCATGGGATTGGAAGGCTATGGCCTGGAGGTCGGCTGCAACGCCGATCTCGTCGTGCTGCAGGCGGCAGACGTGATCGAGGCGCTGCGGCTGAAGCCGACGCGGCTTTATGTCGTCAAGAGCGGCAAGGTCATTTCCCGCTCTCAGCCGCGCATCGGCGAATTGTTCCTCGACGGTCGCCCCGCCAGCATAGATCCGGGGCGTGACTACGTGCCGAAGATGGCTTGAGGATGATGGCGCTCCCGAAGGAGCGCCAAGAGATCAGCCGACGAAGGCGCGCTCCACCACGAAGGTTGCCGGCGCATTGTTCGCGCCCTCTTCGAGGCCGAAGCTCTCCAGAACATACTTGGTCTCGTTCAGCATCGCCATCGAGCCGCAGATCATCGCCCGGTCGGTTTCGGGCGAAATCGCGGGCAGGCCGAGATCGGAAAACAGCTTGCCATTGCGCATGAGATCGGTGACGCGGCCCATGCGAGGCGAGGCCTCGCGGGTCGTCGTGGTGTGGAGCCTGAGCTTGCCCGCCGAGCATTCGCCGACCAGCGGGTCCTCCGCCAGAGCTTCCACCAGTTCCGTGATGTAAGTGAGTTCGGCGACCTCGCGGCAGGTCTGCACCAGAATGACCTCTTCGAACTTTTCATAAGTCTCGGGATCGCGCACGAGGCTTGCAAATGGCGCGACGCCTGTGCCGGTCGAGAAGAGATAGAGCCGCTTGCCGGGCAGCAACGCGTCCAGCACCAGCGTGCCCGTCGGCTTTTTGCGCATCAGTACGGTGTCGCCGGGAATGATTTTCTGGAGATGTTCGGTCAGCGGACCGTTCTCCACCTTGATGGAGAAGAATTCCACTTCCTCGTCCCAGGATGGGCTCGCCACCGAATAGGCCCGATAGACAGGCTTTTCGGCGTTGGGCAGGCCGATCATCACGAATTCGCCCGAGCGGAAGCGGAAAGCGGCGGGGCGGGTGATCCGGAATGAAAACAGCCGGTCGGTGTAATGCTTCACGCTGACCACGCGCTCGGCGAAAACATTGTCAGGAATGGGGAAGGCGGGTGCGGAGACGAGGGCGTCCATGACGGGCTCCTGTGGATAGATTGTTTGTATACGAATTAATTGCATGCAAGTTGTCTTGGGGCGGCGTCCGGCGGCCCTCAGGCCGCCTTTGCAGATCGCGATGCTTTCGTCGCCGCGATATCGACATCGCCGGCCGCATCGAGCGCCACGCCGAACAGAGCCAGGGCTTGGTCGAGCGTGTAGCGTCCGAGCCTGACATCGCGGGCCACGGCTTCCGGATCCCGTTCGAACGGATCGCCGTAGCCGCCGCCGCCGGGGGTCTGCACCCGCACCCGGTCGCCGGCTTTCAGCGGAATGTCCTGCGCCTTCGACAGATGCTCGGGCGTCATGGCGACGCCGTCGCGATAAAGCGTCACTTGATTGGGCGCGCCATCCTTGCCGCCGAGCGCGCCCGGAGGTCCGAAACGGCCGTGATCCATCACGAAGCTCGCAGTGGCCTGTCCGCGCCGCAGTTCGATCTCATAGTCGAGACCGAAGCCGCCGCGATGGCGGCCCGCGCCGCCGGAGCCTTCGCGAAGCGCATAGCGGTGATAGAGCACCGGATATTGCTGCTCCATGATTTCCACCGGCGGCGCCTTGGAAATGCCGATGGTCGAGCAGCCATTGGCCAGCCCGTCGTGATCGGCGTTGCCGCCATAGCCGCCGCCGGAGATCTGATACATGACATAGCCCTGGCCGCGTTCGGGATCATGGCCGCCGAGCGCGAAATTGCCGGAACTTCCGGCCGGCGAGGCCGTCACCCGGTCCGGCAGCGCCTCGACCAGCGCCGCAAACACCGCCTCGGCGATCCGCTGGCTGACTTCGGCGGCGCAGCCGGACACAGGTCGCGGATAATGGGCGTCAAGGAACGTGCCTTCCGGGCGGATCACCGTCAGCGGCTCAAACGCGCCCGCCGAGATCGGGACATCCGGAAAAATATGGCGCATGGCGAGATAGACGGAGGACAGCGTCGTCGCCAGCACCGAATTCATCGGGCCGATGCAGGGTTTGGAAGAACCAGTGAAATCGAAGGTCAATTCGCCTTGATTGGCTGTCACCGTCAGGCGGATTTCGAGCGGTTCATTGACCACGCCGTCGCTGTCGACATAGGCGGTCGAGCGGTAAACGCCATCCGGGATGAGGCGGATATTGGCGCGCATCTGGTCGGCCGCGCGGCGGCGCAATTCGGCGATCGCCTCGGTCACCGTCGCGTCGCCATAGCGATCCAAGAGCCGCACAAGGCGTTTCTCGCCCACGAGGAGGGCAGCGGCCTGCGCCTTGACGTCGCCGATGCGCTGGTCGGCCACGCGGATATTCGAGCAGATGATCGCGTAGATTTCCGTGTCGAGTTCGCCTTGCTTGAACAGGCGCACGGGCGGCAGACGCAGACCTTCCTGCTCCACCGATGTCGCCGAAGCAGAGAAGCCGCCCGGCACCGCGCCGCCGGTATCGGGCCAATGGCCTGTATTCGACAGCCAGCAGAAGATCTCGCCATTGCGATAAACGGGCATGGCGAAGCGAACATCCATCAGATGCGTGCCGCCGAGATAGGGGTCGTTGACGATATAGATGTCGCCCGGCTTGGGAGCCGCCGCCTTGCCGGCGGCGATCATCTCGATCAGCACGCGGGTGGAATACTGCATCGTGCCGACGAACACCGGCAGGCCGCTAGATCCTTGCGCGATCAGCGCGCCGTCGACGGCGGAATAGATGCCGTCGGAGCGGTCATTGGCCTCAGCGATAACAGGCGAGAAGGCGGCGCGGGAGAAGGACAGGTCCATCTCGTCGCAGACCTGCTGCAGGCCGGATTGAATGACGGAGAGCGTGATGGGATCAATGCCTTGGGTCATGGCTCAGCCTCCGATGGTGATGATGATGTTGCCGTCGGCGTCCTGACGAGCGACGTCGCCGGGCTCGATGACGATGGTCGTGTCCATCTGTTCGATGATCGCAGGACCTTCGACGACGGCGTCGGCGGGCAGATGGTCGCGCCAGTAGACCGGCGTCTCTACGAAGCCGCCGAAAAACACCGGACGTCTGCCGGTCTCGGCTTCGGCGAGGCTCGCCTTGCGGCCGCTGGCGTCGATCAGCGCCGAGAGATCGATCTCCTCACGGCGTCCGATGACCGATGTATTGACATTGACGAGATTGGCGCGGATTTCCGGCAGCGCCACATGGAAGCGGGCGAAATAGGCCTCTTCGAAGCGCTGCTGCAACTCTTCGCGGCTCGGCGTGGGATTGGGCAACGGCACGCGCAGCACATGCGTTTGGCCGATGAACTGCATGTCGACCGAGCGCATCTCGCGGATTTCGCGGATTTGCACGGCTTCCTTGGCGATCAGGCTGCGGCCTTCCTCGCTCTGGCGGGCGAAGATCTGGTGGACCGTGTCGATATCGGCGACGGCCAAAGGACGATTGACCGTCTGCACGAAATCATGCCGGAGATCGGCCACCACGCAGCCCAGCGCATTGGTGATGCCGGGTCTGGAGGGCGCAAGAACCTTGGGAATGCCGAGTTCCCTG
Organism: Rhizobium sp. TRM95796; assembly: GCF_025779995.1. Lineage (NCBI taxonomy): Bacteria > Pseudomonadati > Pseudomonadota > Alphaproteobacteria > Hyphomicrobiales > Rhizobiaceae > Rhizobium > Rhizobium sp. TRM95796. The sequence continues at coordinate 163,628 of NZ_JAOXHE010000009.1, read as the reverse complement.
GCGATGGCGGAGGCGTGGAGTGGCCCCGCGCCGCCGAAAGCGAAGAGCGCGAAATCGCGCGGATCTTCGCCGAGGCTGACCGAGACCATGCGCACGGCGTCGGACATGCGGGCATTGGCGATGCGGATCACGGCGTCGGCGGCCTGGATCGCGTCGAGGCCGAGCCTGTCGCCGATCTCGCGGGCGAATGCGGCTTCGACATCGGCGAGCGTCACGCCGCCCGGCACCTTGTTGAGGCGCGAGGGGTTGAGGCGGCCGAGCAGAAGATTGGCGTCGGAGATGGTCGGCCTGGTTCCGCCCTTGCCATAGCAAATCGGGCCAGGGGTGGCGCCGGCGCTTTCCGGGCCGACCTGCAGCAAGCCGGCTTCCGTGACGCGGGCGATCGAACCGCCGCCGGCGCCGACGGTGCGCACATCCACCATCGGCACATGGATCGGCATGGCGTATTCCACCTCGATCTCGTTGGAGACGGTGGGCTCGGCGTTGCGGATCAGCGCGACATCGGTGGAGGTGCCGCCCATGTCATAGGTGATCAGATTGGGCATGCCCGCGCGGCGGCCGGTATAGGCGGCGGCCATCACGCCCGAGGCCGGGCCGGACATCACCGTCTTGGCCGCTTCATTGGCGACCCGGCGAGCCGACACCATGCCGCCATTGCCGTTCATCACCAGCACGTCATGGCGATAGCCGCGCGCGGCCAGCGTATCGGCGAGACGCTCGACATAGCGGCGCAACAGCGGCTGCACCGAGGCGTTGACGGCGGCGGTGACGCCGCGCTCATATTCACGGCTTTCCGACAGCAGCGCGTGCCCCATGGTGATGTTGCCGTTCGGCCAGATCTCGCGGGCGATCTCGCCGGCCCGGAGTTCATGGGCGGGATTTGCGTAGGCATGCAGGAAGTGAATCACCAGCGACTCGCAGCCCTTGTCGACCAGTTCTTTCAACGCCGAACGGAGCGCATCCTCGTCGAGCGGCGTCACCACCGCGCCGCGCGCATCCATGCGCTCGGGGACTTCCATGCGCAGATCGCGCGGAATGATCGGCCGGAAGTCGCCCTTCATGCCATAGGCCTGCGGCCGGGTGCGGCGACCAAGCTCCAGCACGTCGCGGAAGCCCATGGTGGTGATCATGCCGGTCTTGCAGAGCTGGCGTTCGAGCACGGCGTTGGTGGTGGTGGTCGTGCCATGCACGATAAGATCCAGCGCGGCGAAATCGGCCTCGGCCGCCTCGAGCGCATGGATCACGCCGAAGGCCTGATTGTCGAGCGTCGTCGGCGTTTTCGCCAGCCGCACCGTGCCGGTTGCAGTGTCGAACAGCACGAGATCGGTGAAGGTGCCGCCGACATCGACGCCGGCGACGATCGATTGGTTGGAGGATGGAGTCCTGGCGTCGGTCGCCGATGCGGGGGGCTTAGACACGGCTGTTCCTTGCTTATTATTGTTTGTATACGAATGATATTGTCAGCCGCTATCTGGGCTGTCAAGCAAGGGCGGTCAGCGCAGACCGTCCTTGCCTTCGATTTCCTGGACCGTCAGACCGCCGATACGGGGCAGGGGCCGGCCGCTGTCCGTCAGTGCCACTGCGACCATGATTTCCCCGGCTCTCGGGCTATCGGCGAGCCTGATATCCATGCCGTCGAAATGCGAGCGGACATAGGCCGCATCCTTGTGCCCCAGGGGAATGTCGAGCGTCTGCCCCGGGCCGCCGCGCTTCTTGGACGAGGGCACCAGAGCCGCGCCCTTTTCGACGGCGGCGCGCAACGGCTTGCCCAGCGCGGGATGCAGAATGGCGGCGGCATGTTCGAGCTCGCCGTTCTCGCCCACCATCGCCGCCTTGCCATAGCTTTCGACGGCGCTGGGTTCGATGCCCAACGCGTCGACGCAGCGCCGGCCGAGGAGATCGCCCAGTTCTGCGCCGATGTCGATCAGATCGGTGAGATCCTCGACATAACGGCCCGCAAAGGGGTTGCGGATCACCGCCACCGCCGCGACCTTGCGGGTCGGAGGGGTGACCTCGCGGCCCATTTCCTGGCGCAGTTCCTCGACGAAGACCGCGATTTTCCGGATTTGCGCCTTCACCGCAGTCCGTCCTCGCCCTTGATGTCCTCGGCCTTGAGGCCGCCGACGCGGGCATGGATGCGGGCGCCGGTGGTCATGACAAGGCAGAGCACGATCTCGTTGGCGCGCGGCGCATCCGACACGCCGACTTCCATGGCGTCGAAATGGCTGCGCACATAGGACGCGTTGATATGGGTGACGGGCACGTCGAGCCGCGTTCCGGGACCGCCGACTTTCTTGGTCGAGGGCACGATGGCCTTGGCGTCGCCGAGCGCTTCGCGCATGGCGTAGCCGCCCGGCACATGCCAGAGCGCGCCATGCTCGAGTTCTCCGCCCTGGCCGACGATCGCGCCCTTTCCATAGGCCTGGATATCGCCCGCGTCGCCGCCGAGGATGTCGATCAGTTTGCGCGCCATCTCAAGACCGAGCGGCTCGAGATCCTTCATGAAGCCCGCAATCTCCGGCTCATAACGGCCGGCGAAGGGATTTTCGATCACGGCCATGACCGCGCCGCGCTTGAGCGGCGTCTCGGACACCGGGCCGCCCTCGTGGAAGACCTCTTCGACGATGGTGGCGATCTTGCGGACTTTGGGTTCAGGCATAGAGTTTTTCCTCCGGAATGGGGATGTGCGGGGCAGAAGGGTGGGGCGGCGTAACGAGCCGGCCATGACGACCGAGAAACAAAGCCGACCGCTCGATGAGAGTCCTTAAGCGAAGGTTTTTGGCCATGGCCTCGCCTTTGTCGAGCGCGAAGGCAATGTCCTGATCTGTGAGCGCGCCGACGCCTGTCGTGACGAGGCGAGCGCCGAGATCGCTGTCGTCGACGACAGTGTCTGCGGGCGCCCTGCAGACGGCGGGGTGACCAGGAAGATCGACGGCGTTGGCGATGATCGTGGCCGCCGCGTCAGCGCTCGCAGCACTGTCGGAAAGCGTGGTCACGGAATCGGCGATGCCCATGGACAGTGAGCGCCCACCGCGTCCCGACGTGGCGACGCCCCGGCAACGATCTTCGGCGGTCACGGTGAAATCGCCGAGATCGGCGCCATCCTCGCGGGCGATCTTCACCCGGAACGACGCGTTCTGTTCCAGATGCAGCGCGATGTCGCCGCCATTGTTGACATAGATGCGGTTGGGGCGGTTCTCGGCTGTGAAGCCTAAGAGCATCGCCGTCAGGATTTCGTCGGCCACCGCGCCGGCCACCGCGGCCATCGGCGTGATGAAGTGCTCGCTGGCAAAGGGCAGCACGGCGCGCCACATGCGCCTGGCGACCGCGCCTTGGGGCTCAACACCATCCGGTCGCGCCTGGCTCCTGAGAAGGGGAAGTTCCGCCACGAGTTCGTCGAGAACCGTCTTGAAGCGGCGATGCGCGAGCGCGAAGGCAAGCGCCCGCTGATAGGCTTCGAGTTCCAGCGAATGCGCGCCGTCGACGCCGATCAACAGTTCGATCGGACCGTGCTGCAGATGCAGACGGCCGTTCTGATGTCCATCGAGATAGGCGGCGACCGGTCCCGGCATGATCTCAGGCGCCCCAGCGGAAATTCTTGCCGTCCATCGGCCAGACGCTGTCCTCGGTCGAGGCGATCCGCCGCTCGGCCTGCTCGACGGCGCGCTCCACCGGAATGACGGCGTCCATATGGCCGCCCAGCGCCCGGTAGTCCTCGAGCCGCATGGTGAATTCGATCGGCGCGACGATTGCCGGCGTCGGCACATAGCCGAAACTGTTGGTCGGCATTCTGGTGACGTCGGCCATCACGGTGATGCCGCCGCCCGGCCAGACATAAGCGGGCGCTCCGCCCACCGAAACATAAGTGAGCGCATCCTTGACCGAACGCGTCAGCCGCACCGGATTGGTTGTGACGCCCGCGCGGAGGCTGCCGCCGGCGCCGCCGATAAACAGCACCGAGGTCATGGCCGGTTCGCAGTTTTCAGCGACAATCTCGACGGTCTCCTGAATCGCGGCGGGCAGGATGTCCTGCAAAACGGGGCGAAGCTGATGGTCGAGAATGTAATAGCCATATTGCTCGCCGGTGGTGGAGACCATCAGCAGGCGCAGGCCGGGATAGGCGACCTTGGGGTCGAAATCGCCGAGAATGGCGAGCGGATCGGAAACATTGGTGCCGCCCCAGCCGGTGCCGGGTTCTGCGACCTGGAAATAGCGGCCCGGCGTCGAGCGGCGGCCCTTGATCTTGATGCCGGTCGGGGCGACGTCGAGAAGTTTGCCCGCCTGATGTTCGGAAAGGACGCCGGTGATATGGTCGTCGACCACCACGACCTCGTCGACCATGTCCTTCCACTGCTTGGCGAACATGCCGATCGTGGCGGAACCGCAGCCCACGCGCATACGGCTTTCCTCGACGCCATTGATGATGGGGGGACAGCCTGCCGTGAGCGTCAGCGTGGCGCCACCATCGATCACGAGATCGACGCTTTCGCGGTTGCACAGCCGCAGGATCGTGTCGCAGGTGACGCGGCCCTCTTTCTTGGAGCCGCCGGTCAGATGGTGCACCCCGCCGATCGACAGCATCTGCGAGCCATATTCGCCCGTCGTCACATGGCCGACGGGTTCGCCATCCACCAGCACCTTGGCGGTCTCGGGGCCGATGAAACGATCGGTGTCGATCTTTATCTTGGCGCCGCAATAGGAGAAGATGCCTTCGGTGACCACCGTCACCATGTCGACGCCAGCATGGGTCTGCGACACGATGAAGGGGGCCGGTTTGTAATCGGGATAAGTCGTGCCGGCGCCGACGGCGGTCACGAAGGGCGTGGACGCATGGACGAGATCGCCGTTCCAGTCTTCAGAGCGCTCGTCTGGAAGGAACGCCACCACCTTGCCGCCGTCTCCGATCGTGTTCTCGATGATGGTCAGGGGATCGACGCGGATCAACTCGCCGCCGACATTGGCGTAGCGGTCGCAGGCGCCGGACCGGCCATCGGCGATGTAACACATGACCGGACAGGCGTCGCAGCGGATCTTTCCATTCACGGCGCTTTCGACTTGCTGTTTGACCATCGAAAATTCCCCCGGGCGCCGTTGGCGCGGCGGCGCGTCAATATTATTTGTGTACAAACGAAATTGATCCGCTTTGCTGATCCTGTCAAGTGTGGAGTTCCGCTGGTGTCACGTTCCTCGGTTGGCGGATGAAATCGTCCCGCAATTGACAATCCACCCGCCGCCGGTAAACCGGAAACACGGATCGGACCTAATCCGGCCGGAAAGGATGACGTTCATGTCGAGGGAAAGCGCAGAGCCGATTATGTCTGTGGCGGAGGCGTATCGTGTCGACGAGCAGATCGGCTTTCTGCTCCGGCAGGCCAATCAACGGCATGTCGCGATCTTTGCGGCGCGTATGGGCGACAAACTGACCACCATGCAGTGGTCGGCGCTGATCAAGCTCCGGGAAATCCAGCCATCGTCGCAGAACCAGTTGGGCCGCGAAATCGCCATGGATGCCGCGACGACCAAGGGCGTCATCGACCGTTTGGTGGCGCGCGGTTATGTCTCGACCTCGCCGGATCCCGAGGACGGTCGACGGGTGATCCTGTCTTTGACCGACGCCGGCGATGAGGCGGTGACGCGCAATCTCGCCTCCGCCCGGACAGTGACCGAAGAGACGCTTGCGCCTCTGACCGCCGATGAGCGCTCGATCCTCCTGGACCTCATTCGCAAGCTCTGCTGACGGGCGCCGTCTCACCGTGAACGGGCCAAGAATTCATTTGCGCACGAATGATTTCTTGTTATCATCCCCTTGATGGATGCGATCGAAAAAAACCAAAAGGGGAACGCCGCAATCCTGAGCCCAATCCCTGTCCGGGAGCAAGGCCGGATTCCCGCGCGATGTCCCACCGATAGGGCGGGTGCGCGATGTTTTCACCCCCGCTGACGCTTACGATCAACGGCGAGGACCGTGAGTTTTCCCTGCCGGCGGACACGCCGCTGCTTTACGTGTTGCGCAATGATTGCGCGCTGAACGGCCCCAAATTCGGCTGCGGTCTTGGTGAATGCGGGGCCTGCGCCGTGTTGCTCGATGGTCGGCCGGTCCGGTCCTGCGCGACCCCGCTTGCTGCCGTCGCAAAGCGTGAGGTGACGACGCTCGAGGGGCTTTCCCGCGATGGAAAACCGCATCCGGTGCAGCAGGCCTTCATCGACATGCAGGCTGCGCAATGCGGCTATTGCCTCAACGGCATGATCATCGCCACCGTCGGGCTTCTCTCCCGCAATCCCGATCCAACCGAAGCCGAAATCCGCGCCGCACTTCGCCGCCATCTCTGTCGCTGCGGAACGCATATGGAAATCCTGGCGGCCGTCAGGCTGGCGCGCGCGCGGCTGGCTGCCCCTGAAACTGCGGAGACTGAAGCATCATGACTGCGCCGCGCGAAGCCAGCCGGGACGCCTATCTCGCCATGTCCGACGCGCTGCTGGTCGTCAGGCCGGGAGGCTCGAACCAGCCTGACATCTATCTCGCCATGACGGCGGCGGGCGAGGTGGTCGGATTCAACGGTCATGTCGATCTCGGCACCGGCATCCGCACTGCGCTCGCCCAGATCATCGCCGAAGAACTGGATGTCGCGTTCGCGAGCGTGCGCATGGTGCTGGGCGCGACCAGCGCCGCCCCCGATCAAGGCCCCACCATCGCCAGCGAAACGATCCAGATCACCGCGATCCCGCTTCGGCAGGCCGCGGCGACGGCGCGACGCCGGCTGGTGCAGGCGGCGGCGGAGCTATGGGGCGTCGAGCCCGAGGAGATTGGAGTTTCCGAGGGCGTATTGAGCCATGGCGACCGCCGGACCTCCTATGCGGAACTGCTCGTCGGCTGGCGCGAGCGGGTCGAGATCGACCCCATGGCGCCCATGAAGCCGGGCGCCGAGTTCCGCATCGTCGGCCAGTCGCAGCCGCGCAATGATATTCCCGCCAAAGCGTCGGGCGACTGGGTCTATGTGCATGATGTCAGGCTGCCGGACATGCTGCATGGCCGCGTCATCCGCCCGCCCTATGTCGGCTTCGATCATGGCGAAGGCGTCGGCGCGAGCCTGCTGGGCGTCGATGAAGCCTATGTCGCGAATATGCCCGGTCTGGTGTCCGTTGTCGTGATCGGCGATTTCGTCGGTGTCGTCGCCGAACGCGAGGAACAGGCCGTAGGGATCGCTAAGGCGCTGAAACTGACCTGGCGCGAGCCGCCGAAACGTCCTGATCTCAATGCGCCGGAAGAGGCGTTGCGCGACAATCCCGCCTCGCGTCGGCTGTTGAAGGAGAGCGGCGATGTCGATCTGGCGCTCGATGGCGCTTCGCCGCGCATGGACCGCACTTATGTCTGGCCCTATCAGATGCATGGCTCGATCGGCCCGTCCTGCGCGGTAGCCGACTGGAGTCCTGAGCGCCTCACCGTCTGGTCCGGCACGCAAAATCCCTATTTCATGCGCCGCGATCTCGCCCGCCTCATGGATATGCCCGAGGAGGCGATCGTGGTGGAGCGGCACGAGGCCGCCGGCTGTTACGGCCGCAATTGCGCCGATGACGTGACCGCCGACGCAGCGCTTCTATCGCGCGCCGTGGGGCGTCCTGTCCGCGTGCAGTTGACGCGTGAGCAGGAACATGGCTGGGAGCCGAAGGGTGCGGCGCAAGTCATCGATGTGCGCGGCGGTCTCGATCTCGAAGGCGGCCCGATCGCCTATGATTTCGAGACACGCTATCCCTCCAATCTCGCCCCGACGCTGGCGCTGGTGCTGACCGGCAAGACGACCGGCAACGACACCGTCGAAATGGGCGACCGCACCGCGATCCCGCCTTACTCGGTCGGCAATATGCGCATCGCCGTGCATGACATGCCGCCGATCGCGCGGGCCTCCTGGTTTCGCGGCGTGTCCGCCATGCCGAATTCCTTCGCCCATGAGAGCTTTTTCGATGAACTCGCCGCCGCCGCCGGCGTCGATCCAGTGGAATACCGGCTTCGCTATCTGACCGATCCCAGGGCGATCGACCTGGTGCGCGCGGTGGCGGAAAAGGCCAAATGGAAGCCGCGCACCCGCTGGGGCAGCGAAGGCGGCGAGGGCGACCTGCTTTATGGCCGCGGCTTCGCCTATGCGCTTTACGTCCACGGAAAGTTTCCCGGAACGCCCGCCGCATGGTCGGCCTGGGTGGCCGATGTCGCCGTCAACAAGCGCACCGGTCAGGTGACCGTGACGCGGGTGACGGTGGGGCAGGATTCCGGCCTGATGATCAATCCGGACGGCGTCCGCCATCAGATTCACGGCAATGTCATCCAGTCCGTCAGCCGCGTGCTGAAGGAAAAGGTGACCTTCACCGAAACGGGCGTCGAGAGCCTGGAATGGGGAGGCTATCCGATCCTCACATTTGAGGAGACGCCCGATATCGACGTGCTGATGATCCCGCGTCCGGACGAGCCGCCAATGGGCGTCGGCGAATCCGCCTCCGTGCCGAGCGCTGCGGCGATCGTCAACGCTGTTTATGACGCTACGGGCCTGCGCTTCCGTGAATTGCCGCTCACGCCGGATCGGATTCTCGCCGGACTGGGCCGGCAGGCCTTGCCTGCTTCGGGCAAAGACGGCGGCAAGAGGCGGATGTCCTGGTTCCGTCGCGGCTTCGGCTTCGCCGGACTGGCCGGGCTCGCCGCCTTCGGACTGGCGACGGCGTCGCCCTGGCGGCCGTCGATTGCTGCCATTCAACGGCCCGATCCGGCCGTGTTCAGTCCGGCGTCGGTGGAGCGCGGCCGTCTGGTCGCCGCCGCCGGCGGCTGCGCGACCTGTCATGCCGGCCCCGAGGGCGCGGCCTTGGCCGGCGGGCGGGCGTTCGAGACGTCGTTCGGCACGGTGCGCGCCGCCAATATCTCGCCGGACGAAACGCATGGCATCGGCGGCTGGTCTTACCCGGCCTTTGCCCGCGCAGTCCGGGAGGGCGTCAGCCGAAACGGCGCTCATCTCTATCCAGCCCATCCCTATACGTCCTTCGTCAATGTGTCGGACCAGGATCTTCAGGATCTCTACGCTTTCGTGATGAGCGCTCCGGCCGCGCACCAGCCCGCACCCAAATCGGAGATGAGACCGCCTTTCAACATCAGGGGATTGATGGCCGGCTGGAACACGCTGTTTATCGGCGCCAAGACCGTCGCCTATGACCCCGCCAAAGGCGAAGCCTGGAACCGGGGCGCCTATCTGGTCGAAGGCCTGGGCCACTGTTCCGCCTGCCATACCGACCGCAACATATTGGGCGCCGAGCGCAGCGGCGACGCCCATCTCGCAGGCGGCTTTGCCGACGGCTGGGCGGCGCCGGCGATCAATGGCCGGGGCGAGGGCGCCGTGCCCTGGACCAAGGCGTCGCTTTACGACTATCTCCGCCGCGGTCATTCCGATGATCACGGCGGCGCCGGCGGCCCGATGGCGCAGGTCGTCGCCTCGCTCTCGGCTTTGCCGGACACGGACATCGAGGCGATGGCGACCTACCTCGCCAGTATGACGCCGGAGCCTGGTCCAACCGAGGTCGAAAGCCTGAAACAACAGGCGCTGCAACGCGCCGAGGCTGCGCGAGAGGTGGCCGCGCTGGCCCATCCCGAAGGTCAGCGGCTGTTCGAGGGCGCCTGTTCCTCCTGCCACGAAGACGAGGCGCTCGCGACCCATCTTGCGCTCAACACCAATCTCCGTAGCGACAGGGCTGACAATGTGCTTCAGGCGATCCTGCATGGCGCGCCAGCGCCGGCGGGTATGAGGGAACGCCTGCACGCCGCCGGCCAGCCGATGTCGATGCCATCTTTCGCCGATAGTCTGTCGGATCGGCAGATCATGGAACTTGGACGCTATCTGCGCGCCCGCTTCGCACCCGATCGCCCAGACTGGGCGATGGACGCCGAGACGCTGTCCGCCATTCGCAGCACGCCCGCTTCGCACTGACCGCTATCACCCTAGGAGCATGGATGTGCGGCGCACAAATTTGCCGCATTGCCGGGTTGTGGAAAAGCAAATAGAGAGGGTGCATGACGATTTTTCGGCCCCGCAAAGATATTCGAAACATCGCGATGATGCTGCGCCTTTTCTGCGCGCTCGCCATCGCGATGGTCGGCTTTGCCCATAAGCCGTTATTGGCGGCGGAAGGGTCCGGATATGAGGTCTCGGTCTTGCCGGATGGCGAAATCGCGACGATGTGCCTCTCGTCTCCCGACCTCGACGGCAAAAAATCTGTCGGCACAGGTTCCTGCGAAGCCTGCCGCCTGTCTTCCGCCTGCCTGTCGCCAGATCCACCGGAGAGCCAGGGCGTTTTGATCCGCACGGCTCTTACAGCGCCGTTCGTGGCCAGGCGCGCTTGTCCACCGCTCGACGTGCTTTCTTATCGGGGCGCGCCGCGCGCCTCGCCATCCATCTGAGCGTTGCGCCGCTTAGCCCATCGGCTCGACCGCGGCTTTGCAGGATCGGCGAAGGGCGAAAGCCCCTTGCGCCATCAAAGTTCAGAAAATTCCGCACAGGATCACCTCCCATGAAGAAGACATTCATTCGCGCCGCCGTCATGGCCGCCATATTCGCCGCAGCGCCGGCGCTCGCCCACGAATACAAGCTCGGTCAGATCGAGATCGACCATCCCTATTCCCGCGCCATGCTGCCGGGCGCAGCGGTCGGCGGCGGTTATCTGAAGATCGTCAACCATGGCGAAGCCGACCGGCTGCTGCGCGTGACGACCTCGCGCGCCAAGTCCACGCAGCTGCATGAGATGCAGATGGGCGACGACGTGATGACCATGCGGGAAATGACGGACGGCCTGGAAATTCCCGCCCATGGTGTTCTCGAACTGAAGCCCGGCGCATTCCATATCATGTTCATGAATGTCGCAGAACCGTTCAAGGAAGGCGAGCGCGTCAAGGCGACGCTTACTTTCGAAAAGGCCGGCTCCGTCGATGTCGACTTCGTCGTCGGCGCTCCGGCTGGCGCTCGCTCCGCCCATGCCGAGCATGAGGGCGGCCATGACCATATGGCGCATCAGCATGCCCAGGCGGATGCGCACGCCCATCATGATCACACCGCCCATCATATGCAGGCCGCCTCCGGCGATCCCGCGCAGGATATCGCCGCGATCATGAAGGGGATGTTCGAGACGCCTGACGCCCCGCTGTCCGTCGAACCCGTCGTGGTGCAGGGCGAATGGGCTGTCGCAGGCTGGGCTCAGCAGGATCGCGGCGGTCGGGCGCTTCTCAAGAAAAAGGGCGAGGCCTGGGCTATCCAGATCTGCAGCGGCGACAGCCTCAAGCAGGCAGATGCGCTCGAAAAAGCAGGCATTTCCAAGCAGGACGCCGAGGCTCTGGCCGCCAAGGTCGTCGAAGCCGAAAAGAATATCGATGCCGGGAAACTGGCGCTGTTCGCCAGCTTCGAAGGCACGGTGATGGTCGATGGCGGCGAATAGGGACAAGGGAGCCGCTGGAACCCAGCGAGATCACGCGCAATGACCAAGACCAACCCCTTCCTGATCGTTGTTCTGGCCGTTATCGGCCTGTTCATGTCGGCGCTCGTCGGCATCATCGCCTGGGTGGCGGCGGATGATTACAGGCCCGGCCCGTTCCGCGAAACCTTCACGCTGATCAATGATCGCGGCGAGACGGTGACGGAAAAGATGTTCCGCGGACGGCCCTCGCTCGTCTATTTCGGTTATACGCATTGCCCGGAAGTCTGCCCGACCACGCTTTACGACGTCTCGGTCTGGCTGAAGAAGCTGGGTCCGGAAGGGGCGGGTCTGCAGGTCTATTTCATCACCATCGATCCCGAGCGCGACACCCAACAATTGCTGCACGGCTATGTCAACGCCTTCACCGACCGCATCACCGGCGTCACCGGAGATCCCAAGGAAATCAGGAAGGTGGTCGACGGCTGGATGATCCATGCGTCGAAATCGGCGAGCAAGAATGGCGACTATCACATGAGCCATACGACGTCGCTGCTGCTGATCGGCTCGGACGCCCGGCTGAAATATCTGCTTCCCTATGGCACGGAAGACAGTGTCGCGGTCGACCGCATCCGGGATTTCCTGAAACGGGATCGTCGCGCTTCGGAAGCCAACAGTTAAAGATCGAACGCTTGAGGACATTTGAAGCCGCGCGCCTTGTGACGCGCGGCTTTTCTCTTGCTTGCTTCAGGCTGCTCGCCGCTGGTCCCAGGCATGTCCCAGCTCGCGGGCATCGGCTTGGCGGTTGAGCTTGAACTGTCCCACCAGTTCCGAAAGCCCGGTAGAATCCTGGGCGAGCGAATGGCTGATCGCGGTCGTCTCCTCCACCATGGCGGCATTCTGCTGGGTCATCTGGTCGATCGAATTCACCGCTGCCGAGATTTCCTGCAGGCCGATCGACTGTTCGCGCGAGGCGGTGTCGATGGCGTTGATCTTGAGGTCGATGTCGTTGACGAAGGCGGCGATCCGGGTCAGCGCCTGGCCGGTCTCGTCCACCAGGCGCACGCCCGACGACACCTGTTCGCTCGAGCTCTTGATCAGCGTCGAGATTTCCTTGGCCGCATGCGCCGAACGTTGCGCCAGCTCCCGCACTTCCTGAGCCACCACAGCAAAACCCTTCCCGGCATCGCCGGCGCGGGCGGCTTCGACGCCGGCGTTCAGCGCCAGAAGATTGGTCTGAAAGGCGATCTGGTCGATCACCGCGATGATTTGGCCGATCTTGCCCGAGGAGTCCTCGATCCGCCGCATCGCGTCGACCGCCTCGGTCACCACATCCTGAGAGGTCTGGGCGCAGGCGCGGGCGTCGCCGACCAGCGTGCGGGTTTCAGAGGTTCGCTCGGCAGACGACTTCACGGTCGCGGTGACTTCGTCGAGCGAGGCGGAGGTCTGTTCCAGCGCTGCGGCCTGCTGCTCGGTGCGCTTGGCGAGATTGCCAGCCGAATCCTTCATCTCCTCGGCGTTGCCGGAGACCTGGGCTGTCTTGGCCAGCACCTGTTCGAGCGCGCGCTGGAAGGTGGCGATCGAATTGTTGAAATAATGCCGGAGCGGTTCGAAACGCAGCGCGAATGGATGGTCAATCGTCACCCGCATGTCGCAGGCCGCAAGCCGTTCCAGGCCTGCGCCGAGTTCGTCGACCACCTGCTTCAATTCGCCGGCTTCCGTCTGCATCAGTTCCTCGCGGGCGCGCTTTTCCGCCTCGATCCGGTCATTTTGCTCGGCGATCTTGCGGAGCCTGTCCTGGACGCGGGTGCTGACGGAATCGCGCAGCGTTTCGAGCGCGCGCGACATGTCGCCGAATTCGCTGCGGTCCTTCACGCCGCCGATCGGCGCGTCGAACTCTTCGGATGCAATGCGCTGCATGGAGCGCATCAACGATTTCATCGGCGCGATGACGCTGCGGATGACGGTGAAGGCGAAACCCTGCAGGATGATCATGCCGATGATGCTGACCAGGCCCTGTTGACGGCCGATTTCCCAGCGGCGGGCATGGAGGTCGTCGACATAGACGCCGGTGCCGATCACCCAGCCCCAGGGCTCGAACAGAGTGACATGCGAAAGCTTCTCGGCAGGTTCCGATCCGCCGGGCTTCGGCCATTGGTAGGAGACGAAGCCGGACTTTTCATCCCGCGCCACGCGGGTGAATTCTGAAAACAGCGACAGGCCGGTCGGGTCTTTCATGCCGCTGACATCCTTGCCGTTCAATTCCGGCTTGGTCGGGTGCATGATCATCGTCTGATCGAGATCGTTGATCCAGACATAACCGTTGTCGCCGTAGCGCAGCGCGCCGATCGTCTCCATCGCCCGCGCTTGGGCTTGGTCGCGCGTCAGTTTGCCGGAGGTTTCCAGCGCATGCGCGGCGGTGGCGATCGCCATCGCGTTGTCGTCGATGGATGACAAAAGCATGCGCCGGTCCGACATCATCTGCGCGTCGGTAGTCGTCAGACTGAAATAGAAGACACCGCCGAGAACGAGAAAGGCAAGCGCCACGAGGGCGTAAAGCCTCGAAGAAACCGAAAAATTCTGCATGGCCGATCCTGAAATGCAGGTGAACGAATGCGGGGGAAAAGACATGCCTGCCCCTGTTGGCGCCATGACATTCGTCAACTCAACTCTGGAAACGGCTTGTTGAGGCGGAAATTTTTGATCTTGGTAAAAAATTGGTTTTTAACGAATTTAGAGCGGCCTGAAAATTTTAGGCCGCTCCTTGCAATGCTTTACTCTGCAGCCTGCGGCAACGGCTCAGGAAGATGGTGGACCTGATCTGCTGCAGCTTTCGTCTCCGGTTCCGCTTTAGCGCCGCTGTCCTTCTTCGCCCGGCCGAAGAACAGCGCATAGCCAGCCGGCAGCACGAAGATGGTCAGAAGCGTGGCGACCAGGATGCCGCCCATCATGGCGTAAGCGAGCGGACCCCAGAACACGCCGCGGGAGATCGGGATCAGCGCGAGCACCGCGGTCAACGCTGTCAGCGTGATCGGCCGGAAACGCCTGACGGCGGCGCCGATAATCGCTTCGGATCGCTCCATTCCGGCGGCGATATCCTGGTCGATCTGGTCGACGAGAATGATCGAATTGCGGATGATGATGCCGAGCAGCGCGATGACGCCGAGGATGGCGACGAAGCCAAACGGCGCGCCGCTGATCAGAAGCGCGGCGGCGGCGCCGATGATGCCCAGCGGGCCAGTGGCGAGCACCAACATCGCCTTGCCGAAATGCTGCAGCTGGATCATCAGCAGCACCACGATGACGGCGAGCATGATCGGCGCCTTAGCGGCGATCGAGGCCTGGCTTTCGGCGGAATCCTCGGGCCCGCCCTGGATTTCGACCCGATAGCCGGCCGGCAGCGCAGCGCGCAGATCGGCCATGCCGGCATACATGGCGGTCACCACGTCATTGGCTTGGACGTCGTCGGGCAGCGTGGCGCGCACGGTGATCGTCGGCAGGCGGTCGCGACGCCATTCGATGCCCTGCTCCATGACCGGTTCGACCTTGGCGATCTGCGACAGCGGCACGAAGGTTCCGAGATCCGTGGGAATGGAGACCGAGGCGACAGCCGAAAGCAGCTTGCGATTGGCTTCGGGCTCGCGGGCGACGATCGACACCGTCTCTTCGCCATCTCTGAAGTCGTCGAGCGGCGCGCCGGACATCGTCGCCTGCAGCATCTGGCGGATGCGCTGTGAGGTGACGCCGAGCGCGCGGGCGCGATCCTGGTCGACGACCAGTTTCATGGCGGCCACCGGCTCCAGCCAGTCGTCATGCACGGCGCCGAGCTGCGGATTGGCGTAGAACCGTTCCTTGACCTGATCGGCGATGCGGCGGACCTCGGCTCTATCCGGACCCATCACCCGCATCTGCACGGGCCAGCCGGTCGGCGGGCCGAGGAACAGGCGATCGACCTTGCCGCGGATCGAGGGGAAGTCGTTGGCGAGAATGCCGCGCAGCTTGGCGATCAACCGCTCGCGGGCTGGCTCGTCATTCGCCATCACCAGAAGCTGGGCGTAGTTCGGATTGCGGAGCTGCTGGTCGAGCGGCAGGAAGAAGCGCGGCGCGCCTTCGCCGATATAGGTGGCGACGAATTTCTTGTCTTTGTCGTCGGCGATCTTGGCTTCGAGCAATTTCGCCTGACGCTCCACTTCCGTTATGCTCGCGCCCTCGGGCAGCCAGAGATCGACGAGGATTTCCGGTCGTGACGATTGCGGGAAGAAGTTTTTCGGGATGAACTGGAAGGCCCAGAGGCTCGCGCCGAAGGTGAGAAGCGTCAGCATCAGCACGATCGCCTTGTAGCGCACGGCCCAGGCGACAGTATGGTGGAGCCCGCGATAGAAGCGGGTGTCGAACACATCCTTGTGCTCGCCGGCATGCGCCCGCTGCTTGAGGATCATGTGCCCGAGCCAGGGCGTGAAGTAGACGGCGACGAACCAGGAGAGCACCAGCGCGATGCCGACGACATAGAACAGCGAGCGCACATATTCGCCGGCGGTGGATTCGGCGAAGCCGACGGGGATGAAGCCGGCGGTGGTGATCAGCGTGCCGGTCAGCATCGGGAAGGCGGTGGAGGAATAGGCGAAGCTCGCCGCCTCCAGTTTCGGCAGCCCTTCCTCGAGTTTCCGCTCCATCAGCTCCACCACGATCATGGCGTCGTCGACCAAGAGGCCGAGCGCGATGATCAACGCGCCGAGCGAGATGCGCTGCAGGTCTATCCCGAGCTCGTACATCACGCCGAAGGTCGCGGCCAGCACCAGCGGAATGGTGATGGCGATGACGATGCCCGAACGCCAGCCGATCGACAGGAAGGAGACGACCAGCACGATTACCAGCGCTTCACCGAGCGCCTTCATGAATTCGCCGACGGCTTCGGTGACGACATGCGGCTGGTTGGCGATCTGGTCGACCTCGACGCCATAGGGCAGGGAGGCCTCGAAACGCTTGTAGGTCTCCTCAACCTGCGCACCGACGTCGGTGACCTTGAAGCCCTTGCTCATGACCACGCCGACCTGGACGCTTTCGGCGCCGTTAAAGCGGAACTTGCGTTGGACGGGATCTTCGAGACCCTGATAGACGGTGGCGATGTCGCCGAGGCGGGTAACCTCGCTGCCCGCGCGGAGGCGGAGTTCACGAATGGCGGCGACGCGATCGACCGCGCCATCGACGGAAATCCGCACGGATCTCAGGCCCGTATCGACAGTCCCGGATGGATCGACGCCGTTCTGGCCCTTCAACGCATTCTGGATATCGGTGAGCGTCAGCCCGCGTTCGGCGAGCGCCTTGGAGGAAATGTCGATATAGATCTTCTCCGGCTGGTCGCCGAGAATGACGGCTTTTTCGACGCCCGGCGTCGTCAGCAGCATGTCGCGGGCCTGGATGGCGAAAGCCTTGAGCTCGGGATAGGAATAGCCGTCGCCGCTCAGCGAATGCAGCGTGATGTAGGTGTCGCCGAATTCGTCGTTGAAATAGGGGCCGAGCAATCCCGACGGCAATTCACTGGCGATATCGCCGACTTTCTTGCGCGCCTGATAGAAGGACTCGGCGACATCGGCTCCCGTCGTGTCACCCTCGATCTGCAGGGTGATGATGGCGCTGCCGGCGCGGGTGTAGGATTTCACCCAGTCGAGGTGTGGCGTCTCCTGGAGCTTGCGCTCGATCTTGTTGACGACCTGATCCTGCATCTCCTGGATCGATGCGCCCGGCCACACGGCCTGGACCACCATCACGCGGAAGGTGAAGTCGGGATCTTCCTTCTGGCCCATATTGAGCAGGCCGAACACGCCGGTCAGCAGAATGAGGCCGAACAGGAAGCGCGCGATGCTCGGATGGCCGATGGCCCAGCGCGACAGGTTGAACTTTTCCTTCTCGGGGGAAGTCGTCTGCATGGCCGGGCTCCGTCTGGATAACAGGATCAGTTGAGGATGTTTTCAGCCAGCGCCCCGACATCGGGAAGCTTCACGGTCAGATTTTCGCGCATGAACTGGGTGCCGGCCGCCACCACGAGATCGCCCGCTTTGAGCCCGGAAATGACGCCGACGCCATCGGCGGTGAATGCGCCGACTTCCACGGGACGGGCATGCACGGTCGCCTTGGCAGGATCGACCGTCCAGACGATCTTGGCCCCGTCCTTCTCTGCCAATGCGGTCAGCGGCACGGCGTATTCGGCGGCGTCGGCATGGGTCTCCGCCTCGATCATCGCGGTCATGCCGATGAGCACATGATCATCGGCCGGCAGGCTGACGCGGACCGAAAAAGTGCGGGATTGCGGATCGGCGCTGCCGGACACTTCGCGCACCTTGCCGGTCAGCGCCAGCGCGGTGTCCGCCCAGAAGCTGGCCTTGACTGTCTTGCCGGGGCTGAATTCGGAAATCTCGGTTTCCGGCACGGCGATCTGCACTTCCTTTTCGTCATCGGCGACGACGGTGAGCACGGCGGCGCCGGCGCTCACGACCTGGCCGCGATCGGCGCTGACGGCGGAGACGATGCCGTCGCGATCCGATGTCAGTTCGGCATAGGCGAGCTGGTTTTTCGCCTGTTCGAGCGCGGACTGCGCGGCGGTGCGGGTGGCGGCGGCCTGATCATAGCTGAGCTGCGCCTGCTCAACCTGCGCCTTGGGCACCGCTTTCTGGGCGAACAGCGTCTCGGCGCGGCGTATCGCGAGATCGGCGGTTTCCAGCGCCTTTTGAGCCGAACGCAGATCGGCTTCCGCCGATTGCACTGCGAGCTGGTAATCGGTGGGATCGAGACGGGCGAGCACCTCGCCCTTCTTCACCCGGTCGCCGATATCCGCCTTGCGCTCGATCAGCTTGCCGGCCACCCGGAAACCGAGATTCATCTCGGTGCGGGATTTGACGGAGCCGGAATAGGAGAGGGTGCGGGTGGTCGCGGCGGGCGCGATCTCCACGACTTTCACCGGTCGGATCACGGCTGCGGGAGCCTCGGCCTTTTCCTCGGCGCAGCCTGTGAGCAGGCCGGAGCCGATCGCGAGACCGGCGAGAAGAACGGATGTCCTGATGCGCATGCGGTTCGGCGTGTTCATGGATGCCTCCGGTCCTTACTTGAGCGCGGCGAGCGCAAATTCGACGAGTTGATCGGGCGTCGCCCGGTTGGTTTTGGCCAGGCATTGCGCCACCATCTGCGGATGACAGAGTATGACGGTCGCCCCGCCGAAGCAGCGGGCGGCGATGTCGGGATCCTGGTCGCGGAATTCGCCGGCCTCGACGCCCTGCCGGATCGTGTCGGCCAGGAGATCGTGCAGGCGGTTGATATGCTGGTCGATCACGTGCCAGTCGCGCTCCAGCGCCACCACCACCATTTCATGCACCTTCTCCTGGTCGAGCATGGTCTCGACCGTCAGGCGATGCTGCGCATGACCCCACTGCCGCAAGCGCTCGGTCGCGCTGATCGGCTGCGACAGGATCTGCCGGGACATCTCATAGGAGCCCATCAGCATCCGCCCGCAGATCGCCTGGTGGATTTCGACCTTCGAGGTGAAGAAGCGGTAGATATTGGCGGGAGACATGCCGAGATCGCGGGCGATGTCGGCCACATTGGTCTTGGCGTAGCCGTAATGGCGGAACAGCCGCTCCGCCGCATCGAGAATGCGGGTAACGGTTTCGCTGCGCTGAGCATCCTGCAGAACTTCAGGTGTATCGATCACGGCTGACGGCTTTCGAATAATGTATGACGAAATATGTAAATCGTCAGTATTCAGAATTCAAGCCGTTGTCAATGGACGATCCGCCGAGGTCGAGACGGCGGCTCTGTAACGCAACAAAAAACCCGCCGGTGGAGCGGCGGGTGGAAGTGTGCTGGCTTTAGAGGGGTCAGTCGTGGTGGAAGACCTCGTCCATCGACGCCCACCATTCCCCATCCTTTCGCGTGTCGAGCGGCTTCTGGCAGGGCATGCAGACCGCCCACCAATCCTGCGTGACGGGATCGGCGGCCATGATCTTCATGTCGGCGTCGAAATCCTCGCCGTGATATTCGAAATAAGAGAAGAGCAGGTTTTCCGGCTCCTTGAGAAAGATCGAATAATTGCGGATGTGGCACGCGGTGATCATCGTCAACACATCGGGCCAGACGGCGGCATGCAGACGTTTGTATTCCTCGATTTTCTCGGCGTTGAGACCGATCACCATTCCCATCCGCTGCATGCTGTCCTCCCTCAGGCGATGACGCTGTTGAAGTCGGAAATAGCCCGGCGGCGGATTTCCTGCCAGTCCCAGTCGATCCCGAGGCCCGGCGCGGATGGAGCGATCGCCATGCCGCTTTCTATCTTCATCTTCTCGCCGGTGATCTCGTCGAGTTGAGGAATATATTCGACATATTTGCCGTTCGGAACCGCGCAAGCGAGGCTGACATGCAGTTCCATTAGGAAATGCGGGCAGATCGGGATGTTATACGCTTCTGCCGCGTGCGCGACCTTGAGCCAGGGCGTGATGCCGCCGATGCGGCCGACATCGACCTGGACGATCGAGCAGGCGCCGCGCTGCATATATTCCCGGAAATGCCGGATGGAATAGAGTGACTCCCCGATCGCGATCGGCGTTGAAGTCGAGTTAGACAGCCTGACATGGCCGTCGATATCGTCGGCGGCCAGGGGCTCCTCGATCCAGGCGAGATCGAGATCGGCGAGGCGGCCGGAGCGGCGGACGGCTTCGTCGAGACCGAATCCCTGATTGGCGTCGGTCATGATTTCATATCCGTCGCCGAGGGCGGCGCGCATGGCCTCCAACCTTTCGACGTCTTCTGCCGCCCGCGGTTTACCGATCTTCACCTTCGAGCCGGTAAAGCCTTTTTCACGCGCGGCCAAAGCATCTTCGACCAGCGCCTGCTTGTCGATATGCAGCCAGCCGCCCTCAGTAGTGTAAAGCGGCCGTCTGTCAGAGGCGCCGCCGGCGAGTTTCCAGAGCGGCAGCCCCATCTTCCGGGCGCGGAGATCCCAGAGCGTCGTGTCGATGGCGGCGAGCGCGATGGCGGTGATCGCGCCGATCGTGGTGGCGTGGGTGTAGAATTCGAGATCGCGCCAGATCGCCTCGATCCGGTCGGCGTCCTGGCCGATGATGCGCGGCGCGAGGTGGTCGGCGAGAAGCCTCATCACCGAGGAGCCGCCGGTGCCGATCGTGTAACTATAGCCCGCGCCCGTCGCGCCATCGCTGTCGGTGATGATGACGATGGGCGTTTCCTGGCTGACAAAGCTCTGGATCGCGTCGGTGCGTTTCACCTTCGGCGCGAGATCGACCATCAGCAGTTCGACTTTTTCGATTTTCGCCATGGTTTAGACCCTCAGGCTCGCGCCGGTTGCTGCATCGAAAAGATGCGCCTGCGACAGATCTACGCTCATGGCGATCACGTCGCCGGATCGGAGCGTGCGCGGATTGAGCATGCGCGCCACCCATTCCTTGCCGGCGAAGGTCACGAAGACCAGCGTCTCGTTGCCCAACGGCTCGGTGATCGACACCGGCAGTTCGAGAGCCGCGACTTCATGGGCTTCTCCCGAATGCAGGCCGTGGCCGGCGGGGTAGAAATCATCGGGGCGGATGCCGAACACCACCTTCTGGCCCGGCTGCAGCTTGTCGCGGAAGGCCTGTGGAATGGGCAGC
Organism: Rhizobium sp. TRM95796; assembly: GCF_025779995.1. NCBI lineage: Bacteria > Pseudomonadati > Pseudomonadota > Alphaproteobacteria > Hyphomicrobiales > Rhizobiaceae > Rhizobium > Rhizobium sp. TRM95796. The sequence goes on along the minus strand of NZ_JAOXHE010000009.1, from coordinate 142,548 downwards.
GCATCGCCGTTGGCGAAAACGAGCCGGCCCTGATCCACCGTCGCCTCGACCAGATTCATCGGCGGCGAGCCGATGAAGCCGGCGACGAAGCGGCTTGCCGGGCGCTTGAACACGTCTTCGGGCGTGCCGGCCTGTTCGATGCGGCCGTCGCGCATGATGACGATGCGATCGGCAAGCGTCATCGCCTCGACCTGATCATGGGTGACATAGATGACCGTCGACTGCACTTTTGCGTGGAGTTTCTTGATCTCGGTGCGCATCTGGGTGCGAAGCTTGGCGTCCAGATTGGACAGCGGCTCGTCGAACAGGAAGACTTCCGGGTGGCGCACGATGGCGCGGCCCATGGCGACGCGCTGGCGCTGGCCGCCTGAAAGCTGCGCCGGTCGCCGCTCCAGCAGCGCCTCCAGATCAAGAGTCTTGGCGGCGTCGGCGACGCGGGCGGCGATCTCGTCCTTGGAGGCGCCGGCGATCTTGAGCGAAAAGCCCATATTCTCCGCCACCGTCATATGCGGATAGAGCGCATAGGACTGGAACACCATGGAGATATTGCGGGCGCGCGGCGGCAGGTCGTTGACCACCTTGCCGCCGATTTCGATCTCGCCGCCGGAAATATCCTCCAAGCCGGCGATCATGCGCAGCGTCGTCGACTTGCCGCAGCCGGAGGGGCCGACCAGCGCGATGAATTCGCGATCGGCGACATCGAGATTGATGCCATGGACGATTTCGAAGGCGCCGTAGCGCTTGACGAGGTTTCTGAGTGTGACGGGAGCCATGATTTACCCTTTGACCGCGCCGGATGTCAGGCCGGAGACGAGATGTTTCTGGACGGCGAAGGTGAGCGCCAGCGCCGGCAGGATCATCACCACGGCCAGCGCGCACATGCCGCGCCAGTCGATGGTGAATTCCGCCGTGTAATCGAGCAGCCCGACCGGCAGGGTCTTGGAATTGACCGAGCGGGTGAGGTTCGAGGCGAGCGCGAACTCGTTCCAGGAGGTGAGAAAGGCGAAGATGCCGGCGGACGCGATGCCGGGTCCGGCAAGCGGGAACTCGACTTGCCAGAAGGCCTGCCAGCGCGTGCAGCCGTCGATCTGGGCCGCTTCGGCGAGGTCTTTCGGCACCTGGCGGAAGAAGCCGTCGATCAGCCAGATCGTGAAGGGCACGTTGAGCGCCACATAAGCGAGGATCAGGCCCATATGCGTGTCGAGCAGGCCGAGCTTGGCGTAGACGAAGAACAGCGGCAGCGACAGCGCGATGCCCGGAACTGTGCGGGTCAGCATCAGGCCGAGAAACCAGCCGGCCTTGCCCCTGAAGGAAAAGCGCGCAAAGGCGTAGCCGCCGGAAATGCCGATGGCGAGCGCGATCACCGTCGAGGTGATCGAGATGATCAGCGAATTGCGGAAGTAATCGATGACGGGAATGCCGCCCTTGCCGACGCCGGAGAACATCGCGACATAGGCGTCGAAGGAGATTTCGCTGGGGATCCAGACCGGCGGCTTGGCCATGATTTCCACGGTCGGCCGGAGCGAGGACAGCACGATCCAGAAACCGGGGAGGCAGATGACCATCATCGCCAGGAAGAGGCCGATGAGATGCGCGGCCTTGAGGAGACGGCGGCGGATGCGATGGCTTGCATTGACGTCCATGATCACCACTCCGTCCCGACCTGGGCGCGGGCAAGCGCGAGTTTCTTGTAAAAATAGACCGTGAAGACGATCGACAGCAGGATCGAGAAATAGGCCATGGCGTTGGCCATCCCCATCTTGGCGTCGGCATAGGCCGTGCGCGAGACCAGCGTCCAGAGAAGCTCGGTGCGCTTGGCGGGGCCGCCATCGGTCATGATCTTGACGATGTCATAGGCGCGCGCCACGTCGAGCGAACGGATGGTCATGGCGATGAAAGCGAAGGGCATCACGAAGGGCCAGGTGACATAACGAAAAGTCTGCCAGGGCGTGCAGCCGTCGACCTTGGCCGCCTCGATCGGCTCCTTGGGCATGGCGAGCAGGCCGGCCAGGATGAGGATCGCGAAGACGGAGGTGGAGGACCAGACTTCCGCCACCACGATCGAGAAGAAGGCGAGTTGGCCGTCGATCAGCCATGGAATGGCCCGATCGGTCAGCCCTAAGGATTGCAGGGCATTGTTCACCAGGCCGACATTGTCGTTGAACATGAATTTGAACTGGAAGCCGACCAGCAGCGGCGAAAACATCATCGGCAGCATCATCAGCGTACGCAGGATGCGCTGGCCGGAAACGGCCTTCTCCACCAGCATGGCCAGCCCGAGGCCCAGCAGCATTTCGAGATTGAGCGCCACGGTGAGCAGCAGCACTGTTCTTCCGAAAGCCGTCCAGAATTCGAGGTCGGCCAGCAGCCGCGTATAATTGCGGAAGCCGATGAACACCCAGAACGTGTCCGGCTTGGTCAGCCGGAAGGGCGTGAAGCTCGAATAAAAGGACAAAAGCAGGGGCGCGATCACCACGGCCGCCAGCACGATCACGGCCGGCAGCAGCAGAAGAACGGGCGCCGAAAGTTTAAAACCTCTCATGCGAGGGCTCCGGCCGATATGCGTGACAATAAGGGAGAGGCGCGGCCGCGTGGAGGCGGCCGCGCCTGTCGATGACGCTTAGAGAGCGCCGGCGTCTTCGAGGATGGCCACAGCCTTGGCGGCGGCGTCGTCGAGCGCCTGCTTGGAGGTCTTGTCGCCGAGAATGGCGGCCTGGAGCTCCGGATAGACGGCGTTGGAGATCTCGATCCACTGCGCGGTCTGCGGCACCGGGAAAGCGTGCTTGGCGGCTTCCTGGAAAGCGGTCAGCACTTCCTTCTTGTAGGGATCGCTCGCGGCTTGGGCCACATCCCATTCCCAGACGGCGGTGCGGGTCGGCAAGGGACCTGCGGCGGCTTCGAGCTTCTGGCTGTCCTCGTTGGTCAGGAACCAGACCAGCGAGGCGGCCGCATCCTTGTTGGCGCAGGATTCGGTCACCGAGAAGCCGTGATGGCCAGACCAGCCAGTGCGGATGCCGGCGGAGCCCATCGGCTGCACCTTCACGCCGACATTGCCGGCGACCTTGGAGGACTTGGGATCGTTGAAGAAGGTCGCCCAGCCCGGCCAATCGAGATTGAGCGCCACCGTGCCCGAAGCGAAGCCCTGGCCGAGATCGTCCCAGAGATAGTTGGTCGTGCCGGCCGGAACCGCCTTGTCCTTATACATGCGCACGAACCAGTCGAGCGCGCGCACGCCGGCGTCGGAGTTGAAGGCCGGCTTGCCGTCTGCACCGAGATACTGGCCGCCTTCGGCAACCAGCATTTCATAGAAGCGGCCGTTGATCGCCTCTTCCTTGCCGGCGAACTGGGTGCCGTAGAAATCCGGCGGGCTAGCGAAGAACTCCGCCTGATCGGCGAGATCGGCCCAGGTGTCGGGCGGGGTCAGATCGCGACCGTATTTTTCCTTGAAGGCCTTCTTCTTGGCTTCGTCCTGATAAAGGCTCTTCTGGTAGTAGAGTGCCGAGACGTCGAACTGAGCGCGCGGCAGCATCACCAGCTTGCCGCCCAGCGTCGAGGCCTTGATATTGGCCGGCACGAAGGCGTCGATTTCTTCCTTCGGCAGCAGCGCGCCGAGATCGGTGTAGATATCGGGATATTGGGGCGCGAAGGACGAGTGGTTCGAACCCACGCACCAGGTCACGCTGCTCGACGCGATGTCGGACTTGATTTCCTTGTCGAGCTCGAAGTGGTTCTTCTTCGAGAGAATATTGACCTTGGCTCCGGTCGCCTTCTCCCATTCGCCGATCCGGGCGTACAGCGCCTCGTATTGCTGACCGCCGATCAGCTTGGCGTCGATCGTAACGCCCTCGAACTTGCCCGGCAGATCCGCGGCCTGGGCGAAGCCGCCCAGCAACATCAAGGAGACGACTCCGGCGGAGACGCCGGACAGCAATTTCACCATGACTTCCTCCCAGTTTGACAATGGCGGTCCCCTCCGGACCCGGCCCATCAAACCCTCACCCATGAAGGTTTCATTTATATGTAAACAGTGAATCCGACTTGCGTCAAGCTGCGATTGTGTTTTCGGAACAAATGGGCGCCGAGTACGCGTCGGCGCTCCGTCAGAGCCGCCGGCGTCGACGGCCAAACTGTTTGATTGATGCGACGGGGTCTTGAGGATGTTGATGAGATTGGGACGTCGCAGCGACAACGGACGGCGTATGGCTGGCTTGCACTGGTGCAAGGCGCGCAAAGAAAATGGCCCGGTCGAGAGGGCCGGGCCATGTTGAAGGCAGGAGAGATCGGATCAGGACTTCAGATACCAGCCCCAGGTTTCGGATTTGTCGAAGCTGGTGATCTGCTTCGTCTCCAGGTAGTTCTCCAGCCCCCAGCGGCCCAGTTCGCGGCCGATGCCGGACTGTTTGTAGCCGCCCCAGGGCGCTTCAGTGAAGGTCGGCTGCGAGCAGTTGACCCAAACGATTCCGGCGCGGAAAGCGCGCGCCACGCGTTCGCAGCGATCGAGATCATCCGACATCACCGCAGCAGCGAGGCCGAAGCGGCTGTCATTGGCCATGCGGATCGCGTCCGCCTCGTCTTTGAACGGCTTGACGCAGACGACGGGTCCGAAGATCTCCTCACGCCACAGGCTGTTGTCCTCGGAAAGATCGGTGATGATGGTGGGCTCAAGGAAATGGCCTCTTTCGAAAGACGCCGGCGGCTTGCCGCCCGTGGCGACGATGGCGCCTTCCGCCACACCCTGTTCGATCATGGCGAGGATCTTGTCTCGCTGGCCCTTGGAGACGAGCGGGCCGAGCAGCACGCCCTCAGTGAGGCCGTCGCCCATGGTGATCCTCTGCGTCTCCTCGGTCAGTCGCGCCAGCAAGGGCGGATAGAGGCTTTCTTCGACGAGCACCCGCGAGGTCGCCGAGCAGACCTGTCCCTGGTTCCAGAAAATGCCGAACATGATCCATTCGACGGCCTTGTCGATGTCGCAATCAGCGAAGACGACGAAGGGTGATTTGCCGCCGAGTTCGAGGCTGACATTCTTGATGTCGCGCGCCGCCGTCGCCATGATCTTGGAACCGGTCGGAACCGAGCCGGTGAAAGCGAGCTTGTCGACGCCGGGATGTTCCGACAGCGGCTGACCGGCGTCGGCCCCAAAGCCAGTGACGATGTTGAGCACGCCAGCGGGAAGGCCAACCTCCTCGGCGAGCGCCCCGAGTTCAAGGGCGGTGAGCGGCGTCAGTTCCGACGGCTTCAGCACCATGGCGCAACCCGCCGCCAAAGCAGGCGCGACTTTCCAGGCGGCCATCAGCAGCGGATAGTTCCAGGGGATGATCGCGCCGGCGACGCCGATCGGCTCGCGGACGACCTTTGACGTGAAGCGGGCGTCGCCGAGCGGAATGGCTTCCTCGGGATGGGCGTCCAGCTGTTCGGCGAGACCGGCATAAAAGGCGAAACAGCCGGCGGCGTCCTCGATGTCCCAAACCGCCTCGGGCAGCGGCTTGCCGTTATCCATCACCTCGATCCGGGCGAGTTCCTGTTTCCGTTCGAGGATTTTCTCCGAGATGGCGCGCAAGTAACGGGCGCGCTCGGCGCCGGTCATGCGCGGCCAGGGGCCTGTGTCGAAGGCGCGGCGCGCGGCCTTCACCGCGAGATCGATATCGCCGGCGCCGCCGGCCGGGGCGGTGGCGAATTCTTGTTCGGTGGCCGGATTGATCACCGGAAATGCGCCGCCGCCGAGCGGGGCGACCCATTGGCCGTCGATGAAGAGCTTGTCGCGCATGAAGCCTCCCTGAAGAAGTCAGCGCCGCGCCGCGCGCGTCGCCTTGGTGTCGCTGATGGTGTCGAGGATACGGCGGGCGGCGAGCGTAGCGCCGGAATGGGCCTGCATGGTCGCGGCGTTCGCCTTGAGGCGCGCCTGCATCTCATCATTGCCGATCAAGCGCAGGATCGCGCCCGAGAGATCTTGGGAAGACCAGTCGTAACGGTCGAGCTTTTCACCCACCTGGGTTTCTTCTGCGCGGCGGGCATTGTCATGGCCGTCCCAGCAATAGGGCATGACCAGCGACGGCACGCCGAAATAAAGCGCCTCGCAGAAGCTGTTGTTGCCGCCGTGATGGATAAACAGGCTGGATTGACGCACGACGGAGGGCTGCGGAAACCAGCTGTCGACATAGACATTATCAGGCACGTCGGAATAGTCATCGCGCCAGGGTCCAGCATTGACCAGGAAGCGGCAGGGCAGATCGGCGAAGACGTCGATCATCCGCTTCATCATCTCGACATCCATGGCCCCGAGTGAGCCGAAACTGACCAGCGCCAAGGGCGCGTCGTTATGGCTGGCGAAGCGTGGCGGCGTATAATCCACCTCGCGGCGGACGCAGCCGTCGAGAAAGACAAAGCGCTTGGGATCAAGGGGGCTCTTCCGCTCCCGGCGGATGATCTCCGGCGCCAATAGCAGATTGAGCCAGGGCGAGGGGTCGAGGAACGAGGGCGCAGGCGGCGGCTTGACGCCGCATTCGCTGAGAAAGGACGCGAAACGGCGATGCGCCGGCGCCGTCACTTTGGCATAGGTGCGGGCATAGACGTCCCAGCTTTCGTCAGGTCCGCCGCCCAGGCCCGAGAGATAGGGCGGCACCAGATCGTCGGCGATCTCGGTCTCGGCGCATGAGACGATCCTGATCCAGGGCACGCCGGCGGTGGCTATGGCCGGAAACATCACCACATTGTCGAGCACGATCGCATCCGGTTTCAGCCGCGCCAGCAATTGGCGCAAGGGCTCTTCGGCCTTCACGGCGGTGTCGACGATCGCGTCCCAGGTCGGTCCCACATAACTGGTCAGCTGTTCATAAGGCGATTGCCGGAATGCGTCCTGATGGCGGGCGATGAAGTCGGTCCAGTCGGTCGCATCGCTCCCGTCGTCGCTGCCCAGCTGATATTCGGCGAAGCCGTATTCGGCAAACACGCCGCGAAAGCCGGGATGACAGATGAAGACCGGATTGGCGCCCATGTCTCTCAACGTCTGCGCCACGCCGACGCAATTGAGCGCCGCGCCGAAGCTGGCTTCAGGAAACAGGGCGATTGTTTTTGCTGCGCTCATTCTAGATTTAGACTGCGTTTCTAGCGTGTGGCGAGTTTGAGGACGGGCGGCACGCCGCGCCCGGCGAGTCGCGGCCGCTGGGATTGCGATAGCTGCAGATGCACGCGCATGAGATCCGCCGCAAGCGTCATTTGGCCCCGTTCGATCTGTTCGAGGATCTGCAGATGCTCGGTGTTGGACTGCATCAGCCTGAAAGTGCCGACATGATTGGCGGCTGGCAGCGCGAAGCGCCGGCGGTGATGCGCCGTCAGCGCTTCCGCCATGAAGGGATTGCCGCAGCTCTTGGCGATCAGCAGGTGAAAATCCATGTCGGTGCGCTCGAAAAGGCGACGGTCGAAGTCCCGCTCGTCCATCGCCTTCAGCGCCAACATGGATTGGCGGAGCGAAAAAATCGCGGTCGCGTCGCGCTTGAAGTCCGGCATGGTCAGCGCCAAGGGCTCGGTGGCGAGGCGGAATTCGAAGCTCTTCGCCAGCGCTTCCGCGCTCACCGCGAACTGCTTGAGCAGCCATTGCTGGCCGGATCCGCGTTCGGCGAGATTGTCTTCCGACAGTTTGATCAGCGCATTTTGTACCGCCTGCCTGCCGGCTTCATATCGGCGCTGCAGGCTTGCGACCGTCTGGACGTCGCCAATCCGGCCCGCGGCGAGATCGCGCAGGATTGCCGCATGCAAGTCTTCCTCCGAGGCGTCAGCGAAATCGGCCTCTGTCCGCGCCAGCGTCACCGGGTCGGCCGCAAACCTGTAACCACCGTCCGTATCGGGCAGGACCAGGCCCTTCTCCGCCAGGATCTGCAGGGCCTTACGCACGGGGGTCCGCGAGACATTGCAAAGACTTGCAATGGCTTGTTCAGCCATGCGCTCGCCCGGGGCCATGCCGCGCTCGGTGGCGATCTCCAGTATTTTCTGCGCCAATTCGACATGGCGTCGGTTCGGCTTTTTCGGCGTGTCCGTCATGCGCTCTTATCCGGTTCAATGGGCATGCTGCCTGCGAAACCAGGGCTTTGCAAGCGTCTCCCGCGGCTTCCGGCGTAAAATTTGCGCAGCTCACGATTTCCTATTGACGTATTTTTTTTTGAAATAATACTGTGGCGCATCGAGCGAACAGATCGCAACAAGCGGCGGCGCCGATGCTGAGGCTGGAACAAATCAAACAAGGGAGCTTCCCGTGATTGCGAAAATTCGATCTGGTTCGCGGAACTGGACCGCGACACTCTTTGCCGCGACCATGCTCGCCTCCGGCGCCGGCATGGCCAATGCCGCCGACCTGGTGATTTCCAACTGGGCCGGCTATATGGCCCCCGATATCGCCGAGACCTTCAAGAAGGCGACCGGGCTCGAAGTCGAGATCGTCAATCACGCCACCAATGAAGAAATCATGGGCAAGCTGATGGCGAGCGGCGGCAAGGGCTACGACCTCGTCTTCGTGTCCTCGCCCTTTGCCGAGATCCTCAATGGCCAGGGCATGGCCGAGCCGATCGACAAGGCCGCTGTGCCCAATCTCGCCAATCTCTATCCGGAAGCCGCAAACCTCGCTTACGATCCCGGCGCGACTTTCTCCGTCCCTTATACCTGGGGTACGACCGGCCTTTGCTATCGCTCCGATCTGGTGAAAACCACGCCGGACAGCTGGATGAACCTGCTGAAGCCCTCCGATGATCTCAAGGGCAAAGTCACGATGCTGGCGACCGACCGCTGGCTGATGGCGGCGGGCCTGTTCGCGCTCGGCTATTCGGCCAACGAGAAGGATCCGGCCAAGATCGAGGAAGCCAAGAACCTGCTGATCGAGGCGAAGAAGACCCTGCTCGCCTATGACGACACGACCTTCTATTCCAAGCTCGTTTCGGGCGAAGCCTCGCTGGTGCATGCCTGGGACGGCTGGTGCAATTACGGCATCACCGACAACAAGGACATCAAGTTCGTGACGCCGAAGGAAGGCTCGGATCTCTGGGTCGACACGATGGTGGTGATGAAATCGTCCGAGCACAAGGACGCGGCGATGAAGTTCATCAACTTCATGCTCGACGCCAAAAACCATGCCTGGGCCGCCGCCAATATTCTCTACAAGGTGCCGAACAAGGCCGCCATGGAAAGCCTCGATCCGGCGCTCATCAAGACCTATCCGAATATGGGCATGACGCCGGCGGAGCTCACCAAGTTTGAGCTGCTGCGCGATCTCGGCGATGCGCAGAAGGAGTATTCCAAGGCGGTCAGCGAGATCAAGGCCGCCAACTGACGGTCTGCCTCTCAAGACCCGGCGGGGTTCTTTGAAGCCTGCCGGGGCCGAGGCGAAAGCGAGGCGGGCCGTGTTCGCCTCGGCCAATCTCATCCCATTGTCAGACTGTGAATCGAAACCCCGTGTCCTCCAAGGCTGCACGTTCCAATCTCATGGCCGCGCCCGCCGTCGCCTGGCTTCTCCTGTTCATGGTGACGCCCTGCGCGCTGGTGCTCGCCTACGCCTTTTTCGAAAAAGGCCCGTGGGGCGGCGTCGTCTTCAATTTCAATTTTGACAACTTCATCCGGGTCGCCGATCCGCTCTATGCGAAGATCTTCCTGTCTTCGGCGCGGATTGCGGCGATTACCACACTGATCGCCATTCTCATCGCTTATCCTGCGGCTTACGCCATCAGCCGCGCGCCGCGTTCGCGTCAGGCGTTGCTGTTGTTCTTCGCGGTGCTCCCCTTCTGGAGCAATTACCTGATCCGCACCTATGCCTGGATCGTTCTGCTCAATCGCGAGGGCCTGTTCAACAATCTGCTGCGCTGGTTGGGCTATGAGGGCGAGCCGCTGTCGCTGCTCTATACCGAAGGCGCCGTCATCACCGGCCTCGTCTACAATTATCTGCCCTTCGTGATCCTGGCGATCTACTCCTCGCTGTCGCGGCTGAGCCCGGATTACGCCGAAGCGTCGCGCGATCTCGGCGCCGGCCCGGTCAGAACCTTTCTGCGGGTGATCCTGCCCCTGACGCTGCCGGGCGTCGCCGCCGGCGGCGTGTTCGTCTTCGTTCTGTCGATCGGCAATTTCGTCACGCCGGCTCTGCTCGGCGGCGGACGCTTCCAGATGATCGGCAATGTCGTCTATGACCAGTTCCTCACCGCCAATGACTGGCCGTTCGGCGCGGCGCTGGGCATGGCGCTGATCGCGGTGATGGTGGCGCTGCTCACGCTGCAGGCCAAGGCCGCCTCCCGCGCCGCCGGCGAAACCCGCGAGGCCGAGGCATGAAGACCCGTTCGCTGCCCTTCCGCCTGATCCTCGTCGCGGTGTTCGGCTTTCTCTATCTGCCGATCGCTGTGCTGGTGCTGTTGTCCTTCAACGAGGCGGGCCTGCCGACCGCCTGGTCCGGCTTTTCGCTGAAATGGTACGCGTCGCTCGCCGAGAACAAGGATATTCTCGGCGCGGCCTGGAACACCTTGGTGGTCGGCGTTTTTGCTACGGTTATTTCCACCGTGCTCGGCGCGATGCTGGCGATCGGCATCGAGAGCCGGAGGCGGAAGAGCGCCTCGCTGGAAGCGCTGATCTTTGCGCCGATGGTGATCCCGGACATCGTGCTTGCGGTGGCGCTTCTGACCTTCTTCTCGCGCCTCGACATCACGCTCGGCCTCCATACGATCATCATCAGCCATGTGATCTTCGATCTCGCTTTCGTCAGTTCCATCGTCCGCGCCCGGCTCAAGCATTTCGACTATTCGATCGTGGAAGCTTCGCGCGATCTCGGCGCCTCGCCCTGGACGAGTTTCTGGCGGATCACCTTCCCGGTGCTGGCGCCGGCCATCGTCGCCGGCGCGCTTCTGGCCTTCACGCTGTCGGTCGATGAATTCATCATCGCCTTCTTCACAGCCGGCGCCGGCCGCGGCTCGATCACCCTGCCGATCCAGATCTATTCGATGATCCGCTTCGGCGTGACGCCCGAGATCAACGCGCTCGCGACCATCGTCATGGGGGTCAGCGCGCTCGCGCTCATCCTTTCCCAATGGCTCAACAAAGAACAGATGCAATGACAGATCCCGCCCCCCAGACGATCCTGTCGATCGACAGTCTCAGCAAGGATTTCGGGCCGGTGCGCGCCGTCGATCGCATTCAGCTCGACATCCGGCGCAACGAATTCTTCGCGCTGCTCGGCCCGTCGGGCTGCGGAAAGTCCACACTTCTGCGCATGCTGGCCGGTTTCGAGACGCCGACCTCCGGCCGCGTATTGCTCGACGGCGCCGACATCACGGCGCTGCCGCCGGAGAAGCGGCCGCTCAATCTGATGTTCCAGTCCTATGCGCTGTTTCCGCATATGACGGTCGCCAAGAACCTGGCCTATGGGCTCGAAATGGACGGTCTGCCCAAGGCCGAAATCGCCTCGCGCGTCGAGGAGATGATGGCGGTCACCGATCTCGGCGAATTCGCCGCGCGCAAGCCGGATCAACTCTCGGGCGGCCAGCGCCAGCGCGTGGCCCTCGCCCGCGCGCTCATCAAGCGGCCCAAGGTGCTGCTGCTCGACGAACCGCTCGGCGCGCTCGACAAGAAACTGCGCGAGCGCATGCAGCTCGAATTGAAGCGCCTCCAGCACGAGGTCGGCATCACCTTCATCATCGTCACCCATGACCAGGAAGAAGCGCTGGTGATGGCCGATCGCATGGCGATCCTGCGGGATGGCCGCCTGCTGCAATGCGGGTCTCCTGAAGAGATTTATGAGCGCCCGGTCGACCGTTTCGTCGCCAATTTCATCGGCGTCATGAATTTTATCGAGGGCCGGGTCTCCGGCGGCCGCTTCGGCGCGCCCGGGCTGGATATCGCCGCGCCCGATATCGCCGACGGGCCGGCGGCGCTGGCGATCCGCCCCGAGGATCTCGAAGTCGCAAGCGGCGCGGACGGAGAAGCGCTGCTGGAGGGCGTCGTGGTCGATATCGCCTATCATGGCCTCGACCGTGTGCTGCATGTGAAAACGCAAGCGAGCCAGACGCCGCTTCAGTTGCGCGTCGCCGCCCGCAATCCGGCCGGGCATGCGGCGGGCGAGACGGTGCGTCTCGCCCTGCGCCCCGAGCGATGCAAATTCTTCAACGAAAAATCAGAACCGAAAGAGGGTTGAGATGTCCAAGACGATCGCATTTTTCCCGGAAGCGGCCTTTGGGCCGGCGCTGAATTCCGTCGGCATCGCCCAGGCTGTCGAAGCGCTGGGCCACAAGGCGGTGTTCCTGTCCGATCCGGGCTTCGTCTCTGTCTATGAAGGCTATGGCTTCGAGGCGCATCCGGTCAATCTCTCCGAACCGATGCCGCCCGAGCAGATGGCGAAGTTCTGGGAAGACTTCATCAACGGCCATATCCCGAACTTCCGCAAGAGCCCCTATGACCAGATCGACAATTATGTGAAGGATTGCTGGACGGCGATCGTCGACAGCGCCAAATGGGCAGAGAAGGATCTGCCGGGCGTGCTCGCCAAGATCAATCCCGACATGATCTGCGTCGACAATGTCATCCTATTTCCGGCGATCAAGCATTTCGGCAAGCCCTGGGTGCGCATCATCTCTTGCTCCGAAAACGAGATCGAGGATCCGAAGATCCCGCCGCATCTGTCCGGTTGCCGTCAGGACGACTACGAGGGCCACAAGGCCTATCGCGATCGCTTCAACGAGGTGATCAAGCCGATCCATGACGATTACAACGCCTTCCTCGCCTCGACCGGCGAAGCGGCCTATCCGATCGGGCAGTTCTTCGAAGCTTCGCCCTATATGAACCTGCTGCTTTATCCGGAGCCGGCGAAATTCGATCGCGAACATCCGCTCGATCCAAATCAATTCCAGTATCTCGAAGGCTGCGTCCGCAAGGAAAAGCCCTATGAGGTGCCGACATTTGCGATCAACAACGACAAGCCGCTGATCTACATCTCCTTCGGCTCGCTGGGCGCCGGCGACACAGATCTCCTGAAGCGGCTGATCGAGACGATCGGCAAGTTGCCCTACCGGGCGCTCGTCAATGTCGGCGACTACAAGGACCAGTATGAAAATGTGCCGGGCAATGTGGTCATCGAGAGCTGGTTCCCGCAACCCTCGGTCATTCCGCAGGTCGACGCGGCCATCCATCACGGCGGCAACAACTCCTTCACCGAGTGCCTCTATTTCGGCAAACCGGCCATCATCATGCCCTATGTCTGGGACGGGCATGACAACGCCACCCGCGTCGACGAAACCGGTCACGGCTTCAAGATGCCGCGCTACGACTGGACCGACGAGGAACTGGCCGCCAAGCTCGACCACATGATCAACGATCCCAAGATGAAGACGAAGCTCGCCGCCACCTCGGCGCATATGCAGTCGCAGAACGGTCCGCAGAAGGCGGCGAAGATTTTGGACGAGTTGGTGAAGACGGGGGCGTATCGTGCTTGATGTATCTACATCTCCCGTGAGTGTTCGGGGCTACCCCCCTCTGGTCTGCCGACCATCTCCCCCTCAAGGGGGGAGATTGGATAGTGGCGCCGGCTTCCCCAATTCTCAACGCTGGGGGATGGGCAATGGTCGCTCCTCTTGGCAATCTCCCCCCTTGAGGGGGAGATGTCCGGCAGGACAGAGGGGGGTGCTGCTTCTCGCTCCTATGATGTTGGAGGCGCTCCATTGACCGACACCCTCAGATCCACCGCCCCGCATATCCACAACGCCACCACATTCGACGATCTCGTCGACTGGGGCGTGCAATCGGACGCCATCGAGGGCCAATCGAAGTCCACCGGTCGCTTGCTCTTCAAAGGACCGAACAATGAGCCGGAAACCGGCATCTGGGTCTGCACGCCCGGACGCTGGCGGCTGTCCATACCGCGCGACGAATTCTGCCATTTCGTCTCGGGCTCGGCCACCTATCGTTCGGATGACGGCGAGGTGGTCGAGGTCTCGGCGGGAACCGCGGTGATGTTCAAGGCGGGCTGGACCGGCGAATGCACGGTGCATGAGACCATGCGCAACATCTATATGCTGGTATGAGGCCGAGATGAGCACACCCCACTGGGCGAAAGCCGACGCCGTGGCGCTCGAAGACTGGGGCGCGTCGACGACTGCGACCGAAGGCAATCCGGTCATGGCCGGCAAGATCCTCAACGTGAACGCGGATGGATCGAGCGAATGCGGCATCTGGTCCTGCACGCCGGGAACCCGGAAGATCACCATCCCCAGCGACGAGTTCTGTGTCTTTCTGGGCGGCAAGGGCCTCTATATCAGTGAAGACGGCGAGGAGATCGCCGTTGAAGCCGGTTCGATCGTCTTCTTTCCCGGAGGCTGGACCGGAACCTCCATCATCACCGAAACTCTGTCCAAGGCTTTCATGAGCCGCTGACTGCAAGGAATAGACATGACCTCCGCACCCCTGATGTACAAGCCGCTCGAACAGGACAACCTGGTCGATTGGGGCACGATCCCCACCATGATCGAAGGCGTCAGCCACGTCTCCGGCAAGCTCATTCACAAGGGCCCGAACGGCGAAAGCGAATGCGGCTTGTGGATCTGCACGCCCGGCAAATGGGAATGCCATGTGACGCGCGACGAATTCTGCCACTTCCTGGAGGGTCGCTCCACCTATGTGCATGAAAGCGGCGAGGTGATCGAAATCACCCCGGATACCGCCGCCTTCTTCCCCAAGGACTGGAAGGGCGTCTGCACCGTCCATGAGACGATCAAGAAAGTCTACATGATCCGCTGAGCAAGCGGGACGGCCTCAAGGGCCAGTCAGGACCAGATATGCAGGACTTGTTGAAACCCTTCCATTTCGTGGACGGCGGCTACCGGCCAAGCCTGGGCGCCCGCGCCGATGTGATCGACCCGGCGACGCTCGCCGTGGTCGGAGCGTTTGCCGAAACCACAGACGCCGAGCTCGACGCCGCGCTGGCGCTTGCGACCGCTGCGCAAAAGAGCTGGGCCAAGATCGACGCCAAGACGCGCGCTGCGATCCTGCACCGGATCGCCAACCGCATCGAGGCGACCGATATGCGCCGCTGCGCCGAAGTCATGTCGCGGGAAATGGGCAAGCCCTATCCCGAGGCGATCGGCGAAGTCGCCAATTGCGCCGGCGCCTTCCGCTATTTCGCCGAGATCGCCAGAGACGAAGCGGGCAAAGTGGCGGGAACGACGCAGACCGGCTCGTTTCAATATGCGCGCTACGAGCCGCTGGGCGTCTCCGTCCACATCATGCCTTTCAACTTCCCGATCCTGTTGATGTGCTGGACGGTCGCCGCCTCGCTCGCCTCCGGCAATGCCTGCATCGTCAAACCCGCGCCGGCGACGACGCTGTCGACGTTGATCTTCATGGAGGTCTTCGCCGATCTCCCGGCCGGCCTGATCGCCTGCCTGCCGGGCGGCGCCGAGATCGCCAAGGCGCTGGTGGCGTCGAAGAAGACCCATGCCGTCGCCTTCACCGGTTCGGCCGAAGCCGGCAGGGCAGTGGCCATGGCGGCTGCTGGCGCGATGAAGCCTGCGGTGATCGAGGGCGGCGGCTCGGATCCGATGATCGTCACGGCGCATGCGCCGCTCGATGTCGCCGCCGCCGGCGCGGTCACGGCCGCTTTCCACATGTCGGGCCAGGTCTGCACTTCGGCCGAGCGCTTTTTCGTGGTCGACGCCGTGCATGACGCCTTCATCGAGAAGTTTGTCGCGGAGACCCGCCGCTTGCGGATCGGCAACGGCCTCGACAAGGCCGAGATCGGCCCTCTCGTCTCCAAGGCGGCGCGCGACAAGGTCATCCGTCTGGTCGAGGACGCCAAGTCCAAGGGCGCGACCGCCGTGATTGGCGGCAAGATCCCCGAGGATCAGCCGGTGGGCTGGTTCTATGAGCCGACCATCCTGACCGGCTGCACGCCCGACATGGCGATCATGCAGGAAGAATGCTTCGGCCCGGTCGCGGCCGTGATGCGCGTGGAGGATTTCGACGAGGCCATCACCCGCGCCAATGACAGCGAGTTCGGTCTCGGCGCATCGGTGTTCACCACCTCGCTCGAAGAGGCGATGGAGGCGGCCGAACGGCTGGAGGCCGGCATGGTCTGGGTCAACAATCCGCTGATCGACAATGACGCGCTTCCCTTCGGCGGCTGGAAGCGCTCCGGCCTGGGACGGGAACTCTCACGGCTCGGCCTCGACGCCTTCCGGCGGTCCAAGATGGTCATCATCGACCACAAGCCGGTGCGCCAGGGCTGGTGGTATCCCTATCCGGACGACTGGTTCTACGAAACGGGCGGCCGCAAGCACGTCTGACGCTTTTGTTTTTACGCATTTCCAGACGGAAAACCGCAAGGACACTTTTCCTGGAAATGCTCTCATTCACGCAGGAACGACATCATGATCATCAGCCTTCTCGGCGGCGCCGGCCTCATGGGCGCGGGCATCGTGCGCGACCTTCTTTCCGACCGCGCCATCATCGACATCAAGACCGTCCGCATCTGCGACGCGCAGCGCGAGCGGATGGAGGCGCTGAAAGCCGAACTCGATGACATCAGGATCGAGCTTTTCGATCTCGACGTCACCAAACCGGACGCGCTGGCCAGCGCCGTGGCCGGCGCCGATCTCTGCATCAATTGCGTGCCGACCCTCCTCGGCCACCAGATGACCATCTTCGAAGCCGCGCTGGCGGCCAAGGTCGCCTATATGGATCTCGGCGGTCTCGGCACCTACACCGTCAAGCAGATCGCGGAGCATAAGCGCTTCAAGGCGGCCGGCGTGACGGCGGTGGTCGGCTGCGGCGCTGATCCCGGCATGTCCAACGTCATCTGCCGCGCCGTCGCCGACGAACTCGACGAGATCGACGCTATCAATCTCTATTGGGCGGCGGAACTGGTCGGCGAGGAGAACCCGGTTCTCGTGCCGCCCTACAGCGTCTCGACGGTGCTGGCCGAATACGCCCATGAAAGCACGCAGTTCTACGGCGGCAAGCATGTGACCTGCCCCCCGATGAGCGGCTCTGAATATCTCGACCTTCCCGAGCCCTGGGGCCGCTGCGAATTCATGCATTCGCCGCATTCCGAACAGCTCACCGTGCCCTTGGCCGACGGCATTCGCGAAAAGGGCATCAAGGAATTCTCATGGAAGCTGCATCTGCCGCATCGCGAGCATGAAGCCTGGGTCGGCCTCGTCAAAGCCGGTTTCGGCGATTTCGACGAGCCCGTCGAGGTTGGCGGCGTCAAGGTGCGTCCGCTCGACGTGCTCAACAAGGTCATCGAGCGCAACATCAAGAAGAACGCCGCCCGCATGCCGGAGCAGGAAAGCCACGAAATCCATTTCGCCATCGGGCGTGGCCGCAAGGACGGCGTCGCGCGCACGGTGACGGTCGAAGTCGTGGTCAAGCCCGATGCGATGTATGCGCCCTATGTCGACGCCTGCACTTCGATGAACGGCTCGATCGCCGCGCAGTTGATCCTCGCCAGTCCGAAAAAGCCGGGCGTCTGGGCGCCGGAAGCCTATTTCGACATCCCGCCCTATTTCGCCGAATTGGAGAAGCGCAAGTTCATCCTGTCGACGCGGGTTGAATAGGCGCGTTGCGTCCGGGGCCGGCAATCGCCTAAGTGACGTCTACGCCATGACGGCGCGACAGGCGATTCCCGGTCAGGATGCTCGATGCACGACAATAGAAGCACGGACAGGCTTTTCAGCGATCAAGGCCAGCGCAACCCGCTCTCGGTCCTGAAGGAAATCTACGGCTATCCGGCCTTTCGCGGAAAGCAGGGCGCGGTCATCGACACCGTCACCGCCGGCGGCGACGCCGTGGTGCTGTTTCCGACCGGCGCCGGCAAGTCGCTCTGCTATCAGATTCCGGCGTTGTGCCGGCCCGGCCTCGGCGTGGTGGTCTCGCCGCTGATCGCCTTAATGCGCGATCAGGTCGAGGCTCTCAAGCAATTGGGCGTGCGCGCTGCGGCGCTGAATTCGGCCATGAGCCGCGAGGATTATCTCGATACGCGCCGCGCCATTTCACGCGGCGAACTGGATCTTCTCTATGTGACGCCGGAGCGCATCGTCACGCCGGCCTTCAAGGAACTGGTCGGGTCGTCCAAAATTTCGCTTTTCGCCATCGATGAGGCGCATTGCGTCTCGCAATGGGGCCATGACTTCCGGCCGGAATATCGCGAGCTCGGCAAGCTCGGCGAGGACTATCCTGGCGTGCCCAGAGTGGCGCTGACCGCCACCGCAGATCCGCATACGCGTGAGGACATCATCGGCGGCCTCGGCCTCGAGGGCGCGGAGGTGTTCACCACGTCTTTCGATCGCCCGAATATCGCCTATGAAATCGTCGAGCGCGACCAGCCGCGCCAGCAATTGCTGCAGTTCCTGTCGCGTCACAAGGGATCGAGCGGCATCGTCTACTGTCTCTCCCGCGCCAAGGTGGAAGACACCGCCGAATGGCTCAACAGTCAGGGCATCCGCGCGCTTGCTTATCACGCCGGCATGGACAGGGCTGTTCGCGATGGCCATCAGGACGCCTTCCTCAAGGAGGAAGATCTCTGCCTCGTGGCCACGGTCGCCTTCGGCATGGGCATCGACAAGCCGAATGTGCGCTATGTCGCCCATCTCGACCTTCCGGGCTCTGTCGAGGCCTATTATCAGGAAACAGGTCGCGCCGGCCGCGACGGTCTGCCGTCCGACGTCTGGATGGCCTACGGCATGGCCGATGTCATCCAGCGCGGCCGCATGATTGATGAAGGCGGCGCGAGCGACGAGATCAAGCGCATCGAGCGCGGCAAGCTCAATGCGCTCTTGGCCATCTGCGAAACGGCGGGATGCCGACGCCAGGCGATCCTCAATCATTTCGGCGAAGCCCATGCCGGCGGTTGCGGCAATTGCGACACCTGCTTGAAACCCGTCGACACCTGGGACGGCACGGACGCCGCCATCAAGGCGCTGGCCGCCGTCTATCGCACCGGCGAGCGCTTCGGCGTCGGCCATCTCATCGATGTGCTTCTGGGCGTCGTCAACGAGAAGACCCAGCGCTTCGGCCATGTCGATATGCCAGTATTTGGGGTCGGCAAGGATATCGCCGCCAAGACCTGGCAATCGGTCTATCGGCAGCTTCTCGCGGCCGGCTATGTCGGCGTTGATCACAGCGCGTTCGGCGCGATCAAGCTCGACGAGCGGGCGCGCGCGGTGTTTCGGAAGGAAGAAGCGGTGCGCTTTCGCGTCGACCGCCCCACCAAGGGCAAGGCGGCGCGCAAGGCGTCCGCCAGTTCCACCCAGGCCCGCTCTTCGCTCGATGTCGCCGATGGCGAATTGTTCGAGGCCCTGAGGGCCGCACGCAGCGCTATTGCCAGAGAGCTCGCCATTCCGCCCTATCTCGTCTTTCCAGACACGACGTTGGTGGCGCTCGCCACCGATCGACCTGACACGCCCGAGGCTATGCTGGCGATCTCCGGCGTCGGCCAATCCAAGCTGGAAAAGTATGGCGAGGCCTTTCTGGCGGTGATTGCAGAGCATCAAAGATAGGTCTTTGACTTTTGTCAGCGTTCGTGAATAATGTCAGAAACGCTGCGCAAAGGGAGATGCGAGGGACATGCGGTCCACAGACCAGATCATGCACAAGGCCGCCTGGCTCTATTACATGCACGGGCTCCGGCAGGACGAGGTCGCCAAGCAGCTCAATATTTCCCGCGCCTCCATCGCCACCTATCTCCGGCGCGCCCGCGAGATCGGCATCGTCAATATCTCCACCTCGACCCAGCTCTTCTCCGACGATGTGCTGGCGCGCAAGCTGGAGGACGCCCTCAGCCTGGAAACGGTCTGGATCGTGCCGGAGGACCGCTTGGCCATCGACCCCGCAGCGGAAATGCCTGTCGTCGCGGCAGCGGTCTTTCTCGAACTGATCAACAAGGGCGACCGGATCGGCGTAGCCTGGGGGCGGACGGTCTATCATCTCGCCGATGTCATGCCCTATGCCGATCTCCAAGGCGTCACTGTCGTGCAGCTCTGCGGCAATCTCGGCGCGCCCTATAACTACCGTCCCGACCAGTGCACGACCGAAATCGCCCGGCGTCTCAATGCCGAAGGCATCAACCTCTATGCGCCGCTGGTGCTGAGTTCGGAGCAGTTGGCCACTGACTTGCGCAACGAGCCTGTCATCCGAGAACAGCTCGCCTCGATCGCAGATTGTCAGCTGGTGCTCTATTCGGTCGGCGGCATCGAAAGCGACAGCCATCTGGTGCGCTGCGGCGCGCTGACGCCTGAGGAAATGCAGGCTCTGGGAGAGGGCGGCGCGGGCGGCGTCATCGCGGGCCAGGTCATCGATCATGAGGGCCGCTGGCTGGACTGTCCGCACAATCGCCGCTGCATTTCGGCGGATCTGGAGATCATCAAGACGATCCCCAAGCGGATGATGGTGGTGGAGGAGGATTCCAAATTCCAGCCGCTGTTGGCCGCCATCAAGGGCGGCTTCGTTTCGCATCTCGTGGTGACTCATTCCATGGCGATGCGGCTTCTGGCGCGCTGGGAGGCTGAGGCCCTGCAACGCGGCTGACTCCGCGAAAATAGAATTCTCCGCCCGGCCCGGATGCCGGGCGGAATCATGTTGAGGAGGAAACTATGGACAATCTCTGGAACGACCAGGACGCCGAGCGCATGGTCGAAACCTATGCGCCCAAGGGCGTCAACCCCGATCTCGCGCTGCGCACCTATACGACGCGACTACTCGGCGGCGTGCCGAAACTCGTGCTGCATGGCGGCGGCAATACGTCGGTCAAGACCACCGTCACCGACCTCGTCGGCGATGAATGGGACGTGCTCTGCGTCAAGGGCAGCGGCTGGGACATGGGCGTGATCGAGCCCGCTGGCCTTCCGGCGGTCAAGATCGCGCCGCTCCTGAAAGCTCGCAAGCTCGATCGTCTGTCGGACGAGGACATGGTGACGCTGCAGCGCGCCAATCTCATCGATCCATCCTCGCCCAATCCCTCGGTGGAAGCGCTGCTGCACGCCTTCATTCCGCATAAATTCGTCGATCACACCCATTCCACCGGCGTGCTCGCCATCGCCGATCTCTCCGACAGCATGGCGCGCAGCAAGGAGCTCTATGGCGACAAGATGGGCTATGTGCCCTATGTCATGCCCGGCTTCGCGCTCGCGAAACTGGCCGCCGAAGTCTATGACCGGAATCCCGAAGTCGAAGGCCTGATCCTCGACAAGCATGGCATCTTCACCTTCGGCGAAACCGCCAAGGAAGCCTATGACCGGATGATCCACTATGTGAGCATGGCCGAGGATTATGTTCGCGCCCATGGCCGCAATCCGTTTACCCCCGTCACCCTGCCGAGCGCGCTCGCCAGGCCCGGGGACATCGCGCCGATGCTGCGCGGCGCCGTCGCTGTGCCGAAAGGCGAGGGTCGTTTCGACCGCATGGTCAGCGAATTCCGCACCTCTCCCGAGATCCTCGCTTTCGTCAATGCGGCCGAAGTCGAGGATATGGCGCGGCGCGGCGTGTCGACGCCGGATCTCTCCATCCGCATCAAGACCGGGCCGGTGGTGCTGGCCGCGCCAGAGGTCGGAACGCTCGACGCCTATAAGTCCGACATCGCCGCCCGTGTCGCCGGCTTCGTCGAGGATTACACCAATTACTTCAAGGCAAATGACGGCCGCGACGGCGTCAAGAAGATCATGCTCGATCCCATGCCGCGCCTGACGCTGGTTCCCGGTCTCGGCCTGTTCGGCCATGGCCGCACGCTGAAGGACGCGAAGATCGCCGCCGATGTCGCTGAAACCTGGATCGAGACCGCCCGCGACGCCGAATCCATCGGCCGTTTCGAGCCGGTCAGCAAGCCCGACCTCTTCGATCTCGAATATTGGTCTCTGGAACAGGCCAAGCTCGCCGGCGCCAAGCCCAAGCCGTTCACGGGCCAGGTGGCGCTGGTCACCGGCGGCGCGGGCGCAATCGGCGCGGCTGTGGCCAAGGCCTTCGCCCGCGAAGGCGCCCATGTCGTGGTGCTCGATCTCGACGGCGCCAAGGCAGCAGACGCGGCCAAGGCGGCCGGCAATATGTCGATCGGCGTCGCCTGCGACGTCACAGATCCAGCCTCTGTCCGCGCCGCTTTCGACAAGGCTGTCGCGACCTATGGCGGCGTCGATATCGTCATCTCCAATGCCGGCGCGGCCTGGGAAAGTCCGATCGCCACCATGGACGACGCGCTGCTGCGCAAGAGTTTCGAGCTGAACTTCTTCGCCCATCAGACGGTGGCTCAAAATGCTGTGCGCATTATGAAGGAGCAGAGCACGGGTGGGGCGCTGTTGTTCAACGCCAGCAAGCAGGCGATCAATCCGGGCGCAAAGTTCGGCGCTTACGGACTGGCCAAAGCGGCGACTTTGTTCCTGTCGCGGCAATATGCGCTGGAGCATGGCGCGGACGGCATCCGCGTCAACGCCGTCAACGCCGACCGCATTCGCTCCGGCCTGCTCAACGACGAGATGATCGCCAATCGCGCCGCCGCCCGCGGCCTGTCCGTCAAGGACTATATGGGCGGCAATCTGCTCGGTCTCGAAGTGACCGCCGAGGACGTGGCGCAGGCTTTCGTCCACCATGCGCTGGCGGAGCGGACGACGGCCGATGTCACGACCGTGGATGGCGGCAATATTGCCGCGATCTTGAGGTAACCGGCTCCGTTAGCCCAGATCGGTATGTATGAAGTCGTTCCCCTTGTAGAGGAGGGGAACGCGTTCAGCTTTTGCGCATGCGTAGCTAAAACAATCTCCAAGATTTAGGCTCGCGCGATGGCCGACCACCTTGCCATAGTCGCGAGCGGCATTCAGGGCCAAAGCGCCGATTTCTGCCGTAATGCTAACTTCTCGCGCGCCAATATCGAGGAGGAAGGTTTCGAAGCCTCGTTCGGCTTCTTGGAGCGCCTGTCTACGGTTGATAGCGAAGGACTTCTGGCTGCGAGCGAGCGCCATAACCGCTTCGAACCTAGCGAGTGGGGAAACCAGGAAGGTTTCGCTGCTCTCATCCAAGCTATCCGCAATGCTTTCCCACCCTGGCTCTCGCGCGAGAAGGGCCACAATGACTGAGGCATCCAGAAACATTAAAGATCGCCCCACATCTCGTCGGAAAACTTCTTCATGTCGAAGTCCGGATCTCGGGGTCCCATCTTGGCGATGATTTCCTGTGCTGCAGCGAGCCGCTCGCGCATCGGCCTCTTTTCGCTGACGCGTTTCAGTTCATTTTCAAGCGCTTGCTTGACGGCATCCTTTTTGGTCGGCGCGTTTGTCGCTTTTTGAAGCTCGCTCGCCAAGGCGTCGACTGTGTCATCGCGAATGAATAGAGCCATAAGGAGCCTTTCCAGATATCTCTCCTCTCATAGCAGATATATGGGAGCGGCGAAATGCCTTGCCCAGATGTGAAAAACCAAGCTCCGAAATGCAAAAAAGCCCAGCCGGGGCGAACCGGCTGGGCTCTTTCATATCCTGTCGAGCTCGAGCTTACTTTGCGTTCGGGTTCGGCATCCAGGCGGGCATCGCCACGTCGGCATGGGCGAATTGCGGCAGTTTCGCGCCGAGTTCCTCGACATTCTTGATGTCCTTGTCGAGCAGATCCTTCTGGGTGATCAGCGTCGGCGGAACGATGACGCTTTTGCCGGGGTCTTCGCCGGCGAGCATCATGGCGAGCGCGCGGACCGAGACCTGGCCGACGACGGCGGGGTTGGTGGCGGCGGTGGCGGCCCAGGCGGAGCCCGGTTCGCGCATCGCGGCGATGTCGGAGGTCGAGATGTCGGCGGAATAGATCTTGACGCTGGACGACAGGCCGGCTTCGTCGACGGCGATCTTCACGCCCTTAGCGAATTCGTCATAGGGCGCGAACATCACCGTAATGTCGGGATTGGCCGAAATCACCGAACGGGCCTGGTTGGCGACCGAATTGGCGATCGGATTGTCGAGCGTGCCGAACATCGCCTTTTCCTTGATGCCCGGATATTTCGCCTTGAACTCTTTCCAGGTTTCGTCGCGGCGGTCGAGCGGCGCGATGCCGGCGACATAGACATAGCCGGCGTTGAAGCTCTCGCCATTGTCCTTGATCGCCTGTTCAAGGGCGAGACGGGCGAGGTCGCGGTCGGACTGTTCGATCTGCGGGATCTTGTCATTTTCGACATTGACGTCGAAAGCCACGACCTTGATGCCGGCGGCCACTGCACGCTGGGCGGCTTCCTTCATGGATTCGGTCAGGCCGTGCTGAATGATGATGCCCTGCACGCCCATGGCGATGGCCTGGTCGACCATGTCGGCCTGGAGCGCTGCGTCCTGCCGGCTGTCAAGCACGCGCAGGTCGATGCCGAGCGCCTTGGACTGGGCTTCCACGCCCGCCAGATAGGACTGGAAGAAGTCGCCGGTCGAGAGATAGCGCACCAGCGCGATCTTGGCGCCGGGCTTGTCGAAGGGGGCGGGCATATCGGCTGCGAGTGCCGCGCCTCCCAACGCGGCGGCGCCGATGACGCCGAGGGTGAGTTTTCCGAGCAGTCTGCGGGTGATCGTCATAGGGCTCCTCCACTTATTGACGGTCTGGTGTCTGTTCTTGCGCCTGCCGTCGGATAAAAATCCTGCGGCAGGCGATGGTCCGGGCCGGTCACCGCTTGCGGTGCGACAGCGCGAAGGTGAAGACGAGAGCGACGACGAGCACGCCGCCCTTGACGAAATCCTGGGTGTAATAGGGCGCGTTCATCATCGTCAGGCCCTGCAGGAGCACGCCGACAAACAATGCGCCGATGGCCGTGCCGAAGGCGTTGGGCTTGGCTGCGCCCAGCACCGCGAAACCGATGAGCGCCGCAGCCACCGCATCCAAGAGCAGATTGTTGCCCGAGGCGATATCGCCGCGTCCCAGACGGGCGGCGAGCAGGATGCCGCCGATCGAGGCGAAGACGCCGGAGATGACATAGGCGCTGATCTTATAGGCGTTGACCGGCGCGCCGGCGAGCGAGGCGGCGCGCTCATTCGAGCCGACGGCATACATCATGCGGCCGAAGCGGGTGTATTCGAGGAAGAACCAGATGACGATCGCCAGGACAATCAACACAACCACCGACACCGGCAACAGGTTCGGCAGGATGAAATCGAAGCGATGGCGGCCGAGCGCCAGAAAGGCGGGCGAGAACGTGCCGTTTGCCACAGTTCCATCCGGCAGGCTCATGCCGGTGGCGATCGAGCGGCCCTCGGTCGGAATGCGCTGCAGGCCGACGAGCAGGAACATCATGCCCAGCGTCGCCAGGAGATCCGGCACGCGCATATAGACGATCAGCACGCCGTTCACGAGGCCCACGGCGACGCCGATCAGGATGCAGACGAGGGTGGCGGTCATCGCATCGCCGCCCATCACCACCATCACATAGGACGAGGCCATCATCGCCGTGGTGGCGACCGAGCCGATCGACAGGTCGAAGCCGCCCACCACCAGCGTGGCAGTGACGCCCAACGCCAGAATGCCGGTGATCGACACCGATTGCAGGATGAAGACGGCGCTCTGCGGCGAGGCGAAGCCGTCGGTCGACACGCAGAAGAACAGGATCAGACCGAGCAGCAGCACGAGGAAGCCGTATTTGATCGCGAGTTCGCGGCCGGTCAGCTTGCGGGCCTGCATCGGCCTGTGGGTGAGGGGGGACGTGGCGTTCGTCTGTTCGGTCATGATCAGGCAACCATATGATTTTGGCCCGCGATCTGAGCGAGCAATTTGTCGAGATCGATGTCGGCGTTTTGATGTTCGCCGACGATCGTGTGTTCCGACATCACGAGAATGCGGTCGGCGACCTCGAAGGCCTCGTCGAGTTCGGTGAGAAAAACCACGGTGGCGCGGTCATCGGCCGAGGCGCGCAATTTCGCGCCGATATCGCGGCGGGCGGCGATGTCGACGCCCTGGAAAGGCTCGTCGAGGATCAGGAGACGCGAGGCCTGCGACAGCCAGCGGCCCACCATCACCTTCTGCTGATTGCCGCCGGACAGGGTGTTCATCTCGTCCAATTCATTGCGGCAGACCACGCCGAGCTCGCGGATCTGACGCTGCGCCATGTCGCGTTCACGGCGCCTGTTGGTGACGCCGAAGGTCGAGATGCGCCGCAGAAACGGCAGGCTGATGTTTTCGTAGATGTTGAAGCCCGGCACGATGCCGTTGTCGCCGCGATCCTTGGCGATGAGAAACACGCCTTTGTCGATCGCAGCCCGCGTTGATGTCGGGTGATAGGCGCTGCCGTCCAGGCGCATCTGGCCCGAGAAAGGTCGGCGCGCGCCGAACAGCGTTTCGGCCAGCACCGTCTTGCCGACGCCGACAAGGCCGGTGATCGCCACCACTTCGCCCGCGCCGAAGGACAGCGAAAAGGGCTTGGATGTCGGCGCGATCTGCAAGCTGTCTGCAGTGAAGACGGGTCGCGTCGCGGCGCGTAGCGCGATGTCGCCCGCCGAGACCTTCTTGCCCAGCATGGCGTTGACGGCGCCTTCGTAATCGAGCTTCGGTCCTTCGAAGAGGCCGGCGATGCGGCCGTCGCGCAGGCTGACGATCGTGTCGGCGAGCCGGCGGATGTCGGACATGCGGTGAGAAATATAAAGAATGGCGACGCCGCGCGCCTTGAGACGCTCGACGAGCTCAAACAGCCGCTCGGCCTCGGCGCTCGACAGCGACGAGGTCGGCTCGTCGAGGATCAGCACTTTCGGCTCATGCGCCATGGCGCGGGCGATCGCCACCATCTGGCGGTCTGCGAGCGAGAGGTCGTTGATGCTGGCGGAGAGATCGAGCGACAGTCCCATGCGCTCGGCCACGCTTTGGGCTTCGCGCCTGACGCGGCGGGGATTGAAGATCAGCCGCGCGCCGCGACCGTTCAGCCGGTCGAGCGTCAGATTGGAGGCGACGTCGAGATCGGCCACCACGCCGTCATTGATGTTCTGATGCACGGTCACCACGCCCGCGCGCATCGCTTCCGCCGGCGTCACAGGCGAATAGGCCGCGCCCGCCAGCGACATTGAGCCGCCGTCATGGTCGTAGACGCCGCTGACGATACGCACCAGCGTGGATTTTCCGGCGCCATTGGCGCCCATCAACACCGTCACCGCTCCAGCGCGCAATTCGAGATCGACCCCGACCAGAACATGGACGCGACCGAACGATTTGCGCAAGCCGTCGATGCGGAACACCGCTTCTTGCACCATGAACTCCTCCCTTGCCCATACTCTAGAGGGGCGTTTAATCAAATGTCAAGGCCATTGACATTTGCTAGCGCCGCATTTTAGGAATTGGGGGAGGGCCGGTTTGCGCATGGAGGCGCGCCGGGATCCACGGGAGGAAATTGATGCAAACATTCGAGGCGCTGAACGCCGAGACGCTGCCCGTTCGTCTCGGCTCCTACGCCGTCCTGACCGACCGCATCGGCTCGGCCGCGGACGGCTGGACCGTTCGCGAAGTGGGCGACGGCAATCTCAATCTTGTCTTCATCGTCGAAGGCAAAAAGGGCAGCCTGATCGTCAAGCAGGCGCTGCCTTATGTGCGTCTGGTCGGCGAAAGTTGGCCCTTGCCGCTGAAGCGGTCCTATTTCGAATACAACGCGCTGATCCGCCAGGCGGAGCGCGATCCGGGAATGACGCCGGAAGTGCTGTTCTTCGATCGCGAACAGGCAATCATCGTCATGGAGTTCCTGACGCCGCACATCATCCTGCGGCGCGCCCTGATCGAGGGCCAGCAGCTTCCCAAGATCGGCCGCGATCTCGGCCTGTTTTTGGCGCGCACGCTGTTTCGCGGCTCCGACCTCGCCATGGAGGCGCGCAAGCGCAAGGAAGATCTGGCGCTGTTCGCGGACAATGTCGAACTTTGCGACATCACCGAGAACCTCGTCTTCTCCGATCCCTACTACGAAGCCAAATTGAACAGGCACACGACGCCGCAGCTCGACGGCATCGTGGCCGAACTCCGCGCTGACCGCGATCTCAAAGTCGAGGCGCAGCGGTTGAAGCACAAATTCGCGGCGCATGCCGAAACGCTGCTGCATGGCGACTTCCACACCGGGTCGGTGATGGTGACGCCCGACAATACCCGCGTCATCGATCCAGAATTCGCCTTTTACGGTCCAATGGCCTTCGACGTCGGCATGCTGCTCGCCAATTTCTGGATGAGCTATTTCTCGCAGTCCGGCCATGAAAAAGCCAGCGACCGCGAGGAGATGCGCGCCTATCTGCTGGGCGTCGTCACCGAGATCTGGGATGTGTTCCGCGCCGAATTCGCCAATCTCTGGCGCACCGAGCGCAAGGGCATCCTCTATCAGGCCGCTCTCTTTGAAAATCGCAGCGATCCGCTCGGGGCCGAACAGGCGCTCGATGAAGTTTTGCATGAGATCTGGGACGACATGCTCGGCTTCGCCGGCATCGAAATTCACCGGCGCATTCTCGGCCTCGCCCACAACGCCGATTTTGAAACCATCGCGGATGCGGATCTTCGCGCCCGCTGCGAAACCAAGGCGCTCAAGCTGGGCCGCCACCTCGCCGTCAACAGACACAGGATCCACGGCCTAGCCGAAATCCATGCGCTGGCCGAACGGCTGGAAAAGGAGATTGTCTCGTGAAAGTCGGAGACCGCCATTACCGCACCATCTGGATGAACGAAGACGGCCGCTCCGTCGACGTCATCGACCAGCGCTGGCTGCCGCATGAATTCCGCGTCGTCACGCTCAAGACCGTCGGCGATGTCGCCACCGCCATCCGCGATATGTGGATCCGCGGCGCGCCGCTGATCGGCGTCACCGCCGCCTATGGCGTGGCGATCGCCATGCAAGAGGATGCTTCCGACGCAGCCCTCGACCAGGTCTGGGAAAAACTGCATGAGACGCGGCCGACCGCCATCAACCTCCGCTGGGCGCTCGACGCCATGCGCGCTCATCTCAAAGCCTATCCCGAATCTGAACGCGCGGAGGCCGCCTATGCGCGGGCGCATGAGATCGCCGAGGAGGATGTCGAGCTCAACCGGTCGATCGGCGCCAATGGCTTGGAACTGATCCGCAAGATCGCCGCCGGAAAGAAGCCGGGCGAGCCGGTCAACATTCTCACCCATTGCAATGCCGGCTGGCTGGCGACCGTCGATTACGGCACCGCGACCGCGCCGATCTATATGGCGGTGGAAGAGGGCATTCCGGTTCATGTCTATGTTGACGAAACCCGGCCCCGCAATCAGGGCGCCCAGCTGACGGCCTGGGAAATGAACGGCCATGGCGTGCCGCATACGTTGATCGTCGACAATGCCGGCGGCCATCTGATGCAGCACGGTGATGTCGACATGGTCATCGTCGGCACCGACCGCACCACGGCCAATGGCGATGTGTGCAACAAGATCGGCACCTATCTCAAGGCGCTCGCCGCCCGCGACAATGACGTGCCTTTTTATGTGGCGCTGCCGTCGCCGACCATCGACTGGACGGTCAAGGACGGCGTCAAGGAAATCCCGATCGAAGAGCGCAACAGCGACGAAGTCACCTTCGTTCAGGGCCGCAACGCCGATGGCTCCATCGCCATGGTTCGCGTCTCCCCGGAAGGCAGTCCCGCCGCCAATCCGGCCTTCGACGTGACACCGGCGCGGCTGATCACTGGCCTGATCACCGAGCGCGGAGTCGCCAAGGCCTCGCCCGACGGCCTCAAGGCCATGTTCCCGGAACGGAGCTGATAGAGATGACCCTGACAAACCGGCAAAGCACGGAAGAAGTGGCCGCGGGCATCCGCAAGCGCGTCTTCTTCCACACGATGCGCAACAATGGCGGCTATCTGAGCCAAGCCTGTTCGGCTGCCGAAAGCCTCGCCTTCCTCTACAACGAAGCGCTCAATCTCGGCGAGCCGACGCTTCCGAAAGTGCCGCTGGCTTTTTCCGGCGTGCCCTCGGCGACCAATCCGGACGCCTTCACCGGCGCCGGCTATCATGGCCCCTTTGCACCCGAATATGACCGCTTCATCATTTCGCCCGCACACTACGCTTTGGTGATCTATTCGGCGCTCATCCAGATGGGTCGTATGGACGAACATGCGCTCGATCACTTCAATCGCGACGGCAGCTCCGTCGAGATGATCGGCGCCGAGCACAGCCCCGGCATGGAAGTCACCACGGGGTCGCTCGCCCAGGGCCTGTCGATGGCCTCGGGCGTCGCCTGGGCGCGCAAGCGCAAGGGAGAGCCCGGCAAGGTCTGGGTCTATATGTCGGACGGTGAGTTCCAGGAGGGACAGACCTGGGAATGCCTGGCGGCGATGAGCTATCACGGCATCGACAACATCCGCGTCGTGGTCGACGTTAACCGCCAGCAATGCGACGGCGCGATGTCCTCGGTGCTCGATCTCGGTGATCTCGCCGGGCGAGTCGCCTCTTTCGGCGTCACCTGCCGGTCGATCAATGGTCATGATCTGGACGCCTTCCGAAAGGCGGCCGCAAGCGCCGAACCCGGCAAGCCGCTGATCATTCTCGCCAACACCTCGCCCTATCAGGGCATGGAGTTCCTGAAGCGCCGTTTCCCGCGCTTGCACTATGTCCGGTTCAAGTCGACTCAGGAACGCCAGGAAATGCAGACCGCCATCGCCGCCGAACTCGGCATCGATGAAGCCGAAATCGCGAGGGCCTGATCATGGTTGAAATCGTCAATCGCCCCTATGCCAAGGCGTTCGAGGCATTCGCCTCGGCGCGGCCTGAAATTCTCTGCCTGTCGGCCGATCTCACCTCGTCCTGCGAGGTCGATGGCTTCCGCGACCGGCATCCCGACCAGTTCCTGTCGCTCGGCATGGCCGAGCAGAACATGCTGTCCTTCGCCGGCGGTCTGGCCATGCAGGGCTTCCGGCCCTTCATCCACACGTTTGCGGTCTTCCTCTATCGCCGGCCCTATGACCAGCTGATCAATTCGATCGCCTATTCGAACCGCAAGGTGAGGATGATGGGCTTCCTGCCGGGCATCACCACGCCGGGCGGCATCACTCATCAGGCGATCGAGGATATCTCGGTCATGCGGGCGATCCCCAATATGACCATTCTCGAATGCGGCGACGCCACTGAAGTCGAAACCGTTATCGAGGTCGCCGACAGCATCGACGGCCCTGTTTACGTCCGCGTGCTGCGCGGCGAGGTGCCCCGCCTCTTCTCTACCCCCTTCGCCTTCAACAAGGTGAGAACGCTGAGCGAGGGCGATGACGTGTTGGTGGTCACCGCGGGCGTCTGCACCGAAGAGGCGATGCGCGCGGCCGAACCCCTAAAAGCCCGCGGCGTCGGCGTCCATCATCTGCACGCCTCGACGCTGAAGCCTTTCGATCGCGACGCGATCGTCAAGGCTGCCGCCGGCAAGAAGGGCGTGGTGACGCTGGAGAACCACACGATCAATGGCGGTCTTGGCTCACTGGTCGCGGAAATTCTGGCGGAGGAGGGGATGGGCGTGAAATTGCGCCGGCTCGGCCTCAACGACACGTTTGCGCATGGCGCCTCCAAGCCTTACCTGATGAAGAAATACAAGCTCGACGCCAGCGCGCTCGTGGCGGCGATTTCGGATCTGCTCGGCAAGCCGCTCGACATCGCTGAAGCGGAATTCGAGGCGGTTCGTCTCGACGCAGTTCATTCCACCCAGAAAGCGGAGGCGTTGTAATGGCACGCTTTTCGGTCACCTATTGGGTCGGCGCGCGCGATGAGGACGAGGCGCGCCAGCGCGCGCTCGACATCGCGCTCGAACAGACGGTGGAGATCCCGCGCGATGCGGTGCCCGCCGGCTATATCGAGGACGAGATCCTCGGCAAGCTCGAAAGGCTCGAGCCTGGCCGCGATGCGCGCGGCGGCTTCATGGCCGAGATCTCCTATAGCGAGGACGATATCGGCGGCGATTTCCTGCAATTGCTCAACATCGTCTTCGGCAATTCCTCGATCAAGACCAATATCCGCGTCGAGGACATCACGCTGTCACCGGGCATTCTGGAGCTTTGCCCCGGCCCGCGCTTCGGCATAGACGGTTTGCGCGCCCGCGCCGGGCTGGCGTCAGGGCCGATCCTGATGTCGGCGATCAAGCCGGTCGGATTGTCGTCGCGGGAACTGGCGAAGATCGCCCATGATTTCGCGCTCGGCGGCATGGATTATGTGAAGGACGACCATGGCCTCGTCGATCAGAAGAACGCGCCGTTTCTCGATCGCGTGAAGGCCTGCGTCGCCGCCGTGCATGACGCCAACGCCAAGACCGGCGGCAAATGCTCCTTCGTGCCCAACATCACCGGTCCCGCCCGGCAAGTGCTCGACCGCGCTTTCGAAGCCAAGGAAGCCGGCGTCGGCGCCGTCATGCTCGCGCCTGCGCTGGTGGGGTATGATGTGGCGCGTGAACTCTCCGCCGATCCGTCTTTCGGCCTGCCCATCGTGTCGCATCCGACTTTCGGCGGACCGAATGTGCTGACGCCGACGACCGGCTTCTCGCTGCGCTTCTATTATGGCTTGCTGCAGCGGCTGATGGGTTGCGACGCGGTCGTCTACCCCAATTTCGGCGGACGCTTCGGCTTCAGCCTGGAAGAATGCCAGTCGATCGTCGACGGCTGCCGCGCCGAGTTCGGCGGCTACAAGTCGATCACGCCCGCGCCCGGCGGCGGCATGTCGCTCGCCCGTGTCGACGAGATGAAAGCCGCCTATGGCGACTATGTCATGTATCTGATCGGCGGCGCGCTGATCCGCGAAAAGGAGGGCCTGACCGACGCCTGCCGGCGCCTCGTCGAGGCGGTCAGGGCCTGAACCACAAAGGCCGGCGTCGATGGGCGCCGGCCTTTCGATTGTTGTCGAAAAACCGCTCAGGCGGCTTCGAGCTGGGCTTCCAGCGGAATTTCAACGTCGATTTCGAGAACCGAGACGAACTCCTCCCGATCCATGGTCACCCGCACCTTGTCGGCGTCGAGCTGCACATGCTTGGCGATCACGGCGAGGATTTCCTCGCGCAGGATGGCGCAGAGATCGGAATTGGCCGTCGCCCGTTCATGGGCGAGCAGGACCTGCAGCCGCTCCCGCGCCTTGGGCGCGGACTGGTTTTTCTTGAACAGGCCGAAAATATTCATGCAGCCCTCCGTGCGAAGATCTTGCCGAACAGTCCGCGCTTTTCGCCCGGAATGGTGACGGGCAGCGTCTCGCCGCACAGCCGGCGCGCCGCTTCGAAATAGGCCTGCGCCGGAGCGCTGCGCGCGTCGGCCAGCGTGACCGGTGCGCCGAGATTGGAGGCGCGCAGCACATCTGTGCTTTCCGGAATGATCCCGACCAGCGGAATGGAGAGGATTTCCAGCACGTCGTCGACCTTCAGCATGTCGCCGCGCTCGGCGCGGGCGGCGTCGTAACGGGTGAGAAGCAGATGCTTCTCCATCCGCTCGCCGCGTTCGGCCTTCAGCGTCTTGGAGTCGAGCAGGCCGATGATGCGGTCGGAATCGCGCACCGAGGACACTTCCGGATTGGTGACGACCACGGCGATGTCGGCGTGACGCATGGCCAGCGTCGCCCCGCGCTCAATGCCGGCGGGGCTGTCGCAGATGACCCAGTCGAAATAGCGCTTGAGCTCGCCGATCACCCATTCGACGCCTTCGGCGGTAAGATTGTCCTTGTCGCGGGTCTGCGACGCCGGCAACAGGAACAGGGTTTCCAGGCGCTTGTCGCGGATCAGCGCCTGCGGCAGCTTGGCGTCGCCTTGGATGACGTTGATGAGGTCATAGACCACGCGGCGTTCGGCGCCCATGACCAGATCGAGATTGCGCAGGCCGACGTCGAAATCGACGACGACGACCTTCTCGTTGCGCTGGGCAAGCGCCGCGCCGAGCGCGGCCGTCGACGTTGTCTTGCCGACCCCGCCTTTGCCTGACGTGACCACGATAACCTTCCCCATCCTACTCTCCTGTTTTCGGCCGGATTCGGCTTAATTGATCTTTTCCGCCATGATGGCGTCGTCTTCGAGCCACAGCTGGACAGGGTGTCCGCGCAGCGTTTCGGGCATGTCGTCCGCCATCTTGTAGACACCGTCGATGGCGATCAGTTCGGCTTCCATCTTGCGACAGAAGATGCGTGCTGCGGCATTGCCGAGAGACCCGGCCAGGGCGCGGCCGCGCAGCGCGCCGTAAATATGGATCGATCCGCCAGCGATGACCTCCGCGCCCGAGGCGACCGAGCCGATCACGGTGATGTCGCCTTCCGGGAAGATCACAGATTGTCCCGAACGCACCGGCTCGCGGATCATCAGCGATTGCAGCTGCGGGCGGCTTTCCATGATCATGGGCTGCGGAGCTTGCGCTGGCGTGACGCCGGGCTGTTCGTCGTCGGCTTTTTGATCTTCCGTCGCCTGTGGGGCCGCCGTGACAGTGGCCGGGACTTCCGAGACGTCGACATCCGAGGACGCCCGTCCGCCCTTGAGCGCCGGCGGCATGCCCGGACCGATCAACGAGGGACGCGCGCCTTCGACGCCCATGACGCTGACATTGCGCTTGGCGAGTTCCTCCAGGAAATCCTTCAGCTGCGCCCGATCGATATCGAGGCCAGAAAGGTCGAGAACGACGGGACGTCCGAGGAAGAATCCGGCCGAACGCGACGCGAGATCGTCCAGCCGCCCCAGCCAATCCTCGAAAGGAAGGTCGGGCGACAGCACGACGGCCAGGAAGGATCGGCCCTTGATGCGGATCGAGCGAGCGTCTGTTAGCACTTTGGTAATCTGTGTTAAGAATTCGTTGACATGCAGTAGCGTCCGTTAGGTTAACAAATGGTTAACGCGGCTTGCCCGAGCCTTGCGTCCAGAGCCTTCCCTTACGTGTGATGCTTTCCGGTCACGCCGAAAAAAGCGGACATTCCTGCTGCCGGGCGCTATGAAGGAAACTGCTGCGTCTATACCACGCAGGATCCCATCAGGTCCGACAGGAAGGCGTCTTGACGATTCGACATTTCATCAATCGCTCCCGCCTCCACATCGCCTCGGGCGTCACGCTCGCCGTGTTTCTCGTCACCCATTTCCTCAATCACGCGCTCGGCCTGCATTCGCTGGCGCTGATGGAATGGGGGCGCGGCTATTTCAGCCTGATCTGGCGCAGCCCGCCCGGCACAGCGCTGCTCTATGGCGCGCTTTTGACGCATGCGGCGCTGGCGCTGGAGCAGCTCGCGCGGCGTCGCAGCTGGCGGATGCCGCTCCGCGAGGCGATGAAGATCGCATTCGGCCTGTCGATTCCCTATTTGCTGATCCAGCATGTGACCGGCACGCGGCTGGAATATGTGCTGTCCGGCTATGATCGCGGATATCTCGAAGTGTTGCGCGCGCTCTGGAGCGGCCCCGGCTCGAAAATCCAGTATGTCACGGCGCTGATCGTCATCTGGGGGCATGCCTGTCTGGGGCTTTGGTTTTGGTTGCGCGGCAAGGCTTGGTTTAATCGCGTGGCCGGCGGACTTGGGGCTTTAGCGCTTCTGTTGCTGTTCATCGCGATGACCGGGTTCGTCACCGGGGCGCTCGAAGCCCGCGGCGTTCAAATCCCAAAACCCCCTGTTACGCCACTGCCGCTCGACCTTCTCTACGGCATTCAAGATTGGCTTTATGCGGGCTGGACATTGCTCATCGCGGCGGCCGGCTCCATTGGCTTCATTGTTCGCGGCGAGAAGATTCGCATCCGCTATGCGGGCGGCAAGATCGTCATCGTTCCCAAGGGATCGAGCGTTCTGGAAGCCAGCCGATCCGGCGGCGTGCCGCATGTCTCGGTCTGCGGCGGCAAGGGGCGCTGCTCCACCTGCCGCGTGCAGGTGCTCGAAGGCGGCCAGGATCAGCCGGCGCCGGAGGCGCGCGAGATCGCCACGCTGCGCAGCATCGGCGCCGGCGCCGATGTGAGGCTCGCCTGTCAGCTGCGCCCGGTCCATGATCTAACGGTGCTGCCGCTCCTGGACGCCTCGGGCATGCAGCGATCGCCACGGCGCTCCGACGAGGGAGCGGCAGGGCGGGAGCAACTGGTCGCGGCATTGTTCTGCGACCTGCGCGGTTTCACGCAATTGTCCGAGAACAAGCTGCCTTATGACGTGGTTTATCTGCTCAACCGCTATTTCGCCATGGTGGACAACGCGGTGACGGAGGCCGGCGGCGTGGTCGACAAATTCGTCGGGGACGGCGCGATTGCGCTGTTCGGGCTGGAAGGTGGTTTCGACGTCGGTTGTCGACAAGCGCTGACGGCGGCGGCGCGCCTGTCGGAAGAGCTGGGCCGGCTCAACACGTCGCTGGCCGGCGAACTCGATCGTCCCCTGCGCGTCGCGATGGGCTTGCATGGCGGCCCCGCGATCGTCGGCACGATGGGATCGGGTCGGGCGGCCGGGTTGACGGCGATCGGAGACACGATCAATACCGCGAGCCGGCTGGAAGGCCTGGCCAAGCAACGCAATGTCGAACTCGCCGTGTCCGCCGATCTCGTGCGCGCGGCGGGCGCCGACTGTGCGGATCTCCAGTCGGAACATCTTGAAATCCGCGGCAAGAGCAATCTTCTGGAAACCTGGCTGGTGCCGGACGCCGCGACGGTGCGACGCCTGCTGCCTTCTGCGCACTGACGCCGCGCGATCAGATCACGGCGCAGACGGTCTTGGTCTCCAGGTAGTTTTCCAACCCCTGTCCGCCGTTTTCATAGCCCCAGCCGGATTGTTTATGGCCGCCCTTGGGCAGTTCGGGCGAGAAATAGGAATGGCAGTTGATCCAGATCGTGCCGGCCTTCACCGCCGCCGCGACGCGATGGGCGCTCGACAGATCCTGCGTCCAGACGCTGCCGGCCAGGCCATAGGGACTGTCATTGGCGAAGGCGAGAGCTTCCTCGACCTCGTCGAAGGGCGTCACGGCCGCCACGGGGCCGAAAATCTCTTCCCGCATCATGCGCATCTCGGGCCGCACCGAGGTGACGACCGTCGGCCGGTAGAAGGCGCCGGTCTCGCCTCCCTGCCGTCCGCCCACGGCGATCTCGGCGCCGTCGGACTTGCCCTCGTCGATGAAGGCTGCCACGCGATCGGCCTGCTTGCGGTTGACCAGCGGTCCGAGATCGACTTTGGGATCGAGTCCATGGCCGAGCGTCATGCCGCCGGCCGTCGCCGCCAGTCTTTCAACGACCTCGTCATAGACGGAGCGATGCGCATAGATTCGGGAGCCCGCGACGCAGACCTGGCCGGAATTGGCGAAAATACCTCTGGAGACGCCGGGAATGGCAAGCGCCATATC
Organism: Rhizobium sp. TRM95796; assembly: GCF_025779995.1. Lineage (NCBI taxonomy): Bacteria > Pseudomonadati > Pseudomonadota > Alphaproteobacteria > Hyphomicrobiales > Rhizobiaceae > Rhizobium > Rhizobium sp. TRM95796. The sequence goes on along the minus strand of NZ_JAOXHE010000009.1, from coordinate 105,359 downwards.
GGCGTCCGATAGAATGATCGCGGGCGATTTGCCGCCGAGCTCCAACGTCAGCTTCTTGAGATTGCCCTGAGCGGCGCGGACGATGAGCTTGCCGACATCGGTCGAGCCGGTGAAGGCGACCTTGTCGACATCGGGATGGGCGGTCAACGCTGCGCCGACATCCTCGCCGAAGCCGGTGACGATGTTGACGACGCCGGCCGGCAGACCTGCCTCCATCATCAATTCGCCGAGGCGGATCGCCGTCAACGACGTCTCCTCCGCCGGTTTCAGCACGACCGTGCAGCCTGCGGCGAGCGCCGGCGCAAGCTTCATGGCGGCCATCAGCATGGGTGAATTCCAGGGCGTGATGGCGGCGACGACGCCGACGGGCTCGCGGGTGGTGTAGGCGAAGATCTGCTTGCCTTGGGGCTGATAGGCGATCGAGGTCGGGATCGTCTGCCCTAGGATCTTGGTCGCGAAGCCGGCATAGTAGCGAAATTGCTCTGCCGAGGCCGGGATCTCGCCGAAGCGGCCGGTCTTGAAGCTCTTGCCCTGATCGAGCGTTTCAAGCTCGGCGAGTTCGTCGACATGCGCCTCGATGAGATCGGCGATCCGCCACAGAAGTTTGCCGCGCGCCGAGGGCGTCATGCCTTTCCAAGTGGGGCTGGTCAATGCGCGGCGGGCTGCCGCCACGGCTTCATCGACATCCGCTGCCGTTGCGCGGGCGAGATCCGCGAGGTGGCGGCCGGATGCGGGATCGTGACTCGGAAAGGTTTCGCCCCTCTCCGCCTTACGCCAGACGCCGTCGATCAGTAGCTGTTTTTCCGGTGCGGCGAGAAACGCCCTCGCCCCTTCGCTTGCGGGTTCGTGGACGGTGAGCGTGAAGGTCATGCGAGGTCTCCGGTGGCGCGCTCCGCGCGCAGCATGGCGGCGGCCGAAAGCGCGCCGCGCAGAATGGAATGATAGCCGGTGCAACGACAGAGATTGCCTTCGAGCCCGGCGCGAATTGCGGCTTCGTCGGCGTCAGGGTTTTCTTTGAGAAGCGCGAGAAGCGCGATGGAAAAGCCCGGCGCGCAATAGCCGCATTGAAAGGCGTTTTCGGCAATCAGCGCCTCGCGCAGGATGCGTCCTTCCGGCAGGGCATCGAGACCTTCGACGGTGACGATGTCGGCGCCGTCGATCCGCCAGGCCATGGTCAGGCATGTATTGACCGCCTTGCCGTCGATCAGCGCCAGACAGGCGCCGCAACGGCCGAGGCCGCAGGCGATCTTGGTTCCCATCATGCCCAAATGTTCGCGCAACAGCGTGGCGAGCGAAAGATCAGGCGCGCAGTCCAGAGAGAGGGTTTCGCCGTTCAATGTGAAGGTTATGATCATGCAGCCTCCAGCGCGGCGAGGATCGCCTCGGGAGAAAACGGCGTCGCAGTGGGCCAGACGCCGGAGATCGCGGCGAGAGCATTGGCGATGGCCGGCGTGATCGCGCCGATGCCGAGTTCGCCGGGGCCGCGCGGCCCCAATTCGTCGCCTTCGTCGAGGCTTTCCAGCGCGAAGATCTGCATGGCGGCGGGCGCGTCTTGAATGCCAGGCAGCATGTAACTGTCGAGATTGCCGGTAAGATAGCTGCCGTCGCGCATGGTCGCATCCTCCGTCAGCGTAAAGCCCAGGCCTTGCACCGCGCCGCCCTCCAGCTGGCCGAGATAGGCGGCGACATCGATCACGGGGCCTGCGGCCGTATGCTGGTGCAGGTCGAGAATGCGGATCTCCCCCGTCACGCGGCTCACGGCAACCCGCGCCAGCGCCGCGCCGAAGGCGAAGATGTAGCGGGCATTGCCGGCGGAATAGCTGTTTTTCGGAAATTCGAAGGCGATGGTGACGCTGGGGCGTTCATTCGGCGCGAGGCGTTCGGCGAGTTGCCGAAAGGTCAGAAGCAGATCGCCGTGATTGGCGCCGCGCAGCGTGACGCCGCCGGGAGCGAGCGCCAAACTTTCGGGATCGCGGCCGAGACAGGCGGCGGCAGCAGTCCGCATCTTCAGAGAAAATTCCGGAGCGGCCCTGCGCGCCGTCAGCCATACGACGGCGGAACCACGCGAGGCGGTGGTGGAGCCGGATTCGGGCGCGAGCGTGGTGTCGCCGGTGACGGGCTGGACATCGTCGCGGCTGCAACCAAGCTCGTCGGCCAGTACGGATTTGATGGCGGTCAGCAGGCCCTGACCCATTTCATCCAGCCCATAAGCGCCCTCGATCATCCCGTCCGCGGCGAGCGAGATCCGACCGCCAGCGGGATCAGGCACCAACGAGCCCAGGCCGTTGCCCTGATAATTGAGCGCCATGCCGGCGCCGATGACCCATTCGCCATCCGACTGGACGCCCGAGGGCATCCGCCAGATCGACGAAGCCTTGGCGGCGGCGAGCATCTCGTGAATACGCTCGGACGGCGCGACCTCCTGGCCTAGATAGCCCGGCGTTCCCGGCTCGCGAAGATTGCGGGCGCGGATCTCGATCGGGTCGAGGCCTGCGAGCGCCGCAAGACGGTCCATCTGGCATTCGATGGCATAGGTCATCTGATTGGCGCCGAAGCCGCGAAACGCGCCGCAGACGCCGTTGTTGGTGTAGGCGAGCCTGCCGCGCGTCGTGACATTGGCGACGACATAAGGACCGGCGGCATGCTCCAGCGCGGTTTCGAGAACGCCGGGCCCGAGCGAGGCATAGGCGCCGGCGTCCGAGAGCACGTCGACCTCCTGCGCGACGAGGCGGCCCTCGGCGTCGCAGGCCGTGCGCATGCGGATGGTCATCGGATTGCGCTTCTGCCCGGCGAGCACGGACTCTGCCCGGCTGAGCTGAAGTCTGACCGGGCGACCGCTCTTCAGCGCCAGTAGCGCGAGCGCCGGCTGAACCGTCAGCTCATCCTTGCCGCCGAAGGCGCCGCCGGTCGGGCTGGTGATGACGCGGATTTTCTCTTCCGGCATGGCGAGAATGCGCGACAATTGCATCCGGTCGCGGCCGCCATGCTGGCCGCCGACGGCGACAAGCAGCGATCCGTCGTCCTCGATCCGCGCATAGCCGCCTTCCGTCTCCATGAAGCCGTGCATCTGGCGGGGCGTCACATAGACATTCTCGACGACATGGGCGGCCGTGGCGAAGGCTGAGGCCGCATCGCCGCGCGAAAAGGTGATCTCACGCTGCAGATTGCCGGTCCCGCGAACGCGCGGCGCGTCCGGCAGCAACGCTTGTTCCGGACTGCTCACCACCGGCAGCGCCTCATAGTCGATCCGGATCAGCGACAGCGCCTTCTCCGCGGTCTCGGCGTCGACGGCAGCGACGGCCGCCACCGCATCGCCGACATAGCGGACCTTGTCGGCGCAGAGCGCAGGCTGATCCTGCACGACGATGCCGAACGCGTTGTCGCCCTGGATATCGCGATGGGTCACGATCGCGACGACGCCGGGCAGCGCCTCGGCGAGACTGGTGTCTAGGGAGAGGATGCGGGCGTGAGGGACGCCGGCGCGGAGGATGCGGCCGACCAGCATGTCGTCCTCGCGCCGGTCTGTGAGGTAAAGAAGCTTGCCTTCGACCTTGTCGCGCATGTCTGGCCTGACATGCCAGCGATCGGGTTGCCCGCTGCGCGACAGAGCGACTTCGCCGTTGAACCCTGGAGCAGTCGGCGGTGAGTAGGCGGCGCGATCAGCCATTGTCGGCAACACGCCGCCGAGACCGTGAACGAGCGCATTCGCCGCCGCCAGCCGCCGGTAGCGGCCCGACCTGAAATCATCATCCGGCGCGTCGATCGTTTCGACAAAAGCGTCGCGGATCGCGCTCCAATCCAGATCGCAGTCGTTGCGGCCCATCAGCAACTTTTCGACGGCAAACAGCCTTTGGGGGCGCGTAACGCCGCCACCGACCGCGAGGCGCGCGCCGGTGATTCTGCCGCCGTCCATCGCGAGGATGCCCGCGACATTGATGACGCTCGGCGTGAAAGCGGCGCGAAGGCCGATCTTCCGCCATGTCCAGCGTTTCGACGGGCGCAGCGGCAGTTCTATGGCGATAATCAGTTCCAGCGCTTGCGGCGATCCAGCCAGCCATTCTTGCAGCGGCATCACGAACTGACCACCCGGCGTGGCGAGGACCAGATTGGCGTCAACAGCCAGGAGCGCGGGCAGCAGGCAGCCGTTGCGATTGGCGATATTGCCGCCGATCGTCGCCATGTTGCGGATCGAGGGGCCGGCGACGGTGCGGAGCGCGGCCGCGAGAAGAGGCGAGGCCTCCGAAAACTTGCTGTTTCCGGCGAGTTCCGCGAGCGTCGTCAACGCGCCGATGGAGGTCCGGTCCGGGTTGGATGAAACGCCTTTCAGGGCCGCAAGTCCCGAAAGATCGATCAAGCCCTCCGGTTTCGGCGCGCCCTTGGCCCAATCGAGTTGCGTCGTCGTCGCGCCCGCGACGGGTTTCAGCCTTCCGCCGCCGCTTCGGATCAGCGAGAAGACGTCGTCGATGGAGCGGGCGCGCCAGATCTGCATCAATGGCCCCCCGCCGTGGTGCCGTAACGCAGGCCCTTCTCCTTGAGCCAGCGGCGATAGGCAATGGAGGAACTGTCGGCGCGGGTGGGGATTTCGGCGCGTGGTTCGAGCGGCAAGAGCAGCGGCCGCTGGTTTTCGACGATGATCCGGTCCTGCAGGAAGATCACCTGTTCGAAATTCAGAAGCGCCTTATGGGTCGAGAGACTGTCGACCAGATACATCACCGGCTGCGCCCGGCAGAGCCCGTCCTCCATCGGCTGGATGAACAGCGCGATGGCGTCGAGCCGGTTCGGCGAGGTCGGGCAGACGCGGTACAGCATCACCACGAAAGGCGAGGGCACGCGATAGGTCAGCCGCACGAAATCGCCTTGCTCCTCGGTCGCGGCGATGCGCGGCTGGAAGAAGGTGCAATTGGTCGCCCAGACCTCGTCCACGTCGCGACGGATTTCGCTGAGGTAATTCGGCACTTCCGTATGCGGCTCCGAACCGAGAATATCCGTATGCACGAAGGGGAAATGCGCCATGTCGAGAAAATTCTCGACCACGCGCAGTCCGGACGCGCGCATCGTCACCCAGCCGCACAGAACGAAGCGGCGATCGCTCTCATCGGCTTCCTCAATATGGACGATGTCCTTTTGCGGCGCGCCGAGTGTGGTGAAAAGGCAGCCATAACGGACCCTGGTCGGCAAGTGCGGGCCGAACGCGCCGTCATCCAGCATCTCGCGCACCTCAGGCGCGCCCGAGGAATCGAGCGCGTAGATCAGCGACTGGCCGAGGAGCTTGGTCGTCTGCGGGGCCTCGGTCACTTCGCTCGCGGTCGCGATGGCGTACCAGTCGTCCAGCGCCACCTGATCGGTCGTCTTGGCCATGGCTTACTCCGTTCCGTCAGTCCATTGCTTGGTCCCGCCGCCATTGGCCTCGAGCCATGCGGCGCGGCGGGCGAAATGTTCGGGCGCGAAGCGGTGGATCTCGTCGATGATCTCGCCGATATCGGCCGTCTTCAGCGCGCCGCCTTCGACGATGATGTCGCCATCGACCATGGTCATCGCCACGTCGCCGCCGCGCACGGCGTGGACGAGATTATGGTGCAGGTTGAAATAGGGGCCTTCCGGGAAGAACGGCGTCATGCGCGGCGTGTTGGATTTCACCGCGATGATGTCGGCGCGTTTGCCCACCTCAAGCGAGCCGATCTCGTGATCGAGGCCGATGGCCTTGGCGCCGAGAATGGTGGCCATGCGCAGGCATTGCCAGCTGTCCATGGCCGCTGCGTCGCGGTCTTTCAGCTTGCCGAGCAGGGACGCGGTCTTCATCTCCTCGAACATGTCGAAATTGTTGTTCTCCTTCTCGCCATCGGTGCCGATGCCGACGGCGACGCCATGGGCGAGCATGTCGGCGATCGGCGCGATGCCGGAGGCCAGCTTCATGTTGGAGACCGGGTTATGGGCGACCGAGACATTGTATTTCGAGATCAGCTCGATCTCATGCGCGTTCAGCCAGACGGCATGGGCGATCATCGTCAGCGGCGTCTCGAAGAAGCCGAGTTCCTCGAGCGCGAACATTGGCCGCTTGCCATAGCGGGTCATGAATTCCGCCACCTCGATCTCGGCTTCCGAGCAATGGGTGTGAAAGCCGGTCTTGTGCTTCCTGGCGAGTTCGATCGCTCGCTTCTGGCCCGCCTCGTCGGCATAGAACAGATGTTCGAGGCCGACCCAGACATTGACGCGGCCGCCGGCCTTGCGGTGCCAGGTCTCGATCAACGCCTCGTTCATGTCGAGCGTGTCGAAATAGTTGTAATCCGGATGTTCGCCGACATAGGGCACGGCGACCAAGCGCGTGCCGATGGCTTCGGCGGCCCTGGCGCTGCCGTCCATATAGCGCCACATATCGACCACCGTCGTCGTGCCGGCGAGCGCGGATTCGGCGTAGCAGAGCCAGCTCGCCGTCTCCGCTTCATGCGGCTGAAGCATGCGGTGCATTGGGTTGATGTGGATAGTCAGCCAGTCCCAAACCGGCAGATGCTCGGCGGTGCCGCGCAGGAAGCCGGAATGGGCATGGGCGTTGATGAGGCCCGGCATCAGCACGGCGTTGGTCATCATCTTGACCGGAAAATCCGGATAGGCCGCCGTGATCTCGTCGAGCGGTCCGACCGCGAGGATGCGACCGTCATCGATCGCGACCGCTCCTTCGGCGATCACGGTGTTGTCGTCATCCATGGTCAGCAGGCTCTCGCCCGCGATAATCATTGCCGTCTTCGCCATGTTCTCTCCTGGTCTCCCTCATGGAGACGCGATGCAAAATTCAGGCCGCTCCCAACAGAAAATCGGCGGCGCGTTCGCCGATCATCGTGACGGGAGCATGGGTGTTACAGGTCGGTATGATCGGAATGACGGACGCATCGGCGATCGTCAGGCCATCGAGGCCGCGCAGCCGCAGGCGCGCGTCGACCACGGCCATTTCGTCATTGCCCATCTTCGCCGTCCCGACCGGATGGAAAAAGGTGGAGCATCCCTGGCGGATGAAATCGATCATCTCAGGCTTGGATAGCCGCCGGGACGGCGCCGCAAATCCATCAAACAGATCCGAGAAAGCGCGGGTTTCGGCGAGGTCCATCATCGTCTCCACCGCCACTATGAGCGCATCGAGATCGGAAGGTTCGGCCAGATAGTTCGGCTGGATGTCGAGCGGCCCGAAAGGGTCGGAGGACCACATCTTTACATGCCCGACGCTTTTGGAATGCATCAGCCCCGCGCCGATCGAGAAGACGTCGCCCGAGAGATCGTAAAGCTCGCGGATGCGCGGCTCGGCCGAATTGCCCTGGACGGGAAAGGCGTGGATATCGGGCTGGGCAAGGCCGGAACGGGATTTCCAGTTGATCATCGAGCCGCCGCCATTGTCGAGCGCCGGTCCCATCGGCTGTTTCGATCGGCAGACCACCGCCTGCACCAGCGGATGATCCTGAAGATTTTTGCCGACGCCCGGTAGCGCATGGCGCGTCTCGATGCCGAGGGATGCCAATTCCTCGGGATCGCCGATGCCGGAAAGCATCAGCAGACGCGGCGTATCGATCGCGCCCGCCGCCAGCACGACCTGGGTGGCCGCGCGCGTCTCGACAGGATTTCCCTCCAGGAGATGGCGGACGCCGACGATCGCGCCGTTCTCGATCATCAGGCCGACAGCCTGGGAGTTGCAGAGGATCGTGAGGCGCGGATTGTCGAATATGGGCGCGAGATAGCCCGTGACGGAACTCCAGCGCTTGCCGCCGGAAATGTTGAAGTTCGAGGGCGCGGCGCCTTCATTGGTCGCTGCATTGGGATCTGCGATTACGGGAATTCCGAGTTCCTCAGCCCCGTCGATCATCGCTTGCGCGACGGGATGCAGCGCCTTGCTGGTCTCGATTCTCAACGGTCCGCCGGCGCCGCGGAACTTTGTTTCGCCGCCTTCCCAGTCTTCCGCGCGTTTGAAATAGGGCAGGCAGTCGGCAAAGCTCCAGCCGTCGCATCCGGCGGCCCCCCAGGCGTCGTAATCGGCGGGGTGGCCGCGATACCACATCATGGCGTTGGTGGAGGAGGAGCCGCCGAGCACCTTGCCGCGCGGAATGCCGATTGTGCGGCCGGCGACGCGCTCGGTCGGGGCGTAGTCGTAAAGCCAGTCATGCCGGCTGCGGCCGAGCGGCACCCATCGAGTTGGATCGGTGATCTCAGGCGCGTCGAATTCTGCGGAGCCAGCCTCGATCACTAGGACTGTCGCATCCGAGCCGTCGATCAGCCGCCGCGCCACCGCCGCGCCGCCCGAGCCCGAGCCGACGACAATATAGTCATAGGCTTTGAGGAGCGGGCGGTTGGGGACGGGGCTCGGCATCATCTGTCTCAGTTGTGCTCGCTCGGGCCCATGATGACGATGCCTTCGGTCGCCTCGACATGGCGGACGAAGATGTACTTGTCCTCGCGGCCGTCGGAATGCTTGCGCTTGATGTCGGGCTGCACCGTGCCCGCCACTTTCGCGACGACGATATAGGGAACATCGGCGGATAATCCGGCCTCGCAATGGGCTTCGAACTCTTCGAGCGTCCGGGCGGTGAAGGCGTTTTCGACTCCCGCGCCGCGGGCGATGGCGGCGATATCAACCCGGCCGGAGGCGGTATGCGTCGGCGGGCCGCCGATCGACTGGTAGCACTCGTTGTCCCAGACCACCACGAACAGGTTTTTCGGCTGCTCATTGCCGAGCGTGGCGAGGATGCCGAGATTGAACATCATGCCGCCATCGGTGTCGAGCGAGACGATGCGGCGATGCGGAAGGCCGGCGGCCAATCCAAAAGCCTGCGGCGTCACGCAGCCGAGTTGTTGCTGGAACAGGCTCGCCTCGCGCATATGCGGGGCGGCGTTGTACCATTCGTCGACGGATGCGCCGAGCGAGAGGATGACCAGTTCGTCCTTGAGACGGGCGGCAAGCAGCGTCATGCAGTCATAGCGCTTCATCGCACGATCTCCCCGCCGAGCGCGATGGCCGAATGGTAATAGGCGTTGTAGGACCAGTTATAGGCGTCGACGATCGACTGCTCGATCTGCTCCTCTTCGCGCACGATCCGGTAGGGAATGCGCAGCGCGTTCAAGACCGGCTCCATGGTGATGCCGTGCGGGATGGCCCACCAGTTGTTCTCGCCGAGTTCACCGCGATAGCTCATCAGCATCACCACCGGAATGCCGGCGCCGAGGCCCATGCGGGCGAGCGGTTCGACCGAGGCGCGCAGGCCGGAATTCTCCATCACCAGCGCCGCGCGCTTGCCGGACAGGAACACGCCGCCGCAGATCGCCGCGCCTTCGCCCTCATTGGTCACGCGGATCGTGCGGATGTCGGGATCGGCGTCGAGCGCCGGATAAAGCGGCTTGAAAAGGGAATCGGGCAGATAGCAGACGATGGACACGCCCGCTTTCTTGAGCCCGCGCAACACCGCGTCGACGGCTGATGGCTTCATGATGGTCTCTCCGTTCCGGGAGAGAAAAGCAAAGTCGAGATGTTCCGAATAGACGGGAAAACTTGTTGCTGTTGTTGCCTCAAACGCAACATCTCAGGCCATGCCCGAGGCTGCGAGCCGATCGATGGCTTCCGCCAGCAATTTGCCAAAGGCGGAGGCTGCGTCGGATATTTCCTTTTCGGAGCGCGACAGCAACATCAGCTTGCGCGGCGGCAGACGGCTGTCCTTCAGCGGCACGAAATGCAGCGTGCCGTCGGCCAGTTCCTGTTCGACGCCGACGCGCGTCTGAAGCACGGCGCCCAGATCCCGCTTGGCGAGATCGACCATCAGGCCGATCGAATTGGTGCGGGCGCGGCGGGATAGATCGATCAGAGAGCGGTTGAAGGCGTCTTCGACCGACGCGCCGAGCGTCAGCGAGGCGTCGGACAGGATGACGCGCTGGTTGGCGAGATCGAACAGCTTGAGCTCGCTCTTGGTTGCCATTTCGCTGCCGGGAAGGGCGAGAACGCCGAGCGGCAACAGCGCTTGCGTGATGCGCCGCATGGCGCGGGGCGGCCTGACGTCGAAGACGACGGCGAGATCGCAATCGCCCTCCGCCACCGCCGTCGCCGCCTGTTGCGATCCCATCACCTTGATTTCGACGGTGATATCGGGATGCCGGCCCCAGAACTGCTGCAGCGCCCCCGGCATCAGCCCGCGCGCCACGCTTTCCACCACCGCCACCGACAGCGAGCCGCGATGCAGTCCGTGCAACTCGTTGATCTCGTTGCAGGCGCGGTTGAGTTCGCCGAGACTGGCGCGGGCGTGATAGAGCATCAATTCGCCGGCGCTGGTCAGTTTCAGCCTTTGCCGGACGCGTTCGAACAGCGGCGTGCCCAGCTCGTCTTCGAGTTGCTTGAGCACGCGGCTGATCGAGGAGGGCGCGACATTGAGCGCCAAGGCCGCCTGCCGGATCGAGCCCAGCCGCGCCACCAGCTGGAAATAGTGGATGCGGGTGGCGACGAGCCCGAGCCGGAAAGGGTCCATAGCGTCAGGCCGGCTCGAACAGCGGCTGGATGCGCATCTCCGGCACCAGCACATTGCCCTTGTCGGTGATGCGGATTTCCGGGATCACCGACAGCGGGATCAGGTTGAAGCCCATATAGGGGATGGTGCAGCCGGCCTTTTCCCATTCGACCTTGAGCTTTTGCACCTCTTCGGCCACCACATGCACGCGCTTGTCGGACAGGAGCCCGGCGATCGGCAGCGGCACCATGGCGGTCACCAGGCCGTCCTGCACCACGCAGACCCCGCCCTGATGCGCCTCGATGGCGCGCAGCGCCACCTGCATATCCGCTTCATTCGTGCCGGCGATGATGATGTTGTGGCTGTCGTGGCCCACGGAAGAGGCGACCGCGCCGCTCTTCAGCGCGAAATTAGACAGGAGACCATGGGCGACATTGCCGGATGATTTGCCGTGACGTTCGATGACGGTGACGAAGCACAGACCGTGGCGGTCGAACTGCGTCTGCCAGTCGTTGGCGGGCTCGAGGCGGATCTGTTCGTGGCCGAGAATGATGCCGGGCAATTCGGTGCGTATCGTATGCGCGATCACCGGCGTCGTCGGCAGGTCCGGGGTGAGCTTCAACTCCTTCGGCAGCTTCACCGTATGATAGGCGGCCTCGGGATAGCGCCAGAGATCGGACAGCGCTTCGTCGAGGATCGGCGTAATCTTTTTCTGGTCGACGACGAGTTCACCGCCATACCAGGTCGAGACGGGCTTCAGGTCGTCGTCGAGCAGCACGAGATCGGCGCGGCGGCTGCCGCCCATGCCTCCGATCTCGCCTTCCTTGCCGAAGCGGGTCGCGCCGTGCAGAGAGCCCATCGACCAGGCCTGTTCCTTGGTCATCCCGGCCTTCACCGCTTCACGCACCACCCAGTCCATGCCGAAAGCCAGGAGGTCGTCGGCGTCGCGGTCGTCGGTGCAGACGGCGACGCGCTTGTGCGAGGAGCCGAGTTCCGTGATCGTGCGGATGGCGTCCGGCAGCGAATGCCAGGGCGTGGTCGGCGGGCCGCCGCGCAGGAAGAGCCAGATGCCGGCCTCCAGCATGTCGTCGGCGATGTCGCGTTCGATGGCTTCATGCGTGTCGGTGACGCCAGATGCGGCATAGGCTGCGACAAATTCCCGACCATAGACATGGCCGCAGACCGGCTTGCCGCGCGACAGCGCCGCCGCCAGGATCGCGTGGCTGCGTTCGTCGCCCATGGTCACCGGCACGAAATCCATCTTTTCGCCGAGCGCCACGGCTTCGGGCCATTTGTCGAACAGCGCCGCGATCTTGTCGGGCGTCAAGTCGCCGCCGGCGGTTTCGAGTTCCGGCGAGGTGGCGGGAACGGTTGAGGGCACTGTGAGGAAGATCGATAGAGGCGCATGGCGCGCATCTTCCAGCATCGCCTCGACGCCCGCGACATCCATGACATTGCCGATTTCGTGGCTGTCGCAGAAGATCGTCGTGGTGCCGTTGAGCAGCGCTGCCTCCGCATAGGCGCAGGCCGTCACCATCGAGCTTTCGATATGGATATGCGGGTCGACGAGGCCTGGCGCGATGATGCCGCCTTTGGCGTCATAGCGTTTGGCGCCGCCCTTGTGGGTTCCGGCGGGCTTGACGGCGGCGATGCGGCCGCCGGCGATCCAGACTTCGCGGGCGGGCAGGATGCGTTCGGAGTAGGTCGAGAGCACGCGGGCGTCGAAGATGACGAGATCGGGATCGGCGCGGCCGGAGGCGACATCGGCGAGCCTGCGGGTCATGCTGGCGAGCGGCGCGACGGAAAAACGGGTGAGGGACGTCATGGTCTTCTCCTGAGGCCGTCAGTGATAATCGGGGATGCCCGGCATGGTCTTGAATCCGTCGAGCGTGCGGAACCGGCGGATCCAGCGCCGCAGCGCCGGGAATTCGTCGTGATCGATGCCGAAATCGCGCGACAGCGCGAAGATCGGAAACAGCGTGACATCGGCGATGGTGGCGTGCTCGGCCGCAAACCATTCGACGCCGTCCATCTGGCGAAGGGTCATATGGTCGTCCATGACGCGGAAGGCTTCGCGCGCGGCGCTCCTCAAGGCATCGAGATCGCCCGGTTCGCCGAACAGCGCCACCAGCCGCGCCTGCATAGCCGGGGCGAGCGCCGAGGCCGAGAAATTGAGCCAGCGCATGGTCTCGCCGAACGCCATGGCGTCCATCGGCAGGAATTGCCCGGAGGGATCATGGGCTTTGGCCAGATAAGCAAGGATCGCCTCGGGACCGTAGAGCGTCAATTCGCCTTCTCTCAGCACCGGCAGCGAGCCCAGCGGCGACAGCGCCCGCATGGCGGGGCTGAGATGCTCCTTGCCCGGCACCATGTCGACGGCCACGATCTCATGCGGCGTCTTGAGGATCGAGAGAAGCAGCCGGACGCGGTAGCTGGAGTCGTCGAGTTCGTAATTGAAGAGAGTGAGAGACATCACGCCACCTTTGCGATTGGAGCGATCGGGGCGGCCTCGATCACTCGACGGGCGTTCTCCGCCCATTTGGCGATGCTCTTCTGCGTCGAGGCATCGACCGCGCCGAGGACCGTGAGATGCAGGGCGCTTTTGTCTGCGGCGATTGATTGAACGGCGACCAGCAGCTTGACGTCGCCGCTCGTGAAGAGAACGGCTCCCGACGACAGCGTCTCCACCGTCACGTCGGCGCCGTCGACGGGCAGGCAGGACAGCATTGGCGCGATGGTCTCGGCGGCGCGGTCGATATAGAGGCTGCGGATCGGCGAGACATCGTCCGACACAGTCGGAAGGGCTGAGGCGTCCGCTGTCTCTGCAAGGCAGGTCCAGATGACGCCGCCGCGCTCAGTGACCGCGTAGGACGGGATCTTGATCGTCGCGGGGACCTTGAGGTCGGGATGCGCCGGAATATATCGGCACTGACCGCCTGTGTCGTATTGCCAGCCGTGATAGAGGCAGGCGATGTGGTCGCCGCGCACGAAGCCGAAGCTCATGCGCATGCCGCGATGCGGACAGCGGTCTTCCCAGACATGCGCCTTGCCGCTGTTGTCGCGCCAGACCACGACCTCGAAGCCGTCGATCTGGGTTCCTGCCGAGGTTCCGGCCTCGATCGAGGCGCTGAGCGCTACCGGCGTCCAGCCGTTTGCCGCTGTCATCTTCTTGCTCCTTCGTATCCGATCCCGGGGATCATTCAATTCTCAATTCCTGACATCCGCGCGAGTCACCTCGCGGATGATGCAATTCCTTGGCCCCAGGCTGCAGGCCATTTCGAACATGTCCACCAGGGCCTCCTGGCCGCTCACCCGCATCGTTGCGCGCCCGGCGTCGCAAGCGCCGACGACGAGCGCGAGATCGAGTCTTGCCGCGCGGTGGCGCGTAAACTCGATGAAGCTCTTGCAGGCGATCTCGCCGATGAAAACGAACTCGATGTGTTCGGTCACAGCATGTCCTTCAATGCGGTGTCGAGGCGCTGCGCGGGTTGGTCTGGAAGAGTGACGGCTTCCGTTTCATGCGCGTTCCAGCCTTTTAATTGAGCGAATGTCTAAAAATTAGACATGCACTTGATTTCATCACTGTAGACTTTGGCTTCCGTCGATTTCAAGTGATTTTTTCACTCGACTTGTTGCGCTGGACGCACCGGGCAGGTCGAATTTTCAGGTCTATGCGGAACATCCTCGATTTGAAAGGCTGCCGTTCCGGCGGTTCCCGGTCGTTTGACGGCTTGAGGCGTCAGGCAGCGCCGAGCATGGCGAAGGCGCTGAGGTTGTGGCGTTTTGCGAGCAATTCTCGCAGCAGCTGCGCAACGACGCCTTGGCACGGGAGTTGCTTTGTAAAATCGAAAACGCTGGAAGCGAGGCTTGTCCGGCGGAAAACCAAAAAGGGGTTCACATGATCGATCTGCGTAGTCTTTCCCGTCGCGGGTTCCTCAACATGGCCGCCGCCGGCGCTGCTTCCACCATGCTGCCGGGCGGCTTCGCCCGTTCGGCGATGGCCGCAACGCCTTTGGCCGCCGTCAAGGAAGAAGACGCCGTCATCGGCTTCGGCCATGTCGGCCCGATCACCGACGAAGGCTGGACATGGAGCCACCATCAGGGCCTGCTCGCCGTCAAGGAAGCCTATCCCAAGCTCAAGAAGGTTCTCGAAGTCGAGAACGTTCCCTATTCCGCCGATGCGACGCGCACCTATCGCCAGTTCGTCAGCGAAGGCGCCAACATGATCTTCGACACCTCGTCGACCGGCGACTTCCTGCATGAAGTCGTCAAGCGCGCGCCGGACACCGCCTTCCTGGAGTGCAACGGCCATATCCTGATGGACAATCTCGGCTGGTATTACCTGGCGCACTGGTATCCGACCTATGTCTTGGGCGTCGCCGCCGGCATGCTGTCGAAAACCGGCAAGCTCGGCTATGTCGCCTCCTTCCCGGTCGCCTCGGTCTACGCCTCCACCAACGCCTTCCTCATGGGCGCGCGCACCGTCAATCCGACTGCGACCTGCAAGACCATCGCCATCAATTCCTGGTTCGATCCGCAGGCCGCATCGCAGGCGGGCACGGCGCTGATCGATGACGGTTGCGACTTCCTGTTCGGCATCATGGACGAGGCCGCCTATTTGCAGGTCGCCGAAAAGCGTGGCGTCTGGGCGGCCATGTGGAACACCGACATCCGCCGTTACGGCCCGAATTCCTACGTCTCCTCGATCATCATCGACTTCAAGAAATTCTACGTCGATCAGGTCGGCAAGCGTCTCGCCGGAACCTGGACCCCGGGCGAAACGCTGTTCGGCATGGGCGCGGGCGTCGATCGCGACAAGTGGGGCGAGAAGGTTCCGGCCGAGGTCGGCAAGGCTGCGGACGCCGTGCGCGACAAGATCCTCGGCGGCTGGTCGCCGTTCGAAGGCGAACTCAAGGACGCCAAGGGCAATGTGAAGGTCGCCAAGGGCCAGAAGATGACCGAGATGGAGCTCTACAACTGGGATTGGTCGGTCGAGGGCGTCACCGGTCTCTGACTTCAGCCACAGGAAGGGGCGCGATTCGCGCCCTTTCTCCCCCGCCTGTCTCCCTCTCCGGTTCCGCCTGATGTCAGATCACCCGACCCGCTATGTCGCCCCGCCCGGCGCAGCCCCGCTCGTGCAATTGAAGGGCATCGCGAAGTATTTTCCTGGCGTCATCGCCAATGAAGATGTCGACCTCGACGTCATGCCCGGCGAAATCCATGCGCTGCTCGGCGAAAACGGCGCGGGAAAATCGACCCTCATGAATATCCTGACCGGCATCTACCAGCCGGATGGCGGTGAGATCATCATCGACGGCTATGCACGGGAATTTTCCACGCCGCAGCAGGCCATCGCCGCCGGCATCGGCATGGTGCATCAGCATTTCAAGCTGGTGAACGCCTTCACCGTGGCTGAGAACATCCATCTCGGTTGGAGCGAAACGCCGCGGCGCGCCTCCGCCTCCATCCTCGAAGCGAGGACCGCCGATCTCGCCGCGAAATTCAATCTCGACGTCCGCCCCGCCGCCCGCATCACCGAATTGTCGACCGGCGAGCAGCAACGCGTCGAAATCCTGCGCGTGCTGGCGCGACGGGCGCGCGTTCTCATTCTCGACGAGCCGACAGCGGTCTTGACGCCGGGCGAGGCGCGCGAACTGTTCAAGGCGCTGCGCGACTTCGTCTCGACCGGCAACGCCGTCATTTTCATCTCCCACAAGCTCGATGAAGTGCTGGAGATTTCCGACCGCATCACCATTCTGCGCGGCGGCCGCAAGATCGCCACCGAAAACGCCGCGGACTGTACGCCCGCCAAACTTGCGCGCCTGATGGTCGGCCGCGACATCGTGCTCGCCGATATGCGCGGCCGTCCAGAAGGCGCGGCCCCAATGTCGGCGGCTCCCGTGCTCAGCCTGCGCGACGTCGTCGCGCTCAATGATCTGGGCGACGAGGCGCTGCATGGCCTGTCGCTGGATGTGCGGGCCGGCGAGATCGTCGGCGTGGCCGGCGTCGCCGGCAACGGCCAGCGCGAACTCTCCCAGGTGCTGACAGGCACCCGCGCCATCGCTTCGGGCGAAATCGTGCTCGACGGCCGGGTGATCGACCGCGCCAACGCCGCCGATTTCGTCGCGCGAGGCGTCGGACATATCCCCGAAGACCGACTGCATAGCGGGCTTGCGCCGGCGCTGAGCGTCACGGTCAATGCGGTCATGCGCGAATATGGCGCCCCGCCGGTCACCCAAAGCGGCGTCTACCGTCCGGGCGCCGCGATCGCGCTCGCCAAGGATATCGCCGCTGTGGCGGAAGTCGCCATTCCCGATTTCGCCATGCCGATCCGCAATCTCTCCGGCGGCAACCAGCAGCGCCTCGTCGCCCGCCGCGAAATGCGGGTGGCGAAAAAGGTGCTGGTGGCGGCCTATCCCAGCCGTGGCCTCGATGTCGGCGCCATCAACACCATGCTTCGCTATATCGTCGAACTGCGCGACGCCGGCGCCGGCATCATTCTGATTTCAGAGGATCTCGAAGAATTGCTCAATCTCTCCGATCGCATCGCAGTCCTCTATGAAGGAAAGATCATGGGCGTCGTGGACAACGACACTGTCGACATCGAGGAGATCGGTCTGCTGATGGGCGGGAGAAGCAAGGACGGGGGCGCCGTCCATGGCTAAGGTCCGTCTTCAACGCCTTCCCTCCGCCCATCCCGGCATGGCGCTCGGCGCCCGCATCGGCGCCATCGCGCTGGCGCTGATTTTCGCCGGCGTGATCCTCGCTCTGGCTGGCCATAATCCCCTCGATCTCGGCATGCAGGTCTTAAACGCTTCCTTCGGCTCGTCCTTTGGCATGGAAGATCTCGGTCTCCTGGTCATCCCGCTGATCCTGACCGGATTGTCGGTGACGGTGGCGCAGCAGATCGGCGCCTGGAATATCGGCGCCGAAGGCCAGTTCTATGCCGGCGCCTTCGCCGCCACCGCCGTCGGCCTGTTCATCCCGCTTCCAGACGGTTTGAGCCTGGTGGCGATGTTCATCGCCGGCGCGATCGGCGGACTGATCTGGATCCTGATCCCCACGCTTGCGCGCGCCTACGCCAATGTCAGCGAACTCATCACGACCCTGCTCCTCAACTTCGTCGCCATTCTGCTGGTCTATTATGTCTCGACCGACGCCTGGCGCGAGCGGGGAGGGGTGGCCAATTCCGCCACGCCGCGCATCCCGGCCGAAATGCCGGAATTTTGGGGCCTTGTGCATTGGGGCCTGCCGATCGCGGTCATCCTCGCCATCATCACGGCGCTGATCTTCAACTTCACCAAATGGGGTTATGAAATCCGGCTGATCGGCTCCAATCCCTCGGCGGGCCGTTACGCGGGCATCGCCTCGCGGCGCTATCTGATCCTGGTGATGCTGGCCTCCGGCGCGATTGCGGGCGTCGCCGGCATGCTGGAAATCGCCGGCACGGTGCATCGCCTGCAGGGCGGCATTTCCAACAATTACGGCTATCTCGGCATCATGGTGGCGGTGCTGGCGCGGGGATCCTCGGTCGGCGTCATCTTCTCCGGCGCGCTGATGGCCTTCATCCTGAATTCCGGCATTATCCTGCAGACGGAGGGGCTCACCACCTCCGCAGTGCTGGCCATGACCGGCCTCATTCTCTTCCTCACCGCGATCGGCGATGAGCTCGCCCATTACCGCATCCTGCGCGACAAGGCCTGAAAGGACACGACATGGAACTCCTGACCGGTCTCCTCACCACAGCCTTTCTGGCCGGCGGTGTGTTGTCCCTCGCAGCCATCGGCGAAGTCATTTCCGAACGCGTTGGAGTGGTCAATCTGGGCGTCGAAGGCCTGATGGCCATGGGCGCGGTCACCGCCGTCGTCACCGTCACGGCCGCGCCCTATCCGATGCTCGGTTTCCTGGCCGCCCTCGTGGTCGGCGCGTTGCTCGGCATATTGTTCGCAACCGCCACCGTGGCGCTTCGCGCCAATCAGGTTCTGTGCGGACTGGCGTTGACGCTGATGGGCACGGGCCTCGCCCAGACCATCGGCAAGGCTTATTCGGGCATGCCGGTGCCTGCCACCTTCGAGGGCGTTGCGATCCCGCTTCTGTCCTCGATCCCGATCCTCGGCAAGGCCTTTTTCAGCCAGAATATTCTGGTCTATCTCATCTATATCATCCTGCCTTTCGGCCTCTCATTTCTGATGTTCCGCACCCGGCACGGCCTCAATATGCGCGCTGTCGGCGAAAATCCGGCGGCTGCGGACGCCGCCGGCATTCCCGTTAATCTGATCCGCTTCGGCTATGTCGCGCTGGGTTCGGCCCTGGCTGCGGGCGCGGGCGCCTATCTCGTTCTGGCTTTCGTGCCGTCCTGGTCGGATGGCGTCGTCTCCGGCCGTGGCTGGATCGCCGTGGCGCTGGTGATCTTCGCCGGCTATCGACCCATTCCGGCGGCGCTGTCGGGTCTGTTGTTCGGTTTCATCACCGCGTTGGGCTTTGTCGGTCAGGCGCGCGGCTGGCCGATCGCGCCGGCCTTCCTGTCGATGCTGCCTTATGCCGGCACGATCGCCTTCATCATAGCGCCCGTGGTGGCATGGCAGCGGATGAAGCGGTTGATGGCGGCCCCGGCGGCGCTCGGCGAACCCTATTTCCGGAATGTGAGGTCGTGAGCCGCTTGCCTCCACGCGTGGACGGCGTCATGACAGGACAAGAACTGAAGGGAGCACGGACATGACCAAGGCCATAGACAAGGCGTCGCTGGACCAGTGGTATGTGATCGAAACCGAGGCGGCTTTGCCGGTCGGCACATCCCCGAACCGCCTGCTCGGTGTCGATCTCGCGGTGACCAGGATTGAGGACGGCGACATCACCGTCATGGCCGAGGGCCGGGCCGAGCCGCTGCCGATCCGCAAGCGTTTCGGCTTTCTCTGGACATCGCTCGGCGAGCCCGCCGGCGAGATTTTCCCGGTTCCCGAAGCAGACGAGCCGGATCGCCGCTACGTGCCCTGCGGGGCGGTGGCGGTGAAGGCGTCCGGCCTGCGCATCATCGAGAATTTCCTCGACATGGCGCATTTCCCCTTCGTGCACACCGACATTCTCGGCTCTGAGCCGCATACCGAAGTCGAGCACTACAATGTCGAGATCCGCCGCGACGTCGACGAGGTCTGGGCGACCAATTGCCAGTTTTTCCAGCCGCAGGCGGCGCTCTCGGCCACCGACGGCCTCATGACCCAATATATCTACCGGGTGATGACGCCGTTCACGACGCTGCTCTACAAGACTTGCCCGAACTCGGCTAATCGCTGGGATGTGATCTGCCTGTTCGTGCAGCCGCTCGATCCGGACCGCTGCCGGGCGCATCCCGTCATGTATCTGATCGACGATGTGTCGACGACGCCGGCGCTGATCCAGTTCCAACAGCTGATCTTCCTGCAGGACCGCATCATTCTCGAAAATCAGCGCCCCGTGCTTCTGCCGATGGAGCCGCGTTCGGAAATCCCCACCCGCGCCGACGCGTCCTCGATCGCCTATCGCCGCTGGCTTAAAGAAAAAGGCGTCACCTACGGCACCTCGCTGATGAACGCGGCCTGACGTAATGGCTGCTTCCGCGACCCAAATCGACCTCGCTTTCATCAACGCCACGGTGCTGCCGATGGGCGGGGCCGCCGAGATCGCCAACGGCGTGGTGGCGGTGCGCGGCGACGAGATCGCCGCCGTCGGCGCGGCTTCCGAGATCGATGTATCAGGCGCGACACGCATCATCGATGCGAATGGACGCGTGGTGATGCCGGGTTTCGTCAATTGTCACACCCATATCGCCTCCAACATGTTGTTGCGCGGCCTGCTGGAAGATGTGCAGCTGTTCGAATGGCTGCAGACCATGTGGCGGCTCAAGCGCAATTTCGACGGGGACACGCTCTATTGGGCAAGCCTGATGGGCCTTGTGGAAATGGTGAAGTCGGGTATGACCTGCTTCAACGAGCATTTCGACGGCTATCGCGTCGAGCCTCAGACCGAGGCGCTGAAGAAGGTGCCCCTCCGCGCCACGCTCGGTTACGGCTTTGCCGATCGCGGCATCTATGCGCCGATCACCGATTGGTCGTGGAAGACGCTGGACAGGTTCGGCGACAAGGTTGCCGCGCATCATCGCAGCGGCGATGGCCGCGTGCATGTCGGCCTGTCGCCGCATGCGCCCTATTCCTGCGGACCGGACATGTATCGCAAGGTGCGGGATGTCGCCGACGCCTATGGCCTCGCGATCCATACGCATCTCGCCGAGGGGCCGCAGGAGATGGCCTATATGCGGGAAACCTATGGGACGAGCCCGGTGAAATGGCTGCATTCCCTGGGCTTTCTGAAGCCGGATGTCACTGCGGCGCATTGCACGCAACTCGACGATGACGATATTCGCATTCTGGCGGAGACGGGAACCAAGATCGGCCATTGCCCCTGCTGCAACGCCAAACTCGATTCCGGCACGCTGAGGCTGAGATGCTGCCGGGAGGCAGGCGTCACCGTCGGGCTCGCCACCGATGGGCCGGCCAGCCACAACAGCTTGGACATGTTCCAGGAAATGAAATTCGCGGGCATGATCCACAAGGACAAGACCCACGATGTCGAATTCCTGAAGACGCGCGACTTGCTGGAAATGGCCACTTGCGAGGCGGCTAAAGCGATGAACCGGCCGGAGACCGGGCGTTTGACGCCCGGCGCCAAGGCGGATCTGATCATGATCGATCTCGACAAGCCGCATACGCTGCCGGTCTATGATGTTGCGGCCGCGCTCGTCTATTCGGCGCGCGCCGACGATGTCGAGATGACCGTGGTCGACGGCAAGATCCTGATGGAAAACCGCACCGTGCTCGGCATCGACGAGCGGGAAATCCGGGCGCGTTTTCGCGAGGCGGCGCTTGCGCTGCGCGACCGCAGCCTTTGAAAGCGCCAAGAGGCGAGACAATGACCATGCGCAACAAAACCCTGCTCGCCAACGCTTTTCATGCGCCGACGCCCTGGAGCGTCGAGTGCCTCACTGACGCGCTAATCACTGTCGACGCCGACGGCGACATTGCCGACGTGATCGGGCCTGAGCATTCCAACTATGCCGAAACGCGCGCGGCGCTTTCGGCGAGCGGGGACTTGGAGGTCCTGCCGGGCGGCTCCTATCTGCTGCCGGGTTTCGTCGATTGCCATGTGCATGCGCCGCAATATCCGCAGCTCGGCAATGCACTTGATGTTCCCTTGGAAGTCTGGCTGCAGAAATACACCTTTCCGCTTGAAGCCCGCTATGCCGACGCTGCTTTTGCCCGCCGCGCTTACTCGCTGCTCGTTCAGGACATGCTGGCCAACGGCATTACCACCGCACTCTATTTCGCCACCATTCATCAGGAGGCGACGCGGCTCCTCGTTGATATCTGCCTGGAGAAGGGGCAGCGGGCGCTGGTCGGCAAAGTGGCGATGGACAATGCCGAGAGCTGCCCGGACTATTATCGCGATGGCTCCGCTACTGAAGCTGTCGAGGGGACGCGGGCGTTGATCGATTATGTCAGGAGCCATCCGGCCAATCGCGACAATCTCGTGCATCCGGTGGTGACGCCGCGCTTCATCCCCTCCTGCACTGATGCGGCGCTGGAGGAACTCGGCGCGCTGGCCAAGCAATGCGGCTGCCATGTGCAGACCCATTGTTCGGAAAGCGACTGGGAGCATGGCTATGTGCTCGAACGTCATGGCATGACCGACGCCGAGAGCCTCGATCGTTTCGGCCTGCTCGGCCGGCGCACCATGCTTGCTCATTCCAACCTGCTGACGGCCTCGGATATGGAGCTGATCCGCACGCGTCAGGCGGCGGTGGCGCATTGCCCGCTGTCGAACGGCTATTTCGCCGGCGCGGTGTTTCCACTGCGCGCGGCGCTGGAAAAGGGGCTGAATGTCGGATTGGGCACGGATATTTCCGGCGGCCCTTCCGCCTCGATGCTGGAAAACGCCCGCGCCGCCATCCTCGTCTCGCGCATGCTGGAAACGGGCGTCGATCCCGCAAAGACTGGCGCTGAGCGCGCGTCCGGCGCGCCCTCCCGCATCGATTTCCGCCAGGCTTTCCATATCGCCACTGCCGGCGGGGCAAAGGCGCTCGATCTTCCGGTCGGTCGCTTCCAACCCGGCTACAAATTCGACGCCATCGTCATCGACACAGAGGCAGAGAAGGGCACGATGCGGCTGTTCGACGAGTTCGACAGCGGCGAAGCGATCCTGCAGAAGATCATCTTCACCGCCTCCCGCGCCAATATTTCCGACGTCTATGTCTCCGGCCGCAAGGTTGCTTGAAGAGCGATCCGGCCAGTCCGTTGAGCTGGCCGGTCGTTGCCGTCAGGCTTTGATCCTGACCATATCGGGATCGTAGAGCGGTGCGAGGTGCATGGTGGCCGGCGCCTTGTCCATGGCGACGACGAGTTCGTATGTCCCGCTGGTCAGGAAGTCATCCGTCACGCCCTCGGCATGTTTCACATAGCCGTAGCCGGTATTCTTGCCGACCGTATAGCCATATCCGCCGCTGGTGAGATAGCCGACAGCGACGCCGTCGCGCAGGATCGTCTCGCGCCCCAGAAGAACCACCGAGGGGTCGTCCACTGTGAAGCCGACCAGCCTCTTCTTGAGCGCCTGGTTCTTCACGGTTTCCAGCGCCTTGCGGCCGAGGAAATCCACCGGCTTGCCGAGCTTGACGGCCCAGCCGAGCCCGGCCTCATCAGGTGTGTCATTGGGGGTGATGTCGGAGCCCCAGGCGCGATAGCCTTTCTCGAGACGCAACGATTCCAATGCGCGATAGCCGACCGGCTTCAAACCATGCGGCGCGCCCGCGTCCATCAAGGCGTCATAGATGCGGCCGAGATCGCCGATCGGCGCATGCAGCTCCCAGCCGAGTTCGCCGACATAGGTGACGCGGAGGGCCCGGACGCGCGATCCGGCGATGTCGATCTCCCGCACATGGCCGAAGGGGAAGGCGGCGTTTGAAAGGTCCGCGGATGTCGCGGCCGCCAGCGTGTCGCGCGCCTTCGGCCCCATCAGCGACAGCGTGCCCCAGGCTTCCGTGACATCCGTGAGCGTCACGTCGAGACCCTCGGGAATATGGTCGCGGATCCAGCCGAGATCATGGGTGCGGAAGCCGGTGCCGGTGACGATGTAGAAGCGGTCCTCGGCGATCCGGGCGACCGTCAGGTCCGCCTCGATGCCGCCGCGGCTGTTGAGGAGCTGCGTATAGGTGAGGCGCCCCACCGGCTTGCGGACATCATTGGCGCAGATCCAGTCGAGCGCTGCGAGAGCGTCCGATCCCGACAGCTCGAATTTCGCGAAGGAGGACTGGTCGAACACGCCGACCGCCTCGCGCACATGGCGATGCTCCGCGCCGACCGCCTCGAACCAGTTCTGCCGGCCCATGCTGTAACGGTCTTTCGGCTCCATGCCTTCAGGCGCGAACCAGTTGGGCCGCTCCCAGCCGAGTTTCGAGCCGAACACTGCGCCCACCGCTTTTAGCCTGTTGTAAAGCGGCGAGGTCAGGCGTGGGCGGCCGCTGTCATATTCCTCATGCGGGAAGGCGACGGTGTAGTGCTTGCCATAGGCTTCCAGCGTGCGGTCGAGCACCCATTGTCGGTCGCGATGCATCTCGGAGAAGCGCCTGATGTCGACGACCCAGAGATCGAGCGGCGCTTCGCCATCGACCACCCATTGCGCGAGCACCCAGCCCGCTCCGCCGCCCGAGGCGATGCCGAAGGCATTGAAGCCGGCGCCGACGAACATGTTCTTGCATTCGGGCGCGGCGCCAAGGATGAAATTGCCGTCAGGCGTGAAGCTTTCCGGACCGTTGATCATCTGCTTGACGCCGACCGTCTCCAGCGCCGGCACGCGGGCGATGGCCTGCTCCATATGCTGTTCGAAATGGTCGAAATCGTCATCGAACAGGCGGAAGCCCCATTCATCCGGCACGTCGCCGGTGGTCCAGGCCTGCGGGTTGGGCTCATAACCGCCCATCACGAGGCCGCCGACCTCTTCCTTGAAATAGGTGCGCCGGTCGGGATCGCGGATGGTGGGGGCGTCGGTCGACAGGCCCTCGATCTTTTCCGTGACGATATACTGATGCTTGACCGGCTGCAGCGGCACATTGATGCCGGCCATCGCGCCCACCTGCCGCGCCCATTGGCCGGCGCAATTGACGACCTTGTCGCAGGCGATGTCGCCGAGCGTGGTCTTCACCTTGAGGATGCGGCCATTGTCGATCTCGAAGCCGGTGACGCGGACATTCTCGACGATCTTGGCGCCATGCATGCGCGCGCCCTTGGCGAGCGACTGGGTGATGTCGGAGGGGCTGGCCTGCCCGTCGGTCGGCAGCCAGCTTGCGCCGATCAAGTCATCGACATTCATGAGCGGCCACATGCGATTGACCTCTTCCGGCGAGATCAGATGCATGTCCATGCCGAAGCTGCCGGCGGTGGTGGCGAGACGCTTGAACTCCGTCCAGCGGTCCTGATTGGTGGCGAGGCGGAGGCAGCCGGTCATTTTCCAGCCGGTGGCCAGGCCCGTTTCCGCTTCCAAACCCTTATAGAGCTCGACGGAATATTTGAGCACGCGGGTGATCGAGGCCGACGAGCGCAACTGCCCGACGAGACCGGCGGCATGCCAGGTGGAGCCTGATGTCAGTTGGCCCTGTTCAAGCAGCAGGACATCGGCTTTGTGGTCGCGGGCGAGGTGATAGGCGGTCGAGCAGCCGATGATGCCGCCGCCGATGACGACGATCTGGGCTTGGGAAGGCAGGGTCATGATCTCAGTCCATATTGGGCGCGGTAGACATCGAGCGCGGCATTTAGCTTGTCGAGATTCTCCGCGGTATAGGCGATATAATCGGCGCCGGGGGCGGAGAGGTGAAGTTCGGACGCCATGCTCCACATGGCTTCACGCAGAAGCGAGGCGCATTGCATGGCGGCGAAGGCGCGAAGGACCGAAGGGTCCGGCCTGGCCTCGAAATAGGCCTCCAGAAAGTTCTGCGCCTCGTCCGGGCTGAACCCGGCATTCGAGGCTGCGCCGGCGAGATCGAACATCGCGGTCGAAAAGCCCGCATATTCGAAATCGATCAGCCAGAGCCGTTCGCCATCATCCAGCAGGTTTGACGGCAGAAGATCGTTATGGCCGAAGATGATCGGCAGCGGTGTCTGCGCCGCCTCCAACTCCTCGGCGAGCGCGAGGTAATCCGGCAATCTCTCCGCCATCCGGCTTTCGCCCTCGCGCAACACGCGGGCGTAATCGCGGATAACGTGAAAGACCCAGAACATATAGCCGGGGCCAGAGACATGGCGGGGCATGGCGCGATGGAAATCGGCCAGCAGTCTGGCGATCCGCAGCCGTTCCGCTTTGACATCCGCCGCCGCCAGCGTTTTGGCGCCGAGATAGGCGGAGACCATCACGCCCGGTTCGGCATATTCGACTGCGGGCGCGAAGCCAGCCGCATGCGCGGCGCGGGCCGTCATCAATTCCCGGTCGCGAAAGACCTGATGAAAAGGATAATCCTTGCCGAAGCGCACGACATGCCGGCCGCTGGCGTCCTGGACGATGAAGCTCTCATTGCTGAGGCCGCCCTTCAGCCTGTCGATGCCGATGGAGCCGTTCCAGCAGGGCAGGGCGCGGATGCGATCCTCGATCTCCGGGGCGATCGTCATGGGCGCCTCACAGTCTGAAGGGGAAGGAAAGTCGAGATATGGAGCTGGTCCATCGCGTTCTCCCGGTGTGAAGACCAGGCCGCGCGTTCCCTGTTTTTGTCACGGCCTCGTCATGGAGCGCATGACACGCCATCCGGCCCGAGCTGTCAATCCAGATTCTGTGGTAATATGTGGTTTTATGACCGATTGCGTGGTGGCACGTTGTCATGTGGCGCAGAATTCGAGTATGATTGCGGCAGTGAAATGAGGCGTTCATGGTTCAGAGCAAGCGTCAGACGGAGATATTGCGGCTGCTCGAAAGCGAGGGCGCGATCGGCATCGCGGAGCTCGCGGCGCGGCTCGGCGTATCGCTTGAGACCGTCAGGCGCGATCTAAAGCCGCTTGCCGGCCTGGGCGCTGTCATCAAGACGCATGGCGAGGTCGGGCTCCCTTCCTCGATGGGCGAAGCGCCGTTCGAGAAACGCATGCGGGAAAACAGCGCGGCCAAGAAGATCATCGCCGCGCATGTCGCCGCGACGATCCGCGACGGCGATTCCGTCATGCTGGACACCGGCACGACCACGAGTTTCCTCGCCCGCGCCCTGATCGGCCATCGGCGCCTGACGGTGGTGACCAATTCTTCCGACATCGCCCGCACGCTCGCCACCGTCAACGGCAACCGGGTCTATATGGCGGGCGGGGAATTGCGCAGCGACAACGGCGCGGCCTTCGGCTCGACGGCGATCGATTTCGTCAGCCGGTTCAGCGTGACCCACACCATCGTCTCGGCGGGCGGCGTCGACAAGGATGGCGTAATGGATTTCGATCTCGACGAGGCTGATTTTGCGCGCATGGCCTTGAGCCGGGGCCAACGCCGGCTGGTCGTTTGCGATCACACGAAATTCGGTCGCCAGGGGCTGGTGCGGGTCTGCGGCTTTAGTGGCGTCACCGAGCTTGCCACCGATCTTGCTCCGCCCGACGACATCAGCGCCGCGCTCGAAGCTTCGGGCGCGACGCTGACGGTGGCTCAAAAGTAACGATCGGGCCGCGGGAAAGGCGGCCGGACCATCGGTCGTTAGGCTGGCAGCTGGAACACCACATTGGCGATCAGCACGATCGCCAGGCCGCCGGCGAGCGCGAGATAGGGCAGCATGCCCGCTTTCTTCACACCGAGATCCTGACCGACCAGGCCGAGATCCTCCATGGCTTCCGGCGGGAACTTGCCCTTGTCCTGCACGAAATGCCTGAAAGCGAAGACCGGCAGGATCAGGGCTGCAAAGATGAAGCCGACCCAGAGCGCGTTCGAATAGCCCCAGACCTTGGCGCCTGCGCCGAGGAACAAGGCGTTGACGAAAGCCAGCACGGTGTTGACGCCGATCAACCAGGTCGGCGCTTTCCACGGGCGCGCGATATGGCCCGAATCCATCCGGTGGATCCAGCCGGAATTGAGGTTCAGGAAGTTGAAGATGATGTAGCCGACATTCGACACGGCGAGCACGAAGAAATAGCCGGCGGCGTCCGATGCGATCGCCAAGAGCAGCAGGTTGAAGCCGAAGTCGGTCCACATCGCGCCGGTGGGCGCGCCGTTCTTGTTGACATGGCTGAGATAGCGCGGCAGCCAGCCGTCTCTGGAGCCCTGATAGAGCGTGCGCGAGGAGCCCGCCATCGCCGTCATGATGGCGAGAAACAGCGCCATGATCATCAGGATCACGAGGATCTGCGTGACGATACGACCGCCATGAATGAGGCCGGCCAGCGCTTCGGCGACGCCCGTGCCGTCGACGATCCCCGGCGCGAGCATGCCGCTATGGCCGAGCACGCCCTGGAAGGCGAAGGGAACGAGGAAGAAGAATAGGCAGCAGACGAGGCCGGAATAGAAGATGGCCTTGAACGTGTCCGTCTTCGGATTCTTCAGTTCGCGCGTGTAGCAGACTGCGGTTTCAAAGCCGTAGGTCGACCAGGCCGCGATATAGAGACCGCCGAGAAATAGCGTCCAGCCGCCATTGCTCCAGGTTCCATCGACGCCGGAATAGCCGGCGGTTGGCGGCACGAGGCCGGTGACGTTGGCGGCGACGATCTGGCCCGAAAAGATCGGCCAGAGGCCGATGAGCAAAAGTGGGATCAGCACGATGATCGCCAGCCATTTCTGCACACTGGCCGTTTCCGCGATGCCGCGATGCTGGATCGCGAAAATGATCAGCATCAGCGCGACGCCGATCACGAAGGTGGCGTTGAGATTGGCCTTGGCGAGGAAGGGAATGTCAAACGAGATCAGCGACCAGCTGCGGATGGCGGGCGTCAGCGCCGCGACCGCGTCATTGGACAGAAGCGCGTTGATCGCCTGATCGGGCGTCGATCCCGCATTGGCTGCGAGCCATTCCGCCACGCGCGGGCTGTCTGCAGCGAGCGTCGAGGCATGCGCGGCGACCCAATCGAGCACGGCCTGCGATTCCGCTACCGGGATTGGGAACAGTGCATTGAGGATGTAACCGGCCGCAATCGCGCAGCCGAGCGACAGAACCGGCGACCAGGCGAACCAGTTGCACCACACCGAAAGCGGCGCGATGAACTTGGAGTAACGCAGCCAGGCGGTGGCGCCGTAAACCGAAGCGCCCCCGGACTTGTTGCCGAACATGCCGGCGATCTCGGCATAGGTGAAGGATTGCAGGAAGCCCATGATCATCGAGATGATCCAGACGAGGAAGGCGAGCTTGCCCGTGGTGCCGGCGATGCCGCCGATCGAGAAGAGAACGAGTGGCGGCACGCCTGCGGCAACCCAGAACGCGCCTTTCCAATCAAGCGTTCGTTGAAGACTACCCTGCGACGAGGGCTGCGCCGTGATGGCGTCAGTGATGTTGGTCATTGTTTTAGTTCCCCAAGATGTTGCGACGCAGCGCGTCCGTCGTTTCGCCGGCTCGTTTCTGTGGTCAGCCCTTGGCCGCCCGCGTCCTTCTTCGTGTGGCGCGTTGTCGGCAAAACTATCCTGAGAGTGGAATAAATTTAATAAAGGTCAATAGGGCATCAGGCTTGGCAGTCCGAGAATGGAAAATTATTCTCTCAATGCACAGCTAAAACTGCTTCTTCATGCGCGGCTGTGGGGAGCCGCGAGACCAATTGCGCAGGAACAAAAAAAAGCCTTGCGGATTTTCATCATGTGCATATGTTTTTCCCTACAAGAAACAGGGTGGGAACGCCGCGAGGAGCCAAAAAGAGGGGAACTCGCGCATGAACGAAACAACAATTGACGTTGCGGCCAAGATTGCCGCGCTGGAAAAATCGCTGGCGACGGCGCAAACGCTGAACTCGGAAATATTTTATTGGTGGTGCACCGCGCTGATGGTCGCCATCCATGCCGGGTTCTTGGCTTATGAAATGGGCGCTTCCCGCACCAAGAATGCGCTGGCGTCCGGCATCAAAAATCTGATCGCCTTCGCGTTCCTGGTGCCGGCCTTCTATTATGTCGGATGGTGGATCTATCTGTCCTTCCCGACCGGCCTGACCATTTCGGAAGCCGGCGCAGCCGGCCTGCCCTGGTCGGCCAATATGGGTCCGAACGTGACCGATCATGCCTCGGGCGTTTTCTACGCCGCTTTCACCCTGTTTGCCGCCACCACGGCGTCGATCATGTCGGGCTCGGTGATCGAGCGCATCCGCATTTCAGGCTTCACCATTCTGGCGCTGGTGTTGGGCGCGGTGGTTTGGAATCTCGGCGCGGCCTGGGGCTGGCACCCGCAGGGATGGCTGACCTCCACTTTCGGCCTGCATGATACGGCTGCGGCTGGTTGCGTGCATACCGTCGCTGGTTTCTTCACGCTCGGCGTCCTGCTCAATCTCGGGCCGCGGATCGGCCGCTACAACGCCGACGGCTCGATGAACGAGATCGCCGGCCACAATATGCCGATGTCGCTGATCGGCCTGATGCTGATCGTCATGGGCTTCTTCGGCTTTCTCGGCGGCTGCATCATCTACACGGCCGACGGATGGACGACGATCTACAACACGCCGACCAATCTGTCCGCCTTCGCCTTCAACACGCTCATGGGTGTGGCCGGCGGCATGATCGGGGCCTATATCATGACCCGCGATCCGTTCTGGATGATGTCCGGGGCGCTGATCGGCGTGATCGCCTCGGGTTCGGGGCTGGACCTCTACTATCCCGGACTTGCCTTCCTGAACAGCTTTGCGGCCGGTCTCGTGATCCCCAAAGTGAACGATCTGATCGTTCGCAGGTTCAAGATCGATGATGCTGTCGGCGCAGTTGCGGTGCATGGCGTCACAGGTCTGTGGGGCGTCATCGCCATGGGCGTTTTCGCTTCGGGCTATCCCAACCTCGCCGGACCGGCGACGTCGATCTACGGCCAGACCATCAGCGCGGTCATCTTCGCCGTGCTTGGCTTCGTCCCGGGTTACGCACTGTCTTATGTCCTCAAGGTCTTCGGTCTTCTGCGCGCCGGCAAGGATGCGGAACTCGCGGGCTTGGACAAGGTGGAAGTACCGGCCATGGCCTATCCGGAAGCGCGTATTCCTGCTTTCGAACAACATCTTCACGCTTCGCCCGCGGAGTGACGCGGCTCATGAAAGGAGACCAGCATGTATTCCGCGCCTATCACTGAATGGAAGGATGTCAGCGCCTATTTCACCTTCGCCGACAAACCGGCCGTTCTCGTGTTGCTGACCATCGTCGGCGTCGCAGTTTGCGCTTATTCGATCGTAAGCATGGTGAAGCACGAAAACGCATCCTACAAAAAGAACGGCCATTGAACGAATCGCCGCCTCTCGGCTTTGGTCGGGAGGCGGCGCCGCCGAAAGCAAGCCGGCGCAAGAAGTCTGGATCGCTCGAAGATCCGGATATTGGGAGGCAGCATGTCAGGTATCGACACGATCGCGGACAGGAGAGGACGCGTGATCAGACCGCCCCGGGCGAGCATAGCGCTCAGGCCGGGGAGCGGCCCAAAAACTGCGGCTATGGAGCGCTATCGCATCAGAGGCGGCGGATCTCTGCTGCTGCCGGTCGCGCCGGGGGACACGTTGGTGTTCATCGACAAGGAAGGACTGCAGCCCTGCGAGGCGACCTTCATCTCCGAGGCCGGAAAATGCGAGGGCGCAGGCCTCGGCGTACGGTTCGCCAACGACGCGTCGGGGGGGCTTCGATCCATATTGGCGCGGGAGGAGACCGGCGCTCGCCGCCAGCGCGCCGCCCTCTTGAAAACCGGTTTAGAGATTTCCCAGCTGGCGGCGATACGATTTTTCGGCGGCGGGTCGAGAGCAGGGAGCCGCGCAGAGTTCGTCGTCGCGGCTCCCGGACTTCTGTTGGCCGGCGCGCCCGGAGAAAGAATGGAGCCCGACGGGCAGGCTGTCGCCACCGAGATCGAACTGCAGATCACCCGCATCGCCGGCGCGCCTCGCGATTATCATGCCTACCTGCCCGAGCCGCTCGCCGATCCGCTTCAGGACATCCGCATCGATGCGGCGACAGCCAAAGCCTATTTCGTCCGCGCCGGCGAATTCATCCAGGTGATCGACGTCTTCGGTCGGCAATGCACTGATTTTCAAGCCTTTTCAGCCCGCAAGCTGGACAAGGGACTGGATCTCGCGCTCGACGCGACGGTGACGCGGACATTGCTCGGTCGCAGTTATCCCATCCCGGGTCTTCCGTCCAAGGCCTTCGATCGCGATTTCGAGCCGCTGGTCGAGGTGGTGCAGGACACGGTCGGTCGCCATGACGCCTTCGCGACGGCCTGTAATTCCCGTTACTATGACGACATGGGCTATCCCGGCCATGTCAACTGCACCGACAATTTCAACGAGGCGCTCGCGCCTTACGGGATCGCGCCGCGCAAGGGTTGGGAGGCGCTCAATTATTTCTACAACACCCGCGTCGATGATCATAACCAGCTCTATCTCGACGAGCCGTGGTCGCGGCCCGGCGATTATGTGCTGATGCGGGCGCTGACCGATATCGTCTGCGTGTCCTCGTCCTGTCCCGACGATATCGACCCCGCCAATGGCTGGACGCCGACCGATATTCATATCCGCACCTTCTCCGCCCAGGAAAAATTCTCTCGAGCCGTGGCTTATCGCATGACCCCTGACGCGCCTGCCGAATTGACTCGCGAAACCGCCTTTCACGAGCGGCTGTCCGACAAAACCAGAGATTTCATCGAATATCGCGGGTACTGGCTGCCCAACCGCTTTACGGCGACCGGGCCAATCGAGGAATATTGGGCCTGCCGCGAGGCCGCGGCGTTGATCGATCTGTCGCCGCTCCGCAAATTCGAAGTGACCGGACCGGACGCCGAAGCCCTGCTGCAATATTGTCTGACGCGCGACGTGCGCAAGCTGACCACCGGCCAGGTGGTCTACTCGGCGATGTGCTACGAGCATGGCGGCATGATCGACGACGGCACGCTGTTCCGGCTCGGCGACCACAATTTCCGCTGGATCGGAGGCGACGATTACAGCGGCGTATGGTTGCGGGAAGTGGCGGAGAAGAAGGGCTTTCAAGCCTGGGTGCGCTCCTCCACCGACCAGTTGCACAATATCGCGGTGCAGGGGCCGAAATCGCGCGACATTCTGAAAGACATTTTCTGGACCGCTCCGCGCCAGCCTGAGATTGCCGATCTCGAATGGTTCAGGTTCTCGGTCGCACGCATAGGGCATTTCGAGGGGCCGCCCGTGGTCGTTTCACGGACGGGCTATACGGGTGAGCTGGGCTATGAGATCTTCTGTCATCCCAAGGACGCTGCGGCCGTGTTCGACGCGGTGTGGACGGCCGGCGAGCCGCACGGATTGAGGCCCATGGGCCTGCAGGCTCTCGATATGGTGCGTATCGAGGCGGGTCTGATCTTCGCGCATTACGATTTCGGCGATCAAACCGATCCGTTCGAAGCCGGCATCGGGTTTACCGTGCCGCTGAAATCCAAGCAGGACGACTTCATCGGCCGCGACGCGCTCATCCGCCGCAAGGACAATCCGAGGGTGCGCATGGTGGGGCTGGACGTGGCCTCGAACGAGGCGGTGAGCCACGGCGATCCGCTGTTCATCGGCCGCGCCCAGGTGGGCGTCGTGACCAGCGCGACGGCCTCGCCGATCCTCGGAAAGACAATTGCGATGGCGCGGGTGGATGTCACTCATGCCCTGGTCGGAGCCGAGCTGGAAATCGGCAAGCTGGATGGACTGCAGAAGCGCATTCCCGCCGTCATTGTTCCGCTGTCGCATTACGATCCGGAGAAGACGCGTCCGCGGGCATGAGCCTCGCCCAACGCCCTTGCGGGCTCAACTGGCCCGTTTCTGCGCGGCGGTGATGGCGCGGGCGGCCTCTTCCGAAGCGTTTGCCAACTGCCGCATTTCCGCGGCGAGCACGGCGAAGCCGGATCCCGCCGAGCCGGCGCGCGCGGCTTCGATGCCGGCGTTGACCGCCAGCATCTTGAGGTAACGCAGCGAATGCAGGATCTCTCCGGTCTTGGAGGCGGTGATGCGCATTTCCGAGGTCTGGGCGTCGATGCGCTGATAGAGCGACTCGATGTTGATGATGCTGCCTTCGAGATAGAGAAGCTCCCCGGTCTCGGACCAGACGCCGCCGCCGGTTTCGGTCACCCAGACCTCGTGCCCCTTGGCGTGGCGGATGCGATATTCCATCGTCCAGTTTTCCTTGCGCTCCAGCGCGCCGCCGACAGACGCGTCCATCCGCTCCAGATCATCCTTCGAGATGAGGTCTGAAAAGGCGTAGACGCGGTTGCCGATGATCTCATCCTGGCGATATCCGAACACCCGATGAATGCCGTCGGTCAGTTCGAGCATTGTATACTCAGCGTCGGCGCGGCAACGGTAGAGGAAGCCATCCATGCGGCTGAGAACGCTGGTCAAGAAATCCACGGCCGTCTCCTCGGCGAGAGTATTGAATGAAGGTGATATTTAATTCCTGAAATGGTTATTTTTACGTAAGCATGCAACTTCTGGGCGCGCTGCGCACTCGTGATATCGAGCGCACAGCGCGCGAAGCGTCAATTCTGGAGATAGACCTCCATCGTGTCGTCGAGCGCGTCCTTCCATGGCGTGTGATGTTTTGGCGCCATAGTGCCGGTCAGCAGCGACTTGTAGGAATTGTCGCGGAAGGCCATGATGCCGTCTACCTTGTGCTGCTTCCATTCGAAGAAGGCCTTGCACATCCCGTCGACGTCGAATTGCGGATAATCCGTATCCGCCAGCAATTCCTTGACATAGGCGCCCTGATATTTGATCGCCGATTTCACGTCGTCATAGGCGTCTTCGCGGGCTTCACGATCGGCGACGTCGGCAAGCAACGTCTCCTTGTCCGAAGGAATCGCGATGCGGCCCATGATGATGTCGCGGACATACCATGCCTGGACGTCGAACATGTTGAAGGTGAACCACTGATCCTGCATGCCGATATAGAACATCTTCGGATTGTGCACGAAGACCACACCCTTGTAGAGATCGGCAGTCGCCAGTCGGTTCTTGGTCTTCAGCCGGAGATCGTCGGGCAGGAAGGGGAAATAGTGACGATAGCCGGTGCAGAGGATGATCGCGTCGACATCCTTGCTCGTGCCGTCCTTGAAGAAAGCCGTCTTGCCGTCCACTCGTTCGAGCGCCGGCTTCTCTTCCCAATTGTCGGGCCATTTGAAACCCATCGGCGCCGAGCGGTAGCAGGACGTGACGGTCTTAGCGCCATATTTCCAGCACTGCGAACCGATGTCTTCGGCGGAATAGGACGAGCCGACCACCAGCACGTCCTTGCCGGAAAATTCGCGCGCATCGCGGAAGTCGTGGGCATGGACGATGCGGCCGTTGAAGGTGGAAAAGCCGGGATATTCCGGCACATTCGGCGATGAGAAGTGTCCCGAGGCGCAGATGACATAGTCGAAGCGGTCGGTCGTCACGCTGTCCTTGACGAGGTCGTGGACGCTGACGCTGAAATCGCCTGTATCGGGATGATATTCCACCCAGCGCACCACGGTCGAGAATCGGATCCAGTCGCGCACGCCGGCCTTGTTCACCCGGCCCTCGATATAGTCGAACATTACCGCGCGGGGAGGATAGGAGGCGATCTGCTTGCCGAAATGTTCTTCGAACGGATAGTCGGCGAATTCGAGCCCTTCCTTGGGGCCATTGGTCCAGAGATAGCGATACATGGAGCAATGCACGGGCTCGCCGTTTTCGTCGACGCCGGTGCGCCAGGTGTAGTTCCACAGGCCGCCCCAGTTGGACTGTTTTTCAAAACAGACCACTTCGGGGATCTCGGCGCCCTTGGCGGCGGCCGATTGGAAGGCGCGCAACACCGCGAGACCGGACGGACCGGCCCCGATCACTGCAACTTTCGTCATGGGATTTCCCCCTCTTCTAGCATTGAGATATCGGATCGTCGGCCATCCCAGGGGAGGGTCGATCAGTCGGGAAAGATGCCGGGACTGGTCGGCGCGCCATCATCATGCCGCGACAGCCACTCTATCGTCGTGTCGCGAAAGCGGGTCAGCCCCTTGTAGTCGACGAGTTCCGGCGGCAGCGTCTTGAGGACGCGGTGGAAGCGGCGCGCCCATTTGGGCACCGTCACCAGTTCTTCCATGTTCATGAGATAGCAGCGGATCACGAACAGGATGGCGTTGGAGCGCGGCAGCCGCCACAGGCTCTGCAACTCCACGCGCAGATGCACCTTATCGCCGACATTCTCGGGCGTCACCGTCGTGCGGTCCTTGCCCCATTTGGGATAATTCTCCGGGCTGGTGTCGAGGCGCGGATTGATGGTCATCGTCCAGTTGAAGCGGCGAGTCGGCTGTCCCTGCTGCAGATTGAGCAGGAATTTCAGCGCCCGTTCGAAGACGCCGATCTGATGGGCGAGCGGCACCGGCCCATGCCATTCCATGAAGTTCATGCCGATGTCGAAATCGAGCGACCAATCGGCCTGAGTGGTCACCATGCCGGCGTCCATCCAGAGATTGCCGTCGCGTTGGTCGACGACGCAAATGTCGCCCTGGGTCTGGCGGGAGATATATTCCAGCGGCTCATAGGGGAGCGTGGTCGGATCGCCGAAAGTGAACGTGTCATCGATCCCGAGCGGGCGATTGATCCAGCGCCAGCGGTCGCCGTCCTTGGTGAGCGTGAAATGCTCGGGATAGCCGGCCGCCTGTTGCTCCATCAGGAGTTCCAACGTGTCCCATTGCGCCTGCATCATATGCGGCAGCGCCTGATAGCGCAGCGGATCTTCCTTGAGCACCATCGCCCGGTCGGCCATTTCGGAGACATAGTGCTCGTCGACGTCGATCAGGCTTTCGAACACGGTGCCCGCTCTGCCCTTCACATGCGGCTCCATATTGACCGAATACATGTAGCCGTCCTCATGGAACGGGAAGGGAAAACGTCGGATATTTCCCGGGCTGTTGCGATAGGTGAAGTCGTTGCGGAAAGTTTCCTGTTTGAAAACGATGGCCATGGATCGGGCCTCCTTGCGCTCGGGCGCCGTCAGAGATCGAGTTGCAGCCGCGTCCCCTCGAAGCGGGAGACGCAGAGCATGATTTTCTTCCCCGACGCCTTCTCGGCGTCGGTCAGGAATACGTCGTTGTGCAAAATCGCGCCGTCGCAGGCGGAAACGGACGTCTCGCATTGCCCGCAGGCGCCGCCGCGACAGAGATAGGGGGCGTCGACGCCAGCCGCCTCCAGCGCCTCCAGAATGCTCTCATGCGCGCCGACCGGAACCGAGACGCCGCTGCGCAGCAGATCCACCGAGAAGGGCTTGCCCGGCGGCGGCGCGAGGAAGCGTTCGGAGTGCAGATTGTGCGCCGGCCAGCCAGCCTCGAGACCGGCGGCGAGGACAGCGTCGATCATGCCGCCGGGACCGCAGACATAGAGATGCGAGCCGAGCGGCTGGCGGGCGAACAGCGCATCGAGCGAGATCGCCGATCCCTCCTCATCCACATATATCTTGACTCGGTGGCCGTAGCGTGCGGCCAGATCCTGGCAATAGGCGCCGCGGCTTCGCGATCGGACGGCGTAGTGAAGCTCAAAGGCAATGTTTTCGCGGTCGAACTGCGCCATCATCGCGAGGAAGGGCGTGATGCCGATGCCGCCGGCGACGAGGATATGCTTGCGGCCGCGCCAATCCGGCTGAAACAGGTTCACCGGCTGGCTGATGGTGAGCACCTCGCCTTCATGAACCCGGTCATGCATGAAGATGGAGCCGCCGCGCGATTGCGGCACGCGCAACACGCTGATTTCATAGGCGGAGGTGTCGGCCGGATCCGACATCAGCGAATAGGCGTTGCGCCGGATATGATCGTAATCACGCATCGCCACCACGACATGGGCGCCGCCGGAGAACACCGGCAAGGGTTTGCCGTCCACATGTTCGAGGCGAAAGCGCTTCACGCCTTCTGCAACAGGTTCGACATGGGTCACGCGAACGGAAAGATCGGTCTTGCTCATAAAAACAACGCCTCCGGCTCCGGCGTGACGCCTGGCTCTTCCGCGTCGACGCAGACGCCCTGAAAGGCGCCGAGCCGTCGCGAATAATGATCGCGCACGAGGAGAGACAGGCCGCAATGGCTGCAGGTGAAGGGCGTCATGGTCACGTCTTCGGTGACGCCCTTGCAATGGACGCATTGAACGCGGCGGGCGAGCGAGCCGCGATGTTCGGTGGGAATGGTGGAATAGTCCATGCCCTGGTCGAGCGCGACCTGCATCGCCTTTCCGATGAAACCTTCTGTGCCGGCGATGTAGAGCCTTGTTCCCATATGCGCGACGGCCAGCATGGCTCTCAGCCGGAACAGCAATGTCTCCACTGTCGGCGCAATCCAAGCGACATCGGCGCCGACCGCCGAGAGCGCGTCGGCATGTCCTTCCCCCGCGGAGCCTCGGGCGACATAGAGGATCTCGGTCGACGCCAGCATCGCCGGCGTCAGTGTGGGTCTCTGCTCGAGCAGCGCCCGTGCGCCTTCGCCTTCCAGGACGAAGATGTGCCGGCGCGCGCGAGGGTCGGCCGCAATCCCGTGATAGACTGGACGGCTCTTGATGCCTTCAACCAACATGACGCGATCCTCAGCCGATCGCCGTGCGCTTTTTCTTCTCGGGATCGTCGAAGGGCAACTGATGCGC
Organism: Rhizobium sp. TRM95796; assembly: GCF_025779995.1. Lineage (NCBI taxonomy): Bacteria > Pseudomonadati > Pseudomonadota > Alphaproteobacteria > Hyphomicrobiales > Rhizobiaceae > Rhizobium > Rhizobium sp. TRM95796. The sequence goes on along the minus strand of NZ_JAOXHE010000009.1, from coordinate 67,129 downwards.
GATCGCTTTGGCCTGCATCGTCTTTCCCTTGACTTCGAGCGGCGTGCCGTGGACCGCCTTGTCGACGTCGAGACGGGCGATCGCCATGCTCTTCTTGGTGAGCGTCGAATAGCTCGGGCAGGTGATGACGCCCACTTTCTTGCCGTCGGCCCAGACCTCGTCGCCGAGATCGGCAGGCCCGTCTGACTCGATCAGCATGCCGTAGATCTTGAAGCGCTCCTTGCCTTTGAGGCGGGCATGCTCTTCCGCGCCGCGGAAACCGATCTTGCCGGGGCTGACGGTGAAGTCGAGGCCGAGCTCCCACAGGCTGTCGCCGGGCTGCTCATTGGCAAAGGGATACATTTGCGAATTGTCGTAGGGATAGAACAGCAGGTAGCTTTCCACCCGCAGCATGTCGAGCACGCTGAAGCAGCAGGGGATGATGCCCATATCCGCGCCCTCGGCGAGGATCGTATCCCAGACCTTCGCCGCGTCCTGGCCGCGCACGAAAATCTCGTAGCCGCGTTCGCCCGTATAGCCGGTGCGGGAGATCATCACCGGCGCGCCGAACAAAGTCGTCTGCATGTGATGGAAATATTTGAGATCGCGGATGCCGGGCACATGCTTGGCGAGGAAATCGACCGCCAGCGGCCCTTGCAGCGAAAGATCGTGAAGGTCGTCGTCGAAAAGAACGGCGCAGTTGCGGCCGGCGGCCTGCTTGATCACTTCCTCATGGGCCGAGCCGGACCCATGCACCAGCATCCAGGAATTGGGGCCGGTGCGATAGACGATGCAATCATCGGTGAAATGGCCGCGATCGTTGAGCATGGCGGCATAGACGGAGCGGCCGGGATAGATCTTTCCCATATCGCGCGTGGTGATATAGTCGAGCACGGCAATGGCGTGCGGGCCGACCAGATGGACCTTCTTGAGGCCCGAGACATCCATCAGACCCGCCTTGGTGCGGATCGCCACATGTTCGGCGTAAATGTCCTTGTCATAGGTCCATGCCGTACCCATGCCGCTCCAGTCTTCGAGCTTGGAGCCGAGCGCGCGATGTCGTTCTGCGAGCGCGGAGAAGCGCCAGGAAAGAGTCATTGTAGTTCCCCATGCTTTACCGCACTTTACTGTGCGGAATAATTATTTCCTCACTATAGAGCGAATTTGGCTGCTGGCAAGCACCCATCGAGCCAAAATCTACCAAGGTCGCAGAGGGGGTGGAGAGGTCATTGCATGCTCCCCAATGAAAAGCCGGGCCGCATGGAGCGACCCGGCGAAACAATTGATGGAACGATAAGATCTTACTGCGCTGCGGCGGACGCAGCCGCCGCGGCCGCGTTTAAACGACGCTTGGCGCGGCGGGCGAGGAAGATCGGCAGCACGGCGACCAAGGCCGCGAGGCACCAGAGAACGATGGAGATGGTGCTTTCGAACAGGATCGACACGTCGCCGCCGCTGATCGCCAGGGCGTTGCGGAGGTTGACTTCCATGACCCGCCCGAGCACGAAGCCGAGAATGATCGGCGCCATGTCGAAGCCTGCTTTCCTGAGCAGCCAACCCGCCATGCCGATCGCCAGCATCAGATAGATCGAGAAGACCGAGGCGTGGGTCGAGTAGACGCCGACGATCGACAGCACCAGGATGCCGGGCACCAGCAGCCAGTTCGGCACGGTCAGCACGCGGGCGAAAATGTTGACCAGCGGCAGGTTGAGCGCAAGCAGGATGAAGTTGCCGACGAACAGCGAGGCGACGAGACCGCCGACGATCTCGGGCCGCTCGACCATCAGCATAGGGCCGGGCTGGATGTTGTAGAGCATCAGCGCGCCGAGCATGACGGCGGTGGTGCCCGAACCCGGCACGCCGAGCGTCAGCATCGGCACGAAGGCGCCGCAGGCGGTGGCGTTGTTGGCGGCTTCGGGGGCGGCGAGGCCACGCACATCGCCTTTGCCGAAGGTGCCTTCGGTGTCGGAAATGCGCTTTTCCGTGGTGTAGGAGACGGCGCTCGACACGGACGCTCCGGTGCCCGGCAGCACGCCGACGACGAAGCCGATGACCGAGCCGCGCAGTGTCGCGCCCGCGCATTTGACGATGTCGCTCATCCGCGCGGTCATCCGGCCGAGTTCGCGGATCACAGTCATGCCGCGGCCCTGATGTTCGAGGATGATCAGCGCTTCGGAGATCGAGAACAGGCCGATGACCAACACCACGAATTCGATGCCGTCGCCCAGTTCCGGCTCGTTGAAGGTGAAGCGATAGGCGCCGGAGGTGGCGTCGAGACCAACGGTCGCCAGCATCAGGCCGAGCACGCAGCCGATCAGCGTCTTGGCGGGCGCGCTGCCTACCATCGAGCCTAGGGTCGCGAAGGCGAAGACCATCAGCACGAAATATTCCGCCGGTCCGAAGCCGATCGCGAGCCCCGACAGGAGCGGCGCGAAGAATGCCAAGCCAACAGTGCCCAGGATGCCGCCGACGAAGGACGATAGGCCGGACAAAGCCAGCGCCTCTCCGGCGCGGCCCTGCTTGGCCATGGGATAGCCGTCCATCGCCGTCATCACCGCGCCGGCGTCGCCGGGCACGTTGAGCAGGATGGAGGAGATGCGTCCGCCATACTCCGCCCCGCAATAGATGGCGGCGAGTAGGATCATCGTGCTCTCAGCCGGAAGGCCCATCGTATAGGCGATAGGGAGCAGAAGCGCGATGCCGTTGATCGGGCCGATGGCGGGCAGCGCGCCGACCATGGTGCCGATGAAGCAGCCGACGAGGCCGATGATGAGGTTTTGCCAGGTCAGCGCGACAGCGAAACCTTGCCAGAGATAATCGAGATTCATGGCGAATGTCCTTTCAGGTCGGCTCGCTCAGCCGAACAACATGCCGGCGGGCAGATAGACTTCGAGGAGATAGGAGAAGATGAGCCACCAGAGCGCGGCATGCCCGACGGCGCCGATCAGCGCGAGCTTCAGCGGCGCGCCGAAAATATAGCCGGTTCCGAGCGTCAGCACGAAGATCGAGGCGGCGAAGCCGGCCGGTTCGAACAGCGCGATCGAAATGACGGTCAACACTGGAATGGCGAGCACCTTGACGAGCAGCGGACCGGTCGGGAAGCCCTCGCAGGCGCCGGGTTTCAGAAAGTATAAGATCGAAAGACCTGCAAGCACGACGGCTAGCGCCACCGGAAAGACGCGCGGCCCCAACGGATCGGAGGCGAAGGCGTATTCGATCACGCTGCCGCCGAGGCCGTAGACCAGAGCGAGAGCGATGAGAATGAGGGCTGCGATGCGGCCGGTGAGACGTGTGGCGCGCGCAGAGGGCTGATGGGAGTCCGACATCGGCTGGCTCCGGTATGGCTAGAGAAACATGTTAAGGAATCTGGGGATCGCACGGCGATCCTGGTCTCCTCCATGCCCCGGCCGCCTCAGCGACGGCCGGGGCGCGCCCCTGGCTCGGGAGGAGGAGAGGGGCTCGATTACATCCCGGCTTCCTTGGCTAGGATCTTGAAGCGGGCGACGTCGGACTTCACACGATCTTCGAAATCCTTGCCGAGCAGGGTGAATTCGAACAGGCCGCGCTCTTCGCGCTCCTTGGCGAATTCCGGCGTCTTGGAAGCGGTCTCGAACGCCTTCACCCACCAGTCGTAATCGGCCTGGGAAACGTCCTTGCCGACATAATAGCCGCGCCAGACCGGCCAATCGATGTCGAAACCCTGCTCCTTGGCGGTCGGCACATTGGCCAGTTCGCCCGGCAGGCGTTCGGACGACATTACCGCGAGGATGCGGACTTTGCCGGCGACATGGTGCTTGACCATTTCGGCAGCGTCGCCGGAGCCGACCTTGACATGGCCGCCTTCGAGCGCGGTCAGCACGGCGCCGCCGCCTTCGAGCGCGACGTAACGCATGCTCTTCGGATCCTGACCGGCGGCCTTGGCGAGCAGCGAGCCCTTCATCCAGTCCTGCGAACCGACGGCGCCGCCGCCGGCGATGGCGAAGCTGGAGGGATCCGCCTTGTAGGCTTCCACGAGTTCGCCGAGCGTCTTGTACGGCGCATCTGCGGCGACCACGAGCACGCCGTAATCGGCGCCGAGCGCGCCGAGCCAGCGAACGGCCGTTTCGTCATATTTGCCGAACTTGCCCTGGGCGATCAGCAGCGCAGAACCGGAGGACGCGGCCGTGATGAGATTGCCGTCATGGGCGCGCTTGCCGATCACATGGTTGTAGGCCACGGCGCCGACGCCGCCTTCCATATAGGTTACGGCCATGGGCTTGGAGATCTGCTTGGTGGCGAGCAGCGAATTGGCGGCAAGGCGGCAGGTCAGGTCGAAGCCGCCGCCGGGCTTTGCGCCGGCCAGGCATTCGGGCTTGGCGGGTTCTGCAAAAGCGGACGACGCGGCGCCGAGGGCGGCGAGGCTGGCTCCGACGAATGCAGCGGCGAAAAATCTCTTCATCTTGTCTCTCCCAATGGCGTGATCTCCGGGAGAAGGCGCGCAAAGACAGGCTCTGTTCGAACCGTCTTTCACAGCGATTTTGATGGTGCTCCTCCCCGGAGCGGCTCCTCCTCTCGGAGCCGATAACGATCCATTAACCCGCAAACCTGTCATCTTGCTGTCATGGCGCCGCAGCATGGAAATGCCGCGTATGGAGCGTTTCAGGCGGCTTGATCGCGCCTTCCGACCGTGACAGCATAGGCGGATGCGCATTCTCCTGGTTGAAGACACACATGACGTCGGCGAGGCCATCTGCCGCCGTTTCCAATCGACGGGCCACACCGTCGACTGGGAAACCGACGGCGCGGCGGCGGCCGACATTCTCGACTTTACCGATTACGACCTGGTGATTCTGGATGTCATGCTGCCGGGCTTGGATGGGTTTTCCATCTTGCGCCGCCTTCGCAAGGACAAGAGCAGCGTGCCGGTGCTGGTGCTGACCGCGCGCTCCGAGATCGACGATCGGGTCAGCGCGCTGGATCTCGGCGCCGACGACTATCTGGTCAAGCCCTTCGATTTCCGCGAACTCGAGGCGCGGGCGCGGGTGCTTCTCCGGCGGCGCAGCGGCGGCGAAGCCACGAACATCATCATGTGCGGCGATGTCAGTCTCGACCGGGCCAACAGGAGCGTCAAGGTCGGCAAGCGGGAAGTGCAACTCAAGCGCCGGGAGATGACCCTGCTCGAAGTGCTGGCCTCCCGGCCGGGCAAAATCTTCAGCAAGGAGGAATTGCTGGATCGCTTGTTCGGCTTCGAGGAAGCGGCGGGGCCGAACGCCATCGAGCTCTATGTCGGACGTTTGCGCAAGAAGCTGGAAGGCGCGAGCGCCCGCATCGTCACACAGCGCGGGGTCGGCTATCAGCTGGTGTCCGATGAGCCTGCTTAAGGATTCGCTGTTTTCACGCCTGATGACGCGGGTGGCCGCCGTCCTCGCTTTGGGCGCCGCCGCTCTGGTGACGGCCGCATGGTTCTACGCTCGCGCCGCCGCCGACGACGCCTATGACCGACTGCTTCTGGGCGCCGCCTTCCAGATGTCCGACAGCCTGATCATCACGGGCGGTGAGCTGAATTTCGAATTGCCGCCTTCGGCCTTCGATCTCCTCGGCCTCGCCCAGCGCGACCGTATCTTTTACAGGGTGATAGATCCGCAAGGGCAAACCCTGACCGGCTATCCCGACCTGAGCACGCGGGCAGGACTCGACCAAAGCCGCGCCGGGCCTCGGCTGGAAAATGGCCAGTATCGCGGCGCCGCGGTTCGCATCGTCACCGTGGCGAGGGCTTTGACGCAGGCGTCGGGGCCGGGCTGGACCTATGTGATGGTGGCGCAGACGACCGAAGCGAGGCAGTCGCTCGCCGCTGAACTCACCTGGCGGGCGGTGATCCTCGTCGGCGTCATGAGCGCGCTCGCGCTCGTCGGCTCCGCCTTTGCCGTGCGATTTTCGCTGAAACCGGTGGCCGATCTCGGCGAGGCCATCAAGGGCCGCGATACGCAGGACCTGACGCCGATCGGCGGGGCCGCGCCGCGCGAACTCCTGCCCTTCGTCGACGCCATCAATCATTTCATCCGCAGGCTCGACGAGCGCATCAAGCTGCTGCAGCGCTATGTCGCCGACAGCGCGCACCAGATCCGCACCCCTTTGACGGCGCTGTCGGCCCAGGTCAGCCTGATCAACGAAGATGCGCTCGGCCCGGACGATCGCCGGCATCTGGAGAGGGTGCGCAACCGAACCGCGGAACTCGCGCGCTTCACCAACCAGCTTCTCAATCATGCGATGGTCATCCATCGCTTCGATTCGGCGCAACTGGCCTCCGTGGCGCTCAACGACGCGGCGCGGCTGGCGTTTCGAGCGGCGATTCCGATCACGGTCGATCCGGATCTCGTGGTGTCGTTCGAGCCGGCCGAAGGCAATCCGGTCGTCACGGGCGACATGCTCAGTCTGCGCGAGGCGATCGTCAACGTCATCGACAATGCGCTTCGCCACGGTGCGCGTAATCGGCTCGATGTTCGCGTCGAAATGAGCGAGGAGCGCGCGCGGGTGGTCGTGGAGGATGATGGACCCGGAATCCCGGCGTCGGAATGGGAAAACGTCACCAAACGCTTCTTCTCCTCGCGCACAGAGGGGCCCGCTTCCGGTCTCGGCTTCGCCATCGCGGCCGAAGTGGCCAATGCGCTTGGCGGCGCGATCGGCTTTCAGGAGCGGTCGGCGATCGCGCCGTTCGCAGTCTTCATCGACCTGCCTCTTGCGAGGGAGACGCCGAGATGAACAGCCTGCGCATCCTTTTCACCGTCTTTGCAGTGTTCGTCATGTCGTCGTCGGTCGGCGCCATCGAGGGGCAACGCCAAGTCTTTCCGGCTTTGTCGGGTCAGGAAGGCGCTCGGTTGGTCATCCATGCGGCGACCGATCTGGAAGCCATGCGGCCGCTGATCCTCGACTTTCAGGAGACGGCGCCGGATCTCGCCGTCGATGTGACGGATTATGTCACAAACGATCTGTTTCGCGAGGCGCAGAAGGCCTGCGCAGACGGGGGGAGAAGCGGCGATATCCTGCTGTCGTCGTCGGTCGATCAGTTGGTGAGGCTCGCCAATGACGGCTGCGCCCAGGCGCATCGGCCGCTTCCGACATCGCGCATCAAGGATTGGGCCAATTGGCGCGACGAGGTGTTCGGCTTTACTTTCGAGCCGGTGGTCTTCGTCTACGACCGCTCCAAGGTGCCGTCGGAAGATGTGCCCGACAGCCATGAGGCGCTGGTCGACCTGCTGCGACGCAATCCCTTGCGCTATCATGGCCGTATCGGCACCTATGACATCGAGGCTTCGGGCGTCGGCTATCTCCTGGCCTTCAATGATTCGCGCCAGGCGCCCACCACCTATGGCCGGCTGATCGAGAGCGTCAGCCGAGCCGCTCCGGTGATCCGCTGCTGCAACAACGAGGTTCTGGGCGAACTGTCGAGCGGCGCGGTTCGCATCGCCTATAATGTTCTCGGCTCCTACGCCTATGCCGCGGCGCGCCTCGATCCGGATCTCGGCATCGTCGTGCCGCGCGATTACACGCTGATCCTCTCGCGCGGCGCGATGATTCCGAAAACAGCCGCCAACCCGGCGCTCGGACAGCGCTTCCTCGATTATCTGCTTTCGGAGAGAGGACGGGCGGTGGCGCGGGAGAAATCCTTCTTCTTCGCCGAGGGTAAGCCTATGCCTCCCGGCGTGGACGGGCCCGACGACCTCATGGCATCGGGCGTGGGCCGACCGATCCGGATCGGGCCTTCGCTGCTCGCCGCCCAGGACGATATACAACGCCGGCATTTCATCGGCGACTGGAAGCGGCTGATCCGCAACGATGTCAAACGCTGAGACGGCCTAACGGCGTCGGTAGAGGAAATAGCGACCGTCCGACACGCCCGCGGGCTGCGGAAACGATGCAAAGGCGTCGTGATCAAGCGGCAGGCCGCTGATTGCGATCCCGCCTTTGGTCAGGGCGCGCGCCATGATTTCGGGCAGCCAGGTCAGGGTGACGGCGTCGCGGTCTGGATTACCCGTTCCGATATCGGCATGCACCACTGCGGCGGCGCCGGTGAGGTAAGGCGCGATTGTCTCCTGGATCTCGCCGACCACCATGTCCCGGTCGTCGGGCCGGGAAATCTGGTCGCGCCGCTCGTCGCGATCAAAGGCGATGATTCGCTTCTCCGGAAACAGTTCGCGCAGGTGATCATAGGTGCGTCCATTGCCGAGGCCGAGCTCGAGAACATCGCCTTCCAGACGGCGCGCGTCCTCGGCGATCGCATTCAAGATGTCGCGTTGGGCCAGCAGACGGCGGATGAAACTATCCAGGCGGCTCATGATGTCTTTTCCCCGATCACTGTTTTGTGATGCTCTAGCGCCCGGCGGCGGCATTGTCGACGCCCCGGGTGGAAGCGAGCCGCGTTTCAGGGTAGGAGCGAGCGGATAAGCAGAGGGATGCGGGTTTGAGCGGCTGGAAAAAACGTTGGAGCAAGACGAGGGATCGATGGGCGACGCGCTTTTTCGACACGCCCATGGGCCGGCGGCTGCTCATTCACGGTATCGGCGAGCGCGCTGTGTCGATGACCGTGGATTGCGGCGATCACGTCATGACCTTCTCCCCGGCCGACTATATCGGCCGCAAGATCTTCCGAAAAGGGCATTACGACCGAGATCACGTGACGAGGCTGATGGATATCCTGACGCAGGAAAGCATCGAAACGTCCGGCGGCGTGCTGTTGGAGCTCGGGGGCAATATCGGCACGCAGACGGTGTATTTCGCGCTTAAAAAGCATTTCTCCCGCATCGTCACGGTGGAACCGGACCCACGTAATTTCGCGCTTCTCTCCGTCAATCTCGCACAAAATGGCCTGGCGGGCGAAGTCTCGGCCCTCAACTGCGCGGCGGGTGAGGAACCGGGCAGTCTCGACTTCTTCCAGAACCCCGACAATCACGGCCGCAGCGGCATGATCCGGCGCAGCGCCAAGGATAGACAGATCACCGTGCCGGTGAAGCCGGTGAGCCGCCTGCTCGAAGACGCCGGAGTCGGTGAAGACGACGTGGCGCTGGTCTGGGCGGATATAGAAGGCTTCGAGCCCGTGGCGTTTCGCAGCATGCAGAACCTCCTTCAGCGTCGCGTCCCCATCCACACCGAATTCACGCCCGAGCTCTACGGACCCGCAGACAGTGCGCGGTTCCGCGATTGGCTCGGCCAATATTACGACGATTGCTGGGTGTTCATCGAGGATGACCGACGGCGGATGAAGGTGAGCGACATTCCGATCGGCGAGCGACAGTTCGATCTGTTGCTGTTGCCTTGAACGAAGATGTCAAACTGTCATCGCGTTGCGGCAGAGGCCGTGCTAAGTTTTGTCCATGCCTTTGGAACGCGTCGATCCCTTCTACAATGATGTGCCCGTCTTCACGCAGTTTTCCGGCGTGATCGATCTGGACAACTACAGGCCCTTGCCGGACGACTGGTGGCTCGCGACCGGCGATATTGTCGACTCCACCGGCGCCATCGCCGCCGGCTCCTATAAATCCGTCAATATGGCCGGCGCGGCGCTGATTTCCGCCGTGCTCAATGCGCTTGGGCATCAGGACCTTCCCTTCGTCTTCGGCGGCGACGGCGCTCTTGTCGCCTTGCCGGCCGCGGGGATCGAGAAGGCGAAGGCTGCGCTCGCCGCGCTTCGAACCTGGGCGAAAGAGGCGATGGGGCTGGAGATGCGCGCGGCCCTGGTGCCGATTCGTGATGTCCGCGCTTCGGGTCTGGATGTTCGCGTCGCCCGGTTTCGCGTGTCCGAGTTCGCCTCCTATGCGATGTTCGCTGGCGGCGGCGCGAGTTGGGCGGAAGCCCAGATGAAAAACAATCGTTACTCCGTCGACCCCGCGCCGGCGGGCGCTGCGCCGGATCTCGAAGGCCTGTCCTGCCGCTGGAGCCCGATCCCGGCCAGGCATGGCGCGATCGTGTCGATCATCGCGATGCCCGGTCCCGCGAATGATATGCCCGCCTTCGCGCGTCTGGTCGAAAAGATCGTGGCGATCACCGGCAGCGAAGAGCGCGACGGCCATCCCGTGCCGGCCGAGGGACCGGAGCCCAGGGTGTCCGGGGACGGCATTCGCATCGAAGGGCGCGCCGGTCCCCCCGCCGGCAGGATCAAACGCTTCCTCAAGGCGGTGGCGGCGACTGTTTTCGCCTTTGCGCTGATTCGATGGAAGATCACTGTGGGGCGGTTCGACCCCGTCGTCTATCGCCGCGATGTGGCCGACAACAGCGATTTCCGCAAATTCGACGACGGGCTCAAGATGACCGTGGATATCGATTCTCGCCGTCTCGCCGAGATCGAAGCGCTTTTGCGCGACGCGGCGGCGAGAGGCGTCTGCCGCTACGGCTTGAGCAAGCAGGACGCGGCGCTGATGACCTGTATCGTGCTGACTGCGCTCGAACGGGATCACATGCATTTCATCGACGGCGCGGCTGGGGGCTACGCCCGCGCCGCCGAGCATTTGAAGGCGTCGGCGCTCATGCTTTGACGATGTGATCGGCGGCGATGCCCATCCGCCCGAAGACGTTCCTTGTGTCGACGATCAGCGGCGACCACGCTGCGATGGACGCATAGTCGACGTCGTCGTGATCCGTCGCCAACAGCACCGCATCGAAGCCGCGCACCATCTCTTCGGTCAGGGGCGTCGAGGCGCGGCCCTTGAAGCAGAGATATTCGCGTGTTGCGGGAATGGACTGCACATGCGGATCATGGAAGGCGGCCTCGCCGCCGCGCGCTTCGATCAGTTCGATCAGCTTCAGCGACGGGCTTTCGCGAATATCCGGAACGTTCTTCTTGTAGGCCAGGCCCAGCACCAGCACCCGGCAGCGACTGAGCGCGCGGCCGAGCTTCATGTCGAGCGCCTCCGCCAACCGATCCACCACGTAGCGCGGCATCGAGGAATTGATCTCGCCGGCCAATTCGATGAACCGGGTCGGCAGCTCATATTCATGCGACTTCCATGTCAGGTAGAACGGATCGATCGGGATGCAATGGCCGCCGAGACCCGGGCCGGGATAAAAGGCCATGTAGCCGAACGGCTTGGTCTTGGCCGCATCGACCACTTCCCAGATGTCGATACCCATGGCGTCGTAGACGACCTTGAGTTCGTTCACGAGCGCGATGTTGACGGCGCGAAAGACGTTTTCGGTAATCTTGACCGCCTCGGCCGCCGCCGTGGACGAGACCGGCACGACCTTTTCAACCACCGCGCCATAGAAAGCCTGCATCAACGACGAGGCCTCTGCGCCGTCGCCGGCAACGATCTTCGGGATGCTGGCGGTGCGGAAATTGCGGTTGCCGGGGTCTTCCCGCTCCGGCGAGAAGCCGAGGAAGATGTCGGTGGCGGATTTCAGGCCGGTTTTTTCGAGAATCGGGCGCACCACTTCATCAGTGGTCCCAGGATAGGTGGTCGATTCGAGAACGATCATCTGTCCTCGGCGCAAAGTCGCGGCGATCGCCTCGGTCGTCTTGACGATATAGGAGAGATCCGGAGCGCGATGCTTGGTCAGCGGCGTCGGCACGCAGATGACGATGACGTCGCAGTCTCCGAGACGCTCGAAATCCGTGGTCGCCGCAAATGCGCCCGACGCGACGTGGCCGGAAAGGGTGTCGCTTGCGACCGCCTCGATATAGGAGGAGCCGGCCTCGATCCGCACGATTTTTTCCGGATCGATATCGAAGCCGATGACGCCGAAACCTCCATGGGCGACGGCCATCGCCAAGGGCAGGCCGACATAGCCTAACCCGATGACCCCGACCATTGCGGACCTGGATGCGATCTTCTCGGACAAGGCGGAAAAAGTGGAGACGGGTTCGGTCAAGACGGCTCTCTCGGGCTGATGCGTTGACGCCTTATAGAGGGCTCCGGGCACAGAGTGTCAAGCAAGGGCCGGGGACACAGCTTCGTGAAAGCTCGGCCGCCCCGGCTGGAACCTGTCGAAACATGTTGTAGCGTTGCTCTGACCTCTATCCGTGGCGAGACGGAAGGCAATCCGCCTCAGTTGAGGCGGAGACCGGTTTCGGGATCGAAGAGGTGCAGCGCTGCGAGCGGCGCGGTGAGTTCCAGCGTCTCACCCGGTTGGACGCGGCTATAGGGCGGGGCGGAGGCGAGCACCTGCTGTCCGCCGACTTTCCCGGTGAGGATGATCTCGGGCCCCGTCAGTTCCGTCACCTCGATCGTCACGGGCAGGCGCACGCCTTCGCCGCCAGGCTTCAGGGCTTCCGGCCTGACCCCGACGATGACAGGTTTGCCCGTCGCGATGGCCTCGGCCCCCGATGGCAGGGGAAGCGCGATATCGGCGCCGTCGATCGTCAGACCGTTTTCGCTGCGCCGGGCGTGGAGCAGGTTCATCGGCGGCGCGCCGACGAAGGTTGCGACATAGAGCGTGGCGGGACGATTGTAGATCGCCTCCGGCGTGTCCAACTGTTCGATCCGGCCGTTGCGCATCACCGCGATGCGGGTGGCGAGCGTCATCGCCTCGATCTGGTCATGCGTCACATAGACGACGGTGGTCTTCATCATCTGGTGCAGTCGCTTGAGCTCGGTCCGCATCTCCATACGCAGCTTGGCGTCGAGATTGGACAGCGGTTCGTCGAACAGGAAGACCTTGGGATGACGGACCAGCGCGCGACCGATGGCCACGCGCTGGCGTTGCCCGCCCGACAACTGGCTTGGCTTGCGGTCGAGCAGGTTTTCGATCTGCAGGAGGCGCGCGGCGTCCAGCACGGCTTTGTCGCGTTCGGCGGCGGGGACTTTACGCATTTCGAGCCCGAAGCCGATGTTCCGCGCCACGGTCAGATTGGGATAGAGCGCATAGGACTGGAACACCATGGCGATGTCGCGGTCCTTGGGATGCACGCCGACGACCGAGCGGTCGCCGATCCGGACATCGCCGCTGGTCGGTTCGGCGAGCCCTGCGATGATGTTGAGCAGCGTGGACTTGCCGCAGCCGGACGAGCCCAGGAGCACGAGGAATTCGCCGCTCTCCAAAGCGATGTCGATGCCCTTGAGCGTTTCGACATCGCCATAATTCTTGCGGATCTTGTCGATGGTGAGCGCGCTCATGCGGCGTCTCCTTGATGACTCATGTCGTAGCGGCGCGGAAATGTCGACACCGCGCGGGATGCGATGGCGACGCCGGCTTGAAGGCAGGCGGTCAGCGGCTCTTGCCGGGCCAGCGCGTCGAGGAATCCGGCATTGAAGACGTCGCCGGCGCCGATCGTGTCGATGACGTCCACTTTGGGCGCGGCAGCCTCATGCAACGCTCCATCCGCGCCGATGGCGACGGCGCCGTCCGGACCGCGCTTGACCACGACGATCGCGCCCTCCGGCATGATCGCCTTCAGCGCGCGCGCCGCCTCGATCGGGTCTGCGACGCCCGTTAGCGTGGTCGTCTCGATCTCGTTCATCAGCGCCAGACGGCAGCGGCCGAGCCAGGCGCGGGTCGCCGCGCAATTGGCCTCCGTCCAGCCGTCGAGCGGCCAGCCCGTGTCGAGCGCGACGGATGCGCCCTGCGCGTCCAGCCAGTCGAACAGCGCCGCGTAATCACGCGTCAGCGCATCGGTAAGGAAGGAGCCGCAGAGAAGGACGTAGCCGCCTGCGAGTCCAGAGTTTTCCAGCATCGTCCGCGTATCGCCGAGGCTGAAATGCGGCAGATGGCCTTTGGTGGTGAAGAAGGTGCGCTCGCCGTCGGGATGGGTGATGCCCACCGAGATCGTCGTGCCTTCGGGGCGCGCGGGCCAAGCGCTGGCATAAGCGCCGAACTCGCCTTGCAGCCAGCGGCCGAACTGGTCGTCGCCGATATTGGCGGCGATGGTGAAGGGCGTGCCCAGAGCCATCCAGGCGAGCGCCGTGTTGCCCGCGGCGCCGCCGACGCGCAATTCGTTGTGGTCGACGATGATCTCGGTTCCCGGCTGCGGCCAGGGCGCGGCGGGACCCATGATCAGGTCGACATTGACGTTACCGATGACGGCGAGCGGCTTCATTCATTCGCTCCGGGTGATCTTGGACGAGCGGACCGGCGTGCCGGCGTCGGGCACACGCGCCTCGGCAAAAGCGACCATCAGCCGCTGGGCCGTCGGCAGCATCGCGAAAATGGCCGCCATGCCGCTCGCCGGCTTGAAGGGAATGGTGATAGCGCCGTCGACCGGGGCTTCGCCCGAGGCGTCGAAGATTACCAGCGGCGCTGCGGTCTGGGCCACCGATGTCGCCATCGCCGTCACCAGTTCGGATGTGGCGTCCTGGCCGCGGAACAGCGCGACGCCGATCTCCGGCGACAGCATCTCCATCGGGCCGTGACGCAACTGACCGCCTTCGAGCGAGAAGCAGGGCAGGCGCGACAGTTCGGTGAGACCAAGAGCCAGCGCTTCGGCGACGCCCTGCAGGCGGCGACCCGACGTCACCACGGTCCGCAATTCTGAAAAGGCGGCGAGCGCTGGAGAAATGTCGGGATTCTCAGGCGCGTTGAGTGCAACGAGGGCGGCGGAGGGATCTTCGCCGAGCGCTTCGAGCACGGCGAGATGCAGCGCAAAGGTGATGGTCAGGCTGCGCGTGGCCGCAAAGGCGCGTTCGGTGCCGCCCACACCGACGAGGCTCTGCGCCGCGCCGGCGAGGAAGGAGCCGGCTTCGAGCGTCAGGCCGAATGTATCGGTGGTCGCGCCGGTCTCCTTGAACCAGCGGATGACTTCGGCGCTTTCGCCGGATTGCGAGGCAACGATGACCGTCTTGCCGTCGAGCGACAGCGGCGCACCGAGTTGTTCCGACAGCGGGATGGCCAGGGCGTCGATGCCGAGGGCGCGGTAAAGCGGCTCGACCGCGCGGCTGACGGCATGGGAGCCGCCCATGCCGAGCAGCAAAAGGCGGCCGGTCTTTTTCAGCGAGGTTGCAATCGCGACCGCGCCGTCGCGGGCGGCCTCGTAGGAGGAGATGGCGTCCGCATGCTGGCGGGCCATTTCGCGGTCGATGGCGAGCAGTCCTTCCGGACGCGTCTTGGTCTCGGTCATGGTCATCCCTTTACGCCGCCATTGGTGAGGCCTGATATCAGCGCCCGTTGCATCAGAAGACCCACGGCGACCGGCGGCAAAGCGGCGAGCACGCCGGCTGCGGCAATGAGCCCGTAATCGGAAACGCGGCCGCCGGCGAGATCGGCGATGGCCACGGTGAGCGTCTTGGCGCGCTGGTCGGAGGTAAACAGCAGCGCATAGAAGAATTCGTCCCAGGCGAGCAGGAAGGCGAACAGCGCCGAGGTCGCCATCACCGGCAAGGCCAGCGGCAATGTGACGATGCGCAGGGTCTGGAACAGGCTTGCTCCATCGATCATCGCCGCCGATTCCAGTTCGCGCGGAATGCCGTCGAAGCCGGATTTCATCAGCCAGGTGGTGAAGGGCGCAAGGATGGTGAGATAGACCAGCGCCAGGCCGAAGACATTGTTGAGCATGCCGAAATGCGCGAGCGCCATATAGAGCGGCACGGCAAGCGCCACGGGCGGCAGCATATAGGTGCCGATCACCAGCGTCAGCGACCAGCCCACCGACGGCGTGCGCGACACGGCCCAGCCGGCGGGAATGGCGAGCAGGATCGCCGCGATGGTCGCCATGCCTGAGACCACAAGGCTGTTGCGCAGCGAGGCGGTGAAGGCCGCGCCGGCGCTGTTCTCAACGGTCGAGAGCAACATGGCGTAACGCGAAAAATCCATCTCCGACGGCCACCATTTCAGGGGTTTGGCGGCGAGATCGGCGGCAGGCGCGATGCTCATGATAAAGAGCCAGACGAGCGGCGCGAGGATGACCAGCGCCAGGAGCAGCGCGGCGAGGTGGATGAAGATCGAGAAGAGGGGGCTCTGGCGTTCCATCAGGCGGCGCTCCCGGCGGTCTTGCGCACCAGCGCGCCATAAGCGAGCGCGAGCAGCGTGACGATCAGCGTGACGATGAGGGCGAGCGAAGCGCCAGATCCCGCCCGCTGGAAGGAGAAGGCTTCCTGATAGACGAGGATCGACAGCGTGCGGGTGGAGTTGGCCGGGCCGCCGCGCGTCATGACCCAGATGATGTCGAACACCTTGAAGGCTTCGATCGTGCGCAGCACCAGCGCCACCATCAGCGGGCCGGCGAGATAGGGCAAGATCACGAAGCGGAAACGCTTCCAGGCGCTCGCGCCATCCACCAGCGAGGCGGAAACGATGTCGCGCGGCACGGCCTGAAGGGCCGCGAGCGCAATCAGCGCCACGAGCGGGAAATTCTTCCAGCAATCGGCGACGATCAGCGCCGCCATGGCCGCGCCCGGTTCGCCCAGCCAGGAGCGATAGTCCGAGATCAGGCCGATCTGGGTGAGGGCGGCGTTGAGCGCGCCATATTCGGGATTGTAGATCAGCCGCCAGAGCGTGGCGTTGACGATGGTCGGCAGCGCCCAAGGCAGGATCATCAGCGCCCGCAGAATGGTGCGGCCGTAGAATTGCTGATTGAGGAGCAGCGCCGCAAGCACGCCGAGCACCATTTCCGCAGTGACGGAGATCACAGCGAACCAGGTGGTGGTGACCAGCGTCCGGCGGAAATTTGAGCCCGAGAGCATCTTCATGTAATTGTCGAGACCGACGAAATGGCCCGGGGTGCCGACGAGTTTGGCGTCGGTGAAGGACAGCCTGACCGTGTCGATCATCGGCCAACCGATCACGGCGATCATCACCGCGAGCAGCGGGAGCATGAGCAGCCATGCCCGGGTCGTGAGCCAGGTGCTGGACATCGTGTCCTCTCGGAATTTTCGGATTGGGTGGGTCTTTAAAAAGGCGGGCGGCGGCGAAGCCGCCCGCGGCCGGGCTCAGAGCCCGCTATTTTCGACGGCAGTCTTCAGCGCGTCTTCAGGCGAAGATTGGCCGAGCAGGGCTTCCTGGATCGCCTGTTGCAGCGCGGTCGACATTTCCTGATATTTCGGCGTGGTCGGACGCGGATACATGGCGGCGAGGCCGAGCTTGGCGGCGGCGATCAGCTCTTCCTGGCCCTTGGTGACGGCCGGATCTTCATAAGAGGACGCCCAGATCGGCAGGCTCAGCTTGGCGTATTGGTTCTGCACCTGCTGCGAGGTCATGAACTCGATGTATTTCCAGGCTTCGTCGGGATGCTTGCTGGCGGTGGTGACGCCGAGACCCATGGATCCGTTGACGGCCGAAACCTCGCTCTTGCCCGCAACGCCCGGAGCCGGGACCACGCCGACCTTGCCGGCGACCTTGCTGTCCTTCGGATCGTTGGCCATATTGTACATATAGGTCCAGTTGAGCGCGAAGGCGGCGTCGCCGTTCTGGAACACCTTGCGGACATCCTCTTCGAGGAATTCCTTGGAGTTCGGATTGGTCAGGCCCGACGTGTAGCTGTCGACCATGTATTTCAGCGCATCGAGCGCGCCGCCCTGATCGAAGACCGGCTTGCCGTCCTTAATGAAGTCGCCCTTATAGGCGCTGACCAGCGTCGTGTAATCGCAGATCGCGGCTTCGGCCTGTGACCAGGACCAGGCGATGGGGGTCTTCAACAAGCCCTTGTCCTGGATGATCTTGGCCTGTTCCTTCAATTCGTCCCAGGTCTTCGGCGGGGCCTTGATGCCGGCCTTCTCCAGGATTTCCTTGTTGTAGAACAGATATTTGGTGTCGAGGATCCAGGGCATGCCGTAGGATTTGCCGTCATATTGCACGGTGGTCCAGGCGCCTGGAAGCACACCCTTCTTCATGTCGTCGGTGATGCGCGAGGAGACATCCACCAGGACGTTGTTGGAGGCGTATTCGGCCGGCCAGATCACGTCGAACAGCACGACGTCATAGCCGCCGCCGGAACCCTGGGCGAGCACGGTCTTGTCGTGCAGGCCTTCATAGGGGACGAATTCGAGATTGATCGAAACATCGGGATTGGCCTTGGTGAAGGCCTCGGTCATGGCGCGCACATCGGCTTCGCTATAGGCGGCCTGCGCCATGAACAGCGCATTGATCTTGGTTTCGGCGAACGCCTGCGAGGCGAAGGCCGCGCCGATGGCGGCTGCGCCCATAAGGGTCATTGTCAGTGATTTCAACATGTCTGCCTCCAGTGAGTGGCTACGCTTGAGATCCGCGGCGGCCCTGAGGTCGAAGCGGTGTTCGATTGGGTTTAAAAACCCGTCGGATGTGGAGCGTCGCAGCGCGTGCGTGGCGCTTTCGCGTTCCCCGGAACTCTTCGGTTCCTTATTAAGTCAAACATCTTGACTTAATCCTTGTGGAATATTCTATGGGTGTCAAGAGGGTATTTCGCATGCATGACGTCAGAACCATCCGCGCCAAGAGCGGCACCAATCAGGAAGGCGCAGGCGCGCATAACAAGCGCGTCATCATCGACGCGCTCCGGCTGAATGGGCAGTTGTCCCGGGCTGATCTGGCGCGGGCGACGAGATTGACCAAGCAGACGGTCTCCAACCTCATCGAAGCGCTCGAACTCGACGGCCTGGTGATGTCGGAAGAGGTCGTGCGCAAAGGACGCGGCCAGCCGTCGACGCCCTATCGCCTGGTGCCGGAGGGCGCCTTCGCCATCGGTTTGCAGATCGACCGGCATGTCACCCGGGCGATCGCGGTGGATCTGGTCGGCAATGTGCTGGCGCAATCGCAGGCTGCCTTGCCGCCGGATGGACCGGCGCGGGGCGTTCGCGTCATTCTCGATCTCGTCGAGCAGACGCGGCGCGAACTCGAAGCGATGCGGCCGCAGGCCGAAAGCCGGCTGGCCGGTCTCGGCGTGGCGATGCCGGGTCCTTTTGGACTTGAGCCCGCCGCCGACGATCCCTGGATGATGGGCGCCTGGCAGGCCTTTCCGCTGTTGGAGACGCTCGCCGCCGGCACGGGTCTCGACGTGGCGCTGCAGAACGACGCCGCAGCCTGCGCCACGGCCGAGCGCATGGTCGGCGCGGCGCATGGTTTGGATCACGCCGTCTGTCTCTATCTCGGCTACGGCATCGGCGCCGGCCTCATTCTCGGCGGCGAACTCTATAGCGGCGCGCATGGCAATGCCGGCGAGATCGGCATGGCGCTGTTTTCGGATGGAGGCCGCCTGACGCCGCTCGAACATCGGGCTTCGCTCGCCTCGCTCTATCAGACGCTGGGCCTCAACCCGGCGGAAGGCGACCTGCATGACGTCGTGACCGAGCTCGTCGAAGCCGACGATCCTGGGCTTCTGGCTTGGATCGACGCCGCCGCGCGCGACCTGCGCTGGGCCGTTCACCTGATCGAGACGGTGTTCGACCCGCAGTCGATCGTCATCTCCGGCGGCGCGCCGCCGGCGCTCGCCAGCCGGTTGATCGCGGCTATCGAGCCGCTTCTGCCCTCGAACGCGGAACGGCGTGACCGGACGGCGCCGCGACTGAAGGCCGGCATGTTCGATCCCTGGGCCGTCGCGCTGGGCGCCGCCGCCGAACCGATCGGCCGCGCCTTCGAGCCGCGCTTCGCCGCCATCCTCAAGGAAGCCGCGGGCCGCTGACGGTCCCGTCGCCACCACACGCCTCTCCCTATCGCGGAACGTTCCCCGCGCGGTCACGTTTCCGTGCCGGCGATGTGAAGCACTGCATCTGGCGCCTCTTTGGTTTCCGATTATAGTGGCTGCCGAAGAATTGCGGTCGTGAGGTTGCACCGCGCTTTGACAAGCTTTTAGAGTGAGAGTGACGAAATGATCCGTGTCCTGATGTCGGGGGTGTTGATGTCTTTGCTGGCCGTTGCGCCTGTGCTCGCCGATCCTCTGAATACGCGACTTGCCGATCGCTTCGAAGGCCAGGATTTTTCCCCGGACGGAGGCCTTTATTACAAGGACAATGCCGAGCAGCGGGCAGGATCGGTCGAGTTTCAGGGCGCCGATGTCTTCGAGGGCAAGGGGGCGCTCAAACTCTCGGTTCGCCCGCTATGCGATGCCGCCGAGGACGGTTGCAGCGAGCGCGCCGAGATCTGGGAGAAGCCAGAACTTCGCACGCCCTATGAGAGCCCGGTCTGGTTCGGTTTCGCCGTCAAATTCGCAGATCCGATTCCCGATGACGATCACCGCTATCTCATCGCCCAGTGGAAACGCGAGATCGAGGCGGACGCCGAGGGCGATTACAGCCCGTTCCTGGCGTTTCGCATGCGCAACGGCAAACTGTTCGTCACGGTCGAAACCGATCTCTTCGAAGAGGGCGCGACGACCGGCGAGGACAATGTCCAGAATGCCTGTGCAACGGGCGGAACCCCGGTCTGGTTGCGCCCCAAGGTCAAGCAGATGCGCGCCTTCGTGGCCGGGGACGCCGATTGGACGCCCGGCGACGGCGGCGAGTTCAAGAGCTGCACCACCGCGATCCAGGTGACCCGGCGGGGAGAATTGCCGAAACCCTCGTCCGGCTGGATCGATTTCGCCGTCCTCAGCAAACCGGGGCCCGGCGGCGACGGCCATATCGAAATTTTCGCCAACAAGATCTGGATCGCCACCGTCAAGGGTCGGATCGGCCATCAGGGAAAAGGGCTGGGCCCCAATCAGTATTTCAAGTTCGGCCCCTATCGCGCTGCGCGTGACGGCGTCTGGTCGCTCTACTACGACGATTTCCGCCGGTCGCCCGACTGCCGCGACGTCTTGCGTGACGAAGACCTGTGCGCAGCCATCAAGTAAAACGCGGCGAATGTTCATAAAAATATTGTGAGCGGCGCATAGACGCATTCCCGGTCATGCGTTAGCCTCCCGGCAAAAAACAAAACGAAGCGTCTCAGGCGCGATGGGGAAATAGTGGAATGAGCCTTGGACGGGATCTCCTCAGGATCGAAGACCTGAGCATCTCCTTCTCTTTGTTGGGAGGGAAGATCGACGTCGTGAAAAAGGCGTCGCTGCGCGTATCTCCGGGCAAGATCACCGCGCTGGTTGGCGAATCGGGATCCGGAAAATCGGTGATCAGTCAGGCGGTCATGGGCATTCTTCCCTCGATCGCCAGCGCTTCGGGCCGGATCCTGTTCAACGACGATCTCTGTTCGCAGGGTCCGATCGACATCGTCGGCCTGCCGCGCGACGGTCGCGACATCCGGGCGCTGCGCGGTAATCGCATGGCGATGATCTTTCAGGAGCCGATGACGTCGCTCTCGCCGTTGCACACGATCGGCAACCAGATATCCGAAGTGCTCGCCATCCACGAAGACATCGACGCCGAAGAGCGCCGCCGGCGCACCGAGGAGATGCTGGGTCTCGTCGGTTTTCACGATCCAGCCCGCGCCTTCGGCATGTATCCGTTTGAATTGTCGGGCGGCATGCGCCAGCGCGCGATGATCGCCATGGCGCTGATCTGCCGTCCCTCGCTGTTGATCGCCGACGAGCCGACCACCGCGCTCGACGTGACCATCCAGGCGCAGATCCTGAAATTGCTCAAGGATCTCCAGGCCAAGCTCGGAATGGCGATCCTGCTGATCACCCACGACCTCGGCGTGGTCGCCAATGTCGCCGATGAAGTGGTGGTGATCTATCACGGCGAGATTATGGAAGCAGGCTCGGTCGAGGACATCTTCCGCGCGCCGTCGCATCCCTATCTCAAGGCCTTGCTCGCGGCCGTGCCTCATTTTGACATGGCGCCCGGCGAGCGGTTGAAGTCGCTGCGGGAAGCCAAGGTGAATGTGCATTCTCTGGTCGGTCGCGGCGACGCGGTGTCCGCGAAGGCGTCCGACGTCATCCTCAGCGTGCGCAACGTCTCGAAGACCTTCAGCAAGGGCCGCTCGATCTGGTCGCGCAAGGCGGAAACCAGCAAGACGCCGGCGGTTCGCGACGTCAGCTTCGACGTGCGACGGGGCGAATGCCTCGGTCTCGTCGGCGAAAGCGGCTGTGGCAAGACCACGCTCAGCAAAATCCTGATGCGCGCGGTGACGCCGGACGCCGGTTCGGTGACCTTCAACGGGGCCGACGGGCGCGATATCGACGTGCTGGCCGCAGAGGGCGCCGGCCTCAAAGATCTGCGCACGAAGATCCAGATGGTGTTCCAGGATCCGGTGTCGTCGCTGTCGCCGCGCACGACCATCCAGAACGTGGTGGCGGAACCGCTGGAAATACATGGGCGGGGCGACGCGGCGACGCGCGCTGAAAAAGTGGCGGCGCTGATCGAAGCGGTCGGTCTCGAAAGACGCCACCTCAATCGCTATCCGCATGGCCTTTCCGGCGGCCAGCGGCAACGCGTGGGCATCGCCCGCGCCTTGGCTTTGAGGCCGGAACTGGTGATCTGCGACGAACCGGTCTCGGCTCTCGACGTGTCGGTCCAGGCGCAGATCCTCAATCTTCTCAAGGATCTGCAGTCGGAGCTCTCGCTCACCTACATCTTCATCTCGCACAATCTCGCGGTGATCGATTACATGGCCGACCGGATCGCCGTGATGTGCCGTGGACGTCTCGTCGAGATCGCCCCGCGGCATACATTGATGCGCGCGCCGGTGCATCCTTACACCAAGTCGCTGCTGGCTGCCGTCCCCTTTCCCGACCTGGACCGCCCGCTGGATTTCAACACGCTTCTCGCCAACGGCGCCTCCGACCAGAAGAGTTGGAGCCCGCAGTTCCGGGAAGAGACGGAGGAGCAGGCGCTCGCGCCGGCGGATCTCGGCGACGGTCATTTCGTTCTGGCGAGACAGACGGTCGACGCGCGGGAGTTGCGCCCATGATGGACAGGCGGACGTTTTTGGGCGCGATGGCCGCGACCCTGCTTCCCGGCGCGGCGGGCGCAGCGGGGCGAGAGCCGAAATTCTTCGAAGAGCGCCTGCTCGCAGGCTCGCTCGATCCGATCGAGATGCGGCTTCCCCGCCATCCCCGTGTGATCAATCTCGGCGCCACGGGCCGCAAGCCCGGGGTCTATGGCGGCACGGTGCGCAGCATCATCGGCAGCCAGAAAGATATCCGCCTGATGACGATCAACGGCTATTCCCGTCTGGTCGGCTATGACGAGAACCTCGCGCTGCAGCCGGACATTCTCGAAAGCTTCGAATCGATCGAAGATCGCATCTTCACCTTCCGAATTCGCGAGGGGCACCGCTGGTCGGACGGGGCTTTGCTGACTTCGGAGGATTTCCGCTACACCTGGGAAGACGTCTACATGGACAAGGATCTCAAACGCGGCGGCCTGCCGCGCGAGTTGCTTGTCGATGGCGAAGGCCCGGGATTCGAAGTTCTCGACGCCTATACCGTCCGCTATACATGGAAATCGCCCAATCCGGATTTCCTGCCGCGAATCGCCGCGCCTCAGCCTTTGGTGATGGTCATGCCGGCGACCTATATGAAACAGTTCCATAAGCGCTATCAGGACGAATTCCGCCTGAGTTCGCTGATGAAGGAATACAAGGCCAAGAAGTGGGTCGATCTCCACATCAAGATGTCGCGCAGCTATCGACCCGAAAATCCCGATCTTCCGACGCTCGATCCCTGGCGCAACACCACGGCGCCGCCATCCGAACAATTCGTGTTCGAGCGCAACCCTTTCTTCCATCGCGTCGATGAGAACGGATTGCAGCTGCCCTATATCGACAGGATCTTGCTGAGCGTCAGCGCCAA
The DNA here is from genome assembly GCF_025779995.1 of Rhizobium sp. TRM95796. Taxonomy (NCBI): domain Bacteria; kingdom Pseudomonadati; phylum Pseudomonadota; class Alphaproteobacteria; order Hyphomicrobiales; family Rhizobiaceae; genus Rhizobium; species Rhizobium sp. TRM95796. Next base: position 43,614 of record NZ_JAOXHE010000009.1, on the reverse strand, counting down.
CGACATCATCGCCGCCAAGACCGGAGCGGGCGAGGCGGATCTGCAGTTCCGCGGCCTCGATTTCACCGATTACGCCTTCATGAAGGACGCGGAGAAACGCTATCCGGTGAAAGTGTCTTTGTGGAAGCGAACGACGGGATCGCAGGCGGCGCTGCTGCCCAATCTCAACGCCGCCGATCCGGTGTGGCAGAAGCTGATGCGCGATGTCCGGTTCCGCCGGGCGTTGTCGCTCGCCATCGATCGCAGCGAGATCAACAAGGTCGTGTTCTACGGGCTCGCGGCCGAAAGCGCCGATACCGTGCTGCCGGAAAGCCCCTTGTTCAAGCCCGAACTGAAGACGGCCTGGGCGACGTTCGATCCCGCCGGCGCCAACCGGCTGCTCGACGAGATCGGCCTGACGGCGCGTGACGACGACGGCTTGCGCCTGTTGCCCGATGGACGTCCGCTGCAGATCATCGTCGAGACCGCGGGCGAAAGCACGCTCGAAACCGACCTTCTGGAGCTCATCACCGATCACTGGCGCGAGATCGGCGTCTCGCTGTTCATCAAGACGTCGCAACGCGACGTATTCCGCAGCCGCGCCATCAGCGGCACGATCATGATGTCGATGTGGACCGGGCTCGACAACGGCGTCCCGACGCCCGACATGAATCCCGGCCAGCTTGCGCCGACCTCCGATGAGCAGTTGCAGTGGCCGCTTTGGGGCAGCCATTACCTGTCGAACGGGATGGAAGGCAAACCGCCCGAGATGCCCGAGGCGCAGAAACTCGTCGATCTCCTCGGCCAGTGGCGGCGTGCGAGCGGTACGGAGGAGCGGCGGCGGATCTGGGACGAGATGCTGTCGATCTATTCTGAGCACGTGTTTTCCATCGGCATCGTCAATTCGGCCCTGCAGCCGATGATGCGGGCCTCCCGCTTGCAGAACATGCCGGAGAAGGGTCTCTTCGGCTTCGATCCGACCTGCTATCTCGGCGTCTACATGCCGGACACGTTCTGGTACCAGGAGGAGGCCTGACCATGTTGCGTTACATCGCCTGGCGCTTCCTCGTAATGATCCCGACGCTGGTGATCATTTCGGCGCTGATCTTCACCATCATCGAATTGCCTCCCGGCGACTATTTCGAAAGCTATGTAGCCGAGATCCAGGCCCAGGGCGAAGCCGTCGATATGCAGGAGATCGAGGAGCTCAGGGCTGAATACGGCTTCGACCAGCCGCCCGTGCTGCGTTACTTCCACTGGGTCGCCGGCATGTTGCAGGGTGATTTCGGCTATTCCTTCGAGTACCAGCTGCCGGTCTCCGATGTGGTCGGCGACCGCTTGTGGCTCACCGTGCTGGTGTCGTTCTGCACCATCCTCTTGACCTGGCTGATCGCCTTTCCGATCGGCATCTATTCGGCGACGCATCAATATAGCTGGTCCGACTACGGTCTGACGTTTCTCGGACTGCTCGGGCTGGCGATCCCCAATTTCATGCTGGCGTTGATCCTGATGTATTTCGCCAATATCTGGTTCGGCACGTCCGTCGGTCATCTGATGGACCAGAAATATTTCGGCGAGCCGATGAGCTGGGCCAAGTTCACCTCCGTTCTCGAGCATCTCTGGATCCCGGTCCTGATCATCGGCACGGCCGGCACGGCGAGCATGATCCGCAAACTGCGCGCCAATCTGCTCGACGAGTTGCAGAAGCAATATGTGGTGACGGCGCGCGCCAAGGGCATGCATCCTTTCCGCGCGCTGGTGAAGTATCCGCTGCGTATGGCGCTCAACTTCTTCATTTCCGACATCGGCTCGATCCTGCCGGCGATCATTTCCGGCGCCGAGATCACGGCGATCGTGCTGTCTCTCGAAACCACCGGCCCGATGCTGATCAAGGCGCTGCAGAGCCAGGACATGTATCTCGCCGGCTCCTTCCTGATGTTTCTCGCTTTCCTCACGGTGGTCGGCGTGCTGATCTCGGACATCGCGCTGGCCTTTCTCGATCCCCGCATTCGTCTTCAGGGCGGGAGCACAAAATGAGTTCCTACCTGCCCGAACCCGGCGCGCCGCTTGGCCACTATGTGTCTGAAGCTCCCTTCGATCCCTATTCGATCGAACAGGATACAGCGGAACAGAGCCGTTACAACAAAGCCTCGCAACTGCAACTGATGTGGTGGAAATTCCGCCGCCATCGCCTGGCGGTGATCTCCGGGGTATTTCTCGCTCTTCTCTATTTCATCATCATGATTGCGGAATTCCTGGCGCCGTACAATCTCCATTCCCGCCATCCCGACTTCATTCACGCGCCTCCCCAGGCCGTGCACCTGTTCGACAACGGCAAATTCGTCGGACCTTTCGTCTACGGACGCGAGATGAGGCTCGACATGGATACGTTGAGGCGGGTTTACACCGAGCGCGCCGATCAGGTTCAGCCGCTGCGGTTCTTTTGCCGGTCCGATTCCTATCGGTTCTGGGGGCTCTTCGACAGCAATGTGCATCTCGTCTGCCCTGCCCAAGGCGGACAATTGTTCCTGCTGGGCACGGACCGGTTGGGGCGCGACGTGCTGTCGCGCATCATCTATGGCGCGAGAATTTCGCTCACCATCGGCCTCATCGGCATCGCCATCAGCTTCAGCCTCGGCGTCATCATCGGCGGCTGGGCGGGTTATCTCGGCGGTATTTTCGATCTCGTGGTGCAGCGCATCATAGAAGTGTTGCAATCCATCCCTAGCATACCCTTGTGGATGGCGCTCGCGGCCATCATGCCGGTGACTTGGAGCCCCATGCTGATCTATCTCGGCATAACCGCCATATTGGGCCTGCTGGACTGGACGGGCCTGGCCCGCGCGGTGCGCTCGAAGCTGCTGTCGCTGCGCGAGGAAGACTATGTCCTGGCCGCGCAGCTGATGGGCGCGAAGAGCAGTCGCATCATCGGCCGCCATCTGGTTCCCGGGTTCATGTCGCATCTGATCGCCACCGCCACGATGTCGGTGCCTGGCATGATTCTCGGAGAGACGGCGCTGAGTTTTCTCGGCCTGGGCTTGCGTCCTCCGATCACAAGTTGGGGAATTCTGCTCACAGAAGCGAAAAGTGTGAGTGTCATAGCCTTTTATCCGTGGCTGCTATTTCCTATTATCCCTGTCATGCTGGTGATACTGGCGTTCAACTTCCTTGGCGACGGTCTGCGAGACGCCGCCGATCCCTATAAATGAGGTGAGTTCGACATGTGGAAGAGTGACGCCCGCAGAATAGTCGCGTTTGCCGGATTGGGCGCCGCAGCATGACCCGCCGCCTCGAAGACGCTCGTATCCTGATGTACAGCCACGACACGTTCGGCCTCGGTCATCTCAGACGTTGCCGGACGATCGCCCATTCGCTGGTCGAAGACTATCGAGGCCTGCAGGTGCTGATCATTTCCGGAGCCACGATCGCCGGCGCCTTCGACTATCGCGCCCGCGTCGACTTCGTCAAAATTCCGAGCGTGATCAAGCTGCGCAACGGCCAATATGAGTCCATGGATCAGCACATGGACCTGCACGACACGCTGCAGATGCGCAAGTCGATCATCCGCCACACTGCCGAAACCTTCCAGCCGGACATCTTCATCGTCGACAAGGAACCGATGGGGCTCGAAGGCGAGGTGGAGGAGACCCTCGCGCTTCTGAAGGCGCGCGGAACGACATTGGTGCTGGGCCTGCGCGAGGTCATGGATTCGCCGCGGCTGCTTCAGGTGGAGTGGGAGCGCAAGGGCGCAATCCCCAAGATCGCCAGATATTACGACGAAATCTGGGTGTACGGCCCGCCGGATTTTTACGATCCGCTTGTCGAACTGGACGTGCCCGAATCCGTTCGGAAGCGAATGAATTTCGTCGGGTTCCTGCAGCGCAACGTGCCTAGGGAGGAGCTGCCGGGTCACAAGCCCGAGGGGGACTATATACTGGTGACCACCGGCGGCGGCGGCGACGGCGCCGAACTCGTGCACAACGTGATTCACGCCTACCAGCAGGATCCCGAGCTTACTCATCGCGCGCTGATGGTGCTCGGCCCCTATATGCCTGCCAAGAAACGCCGCAAGCTGATCCGCAAGGGCCGTTCCGTTCCCTATCTCGAAGTCATCGAGTTCGACAATCGCATGGAAGAGCTGGTGGCCGGCGCCAAGGCGGTCGTCGCCATGGGCGGCTACAACACCTATTGCGAGATCCTGTCCTTCGACAAGCCGGCGCTGATCGTGCCGCGCGTCCAGCCGCGCGAGGAACAGTTGATCCGCGCTCAAAGGGCCTCCGAGCTCGGGCTCGTCGACATGCTTTTGCCCGAGCAGGCGGAGGATCCGCTGCTGCTCGCCGCCAAGCTCAAATCGCTGCCGACCCAGCCTGCGCCCTCCAAGCGCGCTCAGGCCGGATTGCGCCTCGAAGGTCTGCCGCGCATTTCCGAGCTCGTCGGCCGGATTTACGATCGCAGGCAGCCGAACCGGCTGATGCTGGTCAAAGGGTGACGTGGGGGCCGCGATGGTTTAATCCCTCCGGCCGGGCTTGCGAAAACATCGAGGCGTCATGAACCGTCGGAAAATCGTCGTCATTCTGAAAGGCTATCCGCGCCTTTCGGAAACATTCATCGCACAGGAGCTTCTCGGCCTCGAACAGGCTGGCTTCGAGTTGGCGCTGGTGGCCATGCGCCGACCGACCGACAAGAAGCGGCATCCGGTGCATGACGAGATCCGCGCGCCGGTTTTCTATCTGCCTGAATATCTGCATGAAGAGCCCGTCCGGGTCGCCAAGGGCCTGTTGAAGAGCCTTGGCAAGCCGGGCTTTCGGACAGCGCTCGGCGCATTTCTGCGCGATCTGCCCCGCGACGTCAGCCGCAACCGCTTCCGGCGCTTCGGCCAAGCCGCAGTTCTCGCCGCCGAATGGCCGGAGGGATTTACCTGGCTGCACGCGCATTTCATCCACACGCCCGCATCCGTCGCCCATTACGCCAGCCTGATCACCGGCATCCCCTGGACCTGTTCGGCCCACGCCAAAGATATCTGGACGTCTCCGGACTGGGAACTCACGGAAAAGCTGATCGCCAATCGCTGGACGGTAACCTGCACCGAGAGCGGACATGCTCATCTGAGCCGGCTCGGCGGGCCGCAAGGCGATGTGCATCTCAGCTATCACGGGCTGGATCTGGCCCGCTTCGGCCCCAATGACACGCTGCGGTCTTCGAGGAACGGCTCCGATCCCGCCGATCCCGTGCGCATTCTCAGCGTCGGCCGGGCGGTCGAGAAAAAGGGCTTCGATATCCTGATCGAGGCGTTGAGCCGCTTGCCGAAAGATCTGCAATGGCGTCTCGATCACATCGGCGACGGCGAGAAGCTCGCCGGCCTGAAAGCCCAGGCGGAACGGGTTGGCGTCGCCGACCGCATCCATTGGCGCGGCGCGCTGGACCAGACCGACGTTCTCTCGGCTTACAGGACGTCCGACATTTTCGCGTTGGCCTGCCGCATCACCAGTGACGGGGATCGCGACGGGCTTCCCAATGTGCTCGTCGAGGCGTCGAGCCAGGGTCTCGTCTGCGTGTCGACCTCGATATCGGGCGTGCCGGAATTGCTGACCGACGGCGAGAACGGCTTCATGACGCCGCCGGAGGATCCGGGCGCGCTGGCGAAAGTTCTGGAGCGCGCCATTCGCGATCCCTCCCTGCGCCATAGGCTCGGCGCGGCCGCGGAGCATAAAGTGCGCAGTCGTTTCGATTTTCACACCAGCATCGCCCAGCTTTCGGCTCTGTTCGAGCGCGCCTGGAAGGCTCCGTCATGACCGAGACGCCGTTTCGTGGTGATCGCCCCCGCGTAATGTTCTATGTTCAGCACCTGCTGGGCATCGGCCATCTCGCGCGCGCGAGTCGAATCGCCAGCGCTCTGGCGGACGATGATTTCGATGTCGCCATCGTCACCGGCGGTTTGCCCGTGCCGGGTTTTCCGCCTCCGGATATCAGGCATATCGCGCTGCCCGCGATCGCCACGGGTGACAAGGGCTTTTCCGGGCTGGTTGACATCGATGGACGCCCCGTCGACGATGACTTCAAGGCGGCTCGCCGCGACCTCTTGCTGGCAGCCTATCGCGATTTCGCGCCCGATGTGCTGGTGACGGAAGCTTTTCCGTTTGGACGACGTCAGGTCCGGTTCGAGCTTCTGCCTCTGCTGGACGAGGCCGCCGCCTCGGCCAGGCGACCGCTGATCCTGGCGTCGATCCGCGATCTTCTGCAGGAGCGGGCCAAACCGGGGGCCAATGAAGACACGGTGGCGTTGATCGGGACCTATTTCGATGCTGTGATGGTCCATGGCGACCCGCGCTTCGCCAGACTCGAGGACAGTTTTCCGCTGCAGAGCGAAATTGCCGACAAGGTCGTCTACACCGGTCTCGTCGCCGCGCCGCCGCCGGCGCCCGCAACTGAGATCTACGACATCATCGTCTCCGCGGGCGGGGGCGCTGTTGGATCGGAACTCGTCAGGGCGGCCGTCGGCGCCAGCGCATTGCTGCCGATGGATCTCCGCTGGTGCGTCATTGCCGGGCCGAACCTGCCCGAAGTTGATTTTTCCGAACTGTCTCGCAGCGCTTCGGCGAATGTCGGGATATTCCGGTTTCGCAAGGATTTTCCCAGCCTGTTGACGGGGGCGCAACTGTCGGTGTCCCAGGCCGGCTACAACACGGTCTGCGATGTGCTGCGCGCAGGGGTTCGCTCGCTGCTCATCCCCTTCACCGCAGGCGGCGAGACCGAGCAGACCGCACGGGCCCAACGCCTTCGGGAGCGAGGCCGCGCGTTGATGCTGACCGAAGCCGAATTGAGCGTTGAGACGATGCGCGCCTCGATCGAAAAGGCCTTGACCGCGCCGGCCGGCGACCTGCCGGATCTCGATCTGGACGGCGCGCGCGGCACAGGAGCCATCATTCGTCATCTGCTCGAGAAGCGTCGTTGACGGGAGCGGTTACACCTCGCCGATCAGCATGAAGCGCGTGTATTTCTTCTGCGGCAGAGATCCGGCATAGAGGACCGTCGAAAGCCCCGCCTGCGCCTCGAACGCTTCGAGCGAGGCGACGCAACTGATATGGGTCGGCTCGCTGAAATAATCGTTGGACTGGAGCAGCACGCGCGCGCCCTTCGGCAGCAAGTCGAGCCAGGCCCTGAGATCGGCGATATGTTCGCAACTCGTATTGACCACGAGGTCCGCTCTATGATCGCGATAGGGAAGGGCGTACATATCCTCGGTCACGGCGTCGAAACGGTCGGCCCATGCCCCGTTCAGAGTGCGGGCCACAGGTCCGACGGTCTCGTCTATATCGACGCTGACGATTTTGCCGATCGTGAAGCGCGGATCATCGAACAAGATCCCCGCAAACACCCCGTACCAACCGCCGAGAACGAGAATAGAACCGATGTCGCCGCCAAGCGTGTCATAGACGGCGTCGCGAGCCCAGGTCTTGCAGGCGACCTGTTTGTGGTTGAACGCCACGTCGATCTCGGCTTCCGGATGGCGGGCTGCGACCTCGGCCAGCCCCTGCATGAGAGTGCTTCGCGTATAGGCGTTTACGCCGCGCAAGAGATCGAAAGCGGCTTCGCGCGAAAACGAAGCGGTGTGCTGCTGACTTGTCATGGGACCTGTAAATTTGGTGGTGCAAGTTGATGTTTTGCGTCTTATGAATAGATAGGCGGCGGGCATGGCTTCGCTAGAGGCCGGGCGGGATTTAATGGAGGGGCGACGTTGAGACCATGCGGCGACACCGGTCCTGCGCGTTGTGGACCAACGGCCAGAAGCGTCACATCGGGAAATGAGATGGCGCTGAAGCCTCGACTTTGCGCGGCCGTCGGCCAGATCGTGGAAGACGCTCACGCGGCGATTCGTTGCGTAGGGGGCTCACGCGATACGTTGTCGGCCGTGTCGCACTAAGGAGCATTCGTGGAAAAAGGTCTGCTCTCCTACATCTGGAACAACACCCGAAAACAACAGCTGTGGATTCTGCTGGTCGTCGCAGTGTCCATGGTGCCTTACTTCCTCTCCTTCGACCTGCCGAAGCAGATCGTCAACGGCCCGATTCAGGGCGACGGTTTCGAAGGCGCCGGGGCCAGGCAGATGTTCATGCACATCGCCTTCGATCTTCCCTATTTTGGAGAAGTCACGCTGTTTCCGGGAGTCGAGCTCGACCGTATGTCGATGCTGTTCGCGCTCAGCCTGGTCTTTCTGCTCCTCGTGGTGATCAACGGTCTCTTCAAGCTTTACATCAATACCTATAAAGGCCGGCTCGGCGAACGATTGCTGCGCCGCATTCGCTTCGACCTCATCGACAAGGTGCTCAGATTTCCGCCCGGCCAGTTCAAGCGGGTCAAAGGCGCGGAAGTCGCCAGCATGATCAAGGACGAAGTGGAGCCGCTGGGCGGTTTCACCGGGGACGCCTTCGTATCTCCCGCCATGCTCGGCGGCCAGGCGCTGACAGCGCTGATCTTCATTCTGGTGCAGAATCTCTGGCTCGGCATCGTTGCGGCGCTGATGGTCGGCATTCAGGGCTTCATCATTCCGCGCATGCGCCGCCGGCTTCTCGTTCTCGGCCGGGAGCGGCAATTGACGGCGCGCGAACTGTCCGGCCGCGTCAGTGAAATCTTCGACGGCATCCATACGATCCGGACATACGACACGTCGAACTACGAACGCGCCGACGTCGCCGAGCGGCTCGGCAAGATCTTCAAGATCCGTTACGACCTCTACCAGTGGAAATTCCTCGTCAAGTTCATCAACAACTTTCTCGCATCCGTAACGCCGTTCCTGTTCTATTCGATCGGCGGCTATCTGGCCCTGAAAGGCCAGTTGGACGTCGGCCAGCTCGTCGCCGTCATCAGCGCATACAAGGATCTTCCCGGACCGCTGAAGGATCTCATCGACTGGGACCAGACTCGCCAGGACGTCCAGGTCAAATATGTGCAGGTCGTCGAACAGTTTTCGGTGGACGACATGCTCGAGCCCGATATCCAGAAGCTGGCGCTCACCACTCAGCCGCTTGCCGACGCCTCGATCGCGGCCGCGAATCTCTCGCTCGCCGACGACAGCGGCGCTCAATTGCTCACCGGGGTGTCGACGACGATACACGCCGGCGAAACGGTGGCGTTGGTCGGCTCGGCTGCGGCGGGCGGCGAGGCTCTGGCCGAAGCGCTCGGGCGCATTCTCTGGCCGGCGACGGGGCGAATCCTGTTCGGCGGCGAAGATATCCGTCTCCTGCCGGAATCGGTCACCGGTCGTCACATCACCTACGCCGCCTCCGACGCGTACATGTTCCAGGGCACGCTGAGGGACAATCTGCTCTACGGGCTCAAACATGCGCCGCTGGCCGAGGCCGTCTACGATGAGGAGGCGGCCAAATACAGGAAATGGGCGCTCGCCGAAGCCAAACAAGCCGGCAACCCACTCTATGACATCAATGGCGACTGGGTCGACTACCGCGCCGCCGGCGCGAGCAGCCCAGAAGATCTGGCCGAGCAAGTCGCAGAAATTCTCGACGCCGTGCAACTATCGAAAGATATTCTCGATCTGGCGATCCGCACGACGGTGGATCCGGCGCGCTATCCCGACGTCGCCGAGCGCATCGTCGACATTCGCCGGGCCTTGCGCCAGGAACTCGAACACAACGGTCTCAAGGATCTCGTCGTCTACTTCGAGCCGAACAGCTACAACACCGAAGCGACCGTCGGCGAAAACTTGCTGTTCGGCACGGCCGTCGGTCCCGAAATGACCGGCGCATCGCTCAGAAAGAACAAATACTTCCTGTCCTTCATGCGCAGCACCGGACTGGATCTGACCTTCTACAAGATCGGCTTCGCGATCGCGGAGAACGCGGTCGATCTGTTCGGAGATCTGCCGCCCGACCATCCCTTCTTCCAGCAGCTGACCTTCATGGCCGCAGACGAGGTGCCGGAATACCAGCAGCTCCTACAGAGGCTGCGCGGCAAGCGCTTCGAAGACGTCGCCGATGACGACCGCGTCCAAATCATCCGGCTGACCTTCTCCTATATCGAGCCGCGGCACCGCTTTGGTCTGCTGACCCGCGAACTGATGGCGCGTATCGTTGAAGCGCGGCACGAATTCTACGCCGGTCTGCCGAAAGAGCTTACAGGCGCCTTGGAGCGCTACGACCCCCATAAATTCATGCTCGCCGCCAATCTGATGGACAATGTTCTCGTCGGCCGCATCAGCCACCAGCATCCCGACGGGGCCGAGCGTATCCGCAAGATCCTGGCGGAACTCCTGCATTCGCTCGGGCTCTATGAGCGGGTTCTTTCGATCGGTCTGGACTACAATGTCGGGGCTGGCGGACGAAGACTGACGATGGTCCAGCGCCAGAAGCTCAATCTGGCGCGCGCCGTAATCCGTCGCTCGACTTGCTATGTGCTGAATGCGCCGATCGCCAGCCTCGATGCGCGATTGAAGAACCAGATCTTGCGCAGCGTGCTGCAACTGTTCGAAAGGCGAGGAGACAAGCCCACGGTGATCTGGGTCCTGTCCGACGCGTCGATGGCGGAGTTGTTCGACCGGATTCTGGTTTTTGACAGAGGAAAGCTCGTGGAGGAGGGATCACATGAGGCGCTCTTGGAAAATAACGGCATTTTTAAGGAGCTTGTGTCATAAAAGCGTTCATGCTCTGATGCTAACCGCGCGTCCGTGAAGGGAGCCATGATGTTACAGGACGAAGTACAGAGTTTGAGGCAGGTTCCATTGTTTTCGCGGGTAGCGCCGTCGAAGCTGAAACTGTTGGCCTTCGCGTCCGACCGGGTGAATTATCGTTCGGGCGAGGAGTTGTTCCATCAGGGCGACGCAGGAGACGCCGCCTATGTCATTCTGTCGGGACGGGCCGACATCCTGACAGATTCCCCCAATGGGGAGATCAAGGTGGCCGAACTGGCCTACAACACCATCGTCGGCGAAATCGCAATTCTGTGCGATATCACCCGCACCGCGACCGTTCGCGCTTCTGCGCCCATGGAGGCGCTGCGCATCCGCAAAGACGTGTTTCTCAAGCTGATCGCCGACTATCCCGACATGGCCATCGAGATCATGCGCGTGCTGGCCGACCGTCTCAACAGGACGACGACGGAATTAACGGAAGCGCGCAGCCAGATCAAAAGCGTTCATTAACCGCATGAAATTATCGTAAGGCGGGCGGAACAAGATGATCTTTGCTCGCATTCGCCTATTTTATGCGCTAGCCTTCCAGAACTTGGGAAAAGGGAATGCTTACGAATGGCAGTAGCGAATTTCGTTGGCAGGAAACTGGATTGTCGGCCGGGCGGTAGCCTCGACGACGTCCGGCGCGGAGCCACAGACACAAAATTCAGACTGCGCGCCTGGGGCGTTCGCGGCAGCCTGCCGGTGTCGGGTCCCGAATTCCAGCACTATGGCGGCAACACGATCTGTATCGAGCTGCAGTGCGGCGACCACAGGCTGATGTTCGACGCCGGCTCGGGCATCCTGCCGGCGGGCAAGGCTCTTCTGGCCGAGGGCGCCTCGGAATGCCAGTTGTTCTTCAGCCACTGCCATTACGATCACATCATCGGGCTGCCCTATTTTTCTCCCATCTATGATCCTCGCTCTTCCGTCACGGTATGGTCGGGCCATAGCAGCGGCAAGATGACGACGCGGGACATGATCACCGAGTTCATCCGGCCGCCATGGTTTCCGATCGAGGTGAAAGCTTGTCGCGCCAATCTCAGCTGTCGGGATTTCATGCCGCATGACGTCTTGCAGCCCTATCCCGGCGTCACCATCCGCACCGGCATGCTCAATCATCCCGGCGGGTCGATCGGCTATCGGGTCGAATGGCAGGGACGGGTGGTGGCGATCATCACCGACACCGAGCATGTTCCCGGCGTGCTGGACCCGGAAGTCCTGGCGCTGATCGAGGGCGCCGATCTCTTCCTCTACGACACCAGTTATACCGACGAGGAAATGCCGACCTATGTCGGTTACGGTCATTCGTCCTGGCAGCATGGCATTCGCCTGGCGCGCGCCGCCGGCGCCCAGCGCGTCGGCTTCATCCACCACTCGCCATTGCGCACAGACAAGGCGTTACGGGCGATCGATCACATGGCGGCGGAAAATTTCCAGGGCGCCTTCTCGGTCTGGGAAGGCCAGGTCATCGACGTCTGAAACTGACCCGTCTTACTGCGCCGCCGCATCGACCCAGGTCGCGCCTGGGTGATTGTCGACTGTGTCGATCAAACGCGCCAGGAATGTCCATGCCTTCTCGTCATGGACGAGATGATGGCTCAGGAAGCCCATGACGCCGTCGCTGTCGCGCAACGCCTTCAACCGGATCGTGATCTCTGTCAGCAGGGGCGCATCGTCGCGGCCGCCCCGCGCGCCATGCCAGTCCATCAGATCGACATGGGTGTTGACGAGCTTGATCGGAGCAGACTTTTCGGGGCCGAACACGCTCAAGGACTGAAATCCCAGGCGGTGTAGCTCGGTCGTGATCTCGGGCGAGATTCGGTTCCACGGCGGCACGAGCATCGACACATGCCGGTCCGGATAGAGCGTTTTCAATTTTCCGAGGCCCGCTGACAGCTCCTCCAGCACATCTTCCCGCGGGCGGTGAAGGCCCAACTCCTGTTTTTTTTCTCCCGCGCTTGAATAGCTGCGATGAGACCAGCCGTGAACCGCGACGGACAGGCCGGGCGTCGCCGACAGTCGCTCGGCCAGCGCCACGCCGGTGTGTTCGGGAATGACGGCGAGCGTCGCAGGCAGACCAAGGTCGGCCGTCAGCCCGATCAGTCGCTCCAGCGCCGGTGTCGGCTCGACGGCGTCGTCGTCGCGCAACCAGAACGGCGCGGTGCGGCCCTCATCTGCCCAACGGGTGAGCTCGTCGTTCAGCACGGTCCAGGTGGTCATCGTTCAGTCCTTATGGACATGGGTTTCGAGTATATTGCCGAGACGCGCGGTGGCCGCCTCGAAAGAGCGTTCTTCGCGGGCGAAGCGGGCCGCGCCTTTCGCCAGAGTTGTGCGTCTGCTCTCATCGGTCAGTAGCGAGCGAATCGCCGTCGCATAGGCGGTGATATCCCCCGGCGCCGTTAAAAGACCGGTCTTGTCGGCGATCACCACTTCCGGCACGCCGCCGTCATTCTGGGCCACGACGGGAATTCCCGCGGCTTGCGCTTCGAGATAGGTGAGGCCATAGGCCTCGCGGCAGCCGGGCCAGAGGAAAATAGATGCGCGCGCCATCATCGCCGCAAGATCGTCTCGCGCCTTCAGTCCGTGAAACATCACGCGGTTCGCCGGGAAATGCGCGAAGGCCGCCTCGACCGTCTGCCGCATCGGTCCATCGCCGACGATGTCGAGCCGCCAATCGAGGTCTCCCAATTGTTCGAGGGCGGCGGCCAGCATCAGATAGCTTTCCAGTTTGTTGCCATCGCGCATCATCGCCGCCGTGATGAGCCGGCCGCGCTCCGGAGTCGCTACCAAAGAGATCGGCAGCCGCTGGTCCAGGAACGGCGGCAGCATGGCTGTGATGGTAGACGGGGTAATATCGATCAGCCCCTGTCGGTCACGGCCGGTGAAACAGATATTGACCGCGGCGAGATCGAGGCCCTTTTTCACCAGCGCCTGGCTGTCGGCCCAGGCGCCGATATTGCGTCGCTCGGAATAGGAGCTTTCGGCCGTCACATAGGCCATGCCGAACTCGCGACAGAGGGGTGGGCCGAGCAGGTCGGGCGACTTGTAGTAGGGGTGGTAGCAGAAAAACAAATCAGGCGCTCTGTGGTCGCGCCAGAGTTTTGCGATTTGGGCTCGCTCCGCTGACGCCTGCTGGACGAGATCGGCATAGCGTCCAGCGTCGGGCTCCTTCAGATAGGTCCGCAGGGCGGAGATGACGGAGACCTGGTGACCAAGGGCCTCCAACGCCGATAGCAACAGCAGCGCCATCAGCCTGTCTCCGGAGGGGACGGGGTGATCGACGGGCTTCAGCGGCGCATGGAAGGCGATCTTCATTCCCTGGATCTAGGACTGCTCCGGCAGTGGGTCAAGCGCAGCTTCTGAGTTCAGGCGGCGCGCTCAACGGCATCATCCTCGACTATCGGCTTTCCGAACCGGCCGATATTGACGTCGCCCCAGGCTTTCAAGGCGGTGAGGATGGGGACCATGCTCTCGCCGAGCGGCGACAGCGAATATTCCACTTTCGGCGGCACGACGGCATAGACCTTGCGGATAATGAGCCCGTCTTCCTCCAGTTCGCGCAGCTGATTGGTGAGCATGCGCTGGGTGACGCCGGGGATGTGACGCTTGAGCGCGTTGAAGCGCAATGTTCCACTCATCAGATGAAACAGAATCACCGACTTCCACTTGCCGTCGATCAGCGCGATGGCGGCCTCGACGGAACAGCCGGGGCTGCAGTCGAAACGTGAGTGGCGGGCCTTGGCCATGACAGTATCCTTTTCGACACTATACGCGAATCTTGTGCGTATTTGCATTTCGGGTAGTTAAGCGCACATAGCAGGTCATTCAACCACGTTCAGGAGCAGATCATGAAAGCCATAGGATATCAGCAGGCCGGACCTATCGATCGAGACAATGCGCTGGTCGATATCGACCTGCCCAAGCCCGTCCCGGAAGGCCGAGACCTGCTGGTCGAGGTCGCGGCGGTGTCCGTCAATCCCGTCGACGCCAAGGTGCGGCGGTCGGCCACGCCGGCGTCGGGTGACTGGAAGGTGTTGGGCTGGGACGCCGTCGGGCGCGTTGCGGCCAAAGGGGAGGCAGCGACGGGTTTCGAGATCGGCGACGCCGTCTATTATGCAGGATCCATCGCCAGAGCGGGCTCGAACAGCGAATTTCACCTCGTCGATGAACGCATCGTCGGCCGCAAGCCTGAGAGGCTCGGCAATGCCGAAGCCGCCGCCTTGCCGCTGACGGCCATTACCGCCTGGGAAATGCTGTTCGACCGGCTAGATATTCGCAAGACGGTTCCGGGCGGGGCGCCCGTCATCTTGATTATCGGCGGCGCCGGCGGCGTAGGATCGATCGCGATCCAGCTCGTCCGCGCCTTGACCGATCTCACCGTCATCGCCACGGCGTCGAGACCGGAGACGAGGGCCTGGACGCAGGAGCTCGGCGCGCATCATGTCGTCGATCACAGCCGGCCGCTCGCGCCGCAGATCGCCGAACTGGGACTTGGCGCACCGTCCTATGTCTTCTCGACCACGGAGACGCATCGCCATGTAAAGGATGTCGTCGAACTCATCGCGCCGCAGGGCCGCTTCGGACTGATCGACGATCCCGAGGCGCTCGATGTCATGGGCTTCAAGCGGAAGTCAGTGTCCGTTCACTGGGAGCTGATGTTCACCCGCTCGCTGTTCGAGACGCCCGACATGGCGCGGCAGGGCGAGTTGCTGTCGGAGGTGGCGCGCCTCGTCGATGAAGGACACGTCCGCACCACGTTGACCGAGGTGCTGTCGCCGATCAATGCGGCCAATCTCAAAACCGCCCATGAACGGATCGAGAGCGGCCGGTCCAAGGGCAAAATCGTGCTCAAAGGCTTCTGAAAAGGCGCGGCCCGGAGTCGTTCCGGGCCGCGTTCCCGGCGTCAGGCGGCCAGATAATCTTCGGTCGATACGACCTGAGCATAAGCAAAGGCGAGCGCCGACATCATCGCCGTCTGCACCTGTTCGGCCGGCGTCGTCTCGCCTGCGAATTCCAGGTCGAGCGTGGCGGTGGCGTCGTGGACGACCGTGACCGTATAGCCGTAGTCGGAGGCGGCGCGGGTGGCGGCGTCGACGCACATATGGCTCATCGCGCCCGTGATGGTTACAGACTCTATACCGGCCTCGTCGAGCTTGGCCTTCAGGTCGGTGCCCAGAAAGGCGTTGATCTGCTGCTTGACGATCTTGAGCTCGCCGTCCTTGGGCGCAACTGACGGATGGATTTCGACGCCCTCGGTGCCGGACGCGAAGAATGGCGCGTCGGCTTCGGCCGAGACATGCTGGACATGCACCACGAGGTCGCCCTTTCTGCGCGCGGCTTCCAGCAGACGGGCGGCGTTGGCGGCGGCGGCTTCGGTCTTGTGCAGCGGGAACTTGCCGCCCTCGAAATAGTCGTTCTGAAGATCGATCACGATCAACGCGGTCTTGCTCATGGAAATCTCCTCATGCTGTTCCGCTTGCGAAACTAGCCGCGCCGGCGCAGATTGCCATTGGCGGAAGTGACAATCTGAGAGGCAATTCGGACAGATGAACTGGCGTGGCGCGGCGCATATCGGCATCCTCACCTATCCCGGCGCGCAGATGTCCGCGGCTTTAGGTCTGGCCGATCTTTTCATGGTGGCCGGGGACCTGCTAGCGGAACGTCGACCGGAGGCGTCGCCGCATCTGATTGTCAGCCGACTCGTCTTCGACGTCCAAAGCGGCGCGGTGACAGGATTTCCTCTCGGCACAGAAACCCTCACCGCACTCCTGCTGCCGCCGAGCCTTGGGGATCCGCCTGTTGGCTCCAATCTCGATCCGCTGCTGCCGTGGCTCAGGGCCAGGCGAGACGAAGGCTCGGTTCTAGCCTCGGTCTGCGCGGGCGCCTTCCTTCTGGCGCGGGCGGGACTGCTTGAGGGCAAGCCGGCTACCACGCATTGGGCGCTGGTCGATGACTTCCGCGCCATGTTTCCCGAGATCGCGCTCCAACCGGACCGGTTGCTGGTGACATCAGGCGACATCATCACGGCTGGCGGGTTGATGGCGTGGACGGATCTCGGTCTGCTCATCGTCGAGCGACTGTTCGGCGCGGAAGCGATGATTGAGACCGCGCGCTTCCTGCTGATTGATCCGCCGGGTCGGGAGCAGCGCTACTACAGCGATTTCAAGCCGAACCGGGGGCATGGCGATCCGAATATTCTGAAGGCGCAGCAATGGTTTGACAGCAGGCTTTCATGTGAGGTTTCCGTGGAGGAAATGGCCGGCGTCGCCGCGCTGGAGCCAAGGACTTTCCTGCGCCGCTTCCAGAAGGCGCTTGGCATGAAGCCGATCGAATATTGCCAGCAGATGCGCGTTGCGGAGGCGCGGCGACGGCTGGAGACCAGCGCCGCCAGCATCGACCAGATCGGCTGGGAGTGCGGCTATCGCGATCCCGCTTCCTTCCGCAAGATCTTCCTGAGGATCGTCGGCTTGACGCCTGCCGATTATCGCCGCCGCTTTCATGGCGGCGAGATGGCGCTCGCCTGAGCGTCAGGCGCTCAGACGGCCCCAGTCGGAATTCCAGGTCACGCCGTCCGTCAGTTCGATGAAGACGGGCGCATCTGGCCCTTCCGCCAGCCTGTTGCCGGCGAGGCGGAAGGCGATCTCCGGCTCGAGTTCTTCGGTCGGAAACAGCGTGTCCGTTTCACCTTCTTCTGCGACCTCGCGCAGAAAAGCGCGTATTTCTCCGCCGGAGCGATAGAAGCGGATCACGAGGGCGCCCTCGGGCGTCACGCCTCTGATAAAGTGCCGGTATTCAACCATCGGCGTCCTCCTTTTCCGCGCAACGGATGGAGCGCGCCGACGGTTCCGGCGCGTCAGTAACCCGCCTTGATCTTTTCGAATTCGGCGATCATCTTTTCGCGCAGCACGATCGGTAGTGGCGACTGGAACAACGTGTTCGAAACAAAATTGCCGACATCGGCATAGCCCTTCGCCTTGAGAATAGCGGGATCGACCACGGCCATGCCCCTGGCGTTGGAATGACCATAGCCCCAGGAATCGACGAGATAGGCGGCGATGTCGGGGTTGCTGACGGCATTGAGGAAGTCATAGGCGTTTTCAGCCGGAGCCTCGCCGCCCTTCAGCTTTACATAGCCGCAGACCCAGGTGGAGTGGCCCTCGGCAGGATTGGCGTTGGTCGCCACCGGCTGGCCGTCCTTCTCCAGCGTCGTGGCGGTCTCGTTCCAACCCCACGCGAGATCGACTTCGCCGCTCGCCATGGCCTGGCTCAGATCGGTGTTCTCCGTCCAGTAAAGACGGACATTCTTGTGAACCTCACGCAGGAAGGCGGAAGCCTGTGTGAACTGCGCGTCGGTCATCTTGGACCAGTCCTTGAGGCCGATGGCGAGGCTGGCCAGCGCATAGGCGTCGTCGACATTGTCGCCGATCGAGATCCGATCCTTAAACTTGGGATCGGCGAAAGCTTTGAGCGTTGCCACCTCCTCGGGTTTGACCGTGTCGGTGCGGTAGATCATCAATGAATTGCCCCATTCGAACGGCAGGAACCAGGCTTTGCCGTCGGCGGACGTCATCAGGTCCTTCATCGCTGCGATGCCGGGCAGCACATCGTTCCAGTTGGCGAGCTTTGAGGTGTCCAGCGGTTCGATGAGACCGGCGTCGCGCCACTTTACCACGCTTTGCGAACAGGGATGGGCGAGATCGGCCTTGAAGCCGGAACGCAGCTTCTGGAAAGCTTCTTCTTCGTCGCCGAAAAAGGTGAAATCCGGTTCGTCGCCATGCTTTGCGGTATAGGCGGGATGAAATGCGGGGTCCTCGTAGCCCGACCAGTCGAAGACGGTGAGATCGGCGGCGAAGGCCGGGATGGCGACGCTCGCGGCGATCGTCGATGCGAGGGTTGATAGTCCGATCCTGCGAAGCGTTTTCAACATGCTCTTCCGCCTTTCCTTTGTTTGAAACTATGTCTTGATGGGGCCTTCTCTGCCGATGTGCTTCGGGAAGAAGCCGACGAGGCACTCGATCGCCGCCTTGTGCGCCGCCTCGCGGGTGAGGCCGTCGCTCATCATCAGGCGCAGCCACAGGCCTTCCATCGACGAGCAGATGGCGAGCGCCGCCGAGTCCGCGTCATAGGCGTAGTCTCCCTCGGCCTTCATCTCGGCGCAGAGATCCTCGAAAGTGCGCTGATATTTGAGATCGCGGGCGCCGCAGAGCGCCTGGTAAGTGGGCCTCGACTTGGCCTCGCCCCAGAAGGCGCACCAGGCGGCGAGCTTACGCTTGGTGGTCATCCGCCGGTCGAAATCCGCCGCGACCAGCGCCCAAATCCGCTCGGCGGCGCTGGGCCCCGCCTTTTCCAGGGCGTTCGACCAATGCTGGGCATATTCGTCCGCCATGAATTGCAGCGTGGCGATCAGCAGGTTTTCCTTGCTCTCGAAATGGAAGTTGACGATGCCGCGCGACAGTTTTGCCCCGTCGGCGACATTGGCGAGCGTCGTCTCGGCATAGCCGCGCTTGGCGAGCGAATCGATCGTCGCTTCGATCAGTTGCTGCTTGCGTATTTCCTTGGAAGCCTTGCGGCTCTTCTTTTCGCCCGCCATCGGCTCGGCAGTATCCATCGTAATCGTCCGCGTTGCGCCCGCCGGGCGCATGGCGCGCCCCGCTCTTTCGTATCTATGCATCTGAGGCGCATAAGCGAGGCTCCTGTCAAGCCGATGCGCGAAGGCGGCGCGGATCGGCCGCCGCCGCCGTATGGGCGCTCCGCCGAAGCTTGGATGTTGCGCATGCGCCGAGCGGCTCATTCCAGGTCCCATCGCCGTTCTGTCTTCTGTCAAAAATCTTAGCGCGATTTCATGGCTTTGCAAGATGCTTGCTGAATGATCATTCAAAATATATGGACAAGCCTATGGCGTTCATGCATCTTTTTGATCACTTCGGTGGGGATGCTGATGAAGAAATATGATGTCGTGGTGATCGGCGGCGGCCATAACGGGCTTGTCGCGGCCTGCTATCTGCAGCGGGCGGGGCTTCAGGTCGCTGTTGTCGAGAAGAATGACTGGGTGGGGGGCGCCGCCACTTCGCGCAAGCTGGCCGACGAGGTGTTCTACTCGAATTGTTCCTATGTCTGCTCGCTGTTCCGGCCAGAGATCATGCGCGATCTCGAATTGCCGCGCTTCGGCCTGCAGATCGTCGCCTATGAAGGCGGCGCGGTGCTGACGCGGGACGGCGGCTATCTCTCCTCCTATCGCGATCATCACCGCCACCGGCGGGAATTCGCCCGCTATTCCGCCCGCGACGCCGAGGCCTATGACCGCTACGCCCGTGACGTGACCAGGCAATGCCGTTTCATCCAGCCGTTGTTGATGCGGACGGCGCCCGATCCCTTCTCGTTCCGGCCACGCGATATTGGCGAATTGCTGTTTCTCGCCCGCAAGGTCGGCGATATGAGCGCCGCCGAATTTGCCCGGACGACGCGTTTCTGGACGATGTCGATCGCCGATTTTCTCGACGAATATTTCGAGACCGAGGTCATCAGGGCCTATCTGGCGATCTCCGGCATCATCGGCACGGCGCTCGGGCCGATGTCGCCAGGCACGGCCTATGTGCTGCTGCATCACTATATGGGCGAAGTCGACGGCTCCGTCGGCGCCTGGGGCTATGCGCGCGGCGGCATGGGCGCGATCACGCAGGCGCTGTCCGCCTCTTTCCAGGCTGCCGGCGGCGACATCCGGACAGGGGCGGAAGTGGACAAGGTCATCATCCGCAATGGCGAGGCCGAAGGCGTGGCGCTCGCCAATGGCGACGAGGTGAGGGGCCGCCTTGTTTTGTCCAACGCCGACGTCAAGCGCACTTTCCTCAAGCTGGTGGACGAAAAAGAGCTTCCGGAGCGCTTCGTGCATCGCGTCAAGCATTTCAAGATGCGCGGCTCGTCGGGTAAGGTGAACATCGCCCTCGACGGACTTCCGGACTTTCCGGCTCTGCCGCCGGGCTGCCATGCCATCAAGGGCGATCTGCATTTCACCGACACAGTCGAGCGGATCGAACGCGCCTATGACGACTGGAAGGACGGCCGCTGGTCGGCTGATCCCTTCCTCGACGCGATGATCCCGACCACGCTCGATCCGACCATGGCGCCGCCCGGCAAGCATTTCATGAGCTGTTTCGTGCAATATTGTCCGCCCAAGGTGGAAGGCCGCGACTGGACCAACGCCGACCGCGACGCCTTCGCCGAAACCGTGATCTCGCAGATCGCCGATTATTCGCCGGGATTCCGCGATCGTATCCTGCATATGGAGGTGCGGACGCCGAGGGAACTGGAAGCCGAAGTCGGCCTGACGGAAGGCAATATCTTCCAGGGCGAACTGACCTTTGACCAGTTGCTCTTCAACCGCCCGGTGCCGGGCTACGCCCAATATCGAAGCCCGGTGAAAGGGCTTTATCTCTGCGGCTCTTCCACCCATCCCGGCGGCGGCGTGATGGGCGCGCCCGGCTACAATGCCGCGGCCGAAGTGCTGCGCGATCTCAAACTGCCCCGCACCCATATGAGCCCGGCCCATGACATCCTATGACACAATCATCATCGGCGGCGGCCATAACGGCCTGGTCGCTGCGGCCATGCTGGCGAAATCAGGGCGCAGCACCGTCTGCATTGAGGCCTCCGACCGGTTCGGCGGCGGCGCCGTCACCCGCGAGTTCCATCCGGGATTCCGGGTCAGCGGTCTCGCCCATCTCCTCAACCGGCTCGCGCCCGAGGTCGAGCGGGCGCTGGGTCTCGATCTCTCGCGGCTAGGAGGTCGGCTGGCGTCGACGGTCGCTTTGGGCGCCGATGGCGAGGCTGTCATGCTCGACGGCGCCTATGGCGAGCGGTTGCGAGGCGTGAGCGACGCAGAGGCAGGCAAGTTCGCGGAATTGCGGACGCTGTTGCTGTCGCAGGCGGGAATTCTCAAGCGCTTTCAGTCGCGCCGTCCGCCGATGCCAGGAAAGTTCGCGGTCGCCGACATCGTCGATTTTGGATTGGCGGGACTGTTGCTCATCCGGCATGGCCGCGATTTCGGGCGCGACTTCGCCCGGATGCTGCTGATGAATGTCGCCGATGTCCTTGACGAGCATCTGACCGACGACAGGCTGAAAGGGCTGCTGGCCTTCGACGCCACGCTCGGCGTTCATCTCGGCCCGAGATCGCCGACCTCGCTGATGGGGCTCTATTATCGGCTGGCCGGCGAAAGCCTGGGCGCGGCAGGCGGACAGATCGTGCCGAAGGGCGGGATGGGCGCGGTGACGGATCTGCTCGTTGCGGCTGCGAAGTCTCACGGAGCCGATTTGCGAAGCGGGGCGCGGGTCAGTCGTATTCTGACAAGTTCGGACGGCGTAACCGGCGTCGAACTTGCCGACGGCGCAAGGCTTGTCGCGCCAGTTGTCGTCTCGGCCATTCATCCCGGCGTGGCGTTGGGCGGCCTGCTGTCGCCCGGAGAGGTCGATACCGGCCTGTCCACCGCGATCCGCAAGATCCGCAGTAAGGGCGATGCCGCCAAATTGCATCTCGCGCTCGATCGCATTCCGGATTTCACCGGCATGGCGCGACAGGATCTCTCGGGGCGGCTGGTGATCGCGCCATCGATCAATCAGGTGGAGCGGGCGTTCAATCCGGCCAAATATGGCGAGTTCTCCCCCGAGCCCGTGATGGAAATCGTGCTGCCCAGTGTCAGCGATCCCACTATGGCGCCGGGGGGCAAGGCGAGTTTATCGGCCGTCATCCAGTTCGCGCCCTATGCGCTCAAGCAGGGATGGGAAACAGGGCGCGCAGCGTTTCTCGATCGCGTCCTCGACCGGCTTGAGGCCCATGCGCCGGGGCTGAAATCCTCCGTGCTCGCCGCGGAGCTTCTCGTTCCGCCCGACATCGAACAGATCTATGCGATGCCCGGCGGGCATTGGCATCATGTGGAATTGCAGGTGGATCAGATGCTGTTCAACCGACCGGCTTACGGCGCTTCCGGTTACGATACGCCCGTTTCGGGCCTGTTCCTGGCCAGCGCGGGATCGCATCCCGGCGGCGGGATTTCCGGTCTTCCGGGTTACAACGCCGCCCGGCATATCCTGTCCAAGGGAGGCGTGCGATGACGCAGGCGCTCTCGCAGAACGCTTTGGCGCGCAGCCGTGGGCATGCGCTCGTCAATCTGGAGCCGACGCCTTTCCTACCCAGGCTCGAAGCCCTGTCGATGGAGAATGACTGGTATTCCTGGTCCGGCTTCAAGGCGCCCGGGTCGATCGACGACGAAGAACTCGAATATTTCGCGATCCGCTCGACAGCCGCTTTGTTCGACATCTCGCCGATGACGAAATATCGCATTCGCGGGCGCGACGCCGAGGCTTATCTCAACCGTCTGACCCCGCGCGACGTGCGCAAGCTCAAGCCGGGGCGGGTGCACTACACCGCCTGGTGCGACGATTTCGGCCATGTGCTGGATGACGGCACGCTGTTTCGGCTGGGATACCAGGATTTCCGCCTGTGTTCGCAGGAACGGCATCTGCCGTGGCTGCTCGACAGCGCGGTGGGTTTCGATGTCTTGATCGAGGATGAAACCACTGCTGTGGCGGGCCTAGCGCTGCAGGGGCCGACGTCGTTTGCCCTGCTGTCCGACGCGGGTTTTTCAGGCGTCGAGCGGTTGAAGCCCTTCGACATCGGCAGTTTCGCCCATGCTGGCCGCGATGTGCTGATATCCCGCACCGGCTTCACCGGCGATCTCGGCTATGAATTGTTCTGCGCTGCAGACCACGCTTTGTCGCTCTGGGATCGGCTCTGGGAACAGGCGGATCGCCATCGGTTGCGCGCCATCGGCTACCATGCGCTCAACCGCACCCGCATCGAGGCGGGCTTCATCGTCGCCAATGCCGATTTCGTGACGGCGGAGACGGCGTTGCGGGAGGATCGGCTACGCCTGCCCGACGAGATCGGCCTGGACTGGATGGTCGATCTGGACAAGCCCAATTTCAACGGACGCCGCGCCATTCTCGCGGCGCGGCGCGACAAAACGCTAAAACACATGCTGGTGGGACTCGAAATCGACGGCAATACGCCCGCGCCGCTGGCGCTCATCTATCACCGCAAGAAGAAGGAAGCGGGCCTGATCACCGCCTCGGTCTGGTCGCCGCTTCTCAAGAAGACCATTGCGATCGCCAGTCTGCGTCGTCCCTATGGAACCGAGATCACTGGCGATCTCTGGGCGGAAATCTATGCGTTGAACGAACTCGGCTACACCAAGATGATGAAGAGCGTTCGGATCGCGCCGCGCCCTTTCATCAAGCTGTCGCGTCGCACCGCCACCCCGCCCATGCGGACATAGGATCAGTGATGGCGGAGGACGATCTGGACTTCTGGCGTCAGATCCTGACCCCGACCGGCGTGGAATGGTCGGGGCGGGCGCGTTATGCGGCGGCGATGCATTTTCATCTTCAAGGCGACATGTCGGCTGGGGTCTTGGAGATCTACAGGATCTGCTCGCGGCTCGATGATGAAGACCCGCTCGACGCTCTCCGTGCCTATCATCTGGGCGCGGATTGGATAGGCCAAGCCGTCGCGATGCACGAAAAACTCGGGCTTGATCTGCACGGAGCGGCTTAGCGGGCCGCAGCTGCGTCGTCGCCCAGAAGCACAAATCCGTCGGGATCATAGGCTAACCGGACCTCTGCGCCGACCGGCAGATCGTCGGCGCCAAAAGCATTCGTCTCGATCAGCGTGACGCTGTGCTCCAAGCCCTCGATCGCGACATCGAGATGGGTGATCTCGCCGAAATAGGCGCGGTTGATCACTCGCGCCGAAAGGCTGTGGGCGTCCGTATCGCCCTCCCACAGGATGCGCAACCGTTCCGGCCGGATGCCAATCGTGGCTCTGCCGCCCTCAGTCTGGAAGCCACGGGGCTTTTCCATTCGGACCTCGCCGAACTTGCCTGTGCGCACTACGAGCTCCGCGCCCTGATCGGCGATGATGTCGGCGGAGAGAAAATTCATGCCGCCGAGAAAGGCGGCGATGCGGCGGGTGAGGGGGCGCTGATAGATTTCTTTGGGCGTGGCGACCTGGGCGATGCGGCCATCGAACATCACCGCGATGCGGTCCGACATCGCCAAAGCCTCATATTGGTCATGGGTGACCAGCACGAAGGTGATGCCGACGGTCTTCTGCAATTGCCGGAGTTCGAACTGCATTTCCTCGCGCAGTTTCTTGTCCAGCGCCGACAGCGGCTCGTCGAGCAGCAGCACCTTGGGACGCAGCACCAGCGCTCGGGCGAGCGCCACGCGCTGCCGTTGGCCGCCGGAAAGTTCATGCGACTTTCGCTTGCCGAGCGGGCCGAGCCGGACCTGTTCCAGCGCCTCGCCGATCCGCCGCTTTTCTTCTGTGGGATCGAGCCGCAGACGCTTGAGGCCATAGGCGATATTGTCGGCGACATCGAGATGCGGAAAGATCGCGTAATTCTGGAACACCATATTGACCGGGCGGTGATTGGGCGGCCGCGCGCTCACCTCTTCGCCATCGATGCGGATCTCGCCGGATGAGGGATGCTCGAAACCGGCGATGGACCGCAGAAGCGTGGTCTTGCCGCAGCCTGACGGGCCGAGAAGCGAGAAGAATTCGCCGCTGGAGATGGTGAGATCGATATCGGTCAACGCCTTGTAGATGCCGTAGCTCTTGTTGACCTGCCGGATCTCGATCATGTCGTTCTGCATCAGGGCGCTCCCATAGCGGTCAGTCGGTCTTCGGCCCGCTTGCGCAGGATTTCGGCGATCGCGAGCAGCGCGATCGACAGGACGAGAATGAGCGAACCGAGCGCGAGCACCGAGGGCAGCTTTGCCGCAAACCGCAACTGACCCCAGATATAGACGGGCAAGGTCGGCTCGGAGCCGGACAGGAAGAAGGCCAGGATGAACTCGTCGAAGGAAATGGTGAAGGACACCAGCAGGCTGGAGACGATCGCCGGCGACACGACCGGCAGGATCACCCGCCGGAACGTGCCGAACGCCGTTTCGCCGAGGTCGCGCGACGCTTCTTCAAGCGACGGATCAAGATTCTGGAAGCCGGCCGTCAGCACCGACATGGCGTAGGGCAGACAGAATACGGTGTGGCCGAGGATCACCGCGATCAACGAGGCGGAAAAGCCGAGCGACAGGATGATCGTCAGCAGCGACACCGCCACGATGATTTCCGGCAGAAACAGCGGCGCCATGATCAGCCCGCTCGCCGCCTTCTGGCCCGGAAAGCGATGGCGGCTGAGCGCGCGCGCCGCGAGAACGCCGAGCGTGGTGGTGAGCAGCGACACGGATAGGCCGACGATCAGGCTGTTGAGGGCGGCGCGCAGCATCTGCGCATTGCCCCAAACCATTTCGTGCCATTTCAGCGTGAAGCCGCTCAGCGGCAGGGTGGGCGCGGCGGCGGTATTGAAGGAAAAGACGGGGATGACCAGGATCGGCGCATAGAGAAAGACGAGATAGAAAACCAGATAGATCGACAGGAAGGGCAGCCTCAGGCTCTTCATCTTATCCTCCGCGCGACCAGCTTGAGGAGAAGCACGACGATGGCGGCGCTCAACGATACCGCGATCATGGTGGTGACCGACAACGCCGCGCCGAGCGGCCAATTGTTGCCCTTGCCGAATTGCGCCTCGATCGCGGCGGCGATCATCACGCCTTCCTTGCCGCCCACCAGCTTTGGCGTCACGTAATCGCCGACGGTCGGGATCATCACGATCAGGAAGGCCGAGATCACGCCGGGCATGGAGAGCGGCAGCGCGACGCGCAGGAAACTCTTGAAGCGGCTGTCGCCGAGATCGCGTGAGGCTTCGAGCAAGGAGCGGTCGATCTTTTCAAGCGACACAAAGATCGGGATGATCGCGAAGGCGGCCCAGGAATGCACGAGCGCGATCAGCACGGAATTGGCGTTGTAGAGCAGCGAGGTCAGCGGCTGGTCGATCAGGCCGAGGTTGAGCAGCCCGCCATTCAGCACGCCCTTATAGCCGAGGATCACCTTCCAGGCCATGACGCGCAGCAGATAGCTGGTCCAGCAGGGGATGGTGACAAGAAACAGCAGCAGGTTCTTGCGATAGCCGCCATGGAAGGAAATGTACCAGGCGATCGGATAGGACATCGCAACGGTGATCGCGCTGGTGGCGAGCGAGATGACCAGCGAGCGGGAAAGCAGGTCGCGATAGATCGGATCGGTCAGCGCCGTCGTATAGTTGGCGAGCGTGAAGGTCCTGTCGATGGTCAGGTAATTCTGGCTCCAGACGCTGTAGATGAGCACGATGAGTATCGGCAGCGCCAGTAGCGCCAGCGCATAAAGAACGGTCGGCGAGATCAGCAGCAGGCCGGCGGCGCGGCTCGACAATTGCCAGTCTCCGCCGGTTGCGGAGTGCGCGCGCGGTTCAGCCGGCATCGTCCGCGTTCCCGCGGCGGAGATGTGTCATTCCCATTTCCAGTTCCCCTATGCCTTTTATGTCTCTTGGCATGTTGTCGTCAACAATGCCGGAATCAGGATTGAAATCAAGCGGAAAATCTGAAATATTGATTGAACGGACATTCAGAATAATTCGAATTGCGCCGTGCTCAGAGAGGCTTAACCCCGGAGGTGTCGATATGGCGGCGGTCGTGAAAGATGCATATGCGGCGGAAGATCCGGCCGATCGCCTGGCCCGGGATCATCTCGTGCAGCCCTGGCCGGTGTCCGGCTCGATCGGCGCGGAGGCGCGCGGGCGCATTCTCGAAGGCGACGGCATCTATGTGACGGATCATGCCGGCCGCCGCCTGATCGATGGCCCCGCCGGCATGTGGTGCGTCAATGTCGGCCATCGCCGCCGCGAGATCGTTGACGCCATGGCGGAACAGGCGATGGCGCTGTCCTACAATTCGCCCTGGTACACCACCAATGATCCATCGGCGGAGCTCGCCGCGCGTCTCGCGGGTCATGCGCCGGAGGGGCTGCAGCATGTTTTCTACACCACCGGCGGTTCGTCTGCGGTGGAGACGGCGCTGCGCTTCATGCAGTTCCGCAACAATGTGCTCGGTCGTCCCGCCAAGAAGCGGATCGTTTCGCGCGAAGGCGCCTATCACGGCTCGACCTATCTCTCGGCCTCGCTCAACGGCCGACCGCGCGACCATGACTGGATGGACAGCGCCAGCGAACAGGTCTTGAAGCTCTCCTGCCCCAATCCTTTCCGCCGTCCCGCCGGCATGGCGGTCGAGGCGTTTTGCGCGCATCTGCTGCAGGAATTCCGCGATCTCATCGCGCGGGAAGGCGCAGATACGATCGGCGCCTTCATCGCCGAGCCGATCATGGCCTCGGGCGGGGTGATCGTGCCGCCGGACGGCTATCTCGCTGGCATGCGCGCCATTTGCGCCGAGCATGACATTCTGTTCATCGCCGACGAGGTGGTCACCGCCTTCGGCCGGCTCGGCGATGTCTTCGCTTCCGAACAGGTGTTCGGCATCGCGCCCGACATGATCACCTTCGCCAAGGGCGTCACCTCAGGCTATTTCCCGCTGGGGGGCGTGATGATCGCCGAACGCCTGTTCGAAGACTTGCGCCGCTCCAACCATTCGGATGCGATGTTCGCCCATGGCCTGACCTATTCCAGCCATCCGATCGGCTGCGCCGTCGCCAACGCCAATCTCGACCTGCTCGAAGGCGGCATTCTCGACCATGCCCGCACAGTGGCGCCCTATTTCCAGCAGAGCCTGAAGGCGCTGGAAGCGCTGCCGCTGGTCGGCGAAGTGCGCGGACTCGGCCTGATGGCCTGCGTCGAATGCGTGGCCGATCATGTCAGCAACAACCCGCTGGCGCTGGATCTCGAAGTCGGCAAACGCATCGACCGCCACTGCCAGGACCTCGGCCTCTTGGTGCGGCCGCTGATCCATATGTGCGTGATGAGCCCGCCGCTGGTGATCGAGCGCGGCGAGATCGACCGGATGCGGGAGATTTTGGACAAGGCGATCAGGTTGACGCAGGATGAGCTGGTGAGGGAGGGGCTTTGGCGGGGGTGAGGGGGCTTGACTACCGCGATAGACAATAGACTTTTGATGAATTTGGCACCACTTACCAAACTGTCCCATATGGAATGTATCCAGTATCTATCATCTCGGTGAGTTGACTACGTCGACGTTGCTGTTCTTTAATTACGTCCGACAAGCCCTGCATATAATGCTGAATCTTAGATCGGGCACCCTCGTCAACCGTTTGATTAAATACATCAGTGAAGCTCTGTAAATCCGCTTTCCTGTAATTAATACTGCGGTCTATTTGATAAATCCAATAGTTTGGATCAAAATCTAGAGTTATTAATGCACTTGGTTTCTGCCCATCTGGGTAAACGGGTAGATCGCAGTGTATGTTCCATCGGATCGTGTCATTCGCTGAGCCATCATGCGAACAGATTCGTCAGTGTCATTTTTAATGTAGTCGGTAATTTGGTCAGACAGGGCAATGAAAGGAGTGCCTTTTTCAGCGTCGCTTGACTGGAGAAACCGAACCTGACTTTCACCTTTGTACGCAGACATGTATCCGGTGCCGAAAAACTGCGCGTTCGTGTGATAGATTTTGCCGCGTATTATGCTTCCGCGACAGAGGGCTCCTTTGGCGAGAAGCTTCAAAGAAATTCCATAGCAATGAGAGAGAAGATTTATAATTCCAGCAGGTGATATTTCTACTGATATCACGACACAGTCAGAAATCTGCGTGGCCTGAAAGTCGAGATTTTCCTCAATTCGAGTCGAGCTTGGGCAGGTTGTGGGGCCAAAACCTGCTAAGCTGACCGAGCAGATATTAGGCCCGAGAGCCTCCGTTAGTTCTAGCGCTTCAGAAAATCCTTCTCCATTTTCTTCGAGTTTTGCAATTAACTGAGAAAATCCAAGTATATCTATGAAGGCGATGAACTTATCTTTCGGTTGCATTCAAGTTCCTCAAAATGAGCTCTATGGAATGATTTTTCTGTCGATCAGCTCCCCACTATATAAGAACCAACGGATGATGTTTAGCTCTGCCTGGCTCGTCGGCGGCTATTGGTAACGGTTCTTTACGGCCTCTGAGTGAGCCGAGGGTGAAGCGAGAAATTCGATACCGTGCGCTCTGCCAGCCTAACGGGAGTCTACCTGCGCATTATCATATGTGGGCAAAGCTGGCGCGTGCGCGTCTTATCACGCTACCCCTTCTTATCCTGATCCCGATGCCACTTGATCGCATAAAACATGCCAACGCCCAGCACGGCGATCTTGAGCGGGAAAAATACGATGGGGAACCAATCCCAGATGTCGGACGACTGCATATGATTTTGACCCTTGTTCAGTGAGTGAGCCCTACGCCCAAACCGGGTCTCGCGACATTCGCCATGTTGACGCAGAGAGGCGCCGCGTCACTCCCGCATCTCGATTTGCGCCTCGCGCGCGGCGGCGATGAAGGCCATGCGGGCGTCTTCGGGTTTTTTCTTGCCCTTGAGCGCGGCCTCGATCACGATCAGGGCACGGTCGAGCGCCGGGCCGTCTTCGAGCGGCCAGTCCTCGATCAGCGCCCAGGAGGCTTCGCGGAGATTGCGGATGGTGGTGAATGTGCCGGGGCCTTCGAGCGCCAGGGTCACGGGTTTGGTCCAGTCTTGGCTCACGGCAGAATCTCCAGCTTGATGATTACCCCCTCCTAGCATCGATCGGCGCCGATAATGAGAGGGGACGCGATTTCGCTGAAGGGGCCGGCGGGCGCGCCGTCAGGGCAGGGGCGCAGACGGCGCAAGGCGAAGCGCGGCGTTGACGGTCTCCATCTCGCTCTCGGCCGGCGCGGCGTCGAGCGTCATCACCGGCAGCGCCCGGCGGAGGTGGTCGTGATGGGTGCGCACGCCATATTCGAGATCGGAGAGAAAGAAGCTCGAAAAACTTTTCGACGCCATGGCCTCGTTCGACCAGACGGTCAGTTGCACATCTTCCGCCATCGTGTCGCGGTCGATGCGGGCGGCGAGATAGCGGGCGAGCCGCTGGCGACGGTCTTCCTCCGGATAGCGATAGACCGCGCCGCGCAGCAGCGTCTCGCCGGTCGATAGCGGAAATTCCTGGTAGAACTGAATGGCCTCGGGCGTGACGGCGATGACGTTGTTGGGAAACAGGCCGTAATAGATCCAGGCCTTCTCCAGCGTCTCCGGCAGGCCGATGGAGTTTTTCGACAGTTTCACATAGTTGCGCACGCTCCAGCGCCGCCCGGCATGGGGATTGTAGGTCGCGAAAGACCGGCAGACGCCGTCGACGAAGGGCTCGTCATAATAGGTCGAGCCATAGAGATCCTGCAGCGCCGGATGCGCCATGGCGACGTGATAGCCCTCATTGTCGACGTCGCGCACCGACTTCCAATTGACCGGCGAGGTCTGCGTCCAGAGCTTGCCGACAGGCACGGCCGTATCCGTCCGGTAATGGGCGAGCTGCTCGTGATAGGGGGCCATGAGATCAGCGACGGCGGGCTGATCGCCGGCGGCGAAGCGGATGAAGACGAAACCGAGCCAGACCTCGCAATCGATTTCGCTGAGGCCGAATTCGCGTTTGTCGAGCGGCGGAAAGGTGTCCGGCCGCGCCGGCCCGCGCAGCGTGCCGTCGAGATTATACACCCAGCCATGGAACGGACAGACCAGCGCATTGCGGCAGGCGCCTTTCTCGTCGGCGACGAGCCGGGAGCCGCGATGCTTGCAGATATTGTGAAACGCCCGGATTGCGCCATCCTGCCCGCGCAGCACCAGCGCCCGCTCGCCGACGATGTCCAGCGTGATATAGCTGCCGGGCGTGGGCAGGTCGGAGACATGGCAGGCGAGCTGCCAACTGCGGCGGAAGACATGCTCCTTTTCGAGCTCCAGCAGAGCGGGGCTGTGATAGGTCCAGCCGGGAAGTCCGCGTCGATCCCAGCCCTGGGGCGGTGCGGCAATCTTGGTCTGTATAGTCATCGACCTCATCCTTATTTGCTGAACGTCCATTCAATATAATTGAAAATATGAAATTAAGTCAATTCCGTAAGCCATCGCGCGAACATCAAGACTGTCCACATGTCCGGCAGCGGGATTTTCTTGGCGTCTCAAGGGGATGGCGTCTTCGCGCGTCTTTCTGCCCGCGCGTTGTTCTGTTAAAAGTCGCGGCCCGCGGAGGAGGGGCCGTGTTGATTGAAAAGCTGACATCCATAATTTGCGCGGCGATCGGGCTCGTGCTGGCGCGCGAGGGTTGGACGCTCATGTGGCTGGGCGGCAGCGTCGCCTATTTGGCCATCGGCATGGCCTATCTCGCTTCCGCGGTCCTGCTCTGGCGTCGCGACCCGGTCGTGCTTCCGGTCTTCGGACTGGTGGCTCTCTCCGTTCTCGGCTGGGCCGTCGCCGAGGCGGGCTTCGACTGGTGGGGGCTGCTGCCGCGCATCAGCGTCATCGTGCTGACCGCCCTGTGGCTCTCGACGCCATGGCTCCGCAAGCGGCTGACGCGGCGGGCTTCCCTGCCGCCGCGCCTTGGTTATCTCGGCTATCCCTTGGCCCTCGTCGTCGCGGTCGTGGGGTTCGGCGAATTCACTAATTTCGATCTGGCGCCGAATGCGGACCCGTCCGACAAGCCTGCGGCCATGACTTCGAATGCGCCGGGCGCCGACTGGCCGCATTATGGCGGATCGCTTGCGGGGCAGCGCTTTTCCACCCTCGATCTGATAACACCTGGGAATGTCAGCTCTCTCGAGGAGGCCTGGCGCTTCCAGACCGGCGACAAGAAGCGCGGGAAAGAGGTGGTCGAGGCGAGCTATCAGGCGACGCCGCTGAAGATTGGCAACCGGCTTTTCCTCTGCACGCCGCATAGTCAGGTCATCGCGCTCGATGCGACGACGGGCAAGGAAGTCTGGCGCTTCGACGCCGTCAAACAGGCGAAGGCTGCCCCGCGCAGCCAGACCTGCCGCGGCGTGTCCTATTTCCAAGATGCGGCGGAAGCCGGCGCGACATGCAGCCAACGGCTCTTCCTGCCGGCCGCCGGCGGTCGCCTGACCGCCATCGACGCCAATACGGGATCGCTGTGTCGAAGCTTCGGAGACAGTGGCGTCGTCGATCTCCTGCGCGGCCTGCCGCATGCGGAGACGGGATTTTTCTACAACACCTCGCCGCCGGTGGTCGCCAAGGGCAAGATCATCATCGGCGGCGCGGTGAGCGACAGCGCTGGCCTGAATGCTCCCTCCGGTGTGATCCGCGCGTATGACGCTGTCACGGGTCGCCTTTTGTGGAACTGGGATTCGGGCAATCCGGAGGCGACGCAGCCGCTCGGCGAGGGCCAGTTCTACACGGCCGGGTCGCCCAACAGCTGGTCGATCTCGTCTGCCGACGAGGAACTCGGGCTGGTCTATGCGCCGATGGGCAATCGGCCGCCGGATCAGATGGGGCAGGGCCGCAGCCCGGCGATGGAAAAGTTCTCCTCGGCGATCGTGGCGCTCGACATCGAAACGGGCAGGGCGCGCTGGTCCTTCTAGACGGTGCGGCATGACCTCTGGGACATGGATGTTCCGGCGCAGCCCTCGCTCTTCTCCTTCCGCGCCGCCTCCGGCGAAATGGTCCCGGCGCTCGCCGCGCCCACCAAGCAGGGCGACATCTATGTGCTGGACAGGCGGACCGGCGCGCCCCTGCTGCCCGTCGGCGAGGCGGAGGCGCCGGCAAGCCTCATTCCGGGAGAACAGACCGCGCCTCGGCAGCCTTTTTCGACCCTGTCCTTCTCGCCGCCGCCGTTGACCGAGGCGGATATGTGGGGTGTGACGCTGTTCGACCAACTCTCCTGCCGCATCCGGTTTCACTCCCGCCGCTACCAAGGGCGCTATACGCCGCCCTCGCAGCAGGGAACGATCGTCTATCCCGGAAATTTCGGCGTCTTCAACTGGGGCGGGATCGCGGTCGATCCCGAACGCCGCATCCTGTTCGGCATGCCGACCTATCTGGCTTACGTGGCGCGGCTGGTGCCGCATGAGAAGCCGAAGGAGACCCCGCCGAAGCGCATGAAGAGCGTGCTGATCGACAATGCCGGGCTGCGTTACAGCGTGCGTCTCGGACCCTTCGTGGGACCGCTCGGCCTACCCTGCCAGGCGCCGCCATGGGGCTACGTCGCCAGCGCCGATCTCGATACGGGGGCGCTGCGCTACAAACGCGTCAACGGCACCGTGCGCGATCTGGCGCCGGTTCCGCTGCGTTTCGAAATGGGCGTTCCCGGCATCGGCGGGCCGATCGTCACGCGCGGAGGCGTGGCTTTTCTGGCTGCGACGCTCGACGATTACATCCGCGGCTACGATGTCGCCAGCGGCGAGGAGCTGTGGCGCGCCAGGCTGCCCGCCGGCGGACAGGCGACGCCGATGACCTATCTCGACGCGAATGGCGATCAGATCGTGGTGATCGTCGCCGGCGGCCATGCGGCGCTCGAAACCACGCCTGGCGACTACGTCATCGCCTATCGACTTCCAAAAAATCTGCAGGAACCCTAACGGCTGCTCTCGCGCACGATCAGGGCCGGGGCGATCTCGACGTTGTCGCCCGGATGCCCATCGAGGATGTCGAGGATCAGTACTGCGGTGCGTTCACCGATCAGCCGCGACGAGGGATCGATGGTGGTGAGCCGGGGATTGGACACAGCGCCGATCTCGAAATTGCCGAAGCCGCCGACGCCGATATCCGTGGGCGGCGTGAGGCCGCGCCGCTGGCATTCGGTCAAGGCGCCGAAGGCGGACTGGTCGGAGACGCAGATTACCGCCTCTGTGTCGGGATAGGTTTCCAACAGCCGCGCCATCGCCGCGGCGCCCTCCAGAGCCGAAATCGGCGGCGGGCCGGCGGCGATCAATCGTGACGCATCGAGTCCGTGCGCGGCCATCGCGGCAATGAACCCCATGCGCCGGTCGCTGCCGCGCGTGTCGCGTCCGACATCGCCGCCGATGAAGGCGATGCGACGATAACCGACAGCCACGAAATGATCGACCATCTGCCGCACGGCGCCGGCATTGGAAAAGCCGACGTAATTGCCGATCGGCTCGCTCGGGGAATCCCAGGTTTCGATCACAGGCATATGGGCGTTCTGCAGCAGCTTGCGGGCCCGCTCGGTATGCCTGCCGCCGGTGACCACGATCGCCTGCGGCTTACGCCGGAGAAACTGCTCGATCAGCCGTTCCTCATCCTGCATGTGGTAATTCGTGTAGCCGAGCAGGATCTGCAGGCCGCGCGACGCCAGACGATCCGCCAGCCCGCCGATCGTGTCGGCGAAATTGGGGCTGCTGATCGCCGGGATGGTGACGGCGACGAAATCGGATTTCTGCGATCGAAAATTGGAAGCGGTGGAATCGAAGACATAGCCGATGTTCTCGGCGGTCGTCAGGACGGTTTCGCGCGTCTCCCGGCTGATCAAACTGTCTGGTTT
Source organism: Rhizobium sp. TRM95796 (assembly GCF_025779995.1). NCBI lineage: Bacteria > Pseudomonadati > Pseudomonadota > Alphaproteobacteria > Hyphomicrobiales > Rhizobiaceae > Rhizobium > Rhizobium sp. TRM95796. The sequence continues at coordinate 8,553 of NZ_JAOXHE010000009.1, read as the reverse complement.
GAAGGCTCGGGACACCGTCATCAGGGAGACGCCCGCGATGCGGGCGATATCGGCCATGGTCGGCGGCTTGCGATTGTCGGCCATCCCGGGCGGGGCTCCTGTTAACGGTATCATCGGGGCTTAGCCCCCGGGGCGAAACTTGGCAAGACGATCGAAGAGAATACGACCGAAGAGGGGGCCGAAGCCGGCGCTTCCAGTGTTTCCGGCGGAGATATGCGTTGGAGGCATGGGTGCAGTGAGAGCTTTGCGCTGTTAGAAAACTCTCGCAGCGCCTATATTCCAATCATCGAAACGACGCCGGGGCAAAGCGGAAACGCATAGCAGCTGACGTCACAAAGACCCGGGAAAGGGATCATCATGAACGTCGCACGCAGCATCAACGCTTGGCGCAAATATCGTCAGACCGTCAACGAACTCGGTCGCATGAGCAACCGCGAACTGAACGACCTCGGCATCGCCCGCGATGATATCCGTCGCATCGCACGCGCCTCGGCCGCGGCTTAATCGCTCTCGCCGATAGAAATCAGAAATCTCACGCAGCGCCCGCCTTCACCATGAAGGCGGGCGCTTTCTTTTTTGCGCTCGGGCTGCCTCAATCCTGTCATATTTGAACATGGATGTCCGCCCGCCCAAGTTGAGCGCATTCCCGATAAATCATATTTTTCATGAGGTTGTGGACAAGGCGGGATGACCTATCGAAAAATTGCATGGCTGCGCTGCGAAATTCAGACTTTTTGCGGTCGATCCTCCAGGCTATCTATATCCCCACGAGAGCGGCGCATCCTCCTCCCAGCGCAGCTCTTCACCGAAGCAGCTACTCCTCCTCCCAGGCTGCTTCGCAGGATTGGCGACACTCCTCCTCCCGTCGCCAAGCCGACTTTCGAAGGCCTGCCGTATCCTCCTCCCACGGCAGGCCTTTTCGATTCTCAGCTTCCCCAATAGCCATTCGGCGATCCTGACAGCGCCCGAGATTGCCGCCTTCGGCGATTTCGACTTGCGGTCGGTGTCGCTCCGACGCATTCTCTTATTTAGATTCCAGTAATCATTTGCCCTGGGGCAGGGAGGATCGTATGGCGGACGTCGCCCAAATGATTGGCAAGATCGTGCAGACAGGGTCGCTCAAGCTCGTCTTGGCCTCGGGCGAGACGCGGACCTTCGGCGACGGCTCGGAAGACACCATAATCGTTCGCATTGCCGACGCCGAAGCAGAGCGGGCTATCGTCGATGATCCTGCGCTCAAACTCGCCGAAATGTATATGGACGGCAGGCTGATCCTCGAAGCCGGCAATGTTTTCGATCTCCTGTCGCTGCTCAGGCGCAACGGCGTCCGCAAGGCAGGCAATGTCAAGCTCGCCGCCAGGACATTTGCCCGAGCTCTGTCGACACAGCTTTGGAGCCGGTTTCCAATCAACCGAAACCTGCAAAACGTCTCGCATCATTACGATCTCAGCGCCAAGCTGTTCGATCTGTTTCTCGACGAGGACTGGCAATATTCCTGCGCCTATTTCGAGCCTCCGGGCATCTCACTCGATGAGGCGCAATTGGCCAAGAAACGGCATATCGCCGCCAAACTGCTGCTCGAGGACGGCAACCGCGTGCTCGAAATCGGCTCTGGCTGGGGCGGGATGGCGATGTATCTCGCCGAAGCGGAGAATGTCGACGTCACGGGCGTAACACTGAGCGAAGAGCAATTGAAAGTGTCGCGAGATCGAGTGCAGCGCCGTGGGCTGTCCAATCGCGTGCGCTTCGAACTCACCGATTATCGGGATGTCCAGGGCAAGTTCGATCGCATCGTCTCCGTCGGCATGTTCGAACATGTCGGCGTCGGCAATTACCGCCGGTTTTTTCGTAAGGTCTCCAGCTGCCTCGATAAAAAGGGCGTGATGGTTCTGCACTCGATCTGCAGGACCAAGCCCAATTTCGCCACCAACCCTTTCATTGAAAAGTATATATTCCCTGGCGGATACATGCCCTCGATCGCGGAGGTTCTGCCAGCCGTCGAAAGCGCCGGCCTGTTGATTAAGGATATCGAGATCCTGCCGATCCATTATGCGCACACGCTCCGGGCGTGGCGCGAGCGCTTTGTTGCGCGCAAGGCCGAAGCGATCGCGCTGTATGACGAGCGGTTTTTCCGTATGTGGGAGTTCTATCTCGCCTTGTCGGAGACCGCATTCCGCCACGACCGGCTCTTCATCATGCAATTGCAATTGGCCAGACACCAGGATGCGGTGCCCTATGACCGCAATTATATCGCAGCGCGCGAAGCGACCCTGCGAGAGTTCGAGGCCGGACGCAGGCCTCTCGAAAAAGTCGTGTTCTGAGACGCGACCGGAGAGACCCCCCGCGTCGCGGCGTCAGTCCAGGCCGAGCAAGCCCCGCGCGGCCGCCTCGTCGGTCACGAGCGTATGGCAGCCGGTGCGTTTGATGGTGGCCTTGATCGCCGGAACCCGCCGCCTGCCGCCCGAGGCGAGCACGATGTGCTTCGCCTGCGATATCGCATCGAGCCCGACGGTCATCACGCGATCCTGGATCGGATGGCTGACGTCGCGTCCGTCCGCGTCCAGGAAATGACAAAGCGTGTCGCAGACCGCGCCTGTCTCGAGCAGCGACGCATGGTCCTCCGCAGAAATGAAATTGTGCGACATAGACGTGCCGGTCGGGCTGAAATCGCCGCAGCTGATCACGGCGAGGTCGAGGTTTTTGGCGCGCTCGAAAAGTTTGCCGAGGCCGCAGCGCTCGATCAGTCTCTGCTTGGTCTCGGCCGAATCCACGATCAGCGGCGCCAGCAGAAGCAGGCAATCGGCGTCGAGCTGGCTCGCGAGCCGCCAGGAGTAGTCGATCGGATTGATGACCGCATTGGTTTCCACGATGCCGCCTAGCAAGGATACGATCTGCACGTTTTCGCGCCGTGGAGGGCGGAAGGATTGTAGCGATGCGTTCAGCGTGCGACCCCATCCGACGCCGACGGCATGTCCATCCGCGATCACTTCCGAGAGAAAGCGACCCAGCGCCGCGCCGACATCGCGCGCGGTCTCGTCCGTGTTTCCTTCTCCCGGCACCACGACGGCCTCGTCGAGCCCCAGCATCTCCTCGAGGCGCAGGGCGAGCGCGGTGCAATCGCCCGGCTGCTCGTTGATCCAGATCTGCACTTCGGCGCGCTTCAGCGCTTCATCCAGCATGCGAATGACGGTGGAGCGGCTGACGCCGAGATGTTCGGCGATGTCCTTCTGCGTCAGGCCACGGTTGTAATAGAGCCAGGCGGCCCTGAGCCGCAGCGCGCGCGAATCCATCAGATGCGTATGATTGTTTCGCTCGAGTTTCGCCAACTGTCTTCGTTCTCCCAGTCATTTCTCGTCCGGCCCCTCCGCTGGGCAGGGGCGATGCAACCTTGCGCGCCGCGCCACGTTGACATGGAAGCCGCAGCTTGGCGCTCCGAAGCGCAGCGCATTTTTTCTGAAACATTTGCGCTCTTTGTTTGACATAAGTCGCATAATCCGGCAATAGACAAGCCATATATTTCTCTCGCGGATTCTCCGGCGCGCCGGGTCCGAGTAGCTCGAACGGAGGACAATGTGACATCCAAACTGGAACAACTTCGCGCCATGACCACCGTCGTGGCCGACACTGGCGATATCGAAGCCGTGGCGAAACTCAAGCCGATCGACTGCACGACCAATCCGACCATCGTGCTCAAGGCTCTCGGAACCCCGATGTTCAAGGATCAGGTCGCTGAAGCCGTTGCCTGGGGCAAGACACGGGGCGGGGCGGAAGAGGCGGTTATCGCCTCGGTGGCCGACCGTCTGGCCATTTCGGTCGGCGTCGAGCTCTCCAAGCTCGTTCCCGGCCGCGTCTCGACCGAAGTCGACGCCGACCTCTCCTTCGATATCGAGGGCTCGGTCAACAAGGCGCGCGGCGTCATCGCCGCCTATAAAGAGCGCGGTATCGAGCGCGACCGCATCCTGGTGAAGCTCGCCTCGACCTGGGAAGGCATTCGCGCCGCCGAGATCCTGCAGAAAGAAGGCATCGACTGCAATCTGACTCTGTTGTTCAGCATGGCCCAGGCTGTGGCTTGCGCCGACGCCAAGGTCTTTCTGATTTCGCCCTTCGTCGGCCGCATCCTCGACTGGTACGCCAAGTCGACGGGCCAGACCTACACGTCGGAAACCGATCCGGGCGTGGTGTCGGTGCGCGAGATCTACAATTACTACAAGACGCATGGCATCGACACCGTGGTCATGGGCGCATCCTTCCGCAACACCGGCGAGATCGAGGCGCTGGCGGGCTGCGATCGGCTGACGATCAGCCCGGCGCTGCTGGAACAACTCGACGCCGATCAGGGAACGCTCGAAAGGAAGTTGTCGCCGGAACGGTCCACGCCCGTCGACAAGATTGCCGTCGATGAAAAGACTTTCCGCTGGATGATGAACGAAGACGCCATGGCGACGGAGAAAGTTGCCGAGGGCATCCGCGCCTTCGCCAAGGACCTGGTCGCGCTGCGCGCGATGGTGAAGAAGGAATTGGCGGCCGCCTGATCCTGCGCCGAATTGATTGCGAGAACCCGCCGAGGCGCAGCCCGGCGGGTTTTCCATGCGCGCCGTGCGGAAATCGCATAGCTGCACTGCAGCAATTTTGCTGGCGCTTTTTCGCGGTCGCGGCTATACCTATCTTCAACAAGGCGATGCATCCTCCTCCCGCAAAGCCTTGTAGATCGCAGGATCCACTCCTCCTCCCAAGGGTCCTGCCTCGTAGGATGACGACGCTCCTCCTCCCAAGTCGTCATCGAGTTTACCGAAAGCCCGTCGCACCTCCTCCCGCGGCGGGCTTTCGTGTTTTCCGGCTCTGGCCGATCCGGGATCACCTTGGTGGATGCCTTGAACGCCTCCTTCGATGGCGGCGAACCCCCTTTGAATTTATCTTCCGTTAACCATAAGCCGCGATACTTGCGGACCAATGGGCGGCTTGATTCCAGCCATTCAAAGGCCGTTTCAGAACCAAGGCATGAGCATGGACATCTTCGAACTCCCGGGCATTCTGTTGCGGCGGTGGCTCTATGTCGTCGTCACGGCGGCGATTTGCCTGGTCCTTGCCGGCGCCTATGCGGTTGTGGTCAAGACGCCGACCCAGGCTATCGCCCAGATTTTGATCGATCCGGAGGGACTCTCGACGGTCCAGACGGAACTCTCGCCGCAGATCGCGGGACCCGCGCAGGATGCGGCGATGCTGGAGAGCCAGATCTACCTGATTCAATCCGCCGAGATTCTCGGCGAGGTGGTCGACAAGCTCGATTTGACCAACGACCCGCTCCTGGTCAGGAAAGCGCCACCGGACAAAGACCTGGCCCGCTCGGCGGCGATCGCCGTGATGCAGAAGAATCTCTTCGTGACGCAGCAGGGCCAGTCTTTCGTCGTCGCCGTCGCGTTCAAGCACCAGGATCCCGTCAAGGCGGCGGAAATCGCCAATGCGATTTCCAGCGTCTATCTGAAGAAGATCCACGAAGCCAAAAGCGAAGCGTCAGAGCGCGCTTCGGACGCGTTCCAGCTGCAGGCCCAGGCGCTCGCACAGCGCCTGCGCAAGGCCGAGAACGAGCTTGAGGCCTTCAAGGCGGCCAACCAGATCGTGTCGACCGGCCAGCAGGGGCTGGTGATCGACCAGCAGGTCGAGGGCGTCAACCGACAACTTCTGGCGGCCCGGGCCGATCTCGGCGCAAAGCGCGCCAGCTATGACCAGGCAAAGTCTCTGACGGTCGGCTCGGTGCAGGACGGGGCCATCCCTGAGGCCATCGCTTCGGTGCCGCTCGGGACCATGCGCGCCCGCTATGCCGATCTCGTGGCGCAAATGAACGAAAGGTCGTCGTCGCTCGGCGCCAATCACCCGCAGATGCGCGCCATCCAGAGCCAGGTCGCCGGCATGCGTCAGGCGATCGAACAGGAACTCGAGCGCATCAAAGTGTCGCTCAAAAGCGCGGTCGATCGTGGCGAAGCCAATGTCGCGGCGCTCGAACGGCGCTTGAACGACCTGACCGGCGTGAGCTTCGACGCCGGCGCCGCCGCCATTCAGGCGCGCGAGCTGCAGAGCCAGGTCGATACGCTGCGAACGCTCTACAAGACCTTCCTGTCGCGCTCGCAGGAGCTCGGCCAGCGTGACCTCGCCGACACCAACAATTCGCGGATCATTTCCAAAGCGGTCGGCGTGGCGTCCTCGTCCATGCTCGCCAAGATCATGATCGTCATCGCCGGCGGTCTGTTCGGCGTTATGGCCGGTTGCGGCATCGCGATCTTGCGCGAGCTCGGCGGCGCGCTGTTTCAGCGGGTGAGAGGCGAGGCGGCGACGACCGAGGTCCCAGCAAACTCCTCGCCGTCCGAGGCGCGCGACCGAACAGCTTTCTCACTGGACAAACCGGAACAGATTGCCGCCACGCGTCCCGATCTGCCGATCATCGCGCATCTCGTCGAGCGCTCGCCCGTTCTCGGCCGTCTCGCCAACGCTTCGTTTCGTGCGCGCGGCGACAGCGCCGAGATCGGCAGCCGCGGCGTGGGGCTGATCGTCGAGGAGATCGCGGAGCGGGTGGTCCGCGGAGCCACCGATATCGTCATCCTGTTGTCTCCCGATCGCGCCAGGCCAGCGGCGGGCCTGATCTCCAAATTGGCGGAGGGTCTGCATGCGGAGGGACTGGACATCCTTTATGCGGATGGTGACGACATGGCGCAGGACGACGCGGAGCAGGAGGACGCGCCGCTCGCGCATATCCTGCATTACTTGCGCCTCTCGCATGCCCCGTCGCTCGCGGGCCAGGCGCCGACTTTTCGCAACTTCGTCAACCGGCTGCGTCGACCGCACGTCATCCTGGTCGATGGTCGCGGGTCGGTGGCGCGCCGCCATCAGGCCGCTCTGCTCCAAGTGGCCGACGGCATACTCGTATTGGCCGAGCAGGGTTACGGCCGGGACGATCTCAGGACTTTCATCGACAACCTGCCTGATGGCGACGACAGGCTGATCGGCGCGGTGATGATCGACAGGGCGGCGTGACGGCATGGCGGCGGCGGAGACGATACGGATTGCCGAAGAGCGAAACGGGTTCTCGCCGGCCATCCAGTTCGCGCGGTTCGTCGCCGTCGCAAGCGTGTTGGGCACGCTGACGTTCAATCTGTTTCTCTGCTTCGTCAATACTCGCATCACCGCCATGTCGGACAGCCATGTGATGCTGATGGAGATGGCGTTGACCGGCGGCGCCTTCGTCGCGGCTCTGGATCGCCGTCCGGGTCTGCCGCTGTTTCTGGCGATCTTCGTCAGCTATATGCTGTTGCTGTTCGCGCTCCGCCAGCAGACCGATCTCAAGGCGATTCGCGATGTGGCGAGCCCGGCGATCTTCTTTGCGCTCGGCTACAAGCTGCGCGACCTCAGGCTCGCCGACCGTCTGGCGCTTGCGGCGGGCGTCGTCACGCTGACCTTCGCCCTGTTCGAATATCTCATGCTCGACACATACCTCGAATGGTTCAACGTCCTGGGCTATTATATTTCTCGCGGCGCCGTGACGTTGCAGGACAGCTTCGGAGCGACCAAGGGCCTGTTCATATCGGGCACCCGCCCCGAACCACGGACGATCCTACCTTTTTTGGGCCAGCACCGCGTGTCCTCGGTGTTCCTCGAGCCTGTTTCCATGGGCAATTTCGGCGTGATCCTCTATTCCTGGGGGCTGTTTCGCAGCGAATGTCGCTATCGGTGGCTGTTGATGATCATCGCCCTGTCGCTGGTGACCATGGCGGACGCTCGCTTCGGCCTGTACACCTGCATCGTCGTGACGGTCATGCGGCCCTTGTTCAGCATGACTCCGAAGCAGATCTGGATCATCGCGCCGTTTCTGTTCCTGACGATCTTCGCGCTCTACGGCTTGGTGATTGGATATGACGACACCGACAATGGGATCGGCGGAAGATTTACCGCCACCGCGATCATCCTGACCAACCTGCCATCATCGGTGATCTTCGGCGCGGAGGCCACAGATGTCTTCACCGCCGATTCCGGCTATGCCTACACGCTCACCAAGTTCGGGCTGTTCGGTTTCGTCGGTCTTTGGACGACATTCGTGCTGCTGCCCGTGAGCCATGCGCGAGGATGGACCTTTCGGGGAATGATGATCATCTATCTTCTGCTGATCATGATCATCTCCAACTCGTTCTACTCGGTGAAGACGGGCGGACTGATGTGGTTCCTGACCGGGGTGGCCTCGGCGGCCAGTTTCGTGGATCGGACCGGTTGGCTGAATGGCCTGCTTGCGCGGTTTCAGGCGCGGGCTGAACGCTGAAACTATCGAGATACCCGAAACAGCCGCCAGACCTGCCGGAAACAGGTCTGGCGCCCCCTCTGTGTTCGCGCCACAAGGCCTTCACGAAGTCGTCACGGAAACATCTTAATAAAATCAACACGTTATCATTTTTCTTTTGTTGTTTTTGATTTTCCGGTTGACGGTATTGGGGTCGGTTTGTATAAGCCGGGACATCGACGGGGGCGGCGGTTGCTTCTAGCGGCAGGCGCGCTCGTCTCTGAATTCTGGCT
>NZ_JAOXHE010000008.1:0-402257 GCF_025779995.1 Rhizobium sp. TRM95796 | reverse complement strand
CACCGCCGAAACATCCGCTTCAGCCAGAATTCAGAGACGAGCGCGCCTGCCGCTAGAAGCAACCGCCGCCCCCGTCGTCTTGAAGCGGTTTATAGTCGCGTCCCCCTGACCTGTCAAAGGCTTTTTTGCGCCTTTGTGAAGTTTTTTTGAAAGCGCGAGAGTTTCAGGCTGTTGCGGCGCGCTCATCCACAGGCCCGCGTTTCGGGATCGCTTTCGCCGCTTTAATTTCACATTCTCGGCGCACAAGCCGCCCCTTGTTGCCGCCCCTTGTTGGAGTGTGTTCTCTCTATAGAGGCGCGGATTTGACTTGGGGGGGCGATTGATGCAGTCATTGTCTCCGCGCCGAACGCGACGGGAAAAAAGCGGTTTCCATGCAAGAAGTGAAGATCATCCGGTCTCTGGGCGAAGAACCGCCGATTCTGGCGGAAGGCCGCCGTACGCCCGACCGGCGCGAAGTCTCCCTGCGCTGGCTGTCGGGCACCGTGTTGACCGGGCTGACCAGCTCGGTGCTGATGGGCGTGGCGCTGTTCGCCGCCCTCGAGGGCCGGGAAATCCTCGCGACGCCGGCCGAAGCCTCGGCGATGAATCAACCGCTTCCCAATGATCGCGACGCCCAGCTTTCCTCCTCCCGCAAGGGCGCGCGGCTCATTTCCTCCCTGCTCGCCGCCAAGCCGGCCGACAAAGCGGTGATGGACGTGCCGACCGTGATCGTCGAGGGCGACAAACAGGTGGTGCGCAAGCTGCCGTTCGCGCATGTGAAGATGGCGTTGGCGGCCAATTACCAGATAGACCAGTCCTATCCCCGTTTCGATCCGCTCGACATCGCCTCCGAAGGCGAGACGCCCGCCTCCGCCGCTCCGTCCCCGGTGTTTTACGGATCGGACGTCGAATCGGAAGTGTCGCTCGAGGTCGAGGACTTCCGGACCGACCGGTCCGACCTGCCGCTCGCCCAGTCCATGTCGCTGGAAGAGGTCGAGGAAAATGTCCGCACCAACGGTTCGCTGCTGACTTCCGACGACGCCAAGGTGGCGACGCTCTATTATGTCGACCCCCAGCGCTTCGCCTCCGGCGACAACGGCATCGACATTCTCGGCCGGCTGTCGGCCAAGGTGGTCGAAGAGAATATGTCGGTGACCGAATCCGCCGCCGTCACCCCGCAAATGCCCGAATATGCCGACGACGTGATCCCCGTGCGCGTCGGCGCGACGCTGAGCGCCGTGATGGTGGGCGCCGGTTATGCGAAAGCGGAGGCCGGCGATGTCGAGGACTTCTTCGCCTCGGTCACCCAGCGCCGAGAGCTCGCCGAAGGCGATGTCGTCCGCGTCGGCGTGCTGCAGCAGGCCGAAAAGGCCCGCATCGTCCGCGTCAGCCTCTACCGCGACGGCCGTCACCAGCTGACGGCGGCGATCGACGACAAGGGCAAATTCGTGACCGGCCAGGAGCCGCCCTACCTCGCCGCCGTGACCAGCGCCTTCGACGATGCGCCGCCGGTCGTGGCCGGCAATCAGGATCTGCCGAGAGTCTATGACGGAATCTACCGCGCCGCGCTCTCCTACGGCATGAACAAGCGGATGGTGTCGCGGGTCATCCGGCTGCTGGCGCCGGCGGTGGATTTCCAGGCGCGGCTCAAGGCGACCGACCAGCTCGAAGCGTTCTATTCCGCCGAGGACGAGAGCGGTGAAGCGACCGACGAATCGGAACTGCTGTTCCTGCACGCCAAATTCGGCGATTCGGACACGCGGCTCTATCGTTTCCAGGACCCGACCGATCTGTCGGTCGATTATTACGACCAGAACGGCAAGAGCCTGAAGCAGTTCCTGATCCGCAATCCGCTGCCGGGCGGCGCGTTCCGCTCGGGCTTCGGCATGCGCCGCCATCCGATCCTCGGCTATATGCGCATGCATACCGGCGTCGACTGGTCGGCGCCCAGGGGCACGCCGATCATCGCCGCCGGCGACGGCATCGTCGAAAAGGCCGGCTGGGACCGCGGCGGCTATGGCAACCAGACGCTGATCCGCCATCCCAACGGCTATGTCACCTCCTATAATCACCAGTCGGCCATCGCCAAGGGCGTGGCGCCCGGCGCGCAGGTGCGGCAGGGCCAGGTGATCGGATGGGTCGGCACGACGGGACAATCGACCGGCCCGCATCTGCATTACGAAGTCATCGTCAACGGCAACAAGGTCGATCCGCAACGCATCCGCCTGCCGGCGGGCAAGGCGCTGAAGGGCGAGGCGCTGGCGAAATTCGAGGACGAGCGCAAGCGCATCGACGACCTGCTCGAAAAGGGCGAGGCCAAGCAGGTGGCGAGCCAGTAATCCGGGCGCAGGCCATGAATATGAAGCGGGGGCCTTGCGGCCCCCGTTGTCGTTTTCTGTGTCAGGCTGCGGCCTGGGCGTCGACGGCTTTGGCCGAGAACAACAGCCGGTCCGATCCCGCCGCGACATGGATCTTGGATCCATCGGCGAATTCGCCCGACAGCAGCCGCTCCGACAGCGGATCCTGCACATAGCGCTGGATCGCCCGCTTCAGCGGACGCGCGCCGTAGACCGGGTCGTACCCCTTGTCGGCCAGCCAGGCGCGGGCGTCCTGCCCGAGTTCCAGCACGATCTTGCGATCGGCCAAGAGCTTGGCGAGGCGGGTGAGCTGGATTTCGACGATCGCGCCCATCTCCTTGCGATGCAGGCGATGGAACAGGATGATCTCGTCGACGCGGTTGAGGAATTCCGGCCGGAACGAGGCCTTGACCACATTCATGACCATCTCGCGCACGCTGTCGACCTCGTCATTCTCGCCGAGCTGGGTGAGGAATTCCGCGCCCAGATTGGAGGTCATGATGATGATCGTGTTCTTGAAGTCGACGGTGCGGCCCTGGCCATCGGTCAGGCGGCCGTCGTCGAGCACCTGCAGCAGGACGTTGAAGACGTCGGGATGGGCCTTTTCGATCTCGTCGAACAGCACGACCTGATAGGGTCGGCGACGGACGGCTTCGGTCAGCGCGCCGCCTTCCTCGTAACCGACATAGCCCGGAGGCGCGCCGATCAGCCGGGAAACGGAGTGCTTCTCCATATATTCCGACATGTCCATGCGCGTGATCGCGGTCTCGTCGTCGAACAGGAAGCGGGCCAGCGACTTGGTCAGCTCGGTCTTGCCGACGCCAGTGGGGCCGAGGAAGATGAACGAGCCGATCGGCCGGTTCGGATCCTGAAGGCCGGCGCGGGCGCGGCGAACAGCGCGCGACACCGCCTGCACGGCGTCGCCCTGACCGACGACGGAGGCGGCCAGCATGTCTTCCATGCGCAAGAGCTTGTCGCGTTCGCCTTCGAGCATCTTGTCGACCGGGATGCCGGTCCAGCGCGAGACGACATGGGCGATATGGTCGGGGGTGACCACCTCCTGCACCATGGCCGCGCCCTGGCCCTCACGGCTTTCGGCGTCCTGCAACTGCTTTTCGAGCGACGGAATCGTGCCATAGGCCAGTTCGCCGGCGCGCTGATACTCACCCTTGCGCTGGGCGATGGCGAGTTCGTTGCGCGCGTCGTCGAGCGCTTTCTTGAGATCGGCGGCGAGACCCAGCTTCTGCTTTTCCGACTGCCAGCGGGCGGTCAGCGCATCGGCCTTTTCCTCGAGCTCGGTCAGATCGGCTTCCAGCTTTTCCAGCCGGTCGCGCGAGGCCTGGTCGGTCTCCTTCTTCAGCGCTTCCCGCTCGATCTTGAGCTGGATGATGCGGCGATCGAGCTCGTCGAGTTCTTCGGGCTTCGAATCCACCTGCATCCTCAGCCGCGACGCCGCCTCGTCCATGAGGTCGATGGCCTTGTCGGGCAGGAAACGGTCGGTGATGTAGCGGTTCGACAGCGTCGCGGCCGCCACCAGCGCCGAATCGGAGATCCGCACTTTGTGATGCTGCTCGTATTTCTCCTTGAGGCCGCGCAGGATCGAGATCGTGTCGTCGACCTTGGGCTCCTCGACGAAGACGGGCTGGAAGCGGCGGGCGAGTGCTGCGTCCTTTTCCACATGCTTGCGATATTCGTTGAGCGTGGTCGCGCCGACGCAATGCAATTCGCCGCGGGCGAGCGCGGGCTTCAAAAGATTGGAGGCGTCCATCGCGCCATCGGCCTTGCCGGCCCCGACCAGCGTGTGCATCTCGTCGATGAACAGGATGATCTCGCCATTTTCCGCCTGCACTTCGTTAAGCACGGCTTTCAGGCGCTCTTCGAATTCGCCGCGGAATTTGGCGCCGGCGATCAGCGCGCCCATGTCGAGCGCCATCAGCTTCTTGTCTTTGAGGCTTTCGGGCACATCGCCATTGACGATGCGCAGCGCCAGACCCTCGGCGATGGCCGTCTTGCCGACGCCGGGCTCGCCGATCAGCACCGGATTGTTCTTGGTCCGGCGCGACAGAACCTGGATCGTGCGGCGGATTTCGTCGTCGCGGCCGATCACCGGGTCGAGCTTGCCGTCGCGGGCCTCGGCGGTGAGGTCGCGGGCGTATTTCTTGAGCGAATCGAAGCCCTGTTCGGCATTGGCCGAATCGGCGGTACGGCCCTTGCGAATGTCGTTGATCACCTGATTGAGCGATTGCGCGGTGACGCCGGCCTTTTTCAGGCTGTCGGCGGTCGAGGCGGAGGCTTCCACCGCGAGCGCCACCAGCAGGCGTTCGACGGTGACGAAACTGTCGCCGGCCTTCTTGGCGGCGTTTTCCACTGTGTTGAACACGCGGGCGAGCGGTTGCGCCAGCGAGATCTGGCCATTGCCGCCGGAGGTCTTGGGCAGCTTGCGCAGCGCTTCGTCATTGGCCAGCTTGGCGACCTTAGGGTCGCCGCCGGCACGGGTGATGAGCGAGGCCGCCATGCCCTGGTCGTCGTCGAGCAGCGCCTTCAGCACATGTTCGGCGGTGAATTGCGGATGGCCTTCGCCCAGCGCATGGGTCTGCGCATTCTGGAGAAAGCCGCGCACGCGCTCGGAATATTTCTGCAAGTTCATGATCGTCTCCGTTTCCCGCCGCGCCCTTGAGGCGCGCGGCGTCTGTCAGGATCGAGCCCCCATTCGTGGCGGGCCCGGGAAGTCTTTCGCTTCTTGAGCCGCATATGGGAATGACCCCGATCAAAATAAAGAGGGCGGAAAAGACCATGTTTGCTGTTTGTTTTGCGAGGCTTGCGCTTCGTCAAGAAGACCTGCCCCGGCGATCAATCGATGTTGTATTTTTTCAGCATCGCCTCGGTTTCGGCGAGTTCCGCCCGGGCCTCGGTGAGGATCGCCTGCGTGTCGACGGGCTTGTCGAATTCTCCGGCCTTACGGCGCGCTTCCAGGCTTTCAAAATTCGAGCGCCAGGCCTCGAAGCGCCAGTATTGCGGGCTCCGCGGATGGAGAGTCGTCATGGCCAGCACAATACCCCTGTATTCCGCAAATTCCTCCAGAGGTCGGGCCGGCGAATGATCTGATGACGCGCTCGAAAAATATCGAGAATGATGAGCCTGACGCGGTTGAGGTTCGAGGCGAACTGACTGTCGGAATGACAGGTCAATCGAGCGCCCGGACTCTCGATTCTCTGGCATGACTGGGCGCGCCGGCAGTAGCGGCTACGACACGGCTTTTGGAAAAAACGGCAATGGCGTGCGGTCATCCTACGGTCCACCGCCAGCAGAAAGTCTTCCATATGCTCATCGTCATGATCAGGCATGATCCGCAATCCTTTGCAAAGGCAGCTGTTCCGCGCGCCAAATCGCTCCGCCGCGTCATCCCGCCCGGAGTTGTCCGTCATTGTCTCGCTTCGCCCATGAGGGCTCGGCCGGGGCGCGAAGAACGCCTCGTTAAGTGAGTTTAATATGACGCTCATCGCGCCCCGCATTCGGCGGTTTGTGCCTCGAACTTGACGCTCGTCGCCGCAGGTCGAGCCTGCGGGTAATCCGCCTCTAAAGCGGGCCTTACTATGACGTCCCTTGCGAGGCGCCACCCTGGGGGGACGCTTTCACGCCCAGGTCCCCAGTTTTCGGGGGTCGTCGTTTCTCGAAGCCCCGGAGAAAGAGGGCCACGTCGTCCCCCTTCCCCCAGCGCCGGCCCCATCTCGCCGCGACGCCTCGCGGTGTAGCCGATGACAGGACGAGAGACAGGATAGGGGGCGTGGGATGGTGGGGGATGAAAATATTTTTGGGAGGATGATTTTTTGGAGAAGACCCTCCCCCACCCCTCCCACAGGGGGAGGGGCTTAACTCGGGGCTGCCGCCGGCGCGCCACAGGTCAGCGCTGCGGACGAGAGGCCGATTTGGCTCGGCGGGTGAGGCGGCGCGAGCCCCTCCCCCTTGTGGGGAGGGGTTGGGGAGGGGTTTCCCCCGCTCTGTCGTCATCCTCGGGCTTGTCCCGAGGATCCAAGACAGTGAACAAAATCAAGCCGTTGCAGATGCTCGGGACAGGCCCGAGCATGACGACGACGAGGGTTTTAGTCTGTACACGGTTGACGGCGTGCACAGCCCCTCATCCGGCTGCCGCCACTTTCTCCCCGCGATTAGCGGGGAGAAGGGCGATCGGGGCGCCAACCGCGCCCAATACCAGTCCTCCCCAAAATCCGAAAATTTTCCGCATTCCCGTCTAGAAAAGGCCGGAATCACTCCCCAGATTAGGCTCGACCCTGGTCCGGGCCCCTCTGGTAGAAGCCGCCGGCGCTTTTACGATGTCGGACCTTACCGACAGCGATTGCCGGCGAGAGGATCTGGGCCATGACCATTTTCCCCATGACGACGCATGTCCGCGCGCCCCTGACCACAGGCGCTCGCAATCCCCTGCCCGCCCGCCCCGGGCTGGATGGCTCCGAGCCGCGTCAGGCGTCGGGACGGTTTCCCGCGACTATCTATCGCCAGCCGGCCAGCGCCGCGCGGCTATGACCGGCCGCGGGCCAGAGCAGGCCTGCGCGCGGAATGCGCCTCAAACTCATCCCCCACCTCCATCCGCGACGCAGAGCCCCAAGGCCGCGCCGGAGAGGCCCGAAAGGAAAAACTGAATGTCCGACTTCATCGCCGCCCTGATCGCCTTCTTCGTCATCGATCCGCTGACAGCGGAGCTCGACGGCAAGATCGCCGGGTTGAAATCCGCGCCCGAGACTGCGGCGATCGTCCGCGATTGCGCCGGCGCCATCGGCCCGCAACTGATCCAGAAGGCCTCCGGCGACTACTGGTGGGCCGCCACCACCGCCTTCAGCGTCGCTACCGGCCTGACCTCGCCCGAATCCCTGCTCGCCGACGGGCCCGCCTCCTGCCAGACCGCGCTTTCGCTGATGAAGGGCGAATCCGGCGAAGAGGCGGGCGAAGCCTGACGCCCGCTTTTATGGAGATCGACATGCATTCCCTGGAGACAATGATGCCCCCTCATACCGCCGCGCTTCGTCGCGAACCCGCTGATGACGTAGACAACGACAATATTCGCGCCCGCCGCAACGCGCTGATGGCCCATTGGGCGGCGGAGCGACTTGCGCTGTCCGCATGGGAGATCGCGGCCTATGCCGAGATGCTGCATGCCGTGGATCACGAAGAGCCCGGCGACGCCGATGTGCTGCGCCAACTGAAGGCGGATTTCGCCGAACGCGGCGTCGCCATCGACGAAAGGGAACTCGAAAGCGCCCTCAGGACTTGTCACAAGCAGGCGCTTCGCGAGACCTGGTGCACCGACTGACAGGCGACGGAATGGACGATACGACACAACAGCAACCGCCCCGCCGCGGCGTTGCCACGGAGACGCTCGAACGTCTGGTGGCGCGCGCCGCGGCGACACCCGATGGCAGCCTCAGCCTCAACGAGGTGGTAGGGGCCATGGGCCGCACCAGCATCGCCTTCACCATCCTCATCCTGTCGCTGCCGCCGCTCTGCCCGATCCCCGGCCCGTTCGGCGTGGTGTTCGGCACGGTGCTGGCGCTGGTGTCGCTGCAGATCATGGCCGGCGCGCGGCATATCTGGCTGCCGGGCTTTCTCGGCCGGCGGCGCATTTCAGCCCGCGTGCTGGACGTGACCTTCCGCTATACCGCGCCGATCATGGCGCGGGTCGAACGCTTCCTGAAGCGCGACCGGATGAAGGGCCTGACGGGGCTCGGCGTGCAGCGGATGCTGGGCCTGCCGGTGTTCCTGCTGGCGGTGGCGGTGGCGCTGCCCATTCCCTTCGGCAATTTCCTGCCGGTGCTGGCGCTGATGGTGATCTCCACGGCGCTGATCCAGCGCGATGGACTGGCGGTGATCGGTGGGCTGGCGATGACGCTGGTGGCGCTGGGCGCCACCGCGGCGCTGGTCTATGGCGCGGCGGAAGCCACGCTCTATCTGTTCGGTTGATCCGCGCTCGGACGCCTAGAGCCGCAGACCGGGAATGGCGAGCGGATTATCCTCGAGCGCCTGCCGATCCGGCCGATCGATCCGGGGGCGGCCGGTGAAGGCGTCGAACAGCGAGCGGACGAAGTCTTCGTCGAGATCCTGGGTGATCACCACCATGCGGGTGCGCCTGTCCTCGCCGGGCCAGGACGCCAGCCGCTCCGGCTGATGAAATACCGATTGCACGCCATGCAGCACCAAGGGACGGTCGGGATCGTCGCTCAGCTGCACGATGGCCTTCATCCGCAACAGCTTTTCCGCATGCGCAGAACGCAGCAGATCGACGAACATGCCGATGGCGGCAGGATCGATCGGCCGGTCATGGGTGATCGAAAAGGATCGGATCGCCTGATCGTGATGGTGGTGAGCGCCGTGATGATGGTCGTGCTCGCCGTGGTGAGGGTGGTCGTCATTATGATGACGGAGATGCCGGTGATGATCATGGCCGCAATGATCGTCGCAGACATGATCGTGATCGTCCTGCGCGGCGGCGTCGGCCAGCCAGCGGGCGGCGTCGGCGGTGCGGGTACGGGCGTCGAACAGGCCGGCGGAGAAGGTGTCATAGGCGCCCGCGCGGGCGGAATCGCCGTCGATCAGTTCGGCGCGCGGATTGAGCCCGCGCAGCCGCGCGATCAGTGCGGCGGCGGCCTCGTCCGAGGCCAGCGATTTCTTGGACAGGATCAGCCGATCGGCGAGCGCCGCCTGGCGGCGCGCTTCCTCATGCCGCTCCAGCGTCGAGACGCCGTTGACCGCATCCGCCACGGTGATGACGCCGTCGAGCGAAAAGACGCGGGCGAGATCGGGATGGCCGATGATCGACTGGATGACCGGGGCGGGATCGGCGAGCCCGGTGGTTTCGATCACCACGCGCGAGAGCGGTTTCATGCGGCCGCTCGCAATCGCTTCATGGAAGTTCATGAGCGTGTCCGTCAACTCGCCGCGCACCGTGCAGCACAGGCAGCCATTCGACAATTCGACGACCGAATCGGAGGCTTCCACCAGCAGATGATCGATGCCGACTTCGCCGAACTCGTTGATGATGACGGCGGCGTCGGCCATCTCGGGCTGTTTCAGCAAACGGTTGAGCAGCGTGGATTTGCCCGCGCCGAGAAAGCCGGTCAGGATCGAGACCGGGATGCGATCGGCCGGCGCGGCCATCAGTTGATCGGCCTCGGCTCGGGGATCGGGATATTGGCGATGACATCATCGCCGGCCGCGCTCTTGGCCGGCTTGCCCGCCGGCGTGATGGTGACGAGCGACAGCACCAGCGGCCGGCCGATCGGCTTCAGATAGGGCGACTTGACCTTCATGCTGACATCGTCATGGCCTTCCGAACGCACCTTCTTCTTGCCCTTCTTGGGGCAGATGTCGTCGGAAATGTCGCTGACCGCCTCGCGACCCGCGCCGTAAGCCGGCAGCCGGTCGATGCGCGGCATGCCGCCGTCGGAATTGATCGACAGGCCCTTTTCGAGCAGCGAGGCCGACAATTCGGCGCGCGCCACCAGACTGTCGGAGCCGAGCACGACCGAGAGGACCTGGCGGCCGTCGCGGGTGGCGGTCGAGACCTGGTTGAAGCCAGAGGCGCAGATGAAGCCGGTCTTCATGCCGTCGGCGCCCTCGAAGCGGCCGATCAGCTTGTTGTAATTGGGGATCTGCTTCTTGCCGACCTGCAGGCCTTCGATGCCGAAATAGCCGGCATATTGCGGATAGCGGTGGCGCAGCGTCAACGTCAGGATCGCCAGATCGCGGGCGGTGGTGTATTGGCCCTTGCCCGGCATGCCGTTGGGATTGATGAAATGCGACGAGCTCATGCCGAGATTGGCGGCCTCGGCATTCATCATGCCGACATAATTCTCCACCGAGCCGCCGAGATTTTCGGCGATGGCGAAGGCGATATCATTGGCCGATTTGACCAGCAGCAGCTTGAGCGCGTCGTCGAGCGTCATGGAATCGCCGGCCTTGAGATACATTTTCGAGGCGGGCTGGGCGGCCGACAGCTTGCTCATCACCACCGGCGTCGACAGCGAGGCCCGGCCGGCCTCGATCTGGCGGAAAGCGACATAGGCCGTCATCAGCTTGGTCAGCGAGGCTGGATACCACTTCTGAAAGGCGTCTTCGTGTTCGATCACCTTGCCGCTCTTCATGTCGACCAGGATATGCGGACCGGCTTCGGCCAGCGTTCCGCCCAGGGCAAGGCCCAAACCCAAGGTCACTGCGAGCAGTCTGTTCACGCCTTGCCGGACATCCGCCATCATCGCGTCTTCGCCTCGTCGATCGCCATCATAGAACTTTCTTTACCGGGCGGTATTTAGCCTATATGGCAAGGAGATGGCAGAAGTATTTTATTCTTCCGGTCATTTTCGCGCCTCCCCCGCGCGTCGACGCTCCGAGAAAGGATCGCCTGGAATGCCCATCCTCAACCGCGCCGGCGAAATGCAGGCGGAAATCGCCGCCTGGCGCCGCGACATTCATGAACATCCGGAACTGAATTACGACGTGGTGCGGACGGCCGCTTTCGCCGCCGCCAAACTGCGCGACTTCGGCGTCGACGAGGTGGTCGAGGGCCTGGGCCGCACCGGGGTGGTCGGGCTGATCAAGGGCGCCAAGGGAGATGGTCCGGTGATCGGCCTGCGCGCCGACATGGACGCGCTGCCGATGACCGAGATCAGCGGCAAGCCCTGGGCCTCCAAAACGCCCGGCAAGATGCATGCCTGCGGCCATGACGGACACACCGCCATGCTGCTCGGCGCGGCCCGCTATCTCGCCGAGACGCGGAATTTCGCTGGTTCCGTGGCGGTGATCTTCCAGCCGGCCGAAGAGGGCGGCGGCGGCGGCGACGCCATGGTGCGCGACGGCATGATGGAGCGTTTCGGCATTGCCGAAGTCTATGGCATGCACAATCTGCCGGGCCTGGAGATCGGCAAATTCGCCACCCGCAAGGGGCCGATCATGGCCTCGACCGACGAATTCCTGATCACCGTGCGCGGCAAGGGCGCGCATGCGGCGCTGCCGCATCGCGGCGTCGATCCGATCGTCATCGCGTCGCAGATCGTCTCGGCGCTGCAGACCATCGTCTCGCGCGTGACCGATCCGTTCGAATCGACCGTGGTGACAGTGACCAAATTCAACGCCGGCACGGCGATGAACGTCATTCCCGACGAAGCCCATCTCGGCGGCACCATTCGCACGCTGAACGCCGAGCAGCGCAGCCAGGCGCAGACGCGACTGAAGGAGATCGTGACGGGCGTCGCCACAGCGCTCGGCGCGGACGCCGATGTGCGGGTGCATACCGGCTACCCGGTCACCGTCAATCACGGCGCCCAGACCGACGCCGCCGTGCGCGTCGCCGCGGACATCGCCGGCGCGCCGAATGTCGACGGCGAGGGTTCGGCGATGATGGGCGGGGAGGATTTCTCCTATATGCTCAACGCCCGGCCCGGCAATTTCATCTTCATCGGCAATGGCGACAGCGCGGGGCTTCACAATCCGCGCTACGATTTCAACGACGAGATCATCCCCTATGGCGTGTCCTATTGGGTGAAGCTCGCCGAGACCAGACTGGCCGAACTCGGCTGAAAGCAAAAAGAATATGTAGGGAGGAGACCCTGACCATGAGCGCGACCAGCTGGCTCGACCTGCCCACCCATCGCGACTGGCTGAAGGCGGAAGCCGGCAAGCTGTTCGATTATTTCCAGTTCCGCTCGATCAATCCGAACGGCGGCTTCTTCGAATTCGGCCCCGATGGCCAGGTCCTCAATGCCGACAATCCCGTCCGCCCCGTCCATCTCGCCGCCCGCATGGTTCATTGCATGGTGATCGGCCATCTGCTCGGCCGTCCCGGCTGCGCCGATCTCATCGATCACGGCATGCGCTTTATCTGGGAGCGGCATCGCGATGCGGAGCATGGCGGCTATTTCTGGTCGGTCGACGACAACGGCCCCGTCGACGCCACCAAGCAGGGCTACGGCCACGCTTTCGTGCTGCTCGCCGCCTCCTCGGCGCTGCTGGTCGGCCATCCGCTCGCCGATCCGATGCTCGAGGATATCACCACCATTCTCGAAACCAAATTCTGGGAAGAGACCCACGGCGCGATCGCCGAGGAATTTGCCGCCGACTGGACGCCGGTCGCAGGCTATCGCGGCCAGAATTCCAACATGCATCTCACTGAAGCGCTGATGGCCGCCTATGAGGCGACCGAGGACGAAGGCTATCTCAAGATGGCCGAGCGCATCGCCGACCTCATCATCAACCGCAAGGCGCGGGAAGCGGGCTTCGTGGTCGGCGAACATTTCGACGAGAACTGGACGCTTCTGAAGGATTACAAGGGCAACGAGATGTTCCGCCCTTCCGGCACGACGCCGGGGCATGCTCTGGAATGGGCGCGGCTGATCCTGCAGCTCTACGCGCTCGGCGAGCGCAAGCTCGACTGGATTCCCGAAGCGGCGCAGGCATTGTTCGCCCAGGCCATGGCGCTGGGCTGGGACGGCAAGCATGGCGGCTTCTTTTACACGCTCGACTGGGACGGAGAGCCGGCCAAGCGCATGAAACTCTGGTGGCCGATGTGCGAAGGCGCCGCCGCAGCAGCCTATCTCATCCGCCACGTGCCCTCCGACATGCATGAGGATTGCTATCGGCTGATCTGGAACAAGATCGCGATGCACCATCTCGATCACGTCAGAGGCGGCTGGCATGAGGAACTGACCGAGACGCTTCAGCCCGCCCATGAAATCTTCCCCGGCAAGGGCGACATCTATCACGCGCTGCAGGCTTGCCTCATCCCGCTCTATCCCGCCGAGGGCTCGCTGACGCGGATGATCCTGGACGAGCAGGCCGGGCTGACGGCGACGGAAGAGTAAAAAACTCTCCAACGTCGTGCGCGGCCCCTCATCGAACGTCGCATCCGCACACCCTCCGTCATGCTTGGGCTTGTCCCAAGCATCTGCAACGGCTTCATGTTTCGCGATGGCTCAGATCCTCGGCACAAGGCCGAGGATGACGACGGAGAGGCCTTCAAACGCAAAAAAGTCGCCGACCTCTCGCGAGATCGGCGATCCTCATTCCATAAGCCAAAGCTATCTGATCAGAACTCTTCCCAGCCGCCGGCGCCGCCGCCTGCGGCAACTGCCCCGCCGCCTTCATAGGCGAGCGTGCTGGAGAACAGGTTTTCCAGATTGAGAAAACAGATCATCTGATTCTGATGCGCAAGAATGCCGTCGGCGAAGGCCGTGCTCTGGCCGGCGCTGGTCGGGATCGGCTGCAGGCTGTCGGCCGGCACGGTGAGGATGTCGGAAACGCCTTCGACCAAGAGGCCGACCGTCATCTTGTTGACGTCGGTGACGATGATGGCGCTGCGTTCGGAGGCTTCGGTGCCGGGCATGCCGAGTTTGACGGCGAGATCGATGATCGGGATGACCGTGCCGCGCAGATTGATGACGCCCAGCACTTCGTAAGGCGAATGCGGGATGGGCGTGACCGGGGCCCAGCCGCGAATTTCCCGGATCGAGCCGGTCTTCACGCAGAAGGATTGGTCATTGACTCTGAAGGCGATGATTTCCAAAGATCCGCTCATACCGATATTGATGCTCACGCCCCGACCCCCGCGACGACAGATGATATTGTTCTATCGCTATAGCGGGCAAAACTGGCGCAAGGCTGGCGCGGGGGCCTCGGGCCTGCGGCTACCGCCACTCGTGAAGTCTGTCGGTCATCAGCGGTCGGGCCGAGGCCAAAGACAGGGTCTCGCCCGCTTGCGCCGCAAAGGCTTGCGCATCGTCCGCAGCATTGAAGCCGATGAAGATCATCGACAGCGAGCGCGATTTCGCCGCGCCCTTCTTGCGATAGGCAAGCCGGACTGCGCAGTGCGGAAAATCCTCGTCGAGCGTCACGCCGGCCGGCAAGGCGTCGGCGAAGGCGAGATGCGCGCCGAGACCGAGAAAGCGGTCGATGGCGGCGTGAGCAGCCGCCTCGGGCAGCTGGCGGTTCTCAGTAGCCTTGGGCGGACGGCCCCAGAACAGACTGTCGACCACGCCCTTGGCCCGCTTGGTCTGCAACACCACCAACCCGCCCGCGGCGGCCAGCTCAATATGGGCGTCCCAACTCTGGAAGCGCTCGGGCGTCTGGGCGAGTTGGGTCAGGAGCGAGCGGAGGTCGGCGGTGAGATCGGAATAGAGGGCGGCGGGCATGGAGGTGGTCTCGGACTTGAGGAAGGTGGTGGTTTAGCGCCTCCTAGCATGACAGGAGTGTGGTGGACATGGGCGTTGTGAATTGCACGCAAGAAGCCTATATTGTGGTCTCTTGTGGTCACAGCGGAGATAATTCTATGGCCAGTGTCGGCGTGAAGGAAGCCAAGGCGGCGCTGTCGGGACTGGTGGATGAGGCGGCGTCCGGCGTATTCGTGACCATCACTCGGCACGGCAAACCTGCAGCGGTTTTGGTCAGCCTGGAGGCGGCGGAGGCGGCGAGGCGCGCTCTGGCTGCGGACCGCCCGAGTCTGGTCGATCACCTCAAGCGCTTTCCGGTCGATATCGATCTCGACGACGAGATTTTCTCACGGAGCAGAATGCCTTCCCGCGAGATCGATCTTTGAGCGGCTATCTGTTCGATACCGATGTGCTCTCCCTGCTGGCTCCGGGGCGCGTGAATGTGCCGGAAGGTTTTGTTGCCTGGGCGGAAGCGCGGGAAAGCCGGATCTTCATCTCAGCCGTGTCGATCCACGAAATTGAAAAAGGCGTTCGACTATTGGAGGCCAAGGGCGCTGTACGTAAGGCGCGCAACCTAGAACAATGGCTGCAATCGCTCGTCACGAAGCTCGGAGATTTCGTCTTGCCGGTCGATGCAGCCGTGGCCAGGGTTTCCGGAGAATTCGAAGCCAAGGCTATCACCGGTGGTTTCAATCCTGGCGCTTCAGATGCGATGATCGCCGGAACGGCGAAATATCACCAACTTACCGTCGTCACACGAAATATGCGGCATTTCAGTGCGTTCGAGATTGAGGTGATTGGCGTTGACGCCATCACATAGTGCGAACATTGCGCCGCGAGTCTCTCCGTTCGACGCCACAGAGGATGTCGAGCGTTGGTGCAAAGTGGAGACAGATTATGTCGGCAACAGCGCAGCGGGAATGATCACCCCGCCGCCTTCAGCGGCTCCGGACGCTTGACCAGCCTCGACGCCTCGATGACCAGCGGCAACAACCCCTCGCCGCCGGCGTCGACATGGTCGAGAAAGGCGCGGCGCATGCGCGGCTCCCAGAACTTGTTGATATGCGCCGCGACGCCTGACGCGCGCTCGGCTTCGGGCTGCGACAGAAAGAAAGTGGCGATCTGGTTGGCCATGCGCACGAGCTTGTCAGGCTGCATCGGCTTTGTCTCCCGTGATGATCCGGTCTGCGCCGGTGAAAATGTCGAAATCCTCGCCGCGCGCCAGCGCCACGAGCGTCATGCCGGCGCGCGCGGCCATGTCGATGGCGAGCGCGGTGGGCGCGGAAATGCCGATGAGCGCTCCCGAACCGAGCTTGGCCGTCTTCTGCACCAGTTCGACCGACAGGCGCGAGGTCATGATCACGGCGCCGGAGGCGCCCTCGACGCCAGCGCGGGCCAAGGCGCCGATCAGCTTGTCGAGCGCATTGTGGCGGCCGACATCCTCGCGCACGGCGACGAGGCCCTGGCCGGGAATGTAGAAAGCGGCGGCGTGGACGGCGCGGGTTTCAGTGTTGAGCGGCTGGCGCGGCGTCAGTTCCGCCATGGCGCGGGCGATGTCGGCGGGCGCGAGGCGGAGGCTGGCGGCGGAGACGTCGGCGGCGGGCTTCAACGCCTCCTCGATCGATTCCACCCCGCAGAGGCCGCAGCCGACCGGCCCGGCCTTGGCGCGGCGGCGGGCGCGCAGCGTGACATCGAGATCGTCGCGGAGCGCGATCTGCAGGTCGACGCCGCCCGAGGCGGGCTCGATGGCGATCGCCTCGATCTCATCGATGCCAGTGACAATGCCTTCCGACAATGAGAAGCCGATGGCGAAATCTTCGAGATCGGCAGGGGTCGCCATCATCACCGCTTCCGTCGAGCCGCCATAGGACAGCGCGACGGCGCTTTCTTCGGCGACGATGCGCTGGTCTTGCGAGAAGCGGTCGTTGCGGAAGATGAGGTCGGGGACGCGGCGGGAGGGGTCAGGCGCTTCAGGCATTGAGCATGCCCCCCTCTGCCCTGCCGGGCATCTCC
The DNA here is from genome assembly GCF_025779995.1 of Rhizobium sp. TRM95796. NCBI lineage: Bacteria > Pseudomonadati > Pseudomonadota > Alphaproteobacteria > Hyphomicrobiales > Rhizobiaceae > Rhizobium > Rhizobium sp. TRM95796. Next base: position 385,699 of record NZ_JAOXHE010000008.1, on the reverse strand, counting down.
CCCACAAGGGGGGAGAATAGCAGACGGCTCTCACCCTGCCTCATGGAGAAGTCGAGTGCTGCGTTTATGACGCTAGAGAGAGGGCGAACGGATGCCCCATACAATCTCCCCCCTTGAGGGGGAGATGCCCGGCAGGGCAGAGGGGGGTACGCCACCGATGCAATCAACAACCTTACTCCGCAGCTTCCAGCTTGCCGGCGATGCGGCGGCTGAGCCTGGAAAGTTCGCTGTAATCCTCCTGCCATTCCGACGGACCATTCGACGGCGACACCTGCACCGCCGTCACCTTGTATTCCGGACAATTGGTCGCCCAGTCGGAGAAATCGGTGGTGATGACGTTGGCCTGGGTCACCGGGTGATGGAAGGTGGTGTAGACCACGCCCGGAGCGACCTTGTCGGTGATCAGCGCCCGGAGCGACGTCTCGCCGGCGCGGGAGGCGAGCCGCACCCAGTCGCCATCGCGGATGCCGCGATTTTCGGCGTCATGGGGATGGATTTCCAGCCGGTCCTCGGGATGCCAGGCGGTGTTGCCGGTGCGGCGGGTCTGCGCCCCGACATTGTACTGGCTGAGCACGCGGCCGGTGGTGAGCAGCAGCGGGAAGCGCGGGCCGGTCTTCTCGTCGGTCGCCACATATTCGGTGCGGATGAACTTGCCCTTGCCGCGCACGAAACCATCGACATGCATGATCGGCGAACCCTCGGGGGCCTTCTCGTTGCAGGGCCATTGCACCGAGCCCATCTTCTCCAGATACTCATAGCTGACGCCGGCGAAGCTGGGCGTCGTCGCGGCGATCTCGGCCATGATCTCGGAGGGATGGCTGTAGGTCCAGTTGAGCCCCATCGCCTGGGCGAGATGCTGGGTGACTTCCCAATCGGCGTAGCCGTTTTTCGGGCTCATGACCCGGCGGACGCGGTTGATGCGGCGCTCGGCATTGGTGAAGGTGCCGTCCTTCTCAAGAAAGGTCGAGCCCGGCAGGAAGACATGGGCGTAATTGGCCGTCTCGTTGAGGAAGAGATCCTGCACCACGACGCATTCCATCGCCGCCAGACCCGCCGACACATGCTTGGTGTCGGGATCGGACTGCAGAATGTCCTCGCCCTGGATATAGATGCCCTTGAACGTGCCCTCGACGGCGGCGTCCAACATATTGGGAATGCGCAGGCCCGGCTCGTTGGAAAGCGTCACGCCCCAGAGATTTTCGAACACGGCGCGGGTGGCGTCGTCAGACACATGCCGGTAGCCCGGCAGTTCATGCGGGAAGGAGCCCATGTCGCAGGAGCCCTGGACATTGTTCTGGCCGCGCAGCGGGTTCACGCCGACGCCGGGCCGGCCGATATTGCCGGTGGCCATGGCGAGATTGGCGATGGCCATGACAGTGGTCGAACCCTGGCTGTGTTCGGTGACGCCCAGACCGTAATAGATCGCGCCGTTGCCGCCGCGGGCGAAGAGACGGGCGGCGCCGCGCGCCAGTTCCGGATCGACGCCGGTGACGGCGGCGAGAGCTTCGGGGCTGTGGCGTTCGTCGGAGACGAATTCCGCCCAGTCCTCGAATTCCGACCAGTCGCAGCGCTCGCGGATGAAGGCCTCATTGAACAGCCCTTCGGTGACGATGACATGGGCGAGCGAGGTGACCACCGCGACATTCGTGCCGGGCTTGAGCGGCAGATGGTAATCCGCCTTCACATGCGGCGAAGAGACGAGCTCGATCTTGCGCGGATCGATGACGATGAGCTTGGCGCCCTGGCGCAGGCGCTTCTTCAGACGCGAGCCGAACACCGGATGGCCCTCGGTGGGATTGGCGCCGATGACGATGACCACGTCGGTATGCTCGACCGAATCGAAATCCTGCGTGCCGGCCGAGGTGCCGAAGGCCTGGCCGAGGCCATAGCCGGTCGGCGAATGGCAGACGCGGGCGCAGGTGTCGACATTGTTGTTACCGAAGCCGGCGCGGATCAGCTTCTGCACCAGATAGGTTTCTTCATTGGTGCAGCGCGACGAGGTGATGCCGCCGATCGACTCGCGGCCATACTGATACTGGAGGCGGCGGAATTCCGAGGCGACATGCGCATAGGCCTCCGCCCAGGTGACTTCGCGCCAGGGGTCGGAGATCTTCTCGCGGATCATCGGGTTGAGGATGCGATCCTTGTGGGTCGCATAGCCATAGGCGAAACGGCCCTTGACGCAGGAATGGCCGCGATTGGCCTTGCCATCCTTCCAAGGCACCATGCGCACCAGCTCTTCGCCGCGCATTTCCGCCTTGAAAGAGCAGCCGACGCCGCAATAGGCGCAGGTGGTGACCTTGGAATGTTCGGGCTGGCCGATCTCGATCACCGACTTTTCCGTCAGCGTCGCGGTGGGGCAGGCCTGCACGCAGGCGCCGCAGGAGACGCATTCCGAATTCAGGAACTGCTCATGCATGCCGGGCGAGACGCGGCTGTCGAAACCGCGGCCTTCGATCGTCAGCGCAAACGTGCCCTGCACTTCCTCGCAGGCCCGCACGCAGCGCGAGCAGACGATGCATTTGGAGGGATCATAGGTGAAATAGGGATTGCTCTCGTCCTTGGCCATCCAGCGGGCGTTGACCTCGCCGCCGGTGTCGCGGGCCTTGACGTGATTGTCACCCTCATAGCCATAGCGGACATCGCGCAGGCCGACCGCGCCGGCCATGTCCTGCAATTCGCAATCGCCATTGGCGGCGCAGGTGAGACAGTCGAGCGGATGGTCGGAGATGTAAAGCTCCATCACGCCCTTGCGGATGTCCTTCAGCCGCGAGGTCTGGGTGTGGACGACGAGGCCATCGGCGACCGGCGTGGTGCAGGAGGCGGGCGTGCCGTTGCGGCCTTCGATCTCGACAAGACAGAGGCGGCAGGAGCCGAAGGCGTCGACCATGTCGGTGGCGCAGAGTTTCGGCACCTGAATGCCGGCTTCCATCGAGGCGCGCATGATCGAGGTGCCCTCGGGCACGCTGATCGTCTGGCCGTCAATGGTCAGCGTGACGGTCTTTTCGGACTTGGACGCCGGGGTGCCGTAGTCGATTTCATGAATGAGGCTCATGGATTTCCTCCAGTCAGTTCTGTCGCTGGCGAAAGGCGCACGCGCGCCTCACTGCTCATAAATTCAATCAGGCCCAACGGCAGGCCTTCCTCGAATGCGGAAAACGAGAAGCTTTTTTCTACGTCCGAATAGAAAACCTCAGCAACCTGCTCTGTCTTGTCGCCGAGGATCTCCCAAGCTTCCAGTGACATGCCGTTGCGTACGAGGTCAGAAGCAATCGCCGTTTCGAACACTCTGCTGCCAAAGGTCAAAGTCGCCATATTTACTCCGTGTGGAAGCCGGCTATTCTGAGTCGATTTCACGGATGAGGAACATGAATCCCAACTCTCTACTGTCATCCTCTGGCTTGCCGTTCGCACATTAATGTGCGACATTGATTTCTCGTGAACTGGATAGCCCCGATGAAGCGCGAGCAGTTTATCCGAGAACTTCGAAAGCTGGCGCGCGAGATGGGCAAGCCGTTCGACGTGTTCGAGGATCGCGGCAAGGGCTCTCACTACCGCGTGACCTGCGACGGACGGATGAGCACCATCAAATCCGGGGACCTGACGCCGACTTATATGAAGCTCGTCAAGAAGCAGCTCGGACTGGACTGAACAGTCTGCAGCTTCGTTGGAAGGAATGAGACCATGCGCTACGCCTATTTCGCCACTGTGACGGAAGATGCGGATGGAGGCTTCATCGTGACCTTCGACGACGTTCCCGAGGCGATCACCGCTGGCGACACGCGGGAAGAGGCGCTGAGCAACGCGCGCGACGCGCTGGGACTTGCCCTGCGCGGCATTCTCGCCGAAGGACGAACCATACCGACGCCCCAGGCTGATGACGGCGCGCCGATCTCTGTGGACGCCGATGTCGCCGCTAAGCTCGCGGTCGTTCAGGCCTTCCGTGACGCCGGCATTTCCAAGAGCGAACTCGCCAGACGGCTGGGCAAAAGCGAGAACGAGGCGCGGCGTCTTCTCGACCCCGACCATCCCTCCAAGATCGGCCCGTTGCAGGACGCGCTGAGAGCGCTGGGCATGCAGATGTATGTAACGGTTCAGGCTGCCTGAACCAGATCTCTCCGCCGTCATCCTCGGGCTTGTCCCGAGGATCTGCTGTGTCTGAATGTCGGCATTCGGCGCCGTCGCCCGAATGGCGATCACGCTAGATCCTCGGGACAAGGCCGAGGATGACGGAGAAGAAAGCACGCTCACTCCGCCGCCTCCCGCAGCGGCGCCGGGATGAAATCCTCCGGGAAATGCGTGATCGCGCTCATCACCGGATAGGGCGTGAAGCCGCCGAGCGCGCAGAGCGAGCCGAATTTCATCGTGTTGCAGAGATCCTTGATGAGCGCCATGTTCTTCTCGACCTCGACGCCCTGCAGGATTTTGTCGATCACTTCGGCGCCGCGGGTCGAGCCGATGCGGCAGGGAGTGCATTTGCCGCAGGATTCGACGGCGCAGAATTCGAAGGCGAATTTGGCCTGGGCCAGCATGTCGGCGGTGTCGTCGAACACGGTGATGCCGGCGTGTCCGATCAGCCCGTCCTTGGCCGCGAAGGCTTCGTAATCGAACAGCGTGTCGAAGAGGTCGGTGGGGAAATAGGCGCCCAGCGGGCCGCCGACCTGCACGGCCTTCACAGGACGGCCGGTGGCCGCGCCGCCGGCGATATGCAGCACGATCTCGCCGAGCGACAGGCCGAAGGCCGTCTCGTAGAGGCCGCCATATTTCACATTGCCGGCGATCTGGATCGGGATCGTGCCGCGCGAACGGCCCATGCCGAAATCCTTGTAGAAGGCCGCGCCGCGATCCAGGATCACGGGCACCGACGCCAGCGAGATGACGTTGTTGACCACGGTCGGGCGACCGAGGAAACCCTGAAGCGCCGGCAGCGGCGGCTTGGCGCGGACGACGCCGCGCTTGCCTTCGAGCGAATTGAGCAGCGCCGTTTCCTCGCCGCAGACATAGGCGCCCGCGCCGACCCGGACCTCCATGTCGAAGGCCTTGCCGGATCCGAGCACGGAGGGACCGAGCACGCCGGCGCTCCGGGCGATCTCGATGGCTTCGCGCATGATCAGGATGGCGTTGGGATATTCCGAACGGGTGTAGATATAGCCGCGCGTCGCGCCCACCGCGAGACCGGCGATCGCCATGCCCTCGATCAGCACGAAGGGGTCGCCTTCCATGATCATGCGGTCGGCGAATGTGCCGCTGTCGCCTTCGTCGGCGTTGCATACGATGTATTTCTGGTCGGCCTGCGCCTGGGCGACCGTGTTCCACTTGATGCCGGTGGGGAAGCCCGCGCCGCCGCGGCCGCGCAGGCCCGATTCGGTGACCTCTCGGACGATGGCGGCGGGATCGAGCTTGACGGCCTTTTCGAGCCCGGCGAGGCCGGCATGGGCGCGGTAATCCTCGAGCGACAGGGGATCGATGACGCCGCAGCGGGCGAAGGTCAGCCGCGTCTGGTTCTTGAGGAAAGGAATGGCCTTTGTGCGGCCATGACAGAGCGGATGATCCGCGCCCGCCATCAGGCCGGCGTCGAGAAGGCCGGCGACATCGGAGGCCTTGACCGGACCATAGGCGATGCGGCCTTCCGGCGTGGCGACTTCCACCATCGGCTCCAGCCAATGCAGGCCGCGCGAACCATTGCGGATGATGACGGCGTCGAGGCCGCGGGCGGCGATTTCGGCATGAAAGGCCTGGGCGACCTTTTCGGCGCCGAGGGCAAGGGCTGCGGAATCGCGGGGGACATAGATCTTGACGGTCATGCCCTGATCTCCTGGATGAGGGCTGACAACTCGTCCTTGGTCAGGCGGCCGTGAAGCGCCCCGTCCAACTGAGCGGCGGGGGCGGTGGAACAGAGCCCGAGGCAATAGACCGGCTCCAGCGTAACCTTGCCGTCGGGCGTGGTCTCGTGCCAGTCGAGGCCGAGTTCGGCGCAGGCATGCTCGGCGATCTCGCGCCCGCCCATGGATTGGCAGGCTTCGGCGCGACAGAGTCGCAGCACATGCCGGCCGGCAGGCTCATGGCGGAATTCATGATAGAAAGTGACGACGCCATGAACCTCGGCGCGCGACAGATTAAGCTCGCGGGCGATGACGGGCAGGCAATCTTCCGGCACATAGCCGAACTCTTCCTGGACGGCGTGCAGGATCGGCAGAAGCGGGCCTTCGAGACCCTTCAGCCGATGCACGATTTCAAGCGCCGCCTCAGTTGCGCCATCGGGCTTCACATGGATATTCATACGGTCCTCGCCGGTTCAGGTCGCCGCGTCCGGCAGGGCGAAAGCCATTGGGCCCCCTCCTCGCCTCCAACCGAGCCTGTGCGGAACACAGGCCGCCCGACCGGAACTCTGTCGGCCAGGCAATCGCTGACATCGGAGGGTGACGAAAGAACGGCCGTAGGTCAATAAGGGGGAATCGTGGATCGATAGGAAATTTCTATCAAGGCTGGACGGTTGCGCTCCGATAAATTCGCGTAATACTTTGATCTCCTGAAGCCAAGGGAGAGAAGCATGAAAGTGTCGTCAGCGGATCTCGTCGAGAATTTTGGCGCCATTTCAGACAAAGCGCTTGTAGAGCCGGTGACAATCACGGCTGATGGACAGGAGCGACTGGTGCTTCTTTCAAGCGCCGAATACGACCGTTTGAAGCGGCGAGACCGACGCGCCATCCTCGTTGAAGATCTGTCGGACGAGGAGATGGCCGACATCGTTGGCCAGCGCGTTCCGGAACGCTTTGACCATCTCAATGAAGAACTGAAAGACTGGCAGCCATGACATGGCCCCTTCCCGAGCCGGGCATGGTGATCCGCTATGCCTATCTCTGGAAGGAAGACGCGATCGCCGGTCGAGATGAGTCGAGAAAAGACCGACCCTGCGCGATCGTTCTTGTCACACGGATGGAACAAGACGATCGAAAAGTTCTTGTTGTTCCTGTAACGCACACGCCGCCCCGCATTAGCGCCAGCGCAGTTGAAATACCGTTGCAAGTCAAACAAAGACTGGGATTGGACAGCGAACGATCCTGGGTGGTGCTGACCGAACTGAATGAATTCATCTGGCCGGGCCCAGACATCCGCCCCATCGGCAAAACCGGAAGCCCTGTCTATGGATTTTTGCCCAACACCTTCTTCCGGCATCTGATAACGCGCCTTGCTGCAGCGCGGGCCAGCCGCATCAAACGAACATGACCTTCAACGCAGCCCCCGCGCCGCATTGATCAGCGCCGAAACCAGCGGCGTGTTGGGATCGCGTTCCAGCGCCACCAGACCGACGAGATGCGTGGGTGCGGGATCGGTGAGCGGAATGATCGCCACCTGGTCGGCAAAACCGAAGGAGCGGGCGGCTTCCTCCGGCATGATCGAGGCCCATTGGCCCGTCAGCACATGAGTGAAGAGCACGATCATCGAATTGGTTTCGAGCCGCGGCTCGACCTTGGCGCCGGCTTCGCCCAGATGCTTGTTGATGATGCGGCGGTTCTGCATGTCGGCGGTCAGCAGGCAGAGCGGCAAATCCGACGCCTCGCGCCAGGTGATGCTGGCGCGGTTTGCCTCGGGCGCGCGTTTCGATACGACGAGGTGATAGCGTTCTTCGATCAGGGGAACGCTGACCACCCGGCCGAGCGGCTCGTTGTCGAGATAGGTGATGCCGATATCGGTTTCGAGATTGTCGAGCTGACTGAGGATCTTGAGCGAGGTCGCCGACTGCACCGAAAAGGTGACGGCGGGGTGCTTTTCCTGAAACGGGCCCGTGAGCCTCGGGATCAGCGACAGCGCGGTCGGGATGGCGGCGATGCGAACATGGCCGGAGAGACCCGTGCGCGCCGCCCGCATCTCCTGTTTCATGGTGCGGGCGTCGCCGACGATGCGGCGGGCCCATTCCAGCACCCGCTGGCCCTCCGGCGTCAGACCCTGATAGCGTGAGCCGCGACTGACGAGCATGACGCCGAGTTCGTTTTCCAACTGACGGATCGCCGCCGACAGCGTCGGCTGGGTGACGCCGCATTCCTCGGCGGCGCGGCCGAAATGCTGCTCGCGCGCCAGCGTCAGAAAGAATTGCAGCTTGTCGATCATCTCGGCCTCTTCGCCCGAAAGGATGCGGCCGGGCGTCCGACCGGTTTGCAAGATTTTCCTTCAAAAGCCAAGCGATCTGCGCTAGAGGGCTGAACCAAACGAAGACCCATCGTCAGAAGGCCAGACCCATGGACAAGTTCACCACGCTGACCGGCATCGCCGCCCCCTATCCCGTCGTCAATATCGACACGGACATGATCATCCCCAAGGATTATCTGAAGACCATCAAGCGCACCGGTCTGGGCTCGGGTCTGTTCGCCGAGGCCCGCTTCAAGGAAGACGGCTCTGAAAACCCCGATTTCGTGCTAAACAAGCCGGCCTATCGCAAGGCCGAGATCCTGGTGGCCGGCGACAATTTCGGCTGCGGCTCCTCGCGCGAACACGCGCCCTGGGCGCTGCTCGACTTCGGCATCCGCTGCGTGATCTCCACCAGCTTCGCCGACATCTTCTACAACAACTGTTTCAAGAACGGCATCCTGCCGATCGTGGTGAAGCCGGAAGAACTGGAAAAGCTGCTCGACGACGCCTCGCGCGGCGCCAACGCCACGCTGACGGTCGACCTGGCCGCCCAGGAAATCCGCGGTCCCGACGGCGGCGTCATCAAGTTCGACATCGACGCCTTCAAGAAGCATTGCCTGCTGAACGGTCTCGACGACATCGGCCTGACGCTCGAAAAGGCCGCCTCGATCGACGCTTTCGAAAAGTCGAACGCCGCTTCGCGCCCCTGGGCGTAAACGCGCTCTCCGCTGGATTTGCTCTAGCGCATAGCTTGAAGAACCGGAGACGGCTCGCTGAGGCGGGCCGTTTTTGCGTCTGACGCGACCGTGATTCCCTGGTCGAGAAGCGCCTGCCGGATGGCGTCGACGGGCTCGGTGCTCGGAATGGCTCCGAGGAAACGCCGGAGCTTGCCATCGTCGAGCGAATGCGGTCGGCGCCAGAGATAGGTCATCGTCAGCAGCGCCTTGACCACCGGCGTGAAGGGCGCGACGAGCCGCATCGGCAGCCAGGACATATGCTTGAACGTCACGGGCCGGCCGAGCGCCTGCTGCGTGAGCGCGTGAAACGCATGGCCGGTGAGCGTATGCCCTTCGAAATTGAAGGTTTCGAAGGCGGGCAATTCCGTCATGCGTTCGCCGAGCCGCACGAAGGTTTCGGCGAGATCCGGCAGATAGGCAAAGGCGTGGGCGATATCCATGTCGCCCGGCCATTGCAGCACGCCCTTGCGGATCCGGGTGATCATCGCCTGGTCGAACCACGCGCCCTTGCCGGCCGTTCCGTAGAAATCGCCGGCGCGCAGGACGACCGTCTGGACGCCGGATCGTTCGGCCTCTTCCGCGAACAACGTCTCCATGGCGATGCGGATGCGCGCATGCTCGGTGTCGGGTGAAAAGGGCGTCTGCTCATCGGCCTGCATCGGAATGCGATAGCCGTAATTATAGACATTGCCGGCGAAGAGATGGCGCGCGCCATGGGCGCGGGCGGCCGCCATGACATTGCGCGCCATCGGCAGGGCGTAGCGCGGCCATTGATGATAGAGCGGATTGAGGCCGTTGAAGATGATATCGGCGCCGCGCGTGGCGGCGATCAGATCGGCCTCCACCATCGCATCGGCGGCGCGGTAATCGACGCTGCCGACCAGACCGCGGCAGACGCCGGAACGGGTGACGGCGATGACCTGATGGCCATGCGCGAGAAAGGCGCGGGCTACGGCATGGGCTACTCTTCCATTGGCTCCGAGAACGGCGATGCGCATGATGTTTTCTCCTGGTCGGTGCGTGAAGACTGGAACATAGCGATCGGCTTCGTTATATTAAATCGATAGAAAGCTATAGTTTCTATTCGAAAGTGAATAGATGGATCTCGACTGGAATCTGATCCGCAGCTTCGTCACCGTGGCGGAAAGCGGCAGCCTGATTGCGGCGGCGCGATGGATCGGCGTCAGCCAACCCGCGCTCGGCCGGCATATCGACGAACTGGAACGCCAGCTCGGGCTGACATTGTTCAGCCGCGGCCGCGCCGGCATGCGGCTGACGGAAGCCGGAATGGCGCTGCTCGAAGACGCCCGCTCGATCCGCAGCGACGTCGATCACCTCCTCTTGCGGGCGGCGGGCCAGAGCGACCGGGTGAGCGGATCAGTCAGGATCACCGCAAGCCAGGTAATGGCGACCTATGTGCTGCCGCCGATGCTGGCGCGCCTGAAACAGGCCGAGCCCGGGCTGGACATCGAACTCGCGTCCGACAATGCCATCGCCAATCTTCTGGCCCGCGACGCCGACATCGCCATCCGCATGGCGCGGCCCGTGCAGAACGACCTGATCGCCCAGAAGATCGGCGACCTCGCTCTGGGCTGTTTCGCGCATCGCGACTATGTCGCGCGGCGCGGCGCGCCCGTATCGCTGAAAGAATTCGGGGAGCATGATCTGGTCGGTTATGACCGCGTCACCCGCATTCTCGACGCGATGGGTCATTTCGGTCTGACGATGAACAGGAGCGATTTCGGCTTCCGCACCGATGACGAAGTGGCGCAATGGGAACTGGTGCGCGCCGGCGGCGGCATCGGCTTTGCGCAACTGGCGATCGCCGCCCGCGACGCCGATCTCCAGAGGCTTCTTACCGATCTGCCGCTTCCGCGCCTGCCGCTCTGGCTGGCGGCGCATCAGGAACTGAAGACCAACCGGCGCATCCGCCGCGCACTGGATTTCCTGCAAGGAGAACTCAAGGCCTATGCGGCCGAATGCGCCGAGCCGTGATCACGCCTCGGAAACCGACGCCTCGATCTCCTCGATGTCCTCGTCGGACAGGCCGAAGTGGTGGCCGATCTCGTGGATCAGCACATGGGCGATGATGTCGCCCAGAGTCTCCTCGTTCTCGGCCCAGTAATCGAGGATCGGACGGCGATAGAGGGTGACGCGATTGGGCAATTCGCCGTTTTCGACCGAGAACCGTTCGGTGACGCCGCGGCCTTCGAAAAGGCCGAGCAGGTCGAACGGCGTCTCCAGCGCCATGTCCTCGAAAATGTCGTCGGACGGGAAATCCGCAATCTGGATGATCAGATCCTGACAGAGCGCGCGGAAATCGTCGGGCAACTGCCCATAGGCCTCGCGCGCCAATTGTTCGATCGCTTCCAGCGACGGGGCATAGGCGTCCCGCCAAATATCCGTCTGGTCTATACTCGCCATGATCACTCCTGTCGGCCCGTATATAAAGCCAGGCTTTCGCTTTTGCGAGTATGAAAATCGTCAGTTTCGGCGCTCGGCTCAGGTTCCCGTGCGGATGATCCTGAGGATGACCAGCAGGATCACGGCGCCGATGGTGGCGTGGATCACCGACCAGACGAATCCGCCTCCGACCCCGAAGCCGAGATAGGGCAGCAGGAAGCCGGAAATGACCGCGCCGACGACGCCGACCACGATATTGCCGAGCAGGCCGAAGCCGCCGCCCTTGACGAGAAGCCCCGCCAGCCAGCCGGCCAGCGCGCCGATGATGAGGAAAACCAGAAGACTACCGACGCCCATGCGCGCCCTCCCATAATCCCGATGGATCATAGGTGGCGCGTCCCGAAGCCGCTGTCAATCAGGCTTCGGTCGACCAAAAGCCGGAAAAACAGGGGTCAGACGATGCCGCCGCCGCCGGACGTGACCACAGGGCGCTCGGCTGCGACCTTGGCGCGATAGTTGGAGGCGCGATAGGCGCCGATCGGGTTGATCGCGCCGCCGCGCTCCAGCCGGGCCATGGCCAGGATCGGCTCGACATCGGTGCGGAAGGCTTTCTTCAGCGTTTCCGTCGCCATGATCGCGTCATTGTTGTCCTGGCAGGCGACGAGCGTTTCGCGATTGACCATCAGCGCCTGGGCGTAAGCGCGGCTGACTTCGGTGGCGCTGGCGATCAGGCTTTCGATGGGATCGGTGACGTTATGGCTCTGGTCGAGCATATGCGCCGGCCGGAAGTCCTTGACCTTGTTGACTTCGGCGTCGACCAGCTCGTTGAACACCAGGAACAGCCGGTAGGGATCGACCGAGCCGGTGTCGAGATCGTCGTCGCCATATTTCGAATCGTTGAAATGGAAGCCGCCGAGCTTGCCGAACTGGATCAGCCGGGCGACGATCATCTCGATATTGGTGTTGGGCGCGTGGTGACCGAGATCGACCAGGCACTGCGCTTTGGGGCCGAGCTCCTGGGCGATGAGGTAATTGGTGCCCCAATCCTGCACCACGGTCGAATAGAAGGCCGGCTCGAACATCTTGTGCTCGGTGAACAGCCGCCAGTCGTCCGGCAGGCCGGCGTAAACGGCCTTCATGGATTCGAGATAGCGCTCGAAGCTCTTGGTGAAATTGACCTGGCCCGGGAAATTCGAGCCGTCGCCGATCCACACCGTCAACGCCTTGGAGCCGAGCGCCTTGCCGATCTCGATACATTCGAGATTGTGCTCGATCGCCTGCTCGCGGGTGGCGTAATCGGTGTGGCTGAGCGAGCCGTATTTATAGGAGCGCGCCTGGTCGGGCTGGTCCTGGAAGGTGTTGGAGTTCATCGCATCGAAGGCGAGATCGAGCTCGTCGGCCTTCTGCTTGAGGGCCGCGAGATCCTCCACCTTGTCCCAGGGGATATGCAGCGACACCGTGGGCGTGATGCGGGTGAGCTGGTGGATCACGGCGCAATCTTCGAGCTTGTCGAAGATGCCGCGCGGCTCGCCGGGGCCGGGGAAGCGGGCGAAGCGGGTGCCGCCGGTGCCGACGCCCCAGGAGGGCACGGCGACGCCATAAGCGGCGACCTTGCTCTTCACCCAGTCGATGTCGATGCCGCGACGGGCGAGCAGCTCGCCGAGATGATTGTATTCGCGGCGGAGCGCGCCGACATATTTGTGATTGTCGCTGTCAACGACACTGGACGTCAAGATTCCCATCCGCCTGTCTCCCGATCCCCTCAGCGCGTAAACGCCTGGGCGTTACCAGCATCTACATTCAATATATTACCAGTTGATTTGGAAGATGCCGAAGACGCGAAGAAATATATGCCCTCGGCGATGTCTTCGGGATAGACGGACAGTTTGAGCATCGAGCGGGCGCGATAATGCGCCTCGAGATCGTCGGTGGACATGTTGTAGGCGGCGGCGCGCTGTTCCTTCCATTCGCCGGTCCAGATCTTGGAGCCGCGCAGCACCGCGTCGGGATTGACCGTGTTGACGCGGATGCCCTTGTCGGCGCCTTCGAGCGCCAGGCAGCGGGCGAGATGGATTTCGGCGGCCTTGCCGGTGCAATAGGCGGCGGCGTTGGGCGAGGCGGCGAGCCCGTTCTTGGAGGCGACGAAGACGATGTTGCCGCCGATCTTCTGGGTCTCGAACAGTTTGAAGGCTTCCCGCGACACGAGGAAATAGCCCTTGGCGAGAATGTCGATATTCTTGTTCCAGAGATCGAGCGTGGTCTCGGTGATCGAGGCCGACGAGGCCAGACCGGCATTGGAGACCAGGATATCGAGCCCGCCGAATTCCGCCACGGCGTCGGCGAAACCGGCCGCGACCTGCGCTTCTGTGGTGACGTCGATCAGCACGCTGCGCACCTGATCCTTGCCGTGCCGGCCGGTAAAATCGGCCTGCGCCGCATCCAGCGCGGTCCGGTCGATATCGGCGAGCACCACGCAGGCGCCTTCCTTCAGGAAGCGTTCGGCGGTGGCCTTGCCGATGCCGCCCGCGCCGCCGGTGATCAGCGCGACTTTGCCGGCGAGCGATTTGGGCTTGGGCATGCGCTGCAGCTTGGCCTCCTCCAACAGCCAGTATTCGATGTCGAAGGCTTCCTGCTCGGGCAGACCGACATAGGTGGAGACGGACGAGGCGCCGCGCATGACATTGATGGCGTTGACGTAGAATTCGCCCGAGATGCGCGCGGTGGCCTTGTCCTTGGCGAAGGTGAGCATGCCGACGCCGGGCACCAGATAGACCACCGCATTGGGATCGCGGATGGCGGGCGAATTGTCGTGCTTGCAACGCTCGTAATAGGCCTTGTAATCCTCGCGATAGGCTGCGACCGCGCTATCGAGACCGGCCAAGGTCGCCGAAACATCGGGTTTGGCGGGATCGAAGTCGATCACCAGCGGCCGGATCTTGGTGCGCAGGAAGTGGTCGGGGCAGGAGGTGCCGAGCGCGGCGAGCGGGGCGAGATTGGCGGAGCAGACGAATTCGAGCACGGCCGGTGAATCGTCGAAATGACCGATCTTGGGCTCGGCGGCGGAGATCATGCCGCGAATGACGGGCATCAGCGCGCCGGCGACCTTGCGGCGTTCCTCAGCGGCGAGCGGCTGGCTTTTCGCGCCGCCGAACACCGGGCCGGTGATCCTGGCTTCGAGCCAGGCGATCGCCTTGTTGATGATTTCCACCGTGGTCAGATAAGATTCTTCCGCCGTATCGCCCCAGGTGAACAGGCCGTGGCTTTCGAGCACGCAGCCCCGCGCCGTCGGGTTCTCGCGGCAGAATTTTTCCAGCCAGAGGCCGAGCTCGAAGCCGGGCCGCTTCCAGGGCAGCCAGCCGATTTCGCCGCCGAAGATCTCTTCGGTCAACTGCTTCGAATTCTCTGACGCCGCAATCGCGATGATCGCGTCGGGATGCATGTGATCGACATGCTTGCGCGGCACATAGGCGTGCAGCGGCGTATCGATGGAGGCCGCGCGCGGATTGAGCGCGAAGGTGCAATGCGGCAGGTAATCCACCATTTCGTCCTCATGAGCGAGACCGCGATAGAGACCCTTCAGGGCTTCGAGCTTCTCCATGTAGAGCGTGGCGAATCCATCGCGCTTGATCGTGCCGACATCGCCGCCCGAGCCCTTGACCCAGAGCACCTCGACCATCTGGCCGGTGAGCGGGTCCTTTTCCATGACCTTGGCGGAGGTGTTGCCGCCGCCGTAATTGGTGATGCGCTTGTCCGACCCCAGGAGGTTGGAGCGATAGATCAACCGCTCCGACTCGCTCATCGCTTCCGCCTTGGCTTGATCCCAAAGGTTGGCGAGGCGCGCGCCGCCTGCTTGTGTGCTCATGATGTTTCCTCCACTAGGTCCGCGCCGGCGCGGATCGTTTGCGCTGAATTCACAGGACCACGGTCTATTTGTCAATCACAAATGATCATTTACAATCATATTGCGCCGCACAATGAAATAATATGATCGAACATGATTGACACTGACGAAAATCAATGAAAACTTAACCGGGAAGGGGAGAGCCGATGCACGAGAAGGAACGCCACAGGATCATCATGTCAGCGGTGCAGGAAAGGCCCGTGGTGACCGTGCCGGAACTCGTGGAACTCACGGACAGTTCCGAGGCGACCATCCGCCGCGACATCGCCGCGCTGCATGTGCAGAAGAAGCTGCGCAGGGTGCGCGGCGGAGCCGAGGCGCTGCATCCGCCGCAATTCGTGGGCCTGGCCGGACGGCCCTTCAGCGTCAACGAAACGATCAATTCCCGTCAGAAGCAAGCAATCGCCCGCGAGGCGGTGGCGCTGTGCGACGATGGCGACGCCATCATCATCAATGGCGGCACAACGACGTTCCAGATGGTGCATTTCCTGGTCAACAGGCGGCTGCAGGTGTTCACCAACTCGTTTCCGATCGCCGAGCATCTGCTGAAGAACTCCAAAAACACCGTGATGCTGTCGGGCGGGGTGATCTATCGCGAGCAGAACATCATTCTCTCGCCCTTCGACAATGACGTGACCCGCAATTTCTACGCCCAGCGCATGTTCATGGGCGCGCAGGGGCTCGGCGCGCTCGGCCTGATGGAGGCCGATCCGCTGCTGATCCAGGCCGAGCAGAAACTGATCGACCAGGCTGACGAACTGGTGGTGCTGGTGGATTCATCGAAATTCGCCAAACGGTCGAGCCTGATCCTCTGCGAACTCAGGCGGATCACCACCGTGATCACCGACGCCGGCATCGAGGACCGCCACGCCGCCATGCTGGAGCAGGCGGGCGTCACGCTGATCGTGGCGCAGGAGAGATCGAACGAGAAATCATCCGCCGCGTCGTGAGGAGACGGCGCGCGCGGAGGAGGAACTGAAACCCAAGGGAGGAGACATCATGGGTATTCTGAAGAAACTGCTGGTGACGGCGGCCATTTCCACGGCCCTCATCGCCAATGTCGCGCATGCCGAAAACAAGAAGATCGCCCTCGTCGTCAAGGCGTTGGGCATCGGCTTCTTCGACGCCGCCAACAAGGGCGCGCAGGAAGCGGCCAAGGAACTCGGCGATGTCGACATCATCTATACCGGCCCGACCGACACCACCGCCGAAGGCCAGATCGAAGTGATCAATTCGCTGATCGCCCAGAAGGTCGACGCCATCGCCATTTCCGCCAATGACCGCGACGCCGTGGCGCCGGCGCTGAAGAAGGCCATGGATCGCGGCATCACAGTGATTTCCTGGGATTCGGGCGTCGCGCCCGAAGGCCGGATGATGCATCTCAATCCGTCGTCGAATTCGCTGATCGGCAATATGTGCGTGAAGATGGCCGCCGACAATCTGCCCGAGGGCGGCGATGTCGCGATCCTCTCGGCCACCGCCACCGCCACGAACCAGAACACCTGGATCGAGGAAATGAAGAAGGTGCTGCCGAACTACAAGGGCATCAACATCGTCACGACCGTCTATGGCGACGACAAGACCGACAAGTCCTACACCGAGACGCAAGGCCTGATCAAAGCCTATCCCAACCTCAAGGCGATCATCGCGCCGACCTCCGTCGGCATCGTCGCCGCGGCCCAGGCCGTGGAAGACGCCGGCATGACCGGCAAAATCAACGTCACCGGCCTCGGTCTGCCCTCGGAAATGGCCGGCCATGTGAAGTCGGGCGCCTCCAAGTCCTTCGCGATCTGGAACCCGATCGATCTCGGCTACGCCGCCACGATGATTTCCTACAATCTCGTGACCGGCAAGGCCAAGGCGGACGCCGGCGCGGAAATCCCGATGGGCCGCATGGGCAATGTCAAGCTCGACGACAACAGAGAAGGCGCGATGGCCGACCCGTTCGTCTACGACGCCAAGAATGTCGAGGAATTCGCCAAGATCTTCTGATCCGGCAACCTCACCAAGACGCCGTTCTCGCCGGGCCTTCGAGCCCAGCGGGAACGGTTGATCCCAAGACGACGGCGGGCTTGATTGCGCGCCGCGCCGGTCGCTCTTTCTCTTTCGGTTCAGCTCTCATGAATGTCGTCGCCATGCTCAACACACCGACGGTCCGGCTGAAGGGAATCTCGAAATCCTTTCCCGGCGTGCGCGCCCTCTCCAATGTCGAATTGTCGCTGCATCCCGGCCAGGTCACCGCGCTGATCGGCGAGAACGGCGCCGGCAAATCGACGCTGGTCAAGGTGATGACCGGCATCTACCAGCCGGACGACGGCGCCATCGAGATCAACGGGAAGCCGACTGAACTGCCGAGCGCCTTCGCAGCCCTGAAACAGGGCATCACCGCCATCCATCAGGAGACCGTGCTGTTCGACGAACTCTCGGTCGCCGAAAACATCTTTCTCGGACATGCGCCAAAGAACCGCTTCGGCCTGATCGACTGGAAGAAGATGTATGCCGAGGCCGAAACGCTGCTCGGCCGCGCCGGCGCGAGTTTCGATCCGCGCGTCAGGCTCCGCGAACTCTCCATCGCGTCAAGACATCTGGTCGCCATTGCGCGGGCGCTGTCGGTCGACGCGCGCGTGGTGATCATGGACGAGCCGACGGCGGCGCTGTCGCATAAGGAAATCCACGAACTCTATGAGCTGGTCGAGCGTCTCAAGGCCGACGGCAAGGCCATCCTGTTCATCACCCACAAATTCGACGAGATTTTCAAGATCGCCGACCGCTACACCGTGTTCCGCGACGGCCAGATGGTCGGCGAAGGGCTGATCCGCGACGCGAGCCAGGACCAGCTGGTCAGGATGATGGTGGGCCGCGACATCGGCCAGGTCTTTCCCAAGAAGACGGTCGAACCAGGCCCCCCGGTGCTGACGGTGGCCGGCTATTGTCATCCGACCGAATTCGACGGCATCGGCTTTGAACTCAGGCGCGGCGAGATCCTCGGCTTTTACGGGCTGGTCGGCGCCGGCCGTTCGGAATTCATGCAGTCTCTGATCGGCGTGACCAAACCATCCAAGGGCGCGATCCGCATCGATGGCGATGTCGCCGTGATCCGCAGTCCCGACGAGGCGATCGCCAAGGGGATCGTCTATGTGCCGGAGGAGCGCGGCCGCCAGGGCGCGATCACCGCCATGCCGATCTTCGAGAATATCACCCTGCCCTCGCTGTCGCGCACCTCGCGGCGCGGCTTCCTGCGGCTGGCCGAAGAATTCAAGCTGGCGCGCGACTACACCCAGCGGCTCGATCTGCGCGCCGCCTCGCTCGACCAGCCCGTCGGCACGCTGTCGGGCGGCAACCAGCAGAAAGTGGTGATCGCCAAATGGCTGGCCACCAAACCCAAAGTCATCATTCTCGACGAACCCACCAAGGGCATCGACATCGGCTCCAAGGCCGCTGTGCATGAATTCATGAGCGAACTGGCCGCCGAAGGCCTGTCGGTGATCATGGTGTCCTCTGAAATTCCTGAAATTCTCGGCATGGCCGACCGGGTGATCGTCATGCGCGAAGGCCGCATCGTGGGCGAATACGCCCGCGACGGCCTGACCGCCGAAGCCTTGGTGCGCGCCGCCGCCGGCATTGGAGACGCAGCATGATCAAACTGCTCCGTTATCGTGAAATCCAGCTGCTGATCGCCATCGCCGCGCTGGCGCTGATGATCGCGCTGCGCTTTCCCTCCTTTATCTCGCCGGCGAGCCTCGGCAATGTCTATGCCGACACCTCGATCCTGATCATCCTGGCGCTCGGCCAGATGGCGGTGATCCTGACCAAATGCGTGGATCTGTCGACGGCGGCGACGCTGGCGCTGACCGGCATGGTCGCGGCCATGCTCAACAACGCTTTTCCCGGCCTGCCGATCACCGTGATCGTGCTGATCGCGATTGCGCTCGGCGCTCTGCTCGGAGCGGTCAACGGTCTGTTGGTCTGGAAGCTCGACATGCCGCCCATCGTGGTGACACTCGGCACCATGACCGTCTATCGCGGCGTCATCTTTCTCTTGACCAATGGCAAATGGATCAATGCGCATGAGATGACCGACGCCTTCAAGGCGCTGCCGCGCGATCATCTGTTCGGCCTGTCGCTGCTCAGCCTGTCGTCGCTGGTCGTCATCGCCGTGATGGCCGTCATGCTCGGCCGCACCACCACCGGCCGCGCCTTCTATGCAGTGGGCGGCAACGCCAACGCCGCCATCTATGCCGGCATCGATCCCGGCCGCACCCACTTCATCGCTTTCATCGTCTCCGGCGCGCTGTCGGGCCTGGCCGGCTATCTCTGGATCGCCCGCTATGCAGTGGCCTATGTCGATATCGCGCTCGGCTTCGAGCTCGACGTGGTCGCAGCCTGCGTGATCGGCGGCGTTTCGATCGCTGGCGGCATCGGCTCGGTCGCGGGCGCTGTGCTCGGCTCGCTGTTTCTCGGCGTGATCAAGAATGCGCTCCCTGTCATCAACATCTCGCCCTTCTGGCAATTGGCGATCTCCGGCGCCGTGATCATCCTCGCCGTCGCCTTCAACGCCCGCGCCGAACGCAAGAAGGGGCGCGTCATCCTCAAAAGCGCGGAGGTCGTCGCATGAGCACTGCTGCCGAAACCATGACGCCACGGACTATTCCCGACCGGCTGAGAACGCCGGGGCAACGAGCGGTCAGGAGCTGGGAAAGCCTGTTGTTCGCCGTGATGGCGGCGATCTTCATCGTCAATTCCTTCGCCTCGCCCTATTTCCTCGATCCCTGGAACCTGTCGGACGCCACCTTCAACTTCACCGAAAAGGCGATCGTGGCGCTGGCGCTGGCGCTGGTGATCATTTCCGGCGAAATCGACCTGTCTGTCGCCTCGATCATCGCGGTCGCCTCGACGCTGATGGGCGCGGCGCTCAAAGCAGGCGCCGGTCCCTATGAACTGGTGGCGGTGGGCCTTGCCGCCGGCCTGGTCTGCGGCATGATCAACGGCTATCTGGTCACCGGCCTCGGCCTGCCCTCAATCGTGGTGACCATCGGCACGATGAGCCTGTTTCGTGGCGTCTCCTTCATCATTCTCGGCGACAAGGCCTATACCGGCTATCCTGAAGAATTCTCCTGGTTCGGCCAGGGTTATGTCTGGTGGGTGTTCTCCTTCGAGCTCGTGCTGTTCGTCGGCCTCGCCATCCTCTTCCATGTCCTGCTGCACCGGACGAGTTTCGGCCGCACCGTCTTTGCGATCGGCAACAACCAGACGGCGGCGATGTTTTCCGGCGTGAAGGTGGCCAGGGTGAAGTTCATCCTCTTCGCGCTGACCGGCCTCATGGCCGGCCTCGCCGCCGTCTGCCTGACGGCGCGGCTCGGCTCGACCCGGCCCTCCATCGCCACCGGCCTCGAACTCGAAGCCATCACCATGGTGGTGCTCGGCGGGATCAACATCAATGGCGGCTCGGGCTCGATCCTCGGCGTGGTGCTCGCCGCGGTGATCATGGGGCTCGTCACCTTCGGCCTCGGCCTTCTCAACGTGCCGGGCATCGTGATGTCGATCTTCATCGGCCTGATGCTGATCCTGGTCATCGCCATGCCGACGCTGATCGCCCGCCTCGGCCGTCGCCGCGCCAAAGCCTGAGGGTCGCCATGCGGTATATCGCGGTCATCGATATCGGCAAGACCAACGCCAAAGTGGCGCTGTTCGATCTGGTGGAAGGCAAGGAAAGCGATGTCAGGCGCACGGCCAACCGGGTGATCGACGCTGCCCCCTACCCGCATCATGACATCGACGGGCTCTGGCGCTTCATCAAGGAAGCGCTGGCTGAGCTCGCGCGGAACCATCAGATCGACGCAATCTCGATCAGCGCCCATGGCGCCTCGATCATCCTGCTCGACGAGAAGGGCGACCTCGCGCTGCCGATGCTCGATTACGAGCATCGTGGCGTGGATGAAACCGCAGCGGCGTATGACGCGATCCGCCCCGGGTTCAACGAGACCGGTTCTCCCCAGCTGGCGGCGGGGCTGAATGTCGGCGCGCAGCTTCATTGGCAGCAGAGGCGCTTTCCCGAGGACTTCGCGCGGGTTGCGACTATTATCCCCTATCCGCAATACTGGGCCTTCCGGCTGACCGGCCGACGCGTCAGCGAAATGACCTCGCTCGGCGCCCATACCGATCTCTGGAACCCTGAAGCGCGCGATTATTCCTCGCTGGTCGACAAGATGGACTGGCGTCGGCTGATGCCGCCGATGAGCGATCCCTTCGAGCCGGTGGGCGGGCTCGCGCTGGAGATCGCCGCAGAACTGGGTCTAGCCGAGGGTCTGCCGGTGTTCGGCGGCCTGCATGATTCCAACGCCTCGCTGCTGACCCATCTCAAGGTGCGGGCCGCGCCCTTCTCGGTCGTGTCGACCGGAACCTGGGTGATCTGCTTTGCGATCGGCGGAAGGGCCGTCGCGCTCGACCCCGCCCGCGACACGCTGGTGAATGTCAACGCCTATGGCGACCCGGTCCCCTCCTCCCGCTTCATGGGCGGCCGGGCCTTCGCGGCTCTGGGGGCCGATCCCCAGGCCGATGTGTCGGAAGACGACAAACGCGCGGTGCTTGAGGGCGGCGTGATGTTCCTGCCTTCGGAACCGGTCGACACCGGCCCCTTCATCGGCCGCAAAGGCGGTTGGACGCATCCGGCGGACGCGCTCACGCCCGGAGCCCGGCTCTATGCAGCCTCGCTCTATCTCGGCCTGATGACCGGCGTCTGCCTGGAACTGATCGGCGCGGACGGGCCGAGCATCGTCGAAGGCCCCTTCGCCGCCAACGCCGATTATCTCGACATGCTCGGCGCCGTGACGGCAAGGCCCGTGGAAACCGGCGGCGCCGGCGCGACCGGCACCAGCGCCGGCGCCGCAGCGCTCGCGCTCGGTCGCGCCGGTCGGATGAAGGCGGCAGGCAAGACGGCGCCCGCCCCCGACCCGCGCCTTGTCGAATACGCCCGCCGCTGGCGCGAAACCGTGGACAAGCATGAGGGTTAACGCCCGCCGAACACCCATGGTTAATGCTCAATTAACTCTCTGCCGCTAAAGTTCGAGCAATCTGGCCGCGTTTCTCAGCGGCCGTGAACGGCATTTGCGAACGCGGCGAGTCGACATCCATGGCGAGAAGCATCCCGGCGGACTACGAAAACCGCTCCCTGCGCTTTATCCTGACCTCCTTCCTCTGGCGACAGACCAAGGCGGTGTCGGGCTTCGCGCTGCTCGGCCTTCTCGGCCTGGCCGTCACCGCGCTGTCGACCTGGGATGTGCTGGACCCCAGCTATTCCAACGCCACGTCCCGCGAGCCGACCAATCTGCTCGGCTCCGGCGGCGCCTATTTCGCCGACATGATGATGCAGTTCTTCGGCCTGGCTTCGGTGATGGCGCTGCTGCCCGTTTTCGCCTGGGCGCTGATGATGATCCTCAATGTGCCGGTCTACCGGTTGATCAAGCGCGGCGCGGCCTGGTTCGGGGGCTCGGTGCTGGCCGCGGGGGCCTTGTCCTGCTTCCAGGCGCCGGCGACATGGCCGATTCCCAACGGGCTCGGCGGCGTGTTCGGCGACATGATCCTGAAATTTCCCGGCCTGTTCATCGGCGCCTATCCGCAAGGCGCCCTCGCCGCCGTGATCGGAACGATCTGCGCCGCGCCCGCTTTCGGCCTGCTCGCCTTCGCCGCCAATCTGATCGTCACCGAAGAGCCGGAAGAAAACGAGGAAGACGAAGCCCGCGCCGTGATGCCGATCCGGCATGCCCGCGCGTCGCAACAGGCGAGCCTGATCGAGGAAGACGACGAGCGCGAAAGCGCCTTCGCCTTCATCCGCGGCTATGCGGCGCATGCGATGTTTTCGCTCAAGGCGCGGATGCGCCGGATGGCCGGCAAGCAGGGACGCCCGCAATCGCGCCGCGACATCGAGCATCCCTTCGATCTCAACGAAGAGGAATTCGGCCTGCAATCGGCGGGCGGACGGGCGGAGCCGGATCTCAGCGAAGACAAGCGCCCCTATCTCCGCCGCATCATCTCTTCGCCGCCGCTCGACGCCGGTTACGATGACGACGAGGAAGAGGACGACGACGCGCTGGAGCTCGACCGCCACCGTCCCGCCGGCCTGCTGGCGGACGACGAGGACGACGACGAGGGCGACTGGGCTGTGAAGGCCGAACCGCGCGGCGCCCGCCGCCCGGCGCCGATACAGCCAGCCCCGCAGCCGCAAGCCGCCCGTGCGCCGCAGCCGCGCATGGCCCCGCGCCCCATCCAGCCCGGCCCACGCACCGACAACGGCTTCGACCTGCCGCCGATCGGTCTGCTCGCCGAGCCGAAGAACGTGGCGCGCGACGCGACGCTGTCGACCGACGCTCTGGAGCAGAACGCCCGCATTCTCGAAGGCGTGCTCGACGATTTCGGCGTCAAGGGCAACATTATCCATGTGCGCCCCGGTCCTGTGGTGACGCTTTACGAACTCGAGCCGGCGCCGGGGATCAAGTCCTCCCGCGTCATCGGGCTCGCCGACGACATCGCCCGCTCGATGAGCGCCATCGCCGCCCGCGTGGCCGTGGTGCCCGGCCGCAACGCCATCGGCATCGAACTGCCGAACCGCAATCGCGAGATGGTCTATCTTCGCGAAATGTTCGCCTCGCGCGATTTCGACGGCTCCAAGGCCAAGCTCGGCGTGGCGCTCGGCAAGACGATCGGCGGCGAACCCGTGATCGCCGATCTCGCCAAGATGCCGCATCTGCTCGTCGCCGGCACCACCGGCTCGGGCAAGTCGGTCGCCATCAACACGATGATCCTGTCGCTGCTCTACAAGATGACGCCGGAACAGTGCCGCCTGATCATGATCGATCCCAAGATGCTCGAACTCTCCGTCTATGACGGCATTCCGCATCTGCTCTCGCCTGTCGTCACCGATCCCAAGAAGGCCGTCGTGGCGCTGAAATGGACGGTGCGCGAAATGGAAGAACGCTACAAGAAGATGTCCAAGATCGGCGTTCGCAATATCGACGGCTTCAACGCCCGCGTGACCCAGGCGCACGAAAAAGGCGAGCAGATCACCCGCACGGTGCAGACCGGCTTCGACCGCCAGACCGGCGAGGCGATCTATGAGAGCGAGGAATTCGACCTCAAGCCGCTGCCCTATATCGTGGTGATCATCGACGAAATGGCCGACCTGATGATGGTGGCCGGCAAGGATATCGAGGGCGCCGTGCAGCGGCTGGCCCAGATGGCCCGCGCCGCCGGCATCCATGTCATCATGGCCACCCAGCGTCCTTCCGTCGACGTGATCACCGGCACGATCAAGGCCAACTTCCCCACTCGCATCTCCTTCCAGGTGACGTCGAAGATCGACAGCCGCACCATTTTGGGCGAACAGGGCGCCGAACAGCTGCTCGGCATGGGCGACATGCTCTATATGGCCGGCGGCGGACGCATTCAGCGCGTCCACGGCCCCTTCGTCTCCGACGGCGAGGTCGAGGATGTCGTGGCCTTCCTGAAGACGCAAGGGTCGCCGCAATATCTCGACGCCATCACCGAAGACGAGGACGAGGATGGCGAGGGCGGCCATGGACCTGCCGGAACCGGCAACATGGCCGACTCGGACGATCCCTACGACCAGGCGGTGGCCGTGGTGCTGCGCGACGGCAAGGCCTCGACGTCCTATATCCAGCGTCGCCTGGGGATCGGCTACAACCGCGCCGCCTCGATCATCGAACGCATGGAGAAGGAGGGCATCGTCGGACCCGCCAACCATGCCGGCAAGCGCGAGATCCTCGTGCCCACAGAGGACGACGTCCTCGCCCGCTAGGCGCTTTTTCGCATCCTGTGCGGAACGCCTTGAAGGCGCCGCACTTTCTATGGAGAAAAGGCCAAAAAGGAGACCAGAATGACGCGCAAGACGCTTCAAACGCCGCTCAAGACCGCCAGCCGCCGCTCCGTGCTGGCGAGCCTGGGCTTTACGGCTTTGCTGGCTTTGTCGCCTGTCGATTTCGCCGCCGCCCAATCCAAGTCGGTCGCGCAAACCATCGCCGACCACTTTTCCTCGGTGAAGACCATGGGGGGTGAATTCGTGCAGTTCGGCCCGCGCGGCGAGCAGACCGGCGGCAAGTTCTTTCTCGAACGGCCCGGCAAGATCCGCTTCAATTATGAGAACCCCTCGCCGATGCGGGTGATCTCCGACGGCCGAAACGTGGCCATCGGCAATGTCAAATTGAAGACCTGGGATCTCTATCCGCTGTCGAAGACACCGCTCGCTTTGCTGCTCGACAACAAGATCGACCTGACCGGAAAGATGGTGCGCGGCGTCAAAGAAGAGCCCGATCTCATCACCATCAAGCTCGGCGACCGCTCTCTCTTCGCCGACTCGACCATCACCATGATGTTCGATCCCAAGACCTATGACCTCCGGCAGTGGACCATCACCGACAATCAGGGCAAGGACACCTCGGTGATGATCTTCAATGTGCAGACGGGCCTGTCCTTCGACGATCGCGTGTTCCGTATGCCGCCGGAAATCCTCGACAAGCAACGTTGAACGCCTTCTTACTTGATGTGACGAAGCATATCGCGTCGACGGCCTGAAAATCGATTGGGATTTTCGGGCCGTTCGTTTAGTGTCCGGCCAAAACAAACGGACGAATCTTTATGACGCTGACGCTTGCCACCTGGAACATCAATTCCGTCCGACTGAGACTGCCGATCGTCGAGAAACTGCTCGACGAGAAGAATCCCGACATTCTCTGCCTTCAAGAAACCAAATGCGCCAATGAGCTGTTTCCCGCCGAGGCCTTTACCGCCCGCGGCTACCGGCATCAGGCGATCAATGGCCAGAAGGGCTATCACGGCGTCGCCATTCTCTCCAAACTGCCGCTGTCGGAGATCGATCGCCGCGACCACGGCAATGTCGGCCATGCGCGCCATGTCTCGGCGCTGTTCGAGGCGGGCGGCAAACGCATCCGGCTGCACAATTTTTACGTTCCTGCGGGCGGCGATGAACCGGATGCCGTGAGGAATCCAAAATTCGCCCACAAACTCGACTATATCGAGGAGATGAAGGGGATGAGGGCCGATGGCGAGCCCGGCGTCTCCAGCATTCTCGTCGGCGACCTCAACATCGCGCCGCTCGAACACGACGTCTGGTCGCACAAGCAGATGCTGAAGATCGTCAGCCACACGCCGGTGGAGACCGAAGGCCTGCTCGACGTGATCGCCAAGGGGGGCTGGGTGGACCTGATGCGCCGGCATACGCCCGAACCCGCCAAGCTCTACACCTGGTGGAGCTACCGCGCCGCCGACTGGGCCGCCTCCGACCGTGGCCGCCGGCTCGACCATGTCTGGTCGTCCCCCGACCTCGCTCCGCACCTGACCGGCGTCGAGATCCTGCGCGACGCCCGCGGCTGGGACAAGCCGTCGGATCATGTGCCGGTCATTGCAAATCTGACATTCTGAGGAGAGCGACGCCATGTTGACAGGCCGCGCGGACGAATTGGTTGACGGGAAGCTGGTTGGCTGGGCGTTCAACGAGGATAACCCGGACGAGCATCTCGTCATCCGGGTCATGTACGGCCAGCAGGTGGTCGGCAGCGGCGTCGCCAATATCGAGCGCGTCGATCTGGTCGACGCGGAGATCGGCAAGGGCGATCACGCGTTTCATGTCGTGCTCGCGCCGCATATCACCTCTTTGGACGGCTTGATGGTGATCGCGCAATCGGTCCGCTCGGGGGAGGCGCCTTTGCCGATCGCGTCGAGCGACGATCGCAAGATCGATACGCTGTTTCATGCCTTCGGAGAGCAGTATGACGCGGCAATCCAGCAGTTGAAGGAGGAGATCGACTCGCTGTCGGAGCAGGTAGCGGAGCAGATCGAGGCGTATCAGGCCCGTCCTGCACAGTCGGTGGACCTGCCGGAGAATGTCGCCGACCGACTGATCGCCATCGAAAGCCGGCTGGATGCGACCGAGGTGTTCATCATGCGCATCGACGAGTCGCTGCGGAAGCTGACGGCTGAGATGAGCCCGAAGAAGCGCAAGCGGCTGTTCGGCATTTTCTGACAGACGCGTCGCCATCAAGGCCGCGTCTCGGCGGAAGCGCGAGGACCGGTCGCTATGGTCCGAAAGCGTTGCCGACCCAAATGTCTGCTAACAGGCGATCCCCATGAAGATATTGTTCATCCATCATTATTTTCCCGGCCAATTTGCACGGATCGCACGCGATTACGTGACCCGCGGCCATGATGTGATCGCGCTTCATCGCGGACTGAAGGATGGGCGAAGCAATCCGCCGGTCGACGGCGTGCGGATGGTCGAATATGGGCAGGAGGTCGAGGTTGATCGCCCCGAACATCATTCTTTGTTCGAAACCGAACAATATATCCGGGAATCGGCGAGCGTCGTCAAACGGGCGCTCATGCTTCGAGACGATGGCTGGATCCCCGACATCGTCTATGGCCATACGGGCTGGGGCACCGGCGCATTCGTGCAGGATGTGTTTCCCGACGCCAAATATGTCAAATATTGCGAGTGGTTCTACAACAACAACGCCGAAAGCACGGAGTTTCTGGAGGGCGATCGCGGCTACGTGAACCGCTTCCTGACCAGCCTTCTCAATATGCCGATCTTGTCGGATCTGATGCGGGCGGACCTGATGATATCGCCGACGGAGTGGCAGAGGGCGCAATTCCCGGCAGCGATCCGATCGGCGATCCAGGTGCTTCCCGACGGCGTCGACACCGACCTTCTCAAGCCCGATCCCGATGCGACCTACACAACGCCGGCCGGCCGGACGTTCCGACATGGCGACCGCGTCGTCACTTATGTGGCGCGGGGCTCCGATCCATTTCGCGGCTTCAAGCCGTTCATCGGCGCTCTAGAAAAGCTTCAGAAGCGGGATCAGCGGGTCGAAGCGATCGTGGTGGGGGACCGCACGGTCTATTACGGCTCGGGGCACGACACGGAGACGCATTTCGACGAGGTGATGGCCGAGGCCGATCTCGATATGGCGCGCACGCATTTCGTCGGCTCCCTGCCCTATGACAGTTATCGGCGGGTGCTGCAGGTGTCGGCCGCGCATATCTACCTGACCGTGCCTTTCGTGCTGTCCTGGTCGGCGCTCGAAGCGCTGTCGACGGGCTGCGCCTTCATCGGCTCGAACACGGCGCCGGTGCGCGAATTCGTCACCGACGGGGAAAACGGGTTTCTGGCGGATTTCTTCGATCCCTCGGCGATCGCCGAGGCGGCGCTGCGGGCGCTGGACGGCGGTGACGGCGTCGACCGTATGCGCCGCAAAGCGCGCGAGACGATCCTCGCGCGGTGGGATGCCGACCATGCCTTGAATCGTCACAGGGCGGCGGTCGACAGCCTGTTTTCGGTGGAAGCGTCGCGATAAAGCGCCAGATGCGCGTTGAGAAGATCCGCCGGTCCGGGGAGCTGGCGCCGTGCGACCGAAACGGCTTCGGTCCCGCGGTCGAGAAACGCCCGCAGCGCCGCAGCGAGCGAGGCGACGTCGGACCTGCGGGCCAACCTGCCGGCCTGATGCCGGGCGAGAATTTCCGCGGCGCCGCCGTGGGGATAGGCGATGATCTCTCTGGCGTGGTGCATAGCTTCATAGACCACCAGCGGCGCGTTTTCCCACCAGATGGACGGGAAGACCACGCAATCGACATCCGCCATCAGCATGGGCAGGTCCTCGGGACGATAGGCGCCGAAGAACCGGACGTCACCCTTGATCTCGGCCAACGCCGCGTCGAGCCGCGCCTGGAAATCAGGATCCTTGTAGAGCTGGGATCCATGCACGTGCAAGCGGAAGCCTGTCACGCCGGCGGCCTTGAGCATGGCCAGCGCCTCGAGCAGATGATCGAGCCCCTTGATCGCCGAGACATTGCCGAAATAGCCGAACACCGTCGTCCCGCCCTTCGCCTCCGGCGCGTCCAGGACGTCCGCCGAACCGAGATAGCCGTTTTCGATGAACGTCACCGGCTGGGCGAGATCGAGGACGCCTTCGATCTTATCCTTGAGAAACATCGACGGCGACACCAGCGCGTCGCAAACCGACAGCGCCGCGGCGACATCGATTTGCCGAAGCTTCAGGCGCTCTGGGCTGATCGACGGCAGACATTTGCGACATTGGATCAGGCTCGGCCCGTCGCATCGGGTCTGGTCATGATGCTTGAAGAGCTGGCCGTTGTTGGCGCAGATCAAATAGTAATCATGCAGCGTCAGCACGATGCGCGCGGACGGGAGCCGCCGTCGCGCCGCAAACAACGCCTCGAGGCCGAAATTGATGACGTGGTGAAAATGGACGACATCGGGCTGGAGAGCTTCCAGATAATCGCCGAACTCACGCAGGAAGCCGAAGTGATCGGGCTGTGCGAGCATGAAATAATCGAAACTGTCGGTGAACAACGCCGCTTCCCGCTGATCGTCGCTCAGCGCCATCATATGCGTTCCCGGGTGCGGGACGGCGAGATCCTTGTCGAGCGCACCGAGGAACCAGCTGTCCAACCCCTCGGCGAGCGCCTGCCGATGCAGCGACATCGCAACCGCCTCGGTGCCGCCCGCCGGAAAGAGCGGGTGATTGTGGGCGATCTGGAGGATACGGAGCGTTTGGGCGCTCATGCGTCGGCTCCCAGCGTTTCGAGGACATCGTTCCAGCGATGCGTGTGCAAAAGGCGGTTGTAGACGCTTTCCGGCCTTTCGGACGGACCTTCCGCTCCGATCGACTGCCGTTCGAAATGGAAGAGTTCGGCTCGTGGAACGCAGACCATCTCACCGCCTCGCGCGGTGAGCGACAGGCAGAGATCACTGTCTTCGAAGTCGCCGCCGATATAATCGGTGGAGAAGCCGCCGACGGCGACGAAGTCGCGCTTGCGGATGACGAGGCATGCGCCGGTGAGCGCATCGACGCGCCGTTCGACCAGAGTTGGCGGGAAATGACGCGCGAAGCCTTTCCAATCGTGAAAATTACGCCAAAGGCCGTCGGAGAATCGTTTGAAACGCATGCCCACATGCTGGATCGATCCGTCAGCATATAGAAGTTTCGGTCCGACCGCCGAATAGGCCGGCATAGGCTCCAGTTTGTCTCGCAGCAGGTCCAGCCAGCCCGTTTTATCGGGCACGACATCGGAATTCATCAGGACGAGCGTTTCGCCCTCGGCGATGGAAGCGGCGATATTGTTGGCTTGCGCATAGCCGCCGTTCTGCTTGAGCGTCACCACTCTGAGATCGAGATCGTACACGAAAGCCGCGCCTTCGATCAGGGCGGCCACCCTATCGGCGAGCGGGGGATCGTCGACGACGAAGATGATCTCGGCCAATTGCGCCAGCTCCGCGTCCCGGGCGAAAGCCATCAATTGCGACCGCATAAAGGAAAGGTCGCGATAAAGCGGAATCAGCAGCGATGCTTTTCGTGAAGACCGTCGCCCGAAATCCGAGATATCCAGCACCTCCTGCCGCTCGAGCAGCGTCTGCTGCAACGGCGCGAGCGCCGGATGATAAACATGGTCGAACAGGGCGCGCGCATTCCTGCCTTGCTTGGCCAGAACGCTCAGCGCCGCCGCGCGCTGGGTCGAGAGATCGCGCGCGAACAATGCCGGGCTGACGAACACGGCGCCGCCATTTTTGAGACCAAGTCGCAATGTGACGGCCTGACAGGCGGGTGCGCCGTCTTTCCGACCGACGAAGACCGAGACATGTTTACCCTCACGTTCGGCGCCGAAGATCTTTTCCGACCCGGATGTGAGGAGCCATTGATCCGACAGAACCGGATCCGCGAGTGAATAATCGATGGCGACGACGTCCTCGATCTGCGCTTCCGGATCAAAACACCAGCCAGCGATCAGAAGCCCATGCGGCATCGACACGCACGCCTCCAGCGTGAAAGCCAGACTCGCGCCCCAATCCGCCGCCTGGCCGCTCCCGGTCGTGCGGCCGCGATGAAGATCGATCTCGCCGGCAAGAGCCTCGTCCGCAGCCTGGAGCAAAGCGAGTTTATCGAGATCGCCGTTCGGCCAAGGCTCCGTCTGCGCTGAAAAATCCGGGTAAACTTGTGTCTTGACCGTGGCGTCGAACAGTTCCCTCGACCCGATCAACAAGTAGCGGCCTTCCGCAAAAGACCGGCGTCGTTGAATGGCGGCAATGCGCTTGTCGGACTGTGGCGCGGACAGACGGCGCGCCGGCGCGCCGAGCCGCAGGATTTCCAAGCCGTCATCGACGGCAATCAGGAGAGCTCCGTCTTCAACGTCAAGCCTCCCCGGCAAAGACACGATCCCGTAATCCTGCTCGCCGAAAACATCGAGGGCGAGCGTCGCTTTCCGCAATTCACCGGCGAGGAGGCCTTCGAAGAGCGCCTTGAAACATGGATCGCGGTCGAGCTGCAGCATTGGTCCGGCGAATCCGAAAACGGATCTCAACAGGCTCGCCGTTTCATGGTCAGCGAGACCGATCAACGCGGAAAATTCTCGAAAATCGGCACAGAGGCGGATAGCGGATCCGTGATCGTCTTGCAGCGGCGAGCGAAGAACCGCGGCGGTGAACGCGCGGGCTCCTGCCCTGAGCTCGAGAAGGCGTTCGGACAGTGTCTCCAGCACGGGTGGCGAAGCACCCGCGCTCCGGAAGAGCAGGACACGCTCCCCGATGCGCATCACCACGGCAGGCGCATCGGTCCGGGGCTCGGCGGAGGCCTTATTGCTCACGGAAAGCCTTGTTGAAACCGCGCATCATGGGACCGGTGAGATAGGCGATCGCGGTTCTCGTCCCGTTGACGATGTACATGTCCGCGGTCATGCCGGGATAGAGAAACAGGTTGGGTTGCTTCGCCATCGATTCCTTGTCGATGACGGCTTGCACCACATAGACGGTCTCGCTGGTTTTCTCGTCGACGATACTGTCCGGCGCGATATACGTGATACGTCCCACAAGAGGATGCGTCTCGGCTGCCCCGAACGCCGACAGCCGGATTTCGGTCTTGGCGCCGACCCGCAGCGAATCGATGTCGGAGGCTCGCGCCCGCCCTTCGACCAGCATCAGCTGATCGTCAGGAACGACATCGAGGATCGGCTGACCGCCAGGCACCGCGGAGCCCGGCGTTCTGACCTTGATATTGGCGACGATGCCGTCTTGGGGCGAACGGATCTCCGCTTTTGCGACGACGTCTTCCGCCGAGACAATTTCCTGGCGGATACGAGCGATCTCGGCCTGCGCTTCCTGGATCTGCTCGGAAATGATCTTGAAATACTCCATGCGGCGATTCGAGAGGCCGAGTTCAGCCTGCATTTCGCGCTGCACATTGTCGGCGAGATCGAAGTCGTTGTCCGAAAGCCGCGTCTTGAGATCCAGCATCTGGTACTGTTTCTCATTGGCGTTGGTGCGGGTCGCCAACTGGCTCTTTTGCAGCTTCTCCAGCGCCTTGAAATCATCGGTGACGAAATCCAGCTGCTTCGCCAGCGCTTCCTTGCGGGCCAATAGAGCGACGCGCTGACTCTGAAGCTGCTGAACCATCGATCTGTCGGTGGCCAACTGATTGAGGAACTGATCGCGCCGTTCCTTGAACAGCTTCTGTTCGACGCTGATCATCTGGTCGATGACCGTTCGCTCCACGCCGGCCGGCAGCGCAGCGGAAAAGACGAAATCGTTCTTTTCGTCCTTCTCGCTCAACAGACGCTGCAGCTTGATGGTCTGGACGACCAGATCCTGCTTGAGGCGAACGAGTTGGGCGACGCTTCTCGTGACGTCGAGCCTGACCAGAAGGTCGCCCTGGCGCACATGTTGGCCATCATTCACCACGAGGGACTGCAGCGTGCCGCCTTCGAGATGGGTGATCGTCTTCGTCTTGCCCTCGACGATGATCTTGCCGGAGGCGGCGGATGCTTGCGCCATCTCGGCATAGCTGGCCCAGCCAAAAAATCCTCCGATTGCGATCAGCAGCGTCAGCCCGCCATAAACGATAGGGCCCCGCAGCGAAGATTTCTTGACGGATTCTTCCAGCACCACATCGTCCCAATCGCTGAGATTGGAGGCGGGTTGATGGCCGAGCACACGATATTCCGTCTTATCGATGGTGATGGAGGCTGACGACATCAGGCTTCTCCCGGCATGTTCGAATTGCTGATCTCGCGGCGACGCGATTCCGCCCGCGAGCGCGCATCCGGCGTGATCATGGCGATGACTTCCGTGCGCGGGCCAAACTGCGTCACCGCGCCGTTTTCGATCACGACCATCTTGTCGGTGGCCGCCATGACCGAAGGCCGATGCGCAATGATGACAACGATCGCGCCCCGGGCCTTGCAGGTTTGAATGGCGCGGATCAGAGCCTGCTCGCCGACGGAATCCAGGTTCGAATTCGGCTCGTCGAGAATAATGAGTTTTGGGTCGCCATAAAGGGCGCGGGCCAAGGCGAGCCGCTGCATCTGTCCGCCCGACATCAGATGGCCTGTCTCGGCCACAGGCGTGTCATAACCGAACGGGAGCCGACCGATCAGTTCGTGAATGCCGGCGAGCTGCGCGGCGCGAATCACGTCTCTCGGGTCGCTGTCGCGCATCCGCGCGATCGTCTGGCGCACGGTCCCGTCGAGAAGAGAAAGGTTTTGCGGCAGATAACCGATCGCTCGACCGAAGGAGCCGCGCTCCCAGAGATAGGTGGAGTGACCATCGAGATAGACGCCGCCCATGCTGGGTTTGATGATCCCGGTCAAGCAGCGGGCCAAGGTGGATTTGCCCGCGCCCGATGGACCGACGATGCCCAGAACTTCGCCCGGGGCTATCGAGAAAGAAATCCCGCGCAGAACGGGCGTGTCCCGCCCATCCGGCATATAGACGAGGTTGTCGATATCGAGATCGCCGTCGCCTGCCGGCGCCGGCATGGTCTGCCGCTCGTTCTCATAACCTTCGATCAGCAAGCGGATACGACCCCAGGAATCGACAGCGTTCACCCAGGAACGCCAGGATTCGATCATGTTGACGAACGGGCTGACGGCCTGCGACGTCATGATCATCGCAGGGAACAGCACCGAGTGGCCGACGGCGTTGGCGAGCGTGAGAAAGGCGCCGGTGGCGACCACGATCATGGTCAGGCTCTTCTGCAGGCTCTTGGTGATGGCGACGACGATCCGGTTGCGAACACTCGACACATGCCCCATGTCGAGCATTTCTTCCTGCGATCGACGCCAGGTCCGCACCAGCGCAGGCAACATGCCCATCGCTTCAATGACTTCGGCATGGCGAAGTGAATTCGCCACGTCCTGAAGATGTCGTTGCTGCGCCTTGCTTGCGTCCTGAATAGCCTGACGCGTCACCCGGTCGGTGATGAAATTGAGAAACAGCATCACCAGAATATAGATGATGGCGACCGCAAGATAGACGGGATGAAGAAAGTAGAGCGCGATCAGAAAAACGATCGACCAGAACGCATCGATCGGCGCAGAGATCGCGCCGCCCTGTATGAAGGCGCGTAATTCGGCGATGTCCTTGATGACCGCGCCGCCCTCTCCGGCGCCGCCCTGGATGGAACGGAGAACCCCGGCCTGCAGGGCGGGAAGATTGAGGCGGCGCGCGAAGACATCCGCCATGACGGCATAGGTCCAGCTTCGGATGAAGTCGAGCACGCCGAACAGAATCACGCCGAACACGCCGATGACGATCAGGCCATAAAGCGTTTCGTAGCTGCGTGACGGGATGACGCGTTCATACACCTGCATCATGAACAGCGGACCGATCAGCATCGTGAAGTTGATGAAGAAACTGACGAAGGCCGCATAGAGAAATCCGCGCAACATATTGCTTCGGACATAGTGAAACATCGACGTAGCGTCGGTCTTCGGATTCAAACTCTTCATAAACGCCTCAAAACCCTGTGCAGGTTCGACGAAGGCCGCATCATCGAAGTCCTGACGTTCTTTCTGCCATTCAACCGATGCCGGCCCGCAGGCGCGCCATCGGAATTCCCAACAGCCCTAGAACAGGGCCTCTCATCGATCGCGAAGCTGCCCCAAACCACGATGTGCGACGGGCAACCGCAAAGTTCATACCACAAAAGTTCCGTCTATGTGAGCATATTCGTCAAAGCGTTGCGCAGACGGCGACTTGCGACGATAAAAGCTTGTTCGTTCGCAAGAACATACTTCCGATCCCGTCTCTGTCTTCATAAAAGCGATAAAATTAAGCCTCACCGCTCCCGTTTCTACTTTTTTTCCGGAGTGGCGGCAGCAATGTCCAGGGATTGATGAAGCCTTCGCCGCCCATGCGATCGTCGACCTCTGCGATTTGCTGGATCATCACCGGGGCCAACTGACGATTGGTCAGCAGAGTCAGCAACAGGACACGGACGTTCTCCTTGAAGTCGTCCGAGAGAAGGTCATCGAGCGAGATATCTCCGCATGCGCCCAGTTCACGACAAACGGCCTCCTGTCCAAGCGCCAGCAGGGGAAAGAGATGCTGCGATCTGCTCTTCGCCCCGAATTCGAAGCGGTATCCCGGCGCCGTGGCGGTCGGTGTGATGTCGTCGACCTGGCCATAGTCGGCGGACATCAGCACTTCGAAGATCAGTGTGCTGTCGAGAAAGGGATTGCCGTCGCCGAATCGCCCTTGCCGCTCGAACAGGGCTTTCCTGCGTCCGTCGAGTTTCGACTGCGGCGACGTCAGCGCGTCGGAACCGATGCAGTAGAAACCGGCGCAGGTCCGGCCGGTGAGCCGGTGAAGAAGCTTTTGGATCGTGCCGCTATAGCCGACATCCGCGATCAATCCAGGTCCGTCAAAGTAGCCCGATTCTTTGAGATAGGCGGTATAGGCCTCGCGGCGGCCCGTGAGGAAGTCACCGAGGCCCGGAGCATGGTTCGCCAGAATATGCGCCAACCAGTCGGCATCGGCGGGAAGCGACAACTGGCCGGCAGCGATGGCCGGGGAGACGCCGATCCGCTCCAATTGTCCGGACGTAATCGATAGTCGATCGCTGAAAAATCCCGATACCGAGCCATGATAGCTGAGACCTGCCGACAACTCGCCGATCGCATCCGAAAAGACCATTTTCAGCAACAGCGTCCGAGACGCGATCAACGGCCGTGACCGCAGGGACAGGCCGCGCGCCTCGCAGAAAGCAGTGAAGGCGCGAGACAGAAACTGACCTTCCCGAGAGATGAAGAAGATGGTCGGTTGCTCGCTTGTCTCGTCCGCGAGGGAAGACGCCTCGGTCGCCAAGGCCGCGAAATAAGCGTTGAGGAGAGGCGCCAGAGAAAAGACGAAGTAATTTTCGAGATCTTGCAAGCCGTCGTCAGTCAACATGGATCGCAACCTCGTGGTCATAAAATGGATCGCAGCCGACGGCTTCGGCGATCCTCAGCCAATGCGCCCTCAAGGCTCCGCTCATCTGCTCGAGGTCGATCCGGCGGTTGGTGCAAGCGCGAAACTTGTCGAGCGGATGCAGGACGGCATAGGTTCCTACACCGTGGTCGGTCGCGATCTGGACATCTGAGACGAGATTGTCGCCGAGGTGCAGGATCTGGTTCGGCTCGACATTCATCGCGCGCGCGACATGACCCCATATGCGACCGGTGTCCTTTCGCGCTTGCAAAGCCGACGACACGAAGACCTCGTGCGCCGCATGAATGCCTGCTTTCGTGATCAGGCGCCCGATCTGTTCCCGGCTGTAGTAGGAATCGCTGGTAAAGATGAGCCTCGTGCGCCGGCCGATCGTGTTGAGGGCGTCGACGATGGCGAGGCGAGGCTTTTGGTCGGCCAGATCAGCCTCGAATTCGGATTCAGAGAGCTCCGCCGGGTCCGGACTGCCGACGCCCAGAACAGCGACGAGCCGATGATAAATCTGCTCCAGTCCGACGTCGCCGACGAAATTCTGCTCCAGGCGGAGCTCCAGTTCGGTGCTGTTGCGGAGGGAAACAAAATCGTCGACGCTGCCGATCAGCCCGAGATCGACGAGACGTCGACCGACCGCGCGTTTGCCGATTTCGACATCCATGCTGCGCCGATAAACGATCGTGTCGAAGACGTCGCTCGAAACGACATCGGCGTTGGCGGCGAGGCGAATGAGGTTCGCCTTACTTTCCTTCTTGTAAATCGCCAGTTCGTCGTAACGATCGAGCCCGTAGCGGTTCGACCACGGCTCGTAATAGAGCAGGTTCGAACCCGACGATCGGCAGATCGAGCCGACGCATCGCTCCAACGCATGCTGCGGCGCGCCATCGGTCTGGCCGTCTTCCGCAGGAAAATCGGAATAACTCCAGGGATAGTCCAGCAAAGACTTCAGCGCAGACGGACGCATCCAGAACATACCTCCCACAGGATAGCTGTGAAAGCCGAATTCCGGCTCAAATCCCAGGCGCGCGGAGAGATCTCGAACCGATTGGCTGTTCTTCAGCGTATGATTTGCCCAGTGCGGGAGCTTGTGGAACGGCGTCAGGGCCAGCAGACCGATGGAGGGATCGTTCTGCATGAGTTGAAGATGACGATAGACGACGTGATGATCGCCCAGCAGGAACGTATGCGCATAACTTGCCCAACCCGCCTGTTCGCCGCCGGCATAGAGCGATTTTTTCGAATGCAGGTGAAGAACGTAATCGTATTCTTGCAAGTCTTCGCGAAAATCGACCAGCATCGGCCCGAAATTCCGACCACGATTTTCTCCGACACGGCATTCGACGAGACGTACATTCGGCAGGTCATAGAAGAGACGACTGGACTCTTCGATGTCCTCGAACGGCGTCGAGATCAACAGATCGAATTCGAAGCGGACATTGCTCAAGAGGTCGAAGAACCGCTTGAGGTAATCGCGGTAGAAGATGTGCAGATGGATGGCGATATGCGGGGAAGCGTCCGATTGCGCGGCATCGTCAGGCTCGGCATACTCGATATTGTCCGGAATCCAGGAAAACTCGCGCCAGGCGTCGGCGATCCCGCGCTCCTCATCCTGGCCCTTTGACGCATAGTGCCAGAGCGGCGAATGCTCGGCGGCGATCACGTCCGGGTGTGAGCGCAGATATCCGATCGAATCGAATTTCGCCGAATATGAGCGGCCGTCATAGGCGGACCGGTTGAGGAAATGTGAAACGACTTCCTCATGGGAAATTTCAGCGCCGTAACGCGATCGATAAAAATTCGAATTGATGTGTCCGGATGAGATGAGGCGCTTCAGGCCCTTCTCATGAACACGAATCGTCATGGGACCGGTTTTTTCGGCTTCCGCATGACTGACGATGTCGTACCCCTTCGCCCGCCCTTCCCGGAGATAGTGAAGGATGGGCGACACTCCGCTCTCTTCCACCTCCGGATAGGCGTCCAGATACGCCCGGACATTCATCTTGGCGGAGTAGGAACGACCATCGCTTGACGAGTGCCATTTGAAGTGATCGAGCACCGCGTCGTCCGATATCGGCAGATTGTAACGGCGGCGGAAGAAGGCGGCGTCTATGAAGCCGCCTTGAAAGAGCGCGGAAATTTCAGAAGACGACAGAAAGAGGTATTTGCGCGGCTGTGTGCGGGCGTCCGGGGATCCGTTCTCGGTCCGTGAGGCAAGGTCGCCGCCTTCGTCTTCACCCGCCATGCTCATTCATTCGCCTCCGTTTCCGCTTGGGCCAAGCCGTCGGAAAAATTTATAAGACACCCCAACAATAAAAAAAGGGGGCAGAGCCCCCTTTTCCAAGACGAGAAGTGACGCCGTCTTCAGATGACGTCGAAAAACTTGTCCGGGTTCTTCTTGAGCTTGGCGAGATCCGTGTCCTTGATGGTGATCTTGCCATCCTTGCCGAGGTTGATCACGACGTCGCCGCCCTTGGTTTCCTTGGCGAGCTTGAGGATGTCGCCGACCTTCTTGATTCCAGCCACGCCCTTGGCGATCTGGATCACGTCCTTGCCAAGTTCGAACTTGGTGATCGTGTCGTTGCCGCCCTTCTTGCCGAAGACAAAATCGTCCTTGCCTGCGCCGCCGTTGAGGGTGTCGTTGCCCGAGCCGCCAGTGAGGACGTCATTGCCGTCGCCGCCGAACAGCTTGTCATTGCCGGAGCCGCCGAACAGCTTGTCATTGCCGGAGTCGCCGAACAGTTGGTCATTGCCGGAGTCGCCGTACAGCTTGTCATCGCCGGTCTTGCCCTTGATGATGTCCTTGCCGCCAAGACCCCAGATCTTGTCGTCTTTGTTTTGACCAAAGTCGCCGTTGAGCTTGTTGTCTTTGTTGTTACCCTTAAGTGTGGCCATTGTTGCCCCCTTTTCCTGCTTGAGCGCCGTTTACGCAGCCGGAAAGTTGCACAGGTATCCCTAAAATGCAAATGCAAAAATCACAGGATCTTTGAAACTGAAAATTAATGCTTTCCCAATCCGCGCCCCTACTATTTGCGAAGCGTCTAGCTGAAGCATAGAAAAGCAAGTAGATTCAGCAATGAACTTGAACACACTGAAGAAGAGACCGGTCAATTGGCGCACTGTTGTGCGCCTGCAACAACAGCCAATTTTCTTATGCACCGCACAAAACCGAGCGTGGCTCATTCCCGGAGACGGCGTCTCGCCCCGAGCTTTGACACCCGGCCGACAGGAGGCGAAGGCGTAAGGCGACGTCTCGCAAAGTTTCCGAATTCCGAAAAGAGACGGGCAGACGCCGCCTTTCGACGGGCCTGCCCGGCTGCTCTCAGGCTAAAATTCGTCAAAACGTCGCAGTGATCGGATCAGGGCCGATTCGGGCCGCCGGCGAATCGAGATCTGCGAGTTTCGCCACGTCCGAATCATCGAGGACAAAATCGAAGACCTGAATGTTTTCAGCGATTCGGCTCGGCGTGACGGATTTGGGGATGACGATCAGCCCGGACTGGATGTGCCAGCGGATGATCACCTGGGCGGCGCTGCGGCCGTGCTTTTCGGCGATCGCGGCGATGACGGGATGATCCAGCAGTGCGCCCTGGCCGAGCGGGCTCCAGGATTCGGTCGCGACGCCGAGTGAGGCGTGTTTTTCGCGCAGCGCCTTCTGCTGGAAATCCGGATGCAGTTCGATCTGGTTGAGCGCCGGCGTGACGCCGGTCTCGGCGATGACGCGGTCGAGATGTTCGGCTGCGAAGTTGGAAACGCCGATAGAGCGCGCCCGGCCCTCTTCCTTCAGGCGCGCCAGCGCTTTCCAAGCCTCGACATATTGGCCGCGATGCGGCGACGGCCAGTGGATCAGATAGAGATCGACATAATCGGTCTTCAGCCGCTTCAGGCTTTCGTCGAAGGCGGCGAGCGCGCTGTCATAGCCCTGCCGGTCGTTCCAGAGCTTGGTGGTGAGGAAGAGCTCGCTGCGCGGCAGACCGGATTGGCGTATGCCGTCGCCGACTCCCTGTTCGTTTTCATAGATCGCCGCGGTATCGACATGGCGATAGCCGGCCTCGATGGCGGTGCGCACCGCGTCCGCCGCGCCGTCGTTCGGCGTCTGCCAGACGCCGAGCCCGATCTGCGGGATCTTCGCGCTGTCATTCAATGTCATAAGGGGATTGTGCGTCATGATGTTCTCCTTGCCTCATGCGTCGGACCTGTCCGCCGCCGGGAAAGCGGATCTCGGCGGCGCGAGCGCGCGCCCCGCCTTGCCGCGCGTCACGATATAGGCTTTATTT
This sequence comes from Rhizobium sp. TRM95796, assembly GCF_025779995.1. Taxonomy (NCBI): domain Bacteria; kingdom Pseudomonadati; phylum Pseudomonadota; class Alphaproteobacteria; order Hyphomicrobiales; family Rhizobiaceae; genus Rhizobium; species Rhizobium sp. TRM95796. The sequence continues at coordinate 344,959 of NZ_JAOXHE010000008.1, read as the reverse complement.
CCGGCAAACCAACCAGTGGCAGCGACAAACGATCGACCCATGACCGAGGTTCCCGCAGAAACGTCGAACGCCGCCCCCGCGCGTCGATCCGACAAACGCCTGATCCTGCTGCGCCACGCCAAATCCGCCTGGCCGGATGGGGTCGAGGATCGCTTGAGACCGCTCGCGGATCGCGGTCGTCGGGCCGCGCCGCTGATGGGCGCCACTCTCGCCAAACGTCGCCTGACGCCCGACCTCGTTCTGGTGTCGCCGGCGCGGCGCACGGAGGACACCTGGTCGCTGGTGCGAAAACTGCTGCCTGAGACCACGTGCTCGCAGACCGAGGATAGGATCTATGAAGCCAGCGCCGAGACCTTGCTGGCGGTGGTCCACGAAACGAAAGCCTCGATCAAGACCCTGATGATCATCGGCCATAATCCCGGCCTCGAAGATCTCGCCCGCCGTCTCCTCGCGTCGCGCGAGGGTGAGCATGCCGAGCGTCTCCTCAAGAAGTATCCGACCGCGGGGCTCGCGGTCTTCGACTTCGAAGGCGCGGATTGGTCCGCCGTCCAGCCGGGCAAGGGGCGCCTCAAGGCCTTCGTGACGCCGAAGTCGCTGGCCGGGAAAGGCTGACCGCGTTCCTGAATCAAAGCACCCGCAGCATGGTCTTCGGTCCGATCAGCGGCAGAAGCCTCTCCATGTCGCGCCTGGCGATCGCCACGCAGCCTTCGGTGGGCGTGTAGCCGGGGCGGGTGAGGTGAAAGAAGATCGCCGAGCCCGCGCCCTGCTTGCGCTCGCTCATATTCCAGTCGAGCACGAGGCAGATGTCATAGAGACTGTCGTCGCGCGTCAGCACCTCATGGCTCTTGCCGAAAGGGATCCGGACCGGGCGGTTGTAATTGGCGTCCCCCGGCGCATCGCACCACAGCATCCAGCTCCGGATGGGGATGAGCTTCAGCAGGGAGCGCGGAGGGGCGCCATGATCGCGGCGATAGAAGCCGTAGAGAATCCGCATCGCGGCGATCGGCGTCGCGCCATCGCCTTCACGCTTGCGGCTCGACCGACCCGAGCGGCCGAGCGCGGCGCGAAAGGTCAGAGAGCCCGCCTGGACGATGGCGCGCCGCCGATCGCCGGGAGCGGGACGCACAATGATCTCGGGGAGCGGTTTTGCTGGCATCATCGCCTCCGGACGCTATTTTCACAGAGAATTGTGTTGCAGGTGATGTTTTTTCCGAAGCTAGGAAGGGGTGGAATCGCCCTGGCCTTGCCCTCGCTGCGTATTCTGACATACCAATCGATTGACTCGTTGCAAATGAGAGAACGACGCCATGAACGCCCGCAATCTTCTTCTCGTGGATGACGACCAGGACCTGCGCGAAGCGCTCGTCGAACAATTGTCGCTCTACGAGGAATTCCGCGTCGTCGAAGAAGCAAGCGCGACCAAGGGCATCCAGACAGCCCGTTCCGAACAGATAGACCTCCTGATTATGGATGTCGGCCTGCCCGACATGGATGGCCGCGAGGCGGTGAAGCTGTTGCGCAAGAACGGCTTCAAGAGCCCGATCATCATGCTGACCGGTCACGACACCGACGCCGACACGATCCTGGGACTGGAAGCCGGCGCCAACGACTATGTCACCAAGCCCTTCCGCTTCGCCGTATTGCTCGCCCGCATCCGCGCCCAGCTGAGACAGTACGAACAGAGCGAGGACGCGACTTTCAATGTCGGCCCCTACCTGTTCAAGCCGGCGCAGAAGCTGCTGACCGACCAGGACGGCAAGAAGATCCGTCTGACGGAGAAGGAAGCGGCGATCATTCGCTATCTCTTCCGCGCCGGGCAGAAATCGGTCAGCCGCGACGAATTGCTGGAAGAGGTCTGGGGCTATAATTCCGGCGTCACCACCCATACGCTGGAAACCCATGTCTACCGCCTGCGCCAAAAGATCGAGCGCGACCCCTCCAACGCCGAAATTCTCGTGACCGAGAACGGCGGCTACAAGATCATTCCGTAAGGCAGGACAGGCTTTGGCGCTCAAGGACGATATCGCGCTGTTTCAGCGTCTCTCGATCTTCCGGGATCTGAGCGAGGACCATCTGCGCCTTCTGGCCTTCGGCGCCGAGCGCCGCCGCATAGAGCCGGGCCGCATCCTATTTCGCCAGGGCGAGGCCGCCGACGGCGCCTATGTGGTGACGGCGGGGCGTATCGACCTCGTGCGCTATTCTCCCTCGCGCGGCGAGCACAAGACCGGCGAAGCCGGACCCGGCTCGATGCTGACCGAAATCGCCATGGTCGCCGAGGTGGAGCGGCAGTTCTCCGCCGTTGCGGCCGAAGCCAGCGAAGTGATCCGTATCTCCCGGGCGCTGTTTCACCGCATGCTGGAGGAATATCCGGAGGTGGCGGTGTCGCTGCAGCAACGCCTGCGCGAGAACTTCACGAAGCTCGCCGCCGATCTGGAGGCCCTGTCGTCGAGGCTCACGTGACGGCGCGCGGCGACCACGGCAACAAGGGCGCCGAGCCCTACCGGGTCGGCTTTCTGTTGCTGCCGGGTTACGCTCTGATGTCCTTCGCCTCGGCGGTGGAACCGCTGCGCGCCGCCAATCTCTTAGCCGGCAAAACATTGTTCGAATTGCGCTTTTTCGGCGCGGAAATCGACATGGCGGAATCCTCCGTGGGCGTGCTTGCCCCGGTCGAGCCGCTGCCGCGCGAGGCGAGTGAACTCGACATTCTTCTCGTGGTGGCCGGCGGCGATCCGGCCCGTTATCTCGCCAATGCGCAGCTGACGGCGTTCTTCAGACGGATGGCCCGGTCGGGTCTGGCGCTGGGAGGCATTTCAGGCGGCCCGCTTCTGCTCGCGGCGGCGGGCCTCTTGGCCGGACGTCGTTTCACCGTGCATTGGGAGTATGCCGCCGCGTTGACCGAGCGCTGGCCCAACCTGGTGCCGGAGCGGGTGCGCTTCGTGATCGATCGCGACCGGATCACCTGCGGCGGCGGCGTCGCCCCGCTCGACCTCATGCATTCGCTGATCGAGGATCGACACGGTCCGGATTTTGCGCGGGCGGTCAGCGACTGGTTCCTGCATCGGCATGTCGATCCGCCCACCAGCCCGCAACGGTCGTCGGTGACGGCGCGCTACGGCATACGCCATGCGGGGCTGATCGCCGTGCTCGAGCGAATGGAAACCTCGGTGGAAGAGCCGGCGAGCCGGGCGGAGTTCGCAGCGCTCGCCGGCGTATCCGAACGCCATCTCGACCGGCTGTTCGCCGCCCATCTCAACGCCAGCTTTCAGCAGGAATATCTGCGCATCCGTCTGGAGCACGGCCGGTCGCTGCTCCGGCAGAGCCCCATGAAGATCTCCGAGATCGCGCTGGCCTGCGGCTTTTCCGGCGCCTCGCAATTCTCGCGCGCCTTCCGAAGGCTCTATGGCGAGAGCCCGAGCGACATGCGAAAATAACCAAAACCTCTTTCCTGTGGCGGCGTATTCCTGTTAAGATTTTTCCCATCAGGAAATTCGGAAAGCGCAGAGAATGACGACAGTCGAAGCTGGCCATGACGGCCTGCCGTTCCAAAACCCGCATGCCGTGCGCGAGGATGCGCGGGAAAACAATCTGGAGCGGGCCATCGGCCATGAAGTCCGCACACTGCGCAAAAAGCTCGGCATCACCGGCTCGGATCTCGCCAGCGCCACCGGGATCTCGCTCGGCATGCTCTCCAAGATCGAGAACGGCAACACGTCTCCCTCGCTGACGACGCTGCAGGCGCTGGCCCAGGCGCTGGGCGTGCCGGTCACCGCGTTTCTCCGCCGCTTCGAGGAAAGCCGCAACGCGATGTTCGTCAAGGCGGGCGAAGGCGTGGAGCTCGAACGCCGCGGCACCCGCGCCGGCCATCAGTACAATCTGCTCGGCCATATCGGCAACAACACGTCCGGCGTCGTGGTCGAACCCTATCTCATCACGCTCACCACCGATTCCGATGTTTTCCCGACCTTTCAGCACGAAGGGCTCGAATTTCTCTATATGCTTGAAGGCGAAGTCCACTACCGCCATGGCGACAAACTCTATCCGATGACTCCCGGCGACAGCCTGTTTTTCGACGCCGATGCGCCGCATGGACCCGAGGTTCTGGTGAAACTGCCGGCGCGTTACCTGTCGATCATCTCCTACCCGGAAAAAGCGCGCGGACGCCGGTAAAATATCTTTCATAACAGTTGAACTAATTTCATGTGGGTGATATTTGTCCGGGCGTAGGAACTGGAGAATAAACCCATGTGCGGCATTGTTGGCCTCTTCATCAAAGACAAAAGCCTGGAGCCCGAACTCGGCGCGCTGCTCTCGGACATGCTGATCACCATGACCGATCGCGGCCCCGATTCGGCCGGCATCGCGATCTATGGCGGCGCGGAAGGCGGCAAGGCGAAAATCACCGTGCAATCGGCATCGCCGGAGACGGATTTCGCGGGCCTCGACGCAGATCTCGCCAAAGCTGGCGTCGGCGCTTCCGTCGAACGCAAGAGCACGCATGCAGTTATCGAAGTGGATCAGGCCGACCTGCCGCGCATGCGCGAGATTCTCGCCGAAATCCGTCCGGGCATCCGGCTGATGGGGTCGGGCGAAAGCGTCGAGATCTATAAGGAAGTCGGCTTACCCAAGGATGTCGTCGCCCGTTTCGGCGTCCGCGCCATGAAGGGCACCCACGGCATCGGCCACACCCGCATGGCCACCGAAAGCGCGGTCACCACGCTCGGCGCCCATCCCTTCTCGACCGGGCCGGACCAGTGCCTGGTGCATAACGGCTCGCTCTCGAACCACAACAATCTGCGTCGTGAACTGATCCGCGAGGGCATGCGCTTCGAGACCCAGAACGATTCCGAAGTCGCCGCCGCCTATCTCACCGCCGAAATGGCCAAGGGCAAGGATCTCGGCGAAGCGCTGACCGGCGCGCTCGACGATCTCGACGGCTTCTTCACCTTCGTGGTCGGCACCAAATCCGGCTTCGGCGTGGTGCGCGATCCCATCGCCTGCAAGCCCGCCGTCATGGCCGAGACCGACCAGTATGTCGCCTTCGGCTCGGAATACCGCGCGCTGGTCAATCTGCCGGGCATCGAGAACGCCCGCGTCTGGGAGCCCGAGCCGGCCACCGTCTATTTCTGGGATCACGACAAGGCGGCCTGAGCCCGTCCGCGCTTCAAGACAGGAAAGTTAGAAATCCATGCCAGTATTCGATCTGTCGCAAACGCCGCTGCGCGATCTCAACAAGGCGCTGCACGGCCTCGCCGCCGGCGCCAACGACACCAATTTCGAAGTGATCAATCCGCGCGGCCACCACGCCGTCGCCGTCGGCATCGACAGCCCCGTCACCGTCGAGGTCAAGGGCTCGGTCGGCTATTACTGCGCCGGCATGAATGACGGCGGGACCGTCACCGTGCATGGCTCGGCCGGCCCCGGCGTCGCCGAAAACATGATGAGCGGCGCGGTGGTGATCGAGGGCGACGCCAGCCAGTATGCCGGGGCCACCGGCCGCGGCGGCCTGCTCGTCATCAAGGGCAACGCGGCCTCGCGCTGCGGCATCTCGATGAAGGGCATCGACATCGTCGTCCACGGCTCCATCGGCCATATGTCGGCCTTCATGGGCCAGTCGGGTCATCTCGTGGTCTGCGGCGACGCCGGCGAAGCGCTCGGCGATTCGCTCTATGAAGCCAAGCTGTTCGTGCGCGGCTCGGTCAAAAGCCTCGGCGCCGACTGCATCGAAAAGGAGATGCGGCCCGAACATCTCGAAAAGCTCGCCGAGCTTCTCGAAAAGGGCGGCGTCACCGGCGTCAAGCCCGAAGAGTTCAAGCGCTACGGCTCGGCGCGCAAACTCTACAATTTCAACATCGACAATGCCGACGCTTACTGAGGCAAGGGGAAATCATGTCCTATCACAATCCCTATACCCCGCCCCGCAAATCCGCGACCTTCGACGACTACACGCTCGCGGAAATCCGTCGCGCCGCAGCGACCGGCATTTATGACATCCGCGGCGCCGGCGCCAAACGCAAGGTTCCGCATTTCGACGACCTCTTGTTTCTCGGCGCCTCGATCTCGCGCTATCCGCTCGAAGGCTATCGCGAGAAATGCGACACGTCCGTGGTGCTGGGAACCCGCTTCGCCAAGAAGCCGATCCATCTGAAAACGCCGATCACCATCGCCGGCATGAGCTTCGGCGCGCTCTCGGGCAACGCCAAGGAAGCGCTGGGGCGCGGCGCGACCATCGCCGGCACCTCGACGACGACGGGCGACGGCGGCATGACCGACGAAGAGCGCGGCCATTCCGAAAAGCTCGTCTATCAGTATCTGCCGTCGCGTTACGGCATGAACCCACGGGATCTGCGCCGCGCCGACGCCATCGAAGTGGTGGTCGGCCAGGGCGCCAAACCCGGCGGCGGCGGCATGCTGCTCGGACAGAAGATCTCCGACCGCGTCGCCAATATGCGCAACCTGCCCAAGGGCATCGACCAGCGCTCGGCCTGCCGCCATCCCGACTGGACCGGTCCCGACGATCTCGAGATCAAGATCCTCGAACTGCGCGAAATCACCGATTGGGAAAAGCCGATCTATGTAAAAGTCGGCGGCGCGCGTCCCTATTACGACACCGCGCTGGCGGTGAAGGCCGGGGCTGACGTCGTGGTGCTCGACGGCATGCAGGGCGGCACGGCCGCCACCCAGGACGTGTTCATCGAGAATGTCGGCATGCCGACGCTCGCCTGCATCCGTCCGGCCGTGCAGGCGCTGCAGGATCTCGGCATGCATCGCAAGGTGCAGCTGGTGATTTCGGGGGGCATCCGGTCGGGCGCCGATGTCGCCAAAGCCTTGGCGCTGGGCGCGGATGCAGTGGCCATCGGCACCGCGGCGCTGGTCGCGATCGGCGACAACGACCCGAAATGGGAAGAGGAATACAGACAACTCGGCTCCACCGCAGGCGCCTATGACGACTGGCATGAAGGCAAGGACCCGGCCGGCATCACCACGCAGGATCCGGAACTCGCCGCCCGTCTCGACCCCGTCGCCGCCGGCCGCCGTCTCGCCAACTATCTCAAGGTAATGACGCTCGAAGCCCAGACCATCGCCCGGGCCTGCGGCAAGAACAAGCTCCACAATCTCGAACCCGAAGATCTCTGCGCGCTGACGATGGAAGCCGCCGCCATGGCCCAGGTGCCGCTCGCCGGCACCAGCTGGTACCCGGGCAAGGGAGGCTTCTGACATGGCGAGCTACACCGCCACGATCCTCTGGGAGCGCGCGGAAGGCGAGGTGTTTTCGGACAATCGCTACAGCCGCGGGCATTCCTGGGCGTTCGACGGCGGCGTGGTTCTCCGGGCCTCGTCATCGCCGCATGTCGTGCCGCGCTATTCCGACCCGTCGGGGGTCGATCCGGAGGAGGCCTTCGTCGCCAGCCTCTCGTCCTGCCACATGATGACCTTCCTCTACCTCGCGGCAAAGCGGGGACTGGTGGTCAATCGCTATGAGGATGAAGCCGAAGGCGTCATGGAAAAGAACGCCTCGGGCCGTTTCTGGGTCAGCCGGGTGACGCTCCGGCCCCGCATCGCTTGGGAGGGCGATGCGCCGGAAAAGTCCGTCATCGATGATCTCCACCATCTCGCGCATGAGGAGTGCTTCATCGCCAATTCGGTTCGCACCGAGATCCGCTGCGAACCCGCCGTCTGAGCGAGAGCCCGGAAACAAACGCCGTCAGCGCGTCCGGGCTTTGCGAATGTCACATGTTCAGGGGCCGTAGAGCCCCGCCATCGAGGGGAACTGAAATGACACTGGATCTTGAAAGCTGGGCCAAGGAGCGCGGCGTCAAATATTTCATGGTCAGCTATACCGACCTGTTCGGCGCCCAGCGCGCCAAGCTGGTCCCGACTGCCGCCATCAAGGGCATGCAGGAGGAAGGCGCGGGCTTTGCCGGTTTCGCCACCTGGCTCGACATGACGCCCGCCCATCCCGACCTCTTCGCCAAGCCGGATCCGTCCTCGGTCATCCAGCTGCCGTGGAAAAAGGACGTCGCCTGGGTCGCCGCCGATTGCATCATGGAGGACGAACTGGTCGAACAGGCGCCGCGCGTGGTGCTGAAGAAGCGCATCGCCGAGGCGGCCGAGAAAGGCCTGCGCGTCAAGACCGGCGTCGAGGCCGAATTCTTCCTGATCACGCCCGACGGTTCGACCATTTCGGACGCCGCCGATACGGCCGAAAAGCCCTGCTACGACCAGCAGGCGCTGCTCCGCCGTTACGACGTGATCGCCGAAATCTGCGATTACATGCTGGAGCTCGGCTGGAAGCCCTATCAGAACGACCATGAGGACGCCAACGGCCAGTTCGAGATGAACTGGGAATATGACGACGCGCTGATCACCGCCGACAAGCATTCCTTCTTTAAATTCATGGTCAAGTCGGTGGCGGAAAAGCATGGCCTTCGCGCCACTTTCATGCCCAAGCCGTTCAAGGGCCTGACTGGAAACGGCTGCCATTGCCATATCTCGGTCTGGGATCTCGACGGCAAGGTCAACGCCTTCGCCGACAAGGCCATGCCCTTCGGTCTGTCGCAGAAAGGCAAGACCTTCCTCGGCGGCATCATGAAGCACGCCTCGGCGCTCGCCGCCATCACCAATCCGACCGTCAATTCCTACAAGCGCATCAATGCGCCGCGCACCATATCCGGCGCGACCTGGGCGCCCAACACCGTGACCTGGACCGGCAACAACCGCACCCATATGGTGCGCGTGCCCGGCCCCGGCCGCTTTGAACTCCGCCTGCCCGACGGCGCCGTCAACCCCTATCTCCTGCAGGCGATCATCATCGCCGCCGGCCTGAGCGGACTGGCGAGCGACGCCGATCCCGGCCCGCATCACGACATCGACATGTACAGGGACGGCCACAAGATCACCGATGCGCCGCGCCTGCCGCTCAACCTTCTCGACGCGCTGCGCGAATATGACCGGGACGAAGGCCTGAAAGCCGCCATGGGCGAGGCCTTCTCCTCGGCCTATCTCAAGCTCAAGCATCAGGAGTGGAACAGCTACTGCTCCCAGTTCACCGAATGGGAAAGGGCGACCACGCTCGATATTTGACGGGCGGCATCAAGGAGCTGTCGCAAACAGCAAATAGCGACACGGGAAATGCCCTATGCTGCCTCCGAACCGACGCGCCCGCCAAACACCGGCGGAAGGCGTCCGGACCGGGGGCGGCCTTGTCATAGACGCCAGGGGAAGTTAATGCGGGCCTCGCCGGCCCGCCGGGTGGAATTTTGTCAAACAGGCGTTCGAAAGGCCTCACATGAAGAACTATGTCCTGACCGTATCCTGTGTTTCGACCAGAGGCATCGTTGCGGCCATCACCGGCTTTCTGGCCGACAAGGGCTGCTACATCGTCGACTCCTCGCAGTTCGACGATCTCGACACCGGCATGTTCTTCATGCGGCTGACCTTCACCAGCCAGGAAGGCGTGGCGATCGAGGAAATCGTCGAAGGCTTCGAGCCGGTGAAGAAGAAATTCGCCATGGTGTCGGAATTCCATGACGGCGACGCCAAGATGAAGGTGCTGTTGATGGTGTCGCGCTTCGGCCACTGCCTGAACGACCTGCTCTATCGCTGGAAGATCGGCGCGCTGCCGATCGAGATCGTCGGCGTGGTGTCCAACCACTTCGAATACCAAAAAGTCGTCGTCAACCACGACATTCCCTTCCATCACGTCAACGTCACCAAGGCCAACAAGCCGCAGGCCGAAGCGCGCCTGATGGAAATCGTCGAGCAGTCCGGCGCCGAACTGATCGTGCTCGCCCGCTATATGCAGGTGCTGTCGGACGATATCTGCAAGAAGATGTCCGGCCGGATCATCAACATCCACCACTCCTTCCTGCCGAGCTTCAAGGGCGCCAACCCGTACAAGCAGGCCTTCGAGCGCGGCGTCAAGCTGATCGGCGCGACGGCCCATTACGTGACCGCCGATCTCGACGAAGGTCCGATCATCGAGCAGGACGTCGCCCGCATCACGCATGCGCAGTCGGCCTCCGACTATGTGTCGATCGGCCGCGACGTGGAAAGCCAGGTTCTGGCCCGCGCGATCCACGCCCATATCCACCACCGCGTGTTCCTGAACGGCAACCGGACCATCGTCTTCCCGGCGAGCCCGGGCTCCTACGCCTCCGAGCGCATGGGTTGACGCCCAGCGGCCAGCGCCCTAATCATCCGGCCGCAGACGGACACCGTCTGCGGCCGATTGTTTGAGTATAGGCGGCCGCGGCCGCCATGTGGAAAATACGAATTCCAGCACAATGCGACAAGTAACTGTTCCTTGCGAAGGAAAAGTGTGATTTTCTCAATTCGATTGTCTATTAGAAATCTTTAAAGCAGAACGAATCCGCATGGAGCAAGTCTTGCGATTCACAGAGATCATGCATTTTCTGGTAACCACGTCCGAAGTCCCCTCTTCGGAGAGATTATCAGCAGAAATCGAACGTATTCTAGGCGTTTACGGGTTCAAATATTACTGCGTCTTTCATCAGCCGAAGCCGATCGAAAACGCCGCCGAACTGATCGTCGCCGCAAATTGGCCGCCCGAATGGGTGAAACGATACGTCGCCAAGAAATATATCGTCATGGATCCGACGATCCGTTTCCTGCTGCGCGCCAACCGCAGCTTTTCCTGGCGCGACGCCGTGGAAGCCTATCGAGACAATCCGCATTACCGCCGGATGAAGGCGATGATGGCGGACGGCAAGGCGCATGGCCTGACCTCGGGATACATCTTCCCAGTCTTCTCCCGCGCCGGGCTGATCGGCGCGACCACGATCGGCGGCCCCGAGGACGTCGAACTGTCTCCCGCCGAAGTGGCGCTGTTGGAAACCGCCTTCCGCAACGCCTATATCCGCTATCTGGAATTCATGGGAGAGGCGCCTGCGACGGCGGTCCAGCCGACGGCGGAGATGACCATGACGCATCGCGAGATCCAGACGCTCAACAATCTCGCCGAAGGCAGAACCTCGCCCGAGATCGGCACCATCCTCAACGTATCGTCCAACACGGTCGACTGGTATGTCGCAAGCCTGCAGGCCAAGCTCAAGGCGCGCAACAGAAACCATGCCGTGGCACTGGCGTTCAGGCAGGGGCTGATCACCTGAATCGATTTAAATTGTTTCTGATCGATGAAACAATTCAAATTGAAATTCCGTGTGCGACGCGCTAGCGTCTGTTCGCGCACGCAATAATTTTCTGCCGTTCCGCACAAAATTCTTCGCCGGTAGGGGAAACCGGCGGCGCTGATTGAACAGGTCGACCGGCGCGGCGGAGATATCATGGGCGTGCACCACATCCGTGTCAGGAGGGACTTCGGCCTTGTCTATCAAGAAAATTCTCGTCGCCAATCGGTCAGAGATCGCGATTCGCATCTTCCGCGCCGCCAATGAACTGGGATTGAAAACCGTCGCGATCTGGGCCGAAGAAGACAAGCTGGCGCTGCACCGCTTCAAGGCCGACGAATCCTACCAGGTCGGCCGGGGCCCTCATCTGGAACGCGATCTCGGTCCCATCGAGAGCTATCTGTCCATAGACGAAGTCATCCGCGTCGCCAAACTGTCGGGCGCGGACGCCATCCATCCGGGCTATGGCCTGCTGTCGGAAAGCCCGGAATTCGCCGAGGCCTGCGCCGAAGCCGGCATCACCTTCATTGGCCCCAAGCCCGAAACCATGCGCCAGCTCGGCAACAAGGTCGCGGCCCGCAATCTCGCGATTTCCATCGGCGTGCCGGTGGTTCCCGCCACCGATCCGCTTCCCGACGATCCCGAGGCGATCAAGCGGCTGGCCGAAGAGATCGGCTATCCCGTCATGCTCAAGGCCTCCTGGGGCGGCGGCGGCCGCGGCATGCGCGCCATCCGCGACCCCAAGGATCTGCTGCGCGAAGTCACCGAAGGCAAGCGCGAGGCCAAAGCCGCCTTCGGCAAGGACGAAGTTTACCTCGAAAAGCTGGTCGAGCGCGCCCGCCATGTCGAAAGCCAGGTGCTGGGCGACACGCATGGCAATGTCGTACATCTCTTCGAGCGCGATTGCTCGATCCAGCGCCGCAACCAGAAAGTCGTCGAGCGCGCGCCCGCGCCCTATCTCTCGGACGCCCAGCGCCAGGAGCTGGCTTCCTATTCGCTGCGGATCGCCGAGGCCACCAACTATATCGGCGCGGGCACCGTCGAATACTTGATGGATTCCGACACCGGCAAATTCTACTTCATCGAAGTCAATCCGCGCATTCAGGTCGAGCATACCGTCACCGAACAGGTGACCGGCATCGATATCGTCAAGGCGCAGATCCACATTCTCGACGGCTTCACGATCGGCACGCCGGAATCGGGCGTGCCGGCCCAGGAGGACATCCACCTCAACGGCCACGCCCTGCAATGCCGCATCACCACCGAGGATCCGGAACAGAACTTCATTCCCGATTACGGCCGCATCACCGCCTATCGCGGCGCGACCGGCTTCGGCATTCGTCTCGACGGCGGCACCGCTTATTCCGGCGCCTTCATCACCCGCTATTACGATCCGCTGCTCGAAAAGGTGACGGCCTGGGCGCCGACCCCGACCGAAGCGATCCAGCGCATGCATCGCGCCCTGCGCGAATTCCGCATCCGCGGCGTGGCCACCAATCTGACCTTCCTGGAAGCGATCATCAGCCACCCCGCCTTCCAGAGCAACAGCTATACGACGCGCTTCATCGACACGACGCCGGAGCTTTTCCAGCAGGTCAAGCGCCAAGACCGCGCCACCAAGCTTCTGACCTATATCGCCGACGTGACGGTGAACGGCCATCCCGAAGTCAAGGGCCGCGCCAAGCCGCCGAAGGACGCAGCGGCGCCTGTCATCCCCTTCTGCGACCTGCCGCAGCAGCCGGGCACGAAGCAGCTGCTCGACGAACTCGGCCCGAAGAAATTCGCCGACTGGATGGTGGCGCAAAAGCGCGTGCTGATGACCGACACCACCATGCGCGACGGCCACCAGTCGCTGCTCGCCACCCGCATGCGCACCTATGACATCGCGGCCATCGCCGGCACCTATTCCAAGGCGCTGCCGAACCTCTTTTCGCTGGAATGCTGGGGCGGGGCGACCTTCGACGTCGCCATGCGCTTCCTGACCGAAGATCCCTGGGAGCGCCTGTCGCTGATCCGCCAGAACGCCCCGAACTTCCTGCTGCAGATGCTGCTGCGCGGCGCCAACGGCGTCGGCTACAAGAACTATCCTGACAATGTCGTAAAGTATTTCGTTCGCCAGGCGGCCAAGGGCGGTATCGACCTCTTCCGCGTGTTCGACTGCCTGAACTGGGTGGAGAATATGCGCGTCTCCATGGACGCCGTGATCGAAGAGAACAAGCTCTGCGAAGCGGTGATCTGCTACACCGGCGACATCCTCAACTCGGCCCGTCCCAAATACGACCTCAAATATTATGTCGATCTCGCCAAGCAGTTGGAAAAGGCGGGCGCGCATATCATCGCCGTCAAGGACATGGCGGGCCTGTTGAAGCCGGCCGCAGCCCGCGTGCTGTTCCGGGAACTCAAGCAGGCGACGTCTCTGCCGATCCATTTCCACACCCATGACACGTCGGGCATCTCGGCCGCGACCGTGCTGGCGGCGGTGGAAGCCGGCGTCGATGCGGTGGACGCCGCCATGGACGCCTTTTCCGGCAACACCTCGCAGCCCTGCCTGGGCTCAATCGTCGAGGCGCTCTCGGGCACCGAACGCGATCCCGGCCTCGATCCCGCCTGGATCCGCCGCATCTCTTTCTACTGGGAGGCCGTGCGCACCCAATACGCAGCCTTCGAAAGCGACCTCAAGGGACCGGCCTCCGAAGTCTATCTGCACGAAATGCCGGGCGGCCAGTTCACCAATCTCAAGGAGCAGGCCCGTTCCCTGGGTCTCGAGACGAGGTGGCACAAGGTCGCCCAGGCCTATGCCGACGCCAACCAGATGTTCGGCGACATCGTCAAGGTGACGCCGTCTTCCAAGGTGGTCGGCGACATGGCGCTGATGATGGTCAGCCAGGATCTCGCCGTCGAAGACGTGGTTGATCCCACCAGGGAAATCTCCTTCCCGGAATCGGTCGTCTCCATGCTCAAGGGCGATCTCGGCCAGCCGCCCGGCGGTTGGCCCGAGACGCTGCAGAAAAAGGCTTTGAAGGGCGAGAAGCCCTATACCGCCCGTCCTGGCTCGCTCTTGGCGGACGCCGACCTCGACAAGGAGCGCGCCGATATCGAGACCAAGCTCGAGCGCAAGATCAGCGACTTCGAGTTTGCCTCCTATCTGATGTATCCGAAGGTGTTCACCGATTTCGCCATTGCGCAGGATCAGTATGGTCCGGTCTCGGTGCTGCCGACGCCGAACTACTTCTACGGCCTGCCGCCGGGCGAAGAGCTTTTTGCCGATATCGAACAGGGCAAGACGCTGGTGGTTCTCAACCAGGCGATCGGCGAGACCAATCAGAAGGGTCTGGTCACCGTATTCTTCGAGCTCAACGGCCAGCCGCGCCGCATCAAGGTGCCCAACCGCGCCCAGGGCGCCGCCAACGGCGCTGTGCGCCGCAAGGCGGAAGCCGGCAATGCCGCGCAGCTCGGCGCGCCGATGCCGGGTGTCGTCTCGGCGGTGGCTGTTTCCGCGGGCCAGGCGGTGAAGGCCGGCGACGTGCTCCTGTCGATCGAAGCGATGAAGATGGAAACGGCGCTGCACGCCGAAAAGGACGGCGTGATCGCCGAAGTGCTGGTGCGCGCCGGCGACCAGATCGACGCCAAGGACCTGCTGATCGTCTTCGGTTGAGCGAAACAAGCCGGGACGGGGCGCGCGTCGCCCCGTTCTGGCGATCTAATGGTCGAGCCATAACGAATTCTTTACGCCGAATCTGAAAAGGGTTCGGATTATCGCGTAAAATTTGAGTCGATTTAAAACGAATTAATGCTTTTCGCCTAGCTTTTCCGCTGTCTGACAACGACCGCAAGGGCCGCGCCGTGGAACACGAGCCGCTTCAAGACCGCGCCACTCTCCGCCGACAGAGGATCGAAAACATCCTGATAGGCGGAGCAACTCTGGTTTTGTTCATCGTCGCGCTCATGGCAGGATTGCATCACGATCTCGTGGCGCTATTTTCCCGGTTGCACGTTTCCGAGACCCTGTCGACGTCTCAGCCCCTGACCAGGTCCTTCGGCGCTGTTCCCCGGCTCGGAGACGACCATCAAGCCTTCGACGGAATCCTGATGTTCGGCCTGTTTGCGAGCCTCGGCCTCACCGCATTCGCCGTCGTCCAGTATCAGCGGCTGCGCGCTGCGCTTCGCCGCCAGCAGCAGGCCGAGCTGCATTCGCGACGCCTCGCCCTGCATGACCAGCTGACCGGCCTCGCCAATCGCCGCAATTTCGAAAGCTTCGCCGAGCGCGCCATGTTCGAGCGCCCGGCGACGGAAAAGCGGGCGGTGTTCCTGATCGATCTCGATCACTTCAAGCCTGTCAACGACGCCCATGGCCATGCGGCGGGGGACAAGGTGCTGATCGATTTCGCAAGCCGGATCGAAGGCCATTTTCCGGGCGGCCTCGTCGCCCGTTTCGGCGGCGACGAATTCGCCGCCATCACCCCGCCGCTCGGCGACGAACAGGATGCGCTGAATTTCGCGCGCTATGTAATCGCCGCCGTTCAGGCGCCGTTCGACTACAATGACGTAGCGCTGCGCATCGGCGCTTCCGTGGGCGTCGCCATGATCGGCGACGACAAGGTCGACAGCGTCGGAGAGGCCCTGCGCCGAGCCGACATCGCCCTTTATGAGGCCAAGCGCCGCGGTCGCCGCCAGATCGCCGTCTATGAAAGCGCGCTGGAAAGCGCCGTGCAGGCCCGCAGCTGGATGGAAGCGGAGCTGAAGCTGGCGTTGCAGGCCGGCGACATCGTGCCCTATTTCCAGCCGATCGTCGATCTCGCGACCCGCGACGTCATCGGCTACGAGGCGCTGGCGCGATGGCGGCACCAGACGCGCGGCATGATCAACCCCGCCGACTTCATTCCCATTGCCGAGCAGACGGGCCAGATCCAAGAGGTCTGCGAGGCGATCATGACGCAAGCCGTCACGCTCGGTCGTTTCTGGCCGGCGCATGTGATGCTGTCGGTCAACCTGTCGCCGGTGCAGCTGCGCGACAAGGACCTTGCCCAGAAATTGCTCGCCATTCTCGCCGCGCATGATTTTCCCGCTTCGCGGCTGGAAGTGGAAATTACCGAAAATGCGCTGATCACCGATCTGATGACGGCCAAGACCAATATCGAGGCGCTCCGCGCCGCCGGCGTCTCCGTTGCGCTCGACGATTTCGGCACCGGCGCCTCGACGCTCAATCACCTGCGCGTCTGCCAGTTCGACAAGATCAAGATCGACCAGACCTTCGTGCAATCCATGGCCGACAGCAATGACAGCATCGCCATCATCAGCGCCATCATCGGGCTATCGCGCAATTTCAACCTGCGCTGCACCGCCGAAGGTATTGAAAAGGCGAGCGATCTCGAATTGTTGAGCGGCTGGGGCTGCGCCGAGGGCCAAGGCTATCTGTTCGGTCGGCCGGCCGAACGGACGGCGTTCGAGACGACCGCCGCACCGGAAGTCAGCGCCGCCGACGGTCGCTGACGCTTCATAACTAGCAAAATCCCGCCATTGACGAGTAATTCCCGTTTATGCATGTTCATGCCGAATTCGACAGGCATGACCATGACAGATCTTCTTCCACATGAACGGCACGCCGCGATACTCCGCAAACTGACGGAGGAAGGCCGCGTATTGGCTGCCGACCTCGCAGCCCTTTTCGAAACGTCGGAGGACACGATCCGGCGTGACCTGCGCGAAATGGCGGCGCAAGGCGTGTGCCGCCGCGTCTATGGCGGCGCTTTGCCGATCGACGCGCCGCCGCCGCTCAGCCGTCGCATCGACGTCGCCGTGGACCGGAAACAGGCGCTTGCGCGCCGGACGGCGCAATTGATCGAGCCCGGATCGAGCCTTTTCATCGACGCCGGGAGCGCCAATCTCGCGGTCGCCCGCAATCTGCCGCAAGACGCATCGCTGACCGTGATCACCAACGCCCCGGTGATCGCCGCCGCCCTGATGGAGCGACCCGATATCGAAGTGGCGCTGATCGGCGGGCGCATGGATCCCAAGTCCGGCGCCATCCTCGGCGCCAAGGCGATGAGCGAGGCGGCCAGTTATAGAACCGATATCTGCATCCTCGGAAGCTGCGGCCTGGATCTGGACGCCGGCGTCAGCGCGTCGTTCCTGGAAGAGGCGGAATTCAAGCGCGCCATGGCGAAGGCCAGCCGCCGCGTGATCGCCGCCGTGACCAATGAGAAATTGGGTCGCCCGGCCCCCTTTCCCGTCATCGGCCTGTCGAATCGTTTCACCATCGTCGTGGAACAGGATGCGGATGACGAGCTTTGCGCTGGCTTTGCCGAATCCGGCGCCCGCTTCGTGAAGGCGTCATCGCCTTGAGCGGCGCGCCTTGGGAATAACGATCGAAAGACATCGCGTCGCGGCCCGACCGCGCCAGGAGGAGTATTCATGACCACGCCCGTCCGTTCCGCCGCACCGCCCTTGACCGGCTCCGACCCCAGGGAGCGCATCGCGGTGTCGCTGCTGTTCCTCGCCAACGGTCTCTATATCGGGGCCTGGTCGCCAAAACTGCCGGTGATCGCCGAGACGCTGTCGCTGTCGCCGCAATGGATGGGCTATCTGCTGCTGTTCTTCGGCGTCGGCTCGGTCACCATCATGCCGATCGCCGGCGCCCAGATCGCCCGCTTCGGCTCCAGCAAGGTGGCGATGGCCTTTTCCATCCTGTTCCTGCCGTTGATGCTGATTCTCACCTTCATGCCGAACTTCGCGTCCGCGGCGGTGATCGTCTTCCTGCTCGGCGGTTTCGCGGGCGCCATGGACGTGGCGATGAACGCCAACGCCGTCGAGGTCGAAAAGCGCATGCGCCGGGCGATCATGTCGTCCTGCCACGCCTATTGGAGCCTGGGCGGCCTGATCGGCTCGGCGACCGGCGGCGCGCTCATCGACCAGTTCGGCCCGGCCTGGCATGCGGTGATCATCACCGTCTTCAATGCAGGCGTGGTGGCGCTGGCGCTGGCCTGGCTGATGCCGGACGGGCCGCATGCGGAAGAACATCACGACGCCGCGCCGCGGCCCAGCATCTTCTCGAGCCCCCTGCCCTGGCTTCTCGGCTTCATGGCGCTCTTCTCCATGCTGCAGGAAGGCATCGTCATCGACTGGAGCGCGCTCTATCTGAGCCGTGAACTCGGGGCGACGCTGACGGTCGCGTCGCTCGCCGCAGGCTCCTTCCACGCCACGATGATGGTCGTGCGTTTCGCCGGCGACGCGGTGCGCGACCGGCTGGGCGCGGTCAAGACCATGCGGGTCTCCGGCGTCATCGCATTCGCCGGCATGTGGATCGGGGCCTTCGCGCCGCATCCCTATGTCGCCGTGTTCGGCTTCGCGCTGGCCGGTCTGGGCGTGGCCAATCTCGTGCCGATCGCCTTTTCGGCCGCCGGCAATCTGCCGGGCATGGCCAAGGGCGTCGGCCTGTCGGTGGTCACCGCCATGGGCTATTCCGGCACGCTGTTCGCGCCGACCTTGTTCGGCTTCGTCGTCGAGCATACCGGCTACCAAGCCATCTATATCGGCGCGCCGCTGCTGCTCGCCATCGTGCTGGCGCTGTCGGGCCTGGCGCGCCACGCCGATGGCGTGAAGGGCGGAGGTCATTGACTTTGCGCCACAATCAGGGCGGCCGGGCTTGTCTCCCGGCCGCAAACATGATTGACCTTTCATCAGACAGATGCGGGGGTTGACATGTTGAGAGAAGCGCTTGTCGTCATCGACGTCCAGAACGACTTCTGCCCGGGCGGCGCGCTCGCGGTCGCCGATGGCGACGCCATCCTGCCGGCGGTCAACGCGCTGATCGCGCGCTTCGACCATGTTGCGCTGACCCAGGATTGGCATCCGGCCGGCCATTCGAGCTTCGCCTCCAGCCATTCCGGCAAGGCGCCCTTCGAGAGCGTGACCATGCCCTATGGCGAGCAGACGCTCTGGCCCGACCACTGCATTCAGGGCACGCCCGGGGCGGAGTTTCATCCGGATCTCGTCTGGACCAAGGCCGAACTGGTGATCCGCAAGGGGTATCGGACCGCGATCGACTCCTATTCGGCCTTTTTCGAGAACGACCATGCGACGCCGACCGGGCTGGCCGGCTATCTGCGCGAGCGCGGCATCGATGCCGTGACGCTGTGCGGCCTCGCCACCGATTTCTGCGTCGCCTTCTCGGCGCTCGACGCCGTGGCGGCGGGCTTCAAGACCACCGTGGTGCTGGAGGCCTGTCGCGGCATCGATCTCGGCGGATCGATGGCGGCGCAACTTGAAAAAATGCGGCAGGCGGGCGTGACGCTCGTCTGACCGACACGGAGGAGACGCCGCATGGCGGCCAAGACAGACATCGCCCGGCGCGTGTATAACCACGCCTGGAAACTGGACCCCATCGTCCGCAGCCTGCTGGACACGGATTTTTACAAACTCCTGATGCTGCAGATGATCTGGAAGCTGCATCCGGACGTCCGCGCCACTTTTTCGCTGATCAACCGGTCGACGCGCGTGCGCCTGGCGGACGATATCGACGAGCAGGAATTGCGCGACCAGCTGGACCATGTCCGCGAACTCCGCTTCACCAAGAAGGAGCTGATCTGGCTGGCCGGCAACACCTTCTACGGCAAGAAGCAGATCTTCGAGCCGGATTTCATCGCCTTCCTCGCCAATTTCCGCATGCCCGACTACGAATTGTCGGTGAAGGACGGCCAGTATGAGTTGTGCTTCGAGGGCCGCTGGATGGAAACCACGATGTGGGAAATCCCGGCGCTGGCGATCATCAACGAACTCCGGTCGCGCGCGGCGATGAAGGGTCTGGGCAAATTCACCCTCGACGTGCTCTACGCCCGCGCCAAGGCCAAGATGTGGTCGAAGGTCGAACGCCTCCG
This sequence comes from Rhizobium sp. TRM95796, assembly GCF_025779995.1. NCBI lineage: Bacteria > Pseudomonadati > Pseudomonadota > Alphaproteobacteria > Hyphomicrobiales > Rhizobiaceae > Rhizobium > Rhizobium sp. TRM95796. The sequence goes on along the minus strand of NZ_JAOXHE010000008.1, from coordinate 324,939 downwards.
GCAATATCCGGGCCTTCGCATCTCCGATTTCGGCACGCGGCGGCGCCATTCCTTCCTCTGGCATCGCTGGTGCGTCGAGGCGTTGAAGGAAGGCATCGGCCCGGCCTTCACCGGCACCTCCAACGTGTTGCTCGCCATGGACACCGATCTGGAAGCGGTCGGCACCAATGCGCATGAACTGCCGATGGTGAAGGCGGCGCTGGCCGAAACCGACGAAGACCTGTGCCAGGCCCCTTACAAGGTGCTGCAGGACTGGACCCAGCTTTACGGCGGCAACCTGCTGATCGTCCTTCCCGACGCTTTCGGCACAGCCGCCTTCCTGCGCAATGCGCCGGATTGGGTGGCCGACTGGACCGGCTTCCGCCCCGACAGCGCCCCGCCGATCGAGGGCGGAGAGCGGATCATCGACTGGTGGGAGGCGCATGGCCGCGATCCGCGCGAGAAACTGCTGATCTTTTCGGACGGGCTCGACGTCGACACGATCATCGAGACATACAAACATTTCGAGGGCCGGGTGCGGATGAGCTTCGGCTGGGGCACCAATCTCACCAATGATTTCCAGGGCTGCGCGCCGACCGAGCTGATGGGTCTCGATCCGATCTCGATCGTCTGCAAAGTCGTCGAAGCCAATGGCCGTCCGGCGGTGAAACTGTCGGACAACCCCCGCAAGGCGACCGGCGACCCCCAGGAGGTCGAACGCTACCAGCGCTTTTTCGGCACCGAGGACTTTCACGAGCTGCAGCTCAAGGTCTGAACCCGGATGTAAAGTGGAGAGGCGTCGACATATTTTGTCGCAGGCCTCCTTGCTTATCTTGACATTTGCCATCCGCTTTAGGATACAGGACCCCATTGGAAGTCGAGCGGGTTCCTCGCCATGATGGTCTGCAGCTGCAACATTATCACCGACAAAGACATCAGGGACGTCATCGTCTCGATGCTCGACGAGGACTGTTGGCAGCTGATCGTGCCGGGCAAGGTCTATCACGCGATGAACAAGCGCGGGAAATGCTGCGGCTGCTTCCCCAATGTCGTCGACATCATCGTCAAGACCACCGAGGACTATCACGCCCGCCATCGCGGCGAGACGGCCGAAGTCGTGGATTTCCTCGACCGTCTCAAGCGCTTTCATGCCGAGCAGAAGGCCGCGATCCTCGAACGGCGCCAGCGCACGGCGCGCGTGGCCTGATTTCCCATACGACCGGTCGAAACACTCGGCTAGATTTGGAATCATTCCAAACTAGGGCCTCGACTTTGCGCCTATTTCCTGCTCTTATCCCATCATATTTACGCTGCATAACAGGAGATGGACTATGAAGGGCGACGCCAGAGTCATCGAACGCCTCAACGAAGCGCTTTTTCTAGAGCTTGGAGCGGTCAATCAGTATTGGCTGCATTACCGCCTGCTCGAAGATTGGGGCTATCAGAAGCTGGCGAAGAAAGAGCGCGCCGAATCGATCGAGGAAATGCAGCATGCCGACAAGCTCGTCGCGCGCATCATTTTCCTCGAAGGTCATCCGAACCTCCAGACGCTCGCGCCGCTGCGCATCGGCCAGACGGTCAAGGAAGTGCTCGAAGCCGATCTAGCCGGCGAATATGACGCCCGCACCGCCTACAAGAAGTCCCGCGACATCTGTCACGAGGCCGGCGACTATGTGTCGATGAAGCTGTTCGAAGAACTGCTGATGGACGAGGAGGGCCATATCGACTTCCTCGAAACCCAGCTGGAACTGATGTCGAAGCTCGGCGAGGAAAAGTACGGCCAGCTGAACGCCGTGTCCGCCGACGAAGCGGAATAACCCAGACCGCCGGAAATGAAGAAGCCGCCGGGGCAACGCTCCGGCGGCTTTTTGCATGCAGTCGGGCGTCAGGCGCTGACGCCGGAAAGATGGGCGAATTCGGCGACGACCTTGTCGTAGACGGCGCGCTTGAACGGCACGATCAGGCCCGGCAGATCCTCCATCCGCTTCCATTCCCACTGGTCGAACTCCGCCTCATGGCCGCCGGGCGGCGGGTTGATGGCGATCTCGGAGTCGTCGCCGTCGAAGCGGAAGGCGAACCAGGCCTGGGTCTGGCCCCGATATTTGCCCTTGAGGCCGATGCCGACCAGTTCCGGCGGCAGATCATAGTTGATCCAGTCCTTGGCGCGGGCGATCAACGTCGCCGACTTGATGCCGGTTTCCTCATAGAGTTCGCGATAGGCGGCGGCTTCCGGCTCCTCGCCCTTGTCGATGCCGCCCTGCGGCATCTGCCAGAGCTGCGGCGAGCCGTCATATTCCGAATTGCCGAGCGGGATGCGCCGGCCGGCCCAGACCAAGCCCTCTCGATTGAGCACCATGATGCCGACACAGGGGCGGTAGGGCAGGTCTTCGGCCTTGATCGTCTTGCTCATCGTCTTGTCCTTGCGCGGCGACCGCGCGTTCGTCAGTTGGGAACGGTTGCGAGGGCGGAAACGCCCACAATTTCGATGCCGCGGCGGCCCGCCTCGCGCGACCATTCGGCGATCGCCGCGACGCTGTCGTCGAAGGCGGAGGCGACGCCGATCGCAGAACCCTTGCGCAGCGCGATGCGTTCGAGGTCGTCGAGCTTGGCGAGGATCGCACCGTGATTGACCTCTTGGTCCAGCACCAGATCGGCAAAGGCGAGCGGCATGCCGTAGGCCTTGGCGTAGACCGGCGAGAGCGACTGCGTCGACGTGCCGTCGTCGAGGAACATCAGGCCGCGCCGCGCGATGTCGCGCATCACCGGCTCGGATGCTTCGGCGTCCGACAAGAAGCGGCCGCCGAGGTAATTCATCACCCCGGTGTAATTGGTCATCTTGCCCATGCCCTGATGCAGGAGATCGAGATTGCGCGCCTCGCTCTGGTCATGGGTCAGCGTCAGCGGACCGGGATCGTTGTCGGGATAGTCGAACGGCTCCATCGGCGCCTGCAGCAAGATTTCGTGGCCGGTGCGCCGCGCTTCCGGCGCCCAGCGCGACAGCGAATTGCCGTTTGCGGCGAAAGCCAGCGTGATCTCTTCGGGCAACGCCTGCAGCGCTTTCTGCGTGCCCGTCTGGCTGAGCCCGAGGCCGGCGACGACGATGGCGATCCGCGTACCGCGTGCGCCCGACCAGGGGCGCGCATAGCGGTCGAAGGGGCGCGTGCCGTCGTCGGCGACGATCGGCAATTTTCCGTCGGGCGTGTTCTCGATCAGCGCTTCGTCTGGAAAGGCGGCGAGATCGGGCGATTGCGGGCCGGTCGCCGTCGCGTCGATCAGCTTTGGCCCGTTCTCCGCGCTGGCGCGGGGTGTGTATTTGGTCACCACCGAACCATCCGGCATGACCTGACGGACGACATCGGCGCCGTCGGAAGGGCGGCTGGGCTTGATGCCGTCGGGATCAGCCGGCGCGGTCGGTGCGACGTCATCCGCCGACCCGGTCGGTTCATCGGCGACCGAGACGGGTTTTTGCAGCGGATCGGGGGAAAGATAGGGGTAGGCGACAAGACCGCCGAAAATCAGCGCGACGGCCGAAAACGCCGAAACGCTGCCCCAGGCGAACCTGGGGCGTTTTTCGGTTTTCGGCTTGCGCCCCTTGCCCAGCGGCGAATGGAGTCCCGACGTCACGTTCGAGCCTGCCCCCGTTCGACAGAGCGGCGGCGGGATCATGTCCCGCCGCGCCCGTCTTACTTCTTCTGCTGTTCGACCGCGACGGCCTTGGCCTGATCCGGCGGGAAGGCCGGATCGGTCTTCTTGCCGCGCAACAGGTCGAGCGCATAATTGAGCTGCACGTCGTCCTTGGGATCCGGCGGCACATAGGCGGCCGAACCGGAGCCTTCTTCGGTCTCGTCCTGGCCCTTGATATGGCCCTTGAGCGCCGATTCGGCGGCGGTCTCGATCTTGCCCTGCAGTTCGGCCGGGATCGGCTCCTCGACCTTGATGTCGGGGGTGATGCCGATGCCCTGGATCGATTTGCCCGACGGGGTGTAATAAAGCGCCGTGGTCAGCCGCAGCGCGCCGTTGTCGCCGAGCGGGATAATGGTCTGCACCGATCCCTTGCCGAACGACCGCGTGCCGAGCACGGTGGCCCGCTTGAGATCCTGAAGCGCGCCGGAGACGATTTCGGAGGCCGAGGCGGAGCCGCCATTGACCAGCACGATCACCGGCTTGCCATTGACCAGATCGCCATCCGTGGCGCTGAAGCGACGCGTTTCGCTTTCGACGCGGCCGCGGGTCGAGACGATTTCGCCCTTGTTGAGGAAAGCGTCCGACACGTTGATCGCCTGATCGAGCAGACCGCCCGGATTGAGGCGAAGGTCGAGGACAAACCCCTTGAGCTTATCGTTCGGCACCTGGGCCTGGATCTTCTCGATGCCCTTCTTCAGGTCATCATAGGTCTTTTCGGTGAAGGAGATGACGCGGAGGTACCCGACATCGCCCTCGACGCGGGTCTTGACCGCCTGCACGGCGATGATGTCGCGCTTGATGGTCAGTTCGATCGGCTTGTCGGCGCCCTTGCGCAGGATGGTCAGCTTGATCGGCGCGCCGACTTCGCCGCGCATCTTGTCGACGGCGTCTTCGAGCTTCAGGCCGCGCACGTCGGTTCCGTCGATCTTGGAAATCAGGTCGCCGGCCAGAACGCCGGCCTTGGAGGCAGGCGTATCGTCGATCGGCGCGATGACCTTGACCAGTTCGTTGTCCATGGTGACTTCGATGCCGAGACCGCCGAATTCGCCGCGCGTCTGCGTGCGCATGTCGTCGGCGTCCTTGGCGTTCATATAGCTCGAATGCGGATCGAGCGAGGTCAGCATGCCGCTGATGGCGGACTCGACCAGCTTCTGCTCGTTGGGCGGCGTCACATATTGCGCGCGCACGCGTTCGAAGACTTCGCCGAACACGCTGAGTTCCCGATAGGTCGAGGAGCCGGCGGCCTGGGCCGGAAGGCCGGCGGAATAGACAGCCAGCGTGGCGGTGGAGCCCAGCAACGCGCCCAGCAGCACCAGTGAAGTCTTACGTATCATTTCGCGCCTTTCCAAGCTCTTTGACGGACCACCAGGGCCGCGAATCGACCGGTTTTCCATCCTTTCGGAACTCTATGTACAGCGTTGGCCGGTCCGTTTCCAGATTGAGACCGGTTGCGCTGGCTATTCTCTTTTCGCCCATCTGGCCGACCGGTTCGCCGGAGACGACGAACTGGCCCTGACGGACGGAAACCTTGTCCATGCCGGAGAGCAGTATATGGTAATTCTCTCCCGCATTCATAATCACCATTTCGCCATAACTGCGAAAAGGCCCCGCGAACATCACCCAGCCGTCGGCCGGGGCGGTGACCACCAGGCCTGGTCCGGCCGCGACCGTGAGGCCTTGGGCGGGATGGCCGGTGCCGTCGTCGTCGCCGACCTGACGGATGACGTCGCCCGCCACCGGCAAGGCCAGCTTCGCCTTCAGAACGGAGAAAGGATATGCGGGGGCAATGCGGTTTTTGTCGGGCAGGATGGCGCCTGCCTCCTCCTGCAACCGGGCCCGCTGTTGAGGGGTGAGAGCCGCCATGTCGCGATCGTTGGCGCGAGCGGCTTCGGCGGCGTCGCGCGCCGAGGCGATGCTTCGCTCCAGCGAGGCGATGAGGTTTTCCAGGCTGGTGGCGCGGGCGGCCAGTTGCTCGACGCGCTGGTTCTCCCGCTCCAGTTCTTCCTTGCTCTCGGACGACAGCTTGGCGTTTTCTTCCAGAAGCGCGTTCATCCGCTGCTCCTCCTCGATCGCCGAGGTCATGGTGGTCACATAGGTCTGACGCTGGGCGGCGAGCGCGACGGAGAGGTCGGTGAGGCTCTTGAGGTCGGCGGCCAGGCGCTCGGTTTCACGACGCACGCCGGGCACGACGGCGCCGAGCAGAATCGCGCTGCGCACGGAGGAGAGAGCGTCGTCGGGCGACACCAGAAGGGCCGGCGGCGGATTGCGGCCCATGCGCTGAAGCGCGGCCAGCACTTCGGCGAGGAGGCCGCGCCTTTCGTGCAGCGACGCCTTGACCTTGCCGAGCCTGCCTTCGAGCTCGCGGAGCTTGGCCTCGTCCTCGAGCGTCTGATTTTCCAGCGATTTTCGTTTTTCGGCCGATGCGACCAGCGCCTGACGCAGCCCGGCGCTGGTGCGTTCGATGCCGATCAGACCCGCCTGCAGCGTCTTGGTGCGATCGCGCGATTCGGCCAGCGTCTTGGCGAGCTCGCGCAGCTCGCTTTCCGTGGCGTTTCGGCGGATGCGCAGCAAGCCCTCTTCATTGACCGCGGGTGCGGGTTTGACCGCGTTTTCCTGCGGAACGGCCGGGACGGCGAACGCAATGAGGCCCGCAGCCGCGGCCGCGCGCAGCAACGCACCCCGTTTCGATTGTCCGCCGATCTTCAACAAGCCACCGCCATTGCTCAATGGCCCGACTCTAAGCTGATTTGCCGCAAGCGCCAATCGATTTGATCAGGAGGAAAAATCCGAGGCCGCGCTCAGACGCGATGATAGGGATGGCCGGACAGTATGGTGACGGCCCGGTAGAGCTGTTCGGCCAGCATCACCCGCACCATCTGATGCGGCCAGGTCATCTTGCCGAAGCACAACATGTGATCGGCGCGACCGGCGAGCGCCGGATCGTGGCCGTCGGGCCCGCCGATGGCGATAACGACCTCGCGCCTCCCCTGGTCGCGCAGGCCCCCGAGCAGATCGGCGAAGGCGACGCTGTCGAGCGCCCTGCCGCGCTCGTCGAGCAGGATCAGTTGCGCGCCGTCGGCCAGCAGCCTGTCGAGGCTCGCGCCTTCCTCACGCTTGCGCGTCTCCGCATTGCCGGCGCGGCTTTCGGTGATCTCGGTGATTTTTCCCAATTCGAGGCCGGTCGCAGGCCCCGCCTTGGCGAAACGATCGAAGTAACGATCGGCCAACTCTCTTTCGGGTCCGGACTTCAACCTGCCGACCGCAAACACGGATATGCGCATGTCTTACCAGACCAGATCTTTCACGCCGGAGAAGATCATTCTCCGCGGGTATTGGCCTGCTTTCCCAGGGAAAGCGGCTTAGTGCAGGGTTTCTTCGTCGATATCAGGCGCGGCCCACATCTTTTCGATGTTGTAGAACTCGCGGATTTCGGGTCGGAACACATGCACGATGATGTCTCCGGCATCGATCAGCACCCAGTCGCCGGTTTCCAGCCCTTCGACGCGGGTCGGGCCGAAACCGGCCGCCTTGATGTCGTCGATGAGGTGATCGGCAATGGCTGTCACGTGACGGTTCGAGCGTCCGGATACGATCACCATGTGATCGCCCAGCGCGGATTTGCCCGTGATGTCGATATGGGAGATGTTTTCAGCTTTCGAATCCTCGAGGCTTTCGAGGACGGTTTCAAGAGCTTTGGCTGCGGCGTCGCTACCGCGCTCCATGCTCTTGGAGGGGGCGAAACGCGCCGCTCCTTTGGCGTGCACTGTCGTCAGAGGACTTCCTTTCTATCTTAAACGGACATGCACCGGCGCTGAAGCGCCGATCCCTAAAGATAGGCGCCAAAGGTTAAAAGTTTCAAGACAAGCCGGTTAACTATTTTCGGTCGAACTCCCCTTACGGCAGCGCGCCGTCGAGCAGCTTGGGATTGGCGCGCCCGGTGGTGCCCGCCGCCTGGCCGATGAAGAAATTCTTGAGCGACGGCAGGCGATCGACAAGGCCGAGACCGAAATCGCGGGCGATGCGGATCGGCGCGATGTCGTTGGAGAACAGCCGGTTGAGCACATCGGTGGTCACGCCCATGCGGAACGTGTCGAAGCGACGCCACGTCTCGTAGCGTTCGAGCCCCGAAAGCGAACCGATGTCGAGACCCAGCCGGTCGGCGTCGACGATGGTTTCGGCGAGTGCGGCGACATCCTTGAAACCGAGATTGAGGCCCTGGCCGGAGATCGGATGGATGCCGTGCGCGGCGTCGCCGGCCAGCGCGAAGCGATCGGCGACGAAGGCGCGCGCCAGCGTCAGCCCCAACGGATAGGCCCGACGCGGCGAGACCACTTTCAAGGCGCCGAGCTTATGGCCGAAACGCCGTTCGAGCTCCTCGTCGAACAGAAAATCGTCGCCGCGCACCAGACGTTCGGCATCCGCCGTTCTCTCCGTCCAGACCAGCGACGAACGATTGTTCGGCAAGGGCAGGATTGCAAAGGGGCCGGCGGGCAGGAAATGCTCTTCCGCGACGCCTTCATGCGGCCGCTCATGTTCCACTGTCGCCACGATGCCGGATTGGCCATAGTCGAAATGCACCGTCTTGATGCCGGCCGCGTCGCGCAGTTTCGAGCGAACGCCGTCGCAGGCGATCAGCAGGCGGGCCTCGACCGTCTCGCCGGTCGACAACGTCGCGGCGACGCGCGCGGGATCGCGCGAGAACCCATCCACCGTCGCCGCCTGGCGCAGCTCGACGCCGAGTTCGCCGACCAGCCGCAACAGCGGTCCGATCATGGCGGGGTTCGGCACCATATGGGCGAAGGGCTGGCCATCGGCCACCCTGCCGTCGAAGGTCAGGAAAACGGGACGAACGGGATCGGCCGTCTTGGAATCGGTGACGATCATTCTATTGATCGGCTGGGCGCTCGCCAGAATTTCATCCCAGACGCCGAGTGCGGAGAGCAGCCTCGAGGCAGCCGCGGCGATCGCGGAGGCGCGGCCATCTTTTTTCCAGGCGCCGGAGGGCGCTGCGTCGACCACCAGAATGCTGAGATGCTGAGCGGCCTTCTTGATCGATACCGCCGTCGAAAGACCGACATATCCGCCGCCTGCGATCAGAATATCATACATGAGGTCTTGCTCCTTCTCGCGGCTTGCCCGCATTCCGACTGGGAGTATAGAGGAATGAGGTCGTCGATTAAACCATCGGAGAAAGCCAAAATGCCGCGCCAGGGAAACAAGCTCACCGACATGGCCCAACTCCTGGAGATCCTCGATCTCGAAAAGATCGAGGAAGGCAAGTATCGCGGCGCAAGCCCCGATGTCGGCTGGCAGCGGGTGTTCGGCGGGCTGGTGATCTCACAGGCCCTGGTCGCCGCCTGCCGCACCGCGCCCGAAGGCCGGCATGTCCATTCGCTGCACGCCTACTTTCTGCGTCCCGGCGATCCCTCTTTGCCGATCCTCTATGAAGTCGAGAACATGCGCGACGGCGGCAGTTTCTCGACGCGGCGGGCGATCGCCATCCAGCATGGCAAACCGATCTTCGCATTGTCGGCCTCGTTCCAGATCGACGAATCGGGCCTTACCCACCAGATCGACATGCCCGACGTGCCCGCTCCCGAGACGCTGCCGGACGCTCGGGAACTCTACGACACCTACCTCAAGCAGGCGCCCGACCACGTGCGCGCTTATTGGCTGCGCGAGCGCCCCGTCGAGGTGCGCCCGGTGTCGATGGCGCATTATGTCTCGCGTGAAAGACTGACGCCGTCCCAGCATATCTGGATCAAGGGAAACGGCGCGCCGCCGGCAGACCGGGCGCTCCGCGCCGCCGTCCTCGCCTATCTCTCGGACATGACGCTGCTCGACACATCGCTGTTCGCGCATGGCCAATCGGTGTTCGACCGCGACATCCAGGCGGCCAGCCTTGACCACGCGATGTGGTTCCACGCCGAGGACCCGCTGGACGACTGGCTGCTCTATACGCAGGACAGTCCCTTCGCCGGCGGCGCGCGGGGGTTGAGCCGCGGCGCGATATATAACCGTTCAGGACGCCTGATCGCCTCCACCGCGCAGGAAGGTTTGATTCGCAAACGAGCAGATGATTAATTCATGGGCGTTTTTTGATTTTTGCACTTTTCTTGGGCGGTTAATGTCGAGTTAACTGCCTTCTTTTTGATCCAGAAACAAATATCTCATATTTTTCAACCGCTTAAAATTGCGGCGCGAATCTGGCACGCGCTTTGTATTGGTATGGGCAGTCACGGGAGGGCTTCAGACTTTTTCCCGAGATCACGGAGAGGCGGATCCCCGCCGGCATGTTCGTCAAAGGATGGGAAACCAGATGAAAATTGTGATGGCCATTATCAAGCCGTTCAAGCTCGACGAGGTGCGCGAAGCCCTCACGGCTGTCGGCATTCAAGGCCTGACCGTAACCGAAGTGAAGGGCTACGGGCGGCAGAAGGGACACACGGAAATCTATCGCGGCACCGAATACGCCGTCAGCTTCCTGCCGAAGCTGAAGATCGAACTCGCCGTATCGGGCGAACTGGTCGACAAGGCGGTCGAAGCAATCGCCGGCGCCGCCAAGACCGGCCAGATCGGCGATGGCAAGATCTTCGTCTACTCGATTGACCACGCCGTGCGCATCCGCACCGGCGAAACCGACGCCGAAGCGCTCTGACGTTCGCTATCGTAGGGAGTTATATTTTATGTCCGCAACGAGACTTTCCACTCTTCTGAGCCGCGCGGCGCTTGCCGCCTCGGCCGTGATGGCTCCGGTCGTCGCTTTCGCCCAGGAGGCCGCGCCGGCCGCCGCCGCCGCCGCGCCGGTTCCCGACAAGGGCGACAGCGCCTTCATGTTCCTCGCCACCATCCTCGTGCTGTTCATGGCCGTTCCCGGCCTCGGCCTGTTCTACGGCGGCCTCGTGCGCGCCAAGAACATGCTGTCGGTGCTGATGCAGTGCACCGTGATCGCGGCCGTCGTGATGATCGCCTGGGTCGTCTACGGCTATTCCTTCGCCTTCGGCGGCGGCGCGAATCCCTTCTTCGGCGGCTTCGCCAAGATGTTCCTCTCCGGCGTGACCAAGGACACGACCGCGGCCACCTTCAGCCAGGGCGTCGTGATCCCGGAATATCTGTTCGTGCTGTTCCAGATGACCTTCGCCGCCATTACGCCGGCGCTGATCATCGGCGCCTTCGCAGAACGCATCAAGTTCTCGGCCTCGATCCTCTTCGCGCTGCTCTGGGTGACCGTGGTTTATTTCCCGATCGCGCATATGGTCTGGGACGCCAACGGCTACCTGTTCGGCAAGGGCGCGCTTGATTTCGCCGGCGGCACCGTCGTGCACATCAATGCGGGCGTGGCCGGCCTCATCGGCGCGATCATGGTCGGCAAGCGCATCGGCTTCGGCAAGGACATGATGGCTCCGCATTCGATGACGCTGACCTATGTCGGCGCAGCGATGCTGTGGTTCGGCTGGTTCGGCTTCAACGCCGGCTCCAACCTCGAGGCCTCGGGCGGCGCCTGGCTCGCCACCGTCAACACCTTCCTCGCCACCGCCGCCGCGATCCTGTCCTGGTCGGCCGTCGAAGCCTTCACCCGCGGCAAGGCCTCCATGCTCGGCGCTGCGTCCGGCATGATTGCCGGCCTCGTGGCCGTCACCCCGGCCGCCGGCATCGTTGGCCCGATGGGCGCGATCGTCATGGGCCTCATCGTCTCGCCGCTCTGCTACTTCTTCGTCTCCGTGGTGAAGAACAAGTTCGGCTATGACGACACCGCCGACGTGTTCGGCGTCCATGGCGTGGGCGGCATCTTCGGCGCCATCGCCACCGGCATCTTCGCCTCCGCTTCTCTCGGCGGCATCGGTTACGCCGGCGAACAGACCATGGGCGGCCAGCTCTGGGTGCAGATCGAAGCGGTGGTGATCACCATCCTGTGGACCGGCATCGGTTCGGCGATCCTCTACAAGATCGTCGATCTGATCGTCGGCCTGCGCGTGCCGGTGGAAGCCGAACGCGAAGGTCTCGACCTCGCCTCGCATGGCGAAGCCGCCTACCACAACTGAGATTGCGCGCGGCGCCGGTCTTCCGGCGCCGCACCGCCCGGTCGGGGCTTCATCCTCCTTCCCGCCCCGACCGGCGCCATCCTCCCAGGCGGCCGCATGCGCATGCAGGGCTGCTACCTTCCACCCGGGATCGTCACGCGTCCCGGGTTTTTTCGTGTCCGCAGACACGAAAAAGCCGGCGGGGTGACCGCCGGCTCGAAATTTGGGAAAGTCTGGCTGGATCAGCCGCGCGCCCAGGCCGGCAGCCACTCGCCATGCGCCTTCAAGAGGTCGTCGGTGAGCGCCCAGATCTGGTCGAGATCGAGCTCGGCGGCCGTATGCGGATCCATCATCGCGGCGTGATAGATATGCTCGCGATTCTCCGTCAGGAGCGCCTTCACCGTCAGCTCCTGCACGTTGATGTTGGTGCGGATGAGCGCGGTGAGCTGCGGCGGCAACTCGCCGATATAGGTCGGCTGGATGCCATTGGCGTCGACCAGACACGGCACTTCGGCCGCGCAATTGGCCGGCAGCGAGGTGATGCAGCCATTGTTGCGGATATTGCCGTAGATCACCGAGGGCTGGCCGGTCCAGACCGAGTTGACGATTTCGGAGGCGTATTCATGGCTCTGCTTGATCTCGATGGTCGGCGAGTTCTTGAGCTCTTCGGCCTCGGTCTTCCAGCGCTCGATCTGCTCGACACAACGCTTGGGATATTCATCCAGAGGAATGCCGAACTTCTCGATCAGATCCTCGCGGCCTTCCTTGATGAAATAGGGCGTGTATTCGGCGAAGTGCTCCGAGCTCTCGGTGACGAAATAGCCGAGACGAGTCAGCATTTCATAGCGCACCTTGTTGGGGCAACGCGGATTCCAATGGCTCGGCTTGGGGAAGCGTCCTTCGCGATAGCCCTTGAGCAGATCCGGATAAAGATTCGTGAAGGAGCCGTCCGGCTGACGATGCTCGAAATTGAGGTAGAAGGCCATGTGATTGATGCCGGCGGCGCGATAGCGGATCTCCTCGACCGGGATGTCCAGATCGCGCGCCAGTTCCCAGGCGGTGCCCTGGACGGAATGGCAGAGGCCTACCTGCTTGATCGTGGGGTACTTTTCCGCGATCGCCCAGGTGTTGATGGCCATCGGGTTGACATATTGCAGCATGATCGCGTTCGGGCAGACCTCGAGCATGTCCTCGCAGATCGACCAGAGATGCGGCACGGTGCGCAGGCCGCGCATGATGCCTCCGATGCCAAGCGTGTCGGCGATGGTCTGGCGCAGGCCGTATTTCTTCGGCACTTCGAAATCGGTGACGGTGCAGGGCTCGAAACCGCCGATCTGGAAGGCGACGACCACGAAATCCGCGCCTTCCAGCGCTTTCTTCTGATTGTCGTAGGTCTCGACCTTGGCGCTGGCCCCGAGCGTGGAGACCAGCTTGCCCGCCACCACTTCGCTCTCGGCGAGGCGCTCGGGATTGATGTCCATCAGCGCCACCGTCGCGCCCGAAAGCGCCGGCCGCTGCAGGATGTCGCCGATAATGTTCTTCATGAACACGGTGGAACCCGCGCCGATGAAGGTGATCCTGGGATTTCTCGTCATTTTGTGCTGTCTCCTTGGGAGGGATGCGCCGATTGCGCGCACCATAATCCTCGTCTAATCAGGAGGTAAGAGGATAGTTGTGCTGCAAAGGGTAATATCGTGCTCTCGGATCTCATCGCCGCCGGACCCTATCTGAAAACGCCGCCCCGGGGCGGCGCGCCTTTCGTCATCTACCCGACCGGATGCGGCTACGAAAAAAGGCGCGGGCCCGATTATGACTGGGACGGGCGAAAGCGCGGCGCGGAACCTTTCACCATATTTCAATATACAATCTCTGGAGCGGGCCGCCTGACCTTTGGCCGCGACCGGCATGTGGTCGGAACGGGGCAAGCGATGCTCCTGATGGTTCCGGAAGATCATCGCTACTGGCTGGAAGAGGGCGAAAACTGGGAGTTTTTCTGGGTGTCGCTGCGCGGACCCGAGGCGCTGCGGCTGATGGAGCGGGCGCGGCTTGCTGGAGGCGCGACGCCAGTGATCTCACTCGACGCGGCGGACAGGCTCGCCGGTCTCTGCCTCGATCTCATGCGGGAAGACCACGATCCCTATCGCGCCTCAAGCCTCGCTTACGCCTTTGCGCTGGGCGCGCTTCAGGCGGTCACCGGCCAGAACGGCGCCCAAGGGGATGCGCCTGAGGGCGTGGCGCGGGTGCTCGCTTATCTCGCGGCCCATCCCGGCAAAGCCATGAGCGTCACGCGCATGGCCGAGCTCGCCGGTCTCAGCCGCGCGCATTTCTCCCGGCAATTCACGGCGGCGACGGGCGAGACGCCGGCGGATTATCTGTTGCAGGAGAATCTGCGTTACGCCGGGCGGCTCCTGGCTGCGGAGCCCGCGCCCTCGATCCGGGATGTGGCGGCGCAAGCAGGCTTCGCCGACGCCAATTACTTTTCGAAAGCCTTTCGGCGCATCTTCGGCGTCACGCCGACCGACTTCAGGGCGTCCGGAATGCATCGCGACCCGGCGCGGCCATGGGGCAGAGGCTAGCGGAACCACCATAAACCGCCCTCAGCACGGCCATTGCCGCCCGTTTAGAATGATGGTAAAGAAGCGCCATGAGCAAACGCGCGCCAAAGAGATATTTTTTCGTGCTGCAGGACCGCAAACGCCTGCCGCAGCGCTTCTTTGCCGCCCTTTCCGGCCGCGCCACCGCCCATCTCGGCTGATCCCGTCCGCTGACCGCGCTTGCGGTTCAGCGCCTCGCGACGCCTTCTTCCTCTATACTTCAGCACGGTGAAACCCATGAGCGCACCCCGCACACTCTATGACAAGATCTGGGACGACCACGTCGTCGATCAGCAGGCCGACGGCACCTGTCTCCTCTATATCGATCGCCACCTGGTCCACGAAGTGACCAGCCCGCAGGCGTTCGAAGGCCTGCGCATGACCGGCCGCAAGGTCCGCGCGCCGGAAAAGACGCTGGCCGTCGTCGACCACAATGTGCCGACCTCGCCGGATCGTCATCTCGGCATCAAGAATGAGGAAAGCCGCATCCAGGTCGAGGCGCTCGCCCAGAACGCCGCCGATTTCAACGTCGAATATTATTCGGCCAGCGACAAGCGGCAGGGCATCGTTCACATCGTCGGACCCGAACAGGGCTTTACCCTGCCGGGCATGACCATCGTCTGCGGCGACAGCCACACCTCCACCCATGGCGCCTTCGGCGCGCTGGCGCATGGCATCGGCACGTCCGAGGTGGAGCACGTTCTGGCCACCCAGACGCTGATCCAGAAGAAGGCCAAGAACATGCTGGTGCGCGTCGACGGCCAGCTGCCGCCGGGCGTCACCGCCAAGGACATCATCCTCGCCATCATCGGTGAAATAGGCACCGCCGGCGGCACCGGCCATGTCATCGAATTTGCCGGCGAAGCCATCGAGGCGCTGTCGATGGAAGGCCGCATGACGGTTTGCAACATGACGATCGAAGGCGGCGCGCGCGCCGGCCTGATCGCCCCGGACGAGAAGACCTTCGAATACATCAAGGGCAAGCCGCGCGCGCCGCAGGGCGAGGCGCTGGAGAAGGCGATCGAATACTGGAAAACGCTGAAATCGGACGAAGGCGCGCATTATGACCGCGTCGTCGTGCTCGACGCCGCCAATCTGCCGCCGATCGTGTCCTGGGGTTCTTCGCCTGAAGACGTCATCTCGGTTCAGGGCGTCGTGCCGAACCCGGACGAGATCACGGATGAAAACAAGCGCACCTCCAAGCAGCGCGCGCTCGACTACATGGGCCTCACCGCCGGCACCAAGATCACCGACATCGCTGTCGACCGGGTGTTCATCGGCTCCTGCACCAATGGCCGCATCGAAGATCTGCGCGCCGTCGCCAAGGTCGTCGAAGGCAAGACGGTGGCCTCCACCGTGTCTGCGATGATCGTGCCGGGCTCGGGCCTCGTCAAGGAACAGGCGGAAGCCGAGGGGCTCGACAAGATCTTCAAGGCCGCCGGTTTCGACTGGCGCGAGCCGGGCTGCTCCATGTGCCTGGCCATGAACGACGACCGCCTGAAGCCGGGCGAACGCTGCGCCTCGACCTCGAACCGCAATTTCGAGGGTCGTCAGGGCTTCAAGGGCCGCACACACCTCGTGTCGCCGGCCATGGCCGCAGCCGCCGCGATCGCCGGACATTTCGTCGACATTCGCGAGTGGAATTGATCCGGTCTCGCCGAGCGCTCTCATACGAACGGGCGGCCCTGAGGGCCGCCCGTTTTGTTTGCGCCCGAGCGATCCGCGGCGCATGGCGGAAAAGAAAAACCCGGCGTCTCCGCCGGGTTCAAAGTCTCTATCGGAAACTCGCCTCTCAGGCCGCGACCGACGACAGGCTGTCGAGGTCCGCGATCAGCTGAGAAATCCGGGTGCGGGCCTCATCGTCCGGCGCGCTGGCGAGATCGGCCTGCGCGACTTCTATCCGCTTGGCCAACTGATCCTTGCGGAATTCGCTGACCGGCAGCGCCGATTCGGCAAGCAGGGTGCAACCTGACGGCACGATGTCGGCGAAGCCGCCGAACACCACGAATTTCTGGGTCTGGCCGGAGGCTTCCTTGACGGTGACCACGCCGGGGCGGATCGTCGTCATGAAAGGCGCGTGATTGGCCATCACCGCCATTTCGCCTTCGGTCGCCGGAAGGACCACTTCGGTCGCGCTTGCCGACATGAGCAGGCGCTCCGGAGAGACAAGTTCGAAACTGAAGCTATCAGCCATGATCACTCACTCTTTCGTGTCGGAGACGGCGCGGCCGGAAGACCGCGCCAGAGATTATCAGGCGGCTTCGGCAGCCAGCTTCTTGGCCTTTTCGACCGCTTCGTCCATCGAGCCGACCATGTAGAAGGCGGCTTCCGGCAGGTGGTCGTATTCGCCGTTGACCAGGCCCTTGAAGCCCTTGATCGTGTCTTCGAGCGAGACGAGCTTGCCAGGCGAACCGGTGAAGACTTCGGCGACGTGGAACGGCTGCGACAGGAAGCGCTCGATCTTGCGGGCGCGGGCGACGGTCAGCTTGTCGTCTTCCGACAGTTCATCCATGCCGAGGATGGCGATGATGTCCTGGAGAGACTTGTAGCGCTGCAGGGTCGACTGAACCTTACGCGCCACTTCATAGTGCTCTTCGCCGACGATCATCGGGTCGAGCATGCGCGAGGTGGAGTCGAGCGGGTCCACGGCCGGGTAGATGCCCTTTTCGGCGATCGAGCGGCTGAGAACGGTCGTCGCGTCCAAGTGCGCGAAGGACGTGGCCGGCGCCGGGTCGGTCAAGTCGTCGGCGGGCACGTAGATGGCCTGCACCGAGGTGATCGAACCCTTGTTGGTGGTGGTGATGCGTTCCTGCAGAGCGCCCATGTCGGTGGCGAGCGTCGGCTGATAACCCACGGCCGAAGGAATACGGCCGAGCAGCGCCGACACTTCCGAACCCGCCTGGGTGAAGCGGAAGATGTTGTCGACGAAGAACAGCACGTCTTGGCCCTTGTCGCGGAAGTCTTCCGCGATGGTCAAGCCGGTCAGAGCGACGCGGGCGCGAGCGCCCGGCGGCTCGTTCATCTGGCCGTAGACGAGCGCGCACTTGGAGCCGGCAGCGGAACCGCCATGCTCGCGCGGATCGACGTTGACCTTGGACTCGATCATTTCGTGATAGAGGTCGTTGCCTTCGCGGGTGCGCTCGCCGACGCCGGCGAACACGGAGTAACCGCCGTGGGCCTTCGCGACGTTGTTGATCAGTTCCATGATCAGAACGGTCTTGCCGACGCCTGCGCCGCCGAACAGGCCGATCTTGCCGCCCTTGGCGTAAGGAGCCAGGAGGTCGACGACCTTGATGCCGGTGACGAGAATCTGGGCTTCCGTCGACTGCTCCACATATTCGGGAGCGGCCTGGTGGATCGCGCGGCGGGCTTCGGTCGGAACCGGGCCGAGTTCGTCGACCGGCTCGCCGATGACGTTCAGGATTCGGCCGAGCGTTTCGTCGCCGACCGGCACCGAGATCGGCGCGCCGGTGTCGGTGACGGCCTGGCCGCGCACGAGACCTTCGGTGGAGTCCATCGCGATGGTGCGGACGGTGTTTTCGCCGAGATGCTGCGCCACTTCGAGAACGAGGCGGTTGCCGCCATTGTCGGTTTCGAGCGCGTTCAGGATCGGCGGCAGAGCGCCTTCGAACGAGACGTCAACGACGGCGCCGATGACCTGGGTCACCTTGCCGGCGGCGGACTGGGTAGCTGCCGTAGCCATATTCATACCCTCTTTTCTTGTAGATCAGAGCGCTTCCGCGCCTGCGATGATTTCGATCAGTTCGGTGGTGATTTTCGCCTGACGCTGGCGGTTGTAGCTGAGCGTCAGTTTGTTGATCATCTCACCGGCGTTGCGCGTGGCGTTGTCCATGGCGCTCATCTTGGCGCCCATTTCGCCGGCGACATTCTCGAGCAGAGCCCGGAAGATCTGCACGGTGATGGCGCGCGGGATGAGATCGCCGAGGATGGCGCCTGCGTCCGGCTCGTAATCGTAAACTGCCGACGCCGAGGTCGTGTCCGCCGCGGCCACCGCCGGCGCGACGGCCGGGATGAGCTGCAGAGCGGTCGGGATCTGCGAGATCACCGACTTGAACTCGGAATAGAACAGCGTGCAGACGTCGAATTCGCCCTTGTCGAACAGGCTCATCACCTTGCGGCTGATGGCCTCGGCGTTCTCGTAGCCGACCTTCTTGACGTCGCGAAGTTCGACGCGGTCGATGATCAGGCTCGCGAATTCACGGCGCAGGATGTCGTTGCCCTTCTTGCCGACGGTGATGATCTTCACCGTCTTGCCTTCGTTCAGAAGGCGGCGGGCGTGATCGCGCGCGAAACGCGCGATCTGCGAGTTGAAGCCGCCGCACAGACCGCGTTCGGCGGTGCAGACGACCAGCAGATGGGTCTTGTCGGATCCGGTGCCGGTCATCAGGCGCGGCGCGTCGGCGTCCCCGCCCACAGCGCTGACGATGTTCGCCATGACGGCGCCCATGCGCTGTGAATAGGGCCGAGCGGCCTCGGCCGCTTCCTGGGCGCGCCGAAGCTTCGCCGCGGCGACCATTTTCATCGCCTTGGTGATCTTCTGCGTCGCCTTGACGGAAGCGATCCGGTTTTTCAGGTCCTTGAGGGAAGCCATTGGTTCTCCGTCCCAGCTTGTCCGATCAGGCGAACGTCTTGGAGAAGCTGTCGAGAGCGGCCTTCAGCTTGCCCTTGGTGTCGTCGGTGATCTGCTTGTCGGTGCGGATCGCATCGAGGATCGCCTTGCCTTCGGTGCGGAGGTAGCCGAGCAGACCCTGCTCGAACTTGCCGACCTGAGCCACAGTGAGCTTGTCGAGGTAACCGTTGACGCCGGCGAAGATCACCGCAACCTGTTCTTCCGTCTTGAGCGGAGAGAACTGCGGCTGCTTGAGCAGCTCCGTCAGGCGGGCGCCGCGGTTGAGCAGGCGCTGCGTGGCGGCGTCGAGGTCCGAGCCGAACTGAGCGAAGGCGGCCATTTCACGATACTGGGCGAGTTCACCCTTGATCGAACCGGCAACCTGCTTCATCGCCTTGATCTGGGCCGACGAACCGACGCGCGACACCGACAGGCCGACGTTCACGGCCGGACGGATGCCCTGATAGAACAGGTCGGTTTCGAGGAAGATCTGGCCGTCGGTGATCGAGATCACGTTGGTCGGGATGAAGGCCGACACGTCGTTGCCCTGGGTCTCGATGACCGGCAGAGCCGTCAGCGAACCGGAGCCGCGCTCGTCGGAGAGCTTGGCGGCGCGTTCGAGCAGACGCGAGTGCAGATAGAAGACGTCGCCCGGATAGGCTTCGCGGCCCGGCGGGCGGCGCAGAAGCAGCGACATCTGGCGATAGGACACGGCCTGCTTGGACAGGTCGTCGTAAGCGATCAGGGCGTGCTGGCCGTTGTCGCGGAAATATTCGCCCATGGCGCAGCCCGCGAACGGTGCGAGATACTGCATCGGCGCCGGATCGGACGCGGTCGCCGCGATCACGATCGAATATTTCAGCGCGCCGCGCTCTTCGAGAACCTTGACGAACTGTGCGACGGTCGAACGCTTCTGGCCGACGGCGACATAGACGCAGAACAGCTTGTCGTTGTCCGGGCCGTTGTCGTGGATCGGCTTCTGGTTCAGGAACGTGTCGAGAATGATGGCGGTCTTGCCGGTCTGGCGGTCGCCGATCACGAGTTCGCGCTGGCCGCGGCCGACCGGGATGAGCGCATCGATGGCCTTGAGGCCGGTCGACATCGGCTCATGGACCGACTTGCGCGGAATGATGCCCGGAGCCTTGATGTCGACGCGCGAACGGCGCGTCGCATTGATCGGGCCTTTGCCGTCGATCGGATTGCCGAGGGCGTCGACGACGCGGCCGAGCAGTTCCGGACCGACGGGAACGTCGACGATGGCGCCGGTGCGCTTGACGGTGTCGCCTTCCTTGATGTCACGGTCGGAGCCGAAGATAACCACGCCGACATTGTCGGATTCGAGGTTGAGGGCCATACCGCGAATTCCACCGGGGAATTCGACCATTTCGCCGGCCTGAACATTGTCCAGACCATAGACGCGGGCGATGCCGTCACCGACGGACAACACCTGACCCACTTCGGAGACTTCAGCCTCCTTGCCGAAATTCTTGATCTGGTCCTTGAGAATTGCGGAAATTTCCGCGGCGCGGATATCCATCAGCCAACCTCTTTCAGTGAAAGCTTAAGGGTAGAAAGTTTGGTGCGAAGCGAGGTGTCGATCTGACGCGAACCGAGCTTGACGATCAGGCCGCCAAGGAGAGAAGGGTCCACGGCAACATTGATCGCCACGTCTTTTCCGGTGACGCTCTTCAACGCCGCCTTCAATTCTTGTTCCTGCTCGGATGTCAGAGCATGGGCCGAAGTCACTTCGGCGACCGCCTCGCCGCGATGGCGGGCGTAGATGGCGCGATAGCCGCGGATCATGCCGGGCACGGCGAACAGGCGGCGGTTCGACGCCGCGACCTTGATCAGGTTGCCCGCGAGACCGCCGATGCCGGCCTTGTCGAGAATGGCGGAGATCGCGCGCAGCTGCTCGTCGGCGCCGAACACCGGGCTCGTCACGAGACGGCGCAGATCCTCCGACTCATCCAGAAGCGCCTGGAAGCGATCGAGCGCGCTGGCGACGTCGCCCGCGGCGTTCTGCTCCAGCGCCAGTTCGAAGAGGGACGAGGCATAACGTTCTGCCACGCCAGACACGATTTGCGATGACTCTGCCACGCGCCGAGTTTCCCTATTTCTCTTCAGGCTCAAGGGCCCGGCGCACCGAATCCAAGAACCTGAAAATGTTGCATTATTTTCGGAATTTCCCTGAGCGCAGACGCTCAACTCCCCAAAAACTCGCAAGCCATCTAGCATAGCTCCACAGGACTCGCAACACAGGATGTTGCGGCCAATCGCGGCAGAATCGCATTTATTTGCCAATTTACGGAGCGTTTGGCCTCGGCGTTGGAATTTTTTTCCCTTTGAAGCCTCGGACCGGCCTCAAATCATTCCCGCGAAGCCCCAGGCCAGCGCCGCCGCAGTTAGCAAGGAAAGAACGAGAATAATCAACGAAAACGGATAGTTGCCACGATTGAGCGTCAACGCTGCGATCCGACCGACACCCGAGACGATCAGCGCCGCGACCATTCCCATGGCCAGAAACAGATAGGCGACGTAAAGGCTTTCGGTCAGTCCTGCGACATAGATTCCCAGAAGACCAAGCGCGAGAAGAATTCCGCCTGCCGAGCGGATCGGGCCATGACCGGCCTGTGCGAGGAAGGCCAGACCGGCAGCGCGGGCGCTTACCCTGGGCATGAACATGATGACGAGGCCGGCTAATGCGAGAGCTGCATAGGCGTAAGCCGACAGTTGCGTCTGGAACTCGACCGGCCATAAAAAGGCTCCGGCTTCCGCGAGAGCTTCCGGAAGTCGCGCCGCGAGCGCCCCGGCCATAATGGCCTGCAAAACGAGCATGACGATATTGACGAGGCTCGCCGCCTGATCGGACATCAGCGACAAGAGCCTGCCGAAAGCGCCGACGCCGAGCGACAACCCCAGCGCTGCGTAGAGAATGGGTTGATCGAGAAGCAAGGTCGCGGCGGCGAAGCCGGCCAGAAATCCTCCGGCCGGGCGCAGCTCGCCGATCGCGCCGTCCCGACCCGACTGCAGCCCGATCAGGCGGCCCATGCGTTGCGGGATGATCAGGTAGAGGAGTCCGAAAGCGAGCGCGAGAGCGGCCGAAACGAAGGCCGCCTGTCCGACGGGGGTCGCGGGAAATTCGGGGAGGGAGAATTCCATATACGCCTCTCTGCTGCTTCGCTCCTTATGGCATAGGCGGCAGCCGCTGAGAATCGGGCCGAACGAGAATGCTGTGACTTTCGCCTCTGGATGAAGAGGCGATCAGAGAAAGCTCTGCGGATCGATATCCAGTTGCACCTGCACGGAGCCGCGCTCCTTCGGTCCCTGCTCGACCATGGCCCGCACGAAGGCCTGCATGTCCGATCCGCGCCGGCCATGGATCAGCAGGCGGAACCGGTGACGCCCGCGCACCAGGGCCAGCGGCGCTTCAGCCGGCCCCAGCACGCTCAAGCCCGACATCTGCGGAGCGGCCTGCCGGAGGCTTCGGGCATGGGCTTCTGCGTCGTTGCGGCTGTCGGCGGAAACGATGATCGAGGCGAGCCGTCCGAAGGGCGGCATCAGCGCCTTTTCCCGCTCGAGAATCTCGCGTTCGTAAAAGGCCTCGGAATCGCCCGACACGATGGCCTGCATCACCGGATGGCCGGGCTGATAGGTCTGGATCAGGCCCCGGCTCTGAAGCCCGCTGCGGCCGGCGCGCCCGGTGACCTGCGACAGAAGCTGGAATGTCCGCTCGGCGGCGCGCGGATCGCCATTGGCGAGACCGAGATCGGCGTCGACGATGCCGACCAGCGTCATTTTCGGAAAGTTGTGGCCTTTGGCGACCAGTTGCGTGCCGATGACGATGTCGGCGTCGCCCTTGGCGATCGCCTCCAGCTCCAGCCTCAGCCGCTTCACCCCGCCGGCCATATCCGACGAGAGCACGATGATGCGGCTTTCGGGAAAGCTCTTCTCCACCTCTTCGGCGATGCGCTCGACGCCGGGGCCGCAGGCCGCGAGATGGTCGAGCGCGCCGCATTCCGGGCAGGCGTCCGGGCTCTTCTCGTTGTGGCCACAATGGTGGCACTGCAGAACGCCGCGAAAGCGATGTTCGACCAGCCAGGCCGAGCAATTCGGACACTGGAAGCGATGGCCGCAGACCCGGCAGAGCGTCAGCGGCGCATAGCCGCGGCGATTGAGGAAGAGCAGCGATTGCTCGCCGCGCTCCAGGGTCTTGGCCATGCCCTTCAGCATGATCGGCGACAGAAAGCCGCCGCGCGCCGGCGGATGGCGACGCATGTCGACGAGATGAAGATCCGGCAGCGCCGCGCCGCCGAAACGCCCGGGAAGGTGCACTTTCTCATACCGTCCCTGATCGGCGTTGACCCGGCTTTCGACCGAGGGTGTCGCAGACGCCAGCACCACGGGGAAACCTCCGATGCGGCCGCGCACCACCGCCATGTCCCGCGCATTATAGAAGACGCGGTCTTCCTGTTTGTAGGCGGGATCATGCTCTTCATCGACGATGATCAGGCCGAGATTCTCGAACGGAAGGAAAAGCGCCGAGCGCGCGCCGGCGACGACCTTCACCCTGCCCTCGGCCGCCTGGCGCCAGACGCGCTCGCGCATGCGCGGCGGCAGATCCGAATGCCATTCGGCGGGCTTGGCGCCGAAGCGATCCTGGAAACGTTCGAGAAAGGCGGGCGTGAGCGCGATTTCCGGCAGCAGGATCAGCGCCTGCTTGCCCTGGCGGATCGCCTCGGCGATCGCCTCGAAATAGACCTCGGTCTTGCCCGATCCGGTGACGCCGTCGATGAGCGTGACGTTGAATTCGCCCCGCTGCACCGAGGCGATCAGCTGGTCGGCGCCTGCGCGCTGATCGGCCTCCAGCTTGGCCTGGGCGTAATCGGCGTCCGGCTCGGCCGTCACCGGCGGCGGCGGAAGAAACACCGGCTCGAACACGCCCTGTTTGGTCAAGCCGTCGATGACGGAGGAAGAGACCCCGGCGGCATGCGTCAGACCAGACCGGGTCCAGGCGGGAGCCTCCCCGGCGAGCGCGATCACGCGACCGCGCGCAGGGGTCACCCGCTCCGGCCGGCTGTCGGTGAGCCGAAGCCCTTCCACCATGGGCTCGGGATCGAAGGCGGCCGGCGCGCGCAACGCCATTCGCGCCACCAGCCCCGGCGGCGACAGCGTGTAGCTCGCGACCCAGTCGATGAACTGCCGCATGTCTTTCGTCAGCGGCGGGCAATCGAAAATGGCGGCGATCGGCTTCAGTTTCTTCGGATCGATCTTGTCGGATGGTTCGCCGTCCCAGACCACGCCGAACACCTGGCGCGGCCCGAGCGGGATCTGCACGATCGAGCCCGGCTCGACATGCATGCCCTCGGGCACCGCATAGGAATAAGGCTTCGGGGTCGGCAAAGGCGCCATGACCGCCGCCACTTTCGGCTGCGGTCTTTCTCCGAACAGGTCGTCGAGCGAATCTCTTGCCATAGCCGTGAAATGGCACATCCGGACCGGTAATGAAAACAGGTTCGGCGTAATTTATCCGTTTCGCCGCGCTTCGCCGGCGTAGCTCTGCCCCGTCATCAGCCTTCGAGCTCCTCGCGAAGAATTTCGAGCTCCAGCCACTCTTCTTCCATGCGGGCGACCTCGTCGCGCGCCTTTTCCAGCTGCGCGGCGATCTTGGAGAAGCCGTCGGGATCGCGCGCAAACAGATTGGGATCGGCCATTCTCGTCTCGAAGGCGGCGATCTCGGCTTCCTTGGCCGCCATCTGCTTGGGCAGGTTCTCGATCGCGAATTTCTGCTTGAAGGACAGCTTTCCCTTGTTCCTGCCGGCGTCGGACGAGGCGGCCGGCGCGTCGGCTTTCGCCTGAGCGGCTTTTTCCTTTTCGACCCTCCGGCGCTCGTCGGCCTGGCCCTTGCGTTGCGTCAGCATGTCGGAATAGCCGCCGGCATATTCGATCCAGCGACCATCAGGGTTTTCGGGATCGGCGGGAGCAATCGTCGAGGTGACGGTGCGGTCGAGGAAGTCGCGGTCGTGGCTGACGAGGATGACGGTGCCCTGATAGCCGGAGACGACCTCCTGCAACAGATCCAGCGTTTCGATGTCGAGATCGTTGGTCGGCTCGTCGAGGATCAGCAGGTTGGACGGCCGGGCGAGAATGCGCGCCATGATAAGCCTGGCCCGCTCGCCCCCCGACAGATTGAGGATCGGCGTGCGCGCCTGCTCCGGCTGGAACAGGAACTCCTTCATATAACCTGTGACGTGCCGCTGGACGCCGTTGACGAGCAGATTTTCGCCGCGACCATCGGTCAGGTAATTGGCGAGCGTGTCGGTGAGGTCGAGATCTTCGCGTTTCTGGTCGAGCGTGGCGATATCGAGATTGGTGCCGAGCTTGATCGTTCCAGAATCCGGCTCCAGCTGTCCGGTGAGCATCTTGAGCAGCGTGGTCTTTCCCGCGCCGTTGGGGCCAACGAGACCGATGCAATCGCCGCGATGCACGCGCAGCGAAAACGGCGCGACGATCGCGCGATCGCCATAGCTCTTGGTGATCTTGTCGGCCTCGATCACCAGCTTGCCGCTTTCGCGTCCTTCGGAGACGGTCGCCTGCACCAAGCCGACCGCGCCTTTGTGACTGCGGTGACGATGGCGCATGTCCTGCAATTCGCCGAGCCGGCGCATATTGCGCTTGCGCCGCGCGGTCACGCCATAGCGCAACCAATGCTCTTCGCGCTCGATCGCCTTGCCGAGCTTGTGCTGCTCCATCTCTTCTTCTTCGAGCACCTTGTCGCGCCAGGCTTCGAAATGGCCGAAGCCGCGATCGAGTCTCCTGGCGACGCCGCGATCGAGCCAGATGGTGGCGGTTGAGACTTTTTCGAGAAAGCGCCGGTCGTGGGAGATCAGGATCAACGCGCTCTTGGTCTTCATCAACTCGCCTTCCAGCCATTCGATGGTCGGCAGGTCGAGATGGTTGGTCGGCTCGTCGAGCAGGAGAATATCGGGCTCGGGCGCCATGACTCGGGCGAGCGCGGCGCGACGGGCTTCGCCGCCCGAGAGATTGGCGGGGCTCGATGCGCCGTCGAGACCGAGATGCTCGAGAAGATAGGTGACGCGATAGGGATCGTCGGAAGGGCCCAGACCTGCGGCGGCATAGGCTTCGATCGTGGCGTAGCCCTCGAAATCCGGCGCCTGATGCAGATAACGAACCGTCGAGGCCGGATGGCGAAACACCTCGCCCGATTGCGGCTCGACGAGGCTGGCGGCCATCTTGAGCAGCGTCGATTTGCCCGAACCGTTGCGGCCGACCAGGCAGACGCGCTCGCCGGGTTCGAGCTGGAAGCTGACGCCGTTCAGAAGCGGCGCGCCGCCGAAGCTCAGGTGAATGTCGTCAAGCTTGAGAATGGGCGGGGCCAAGGGTCACACTCCGGTCATGTCATAGGGACGCGCAAGCGTCACGGCCCGGCCGCTGCCGAGCTTCAGGGTGATCGGTCCTTCCGCGACATTGGACAGCGTGCGCGAAGAACCGAAAGGAAGGTGAAAATCGTCGAGCGGATACCGCGCGTTGTCGATCGACAAGCGAGTCAGATCGGAAAATCCCATGATCGAAAACAGGCTGCCGGAAGGAAGATCGAGACTGACCTCGCCCGCCAGCAGCGGATAGCCTTCTTCGTCGCCCGACGTCAGCATGACCTCGACGCCGCGCTCGGCGAGCGCCACGGCATGCAGGAGATGGCCGACGCCGTGATCGGTGCGCGCCCCGCCCATGGCGCCGACGAGGATCAGACGGCGGGCGCCGAGGGTAAGCGCCCGCTCGACGGCCAGCTCGCCGTCTGTGAGCGATTTGTCGGGCGGATGCGTCTCCCGCGGCGTCTCGGGAAACCGGGCGAGAAGCGTCTCGGACGCTGAATCGAAATCGCCGAGCCAGAGTTCGGGCGTCACTCCAAGCGTCTCGGCATGCGCCATCCCGCCATCGGCGGCGATGAAGCGCGCGCCGAGAAGTTGCGAGGATAGCCTTGTGGTCGCGACGAGACGACCGCCGAGCAAGATGGCGAATGTGGTCATGGCGATCGCTTTAGACGAAAACGATCCGCATGGGGAGGGCGTGACGGCAGGAATTTCAGTCGCGCAGCTTCTGGACCTTGTCGAAGAATTTCAGCACCTGGGCCAGTTCATGACCCCGCTTGAGGATGCGGCCCTGCGTGTTGACGATCGCGAACGCTCCTTGCTTGGCGGCGAGTTTCGGGACCTTTTCGACCTGATAGAGCGGCGCATCCCCGGAACGCTTGTAGATAGAGAACACCGCCTTGTCGCGAAAGAAGTCGATCGCGTAATCTCTCCACTCGCCCTCGCCGACCATGCGTCCATAAATGCGCAGGATCTGGTTGAGTTCGAGGCGATGGAAGGTGACGGGCGCGGGATCGCGCGCTTCTCGATAATCCTTGAGGTCGATGACCGCGGGACCGTTGCGCTCGGAAGAGCCCTGCTGCTCGGTGTGATCCGCCATGGAAACCTTTGCGCCGAAATGCCTTGCGTCTAGCTCCGTCGGATGCGCGTGATCATGACGGATTGACGACAGTGTGCCTGAAAGGCGCGGAAATGCAAGTCCAATTGGCGCATGGCGACCCCGGGCTAGAGGGCTGCGGCCCCGTAGATTCGTCCGGGATTGCCATCGGCGTCATGCGCCTGGAGCAGAATGGCGCAGCCGTCATAGCCGGGTTTGGAGCCCACGGAGGCCGGCAGTTTCAAGGTCATCGCCTTGCCGTCCCACATGCCGACCGTCTCCAACTTGGTCACCGCATTGCGGTAATGAAGCGTTCTTCCGGTATTCTCGCCACTCTCGATCGCGACCGTGGTGCTGCGCTTGAAATAGGCTACCACCACATTCGCCTTGCCGGAGCCCGCGCCGATGGCGATGGTCATCGTTTCTGGGGTAAGCCGGGCCGAAACGGGCACGCTGACCGCCTGACCGCCCCGCGCCAGGGCGTCGAGATCGGTCATGACGTGAGAAAGCCCTCCCGTCTTGGCCGTGCGCACGCCGTTCAGCACAACCTGCGGCGTGAAGACATTGCTCGCGCCGAAGCTCTTGCTATAGCCATATTGCCGCTCGGTGTTTTCGCGCGCCGACAGCGTGTCCTGCCAGCCCAGATAATTCCAATAATCGACATGATAGGAGATCGCGACGATGTCGCGGCGATCCGCCAGCCGCGCAAAAGCCGCATCGGCTTTCGGACAGGAGGAACAGCCCTGCGATGTGAAAAGTTCGACCACGCCGACGGGTTTCGAAGACACGGTCTCTCCGGCGCGGCATTGCAGACCGAACACGGCAAGGACGAACGCGCCCATGGCGAGAAGTACGAATGCGAGCCTGCGCAATGGATTTGCCTTTCGATCGGACGCGCTGATGGCGTCGCTTGCGGGACAATCATATAGCGAATAGGAGCCTCACGGCTAAATCAAATTCGCTTGAGCGGGAGGGGGCCGCCTCAGCGGCTTTTTTTGCGGCTGCGCGGAACGATTTCGCAATGAAACTGTTAGGTTGCAGGAAAACCCGCTTCTTTCACGAATGGCAAAAAAACGCCCTTCCGGCGTCGGGTTTTTCCGACTAAAAAGTTTCGCTCTTATAAAAAAAATCCGGAGGTTGCACATGAGTATTTTGGACGAAACGGATCGCAGCCTGCTCGCCCTGCTCCAGAAAAATGACAGGCTGTCGCTCGCGGAGATCGGACAAGAACTCAAACTGGCGCCCTCGACGGTGAACGACCGCATCAAGCGTCTGATTCGCAACGAAATTATTTCCGGCTTCCATGCAGCGGTCAATCCTGAGAAAGTCGGCCTCGATCTCCTGGCCTTCGTCTTCGTCGGCTGGAACGACCCGGAAGTGGAAGAGCGGTTTCTAAAGAAGGTTGCAGAGAGCGGCGCCGTCCTCGAATGCCACCACGTGACCGGCGCGTGGAATTACCTCCTGAAGGTGCGATTGAAGAACACCCGGGAGCTCGAACGTTTCCTGGCTCAGGAGCTGAAATCCATCGAAGGCCTGATGCGCACGGAAACACTCATCGTTCTCTCGTCCGCCAAAGAAGTCTCGACCCTCGCCGTCTGAGTTCGGCAAGGGTTCCCTCCTTGGCCCGTCGATGACGACGCGGCCTATCTTTACAGTTGCGGATTGACGACGATGCGGCCTTTGACGCCGCCTTTCAGGATGGAAGCGCCGAGCCCCGGCATTTCCGCGAGACCATGTTCGCTGACCATGGCTTCGAGTTTATCCATCGGCAGGTCGGCGGCCAGCCGCGACCATGCCTCGACGCGTTGATCATGCGGCCGCATGACCGAATCGATCCCGAGCAGATTGACGCCGCGCAGCAGGAAGGGAACGACGGTGAAGGACGGAACGGCGGCGCCGGCCGCAAGGCCGATGGCCGCCACGGAGCCGTTGTATTTGACCTGCTTCAGCACCCGCATCAGCATATCCCCGCCCACTGCATCGATGCCCGCCGCGAATCGTTCGGACTCCAGCGGCTTGGCCGTGGGCTCCGCAAGCTCTCCGCGGGGGATGATGGTCTCGGCGCCGAGATCGCGCAGATAGTCCTCCGTCTCGGGGCGGCCGGTGACCGCCGCCACGCGATAGCCGAGCCTGGCCAGGATCGCGACCGCAACCGACCCGACGCCGCCGGCCGCGCCGGTCACCACCACCTCGCCTTGATCAGGTTTGAGCCCCGCTTTTTCCAGCGCGATGACGGCCAGCATGGAGGTCAACCCAGCTGTGCCCACAGCCATGGCCTGACGCGTGGAGATGGCGTCCGGCAGTTTGACCAGCCAGTCGGCCTTGACCTTGGCGCGTGAGGCGTAACCACCCCACCAGACCTCGCCGACCCGCCAGCCGGTCAAAATGACACGGTCGCCCGGTCGATAACGCGGATCGGCGGATTGTTCGACCACGCCCGCGAAATCGACGCCCGGCACATGCGGGAAGGCGCGCACGAGCCCGCCTTTTCCATGCATGCAGAGGCCATCCTTGTAGTTTAGCGTCGAATAGTCGACCTTCACCGTCACATCGCCATCGGGAAGCATCGCATCGTCAAGCTCTTCGACCGCCTGCGAAATCGCACCATCCTCCGCCTTGCGAACCACCAGAGCCTTGAACATGAAAACCTCCCTTGATTGATGCGGCAGTGTTCGCCCGAACCGCGCGGGATGGCAACTGGCAAAAAGTCTGATGCGGCCGCATGGTTTTCTTCTTGCCTGCGCCGCACTATCTTCGGGCAAACAGGAGGCCGCCATGAGCGATCAGGACAATCCCGCCACCCAGGGCGAAATCGGCATTCTCGCCCGCCGCACCATCGAAGCCGGAATCATCAGGCCGATCTATGAAGAAATGAAGGCGGAGATCGGCGAGGACAAGGCCAAGGCGATCCTCGATTCGGCCATCCGCAAGGCGGCCATCGCCGCGGGCGCCGCCTTCGCCGCCAAGACGCCGGGCGGCACCAGCCTGAGGACCTTTCAGGATCTGCAGAGCCTCTGGACCCAGGACGACGCGCTGACGATCGAGGTGACCAAGGCGACCGACACGGAATTCCACTATCGCGTCGATCGCTGTCGCTACGCCGAGACCTACCGCGCCATGGGTCTCGGCGAAATCGGCCATCTCCTGTCCTGCAACCGCGACGGCACATTCTGCACCGGCTATGATCCACGCATTACGCTGAAGCGCACTCAGACGGTGATGGAAGGGGCCAGCCATTGCGACTTCCAATACAGTTTCGATCCGGATGCGGCGCCCGCCAAAACCGCGCCATGAATCAGCGCTTTCCTTGACATTGGCGCGCCTGTTTGCCACCTGACTGCCAACGACCTCACTTGCTGGAAAAAGCCATGTCGCTCCCTTCCGATTTCGATCCGAAACCGCGCCGCGCCTCCGTCGCCGTCGATGTCGGCGGCGTGATCGTCGGCGGCGGGGCCCCCGTCGTCGTGCAGTCGATGACCAATACGGATACGGCGGATGTCGATTCAACGGTGGCGCAGGTTGCGGCGCTGTTTCGCGCCGGCTCGGAAATCGTCCGCATCACGGTGGATCGCGACGAGAGCGCAGCCGCGGTGCCGAAGATCCGCGAGCGCCTGTTGCGGCTCGGCATGGATGTGCCGCTGGTCGGCGACTTCCACTATATCGGCCACAAGCTGCTGGCCGATCATCCCGCCTGCGCCGAGGCGCTGGCGAAATACCGCATCAATCCCGGCAATGTCGGCTTCAAGGACAAGAAGGACAAGCAGTTCGCCGATATCGTCGAAATGGCGATCCGCTATGACAAGCCGGTGCGCATCGGCGTCAACTGGGGCTCGCTCGACCAGGAACTGCTGACGCGGCTGATGGACGAGAACCAGGCAAACGGCTTTCCGCTTTCAGCCCGCCAGGTGACGCGCGAGGCGATCGTGCAATCGGCGCTTCTGTCGGCCCAATTGGCCGAGGAGATCGGCCTCGCCCGCAACCGCATCATTCTTTCCGCCAAGGTCAGTCAGGTGCAGGATCTCATCGCCTGCTATCAGATGCTCGCGGCCCGCTCGGATCACGCTCTGCATCTCGGCCTCACCGAAGCCGGCATGGGCTCCAAGGGCATCGTCGCCTCCTCCGCCGCCATGGGCTATGTGCTGCAACACGGCATCGGCGACACGATCCGCGTGTCGCTGACGCCCGAACCGAATGGCGACCGCACCCGCGAGGTGATCGTGGCGCAGGAGCTGCTGCAGGTCATGGGTTTCCGCCAGTTCCTGCCGGTCGTGGCGGCCTGTCCCGGCTGTGGCCGCACCACGTCGACGGTCTTCCAGGAACTCGCCCAGAAGATCGAGACCGACCTGCGCAAGAACATGCCTGTCTGGCGCGAGAAATATCCCGGCGTCGAGGCGCTCAACGTCGCGGTGATGGGCTGCATCGTCAACGGTCCCGGCGAGAGCAAGCATGCCGATATCGGCATATCCCTGCCCGGCACCGGCGAAAACCCGGCGGCGCCGGTGTTCATCGACGGGGAGAAGGCTTTGACGCTGCGCGGTCCCAAGATCGCCGAGGATTTCGAAGCTCTGGTGATCGGCTATATCGAAAAGCGTTTCGGCCAGAAAACGGAAGCGGCCGAATAAGCCGCGCCCGATGCTTGCAAATATTCAGCAAGCCGAAATGCTCCGGTCTTGCGTGGCATTGCCCGTGATTTTGCCGTATTTGTTCGGTTGAGCGGCAACGACGCCACGAAAGGACAGTCCGGCATGAAAAAAGTCATTTTGATCGCGCTTTGCGCGACCTACCTCTCCGCCTGCACGACGACCGATCCCTATACGGGCGAGAAGAAGATCTCCAACACCGCCGGCGGCGCGGCCATCGGGGCAGGCCTCGGCGCGCTCGCCGGTCTCGCGGTCGGCAATGACGGCCCGGGTCGCCGCAACGCCGCATTGATCGGCGCGGGCCTCGGTGCGCTGGCGGGCGGCGCGGTCGGCAATTACATGGACAATCAGGAAGCCGAACTGCGCGCCCAGTTGCAGGGCACCGGCATTTCCATCACCCGCGCCGGCGACCGCATCATCCTCAACATGCCGTCGAACGTGACCTTCGACACCGATCAGGACGCCGTGCGCTCGGAATTCTACCCGACGCTGAATTCCGTGGCGATCGTGCTGCGCAAGTTCAACAAGACGCTGATCGACATTGCCGGCCACACCGATTCGACCGGCAGCCTCGGGCACAATCAGGAACTCTCCGAGCGTCGCGCTGTCTCCGTCGCGAACTATCTCGGCGGCCAGGGTATCGACACCCGCCGCATCGCCGCCATGGGTTATGGCCCGAGCCGGCCGGTCGCGTCCAACGCCTCGCCCGAGGGACGCGCCCAGAACCGCCGCGTGGAAATTTCGATCTCGCCGCTCAAGGGCGCCTGATCTGTTGAATGAGAGAAGGCGCGGCGAAATACGCGCCTTTTCTTCTCAGAGCCGCGCCGTCAAGAGCTTGACGCCGGCAAAGGCGAAGAAGGCGCCCATGACGCCATCGATGCCGCGACGCCCCTTACGATAGAGCGCCACCACCGGCGACAGCGAAAACAACGCCGCCATACCGTTGAGCGAAATCAGACCGATCAGGAAGCATCCGGCGATGTATAGCGCGATCATCGACGCCGGCGCGCCCATGGGCAGGCCGAGCGAGATCAGCGAGATCCAGGCAAGCACCGCCTTGGGATTGGTGAGATGCAGGCCGAGTCCCTTGAGATAGAGGCGGCGCAGGCTTTCCTTTCCGCCGTTTTTCGAAGACTCGGCGAGATCGCCTGACGTCATCGCCGAGCGGAAGGATTTCCAGGCGAGATAGAGTAGATAGAGCCCGCCTGCGATCTTCAACACGATGAGCGCCTCGGCGTAACTCGCCATGACGGCCGCCAGCCCGATCGCCGAGGCGCAGGCCCAGGTGAGCGACCCCGTCATCACCCCCAGGGCAAAGGCCATGCCGGCGGCGCGGCCGCGCGTCATCGAAGTCGAGATCAGGGCAAGCGTCGCCGGGCCGGGGCTGACCACGGCGATGAAATAGGCCAGCCAGGCGACGGCGAGATGGGGAAGCGTGTCAGCGATCGACATGGAAGAAGATCCTTTTCGGCCGACCATACCCGAACCCGTGACGGGCGAAAGCGACATTTGCTGAAGCCGGCATCACTGAAAATGATGGATCATGGACGGATGGCGCGGATGTCTGCGATCGCCTCGTCGAAGTCTCGCGCCGGGCGGAGGGTGAAAGGGGTTTCGCTCAAATGCGCTTCGAGGATGCGGTCGCACCGAAAGCTGCGCACCGCCTCCCGCTTGTAGTCCCATCCCATGACATACCAGACAGGCGCATTCAGCAGCAGCCATTGCGGCTCGATCTCGCGCCCTGTCAGCCGCCCCTCGACATCGCGATAGGAAAGGCGCACGCGCTTCTGTTCCAGAAAACCCGTCAGCAGGGCTTCGGTGATTTCCGCCCCGAGCGGGGAGAAGCTTTCGACGACGGCGGCCGAAGCAGAGCCGCCGATCAGGATGCGGCTTCTCAAACCGGCGATCTTGTCCTTGAGCGACGGCGCGAAAGACGCCACCAGCTTGCGCCTGACGGCGGCCAGATTGGCGATCAGCCAGGGCGACGGCAATTGCTCGGCGATGGCGAGGCAGACCAGCAACTCCACCGCTTCGCGATAGGTGAGGCTCAACTTTCCCACGCCCCAATTACGCGGCAGGCGCACCCCGCCGCCGCGGCCCCTATCGGCCTCAACCGGCACGCCGCGGTCGCGCAACAAAGCAAGATCCCGGCTGACCGTCCTGAGGCTGACGCCCAATTGCTCCGCCAGGTCTTTCGCCGTCAGCCCAGCGTCGTCCTTGAGCCGGGCTGCGGTGGCGTCGAGCCTTTCAAAACGGGAGCGGTCGGTGGCGCGCATCGAAGAAACATGACATAAAATGGCGTATTAATCCATAGATCATCCTCATCGACAGAGGAGACCTTTGATGACGACGATAAATATCGAGATGGCCAGCTTCCGCCTGAAGCCGGAGATCGAGGAGACAATTTTCGTGGCTGCGTCCGACCGCTTTCAGCGTGAGTTCCTGAATGCCGCGCCCGGCTTTCTGAGCCGGGAATTGTTGCGTGGGGCGGAAGGCGTCTACCTCGATCTCATCCACTGGCGCAGCAAGGAGGACGCGGCGGCGATGATGAAGACGGCGGAGACGTCGCCCGATTGCGCAGAATATTTTGCGTTGATGGATGTTCAGGGCGCTGAAATGCGCCACTTTGAGCCTCTCGCCGTCTATCGGAAACAGTGAGCCCCCATGGAACCGCTCAAGAACCTATTCTCGCGCGAACTCGTGGCTTGGACCGCGTTTCATCTGCAGCGCGCCGCGCCGGACATCGAAGCGGATCCTTTCATCGAAGCCGTGATGGCGCGGCTGCCCGACCTCGAACTGAAAGCGCGGGCGCAACTGCTTGCCGACGCCCTGCATGAACGCCTGCCGAAGAACCCGACGCTCCGCTTTCCCATGCTCCGCGCCATGCTGCATCCCGATGAAGGCGGGGACAGCGACAGGGCTTCGGACGCAGATGGTTTGCGTGGTTGGGCGATCATGCCGCTGACCCTGCTGGTCGGCCAACATGGTCTCGACGATTTCGATGGCGCGATGGCGCTGATGCGCGACATGACCAAACGCCTCACCAGCGAATTCGGCATCCGCTATTGCCTCAGGCATGATCTCGCGCGCGGTCTCGCGATCATGGAAGACTGGGTCGACGATCCCAACCCGCATGTCCGGCGGCTGGTGTCGGAGGGGTCTCGCCCGCGCCTGCCCTGGGCGATGCAACTGCCGGCGCTGATGGCGGACCCGGCGCCGATTTTGCCGCTCTTGGCCCGGCTGCGCGACGACCCGTCGGACTATGTTCGCCGCTCCGTCGCCAATCATCTCAACGACATCTCCAAGGATCACCCGCGCCTGACGGTCGATCTGGGGCGGAACTGGGCGAAGGATGCGCCCCCTGAGCGTCTGTCTCTGCTCAAGCATGGGCTGCGGACGTTGATCAAGAAGGGCGATCCCGGAGCGTTGGAGATCTTCGGCCGCAATGCGCCGGCGGTGTCCGCCAGCTTGCTTCGGCTCTCCGCATCCGGCGTCGTCATGCCCGGCGTGCTGGTCTTCGAAGCCGGGATTACGTCATTGGCGGATCAGCCTCAGATGCTGACGGTCGACTACGTCATCCACTTCCGCAAGGCGCGGGGCGATACGGCGCCCAAGGTGTTCAAGGGCGGCTCGATGACGCTGGCGCCCAGCGAATGCAGGCTCTTCCGCCGCAGCCACGCTTTTCGCCCGATCACCACCAGACGATATTACGCCGGCGAACATTCGATCTGCCTGAGGATCAATGGCGTCGATCAGGATCCCGCCCTGTTCGATCTCACCCCATGAAAAAACCGCCGGGATTTCTCCCGGCGGCTCGATGTCGGTCCAGGCTGCCTGATCAGGCGGCGAGGTCGCGCAGCACCGTCTGCAGGATGCCGCCATTGTGGTAGTAGTCGATCTCGTCGAGCGTATCGATGCGGCAGATGATCGGGATTTCCTTCACCGCGCCGTCGCCATAGGTGACCTTGGCCACCGTCTTGTCGCGCGGCTTGATGTCGGCGAGGCCTTCGATCGTCACCACTTCATCGCCCTTGAGGCCGAGCGTCTGCCAGTTCTGGCCATCCTCGAACACGAAGGGAACGATGCCCATGCCGACCAGGTTGGAGCGATGGATGCGCTCGAAAGACTGGGCGATCACGGCGCGGACGCCGAGCAGGTTCGTGCCCTTCGCCGCCCAGTCGCGCGAGGAGCCGTTGCCATATTCGACGCCGGCGAAGATGACGAGCGGCACGCCCTCTTCCTTATACTTCATGGCGGCGTCGTAGATCGACATCTCTTCCTTGGACGGGTAGTGGATGGTGAACCCGCCTTCCTTGCCGTTCGCGCCCAGCATGTGGTTGCGAATGCGGATATTGGCGAAGGTGCCGCGCATCATCACTTCATGATTTCCGCGACGCGTGCCGTACTGGTTGAAGTCGGCCACCGAGACGCCATGGCCGAGCAGGTAGGCGCCGGCGGGAGACGCGGCCTTGATCGAACCGGCCGGAGAAATATGGTCGGTGGTGATCTTGTCGCCGAACAGGCCGAGTACGCGCGCGCCCTTGATGTCGGTCACGCCGCCAGCCTGCTTCTGCATGCCCACGAAATAGGGCGGGTTCTGCACATAGGTGGAGTTGTCGTCCCAGGCATAGGTCTGGCCATCCGGAACCTGCACGGCCTGCCAGTTGGCGTCGCCCTTGAACACGTCGGCATATTTGCTTTCGTAGAGCTCGCGGGTCACGTATTTCAGGATGAATTCCTGGATTTCCTTCGACGTCGGCCAGATGTCCTTGAGGAAGACCGGGTTGCCGTCCGGGTCATGGCCGAGCGGCTCCTTGGTGAGGTCCTTCTGCACCGAACCGGCCAGCGCATAGGCGACAACCAGCGGCGGCGAGGCCAGATAGTTGGCCTGCACGTCGGGCGAGATGCGGCCTTCGAAATTGCGGTTGCCCGAGAGAACGCCGGCGGTGATCAGGCCCTTCTCGTTGATGGTCTTGGAGATCGGCGCCGGCAGCGGGCCGGAATTGCCGATGCAGGTGGTGCAGCCGAAGCCGACCAGATTGAAGCCGAGCTTGTCGAGCGAGTCTTGCAGGCCGGACTTGGCGAGATATTCGCCGACCACTTGCGATCCGGGCGCCAGCGACGTCTTGACCCAGGGCGCCGACTTCAGGCCCTTGGCGACCGCATTGCGGGCCAGAAGGCCGGCGGCGATCAGAACGCTCGGGTTGGAGGTGTTGGTGCAGGAGGTGATGGCGGCGATCGCCACATCGCCATGGCCTAGATCGAAATCCTCGCCTTCGACCGCGTAACGGTTGGTCAGCTGTCCCGGCTTCTTGTAATCGCCTTCGAGCGCGGCAGCGAAGTTCGGCGCGATGGTTTCGAGGGCCAGACGGCCTTCCGGACGCTTGGGGCCGGCCATCGAGGGCACGACATCGCCGAGATCGAGTTCGAGCGTGTCGGTGAAGACGAGATCGGCGCCGTCGCCGTCACGCCACATGCCTTGCGCCTTGGAATAGGCTTCGACGAGAGCAATCCGGTCCGTGGTGCGGCCCGACATGGTGAGGTAGTTGATGGTTTCGCCGTCGACCGGGAAGAAGCCGCAGGTCGCGCCATATTCCGGACCCATATTGCCGATGGTGGCGCGGTCGGCGAGCGACATCGAATCCAGGCCCGGGCCGAAGAATTCGACGAACTTGGACACGACGCCCTTCTTGCGCAGCATCTGCACGACCGTCAGCACGAGGTCGGTGGCGGTGACGCCTTCCTTGACCTTACCGGTGAGCTTGAAACCGATGACCTCGGGCAGCAGCATGGACACCGGCTGGCCGAGCATGGCGGCTTCGGCTTCGATGCCGCCCACGCCCCAGCCGAGCACGCCGAGACCGTTGATCATCGTGGTGTGCGAATCGGTGCCGACGCAGGTGTCGGGATAGGCGACCGTCTCGCCGTCTTCATCCTTGGTCCAGACCGTCTGGCCGAGATATTCCAGATTGACCTGGTGACAGATGCCGGTGCCCGGAGGAACGACGCGGAAATTCTTGAACGCCTGCTGGCCCCATTTCAGGAAGCGGTAGCGCTCGCCGTTGCGCTCATATTCGAGCTCGACATTGCGATTGAACGCCTGCGGCGTGCCGAATTCGTCGACGATGACGGAGTGGTCGATGACCAGATCGACGGGCACCAGCGGATTGATCTTTTCGGGATCGCCGCCGAGCGCCTTGATGCCGTCGCGCATCGCCGCGAGGTCGACCACGGCGGGAACGCCGGTGAAGTCCTGCATCAGCACGCGGGCCGGGCGATAGGCGATCTCATATTCGCTCAAGCCCTTGTTGACGAGCCAGGCGGCGACCGCCTGAATATCGGCCTTGGTGACCGAACGGTCGTCTTCGTTGCGGAGCAGGTTCTCGAGAAGGACCTTCATCGAATAGGGCAGCTTGGAAACGCCGGCCAGGCCGTTGGCTTCGGCCTTCGGCAGGCTGTAGTAGACATAGTCCTTGCCGTTCACGGTCAGCGTAGAGCGGCAATTGAAACTATCGAGGGAATGCGACATGGAAAACCCGTCTCGTCTGTTCAGCTGAACTGACGTGCGAACGCCCGGCGCCCGAAAGCGCATGATGGGATGCGGGTGCAACCATTTCCGCTGTCCGCACGAAGAATTGTTTTTCAACTCTTGGTTCGGCGCAAGGATGACCTTCACGCCGGCTGCTGGCGCGATTGCGGACGTTATAGATAATTTCTAAACAAGGTTCCATACTGACGAAGGTCGAAGCTGAAGTTTTTTTGCATCGCAGAACAAATCGCCCGGGAGATGAAGAATGCGTTTGGAAGCCCGCGAAATCGCGGCAAACCGTGGCGGGGAAAGGCTTTTTTTGGCTGTTTCTTTCGACTTGGCCTCCGGTGAGAGCCTGGTTCTGAAAGGCAAGAACGGCACGGGAAAATCGACGCTGATTCGCACCGTGGCCGGTCTGCTGCCGCTGGAAGAGGGATCGGTGACGCTGACGCTCGACGATGGGAGGACAGCTCCACGCGCCGCCGAGGCCTGCCACTATCTCGGCCATCGAAACGCCATGAAAAAGGAACTGACGGTTGAGGAAAATCTCCAGTTCTGGAAGTCCTTCTTCGGAGATTATCAGGGCAGGTCCGGCATGGAGATCGACGAGGCGGCCGACGCGCTCGGCCTCATCGGCCTTTTGCACCTCCCCTTCGGCTATCTCTCGGCCGGCCAGCAGCGACGCATGGCCATGGCGAAGCTTCTGACCGCCTGGCGGCCGGTCTGGCTTCTGGACGAGCCGACGGCGGCGCTGGACAGCCAGTCCGAATCCCTGTTTGCACGGCTGATGAAAACCCATCTTGACCAGGGCGGACTGATCATTGCCGCCACGCACCAGCCGCTCGCCCTCGACGGCGCCCGAGAACTCGTTATGACCGGCTTCGATTATCTCGGCGAGGCCGCATGACCGCTCTCTTCCTCCGCGATCTCAGACTGGGTTTCCGCGCCGGCGGCGGCGTGATGATCGGCATCCTGTTCTTCATGACCGTGGTCGCCGTGATCCCGTTCGGCGTCGGCCCCGATCTCAATCTCCTGTCGCGCATCGGGCCTGCGATCCTCTGGGTGGGGGCGCTGCTCGCCTCGCTGCTCGGACTGGACCGGTTGTTCCAAGCCGATCGCGACGATGGGTCGCTCGATCTGCTGATGATGCAGGAGACGCCGCTGACGCTGATCGTGCTGATCAAATGCCTGGCGCATTGGGTCTCCGCAGTCCTGCCGCTGGTCGCAGCCTCGCCGCTCCTCAGCCTCTTCATGAATATGAACGAGACGGCGATGGGGGCTCTCGCCTTGACGCTGCTGGCCGGCTCGCCCGCCATCACCTTCATCGGGGCTGCGGGCGCTGCGGTGGCGGTGGCCCTGCCGCGAGGCGGGCTGATCGTCTCGATCCTCGTCCTGCCGCTGACCATCCCGGTGCTGATCTTCGGCGTCTCCGCCGTCTATGCGGCGGTCGAGGACCCCGCCCCCTTCCTGCCGCCCTTTCTGGCGTTGATCGCGCTCAGCCTGTTCTTCGCCGTCATCGGCCCTTTGGCGGCCGCTTTCGCGCTGCGCGCATCGGCGGAATGATGACCAAGATGTGAGGCCGATTCCGCTCCAGGTTTGACGAGGATCAATTGCGGGCCGCCCGCTTTGACGGTAAGACTTCGCCCATGACAGAGACAAGCCTCACCCTCTCCAAGCTCACGGCGCTCGCCAACCCGACGCGCTTCATCGCGCTGGCCACGCGGATCATTCCCTGGCTGGCGGCGATTTCGGCGCTCTGTCTGATCGCGGGCGTCTATCTGAGCTTCACCACCGAGGGCGATTATCAGCAGGGCGAGACGGTCCGGATCATGTATATCCATGTTCCCTCGGCCTGGCTGTCGATGATGTGCTATACGGTGATGGCGGCTTCGGCGTTGGGCACGCTGGTCTGGCGGCATCCGCTTGCGGACGTCTCGGCCAAGACCGCAGCGCCGCTCGGCGCCGCCTTCACCTTTCTGGCGCTGGTCACCGGCTCGCTCTGGGGCAAGCCGATGTGGGGAACCTGGTGGGTGTGGGACGCGCGGCTGACTTCGGTCTTCATCCTGTTTCTGATGTATCTCGGCCTCATCGCCTTCAACCGCGCCATGGACGATCCCGGCCGCGCCGCCCGCGTCAGCGCGATCATGATCCTGGTCGGTTTCGTCAATATTCCGATCATCAAGTTTTCGGTCGAGTGGTGGAATACGCTTCACCAGCCGGCCAGCGTCATGCGGCTCGACGGGCCGACCATCGATCCGGAATTTCTGAAACCGCTGTTGATCATGGCGATCGGCTTCACGCTGCTGTTCTTCACCCTGCATCTGACAGCCATGCGCAACGAGATTTGGCGGAGGCGCATCGCGGTGATGCGCCGCCACGCGGCGCGCTCCGCCCAGGCCGGAGGCGCGTCATGACGCATGCCTTTTACGTCTATGCGTCCTGGGGCGCCGCCGCATTGGTGCTGATCGGTGTGATCGCGGCGACCTGGCTCGACAGCCGCAAGCTCCAGGCCGATCTGAAGCGCCTGGAAGCCCAAGGCATCCGCCGGAGATCCGCCGCCGGGAGCGACGCATCGTGACCGATATGCCCGAGCAGCCCAAGGGCAAGGGACGTCGCGTCCTGATCGCGCTCCTGCCGCTTCTGTTGTTTTTCGGCCTGGCCGGCGTGTTCCTGATGCAGCTGACCTCGGGACGCGACAGGTCGATCATCCCCTCCGCCTTGATCGGCAAGCCTGCGCCGACGCTCGCGCTGCAGCTGCTCGACGGCGCGGTGAAGAACGGCCAGCCGGTTCCGGCGCTGACGTCGGAGGCGATCGCCGGCAAGCTGACGCTCGTCAATGTCTGGGCGTCCTGGTGCGTGCCCTGCCGGCAGGAGCATCCGATCATTCTCGGCCTGTCGACCGACGACCGGCTGACTGTCGTGGGGATCAATTATAAGGACAAGAACGACGCGGCGCTGGCTTTCCTCGGCGAGCTCGGCAACCCCTTCTCGGCGATCGGCGTCGATCCCAAAGGCGCAGCCGCGATCGACTGGGGCGTCTATGGCATTCCGGAATCGTTCCTGGTCGGGCCGGACGGGACGATCGTCTACAAGCATGTCGGCCCCTTCGACGAGGCGTCGGTGCGCGCCGAGTTGCTGCCCGCCATCGAAAAGGCGCTCGCACAGAAGAAGTAACGACCAGGCGAAGCGTCGTCGCCTTCTCGAACTGGATTTCAGACAACAAAAAAGCCCGGGCAGGCCGGGCTTTTTCGCAAAACTCTTTCGAGCGTCGATCAGATGCCGAGGCCGGAGAAGCGCTTGTTGAACTTGGAGACGCGGCCGCCGCGGTCCATCAGCTGCTGATTGCCGCCGGTCCAGGCCGGATGCGACTTCGGATCGATTTCGAGGTTCATGACCTGACCTTCCGAACCCCAGGTCGAACGGGTTTCGTATTCGGTGCCGTCGGTCATGACGACCTTGATCATGTGATAGTCGGGGTGAATTTGAGCTTTCATGACACTGTCCTGCCGTCAGAGTGGTCTTTTGCCGCATGACTTGCGGCTGCCGAGCCAAACGAATAAATGAAGCCGCAGTCGCCTGTGGACCACGGCTTCGCTTGATGGCGAGGCCTATACATGAAGCGATTGAGGATAACAAGTGCCTGCGCCCGGGAATCTCCGCAAGGATGCCCTCCAGCCGGCCTCACACAGCGGAGTAGGCCGGGTGGCCCGTAAAACAGAAACGACCTCGCGCGCGAACCTGAAACCGCTGGCGCGCCTCGCGCCCTACATCGGCCGATACAAGGGGCTGGCTGGCGGCGCGCTCTTCGCGCTGGCGCTGGCGGCGGCCACGACATTGGTCCTGCCGCTCGCCGTGCGCCGGATGATCGACAACGGCTTCTCCCATTCCGACCCGAGCTTCATCAATACCTATTTCTCGATGCTGATGGGGCTGGCCGTGGTGCTGGCTCTGGCCTCGGCGCTGCGCTACTACTTCGTCATCACCATCGGCGAGCGCATCGTCGCCGACCTCCGGCGCGACGTTTTCGCCCATATCGTCAAGCTGTCGCCGTCCTTCTTCGACGCCAACCAGTCCGGCGAGATCGTCTCGCGACTGACCGCGGATACGGTGCAGATCAAGTCGGCCGTCGGCGCCACCGCTTCGCTCGCGCTGCGCAATATGATCCTCTGTCTCGGCGCGATCGCCATGATGATCTACACCAGCCCGAAACTGTCGGCGCTGGTGCTGATCGCCATTCCGCTCATCGTCTTCCCGCTGGTCGGCTTCGGCCGCTCGGTGCGCAAGCGCTCGCGCGAGGCGCAGGACCGGTTGGCGGGGGCTTCCGCCTATGCCTCCGAAGCCATCGGCGCGATCCGCACCGTGCAGGCCTTCAACGCCGGCGGCATCGCCCGCGACCGCTTCGG
Source organism: Rhizobium sp. TRM95796 (assembly GCF_025779995.1). Lineage (NCBI taxonomy): Bacteria > Pseudomonadati > Pseudomonadota > Alphaproteobacteria > Hyphomicrobiales > Rhizobiaceae > Rhizobium > Rhizobium sp. TRM95796. Next base: position 281,975 of record NZ_JAOXHE010000008.1, on the reverse strand, counting down.
CGACGCCGCGGAGCAAGCTTTCGAAGCCGCGCGGCTCTCCACCCGCCAGCGCGCCTTCCTGACCGGCTTCGCCATCACCATGGTGTTCGGCAGCGTGGTGGCGGTCCTCTGGTATGGCGCCCAGGGCGTGCTCGCAGGCACGATCACCGCCGGCACGCTCAGCCAGTTTCTGCTCTATTCGGTGATGGCCGCCGGCGCGCTCGGCGCATTGTCGGAAGTCTGGAGCGAACTGTCGCAGGCCTCGGGCGCAGCCTCGCGGCTGATGGAGCTCCTCGCCGAAACGCCCGATATCGCCGCCCCCCCTGCCCCCGCCGCTCTGCCGAGTCCGGCGCGCGGCGGCGTCGGCTTCGACCAGGTGGATTTCGCCTATCCCAGCCGTCCGGGAACCTCCGCCCTCAAGGGCTTGAGCCTGACCGTCGCCCCCGGCGAACGCGTCGCCGTGGTCGGTCCTTCCGGCGCGGGCAAGAGCACGCTGTTTTCCCTCATCCTGCGCTATTACGATCCCGGCGCCGGCCGCATCCTGATCGACGGCGTCGACGCCCGCTCGGTCGACCCGATAGATTTGCGCGACCGCATCGCCATCGTGCCGCAGGATGTGACGATCTTCGCCGCCTCGATCTTCGACAACATCGCCTTCGGCGCGCCGAACGCGACCCGGGCGCAGGTGGAGGCCGCCGCCCGCGCCGCCCAAGCCGAGGAATTCATCCTGAGGCTCGAAAACGGCTACGACACCGAAGTCGGCGAGCGCGGCGTGATGCTCTCGGGCGGCCAGCGCCAGCGCATCGCCATCGCCCGCGCCATCCTGCGCGACGCGCCCATCCTGCTGCTCGACGAGGCCACCTCGGCGCTCGACGCCGAAAGCGAAAAACTGGTGCAGACGGCGCTGGACGGGCTTATGACCGGCCGCACCACCATTGTCATCGCCCATCGCTTGGCCACCGTGCTCAAGGCCGACCGCATTCTGGTCATGGATCAGGGTCGCGTGGTGGAGGAGGGCACGCATGCCTCGCTCTCCGCGCTGGGCGGCATCTATTCGCGCCTCGCGCGTTTACAATTCGGGATCGAGCATGATGCGCCCGCCGGGACGCCGTTGCGCTCTGTGTCGGCGGGCGAATAGCCCGCCCGCGTTCATAGTCCGACACTCCTGCCGGCCACGCGGCCGGAATATAGGCACCCGCCGAGAAACGTGCCTTCGAGCGCGTTGTAGCCATGCATGCCGCCCCCTCCGAAGCCGGCGGCCTCGCCGACCGCATAGAGGCCGGGGATTTCCCGGCCTTCAGCGTCGAGCGCCCGCGCCTTGAGATCGGTGTGCAGCCCACCCAGCGTCTTGCGGGTGAGAATATTGAGCTTCACGGCGATCAGCGGCCCGGCGGCCGGATCGAGAATGCGGTGCGGCTTCGCCGTGCGCATCAGCTTATCGCCGAGATAGGCGCGGGCGCCGCGAATGGCCGTCACCTGCGCGTCCTTGGCGAACCGATTGTCGATCTCTCGGTCGCGGGCCTCGATCTGCCGGCGGATAGCTCCGGCGTCGAGCAGCGGCTCGTCGGTCAACCCATTCATGCCGGCGACGAGGTCCTCCAGCGTGTCGCGCACCACGAAATCGGCGCCCTTCTCCATGAAGGCCCGCACCGGTCCGGGCGGCTCCTTGCCGAGCCGTTTCAGAAGCAGCGGAATGTCCTTGCCGGTGAGATCGGGGTTCTGTTCGCTGCCCGAGAGCGCGAATTCCTTCTTGATGATCGCCTTGGTCAGGATGAACCAGGAATAGTCGTGCCCGGTGGAGAGGATCGCCTTCAACGTTCCGAGCGTGTCGAAGCCGGGCATGTAAGGGGCGGGAAACCGCCGCCCCAACGCATCGAACCAGAGGGAGGACGGCCCCGGAAGGATGCGGATGCCGTGATCGGGCCAGATCGGATCCCAATTGCGCAGGCCTTCGGTATAATGCCACATGCGGTCGGGATTGATGACGTCGCCTCCAGCCTCCTGGGCGATGTCGATCATGCGGCCGTCGACATGGGCGGGCACGCCTGACACCATGTTGCGCGGCGCCTGTCCCAGCCGCTCCACCGGCCAATTGCGCCGCACCAGATCGTGATTGCCGCCGATGCCGCCCGAGGCGACGATGGTCGCGCCCGCCGAAATCTCGAAATCGCCGATGACGTCGCGACTGCTCTTGCCGCCCCGGACCACGGCATCCTGCGCCAGCACGCTGCCTCGCGCCCCCGTAACGGCGCCGTTGACGGCAACGAGGCCATCGACCTGATGGCGGAAGCGGAAAGAGAGACGGCCTGCACGCTCCTGTTCGCGGGCGCGGCGGATGAAAGGAGCGAGCACGCCGGGACCGGTGCCCCAGGTGACGTGAAAGCGGGGAACCGAATTGCCGTGACCGCTGGCGAGCGCTCCGCCGCGCTCGGCCCATCCGACGACGGGAAACCAGCGCATGCCCTGCGCATGCAGCCAGGCGCGCTTCTCGCCGCTCGCGAAATCGAGATAGGCTTCCGCCCAGAGCCGTGGCCAGAGATCTTCGGGGCGGTCGAAAGCGGCGGAGCCGAACCAGTCCTGCCGCGCCAGGTCGAACGTGTCGCGGATGCGCATGCGGCGCTGCTCGGGACTGTCGATGAAGAACAGGCCGCCGAGCGACCAGAAGGCCTGGCCGCCCAGATTCTGCTCGCCCTCCTGATCCAGGACGATGACCTTAAGCCCCCGATCGGCGGCCTCGACGGCGGAAACCAAGCCCGCCAACCCGCCGCCGATCACCAAGACGTCGCAATCCATGAAATCCTCCCAAACTTCGACGGGAAGTCTAGGACGGGATCACGGCGCGCGCAATCATTTATGACAGATGATCAGGTTAACCCTTGGGGACGGGACGGTTCGCGACATCGCGCAGCGCCTTGTGGATATGCTCGTTGCCGGCCACGATCGTGCCGCTGCCGAAAATATCCGCGCCGCCGTCCATGTCGGAAGAAAAGCCGCCGGCTTCGCGGATCATGACGATGCCCGCCGCCATATCCCAGGGGGACAGGCCTTCTTCCCAGAAACCGTCCATGCGGCCGGCCGCCACGAAGGCGAGATCGAGCGACGCTGCGCCCAGGCTGCGCAAGCCCGCCGCTTCACCCATGACATGGCGAAGCTGGATGAGGTAGCGGCCATGCATGCCGTGGCCTAGATGCGGCATGCCGCAGCCGATGACCGCGTCCGACAGGCTCTTGCGGGCCGACACCCGCAGGCGTCGGTCGTTGACATAGGCGCCGCCGCCGCGTTCGGCGGTGAAGAGCTCGTCGCTGGCGGGATTGTAGATCACGCCGGCGACCATCTCGCCGCCGCGCTCCAGGCCGATCGACACCGCGAATTGCGGGATGCCGTGCAGGAAGTTGGTGGTGCCGTCGAGCGGATCGACGATCCAGCGATGCGAACCGTCGGTGCCCTTGATCTCTTCGCTTTCCTCGCCGAGGAAGCCATAGGTGGGACGCGCCTTGAGCAGTTCCTCGCGGACGATCTTTTCGGCCTTGCGGTCGGCCTGGCTCACATAATTGCCGGGGCCCTTCAGCGACACCTGCAGGTTCTGCACCTCGCCGAAATCGCGGGAGAGGGACTTGCCGGCCTTCAAAGCGGCCTGGACCATCACATTCAAGAGCGCCGAACGGGCCATGGGGGAGTTCCTTCAAAGTGAAGCGGCCCCGCAGACGGGGCCGTACAACGAGCAATCGGCTGCGGCTCAGAGGCGCGCCGATGAGATTGGCGGCCTCAAGACCACAAAACCCGGCTTTTTTCAAGCCTCTTGTGGCGCATGGCTCCCGCGCGCCGTCGTCAAGGTTAAGAGACCAGGCTCGCCGCTAGCGAGCGCGAAACTGGTTGGCCCGGTGAATGGCTTCCTTCTGCTGCTCGTCCTCGATGCCGAGAAAGAAATCCTCCAGATCGAGATCGGCAAAGCCCGCCCGCCGCGACAGCACATACCATTTGGCCGCCTCGACCGGGTCGGGTCGGGTGCCGATGGCGTAGACATAGAGATGGGCGAGTTTGTTCTGCGCCAGCACATGACCGCGATTGGCCGCGCGCTTCATCCATTGAAAACCGGTTTCGTAGTCGCGAGGGCCGGCGACGCCGTTGATGTTCCAGACGGCGAGATCGAACAGCGCCGTGTCGAAGCCGGATTTCGCCGCCTTCAACAGCCAGCCGCGGGCGGCGGCCTTCTTTTCGGCGTCGACCGGCAGGTTGGCGTAGATCTGCGCCACCGCGTATTCGGCGTCGGGCACGCCCTTCGCGGCGGCTTTCTCATACCAGGGCAATGCTTCGGTGAGCCCGTCCGGACCGGGTTTGGCGGCGACCAGGATCTGGGCGACGTTGAACTGCGCCTGCGGATTGCCGCCGCGCGCCGCCTGCCACATCATGTCGTCCGCCTTCTTCTTGTCGCGCGCAACGAGTCCGCCGTCCATCAGCATCAGAGCGTATTTGAACTGGGCGTTGGCGTCCCCGGCGCGGGCGGCCTGTTCATACCAGAACACCGCATCCTTGGGATTGCGCCGTACGCCCAGCCCGTTGTTCAGAAGCTCGGCCACCAAAGTCTGGGCGGCCGACTCGCCTTTCTGCGCCCTGGGAAGCGCCAGATCCATGGCTTCGAGATAATAGCCGCGTTGATAGGCGCCATAGGCGTCGTCGACCTTTCCCTGAAACGGCTTTTCCGGCGGAAGATCGGGAAGGGATGCGCCCATGCGCGCAAGCAGGCTCAGGCCGCCGGATGGGGCGATGTCGCTCTTCTGCGGCGAATTCAACGCCGGCAGCGCTTCGGCGTTGCCGGTGGGGGCCAGACGATCGCGCTTGATGGCGCGGCTTTCGTCGCCGCCGCCCAGCATGCGCTGCATGACGTCGGTCGACGCCGCCTGCGCGCCATGAAGGGCCGCCAGAAGCGCCGCCAGACCCAATAATCCCGCCCAAATCGATCTCTTCGCCGTCATGCGAATCGTTCAACCCTCAAAGCGTGGCGCTTTTTCGTCCAGCAGCGCATTCACTTCCTGCACGATCTGCGCGGCGCGGCCGGGTTCGGCGAACACCGCGAGTCGGAGGGCTGCGAATTCCGCGCCGCTCTCGGCGATCGCGATGACGGATGCAGGGTCGGTCCCGCCCATGACGATGCAGGGAATTTCCACCAGCGACGACCACCATTCGCCGAGCGCGACATTCTTGGGATGGGCCTCGGGCTTGATGTCGCCCGTCGCCTTGCCGAAGAAGATGTAGTCCGGCTGCGCCTCGCCCACCTCCAGCGCCTTGTGGCGATCCTGGGCGTTGCCGCCGCCGACGATCATCTTCGGCGCATGCTTTTCGATCGCTTCGGCCAGCGCCTCGGGATTGGCTTCGATATGCAGGCCGTCGGCTTTGACGCGGCCCGCCACGCGGCTGTCGCCCGCAATGAGGGCGGCGGCGCCGGCGTCCTGCACCACGGGGACGACGGCTTCGGCGAGCTTCTGGAACGCGCCGTCGTCGAGACCGTATTGCGGAATGATCACGGAGGCGACGTCGCCGCCTTTCAGCGCGTCGGCCATCGCCTGCGCCGCGTCCTGCGGGTCGGCGATTTCGGGCGCGATCAAGACGAGGCGGCAGCGGTTTTCGACGGTCGACATGGACTTCCTGTTCTCGTTCTGCTCTTTTGCGGCGCGACGCGGCCGAGAGCCTCGGCTTCTGCCATAACCCCGGGAATGAAAACGATCAACATGCCCATCGACGCCAGCTTCTATTTCATCGCCATTCCGGCCGTTCTTCTGGTGGGGCTGAGCAAAGGCGGGCTTGGCGACGCGCTCGGACTGCTGGGCGTGCCGATCCTCTCCATGGCCGTGCCGCCGGCGCAGGCGGCCGCCATCCTGTTGCCGATCCTGATCGTCATGGACGGGGCGTCGCTATGGATGTGGCGCAAGCACAATGCGCCGGGATTGGTGAAGATCATGCTGCCGGGCGGATTGGTCGGCATCGCGATCGGCTGGGCGACCTGGGCGATCGTCCCGTCCTACGCCATGCGGTTGATCATCGGCGTGATCGCCGTCACCTTCGCCGCCCGCTTCTTCATCAATCGCTACGGTCCGAGACGGCGTGAAGAGACGCCGCCTCGTCCCCACGACTGGCGCCGCGCCGGATTTTGGGGGACTCTTTCCGGCTATGGAAGTTTCGTCGCTCACGCCGGCGGCGCGCCGTTCCAGGTCTACGGACTGCCGCTCAAGCTGCCGCCCCGCGACTATACCGGCGCCGCCGTGCGCTTTTTCGCCATCGTCAATTTCATCAAGCTCGCGCCCTATCAGGCGCTGGGGCAACTCGACTTCACCAATCTGGCGATTTCCGCCAGCCTGTTCCCGATCGCGCCGCTGGCGACGATCGCCGGCGGCGCGATCGTCAGGCGCATGCGCGTCGAGGTGTTTTACCCCTTTATGTACGCCATGCTGTCGATCGCCGGGCTGAAGCTGTGCTACGACGGCGGCGCAGCGGTTGTTTCCGCGCTCGCTAAGCTTTGAATGCAATGCAGAAAATTTAAATGCGATGCACAAAAAACACTTGTGAGACCTGAAACTCTGGCTTAGCTTTTCGCTGATGAGCGCAGATCCTTTCGCAGCAATTTCCGATTCCAATCGCCGCTTCCTCCTGGAGGAATTGCGGAGGGCCCCGCGCACGGTCAACGAACTGGCGGCGCTTCTGCCTGTCAGCCGTCCGGCTGTGTCACAGCATTTGAAGGCATTGCTGGATTGCCACATGGTGACGGTGGAGAGCCAGGGCACGAAACGGATCTACGCGATCAATCCGCAGGGCTTCCAGAAAATCGGCTTCTGGCTGGATCAGTTCTGGTCCGCCTGAGCGTCGCGACGATCGTGGCGCCGGCGTAACTGTCGGTGGAAAGGGCCGCCTGTCGCGGCTCCCGAATTGACGCAATGACGATGCGCAGAAGCGGGACGGCGACCCTTCGAAGTTTGGGGGGATGGGCGGATCAGTGACGCGTATTCTTACGCAGCCGTTCGATTTCGTCCTTGATTTTCAGCTTCTCTCTCTTGATCTGGCTGATGGTCGTATCGCCTGTGGCGGGATGCAGCATTGCGGAATGCAGTTCGGCTTCAAGGGCTCCATGCTTTTTTTCGAGCGTCTGAATATGAGCTTCTATAGTCATGGGCAGTTTCCTTTTGGTTCGGCCCACACCCGGCCATCCTCCGCCGGATGTTTCAGGCTGCAACATAAGGAGTCTGCCATGTAATGCCCCGTTTGTCGAAGCCCATTTCGCCGGAAAGGAAAACTTCCCGTTAGCGGATGATTCGTGTTAGGAGCGAAATCTGCCAAGTGGCGGGACTACAGGCGCTTGCCGCCGAAGACAAAGAGAATGGGGACGGGACCGAATGGCCGATCAGGAGCAGGCTGAGCTTAGATTGAATGCGGCGAGACTGCGGCAGGAGCACGAGGATTACGACGTGGCGATCAATGCGATGATCGCGACCGGCTGCGACGCGCTTCGGATCCAGCGCATGAAAAAGAAGAAGCTGGTCATCAAGGACAAGCTAAGCCAGGTCGAAGACCAGATCATCCCCGACATCATCGCCTGACGAAAGCCTGTTCATGACGCTCTCCAAGCCGCCCGTCGCCATCATCATGGGAAGCCAGTCCGACTGGGAGACCATGAAGAACGCCGCCGACACGCTCGATGCGCTGGAAATTCCCTATGAAGCGCGCATCATTTCCGCCCATCGCACCCCGGACCGCCTGGTCAATTTCGCCAAGACCGCTCGCGACGAAGGCTTCAAGGTCATCATCGCCGGAGCCGGCGGCGCGGCCCATCTGCCCGGCATGGCCGCGGCGATGACGCCCTTGCCCGTATTCGGCGTGCCGGTTCAGTCCAAGGCGCTGTCGGGACAGGACAGCCTGTTGTCGATCGTGCAGATGCCGGCCGGCATTCCCGTGGGAACGCTGGCGATCGGCCGCGCCGGCGCCGTCAACGCCGCATTGTTGGCCGCAGCCGTTCTCGCCCTTTATGACGACGACCTCGCCGACCGGCTCGACACCTGGCGTGAAGAGCAGAGCGCGTCGGTGGCCGAACATCCGGTGGATCTCTGAGATGAGCGCAAAAACGATCGGCATCATCGGCGGCGGCCAGCTCGGCCGTATGCTGGCCATGGCCGCGAGCCGGCTGAATTTCCGCACCCTCATCCTGGAGCCAGCGCGCGACTGCCCGGCGGCGCAGCTCGCCAATGGCCAAATCGTCGCCGCCTATGACGACGAGGCGGCGTTGGCAGACCTCGCCGCGCGCTGCGATGTGGTGACCTATGAATTCGAAAACGTGCCGGTCGAGGCAGCACGCCGGCTCGCCGACAGCGTCGCGGTCTATCCGCCTCCCTTCGCGCTCGAAGTCGCACAGGACCGGCTGACCGAGAAGCGCTATCTCAATTCCGTCGGCATCCCCACCGCCGATTTCCGCGCCGTCGACAGTCAGGCCGATCTCGAAACCGCTTTGGCGGAATTCGGCGGCGAGGGCGTGCTCAAGACGCGGAGGCTGGGCTATGACGGCAAGGGCCAGATGCTGTTCCGCGAGGGCGACAGCGCCGAAGGCGCATTCGACAAGCTCGGCGGCGCGGCTCTGATCCTCGAAAGCTTCATCCCTTTCGAACGCGAGATTTCGGTGATCGCCGCCCGCGACGCGGAGGGCCAGGTCGTCTGCTTCGACCCGGCGGAGAATGTTCATCGCAACGGCATCCTGCACACCTCCACTCTGCCGGCCGCCATCGACGATCATGTCGCAGCCCAGGCGCGCGACGCCGCCGAAAGGCTGCTCGCTGGCCTCGATTATGTCGGCGTCATCGGCATCGAGTTCTTCGTCGGCAAGGGCGGCGCGCTGATCGCCAACGAGATCGCGCCGCGCGTGCATAATTCAGGACACTGGACGGAAGCCGCCTGTGTCATCTCACAATTCGAGCAGCATATCCGCGCCGTCTCCGGCCTGCCGCTCGGCGACCCTGCCCGCCATAGCGACTGCGTGATGCAGAACCTGATCGGCGACGACATTCAGAGCGTGGAAGACTGGGCGCGCCAGAAGGACGTCTATATCCATCTCTATGGCAAGACCGAGCCGCGGCCGGGCCGCAAGATGGGCCATATCACCCGTCTGACCGGACCCGCATCGCGATGACGGATCGCGCTCTGGTCGCCTGAAACCATCGCGCCGGGAATGTTCTGCCGGCGGCTTGCGCAGCGGCAGTGAAAGCGAGCCTCGCGCCAGGTCCATGCCGGCATTTTCTCTGCCTATAGACTTTGTCGGCGGCCTGTCGCCTCCTTGCCAAGAATGGCCGTTTTGTGACAGGGTTTGCCGCCACAAAATTCGGAGTTTCCCATGACCCTGCGTCGCAGTTTCCTTCTCGGCCTCGCCGCCCTCATCGCCGCCCCGTTTGCCTCGCATGCGGCTGAACTGCCCGATCTCGGCGGCCGCAAGGTGGTCGTGGTCACCGAAAACGCCTATCCGCCGCTGCAATTCGTCGACCCCAAGACCGGCAAGCAGATCGGCTGGGAATATGACGCCATGGACGACATCGCCAAGCGCCTGAACTTCAAGGTCGAATATCAGAACACCTCGTGGGACGCCATGATCCAGGCGGTGTCCGACGGCCAGTACAATATCGGCATGACGGGCATCACCATCAAAGACGACCGCAAGGAGAAGGTCGACTTCTCCGCCCCCTATATGCGCTCGCAGCAATTGATGCTGGTGCGCGGCGATGAAAGCCGCTTCACCGACGCCAAGACCTTCAAGGCGCTGGAAAGCGGTCTGGTCGGCGCGCAGCCGGGCACCAGCCCGTTCTACACCGCCGTCTACGAAGTGCTCGACGGCAACGAACAGAATCCGCGCATCAAGCTGTTCGAGACCTTCGGCGCCACGGTCCAGGCGCTCAAGGCCGGCGACGTCGATCTGGTGCTGACCGACAGCACCGCCGGCAAGGGCTATGTGGACGCCTCCAACGGCGCGCTGAAGATCGTCGGCGAGCCGCTCGGCACCGAGGATTTCGGCTTCATCTTCCCCAAGGGTTCCGATCTCGTCGCGCCTGTCAACGCCGCCATCGCCGCCATGAAGGCCGACGGCACAATGGACGCGCTCAACAAGAAATGGTTCCTGGACTACAAGATGGGCCAGTAAGTCGTCTGAGATGGCGACAGCCCCCACGAACGAACAGGCGGGCGCGACCGACTTCCCATGGTGGTTGGTCGCGCTCGCCGTTATCGGCCTCGGCATTGGCGGCGTCATCGTCGCCAACGACCTCTATGCGCAGGTCTTCACCACCGTCGCCAAGGGACTGGCGGTGACGATTTTCGTGACCTTGGCCGGTTTCACCCTTGCCACGCTACTCGGGCTCTCGGTTGCGCTGCTCGGCCTGTCCGATTCCAAGGCGCTTCGGCAGATCTCGCGCTTCTACATCGAGCTCATCCGCGGCGTGCCCGTGCTCGTGCTCCTGTTCTACATCGCCTTCGTCGGCGCGCCGGGTTTCGTCGCCGGCTGGAACTGGCTCACCGCCCCGCTGGCGACCGCAGGCCTGATCGAGCCGATGATGGTGAGGGACGTGTCGCTGATGTGGCGCGCCATCATCGCGCTGATGATCGCCTATTCCGCCTTCATCGCCGAAATCTTCCGCGCCGGCATCCAGTCGGTCGACAAGGGCCAGGTCGAAGCCGCCAAGGCGCTCGGCCTGTCGCGCGGCCAACGCTTCCGGCTGGTGATCTTTCCGCAGGCGCTGAAGGTGATCTTTCCGCCGCTCTCCAATGACTTCGTGGCTATGGTCAAGGACTCCTCGCTCGTCTCGGTGCTCGGCGTCGCCGACATCACCCAGATGGGCAAGGTCTACGCCTCCGGCTCTTTCCGCTTCTTCGAAACCTATTCGATCGTCGCCTATATCTATCTCGTGCTGACCATCGGCCTGTCCCTCGGCCTGAGACGCATCGAAAAGAGCCTGCGCGAGCGCAGTTCGGTCTGACGCCGGCCATCTCGGATCTGCGAGGAACTTAGGGCCTCTTCCGGAAGTTACACTCGGGAGCCCGTTAATCAGGACGGGCCGAGGATATCCGGGAGAGATCCATGAGCGAGAACGATATGACCCGCGACCTCGCGTCGCGGCAGCAAGCCGGCCAGGGCTCCCTGGGCGGCCAGACTGCAAACCCGACCGGCGCCTCGCCGGCGCCCAGCATCGAGGACATCAAGCGACAGGCCAAGGAAGATCTGGGCTCCGTCCGCGAAGCCGCCGCCGCCAAGGTCGAACAGGCGACGGACAAGGCCGCCGAGATGGCCGACGAACAGAAGACTTTCCTAGCCCAGCAGTTGTCGAGCCTTGGCGAGGCGCTCGAGCGCACCGGTCGCGACATGCAGTCCGGCGACGGCGCGGCCATGGGCCGCTATGCCGGCGACATCGGCTCGAGCATCAGCCGGTTCGCCGCCGATATCGAGGGCCGCGACATGGGCGAGATCACCGCGATGGCCGAAGATTACGGTCGCCGCCAGCCGCTCGCCTTTCTCGGCCTCGCCGCTATTGCCGGCCTTGCCGCCAGCCGCTTCGTGACCGCCTCCGCCCGCCGCCACGACAGGGGCATGAGCCAGTCGCACCGGCCGACCCCCGGCCTCGACCGCCGAGACGATTCCGCCGCGCTGTCCGACACCACCCTGCCCGCAACACCTTTCTCTGGAGACCGCGCCAATGTCCAATACTGACAATCGCCCGATCACCGAACTCGTCTCCGGCCTCGTCGGCGATATTTCCAGCCTGTTTCGGAAGGAAATCGCCCTCGCCAAGGCCGAGACCTCCGAGAAGATCTCCCGCGCCATGGGCGGGATCGAAATGCTGGCGATCGGCGCGGTCTTTGCGATCGGCGCCGTCGGCGTGCTGTTGTCGGCCTTGGTCACGGGGCTCGGCGCTTTCTTCGTCGCGCAGGGCATGACCGAACCCAACGCCAATTCGCTGGCCGCCGTGATCGTCGGCGTCGTCGTGGCCTTGGTAGCCTGGCGTCTCATGGCGAGCGGGCTCAATACGCTGCGCGGTTCGGAACTGTCGCTCGACCGCACCACATCGTCGCTGCAGCGCGACGCCAAGATCGTGAAGGAGAGACTCTGATGGCTCTGACAGACCGTAATCCCGCCGAAATCGAACGTGAGATCGATGGCGATCGCCGTCGCATCGAGGAGAAACTCGACGCGATTCAGGAACGCCTGTCGCCGGGCCAGATGGTCGACGAATTGCTCGGCTACGTGAAAGGCAGCGGCGGCGCCGATTTCGTCAACAATCTCGGCCGCTCCGTGAAGAACAATCCCATGCCAGTGGCGCTGATGGGCGTGAGCCTCGCCTGGATGATGGCGAACCAGGCCATGCCGGCCTCGTCCGAACGAGACAATCACGCGCGCGGCCATGACGACAGCGTCGACGAAGCGTTCTACCCGCTCGCGCCGGTCACCGGCTCAGTGCGCCGCCTCGGTCCTGCGTCGATGCACGAGGGTTCGAGCTACAGCCACTTCACCGACGACGCCGGCAAGCGTTTCCGCGCTTTGACCGACACGACGGGTCGCCGCGCCGGCCATTTCATCGACGAAACGGGCCAGACCTATCGCGGCTTCGCCGACACGGCCGGAAAACAGGTGTCGGACATCCGGGACGAAGCCGGCCGACTACTCGATGAAGCCTCGGGCTGGACCGCTTCGGCCTGGCGTGAAACCCGCCGCCGCGTGTCAGACATGGGGTCCTCGATCAAGAGCGGTTCGAACGCCGCCTACCAGGGACTGCAGCAACAGACGGCGCAGATGGGCGACATGCTGACGCGACAATTCCGCGATCAGCCGCTGGTCGGCGGAGCCCTCGCCTTCGCCTTGGGCGCGGCCATCGGCGCAGCCCTTCCTCACACCCGCATCGAGGACGAAGCGATCGGCGATGTCGGCGACAAGGCGCGAGACACGCTGTCGCGCAAGACGTCCGACGTGATGGACGAGGGCGAGAAGCTCGCCGCCGAAACCTATCAGAAAGCGACGCAGGTCGCCTCCAATGTCCAGGATGCGGCGCGCGAAAGCGTTCGCGACAGTTTCGGCGCAAACGGGCGTCCGAACACGCACTGATTGGATCGCCATCCGATGTGATCCGTTGAAACCCGGCCCCGGCGGCCGGGTATCTCTATGCGCTCATGCAGACAACGAAAAAGCGGCCCGTGAGAGCCGCTTTCAAAAAGAAATGCTATGTCTGCGAGGCGCGCCGCCCGCCGCCAAGGCGGACGGGCGCAAACGTCTCAGCGCAGGCCGAGGAACGAAAGGATTGCGAGGACGATGACGACGGCGCCGACGAGCCAGATCAGGTTGTTCATGATGGTGTGCCTCCTGTTGATCACACGTGTTGAACACGCGACGACGCTTTAGGTTCCCAATCGCGCGCCGTCTTTCCGTTAAAACAGCGGATTCGGGCCCGGCCTCCGTCATGGGTATCGGTCGCGCGAAATGATCGGGAGATCTGCGGAAGCCGCTTTTCGCCGCGCCGTCATCGGCAATCCGCTATGAAAGGTTCTCAGCCTTGCGGCCCACGGTGTCGGCGACGAAGGCGCCGCGATCGCCCATCGGTTTGGGCGCGCCGGTGGTGGAATCATGGCGTGTCTGATGTTCGAGCTCGGCGTTGATTTCCGCGCCGACGATCAGGATCATCACCGAGATCCACACCCAGATCATCACACCGATCAATGTGCCGAGCGCGCCATAGGTGGCGTTGTAGTCCGCGAAATGCGCGAGATAGTAGGAAAAGCCGAGCGTGGCGATGATCCAGAGCAATGCCGCGACGCCGGCGCCCCAGGTGATCCAGCGCAGTTTCGCCGGCTCGCGGCTGGGGCCGAAACGATAGACCAGCATGATCATGCCGATCATGATGACAAGCGCCAGCGGCCAGCGCAGCACCCGCGCCAGCATTTCCAGCCAACCGTCCAGTCGCAGGAAGGCGAGAACCGCCGGGATGACGCCGACGGCGACGATCAACAGCGTCGCCAGGAGCGTGGCGAGAAGCGTAAACGCCAGCGCGACCGCGTTGAGCTTGAGAATGCTGCGGCTTTCGGTTTCGCCATAAGCAACGTTCATCGCATCGAACAGCGCCTTGACACCGCTCGACGAACTCCACAGCGCCAGGACGAAGCTGGAGGCGAAGGCGAAGCTGAGGGTGGAATTCTTCTGCGACGACAGGCTCTGAAGCTGGTCGGTGATCAGCGCCATGCCGCCCGGCGGCAAAAAATCGGTGAGAAAACCGATCTGGGCTGCGATGGTGCTGGGATCGGAGAAAAAGCCGTAGATCGTCGCCAGCAGCGCCATGGAGGGAAAGAAGGCGAGCAGCAGGAAGAAGGTCACGCCGGCCGCGATCAGCGAGATACGGTCTTCGAAAATCGCATAGAACACCCGCCAGGCCACGTCCTTCAGGCCGAGCGGCGGAATGTCGTGCGGCGCAGTGGCGTCGCGACCCCGCTCCGCTTCATCCATGGGAGCATGTGTCTCGGTCAACATCGCGGCCTTCTTGTCGGTCATTCCTCATCCTTCCCCGGCGTCTGAACATTCTGTTCGGACAATCGCGGTCCGGCGCGAATGTTCCGGCTCTTCGGCGCGGTTTCGCCGGGAAATCTCGGGGCGGCGGGATGCCCGACCCTTGGGAGACCGCGCCGACATCGGATCATGATGGAATCGGCGCATAAGATTCCCGCCGGCCGACGGAACGAAGCAGCCGGTCTCGGCATTTCGCGTCCTGAACAGCATGAGGAGCGGCGGTGGTGAACTGGTCGAAAAGCGTGGAAGTGGCGATCAATCCAGCCCGCGAAACGCGCGTGATTTCCAACCTGCACGACGCCGCCCAATGTCTGCTGCACAAATGGCCGTCGAAAACCGGCAAGGCCTATTCCAAAGCCCGCACCGCCTGCCTGAACGCGCTCGACGGCCATGTTCCGGCCTACTACGCCCGCGAGGCCTTCGTGGCCGCCGCGTCCGAGGCGAACATCCTGCGCAGCGCCTGAAGCGAACCGGAAAGCCCCGCCCCGGACTTGACATTTGTCGCTCCGGCGTTAGGCGGAATGGATCTTTTCTTACAGCGCTTCGGATCCGCCATGCTCCATCCCGACAAGACCTATGCCGCCCTGTTGTTCGACATGGACGGCACGCTTCTGAGCTCGATCGCCGCCGCCGAACGGGTGTGGTCGAACTGGGCGCGCCGGCACAAGCTCGACGTCGGCGCCTTTCTGCCCACCATCCACGGCGTCCGCGCCGCCGACACGATCCGCAAGCAGGGGCTCGCCGATATCGATCTGGACGCCGAAGTGGCCTTTATCGAGCGCGCCGAGATCGAAGATGTCGAGGGCGTCATGCCGATCGACGGCGTGGTGGATTTCTTGAACGCGCTTCCCGAAGATCGCTGGGCGATCGTGACGTCGGCGACCGTGGAACTGGCGACGGCGAGGCTCGACGCAGCCGGCATCAAGCGGCCGAAGATCTGGGTGACCGCCGAGGACGTCGAGCGCGGCAAGCCCGCCCCCGACTGTTTCCTGCTTGGCGCCGAGCGTCTGGGCGTCGACATCGAAGATTGCCTGGTGTTTGAAGACGCTCCCGCCGGCATCGAGGCAGCCCGCGCGTCCGGCGCAGATCTGCTTGTAGTCACCGCCACCCATGCGCACCCGCAAACGGATGGCCCGGCCATCGCGGATTATCGCGGCATGACGGTGGGCGTGACGGAAAGCGGCCATATTCGCATCACCCATCGCCAAGCCTGACGCATTACACAAAAGATTTTCTTGGCGAAGCCCGCCTCTTTTTGTATGGAAGGGTCAGTGGTTCCGTAGCTCAGCAGGATAGAGCATCAGATTCCTAATCTGAGGGTCACGCGTTCGAATCGCGTCGGAATCACCATTTCAGCCCTGCGCAGGCGGACACGGCTCGGAGCCGCGCAAAAGTTAACCAACCCCTAATAAACGGATTGACTCCGAACCTCTGCGAGTCTTCTAATCGAAGACAATCAGGGAGCGGCATGATGGCCAATCAAAACGATGCCTATGAACAGGTCACGCACAATATCGGCGGGAGCGAACGTCTGGCGCAGCGGCTTTCCGCGACGATCGCGCATCTGAAAGCGCATGGTCAGGCGGTGGACACCGCAGAACAGCAGCAGAAGCGGCATGTGGCCATGGCCGAGGCCTATCGCGCCCATAAGAAGATGCTGGAAGAACGGTTCCTGGCGCGCCGCGGCGACAAGGCCTGATCCGTCATTCGCCGCCTGATTTTCGGTCGCCGCCGACGCTCATGTCATATCGGATGCGGCCGCCGATGCGGATGCACGTCTTGCCGCCATTGACGGGCGCATATCCCTCCCCATAGACCGCGCAGGGATTGGCGTCCGGGGCAGGCGTGTCAGAGGGAGGCGCCGTCACGGCGTCCTCCGCGAACGCTTCGGTCCCGAGAAAGACGAGGATGGCGGCGGCGGCAAATCTCTTCATTGTCGGGTCACCTGTCTGCAGCGCGACGAGCCTATCTCATGACATCCGCAACGTCAGCCCGCGCGAACGTGGAACTTTCACGCCGATTGCGGCATTCTGCGGGCATGACCAAGATCGAGACTGCCCAGAGAACCGAACGCCGCGCATCGCGCCGCATGATCTATTTCGTCCTGGCGCTCGCCGCCCTCGCGGCGGCGGTGACGCTGATCTACCTGCTGGGATTTCACCCCGGCGCGACCACGTCGATCTGACGTCGGCCGACGTCAGATCCCGCCTTGCCAGACCTTGATCGCCTCGATCGGGTAGATCAGCATGATCACGTTGAGCGTGAGATTGTCGCGGATGAGGATGCCCGTGGCGATCTCCGCCGCGATGGCGAGCGCGATCGTCACCTTCACCGGCAATTTCCAGGCTGCAAGAAAGCCGAGCGTCATCCACACGGTGTCCATGCCCGAATTGAGGATGGAATCGCCCATATAGTCATAGGCCATGGTCGCCGAGCGATAGCGCTCGATGATCACGGGCGAGTTTTCGAGCAGTTCCCAACCCGCCTCGATCAGCCCCGCCAACCCCAGCCTGAGCGACAGCGGCGCGCGGCGCAGCACGAGAAATCCTAGCCCGTAGAACAGGAAGCCATGGATGATGTGGCTCGGCGTATACCAGTCGGCGATCTGCTGGGAGTTTCCGGAAGAGTGAACCTCGCCCTCCCATAGTTTCACCACGCCGCATTCGCAGAGCCAGACGCGGCCCATCAGACGCTCGACGATCACCTGGACGAGAATGATCAGCGCGATCAGGCCGAGCCCGAGGAAAAGATGGCGACGGGTGCTGCCGCTTTCAGTCATTCTGTCCATCCAGCTGGTGTTTCATGATCAGCGGCATCTGGCTGAGCGTGAAGAGGAAGGTGATCGGCATGGTGCCCCAGACCTTGAACGTCACCCAGAAATCATCGGCGGCTTTGACGTCAGGCAGGTAATAGGCGTTGGCGCCGCGCCAGACCACTTCGTTGAGCACCGCGAGAAACAGGAAGAAGAAGCCCCAGCGCCAAGTCAGCTTGGTCCAGCCTTCGTCATCGAGCTGGAAGGCGGAATTGAAGACGTAACCGAGCAGGGAGCGGCCAAACAGAAGACCGCCCAGCAGGATGGTTCCGAACAGCGTGTTGATGATGGTCGGCTTCATCTTGATGAAGGTCTCGTTTTGCAGCCAGATCGACAATCCGCCGAAGGCCAGCACCACGACGCCTGACACGAGCGGCATCATCGGCAATTTGCCCATCACGATCTTGGAGACGACAAGCGAGATCACCGTCGCCGCCATGAACAGGCCCGTGGCGATGAAGATCGGCCCGCCCAGGCTCGCGAGCGGCGGATAGGCTTTCGCCAGCTTCTCGCCATAGGAATTGGCGAAGAAGAACACCAGAAGCGGCCCGAGCTCGAGTGCGAGCTTGATCACCGGATTTTCTTTGTGCGCGGCGGTCTTGCCATGGGTTTCGGCGGTCATGCGCCCGTCTCCTGTTGCGGCTAACGCCTGCTTATTGTTTCTGCGTCTGCAGGCCGGCGATGGCTTCGGCGAAATCTTCGGCGTCGAAGGGTTCGAGATCGTCGACGCCTTCGCCGACGCCGATGAAGTAAACCGGCAATTTGTGCTTGGCGGCGATGGCGACCAGAATGCCGCCGCGCGCCGTGCCGTCGAGCTTGGTCATGATCAGGCCGGAGACGCCCGCGACATTGCGGAAGATCTCGACCTGGTTGAGCGCATTCTGGCCGGTCGTGGCGTCGAGCGTCTGCAGCACGGTGTGCGGCGCCTCCGGATCGAGCTTGCCGAGCACGCGGACGATCTTTTCGAGCTCGGCCATCAGCTCGGTCTTGTTCTGCAACCGGCCGGCTGTGTCGATGATCAGCACGTCCTGTCCGGACGCCTTGGCCTTCTCGTAGGCGTCATAGGCGAGTCCCGCCGCATCGGCGCCGAGCTTGGTCGAGACGATTTCGCAGCCGATGCGGCTCGCCCAGATATGCAGCTGCTCGATAGCCGCGGCGCGGAACGTGTCGCCGGCGGCGAGCATGACTTTCAGGCCCGCGCGGCTGAGTTTGGCGGCGAGCTTGCCGATCGTGGTAGTCTTGCCGGTGCCGTTGACGCCGACGACCAGGATTACATGCGGCTTGTGGCTGAGATCGAGTTCCAGCGGCTTCGCCACCGGCTTCAGCACCTTGACGATTTCGCCGGCCATGATGCGCGACACATCCTCGCCCGAGACATCCTTGCCATAGCGTTCTGATGACAGCGTATCGGTGATGCGCAGCGCCGTCTCAACGCCGAGATCGGCGCGGATCAGCAGGTCTTCCAGCTCTTCCAGGGTGTCCTCGTCGAGCTTGCGCTTGGTGAACAGCGCCGAGATCTGCGCGCCGAGCTGAGCCGAAGTGCGGGCGAGACCCTGGCGGAGCCGCTCGATCCAGCTCAGTTTCCTGATTGGTTCAGGCGCTTCAGTGGCGAGGTCGCGCGCGCCGGCGACGACGAAGCCTTCGGGCAGAGCCGGCTCGCTTTGCGCTACCGTGTCAGACGGACTTTCGAGGAGATTGTCCGGCACTGGCGCCGGGTCCAGATCGGGCGCAGGCTCGACCCGCGCCTCCGGCTCAACGATCTCGGTGACGGGCTCCACGACGACCGGCTTGGGCTCAGGCTCCGGAGCCGGCTCGACGACCACAGCATCCGCCTCGACCTCCGCAGACTTCGCCTTGTCCTCGGCTTCGTCCTTGCCGAAGCTGAACATCTTCTTGATGAAACCGAGCGCCATGGCTGATCCGGCTGGCCTTTTCAGGCCGCCGCCTCCTGAATTCTGTCTGCGACGAGGTGCTTGCCGTTATGGCCCGTGACGGTGACCGTGGCAAGGCTGCGGGGCGCGAGCCCCAATCCCTCGCAAAGCGTGAAGTTTTCCGTATGAGCGAGACCGGTATTCTCGACGAGAATGGTCTGGCGGCTGCCGACCATGCGGTCGAGATGGGCGTGATGCAGCCGCTCGCCGGCCTCGCGCAGACGTGCGGCGCGTTCCTTGACCAGCCGGCGGTCGAGCGCCGGCATGCGAGCGGCGGGCGTGCCCTCCCGCGGCGAATAGGGAAACACATGCAGCTTGGCGATCCCGCATTCCTGCGCCAGCAGCACGGAGTTGTCGAACATCTCCTCGGTCTCGGTGGGAAAGCCGGCGATGATGTCGGCGCCGAAGCTGATCTCGGGCCTGAGAGCCCGGGCGCGGGCCACGAAGGCGATCGCATCCTCGCGGCTATGGCGCCGCTTCATGCGCTTGAGAATGAGATTGTCGCCATGCTGGAGCGACAGATGCAGATGCGGCATGAAGCGCGGCTCATCCGCGATCAGGTCCCAGAGATGCTCATCGGCCTCGACGCTGTCGATCGACGACAGTCGTAGGCGCAGGATGTCGGGCAGGTGGCTGAGGATGGATTTCGCCAGTTGCCCCAGCGTCGGCGCGCCCGGCAGATCTGCGCCATAGCTCGTGGCGTCGACGCCGGTCAGCACGATTTCCCGATAGCCGTTTTCGGCCAGCCTGCGAGCCTGCTCCACCACCGCGCCCATCGGCACGGAGCGCGAATTGCCGCGGCCATAAGGAATGATGCAGAAGGTGCAGCGATGATCGCAACCGTTCTGCACCTGGATAAACGCCCTGACATGGCCGTCGATGACATCCACCATTTGCGGCGCGGTGGCGCGCACGCTCATGATATCGTTGACCTGCAATTTTTCAGAGGCCGAGACGCCGAAATCGGGCAGACGGGCGAAGCTCTCCGCCTTCAGCTTTTCCTCGTTGCCGAGCACGGCGTCGACTTCGGGCATTTGGGCGAAGGTCGCGCCTTCGGTCTGCGCGCCACAGCCGGTGACGATGATGCGGGCGGCGGGGTTGTCGCGGCGGGCGCGGCGGATCGCCTGGCGCGCCTGGCGCACGGCCTCCCCCGTCACCGCGCAGGTGTTGAAGATCAACGCATTGTCGAGGCCGGCCTTGGAAGCCTCGGCCTTGATGACTTCCGACTCATAGGTGTTCAGGCGACAGCCGAAAGTGATGACGTCGACGCCGGTCACTGGGCCGCGGCCTCCTGGTCGCGCGAAAAAGCGCCGGTGGCGGGATCGAGCATGCCCGACCATTCCCATTCGGCCGGGCCGGTCATCACGACGTGATCGTTCTTTCGCCAGTCGATCGACAGCACGCCGCCGCTGGGCATGGTCACGTCGACCTGGTGTTCAGTGCGGCCGGTGCGCGCGGCGGAAACAGCGGCGGCGCAAGCGGCGGAGCCGCAAGCGAGCGTCAGTCCGGCGCCGCGCTCCCAGGTGCGCAGATCCAGCGAATGGCTGGACGTGACGCGGGCTATCGAAATATTGGCGCGCTCGGGAAACATCGGATGATGCTCGAGAAGAGGGCCGAATCTCGCGAGATCATAGTCCCAGACGTCGCGATCCACCCAGAACACCGCATGCGGATTGCCCATCGAGGCGACCGACGGCGAATGCAGCACCGGCGCATCGATCGGCCCGATCTGCAATTCGATCCGGCTTGTATCGTGAAATTCTTCCGAGAGCGGGATCTTGTTCCATTCGAAGTGCGGCTTGCCCATATCGACCGACAGCAGCCCGTCTTCGCGTTCCTCGCCGGTCAGCACGCCGGCGCGGGTGTGGAAGGTAAAGCTCTTGATCCCGGTTTCGGCGGCCAGCGCCTGCACCACGCAGCGCATGCCGTTGCCGCAGGCCTGCGCCTCGGTGCCGTCGCAATTGATGATGCTCACCCAGGCGAAGGTGCCCTCGGCCTTGGGGTCATGGATCGCCATGATCTGGTCGAAGGATGTGGCGGGGTCGGAAGCGAGCGCGATGGCCGCCTCGGGCGTGATGCGATCCTTGCGGCCGCGCATGTCCGCCACCAGGATCTTGTTTCCCAGTCCGTTCATCTTGGCGAAAGGCGCATTAATAGTCATGGCGTAAGCCGTAATCCTCGACAATTTGGCCCTATATGGCGGAAGCGCGTGAAAAAGGCCAGATGTTTCGCCTCCTACAAGGGAATGTCGACGCTTTCGCCTGCGCGAAGAGGCCGAAAACGCTCCCGTTCGACGCCGGCGGCGTCGAGCGCTGCGGCCAAGGCCTCCAGCGGAGCCTCCACGGCCTCGTTGGTGAGCTGGAACGTGCCCCAGTGATGACCCACGGCGTAGCGGGCCCCCGCAAGCCGCATGCCCTCGACCGCTTCGGCCGGATTCTGATGCTGCCCCTTCATGAACCAGCGCGGCTCGTAAGCGCCGATCGGCAGGATCGCCAGGCGAAAGCCGCCATGCTTCTCCGCCGCCGCGCGATAATTGATTCCGCCGTGAAAACCGGTGTCGCCGATATGGTAGATCGCGCCTGCTGGCGTCGTGATGACGAAGGCCGCCCACAGCGCCATGCGGCGATCGCCCATCCCGCGGGCAGACCAGTGATGACAGGCTTCGGTATGAATGGTGAAGGGTCCGAAATCGGTCTCGTCGCCCCAGTCCGTCGTGATAATCCGGGCGTTCGGGATCGACTTTCGGATGATGGCGTCGTTTCCGAGCGGCGTGATGATCTCAGGATGATGCTTCGCCACGATCGCCTTCAGGCTGGCGATATCCAGATGATCGTAATGATTGTGAGTCACCAGAACGAGGTCGATCCTGGGCAAATCATCCAGGCGGACGCCCGGCGGATTGTGCCGCTTGGGTCCAGCGAAGGAGAGCGGGCTCGCCCTTGTGGAAAACACCGGATCGGTCAGGATGTTTTGCCCCTGGGTCTGGATCAGCAGGCTGGCGTGACCCACCATCGTCACGCGGAGGTCGTCGCCCGCGACCCGCTCACCGGGCTTTGCCCCGACGAAGGGGCTGGGATAGACGTTCGGCCATCGGGCCCGTTTTTCCAGCCACTGCCATTTCAGCAGCGCAGTGAGGCCGAGCGGCTCGATCCCGTCGGGATTGAAGAACCTGACGCCGTCGAAATGGTCGCTTCGCGGCCCGTCATAGTAGGGGTTCTTCGCGCGCCGTCCGTTGCTCGTCATGAACTCATCTCGCTTTGTCGGTTTGACAGAGATAGAGGCTCGGCGCGCAGTTGCAAGGCGCAGGCGGCAGAGGCCGGTTTGACCTTTCGTCATCCTGTCATTAAAGCAGCGACACTGAGACGACAGGACGGGACAGCCATGATCGAGTACGAGAAGTTCATCTATCTGGACATGTACAAGACGGGCAGCAGTTACGTCGTCGCCCTTCTCAACCGTCTGGTTGCCGGCAAACCCGTGCGCGCCTTCCGTCATGCGCCGCTGACAAAGGGCCGCCCCTTCTTCTGGAAACAGGGTAAATACGCCTTCGCCACGGTCCGCAACCCCTGGGACTGGTATGTATCGATGTGGTCCTATTCGATCGAGCAGCCCAATGTCGTGTTTTTCCGTGATGTGAGGAAATCGCTCGGTGAAGAGGGCGTTCAACGCCTTTTCGACCGTTCAAACCCCAAGGCGTCCTTCCGGCTATGGCTGCGCTCGGTCAACGACCCCAGCTTTTTCAAGACGATCGAAACGGAAAACCCCTACGCCCATTCCTCGGTCAATCCGTTTCTCGGCTTCTATTCCTATCGCTTCTTGCGGGTGACGACGCCGCATCCCGCGCTTGCGCTGCATCGCGGCTATCTCTGGAACATGGACCGCGCCATCGCCCATCAGAAACGCTGGGCGATTTATGATCGCGTGTTCAAGAGCGAGACGCTGACCGAAGAGTTTTCCGCCTTCGTGCTGGACAATGTCGAGCGATGCGGCTTCAAGAAGAACGCCGAGGCGATTCTGAGGAAGCACGCGCCGCAGCCCAAGAACGTCTCGACTCGCACGCTGACCTCCTATCGCGATTATTACGACGACGAATTGCGCGAGCTCGTCGCCCGACGCGACCGCCTCATGATCGAGCTGTTCGGCTACGAATTCTGATCAATCGCCTGCAAGGCTTGACTTTTACGGCGCGCTGATGTTTAAGCCGCCGCATCTCACAGGTCTAGGATGATCTGAGCAGCCGACCGGACCGTCGTTCGACGATTGTGTCAGGAGGTCAACACCCGACAGCGCGACGCGCCCTCGGGTGCTTTTTTGCTTGGTCTCTTGTCAGATCGCCTGGGGATGCCGATGTTCCGGGCAGACAGGTTCGGACAAAAGGATGGTTGGATGTTTGAGAGCCTTCAGGAACGCCTAGGCGGCATATTGAACGGACTGACGGGCCGCGGCGCCCTGTCGGAGGCCGACGTCAACGCTGCGCTCCGCGAAGTGCGCCGCGCGCTTCTGGAAGCCGACGTGGCGCTGGACGTGGTCCGCTCCTTCACCGAGCGCGTCCGTGAAAAGGCGGTCGGCGCGACCGTTCTCAAGGCGATCAAGCCCGGCCAGATGGTCGTCAAGATCGTCCATGACGAACTTGTGGAGATGCTGGGCGCCGAAAGCGAGACGGTCGACCTCAACGCGCCCGCTCCCGTCGTCATCATGATGGTCGGCCTGCAGGGATCGGGCAAGACCACCACCACCGGCAAGATTGCGCTGCGCCTGACCAATCGCGAGCGCAAGAAGGTTCTGATGGCCTCGCTCGACACGCGCCGTCCGGCCGCCCAAGAGCAGCTCCGCCAATTGGGCGTTCAGACCAATGTCGACACGCTGCCGATCATTGCCGGCCAGTCGCCCGTGGACATCGCCGCCCGCGCCGTCCAGGCCGCCAAGCTCGGCGGCCATGACGTCGTCATTCTCGACACCGCCGGCCGCACCCATATCGACGAGCCGTTGATGGTGGAAATGGCGGAAATCAAGCGGAAGTCCAATCCGCATGAAATCCTGCTGGTCGCCGACGCTCTGACCGGTCAGGACGCCGTCAATCTCGCCCGCAATTTCGACGAACGCGTCGGCATCACCGGCCTCGTGCTGACCCGCATGGACGGCGACGGCCGCGGCGGCGCGGCGCTGTCGATGCGCGCCGTCACCGGCAAGCCGGTCAAGCTGATCGGCGCCGGCGAAAAGATGACGGATCTGGATGAATTCCATCCACGCCGCATCGCCGACCGCATCCTGGGCATGGGCGACATCGTCTCGCTGGTCGAAAAGGCCGCTGAGACGATCGACGCCGAAAAAGCCAAGGCCATGGCCGAGAAGATGGCCAAGGGCAAGTTCGACCTGAACGACCTCGCCGACCAGCTCGCGCAGATGCAGAAGATGGGCGGCATGGGCGGCATCATGGGACTGATGCCCGGTATGGCCGGCATGAAGGACAAGCTGGCCGGCGCCGGCTTCGATGATCGCTCGATCAAGCGCCAGATTGCCATCATCTCCTCGATGACCAAGGCCGAGCGCGCCAATCCCGACATTCTCAAGCATTCGCGCAAGAAGCGCATCGCCGCCGGCTCCGGCACCGACGCCGCCGAAATCAACAAGCTGCTCAAGATGCATCGCGGCATGGCCGACATGATGAAGGCCATGGGCGGCGGCAAGGGCGGCGGCATGATGAAACAGATGATGGGCGGCCTCGCCAGCAAGATGGGCCTCGGCGGCATGGGTGGAATGGGCGGCATGCCCGACCTCTCCAAGCTCGATCCGAAGCAGCTCGAAGCGCTGGCCAGGCAGGCGGAGGCCGCGGGCCTTCGCCCCGGCTCCGGCATGCCCGGCCTCGGCGGCCCCAAACTTCCGGGTCTGGGCGGCGGCTTCCCCGGCCTTCCCGGTCTGCCGAAGAAGAAGTGAGGCGCCGAGACATGACCGAAGCCGAGGTGAAGAGCCAACTCGCCCAGTATCGCCAGTCGATCGACAATGTCGACGCAGCGCTTGTTCACATGCTCGCCGAGCGCTTCCGCTGCACCAAGGCGGTGGGCGTGCTCAAGGCGACCTACAATCTGCCGCCGGCCGATCCGGCGCGCGAGGAATACCAGATCAACCGCCTGCGGCAGCTTGCCAAGGACGCCGATCTGGACCCTGATTTTGCCGAGAAATTCCTGAATTTCATCATCAAGGAAGTCATCCGGCATCATGAGGCCATCGCCGCCGATCTCGGCGGCAAAGAGACTGCCGCCTCCTGAGGGAAGCGGAACCACCATCTAGAGACATCCAAGGAGAAAAACATGTCCCTGAAAATTCGTCTGGCCCGCGGCGGCTCCAAGAAGCGTCCTTACTACCATGTCGTCGTCGCCGACGCCCGCTCGCCGCGCGACGGCCGCTTCATCGAGAAGCTCGGCTCCTGGAACCCGATGCTCGGCAAGGACGACGCCAACCGCATCGTTCTGAACAACGACCGCATCAAGCATTGGCTCGACAACGGCGCCCAGCCGACCGACCGCGTGCTGCGCTTCATCGCCGACGCCGGCCTCGGCAAGCGCGACGCCCGCAACAATCCGGAAAAGGCTCAGCCCGGCAAGAAGGCCATCGAACGCGCCAAGGAAAAGGCCGCCAAGGCCGAAGCGGCCGCCGCTGAATAATTCGGCTTCGCCGGCATTCGAAAGCCCTCGCGCGAATTCGCGCGGGGGCTTTTCTTCGTGTGCGCTTCGGCGCTAATAGCAGTCAGCGCCGACAGAGGCGAAAACCGCGATCCCAAGCGAGGTGACCATGGCCCTGGGCAACAAGAAACTCGAAAACCCCGTGCTGATGGGCGTCATCGGCGCGGCGCAGGGTCTGCGCGGCGAAGTGCGCGTCAAGTCCTTCACCGAAGAACCCGTCGCCATCAGCGAATACGGCACGCTCTACGGCGTGGACGGCAAGCCCTACGAGATTCTCGATATCCGCCCGCACAAGGACATGGTCGTCATCCGCTTTCGCGGCGTCAACGACCGCAACCAGGCCGAAGAATTGCGCGGGACCGAACTCTATGTCGAACGCGACGCGCTCGACGACGAGGATCTCGACGACGACGAGTTTTTCTATGCCGATCTCGAAGGCCTGGAAGCGCGCGACGCCGATGGCAACGCCTATGGGGTGGTCAGCGGGATCTTCGACTTCGGCGCCGGCGACATTCTCGAATTGACCCAGGAAGGAAAGCGGGCGCAATTGATCCCCTTCTCCGAGGCTGCAGTGCTCGAAATCGACCTCGAGGCGGGCGTGCTGCTGATCGACCCGATCGCCGCCGGCCTGGTCAATCCCGATGGCGACGACGAGCCTCGCGGCGAGGGTCGCGGATGACGTTCGGCGCCTCGATCCTGACGCTCTATCCGGAGATGTTTCCCGGCTATCTCGGCGAATCCCTGTCCGGCAAAGCGCTGTCGCGCGGCGATTGGGCGCTGGAGACGATCCATATCCGCGATTTCGCCAGCGACAAGCATCGCAGCGTCGACGACACGCCCGCAGGCGGCGGCGCCGGCATGGTGCTTAGGGCCGACATCCTCGCCAAAGCGATCGATTCGGTGGCGGCCGACGACCGTCCCCGACTGCTGATGAGCCCGCGCGGACGACCGCTGACCCAGGCGAAGGTGCGCGAACTCGCGGCCGGCCCCGGCGTCGTCATCGTCTGCGGCCGCTTCGAAGGCGTGGACCAGCGGGTGATCGACAGCCGCAATCTCGAGGAAGTGTCGATCGGCGACTATATCCTCTCGGGCGGCGAACCGGCGGCGATGATCCTGCTCGACGCCGTGATCCGCGTCCTGCCTGGCGTAATGGGCAATCCGCTGTCGGGGACCCACGAGAGCTTTGAAAACGGACTGCTCGAACATCCGCACTACACCCGTCCACAGAGCTTCGAAGGCGTCGATATCCCGGAGATCCTCACCTCCGGCAACCACGCCAGGATCGAGGCCTGGCGGCGCGAACAGGCGCTGAAACTGACTTACGAACGCCGGCCCGACCTCCTGCCGGCTCAGCCGGTCAAGAAGTAGTAGATAGACAATCCCAGCCCGCAGGCGACCACCATCCAGCGCAGGAGCGCCTGCGGCGCGCGCTTGGCGAAATGCACGCCGGCATAACCGCCCAAGGCTGCGGCCGGCAGCATGATGGCGGCATGCGTCCAGGCGACCGCGTCAGCCGCCGAAAAGACGATGATGGCGACCAGCGCGATGACGATGGCCAGGAAATTCTTGATGGCGTTCAGCCGGTGATAATCGCCGCCCATCGCGAGCCCCAGCGACGCCAGCATCATGATGCCCATGCCGGCGCCGAAGAAGCCGCCATATATGGACGTCGCCGTTTGCGCGGCGAGGCCGACAATGCCGGGGGCGTGGCGCTCGCCGAGATGTTTCGGCCTGAGCCATGGACCGGCGGCGAAGACGATGGTCGCGGCGAGCAACAGCCAGGGCACCATGCCGCGAAAATCCGCGTCGCTCAGCGACATCAGGAACAGGGCGCCGAGCAGACTGCCGACGAGCGACACGATGCCCAAGGGGAGCGCGCTCCGCCACAGGCGGCGGAAATCCCTGAAATAGGCGAGCGTCGAGGTGATATAGCCGGGAAACTGGATGATCGACGACGTGGCGTTGGCCGCCACCGGCGGCAGGCCCGCCAGCGTCAGCACGCCGAAAGTCAAAAACGTGCCGCCGCCGGCCACCGCATTGACGGCGGCGGACAGAAAACCTGCGGCGAACATGGCGGCGATCATGCCTGCGGTCACGGTGCGCTCTCTCCTATGGACATCAATCTCGCTCGACTACTCATAGACCGATTTGTCTGGAAACTCCCGCCTTACGAAATCGTCGAACAAGGGAACGGTGAATTCGGTGCTGCCATAGGCCGGGCTCCAAACCATGCCCTTCGCGATAAGGCTTGAGCGCAGGGGCGCGACGGTAGAGACCTTGGCGCCATAAGCCTTGGCGATATCTCCGGACAGATGCGGTCCTGGCCCGAGATAGGCCATCGCGATGATGTACTTTCGCTCGGTTGGCGTCATTCGCTCCAGACGCATTCGGAAGAAGCTCTCATCAAGCCGCCGCATGGCTTCAGGTCTCGCGCTAACCACGTCGGCTTCGGTGATGACCGGACCTTTGGCGACATTCCAGGACACAAATCCCCACTCCTGCAAAAAGTAAGGATAGCCTCTCGTCACGTCGAAGATCGCCTTGAGAGCAGCCTCGGTGAATTCCACGCCATTGTCGGCCGCAGGCTCGGAAATCGCCTTTCGCGCATCTGAATAGCTGAGAGCCTGAACCCGCGGAAAGTCGAACAGGCGCTCCGCATAGGATCTGGAATCGCCCATCTTGGCAAGCAACTGCGGAAGACCGGCGCCGAGGAGCACGATCGGCAGGCCGCGTTGATTGACTCGATGGATGGACATGACGAGCGCGCTCAGTTCGAGCTGCGAGAAATACTGCATCTCGTCGATCAGAATGGCGAGCGCGGTTCGCCGGGCCTTTGCCGCAAGTCCGACGGCTTGGATCAGTTCGGGAAGATCGTTGCTCAAGTCTCCGCTGTCCGCCGTGCCGGCTTCCTCTCCAAGGTCCACGCCGACTTCGATCTCTCCAAGCTTCACATTGATCGTCTTGGCAAAATTTCTGAGAATCCGCAGTCCTCGCTCCGCGAGCGCCTTGGCGGATTCCGTACGGGACATTTTCAAGAGGGCGCTTCTTAATTGTGGAACAATCAATTTCGCTAGCGAAGCGTCGTCATGCGCTTCCATGTAGATCACATGATAGTTGCTGTCCTCGGCGAGTTCCTGGACCTTGTTCAAGACAACCGTCTTCCCGACCCCACGCAAACCGACCGCGATGAAGCTCTTACCCTGAAAGCCGTTGCGAGCACGTTGAAGAGTCGCGGTGGCTGTGGCGACGAGATCGTCGCGGCCTGCGATAACAGGCGGCCTGCTGCCCGCGCCGGGCGCATAGGGGTTTGTGGCCAGATCCATATTTGATTTGCCAGCTTATCGAGATTAGGAAAGTTTAAGGTAGTTTATCATGAGCATGATAAGCGAGCAATAAACTGGTGAGGCGAACTGGGCTTGTTACGCTACGGTTTGAGCTCGATTATTGAGTTTAGGATAGTTTATGCGACTGTCGATGTGAGAACTGGCGGGCAAATAGTTTGCTCAACGGGGTGACAAACAGGCAAAGCTGGTGTAAAGCCCCGCGCGGAATGGGCAAAAGCCCATCAACCAGCAATGAAAGGCAGACGTATCCGCTCCCGCCCGAAAGGGCAAGCGCCAGAGGTTTCGACCAAAGGCGGATCGAGGGCGCTCTGGCTGTCAAACCACAAATGAGGTTGACTATGAACATCATCCAGCAGTTGGAAGCCGAACAGGCCGCCAAGATCGCCGCCAAGCGCACGCTTCCCGACTTCTCCCCCGGCGACACGATTCGTGTCGACGTGCGCGTCGTCGAAGGCACCCGCACCCGCGTGCAGGCCTATGAGGGCGTCTGCATCGCCCGTTCGGGCTCGGGCCTGAACGAGAGCTTCACCGTTCGCAAGATCTCCTATGGCGAAGGCGTCGAGCGCGTGTTCCCGGTCTACTCGCCGATGGTCGAAGGCGTGGAAGTTGTGCGTCGCGGCAAGGTTCGTCGCGCCAAGCTCTACTACCTGCGCGACCTGCGCGGCAAAAAGGCTCGCATCATCGAAAACACCAGCGTTCGCGCCCGCAAGCTCAACGAAGGCGTTCGTCAGGCTCAGCAGGCTGAAAAGGCCCGCATCGAAGCCGAGAAGGTCGCCGCCGCCCAGGCTCTGGCCGCCGAGAAGGCTGCTGCCGAAGCTGCCGCCGCTGCTGAGAAGGCTGCCGCCGAGAAGGCCGCCGCCGAAGGTTCTGCTGAATAAGCCGATCTGCACATGCTGTTCGAACGGCGCCCCCCGGGGCGCCGTTTTTGTTTGCAGGCGCCGATATCCAGCGAATCGATGAGGCGTGGATCGACGGCCAGCGCCCCCAATTCGTGCTTGCGGCCTGCTCAATCCAGAGTTACCTCCCAGGAATTCACCTGTGGAGTTTCTATGCGTTTCTTCAATTTCTTGAACTGCTTGGCAATTTGCGTTTCCCTGTCGGCATGCGTCCAGAGTGACGAGGATCTGAGGCGGCTGCGAACGGACATGAAAAAATACCCAGACGCCGTGGCGGCGGCTCAGAAAATATGTGTTCGCAATCTGACTTACTGGGATCTGGACACCAAGTCGAATGCGGCGATTTACATGCGCACGAGCAAGGAAGATTTGCCGAAGACCGCCTGCCGCCGCATTCTGAAGGCTCTGGCGTCGGATCGACTGCAAGCGTCCGATTTCGTCGCCCTCCGGCGGGACGGGCGTTTCACGCCGCGGATGATCGCGGCGCTCAGAAACGGCTGACGAGGTATTCGCGGATCGGAAGATGCTTATCCTTGCCGCCCTCCGGCGAGCGGGTTAGATACGACTTTCCAATTCATCGGGCGAAGCGGTCGGCATGACGAGAAGCATTACTATCCTCGGGGCCACGGGCTCCATCGGCGTCAATACGCTCGACGTGCTG
The DNA here is from genome assembly GCF_025779995.1 of Rhizobium sp. TRM95796. Classification (NCBI taxonomy): domain Bacteria; kingdom Pseudomonadati; phylum Pseudomonadota; class Alphaproteobacteria; order Hyphomicrobiales; family Rhizobiaceae; genus Rhizobium; species Rhizobium sp. TRM95796. The sequence goes on along the minus strand of NZ_JAOXHE010000008.1, from coordinate 251,112 downwards.
ACGCAAATGGAAGCCAAGGACGAATTCGAGGTGGCGGCGCTGACGGGCGCCGGCAATATCGCCCTCCTCGCCGAGCAAGCGGTGCGGCATCAAGCAAAGCTCGCCGTCACTGCCGATGAGTCCCGCTATCTGAATCTCAAGGACGCGCTGGCGGGCACAGGCGTCGCCGTCGCGGCCGGCGAGAGCGGTCTGATCGAGGCCGCCGATATGCCCGCCTCCATGGTCATGGCCGCGATCGTCGGCACGGCCGGGCTTGCGCCCACGCTCGCGGCCGCGCGCCGCGGCGCCGATATCGCGCTGGCCAACAAGGAATGCCTGGTGTCGGCGGGCGAGTTGTTCGTAAGCGCGGTCAAAGCGGGCGGCGGACGCCTCCTGCCGGTCGACAGCGAGCACAGCGCCATTTTCCAGTCGCTCGATCCCGAACGTCGTCATGCGGTGGAGCGTGTGATCCTGACCGCCTCCGGCGGCCCCTTCCGAACCTGGAGCCGCGAACAGATGGCCGGCGTCAGCGCCGACGTCGCTCGCGCCCATCCCAACTGGTCGATGGGGCTGAAAATCTCCATCGGCAGCGCCAGCATGTTCAACAAGGCGCTCGAGGTGATCGAGGCCAAGCACCTCTTCGATCTCGAACCGCATGAGATCGAAGTGATCGTGCACCCGCAATCGATCATCCATTCCATGGTCGGCTATCGCGATGGGTCGATCATCGCCCAGCTCGGCGCGCCCGATATGCGCACCGCGATCGGCTATGCGCTGGCCTATCCCGACCGCCCTGCCCTCAATGTCGAACGGCTCGATTTCGCCAAGCTCGCGCGGCTGGATTTCGAGGCGCCAGACGAAGTCCGTTTTCCGGCGCTCCGGCTGGCGCGTCTCGCGCTGACGCGTGGCGGCGTGCAGGCGCTGACGATGAACGCCGCCGAGGAAACCGCCTTTCACGCCTTCTGCGACGGCAGGATCGGCTTTCTCGACATGGCCGACATCGCCGAAAGCGCCATGGAGTCCATGGTGGATTGGCCGGCGGCGAACACCATCGAAGACGTCTTCGCCGCCGACGGCGAGGCGCGCCGGCGCGCGGCGGAATTCATCGCCCGCAAGGCGTTCTAATTTCAGCCATAGATCGCCTGGACGATTTCTTCGGGATAGCGGCCCGTGCAGCCTTCGAGCGCATTGTTGGTGACCGAAAGACCGGTGATGCGGTTGACGGGATCGATGAACCAGTTGAGCCCGTAGACCCCGCCCCATCGCACCGTGCCTTCGGGCTGGAGCGTCATCGCCAGACGACGGTCGGTGACGAGGGCGCCGACATAGGTGAATTTGCGGCCCGGCTCCGCCTCGATCTCGCCGATCTGGTTGGACAGCGCCGATCGCACCGTCTCGGGCGAGAGTATGTCGCCGCCGCCCTGCGCCAGCGTGTCGAGAAAGGTCATCACGTCCGGCGCCGTGCCGGCCATGCCGGCGCCGCCGGATTGAAACGCCCGGGGATTGAAGATCCGGCCCGGCGAGAAGGTCAGGGTCCAACCCTCCGTTTCCGGCGGGCTATAGGGATCGGGCATGCGGACCGCCTCCGGATGACTATCCGCATAGGCGACCGCCAGCCTGTTGGCGTCGGTGACATGAAAGCGGCAGTCATCGAGCCCCAGGGGATCGCAGACATAGGTCCTGACCGCCTCTTCCAGCGTTCCGCCCTGCACTCTGGCGATCACAGCGCCGAGAATGTCGGTGGCGTAGGAGTAAAGCCATTGGCTGCCGGGCTCGAAATGCAGCGGGATCGCGTTGACGCGGGAGAAATTGGCTTCATAATCGAGATCGGTGTCGGCGAGGCCGCAATTGACGGCGAGATCGGCCGGCAGGCGCTCAAGCGCTGGATCATAGGCGAGCCCGGCGGTATGGGTCAGCAGATGATGAAGCGTGATATCGCCCACTCGCCCATCCGCCAGCTTGGGCTGGAACCAGGGCAGATGATCGCGCACGAGATCCTGGACCGACAGCAGGCCGCGTTCGGCCATGGCGAGCGCCGTGGCGGCGACGAAGGGCTTGGTGACCGAGGCCAGGCGAAAGATCGTGTCCATGGCGACGGGTCGCCCTGCCTCGCGATCAGCAAAGCCAGCGGCGCGGGCATAGACCGGCTCGCCGTCGCGATGCACCAGAACCACAGCTCCCGTGATGCGCCCCTCGCCGATGGCGCGGTCGATCGTCTGGTCCAATCGCTGGTCCATACCCATGAAAACCCTCCCCTGAAACGACACATGCGGACCATCTCTCGATGATCCGCATGACGATTTCAAGCGATGGATTTGATCAGGCGACGGCGCGGGCCAGGGCGCAGCGCGCCCACAGCGAATGCAGCGAGCCGACCAGATGGTCGATATCGCCATCGGTGTGATAGGGGGCCGGGGTGATGCGCAGGCGCTCGGTCTTCTTCGGCACCGTCGGATAGTTGATCGGCTGGACATAGATGCCGAAATTGTCGAGCAACAGGTCCGAGATCCATTTGCACTTGGCGGCGTCCTTCACCATCACCGGCACGATATGGCTGGGATTGTGAAGATGTGGAATGCCGTTAGCGTCGAGTGCGGCGCGCAGCTTGCGCACACGGTCCTGATGCCGGGCGCGCTCGAACGGGCTCGCCTTCAGATGCTGGATCGAGGCGAGAGCGCCGGCGGCGATCGCCGGCGGCAGCGAGGTCGTGAAGATGAAGCCCGAGGCGAAAGAACGCACGAAATCGCACAGCGCATGCGACCCGGTGATATAGCCGCCCATGACGCCGAACGCCTTGCCGAGCGTGCCTTCGATCACCGTGAGGCGGTGCATCTGGCCGTCGCGCTCGGCGATGCCGCCGCCGCGGGGACCATAGAGGCCGACGGCGTGCACTTCGTCTAGATAGGTCATGGCGCCGAACTCGTCGGCGAGATCGCAGATTTCCTTGATGGGCGCGATATCGCCGTCCATCGAATAGACCGATTCGAAAGCGATCATCTTCGGCGCCTTAGGATCGGCAGCTTCGAGATGGGCGCGCAGATCGGCGAGGTCATTGTGCTTGAAGATTACGCGCTGACACTTGGCGTGACGAATGCCTTCGATCATCGAAGCGTGGTTGCCGGCGTCCGAGAATACGATCATTCCCGGGATCTTCGAACAGAGCGTCGAGAGCGTGGTCCAGTTGGACATATAGCCGGAATTGAACAGCAGCGCCGCCTCCTTGCCATGCAGATCCGCGAGCTCCTGCTCGAGCAGAACATGGTAGTGATTCGTGCCGGAAATATTTCGCGTGCCGCCCGCGCCGGCGCCGCAGGAATCGATCGCTTCCTTCATCGCCGCGATGACCTTGGGATGCTGGCCCATGCCGAGATAATCGTTCGAGCACCAGACGGTCACTTCCTGCGGGCCGTTTTCCGTATGGCGAATGGCCTTGGGGAATTGTCCCGCGCGACGTTCCAAATCGGCGAAAACGCGGTAGCGGCCTTCCTGGTGCAGCCCATCCAGCGCTTCCGTGAAGAAGGCTTCGAATTCCATAATCATCTCCAGACTCTTAAGGTCTTTTGTGTTTGGAATCATTCCAAACGTCAACCCCTGCCCCTGCGAATCATGAGCTCCGCGTCGTTACAGCGCATTATCATTCATATCGCTAAAATAGGCATTAAAGCCTGAAACACGATGCCGCCTTGACTTACGTCAAGACGGCCCGGAATGGCGCGAAAGAGCCGCGTTTCAGAATTCTTCCCAATTGTCCTGGGCGAGCGCGGTGGCGCCGATGGACGCCGGAGCGCTGCGTTGCGGCCTGGGTGAGGCATGTTTAGCCGGCGACGGCTGGGGCGCACGGATGGAGGGTTTCGGCGCGGTGACAGATTTGGCCGGCGCTCGCGTCCTCACGGCTTCCTTGGCCCGACCGGTGCGGAACTCGCCGAGCATCTCATTGATTCGCACCGCCTCGTCGGCAAGGTGATTGCTGGCGCTGTTGGTCTGTTCCACCATCGCTGCGTTCTGCTGCGTGCCCTGATCGATGACGGTGACGGAAGAATTGATGTCCGACAACGCATTGGTCTGGTCGCGCGCCGCCTCGTGGATGGCGTGGATATGCTGGCTGATTTCGGTGACTTCGTGGACGATGCGGCCAAGCGCCTCGCCGGTTTCGGCCACCAGCGCCACGCCGTTCTTAACCTGTTCGCCGGAATTGGTGATCAGGCTCTTGATTTCCTTGGCCGCCTTGGCGGAGCGTTGCGCGAGTTCCCGCACTTCCTGCGCCACGACAGCGAAACCCTTGCCGGCGTCGCCGGCCCGCGCCGCTTCCACGCCTGCATTGAGAGCGAGCAGATTGGTCTGGAAGGCGATCTCGTCGATCACGCCGATGATGTTGGAGATCTCCTTCGACGAATTCTCGATGCCGCTCATCGCCGCCACCGCCTGATCGACGATCTGGCCGGATTGCTGGGCGCCGGCCTTGGCGCGGCCGGCGAGATCATTGGCCTGGGCGGCGCGCTGGGCCGAATCGGACACTGTGGCGGTGATCTGCTGGAGGGCTGCGGCTGTTTCTTCCACGGAAGCCGCCTGCTGCTCGGTGCGCTTGGCGAGCTGGTCGGCAGAGGAATGGATGTCGCTCGCCTCGGTTTGTATCTGGGCGGCCGACGTCTCGATACGGTGAATGGTGCCGGCCAGCTCTTCCATCGCGGCGTTGAACGCCTGGCCCATCGCGGCATAGGCCGGAGGCAATTCCGCGCCGATACGGTGATCCAACCGCTTTTCGCCGAGCGCGGCGATCGCCTGGCCCAACACCTGGGACACGTGCTCGGCTTCCTGCAGCGCCTGTTGCTGCGTCGCCTTCAGCGCCGCTTCTTTCTCCTCGACATAGACGGAGATCGCCAGATCCATGTCCAGGAACACCGCCTTGGCGAGACTGCCGAGCATGGCCCCGAGTTCGTCTGCGTCGGCGCCCTTCTTGCCGAACAGACCGTTGCCCGGCGCATGCGCCTTGACCGCTTCTTTCAGGAGATGGTCGAGGATGATCGCGTAGCCGCCGATATACCATTGCGGTTCGAGCCCGATCCGGGCATGCGCCATGCCGATGGCCCGGACATTGGACGCATATTTCTCGGTGAAGTCGCCCTTGATGATGCTGGTCCAGTGACCGACTTGGGCGCCCTTGGCGGCCGCCATATGCTGATCGGAAGAAAAGAAGCGGCGCGTCTCCGGCGTGCCGGCGACCTTGCCGTAGAATTTGTCGAGCGCTTTGGGCAGTTCGCGCTCGATCACCTCGCGAAGAGACCCGACCTGCTCCTTTTCGGCCTGGGCGAATTGCATGAATTCCAGACGGCGGTCGATCTTGGGCGCGGCATTGTCTTGAAGCGGCGAGGTCATCGAAATTTCCTGAAAGCACTCCCTGCCCCAGCGCGCGTCATGCAGCCGAGCGGGCTCACGTCCGACAGCATCGTCGAACCCGACATCCCCAAATTCTTACAAATAAAACAATAAACACTTGTTAAACGGCAAATCGCCGCGACCCGAATTTCGACGGGTCGCGGCGATCGATTTGATCCGCTTCGATCAACCGGCGGCGGCGACTGCCCGCTTGGCCATTACCCGCACCAGATTGGCGCGATAGGCGGACGAGCCGTGGATATCGGCCATCATCGAGCCTACGTCGACATCGACGCCGGCGACCGCATCCGCCGACCAGTCGGCGGCGAGCGCCCCTTCCATGCCTGCATGGCGGAAGACGCCGTTGGAGCCCGCCCCCGTCACCGCCACGCGGACGCCGCCCGAGGCGGATTTCGCCACGAAGACGCCAGCCATGGCGTAGCGCGAAGCGGGATTGGCGAATTTCGAATAGCCGGCCTTGGCCGGCGCCTCGAATTCGAAGGCGACGATGATCTCGCCGTCCGAAAGCGCCGTCTCGAACATACCGCGGAAATAGTCGTCTGCGGCGATGCGGCGCTTGTTGGTCACGACGGTGGCGGCGAGCGCCAGAACGGCGGAGGGGTAATCCGCCGCCGGATCGTTGTTGGCCACCGATCCGCCCATCGTGCCCATGTGACGAACATGCGGATCGCCGATCATACCGGCGAGTTGCGTGATGGCCGGGCAGACGACGCGCAGCGCCGACGACGTCGCCACCTCGAAATGGGTGACGCCGGCGCCGATGCGCACCGACGAGCCGTTGACCGAGATGCCCTTGAGCTCCGGCGCATGCCGGAGATCGACGAGATCGGACGGCGCCGCCAGCCGTTGCTTCATCGTGGCGATGAGCGTCATGCCGCCGGCGAGATATTTGGCGTCTTCGCCGGCGCCGAACTTGGCCGCTGCGTCATCGACGGAAGAGGCGCGGTGATAGGACGTGTTGTACATCGTGGTTCCTCCCCGGGTCAGGCGTTGGCGAGCGACCACACCTTTTCAGGCGTGGCGGGCATGGTGAGCGCATTGTTGCCGATGGCGTCGGTGATGGCGTTTATCAGCGCCGGCGGCGAGCCGATGGCGCCGGCTTCCCCGCAACCCTTGATGCCGAGCGGATTGCCCGGGCAGGGCGTGTTCTGATGCGACACGGAGAAGGACGGCAGGTCGTCGGCGCGCGGCATGGCGTAATCCATATAGCTCGCCGTCAGCAACTGGCCGTTCTCGTCATAGATGACGCCTTCGAGCAGCGCCTGGCCGACGCCCTGGGCGATGCCGCCATGCACCTGCCCCTCGACGATCATCGGATTGATGATGTTGCCGAAATCGTCGGCGGCGACGAACTGGCAGATCTCGGTCTTGCCGGTTTCCGGATCGACTTCGACCTCGGCGATGTAGCAGCCGGCCGGGAAGGTGAAGTTGGACGGATCGTAGAAGGCGCTTTCCTTCAGGCCCGGCTCCATACCGGACGGCAGGTTGTGCGCGGTGTAAGCGGCGAGCGCCACCTGGAACCATGGCAGCTTCTTGTCGGTGCCGGCGACCACCAATTCGCCATTCTCGATCTGGATATCGGCCTCGTCGGCCTCCATCAGATGCGCGGCGATCTTCTTGGCCTTGGCTTCGACCTTGTCGAGCGCTTTGACGATCGCCGACATACCGACGGCGCCGGAGCGCGAGCCATAGGTGCCCATGCCCATCTGCACTTTGTCCGTGTCGCCATGGACGATATTGACATTGGCGATCGGCACGCCGAGGCGATCGGCCACGAGCTGGGCAAAGGTGGTTTCATGACCCTGGCCGTGGCTGTGCGAACCGGTCAGCACTTCGATCGTGCCGACCGCGTTGACACGCACTTCCGCCGATTCCCAGAGGCCGACGCCGGCGCCGAGCGAGCCCACCGCCTGCGAAGGGGCGATGCCGCAGGCCTCGATATAGCAACTCATGCCGATGCCGCGCAGCTTTCCTCGGGTCTTGGCTTCGGTCTTGCGGGCGGCAAAACCGTCCCAATCCGCAGCTTGCATGGCGGCGACGAGCGACGCCTCGTAGTCGCCCGCGTCGTAATTCATGATCACCGGCGTCTGATAGGGGAAGCTGCGGATGAAGTTCTGCTTGCGCAATTCGGCCGGCGAGACGCCGAGTTCGCGCGCCGCCGTTTCCATCGTCCGTTCGAGAAGATAGGTCGCCTCCGGACGACCCGCGCCGCGATAGGCGTCGACCGGGGCGGTGTTGGTGTAGACGGTGCGGACATTGCAGTGGATCGCCGGAATGGCGTATTGGCCCGACAGCAGCGTCGCATAGAGATAGGTCGGCACCGCCGAAGAGAACAGCGACATATAGGCGCCGAGATTGGCGATCGTGTCCACCTTGAGGCCGATGACCTTGTTGTCGGCGTCGAACGCCATCTTGACCTTGGAGACATGGTCGCGGCCATGCGCGTCGGTCAGGAAGGCTTCGGTGCGATCCGACGTCCATTTCACCGGCACGCCGGTCTTCTTCGAGGCCCAGAGACAGACGATTTCTTCCGGATAGATATAGATCTTCGAGCCGAAGCCGCCGCCGACATCGGGGGCGATGACGCGCAGCTTGTTTTCCGGCGCGACATTGTAGAAAGCGCTCATCACCAGCCGCGCCACATGCGGATTCTGCGAGGTGGTGTAGCAGGTATAGTGATCCTCGGCCTCGTCATAGATGCCGAGGGCTGCGCGCGGCTCCATCGGATTGGGCGAAAGACGGTTGTTGTGGATCTCGATCTCGGTGACATGCGCGGCGCGGGCGATGGCCGCATCGGCAGCCGTGCTGTCGCCGATCTCCCAGTCGAAGATCAGATTGCCGGACGCTTCCGGATGGATCTGCGGCGCGCCGGCTTCCAGCGCGTCGGTCGCCGAGACCACCGCGTCCAGCACGTCGTAATCGACCACCACTTGTTCGGCGGCGTCGCGGGCTTCGCCCACGCTGTCGGCCACCACCACCGCGACGGCGTCGCCGACATAGCGGACGGTGTCGTAGGCGAGTGGACGCCAGGCCCCCATCTTCATCGGCGAACCATCCTTGGAATGGATCATCCAGCCGCAGATCAGATTGCCGATGCCGTCTTCCTGCAATTGCTTGCCGGTCAGTACGCCGATCACGCCCGGCATCTCCTTTGCGGCGGAAAGGTCGATGCCGGTGATCTTCGCATGCGCATGCGGGCTGCGCACGAACACCGCGTATTTCATGCCGGGCACGCTCATGTCGTCGGTGTAGCGGCCCTTGCCGGTGAGGAAGCGCTTGTCTTCCTTGCGCGCAACGCGCGCGCCAATTCCTTCGATACCCATCGGTTTCTCCTCCCGAGAGATTGAATCTTATTCGGCGGCTTGCTTGGCGTTCATGTCGGCGGCGGCCGACAACACCGATTTGACGATGTTATGGTAGCCGGTGCAGCGACAGATATTGCCTTCGAGCTCATGCCTGACGGTCGCTTCGTCGAGCTGGCCGCCATGGCGGCGGATCATGTCGATCGACGTCATCACCATGCCGGGCGTACAGAAGCCGCATTGCAGGCCGTGGTTTTCCTTGAACGCCGCCTGCACCGGATGCAATTCGCCGTCGGCGGCGACGCCTTCGATCGTGGTGATCTCCGAACCGTTCGCCTGAACGGCCAGAACCGAGCAGCTCTTGACCGACTTTCCGTCCATGTGAACGACGCAGGCGCCGCATTGGGTGGTGTCGCATCCAACATGCGTGCCCGTCAGAGCCAGCTTGTCGCGTATGAAATTCACGAGAAGGGTGCGGTCATCGCAATCGGCGGACATGCGCCGGCCGTTCACCGTCAAGGTTACCTTTGTCATCCTAATCCTCCCAAGGGTTAGACCCTTCCGGCAGTGTGCCAGCTTCCCGCCGTTCATCAAGCAGCATCGTCGTGAGCGGGCCGTGCGCGCAGAAAAAGTGACGCATTGGTGAGACAGTGCCTTCGGGAACAACAACGGCCGATTGGCGCAGGGTAGAAATTTTTCTGCTCAAGGCTGGAACGAATTCACATTTTGAGCTTTTTTAGCTTCTAGCGATCTCCGGTCGGAATCGCGAAACGGGCGTTCGTTCCGGCTGGAAAGCTTGTTTTTGCCGGATGGCCGGCAAACTTTCGGAGGCAATCAATGTACAAAGCAATCGCAATCGTGGTGGCGGGCCTGACGGTGGCCGGCTGCACCCAGACGGAAAGAGGCGCAGCGGTCGGCGCGGCGTCCGGCGCCGTCATCGGCGGCATCGTGTCCAACGACGTGCGCGGCGCAGCCGTCGGCGCAGCGATCGGCGGCGTCCTCGGCGCCGTGGCCGCCCAGCCGGGCCAGTGCTACTATCGCGACAAGTGGGGCCGTCGCTATATCGACGATTGCCCGCGCCGCTATCGCCAGCGCACACGGGTGGTCGTGCGCTACTGAGCGTCGGCGCCAGAGAATTTTCAATCCCGGGGCGACGCTCCGGGATTTCTTTTATCGGGCGTTGCGTCGAGATGTCGGCCCGATCAGTTTTGCGCCCGTTCATGGAGCGAGAAACACGCTTTTTTATTAAAACATAATTCTTTGTTAAATTCTTTTGTGAAATCTACAGTGGCTTCGTGGATGAATTTTGGACCGACGGTGCGGCCCACCGTCTTGTCGACGTCCTGCCGGATGTCTGCGTCACTTCACGCTGTTTCTCCCGGCTTCGCACCGGCAGCGCCAGCTCGTATCCACACAACAAGATGATTGGATGTCCGAGATCATTCGGCGCATGTAGGACGAGTCTATAATGATGTCTTTCAGTCTCGGCGGCGACGCCGGAAGTATCTTGGCCGCCTTGCAAAAGTCGCTCGCCATCATCGAATTCACGGTCGACGGCGAGATTCTGTCGGCGAATGAAAATTTCTGCCGAACGCTGGGTTACAGCCCGGAGGAAATCCGGGGCCAGCATCACCGTCTGTTCGTCGACCCCGTAGAGGCCGCGAGCCCCACTTATGGCGAATTCTGGAACAAGCTGCGGCGCGGCGAATTCGACGCCCGCGAATATCTCCGCTTCGGCAAGAACCGGCGCGAAGTCTGGATTGCAGCGTCGTACAATCCCGTCTTCTCGGGCGGAAAACTGCGAAAGATCGTCAAGATCGCCACCGATATCACCGAGCAAAAGCTGAAATCCATCGAGGATGCCGGCAAGCTGGACAGCATATCCCGCATCCAGGCCGTGATCGAATTCACGCCGGCCGGCGAGATCATCACCGCCAACGAGAATTTCCTGACCACGCTCGGCTATTCGCAGTCCGACATCGTCGGCAAGAAACATGCGATGTTCTGCGCCGCCGACTACGTTCGTTCGGACGAGTACAGGCAATTCTGGGCCGATCTCGCGGGGGGAAAATTCAAGGCCGGCGAATTCGAGCGCATCGGCAAGGACGGACGCCCCGTCTATATTCAGGCGAGCTATAATCCGATCCTCGACCCCTCCGGCAGAGTGGTGAAGGTGGTGAAGTTCGCCACCGACGTGACGCTGCGCGTCAACGCCGTGGACGCCCTGGCGCAAGGACTTCAGGATCTCGCCGCCGGCAATCTCGATCAGACGCTGACGGCGCAGTTTCCCGACAATCTCGTCAAGATCCGCGATGACTTCAACAGTTCGATCAGCCGGCTGCGCGGCGCCATGGACGAGATCAGCAACAACGCGTTCGCCATCGGCTCGGGCGCCGACGAGATCCGCGCCGCCGCCGACGAACTCGCCCGCCGGACGGAGCAGCAGGCGGCGTCCGTGGAGGAGACGGCCGCGGCCCTCGAGCAAATCACCACCACTGTATCGGACTCCAGCAAGCGGGCGGACGAGGCGAGCCGGCTGGTCAGCCGCACCAAGGAGAACGCCGAGAAGTCCGGCGCAGTCGTGAAACAGGCGATTGCGGCCATGGGCGCGATCGAGAATTCGTCGCGCGAGATCTCGAACATCATCGGCGTCATCGACGAGATCGCCTTCCAGACCAATCTGCTCGCGCTGAATGCCGGCGTGGAAGCCGCCCGCGCCGGCGAGGCGGGCAAAGGCTTCGCCGTCGTCGCGCAGGAAGTCCGCGAACTGGCCCAACGCTCTGCGAAGGCCGCCAAGGAAATCAAGACACTGATCAACACCTCGTCGGAGCAGGTCCGGGGCGGCGTCGGACTGGTCGGGCAGACCGGCGGCGTTTGACCGAAATCGTCGGCCAGGTTCAGGATATCGACCGCAATATCCGCGCCATCGTCGAATCGGCCCGTGAGCAGGCGGTCGGTTTAAACGAAATTAACGAAACCGTGATACTCATGGATCAAGGCACCCAGAAAAACGCCGCCATGGTCGAGGAATCCACCGCAGCGAGCCACGGTCTTGCCAGGGAAGTGAGCGCATTGAACATGTTGCTCGCGACTTTCAAAACCGGCGCTTCGCGACAGAGAATTTCTTCGGCGCCGGTCGTCGCCGCGCAGGCGACGCCGCCGATGTCGACGCACAGGGTCAAGCCGCAAAAAGTCAACCGGGCATTCGCCTCCCAAGGCAATGCCGCTATTGCCCAGTCCGCTGACAACTGGGAGGAGTTTTGAGCATGGCGACACCGCAGTCCACCGCGATCTTCGAATCCGACACGATCGAAATCATCGCCTTTCGCCTGCATGATCAGGAGTTCTGCGTGAAGACCACGACCATCCGCGAGATCCGCGGCTGGGCGCCCTCGACGCCGATCCCGCACTCCCCCAAGGACGTCATCGGCGTGATGAACCTTCGCGGCACGGTGATCCCGATCATAGACCTCGCCCGCAAGCTGGGCCTGCCGAGCGCCGCCGCCAACGAGCGCAGCGCGATCGTGGTGACCGAAGTGCGCAACATGATCATCGGCATGCTGGTGGATCGCGTCTCGGACATCCTCACCATCAAGAGCTCCGAAGTTCAGCCGGCCCCCGAAATCACCACTTCTTTCGACAAGGCCTATACCGACGGCATCATCGCTCGCGAAAACGGCATGATCTGCTTCCTGAATCTCGCCAAGATGTTCCACGATCAGGAAGCCATCGCCGCCTGAGCTGCAGCAGAATAAATTGAAAAAAGCCGCGCCCGACAGCATCGGGCGCGGCTTTTTGTCGTTGGCGGCGCGCGCTCACTCGGCCGGAGCGGGCTCCGGCGCGGCTTCGCCGTTCTCGGCGCCTGCGGCGGCGCGCGGCGTCCGGCGCGGGCGGCTGGCGCTGCGACGGCGGGTGGCTTTTTCTGCGGCGGGAGCTGCGTCCTGCTGTGCGGCTTCGGTTTCGATCTGGACTTCGGCCGGAACGCCTTCGATGACCGGCTGAGGCGTGCTTTCGTCGATCACCGGCTGCGGCTGAGGCTGCGGCTTGGGTTGCGAATGACGCGGCGACTGCCTCTGCTGCGGCTGAGGCTGCGCTTGCGGCTGAGCCTGAACTTGCGGCTGAGGCTGTGGCTGTGGCTGTGGCTGATGGGCGGGTTCGGCCTGTACTGCGGACTCTGCCGGGGAGTCGCCGTCTTCTTCTTCGCGCTCGGAATAATCCTGACGTTCCTGGCCCTGTTCAAACCGGTCGTCGCGCTGATAACGCTCCTGATACATGGCCTGCGCCGCCGCGATGATTCGGTTGTAATGTTCGGCATGCTGGAGATAGTTTTCCGCCATGACCCGGTCGCCGGAACTCGACGCATCGCGCGCCAGCGCCATATATTTTTCGGCGATCGTCTGCGCCGTGCCGCGAACCTTCACATCGGGGCCGGAACTGTCATAGGTTCTGGTGAGCGGGTTCTGGCCCTTGCGGTTGTTGTTGTTGTTATTATTGTTATTGTTGTTGCTGTTATTGTTGCCGCCGCTGCTGCGGCCGCGGCTGCGCTGCTTCTGCTGTCCAGGCCTCATCAATCATTCACCCGAAATGTCTGTTTCCATTGCGCTCCGACGCGCCGCATCGGCGTTGAGAGCGCAGCTTTCGCGCTTCACTGTCGCGATCACGTCCACGGACGCCGCTGATCCCGGAATCTACTCCAAAAATCCAGAGCCCAGCACCGGACTCGATATGTCAGGACGTATGTTTTGAGAAACCCCAAAGCCCGGCAATCAATTATCGAATCGCTGATCCAGCGGATGCCGCCCGGTGCATGAGGCGACCCTAGACCGCTTTCCGAAGGATTCCAAGCCCTTTCTTGGGAAAGAGCTCAATATTCACGCGCTGAAAGCGGCCTGGACAGATCTTGTTTTGGAAAAGACCTGCACCCGATCATTGCCGCCATAGTCTCGCCGAGCTTCCGACAAAATGAAACCTTGCCCGCGAAAGATGTCTTCGACGCTCTGTCTTTGATCGAAGCCGGTTTCGACGGCGACAAAGCCCATGGACGCGAGATGCGCGCCGGCGCCGGCTGCAATGGCGCGATAGGCGTCCAGGCCATCCTCGCCGCCGTCCAGCGCCAGAAGCGGATCATGCTCGCGCACCTCCACATCGAGCGTCGGGATGACAGCGGAGGGTATATAGGGAGGGTTGGAGACGATCACGTCGAACACACGCCCCGCGAGCGGCGCAAACCAAGAGCCGCAACCCGTGTCGAAGCGATCGGCTAGACCCAGAACCTCGGCGTTCTTCTGCGCGGTGGCGAGGGCTTTTTCGGAGAGGTCGACTGCCATGCCTCGCGCGAGAGGCATTTCGGACAGGAGAGCCAGCAAAATCGCGCCTGTGCCCGTGCCGAGATCGACGATCGACAGCGGCTCCTCGCGCCGCGGCCGCAAGCGTTCCAAAACCGTCTCGACGAGGGTTTCCGTGTCCGGGCGCGGCTCCAGCGTCGCCTCGCTCAACTGGAATTCTAGGCCGAAGAATTCCCGCCGGCCGAGAATGCGGTGCGGCGGCTCGCCTGCGAGCCTGCGATCGAGCATCGCGTCGAGCCGCGTTTCATCTTCGGAGCGGAGAGCGAGTTCGGGGCGCGCCAGCATGGCGGCGCGATCGAGCCCCAGCGCGCCGCCGATGAGAATGCGGGTTTCGGCCGCGGCATCCTCGACCCCGGCAGCCTGAAGCGCGCGTCGAAAGCGATCCATCATGGCGCCGAGCGTGATGCTCACGAGAGGCCGCCTTCACCCAGGCGGGCGAGCTCCGAGGCCTGGAAATCGGCGATCAATGCGTCGACGACATCGCCGATTTCGCCCTGCATCACCCGGTCGAGCGAATAGAGGGTCAGATTGATGCGGTGGTCGGTCAGCCGACCCTGCGGGAAATTATATGTGCGAATGCGTTCGGATCGGTCGCCCGATCCTACCTGGCTGCGTCGATCCGCAGACCGGGCGCTGTCGGCCCGCTGACGCTCCATGTCCAAAAGTTTGGAGCGCAGCACCTGCATCGCCTTGGCGCGGTTCTGGTGCTGAGACTTCTCCGAACTGGTGACGACGATGCCGGTGGGAAGATGCGTGATGCGCACGGCGGAATCGGTGGTGTTGACATGCTGTCCGCCCGCGCCGGACGCCCGCATCGTGTCGATCCGGATATCCTCCTGGCGGATCTCGATGTCGATGTCCTCCGCCTCCGGCAGAACGGCGACCGTGGCCGCCGATGTATGGATGCGCCCTTGCGATTCGGTCGCCGGCACGCGCTGCACGCGATGCACGCCGGATTCGAATTTCAGCTTCGAGAACACGCCGCGGCCCGAAATCTCGGCGATGACTTCCTTGTAGCCGCCCGCCTCGCCTTCGCTTTCGGACAGGATTTCCACCTTCCAGCCATGGGTGGAGGCGTAACGCTCATACATCCGGAAGAGATCGCCGGCGAAGAGCGCGGCCTCGTTGCCGCCGGTGCCGGCGCGGATTTCGAGAATGGCGTTCTTTTCGTCGGCCGCGTCCTTGGGCAGGAGCGCGATCAGCAAATCCTTTTCGAGCTGCTCGATCCGGTCCTGCAGGTCGGGCAGTTCGAGTTCGGCGAGGTCGCGCATGTCGCGATCCATGCCGCCGTCGGCGAGAATGGCGCGCAGGCCCGAAAGTTCTTCCTGCGCCTTCATGTAGGCGGAAATCTTCGCCACGACCGGCTGCAGTTCCGAATATTCTGCGGCGAGCCTGATATAGACGTCTGCCGCCGGGCCCTCGCCCATGCGCGCCTCGACCTCCGCGAAACGGCGTTCGAGTTCCTTCATCTTGTCGAGCGGGAGCGTGGCCAAGGATCTATACCGTCAAAGCGGAATATTGTGTTCTTCGGCGAAGCGCTTCAGCAATTCGCGCATCGGGACTTTCGGCGCCTTTTCGTCGAGCGCATCGGTCATCATGCGCTCGAGAGCGCTTGCGTCGAGCCCGAGCAGCATGGCCTTTACCGGGCCGATCGCCGCAGGCGACATCGAGATCGACCGGAAGCCCAGGCCGAGCAGCGCCATCGCCGACAGCGGCTTGCCCGCCATCTCGCCGCACAGCGTCACCGGCGTGTTGTTGCGCTGGCCTGCGCGAACGATGTCGCGGAGAATGCGCAGGAACGGCCGCTCCAGAATGTCGAAACGGTCGGACACCCGCGCATTGCCGCGATCCACCGCCATGGCGAACTGGAAGAGATCGTTGGAGCCGACAGACACGAAATCGGTTTCCGCCATGAGTTCGTCGAGTTGCCAGAGCAGCGACGGAACTTCCAGCATCGCGCCGAACTGCAGCTTGCGCGGCAGGAGATGGCCGAATTTGGAGAGATGCTGCACTTCCTTTTGCAGGAGAACGCGGACCGCCCGCAATTCCTGCACCTCGGTGACCATGGGAATCATGATCTTCAGCTCGGTGCCGCCCGCCGCCTTGAGAAGGGCGCGCATCTGGGTGCGCAACAGGCCCGGACGGTCGAGCGCCAGGCGGATCGCGCGCCAGCCGAGCGCGGGGTTCTCTTCCTTGATCGCCTGGAAATAGGGAACGACCTTGTCCGAGCCGATGTCGAGGGTGCGGAACGTCACCGGCCGGCCGGCGGCCTGCTTGATGACGTTGCGATAGAAAGCTTCCTGCTCCTCGCCCTTGGGCATGGTCGAGGCGATCATGAACTGAAGTTCGGTGCGGAACAGGCCGATTCCCTCGGCGCCGGCTTCCGAAAGCTGCGGCAGGTCGACCAGCAGGCCGGCATTCATGTTCAGGCTGATGCGGCGACCGTCGCGCGTGGCGGGTTCGACGGCGCGCAGCGCCCGGAACTGCTCCTGCCGGCGAGCGCGGAAACGCACCTTTTCTTCATAGGCCTTCTGCACGTCCTGGGCGGGACGCAGGTGGACCTTGCCGTCTTCGCCGTCGATGATGATGGCGTCGCCCTTCTCCGCCAGCGACACTGCGCCTTCGGCCTGGCCGACGACGGGAATGCCCATGGCCTTGGCGACGATGACGACATGGCTGGTGACCGCGCCTTCCTCAAGCACGAGGCCGCGAACATTGGTCCGAGGGTAATCGAGGAGTTCCGCCGCGCCCATGGCGCGCGCCACGATGATGGCGTCGTTCGGAAACGCCGCCGCCGCCGCATGCGCGCCGTAGCCGGCCAACTGCCTCAAGAGACGATTGGCGAGGTCGTCGAAATCATGCATCCGCTCGCGCAGATAGGGATCGGTGAGCCGCATCATCCGGGCGCGCGTTTCGCTCTGCACGCGCTCGACCGCCGCTTCAGCCGTCAAGCCGTTGCGAATAGCCTCTTCGAGCTTGCGCACCCAGCCGCGGTCGTGGGCGAACATCCGATAGGCTTCGAGTACGGCGCGGTGCTCGCCTTCCATGGAGACTTCGCGACGCGACAGCATGTCGTCGATGCTGATCCGCAGCGAGCCCAGGGCTTCTCCGAGGCGGTTCAGCTCCAGTTCGACGTCTTCGTTGAGCAGGTTGGTGACGACGACGCGCGGATCGTGCAGCACGACATAGCCCAGACCGATGCCGTCGCCATAGGCGTCGCCTTCTATCGTGACGGGGCGGGAGAGGTCGAGCTCTTGGCCGGGCTTGGTGAGCTTCTTGAGTTCGCCCGACGCCACCATTTCGGCCAGCACCATGGCGACCGTTTCGAGCGCTTCGACCTCGTCGTCGGAATAATGGCGCTGCGCCCGGTTCTGGACGACGAGAACGCCGAGCGCGCGGCCGGCGCGCAGGATCGGCACGCCGAGGAAGGAATGAAACAGCTCTTCGCCCGTTTCGGGCAGATAGGCGTAGGCCGGATGGCTTTGCGCGTCCGACAGATTGAGCGGCTGGGCCGAGGCGGCGATCGTGCCGACCAGGCCCTCGCCCATCTTCAACTGGGCGAGGTGGACCGATTCCTTGTTGAGGCCTTCGGTGGCGTAGAGTTCGAGCACGCCATCGGCGCGCAGCACATAGACCGAGCACACCTCCGCAACCATGTTGCGGGCGATCTGCATCACGATCCTGTCGAGGCGATCCTGAGGCTCCAGCGGCTCCGCCGAAAGCTCTCGCAAGCGCCTGAGCAGGATACGCGGTCCAGCTGCCATGTCTCTGATCACGAAGGCGCCCTTCCGAACTGCTCTACCAGGAAAAGGAGTCGACGCAGTATGTCAAATCATGACGCTGACGCAGCCCCCCGGCTCGCCTTACTTCTTATCCAGTCCGTAGGCCGAATGCAAAGTGCGAACCGCGAGTTCTCCATAGGCGCCGTCGATCAAGATTGAAATCTTGATTTCAGACGTCGTGATCGCCTTGATATTGATGCCTTTGGCGGCGAGCGCGGAGAAGGCCTGGGCGGCGACGCCCGCATGGCTGCGCATGCCGATGCCGATGACGGACACTTTCACCAGCCCCGATTCGCTCTGGATCACGTCGAAGCCGACCTGATGCTTCTGCTCGTCGAGCACTTTCAGCGCCTTTTCGAGATCGCCGGTCGGCACGGTGAAGGTCATGTCGGTGCGCGAACCGTCTTCGGAAATGTTCTGCACGATCATGTCGACATTGATATGGGCTTCGGCAAGCGGTCCGAAGATCGCGGCCGACACGCCGGGCCGGTCGGCCAGACGGCGGAGCGAGATCTGCGCTTCATCCTTGGCGAAGGCGATGCCGGTTACGACTTCCTGTTCCACGATTTCTTCCTCATCACAAATCAGCGTTCCGGGCGGGTTGAGAAGATCGCCCATGCCCGGCGCATCGGGGTCTTCGAAAGACGAGCGCACGAAGGTGCGGACCTTGTGAACCATGGCGAGTTCGACCGAGCGGACCTGCAGGACCTTGGAGCCCAGCGAGGCCATTTCGAGCATTTCCTCGAACACCACCTTCTTCAGGCGCCTGGCCTTGGGTTCGATGCGCGGATCGGTCGTATAGACGCCGTCGACGTCGGTATAGATGTCGCAACGGTCCGCCTTGACGGCGGCGGCGATGGCGACGGCCGAGGTGTCGGAGCCGCCGCGGCCGAGCGTCGCGATGCGATTGTCCGGACCGAGGCCCTGGAAGCCGGCGACGACGGCGACCTGGCCGTCCTGCATGCGGCGGATGATCTCGGCGCCGTCGATTTCGAGAATGCGTGCGGCGCCATGGGCGTTGTCGGTGCGGATCGGGATCTGCCAGCCCTGCCAGGAGCGGGCGTTGACGCCGAGCGACTGCAGCGCGATGGCGAGAAGACCTGATGTCACCTGCTCGCCCGAGGCGACGACGGCGTCATATTCGCGCGCGTCGTAGAAAGGCGAATCCGCCTTGGCCACTTTCGGCGTGTTCTGCACCCAGCCGACGAGCTCGTTGGTCTTTCCGGACATGGCGGATACGACGACGGCGACTTCGTGACCGGCGTCGACCTCGCGTTTGACATGCCGCGCCACGTTATGGATGCGGTCTAGATCAGCGACGGAGGTTCCGCCGAATTTCATCACGATGCGCGCCATGCCAGTCTTTTCCATATCCCGCGCGCCATCCCGGCTGCGCCAAAATTTACGGCTTCCGCCTCTGCGCGGCGAAATTGTCGGGTCTCTTAAAGGAAGACCGACGCTGATTCAATGGGCGGAATGTGAGGCGAAAAGTTAAACTGGACGAGCCAGCCCCACTAAAGCTTCAGCCACTAAATCCAGGATCACCCTCACCTGCCGGCATTTGGGCGGGCGCTCGGCCTTCGGCGAGCCTCCAAGAGCATGACAAGGAGTCAGACCATGGCAAGCAAGACGACCAAAACCGTTTCCGATCTGAGCGCCGTGAGCGGAACATCCGCCGCCGACACCATCGTGGTGACGGCTTCGGTCCGCAACGACAGCGTCGATCTTGGCGGCGGTCGCGACACGTTGATCCTGAAAGCCGCCGGCAATACGGTCGTGGTCAGCGACATCGAATCCATTCTCGGTTCGAGCGGCGACGACATCGTTCGCTATGATTCCAATCTGACGCAGGGTGCGATCAATCTCGGCGGCGGCGACGACAAGCTGCAGCTGCAGGACAACGGCGCCACCGTGACGATCTACAACATCGAAACGGTCACCGGCGGGGACGGCACGCAGAAAATCCTGTTCGATCAGGTGGCCAACGGCGTCGTCATCAACCTCGGCGACGGCGCAACGGACACGGTCGACCTCGACAATTTCAAGAACAATCTCATCACGGTCTCGAACACGGAGACGGTTCTCGGCGGGTCCAACAGCGATATCGTCTATATACAGACGGAAATGGACGGCGGTCGGATCGATCTCGGCTCCAAGGGTGACAAACTCTTCCTCAACGATGCGTCCACCGTCACCATATCGGGCGTCGAAACGCTGACGGCAAGCAGCGGCAACGACGTGATCACGGTGAGCTCCGCAGTGACGCGCGTGTCCTACGATCTCGGCGGCGGCGCAGCCGACGAACTGATCTTGAAGGGCTCGAACAACACCATCACCATCGCCAACGCCGAATCCGTGCTCGGCGCAAACGGCATCGACAGCGTCGTCTGGAGCGGCGCCGCCAGAGGTCTTGAAATCGATCTCGCCGGCGGCAAGGACGTCTTGACGCTCGACAATTTCCGCAACACGGTCTCCCTCTTCAGCGTCGAGACCATCTATGGCGGCGGCAGCACCGACATCGTCTATATGATGGACAAGACGGCGACCTCGATCGACCTGCGTGGCGGCGACGACAAAGTGTTTCTGTTCGAGGACGGATCGACGATTTCGCTGCGCAATATCGAAACGATCATCGGCGCCGAAGACGGCAAGGACGTCGTCACGATCGGAACGCTGGCGAATGGCCTGACCATCGATCTCGGCGGAGAAGGCGACACGCTGAAGCTCGGAAAATACAACAACACGGTTTCCGTCCAAGGCGTCGAAACCATTACCGGCACGCTGCACACGAAAAGCGACGACATCACGGTGCTCGACCAGATCACCGGCGGGCGTTACGATCTCTATAACGGCAACGATCGCCTGAAGCTGGCCGACTTCGACAACACGCTGACCATCGCCTCGATCGAAACAGTGATCGGCGGGGCCGAAGACGATCTCATCACCGTATCGGGCCGGCTGACCCGCGCCACCATCAATCTGGGGGATGGCGACGACCAGATCACGCTCGCCGACGCGGCTAATTCGCTGACGATCGCCAATACCGAGACCATTCTCGGCGGCAGCCAGACCGACTATGTCTTTCTTGGAGCCCAGCCGACCGACGGCGAATTCAACGTTGATCTCGGAGGAGGCGTCGACACGCTCGTGACGTCGGTGAACGGCAACACCGTGACCGTCGAAAATGTCGAAACGATCATCGGCAAGGCCGGCGACGACACGATCTACCTCGTGTCCGCCATCAGCGGTCTCTCAATCGATCTGGGCGACGGCGAGGACACGGTAGACTTCTCCGAGACGGGCGCGACGATCACCCTCGCCAATGTCGAAAATGTCAATGCGGACGGCTCCAGCGTCGACAACAACGTCACCTTCAGCACCCAGATCACCGCGGGTCTGGTGACCCTCGGCTCCGGGATCGACATCGTTTCGCTGGCGAACTACGTCAACACCGTGACCATGGTGGACGTGGAGACCATCGTCGGCGGAACGTCGACCGACAAGGTCTATCTCTCTGGCTCCTATACGGCCGGGGCGATCGATTTGGGCGGCGGGCTGGATATGCTCGATCTCTCGGACGTCATGTCCGACACGACGGTTTCCGTCGCGCTTGCCGAAACGATCATCGGCTCCAATCAATCCGACCTCGTTACGATCGTGATGCCCGACAACAAGAAGGGATCGCTGATCGAACTCGGACTGGTGGATCTCCGGGGCGGCAGCGACGGCGTCATCATCAACGCCTTTGCAAAGGCGACTCTCACGAATACAGAGACGATCATCGGCAATGGCCAGAAGCAGGACATCACACTTCTGGGACCCTATGTCGGGGAAATCGACCTTGGAAATCCTGCAGATACGGTCGACGGCACGGGCCAGACGATCAGCGGCGGCGTGGATGGAGACATCCTGCGGCTGGGGGCGACCTCCGCGTCCGACGCCAACACGATCACTATCAGCAACATCGAATCCGTCGTCGGCTCCAGCGTCTCCGACGTGCTGATTTTCGGATCGAGCGTATCGGCGATGGTCCTCGATCTCGGCGACGGCCTCGATCAGGTGATCTTCGATTCGACCGGCGGCACCGTGTCGCTGATTTCGGTGGAAACGGTAACCGGCAGCGTCTCGGCCGACAGCGTTGTTTTCACCAAACAGGTCACAGGCGCTCAAGTCAATCTCGGCGATTCAACCGACAGCCTGACGCTCGCCAACTTCGCGAACACCTTGACCATTTCCAACACCGAATCGGTTCTCGGAGGATCCACCACCGATGTGCTGACGCTCGAGGGAGAGGTGACCGGTTCGCAGATCAATCTCGGCTCCGGGTTCGACACGGTCAATTTCGGCAATGTCGACACGACGGTGACGCTCATGTCGGTCGAAACCGTCAATGGCGGCAGCGGCAACGACGCCGTCACTTTGGGCTCCGCCGGCGTCACGGTGGGCTACTTCGATCTTGCCGGCGGCTCCGATCAGGTCATCCTCAACGGCTCGGGCTCCACCCTCACCGTGTTGAACGCCGAAACCATCACCGGCGCCGGAGGCGCCGACAAGGTTTATCTCGGAGCCAACGGCGCGGTCAGGATCGATCTCGGCGGCAATTCCGACGCGGTGTTTCTCTTTTCTGGCGGCAGCACGGTCAGCGTCCAGAATGTCGAGTCCGTTTCAGGGGGCGCAGGTGACGATCTCGTCGTGCTCACCGACACTTATTCTGGCGGAACGATCAATCTGGGCGGAGGCTCGGACACCGTGAAGATCGACGCGAGCGGCGCGATGATGACGATCATCGGCGTCGAATCCGTAGCCGGAGGCAGCGGGTCCGACATCGTCGCCTTCGTCGAACAGGTCACCGGAGCAATGCTTGATCTCGACGCCGGCGCGGATCAGGTGACGCTCGCGAATTTCAACAACACTGTCACGGTCAGGAACATAGAGACGGTGACGGGAGGCTCGCAGAACGACACGATTCAACTGTCCGACTCGTGGACAGGTGGTTCTTTCAATCTCGGCAGCGGCCAGGACACGCTTTACTTCGACGACGGCGGGACGCTGTCGGTCGGATTGATCGAGAGCATTTTCGGATCGAGCGACGCGGACAATCTCACGATCACCGCAGCCAGCGCCATAGCCATGATCGACCTCGGGGCCGGCAACGATATTCTGGCCTGGTCAAATGTGGCGGTCACCGCGACGGTGGCCTATGTCGAATCGGTCAATGGCGGGTCGCAGACCGACGTCATCGTCTTCGATTCGAGCCTTTCCGGCGGCTCGATCAGCCTCGGTGACGGCAGCGACCGGTTGACGCTCTACGCCGGCGACGGCAACACGCTCACGGTCACCGGCGTCGAAACCGTCTATGGCGGCACGGATCGGGACGCCGTCCATACGGGTTCATCGAGCTATCTCGGTTTCTTCAGCCTCGGAAGCGGCGTCGATACCCTAGAGCTTGGTTCCGGCAGCAACATCATTACGCTATCCAGCGTGGAAACCGTGACTGCAGGCGCAGGCGACGACAGGATCTCTTTCTCGGGGTCGGCGCAGGGCGTGATGCTCGAACTCGGCGGCGGCAACGACACGGTGTCGCTCGACAATGCGGTCAATACGCTGACGATCGAATTCGCCGAGACGATCAATGGCGGCAATTTCAACGATACGGTCAGGGTCGAGGGCGACATGACCGGCGGCGCCATCAATCTCGGCAGCGGCGCCGATACAGTGACCTTCGCCGATGGCGTGACCGCAACGGTGACGGCGGTGGAATCCCTGTCCGGAGCGTCGGAAGACGATTCGATCACCCTCAGCACAAGCTACACCGGAGCCTATATCGATCTGGGAGGCGGCACCGATTATCTGACATTCGCCGCAGCCGGCACGGCCACGCTCGCCAATGTCGAAAACATCCTGGCCGGCGCGGGCGTCAATTCCATCGTTCTCGACGAACAGGCGTCGAGTTTCTCAAAGATTGAACTGGGCACCGGCGACGACTCGATCCGCATGGGTCTGGGCGTCAACACAGTCTATGGCGGCACAGGCACCGATCAGTTCATCTTCAGCAGCATCAGCCAGTCGACGTCGACAAAAACCGACGTCATCGCGGACTTCACGGCCGCGACCGACGACCTCGTCTTTTCAGGCTTGCTGACCGGCACATTCACCTATCTCGGAAATGCGACGTCGTTCGGCGCCACGGGCAATTCTCAGGCGTATTTCTCGGAAATCGGCGACAAGCTCTATGTCGACGTCAACGGCGATGCGGCGACCGACATGGTGATCCAGCTGACCGGCATCGACTATGACGACCTGACGACCGCCGACTTCATCTGGAGCTGACGCCGTTCAGGCGCCCTCGCCGAGGGCGCCTTTGATCAGCGCCTTGGCGTCGTCGCTGTCCCAGGCGGCGGGGCCGTTCATGGCGCCGAGCATGCAGCCCTGGCCGTCGACGAGCACGGTGGCGGGCAGGCCCATGGCGACGCCGAGCTTCTTGAGCGCGTTGAAGCTCGACAGGCTGGCGTCGTGATGCAAGGGCAGCGCGTCGATCTCGTTGTCTTTCAGGAACGCGATCGGCTTGGCCGCGTCGCCGTTGTCGAGATTGATCGTGGTCACCTGAAAGTGATCGCCGCCCATGGATTTTTGCAACCCGTTCAGGGCCGGCATTTCCTCGCGGCAGGGTACGCACCATGTCGCCCAGAGATTGACGAGCTGAACCTTCGGCCGGTAGCCGTCGATCGATATGTCCTTGCCGGCCTCGTCCTTCAGCACGGGAAGAGACAGCGGCGTGGGATCGTTTGCCGGAATGAAGGCGGCCACCTGCCCCTTGGCGAGCGGCTGAAGCCGGGCCGCGACCGCTTTCGCCGGCGCGCATTGGCTGGCGGCGGCGGCGGATGCGCCATTGCCATCGCCGGCTTCCTTCATGTAAACGGCGATACCACCGGCGACAAGACCCGCAAGGGCGGCGATCGCCACGAGTTTGGTGGAGGGAAAGAGGGTCGGCTTCTTGTCCTTCATCGGGTCCATCTCTTGAAAAACGGCAAGGCGCGTCATGTCCGAGGGCAATTCGAATTCTTCCTCCAACCAGATGTGGGGCGGCCGCTTCGCGGCGGGCCCGGCGTCCATCATGGAGGAAATCAACGCCTCGATCGGCTTCGATAAGAAACTCTACGCCCAGGACATCGCCGGCTCGATTGCCCATGCGACCATGCTGGCGGCGCAAAAGATCATCACGGACGCCGATCGCGACCAGATCATCGCCGGGCTTAATCAGATCAAGGGCGAGATTGAAAGCGGACAATTTGTCTTCTCACGCAAACTTGAAGACATCCACATGAATGTGGAATCGCGGCTGGCCGAACTGATCGGCCCCGCCGCCGGCCGCCTGCATACCGGCCGCTCGCGCAACGACCAGGTGGCGGTGGATTTCCGCCTCTGGGTCAAGGCGGAACTCATCAAGACGGATGCGCTGATGACCGGCCTGATCAAGGCCTTTCTCGACAAGGCCGAGGCGCATGCCGACACCGTGATGCCGGGCTTCACCCATCTGCAGACCGCCCAGCCGGTCACTTTCGGTCATCATTGCATGGCCTATGTCGAAATGATCGGCCGCGACCGCTCGCGTGTCCGCGACGCAATCGCCCGCCTCGACGAATCCCCGCTCGGCGCGGCGGCGCTGGCAGGCACGCCCTATCCGATCGACCGTCACATGACGGCCACCGCGCTCGGCTTCCGCGAGCCGACCCGCAATTCGATCGACACCGTCTCCGATCGCGATTTTGCACTCGAATTCCTGTCGCTCGCCGCCATCTCGGCCACGCATCTGTCGCGCTTCGCCGAGGAGATCGTCATCTGGACGACGCCGCAGTTCGGCTTCATCCGTCTGTCGGACGCGTTCTCGACCGGCTCGTCGATCATGCCGCAGAAGAAGAACCCCGACGCCGCGGAACTGGTGCGCGCCAAGACCGGCCGCATCAACGGTTCGCTGATCGCGCTGTTGACGGTGATGAAGGGCCTGCCGCTCGCTTATTCCAAGGACATGCAGGAAGACAAGGAACAGGTGTTTGACGCCGCTGAAAGCCTGGAACTGGCGCTCGCCGCCATGACCGGCATGGTGGCGGACATGACTGTGAACGTGACCAGGATGAAGGCCGCCGCCGGCGCAGGTTTCTCCACCGCCACCGACCTCGCCGACTGGTTGGTGCGCGCCGTCGGCCTGCCCTTCCGCGAAGCCCATCATGTGACCGGCCGCGCCGTGGCGCTGGCGGAAAGCAAAGCCTGCGATCTATCCGATCTCTCGCTCGATGAATTGCAGGCTATCCATCCCGGCGTGACGGAAGACGTCTACAAGGTCGTCACCGTCGAAGCCTCGGTCGCCGCCCGCAAGAGCTATGGCGGCACGGCGCCCGACCAGGTGCGAAGCCAGATCGCCGCCTGGCGCGGGCGTGTCTGAGCCATAACGCCGGTTTGCGCGCGCATCACGATAATAGAGATGCGCGCCGCCGCTTTTTTCGCTAATCAGGACGGCAGTCAGTTTCAAGGATCCGCGATGTCGAAGACCCTTTCAGTCCGCTTTATTTCGATAGCCCTGTTGATGTCGGCCGGGCTGGCGCTGTCCGGCTGCGGCCGCAAGGGCGATCTCGAAACGCCCGGCCAGACCGAGCCGGCGCAGAAACCCAAGGCTGGCGAAAAAGCCAAGATCGAAGACCGCCCCTTCATCCTCGACCCTCTGCTCTGATCGGATCCCCGCCGTGAACCATTTCGACTACAAGGACGGCGTGCTCTACGCCGAGAACGTCTCCGTTCCCGAAATCGCCGCCGCCGTCGGCACGCCGTTCTATCTCTATTCCACCGCCACGCTCGAGCGTCATGTGCGGGTGTTCAAGGACGCCTTTTCGGACGTGGACTCATTGGTCTGCTATGCGATGAAGGCCAATTCCAACCAGGCGGTGCTGAAGACGATCGGCCGCATGGGCGCGGGCATCGACGTGGTGTCGGAAGGCGAATTGCGCCGCGCGCTCGCCGCCGGCATTCCCGCCGATCGCATCATGTTTTCGGGCGTCGGCAAGAAGACGCGCGAAATGAATTTCGCGCTCGACGCCGGCATCTATTGCTTCAACGTCGAGAGCGAACCGGAGCTCGAAGCGCTGAACGCCTGCGCCATCGCCAAGGGCAAGCGGGCGCCCGTGTCCTTCCGCATCAACCCCGACGTCGACGCCAAGACCCATTCAAAGATCTCGACCGGCAAGAAGGAAAACAAGTTCGGCATTTCCTATGACCGCGCCCGCGCCGTCTATGCGCATGCCGCGACGCTTGCCGGCATCGAAGTCACCGGCATCGACATGCATATCGGCAGCCAGATCACCGATCTGCAGCCGTTCGACGACGCCTTCCGGCTGCTCGCCGAGCTGGTCGAGACGCTGCGCGCCGACGGCCATCATATCGAGCATGTCGATATCGGCGGCGGTCTCGGCATTCCCTACAAGCTCGACAACAATCCGCCGCCCAATCCCGAAGCCTATTCGAAGGTCGTCAAGAACCAGCTGCGCGGCCTCGGCTGCAAGATCGTCACCGAACCGGGCCGGCTGATCGTCGGCAACGCCGGCATTCTCGTCACCGAAGTCGTCTATGTGAAGGACGGCGGCGACAAGACTTTCGTGATCGTCGACGCGGCGATGAACGACCTTATCCGCCCCACGCTCTATGAGGCCTGGCACGAGATCATGCCGGTCGAGATCACCGCCGCCAATTCGCCGCGCATCCGCGCCGATGTGGTCGGACCCGTCTGCGAGACCGGCGATTATCTGGCGCTGGATCGGGAAATGGCCGAGCCCAAGCCGGGCGATCTGCTGGCGGTCGGTTCCGCAGGCGCCTATGGCGCGGTGCAAGCCGGCATGTACAATTCGCGCCCGCTCATTCCCGAAGTCCTTGTCAAGGACGAGGCCTTTCACGTCATTCGCTCGCGACCGAGCTATGACGACATGATCGGCGCCGACAGCCTGCCCGATTGGCTGGAAGGCTGACGCTCCACAAGCAAGGCCTAAAGTCATTGTGATCGCGCAATTGCGGGGCTTGCCTCGCCTTTGCCCAAAAGAATGCTATGCTTCTGCTTCGGTCACAACGCATCAAGGGCTCCGGATGACAGCGACGGACGACAACGCGCCGCCCCCAGACATGAGCCGCCTGAAACGGCGGATCGCCTGGATGCGGAGGCTCGCAGCCTCGGTGATCGTCGCCGAACGCGGCGTTATCGCGCTCCTGCCCGTACTCGGCGTCATCAGCCTGTTCCTGATCGCAAGCTGGTTCGGCTTCTGGAGGCCGCTGCCGTCGGGATTGAAGATCGCCGCGTTGGTGGTCTTCGCGTTCGGCTTCTCCGTATCGCTCCTGTCTCTCGGTCGTTTCCGCTGGCCGACGCCGGACGAGATCGACAGCAGGCTCGAACAGAAGAGCGCCCTCGGCCATCAGGCGATCCGCGTCCAGGACGAAGCGCCCGCGACATCCGATCCCTTCGCGCTCGCCCTGTGGAAAGCCCACCAGGAACGTATGGCGCGCACGATCGGCGCGATCGACAGCGGCGGTCCGGCGCCGGATATCGCACGGCGCGATCCCTATGCGCTGCGCGCCCTCGCCGTGCTCGGGCTCGTGGTGGCCTGGAGCTTTTCGCTGTCCAATTTCGGCGGCCGCGTCTCCGACGCCTTCACCTTTTCCTCACCCGAGGATATCGCGGCTTCCAGCCGCATCGACGCCTGGCTGACGCCGCCCGCTTACACGGGCGCGGCGCCGATCTATCTCACCGCGCAACGCGGTGCGAACCCCCCTGCTCCAGACGCCGACGCCCCTGTCGTCGCCCCGCAATTCTCCGTGTTGACGGTCCGCGTCAGCGGTCTTGCCGCCGGAGAGCAGGCGAGCTTCACGCCCGCCGGCTCCGACAAGGACGTGCTGTTGACGCCGGACAAACCGACTGCCGAGAAGGATGCTGCGAAGCCTGTCGCAACCGCGCCCGAAAGCGCGAGTTACACCGTCAAGCTCGCCCGTGACGGTTCGTTTGCGCTGGGCGCGATCAATTTCGCCTTCAAGCTCACGCCGGACGCGGCACCGACCATTCGCTTCGACAAGGAGCCGGATCGCGCCGTCAATGGCGCGTTGGAAATCGCCTTCGCGGCGGGGGA
Source organism: Rhizobium sp. TRM95796 (assembly GCF_025779995.1). Taxonomy (NCBI): domain Bacteria; kingdom Pseudomonadati; phylum Pseudomonadota; class Alphaproteobacteria; order Hyphomicrobiales; family Rhizobiaceae; genus Rhizobium; species Rhizobium sp. TRM95796. The sequence goes on along the minus strand of NZ_JAOXHE010000008.1, from coordinate 222,154 downwards.
CGACTACGGGATCACCGAGGCGCGGGCCGAAATCAAGCCTGTCGATCAAGACCCCAAGGCGATCGCCCTGTTCGAATCGCCCATATTTCGGCTCGACGTGCCCGGCAACGCCAAGTCGGTGAAGGCCACCGCGAGCAGGGATTTGACCGAACATCCGCTCTCCGGCAAGAAAGTGGCGGTGACCCTGGTCGCCCGCGACGCCGCCGGACATGAAACCCGCAGCGAGACCAAGACGATCGTGATGCCGCAACGCATCTTTACCCAGCCGCTCGCCGGTTCGATCGCCGAACAGCGGCAGGTCTTCGCGCTCGACGTCAACAAAGTTCCCAAAGCGCTGCAACTCTCGGAAATCGCCGGCTTTCGCGCCGACGAGACGATCCCGAATCTCTCGCATTACCTGATGCTCGAATCGACCCGCAACCGGCTGCGCCTCGCCAACACCGTGCCGGCGCTCGAGGAAACGTCGGGCTATTTCTGGGACGTCGCCCGCTATATCGAGGACGGCGATCTCTCCAATGCCGAAAAGCGTCTTCGCGACGCCCAGCAGAAACTGTCGGAAGCCCTGTCGCGCAACGCCTCCGACAAGGAGATCGAAGCGTTGATGAAGGAATTGCGCGAGGCGATGAAGACCTATCTCAGCGAACTCGCCAAGCGCATGGGCAATCCCGAAAACAACCAGATGGCCAGCCAGCCGCAGAAGATGATGCGGGCGCAGGACATCGACAAGATGCTCAACCAGCTCGAAAATCTCGCCCGCTCCGGCTCGCGCGAAGAGGCGCAGAAGCTGCTGTCGGAAATGCAGCGCATGATGAACAACCTGCAGACGGCGCGGCCGCAGAACCAGCGCCAGCCGGGCGACAATCCGATGCGCGACCAGATCGACCGGCTGGGCGAGCTGATGCAGAAACAACAGAAGCTGATGGAGGAAACCCATCGGCTCGAACAGACGCTTCGCGACCGCATGCAGCGCGGCGATCCGCGCGACGAACAGGGTTTGAACAACGAAGATCCTTTCCAGGACATGACGCCGCCGGGTGAGGAGGGACAGCCGCAGGCCGGAGATCCGAACGGCGAGGAGCCGTCGCCGGATGACAAGATGACGGCCGACCAGCTGCGCGAGGCATTGAAGGCTCTCAAGGAGCGTCAGGCGCAGCTGCAGAAAGATCTGAAGGGCATGGAGAAGAAGCTCTCCGAACTCGGCATGAAACCGATGCCGGGGTTCGGCGAAGCCGGCAAGGAAATGGGCGAATCATCCGATGCGCTCGGCAAATCGCAGGGTCAACGCTCCGCCGACGCGCAGGGACGCGCTCTCGAAGCGCTGCGCAAGGGCGCGGGTGAAATGATGCAGCAGTTGCAGCAGGCCGGCGAAGGGCAGGGACAGGGCATGGGCATGCCGGGCCAGCAGGCCGACGGCGCCGATCCTCTCGGCCGTCGACCCGGCCAGATGGGCGGCGACATCGACGAGCAGGTCAAGGTGCCCGACCAGATCGATATCCAGCGCGCTCGCGAAATCCTCGAAGAAATCCGCAAGCGCCTCGGCGAGGGACCTGCGAGCATCATTGAACGTGATTATCTGGAAAGACTTCTCGACTTGAAGTGATCGCCGGCTTGGTGAGATGAACTTCGCGCCTGAGTCTTCGTCGCTCAGGGGCTTGGCTCAGGCCGCTTTCTGGCTGGTGAGCGCGCGCGCGACCGCGGTGCGGATATCGGGCAGCGAAAAGGGCTTGGAGACGACGTCGACGATCTTTTCCATCAGGTCGTCGGCGCGTTCGCGCTGTTCGGCATAACCGGTCATCAACAGGATCTTGAGATCGGGATGATTGGCCGACGCCTTGTGGGCCAGCTCGATGCCGTCCATCACCGGCATGCGGATATCCGACAGAAGCAGGTCGAACGGACCTTCTCCCAGGGCTTCCAGCCCCTCGGCGCCGTCGGCGGCCTCGACGGTCTCATGACCATCCAGCCGAAGCGCCCTCGCCACGAAACGGCGGAGTGAATCTTCGTCTTCGGTAATGAGAATGCGGGCCATGATGTTTACCTCGTTTTAACGCGAGGGCCAGTGAACACCATCGGCCCTTTGGGAAAGGTAAACGCGGGCGCCGTCGGCGCCCGCTAATCCCGCTTATGCTTGCCCAAAGGTTTACGTCGCAGACGATCCTTTTCGAGCAGCCGCCGTCACGCTTCGCCGGTGACGACGCCGACGAACGGCAGTTCGCGGAAAGCGTAGGCGACGTCCATGCCGTAGCCGACGACGAAATGATCGGGGCAGGAAAAGCCGACATAATCCGCTTCCAGCGCCGTCTGACGCTTGTCATGCTTGTCGAGCAGCACGGCGATGGTCACGGTGCGCGCGCCACGCTCATACATCAGTTCCTTGGCGAAGGTGAGCGTGCGGCCGGATTCGAGAATGTCGTCGATCAGCAGGATATCGCGGTCCTTCACGTCGCTGTCGATGTCCTTGATGATCCGGACGCCCTGCGACACGGTGCCGGCCCCATAGCTCGACAGCGTGATGAACTCCACCTCGGGCGCAAGCCCGGCCGTATGCAGCGCGCGGATCAGATCGGCGGCGAAGATGAAGGAGCCTTTCAGCACCGAAATCACCAGCAGATCCTTGGTGGGACCGGCGGCGATCTGTTGCGCGAGCGCCGTGTTGCGCTCGGCGATCATCTCCGCGGTGAAGAGCGGCTCGATCGTCTTGCCGCGAATGACATGCATGGTGAAGCTCCGATTGTGGTTCCAATAGGGTCCGTTACCACGACCCCGCATTCCGGTTCAACGCAGGGCGATCAGAATCGTCAGATCCTCGGCCTTTGCGCCGGCGATCTGGAACCGCCCGGAAAACGGAAAACGGATGGACGGCGCGATTCGGTCGGCGTCGATGCCGATCCTGCCGAGCCGCGTTCGGTTGGGACCGCCGACCAATTCCAGCACCGGCGCGACAAGCACCGTCGCCCCGTCATTGACGAGTTCGCCTTCGACCTCCGCCACCCGCATGCCGTCGAGATCGCGGGTGGCGATCCGGAGATTGGAGACGAGATAGGGGCCCGCGCGCAGATCGGTCGTCTGGCTGCCCAGCGCGCCGAAACCGCCGAGCATCCAGAACATCGCGATTGCCGCCGCCGACAGAAGGCACGTGAACGCTTGTGGCGAAAGCCGAAGCAGCCTGCGTTCCAGAGAGGCTGCCGTCGCGCCGCCCAGCCGGGCCGCAGCCGCCAGCATGGGCGCGAAAAGCGCGTGATTCGAGTGTCCGGAGCTTCGCGGCCTGTTGTCGTTGCTGCGGGCGCGGGACGGACCGCCCAGGACCTCGAACACCGCATCCTCGACATCGAGCCGTCCACCGTTTGTCGGTCTATTCGGCCTGGAAGCGCGATCGGGCGGCAGCACGTCGATATCGGCGACGGTTCGCCAGGCTTTGTTGTTGTTCGCCTGCATGGCCTTCCCCATCGGTTTGCCCGCCGACGCGTCGCCGGCATTGAACTTCACCTTTATGAGAAGTAAACTGCCGTGGTTAATGCTTCGCTAACGGCGCGCGAGCCCTTCTCCTCGGACCAACTGGACAAAACGTTGATTCATTTCGAAAATGTTGGCCTGCGCTATGGTATGGGGCCGGAGATCCTCAAGGATCTCACCTTCGATATTCCCAAACGATCATTTCAATTTCTGACCGGTCCGTCCGGGGCCGGCAAGACCAGCCTGCTCAGGCTGCTGTTCATGTCGCTCAAGCCGACGCGCGGGCTGATCCGCGTTTTCGGGCGCGAGGCTTCGACCATCCCGCAAAACGAGCTGCCGCTCTTGCGTCGGCGCATCGGCATCGTGTTTCAGGATTTCCGGCTGCTCGACCATCTCACCACCTATGAGAATGTGGCGCTGCCGCTGCGCGTGCGCGGCAAGGATGAAGCAAGCTACCGTTCCGACGTGGTCGAATTGCTGAAGTGGGTGGGACTGGGCGACCGCATCAACGTCCTGCCGCCGGTTCTCTCGGGTGGGGAGAAGCAGCGCGCGGCCATCGCCCGCGCCTTGATCGACCAGCCGGAACTGCTGCTCGCCGACGAACCGACCGGCAATGTCGATCCGCCCATGGCCAAGCGCATCCTCAAGCTGTTCATGGAGCTCAACCGTATCGGCACGGCCGTGGTGATCGCCACGCACGATCTCGCGCTGATGGACCAGGTCGAGGCGCGCCGCATGATTTTGACCTCAGGGCGGCTCGATCTCTATGAATGACGCGACCCAGAAAACTCGACGCGAAATCGCGCTTCGCCCGATGGCGGCGATCGTTCCGCAACGAAGCGTCCAGAGCAAGGCGCTGCTGGCGGTCATCGTCATCATGTCGTTCCTGGCCTGCCTGACGATCGGCGCGGTCGGCATGATCCGCGCCACCGCCGATTCCTGGGCGAGCCAGATCTCCCGCGAGATCACCATTCAGATCAAGCCGGACGACGCGCTTGATATGGAAAAGGCGCTCGCCGAGGCGCGCGATCTCGCTTTGTCCTTCGTCGGCACGAAGACCGGTACTGTCCTCGACAAGGCCGCAACGTCGCGGCTGCTCGAACCCTGGCTGGGCGCGGGCCTGGATATCGACGAATTGCCGGTGCCTCGGCTTGTGGTGATCACCATCGACGAAGGCAATCCGCCCGATTTCGCGGCGATGCGCGACGCGCTGCAGAAGAAGATCCCGCAGGCCTATCTCGACGACCATCGCACCTGGGTCGATCGGCTGGTGTCCATGGCCCGAACGACAGTGGTGATCGGTTCCGCCGTACTTGGCCTGGTGTTCTTCGCCATGGTGCTGACCGTGATCTTCGCCACGCGCGGCGCGCTGGCCGGCAACAGGCACATCGTCGAGGTGCTGCATTTCGTCGGCGCCGAATCGAGCTTCGTGGCGCAGGAATTCCAAAAGCACTTCCTGTTGATTTCGCTGAAAGGATCGCTGGCCGGCGCCTTTCTGGCCGCCGGTTCTTTCGCCGCCGCCGGATGGTGGCAGTCGAGCAGCATCGCCACGCCGGAGAGCGATCAGGCCACCGCATTGTTCGGCGCCTTCACCATCGACTGGACCGGCTATGGCGGCATTTTCATCACCATGCTGGTCATCGCAGCGCTGACGACGCTGACGGCGCGCTTCACCGTCATGAAAACGATCGACGAGATCGACCATGTGCGCTCCGACCCTGGTCGCCTCGATATATATCAGGAATGATCAATACAACCTGAAATGCCTATTTTGAGCCGCAAACTTTGGCTATTCCTCTTGGCCGATGACTCATGACGCCGAGCGAGAGCAGGACGCCCTCGGCCAGCCGCCCGCGCGCGGTCTGGCCTCTTTCGCCGTACGCCTGTTCCTGAGAACCGTCGGTTTCTTCGTGCTCGCCTCCATCGCCGCCTTCGGCGTCGGTTTTTTGGTGTTTTACGCTCAGGTCGCTGCACTCGCGCCGATCGACAATCCCAAAGCGGACGCCATCGTTGCGCTCACCGGCGGCTATCAGCGGATCGACCAGGCGGTGCAGCTTCTCGCGCAAGGGGCAGGCAGGCGGCTGTTGATCTCGGGCGTGAATCCGGCGACGTCGGTGCGCCATATTCGCTCCTTCACCAACAGTCGCGAAGAGATATTCCAGTGCTGCGTCGATATCGGTTACGACGCGCGCAACACCGAAGGCAATGCCTCGGAGACCGTTCAATGGATCCGCGCCCATCGGTACAAAACGGTGATCCTCGTCACCAACAATTACCACATGCCGCGTAGCCTGGCGGAAATTCGCCGCCTCGACCATGACACCGAATTCATGCCCTATCCGGTGGAAAAGCGGCTGACGCTATCCGACATCGCCGCCAATCCGCTGATGCTGCGAACGCTGGCTTCGGAATATGTCAAATATCTTCTGGTGGTCAGCCGCGACTATACAGGCATCGTCCTCTGACCAGATGCCGCTTTGCATCCCGACCCGCTTCGGCTAAGGAAAACGCAATTCGATGTTCGGGACATCTCCATGATCTATCTGCGTTCGGCCCTGTTTCAGCTCGCTTTCTATGTGAGCTTCATCGTTCAGATGATCATTTTTTCGCCAATCTATTTCTTCCTCCCGCGCAAGACCGCCTACATCATCCCGAAGAACTGGGCGCGGCTCAATCTCTGGCTCGCCAAGACCATCATCCCCTTGACCTATGAGATCGAGGGTCGCGAAAACATTCCCGAGGGCGGCTGCATCATCGCGGCGAAGCATCAATCCTTCTGGGACGTGATCGCCATCGTCCCGATGGTGGACGACCCCGTCTATATCCTGAAGCGGGAACTGCTCTGGATACCCTTGTTCGGCTGGTACGCCGCCAAGCAGGACATGATCCCGATCAAGCGCTCCGACAAGAGCCGGGCCATCCCCAATATGATCGCCCGCGCCCGCGAGGAGCTGGCGAAGAAAAGGCAGCTGATCATCTATCCCGAAGGCACCCGCAAGGCGCCGGGCGCGGAGCCGGACTACAAATACGGCGTCGCCCGTCTCTATAGCGATCTGCAGGTTCCGGTGGTCCCGATGATCGCCCATGCCGGGCTTTTCTGGCCGCGCCACGGCTTTCTGCGCCAGCCCGGCCATATCAAGATCCGCATCATGAAGCCGATCGAGCCGGGCATGCCGTCGCAGGCCTTCTTTCAGCATCTGGTCACCGAAATGGAAGCCGAAAGCGATCGTCTTCTGGTGGAGACCGTCGAAGCCAATCCGCATCTCAAGCTCTCGGCGATCACCCGCTCGCGGCTGAAGGCGATCAAGGACGCTCAGGCGGCGGGCTGATAGCCGCTCAACCCCTTCGCCACCGCTTCCATCCAATGGTCGCGAATGCCGAGTTCGCGCAGATGCGCGAGCGTGTTGAGAACATACTCGGCATTGGGACCGGACGCGCCCCGAGCCGTCGCCACGATCTCGGCGGCCCGCTCGACGCTCAACCCCGCCGCATATTGGCGATGGCGTCGATCCACCACATAGGTCACCGCCAGTCGCCTGGCGCCGCAGTCGAGCGTCACGGGCGCGACGCGCTCCAGGTAGACATTGGTGACGAGCTCGCGAGCGCGAAGATAGGCCAGCACCTCGTCGCGGCGATCGGCGCGCACCCGGAAAGCCGCGCCCTTGCAGGCGCCGCCGCGATCCAGACCCAGCACCAGTCCCGGTTTTTCCTCGGTGCCGCGATGGACCCAGGAATGGATGCAGAGGGCGCGGTGATAACCGCGGATCACCGCAAGCCGCCGCTCCTCATGGTCGAAGCCCGGATTCCACATCAGCGAGCCGTAGCCAAACACCCAAAATTCGTCCATATCGGCAGGCAAGGGCTTGATAGACATTCGCGACAGACTGATCCGAGAGACATTTCATGCAAGACAAGACCAGCGCGCCCTCATCCGCCTCCCGCAAGATCTGGCGGCTCGGCGTCGCGGTGGTGCTGATCGTCGTCCTTTATTCGGCCGGCTGGTTCTTCGTTGCAAGCAAAATCGAAGCAGAGCTGGATGCTAGGATCAGCAATCCCGAAAGTCTGGGCCTGTCCGAACTGAGTTGCGATAACCCGACCGTTGAGGGCTTTCCCTTTCTCATCGGCGCGACCTGCGCACGGTCGGCCCTGACCACCAAGAGCGGTCTGTCGGCCAGCGCCGGCGCTGCCCGCGTGGCCGCCCGCATTTATGCGCCGACAAGCGCCGTCGCCGAAGTCGACAGCCCCGGCGCAGTGACCGGTCCGGATGGATCGACAGCACAGGCGACCTGGAAGATGCTGCGCGCCGGCGTCAGCGCCGGCCTTAATGGCCTCTCTTCGCTTTCACTGACCGGAACCGACATCAGAAGCGGGCTTCGCCTGGCGCAATCGCCCGTCGACCTCGATGTCGGCGCCGAGGAGGGACAGGCGCATCTGCGCCGCGTCGATCGCAATCTCGAACTCGCTTTTCTCGCCCGCAAGCTGACCATCTCGTCCGAAACCGGCGAGGTCCTGCTGCCTGAGATTTCGACGAGTCTCGAAATGCGGTTCGACGACCAGGCGGATGTGCTGGCCGGCAAGCCGCTCCGGCTGAGGGCGTCGAGCGGCACGATCACCAGCTTCAAGATCGAGACCGGCGCCGGCCTGTTCGGAGAGCTTTCCGGCGATTTCGACATCGACGAAGACGGCTATCTGAACGGAAAATTCCGCGTCAAGCTCGATGATATCGACGGTTGGAAAACGCAGTTGAGCGCGCTCTTCCCCAACGCCGGCGACTCCATCTCCGCCGTCGCCGCTCTTCTGAAAGGGCTCGCCAAGGGCGATGAGGACGTGAAGGTGACGCTGCGCATCGATCGCGGCCGCATTTCGCTCAGCATGATCCCGCTCGGCCGCATTCCGCCCCTGTAAGCGTCAGGCGCTGTTGCGGCGTCTGATATCGCCCGCCGCTTCTCGCGCGGCGCGGTCGCGCAATTCGCGCCGGATCACCTTGCCGGTGGTGGTCAGCGGCAGCGCGTCGATGAAGTCGACCTCGCGCGGATATTCATGCATCGACAGGCGATGGCGAACCCAGTCGGAAATGTCCTGCTTCAGCGCCTCGTCGCCGATCACGCCGTCGACGAGCACCACATAGGCCTTGACGATTTCGGTGCGCAGAGAATCGGGCTTGCCCACCGCCGCCGCCAGACGCACGGCGGGATGCGAAATCAGGCAGTCTTCGATCTCGGCCGGGCCGATGCGATAGCCCGAAGACGTAATGACGTCGTCGTCGCGGCCGAAGAAATCGACATAGCCCTCGGCGTCCATCACGCCCTGGTCGCCGGTGAGCATCCAGTCGCCGATGAATTTCTTCTCCGTCGCCTCCGGATTGTTCCAATAGCCGAGGAACATCACCGGATCGGGCCGCCTGACCGCGATCTGCCCCGCTTTGCCCGAGGGCAGCACGCGACCGACTTCGTCGATCACGGCGACCGTATGGCCCGGCATGGTCTTGCCGATCGCGCCGGCCCGGCTGACGCCGAAGCCGACGATCGAGCCGAGCACGATATTGCATTCGGTCTGGCCGTAGAATTCGTTGACGGTGAGACCGAGCGCGCGGTTGGCCCAGTCATAGGTCTCGCGGCCCAGTGTTTCTCCCGCCGAGCCTATGGCGCGCAACTTCAGCGCATAGCGCTCGAGCGGCCTGTCGATCGCCGCCATCAACCGGAGCGCGGTCGGTGGAATGAAGGCGTTGGTGACGCCGAGATCGGCCATGATGCGAAAAGCGAGATCCGGATCGAATTTCTGCGCGGGAGAGGAGACCACGGGCACGCCGAGCATCAGCCCCGGCAGCAGGCAGTTGAGCAGCCCGCCCGCCCAGGCCCAATCGGAGGGGGTCCAGAATTTGTCGCCCGGCTGCGGCATCATCTCCTGCGCCGCCTGCACGCCGGGCACATGGCCCGCCAGCACCCGATGGGCGTGCAGCGCGCCCTTGGGCGGCCCCGTGGTGCCGGAGGTGTAGATCATCAGCGCCGGATCGTCCTTGCTGGTGTCGAGGGCGACGAAATCGCCTGCATCCGCGCCGATCAGCGTCCGAAACGCCGGAGACGAACCGCCAACAGGCTCGGTCGTCACGACGTAACGAAGCGACGGCAGACCAACCAGCAAGGGTTCGACTTTACCGTAACCATAGGCGTTTGTGACGATGGCCGCGGCGCCCGAATCCTTCAACCTGAAATCCAGCGCATCGGCGCCGAACAACAGTGCGAGCGGCAACGCCACCCCGCCCATTTTATAAATGCCGAGATGGGCGATGACGGTTTCGAAACACTGCGGCAGGAGGATCGCGACGCGATCGCCGGGCTCTACGCCGAGCCGGACGAGAGACGCGGCGAAGCGGTTGGAGAGATCGGCGAGTTCGCCGTAACTCATACGACGATGCCGGCCGTCGAGCTCGTAATGTTCGAGCGCCAGCCTTTCGGGTTCGCGCGCCGCCCAGAAATCGGCGACCGCGCGGCCCATATTGAATTTTTCGGGAATTTCCCAGCGGAAACGGGCCATCAGCTCGTCATAGCCGCCGCAATCTGGCAGGAACATGCAACAAACCCCGCGTTTTGGTGCGCTGCAATAGCATGTTTCGCACTGCGTGGAAATAGAAGGCTTTGACCGCGCCTGCGGCCGGAGGCAGTCTTCCGAATCGAGACAGAGGAGATAAACATGAGCGCGTCAGGCAAGATCCGCATCGGCATCGGCGGCTGGACATTCGAGCCCTGGCGCGGCCCGTTTTATCCCGATGGGTTGACCCAGAAGCGCGAACTCGAATATGCGGCCTCGAAGCTCACCGCCATCGAGGTGAACGGCACCTATTACGGCTCCATCAAGCCCGACAGCTTCATCAAGTGGCGCGAGGAGACGCCCGATGATTTCGTCTTCGCGCTCAAGGCGCCGCGCTTTGCGACGAACCGCAAGGTTCTGGCCGAAGCCGGCGGCAGCATCGAAAAATTTATCCGGGGCGGCATGCTGGAGCTGAAGCAGAAGCTGGGGCCGATCAACTGGCAGTTCATGGCGACCAAGAAGTTCGATCCCGATGATTTCGAGGCCTTCCTGAAGCTTCTGCCGAAAACCGCCGAGGGCGTGACCCTGCACCACGCCGTGGAAGTGCGGCACGACAGCTTTGCCAACCCCGATTTCATCGCGCTGGCCAGAAGCTATGGCGTCGCGATCATCACGGCGGGCGACTCGGAATTTCCCCATATTGCCGATCCGACCGCGCCCTTCGTCTATGCACGCATCATGGGGACAAAGGAAGACGAACCGAACGGCTATTCCGACGCCGAATTGGACGCCTGGGCCGACCGGGCGAGAAGTTGGGCGGCCGGCGGAACGCCGGCGGATCTGCGTTCGCTTTCCCTCGAGCCGGCAAAGACCGTTCCGCGCGACGTGTTCCTGTTCGTGATCAGCGGCCACAAGGTCAGCAATCCAGCCGCCGCCATGGAGCTCATCCGTCGAATTCGCTGAGACGCGCCGCATCTCCTGCGGCGTTTCCCGTCGTGAATGCGGCATCCCCCCGGTGTACGTCACGCTAGTCTTGGGGCTCGGGGAGCATGGAGATCAGATGACGCAGAATAGAACCGCCTTCGGGGTCGCCATGCTGTGCCTTGGCGTGTTCGTCTTCTCGCTGCAGGATGCGGTGATCAAATCCGTGTCCGGCGCTTACGCTCTGACCGAGGTCGTGTCGATCCGCTGCCTGATCTCGGCGCCGATCCTGCTCGCTTTCGTGTGGTGGGAGCATCGCAGCCTCAAGCCGCTGTTCTCGCCCAATGCGCGATCGCTGGCGGCGCGCTCGGCCATCATGCTGCTCGCTTACACCAGCTACTATATGGCTTTTCCCGCTCTGCCGCTGGCGGACGCCGTGGCGCTCTATTTTACCGTGCCGCTGTTCATGCTGGCGCTCGCGGCGCCCCTTCTGGGAGAGATCATCACGCCGCGCAAGATCGCTGCGGCGCTCATCGGTTTCGCCGGCGTGGTTGTCATGCTCCGGCCCGGCTTGGGCGTCTTCGAGCCGGCGGCGCTTCTCTCGCTGTTTTCGGCCGCCACCTACGCGCTATCCATGCTGATGGCGCGACGCCTCGGCGACAAGGAGACGGCCTCGGTGATGGCGAGCTACCAGAACGGCGTCTATCTGATCGGCGCGCTGATCATCGCGGCGATCACCCATCTGATCGGCGTCGAAGAACTCGGCCATCCCTCGCTCGATTTTCTCGTGCGCTCCTGGTCCTGGCCGACGCTCGCCGATTTTCTCGCCATTGCCTCCTGCGGCGTCATCGCCGCTGTCGGTGTGACGCTGCTCACCCAGGCCTATCGCGTCGCCAAGGCCAGCATCGTCGGCTCTTTCGAATATACCGGCATGCTCTGGGCCCCGCTCTGGGGCTTCCTGTTCTTCGGCGAGATTCCCTATCTGACCACGCTCGTGGGCGCGCTGCTGATCATCGGGGGAGGGTTGATTGCGCTGTTGGGACGGGAAGCGCGGACGGAAGCATCCGCATAATCTGGCGCAGCAAAAAAGCGGTGTTTCTGGGAAGGTGGTGCCCCATGCCGGACTCGAACCAGCACTCCTTTCGGAACTCGATTTTGAGTCGAGCGCGTCTACCAATTCCGCCAATGGGGCACATCAGTGAGGAAAACCACTGGGAGACAGCGCGGGACTATACGAAGGCGAAGGCCCTGGTCAACCGGTTTTTTGTATATTTGACTGTGATTTCGCCCCCCATGCTGGACCATGCTTTCACGCCGAAGTGTGCGGGCAAGCTTGCAAGGAAATTTGCAAATTTCCGGCGGCGGGCCTAAAGACGTTGCGCGTATTTGAACGGGGCCGAGAATGCTGAGACGACTTTACGACTGGACCATGCGGCTCGCCGAACGTCCTTCAGCCGAACTCTGGCTCTTCGTGATCTCCTTCGTCGAAAGCTCGATCTTCCTGGTGCCGGCCGAAGTGCTGTTCCTGCCCATGGCGATCGCCAATCCGCGCAAGGTCTGGCGCTACGGGCTGATCGCGGCGCTCGGCTCGATTCTGGGCGGCGTCGCCGGCTGGATGATCGGCTATTACGCCTTCGAGGCCATCGCCAAGCCGGTTCTGGAATTCTACGGCAAGCTCGACGATTTCGAGACGCTGAAATCGGCGGTGTCGCTCGATCTGGTGATGCTGTTCCTGGTGACCTCCGGGGTCGCGCATCTGCCGCCGCTCAAGGTCGTCACCATTCTGTCGGGCGTGTTGCAGGTCAATCTGCTGGTGTTCTTCCTAGCGGCGGTGGTGGCGCGCGGCGGCAAGTTCATGCTGCTCGCCTGGCTGTTCGCTCGCTATGGCAGCCCGATCCGCGACTTCATCGAGCGCAGGCTCAACATGTTGGCGGGGTCGGCGGCCGTGGCGCTGATCCTCGCTTATTTCCTCTATCTCGCGCTGAAACATTGAGGCTGCCATGATCGCGGACCGACCCAATCTGGGCGTCGCCCTCCTCCTCACGCTCGGCATGGCCGTGGTGATCGCAAGCGCGCTCGGCTTCGAACATATCGGCGGCTATGTGCCCTGCGCGCTCTGCCTGTTGCAGCGCGATCCCTATTATATCGGCGTGCCGCTCGGCGTGCTCGCAATTGCCGCCGCCTGGCTGCGCCTGCCCCCGATGGTCGCAAAAGTGCTGATCGCGCTGATCGTGCTCGCCATGCTGATCGGCGCCGGCCTCGGCGTCTATCACGCCGGCGTCGAATGGCGCTTCTGGGAAGGTCCGGCCAGTTGCTCGACCTCGGTGAACGCAGTGTCGCAGAATGCCGGCAGCCTGCTCGACGACATCAACAAGCAGCACGGCCCGTCCTGCACGGACGCGACGCTGCGGGTGCTCGGCCTGTCTTTCGCGGGCTGGAACGTGATTGCGAGCCTGGTCCTCGCGGCGACCGGCATCCGGGGATTGCTGCGCAAGGCATGAAAAAAGGCCCCGAAGGGCCTTTGTCACGGCTGCAATTCGGTGTCCCAGTAGAGATAATCGAGCCAGCTTTCATGCAGATAGTTGGGCGGAAACAGCCGGCCATTGTTGTGCAGGTCCTGCACCGTCGGCCGGTAAGGCTTCTGCATCGGGAACATGCCGGCCTGGCGCGGCAGTTTCGAGCCTTTGCGCAGATTGCAGGGCGCGCAGGCCGTGACGACGTTTTCCCAGGTCGTCTGGCCGCCCAGCGCCCGTGGCGTCACATGGTCGAAGGTCAGATCGTCGTCCGATCCGCAATACTGGCATTCGAACTTGTCGCGCAGGAAGACATTGAAGCGCGTGAAGGCGGGATAGCGCGACGGCTGAACATAGGATTTGAGGCAGACGACGCTCGGCAGCTTCATCGAATAGCTGGGCGAGGACACCGAATGTTCATATTCGGCGATGATGTTCACGCGGTCGAGAAAAACGGCCTTGATCGCGTCCTGCCAGGACCATAGCGACAAGGGATAATAACTCAAGGGCCGATAGTCCGCATTAAGGACCAACGCCGGAAGCGACTGGGGTGATACTGCAATCGTCAAGATGCACTCCCTGACCGATTCGAATTCCCTGCCCTTTCATACTAGGCGCATTGCAACAGGATTGTGAAGCCTGAAAAGAAACGGTTTTTTAAGAAAGCGCTGGTCAACCCGCCGGCATGCCCGCGCCGCGTCGCTCTGTCGCATAAAACGCCCAGAGAAGTCGCGCCGCCGCAGAGCGCAAAGGCCGCCAGTCCTCCGCCATCCGCCGCAACTGCCGGTGTTGCGGCGTTTCCGTCAGACCGAACGCGCGCGCCGCCGCCGTCTGCAACGCCACGTCGCCCGCCGGGAAAATGTCGGCATGACCGCCTGAAAACAAGAGATAGACTTCAGCCGTCCAGGGTCCGACGCCGCGAATGGCGGTCAGCGCCCCGATCGCCTCGTCGGCCGGAAGACCTGCAATGGCCTTCAGATCGAGACCGGCGCCGCAGGCCTCCGCCACCGCCCGAAGAGCGACGATCTTTGCGCCTGAAAGACCGACAGCCCTGAGATCGGCTTCGGCGAGCGACGACAAACGCTCAGGCTCCACCACGCCGCACGCAGTTTCAAGCCGCGCCCAGATCGCCTCGGCGGAAGCGCGCGACACCATCTGCGAAACGATGACCGAGGCGAGCGCCGCGTAACCCGCCGGCCGAAAGCGAAGCGGGATGGCGCCAGCCCGCGCCGCCACCGGCGCGAAGCGCGGGTCGAGCGCGACGAGGTCGGCCACGGCTTCGGTGATCTCGGTCTCGCTGGTCAGCAGACGCATGGTCAGAAGCGGTCCTTGCGGGCGCGGATTTCGGCGAAGACCTGCCAGTCTTCCGCCGCCTCCATACCCAGATGGGCGCGGATGGCCGGATCGTCGGCGCGGAGAAACGGGTTGGTGGCGATTTCGTCGGCGAGCAAAGTCGGCGCGGTCGGCCGGCCCTCGGCGCGCAGCGTCTCGATCGCCTGCGCCCGCGCCGTCAGCGCCGCATTGTCCGGATCGATCGTCACGGCGAAGCGCGCATTGGAGAGCGTGTATTCATGGCCGAAATAGACGGTGGTGTCGGCGGGCAGCGCCCGCAGTTTCAGAAGCGACGGCCACATCACCTCGGCCGGCCGCTCGAACAATCGTCCGCAGCCGAGCGCGAACAGCGTATCGGCCGAAAACAGCAACTTGTCCTCGGGCAGGTAGAAGCAGATATGGCCGGCGGTGTGGCCCGGCGTCTCGATCACCTCCACCCGATGGCCGGCGAAATCGAAACTGTCGCCGTCGCCGACCGACGTGTCGATGCCGGGGATCCGATCGGCTTCGCTGCCGGGGCCGACGATCGTCACACCGAACCGGTCCTTCAATGCGAGGTTGGCTTCGACGTGATCGGGATGATGATGGGTGGTGAAAATGTCGGTCAGCGTCCAGCCGCGCCGTTCGAGCGCCACCAGAATCGGGGCTTGTTCGGGCGCGTCGATCGACGCCGTGCGGCCGGTTTCGGGATCATGCAGCAGCACGCCGAAATTGTCGCTGCGGGCGGTAAACAGGTCGATCTCGAGCGTCGCCATGGGTCTCTCCTCTTTTCCGATGGGCAAGATTTAGGCGATCCAGGCTTGAAGTCCAACCCGCCCTCGTTACATTTGCGCCATGAACATCGACATCGTGGATCTCCGGCAATTCTATCACTCGCCGCTCGGCCGGCTGGCGGAGGCATCGATCACCGCAAGCCTCCAGGCGCTCTGGCCAAGGCTGCCGGACGAACGCCTGCTCGGTCTCGGTTACGCCCCGCCCTATCTGGATCGCTTCAAGAAAGACGCCGAACGCGCCTTCGCCTTCATGCCGGCGGGCCAAGGCGCCGTGAACTGGCCGTCGGACGGCAAATCGGCGACCGCTTTGGTGTTCGACGAGGAGCTGCCGTTGCCGGACGCCTCGATCGACCGGGTGCTGCTCGTGCATTCGCTGGAATTCGCCGAGAATCCGCGCGAGATGCTGAAAGAAGTCTGGCGGGTTCTGGCGCCCGGTGGGCGCTTGGTGGTGGTGGCGCCCAATCGTCGCGGCGTCTGGGCGCGGCTCGAACATACGCCTTTCGGGGCTGGCCGACCCTATTCGGGCGGGCAACTTGTGACGCTGTTGCGCGAGGCGAATTTCACCCCGGGCGCATCGGCCGGCGCTCTTTTCTTCCCGCCCTATCGCAGTCGGGCGATTCTCCGACTCCTGTCGGGTCTGGAGCCGCTGGGCCGGCGTCTCCTGCCCGTTTTCTCCGGCGTCATCCTGTATGAAGCGCAGAAACGCCTCTATCAGGGCCTGCCGGTGCATGCGCGAGCGTCCCGACGCGTTTTCGCGCCGGTTTTAGCCCCTCAAGGCATACCGACCGCACGTAAAGCGGATTAGAGTCTCTACTTACGCTACGACATCGGTGAAGAGGAAAAGCAAAATTGCATGCTTTCGCCTCGCCTGGACAGTCGAAGATCGAGTCGACTTCAAGTTTTTTATGCGATTTTATTCACGCGAAACAATAAATCACACGACCGCAAGCAATTGAATCTAACTGTTAATACTGCGATTTGCCTTTTCCGTAAAGAAAAATTTTCAACCATTTGGTGTCTTATTGAGTAAATATAATATTAACCGAACATTGCGTTGATTTGATTTATCGCAATATAACTCCAAAAGCATAAGAGAATTGAAGAGAAAATTCTTCTTTTGGGGGGAAGAAATCGTGGCGATTCCGCAGGGCACTGCCTATTATTATCTGAACAGTTCAAACGAACTCGTCATGAAAGTACAGGGGGTGGATACCCCTACCACGATCGTTTATGTGAAGCCGGACGGCTCGGCGGCCCCGGCCGGAAGTTACCCCCCTGCCGACGACGCGGTGTCCTTCACCCTCTATGCCGACGGCAGCCTGGAGTCCTACCGAAGCCTCGGCAGCGATGGCAGCTTTACCTGGCTCAAATTCGCACAAGCGGAACCCGGTTCCGCCAAGCCGTTCGGACCAAACAGCGAATATTCGCATGGCGACCTGGTGTTTTCCGAAACTCTGGATCGCGGCGTCGTGGATGGGGTGTCGGTTCTCGTCCACAAGGTTCAGTCCTTCCAGGACGGCAATCTGACCGACTACGAATTCAGCTATGGATCGCCTGAAAATTCCGCCGTCGTCGTCGAAGGCAATTATGATCCGGCAACGGGCCAGTCCACGGTGACGCTGACCAGTCTCGATCAACCGGCGCCGATCACCAACAGCGGGACGGGCTTCATCAACGGCCTCAACGGCCTGACCCCCGAATTCATACTCCGCAACGGCGGCGCCTTGATCGGCAATGATGGTGGAACCCTCATCGGCAACGATGGAAGCACGTTGATCGGCAATGATGGCGGCACGCTCAACCAGTTCGACGTCGCCTCCCTGATCGGCAACGACAGCGCCGGCCTGATCGGCAATGACGGCGGCACGCTGATCAATTTCAGCGGTGGCGGCAACTCGATCATCGGGCCGGCATATTCGCTGCAGGACGGTCGCCTGATCGGCAATGACGGCTCGACCCTGGTGGGCACGGATGGCGCGAGTTTCGCGGCCAACGCCATGGCGAGCTTTCGCGGTTTTTCGGCCTATACCCTGACCAGTTTCGAAGAAGACGCGGAGCCTCAGATCGATACCCTGTCGGCCGATTCCGAAACGACGGGACGGCTCGATCCTTTCGGCAACCTCGATAGTCAGATCGAGACGGCAGGCGATCGGGATTGGGTGAAGATCGAACTCGAGGCGGGGGAAACCTATATCATCACCGCCGACGGAGCGGCGTCGGGCGACGGGGCACTGTCCGATCCGAACATCAGGCTGCTCGGCGCCGACGGCGCCGTTCTCGGACAGGACGATGACAGCGGCGTCGATTCCAATGCGCGGCTTGTGTTCACGGCGACCACGGACGGCGATTATTACGTTGAGGTCAGCGCCGCGGGCGACACGGGCGTCGGCGCCTATGAGGTTGGCGTCCACAGTCAGCCGGCATCCTTCGTCAAGGACGGAGCTACGATCGACAATATCACCGGAGTAGGATTTCTCGGCGAAACTTCGATCACTGCTCTCGGCGACGGCGGATACGCGATCGGCTTTACGGCGCGTATCGACGGCCACTGGGATTTTCCGTTCAACCAGTCGTTCCACAGCCATGTGGAGATCATCAATGCCGAAGGGCAGGTGGTCGATCTCGATCCGCGCGCCGATTACAGCACCTTCTCGATCTACCGCGGAGGCGACTACAACAACCTGCCGGGCGCCACCCAGGTTGTCATGAATGCGGATGGCGGCTATTCGGTTATCGTGCCGAACACTTATCCGATCGAAACGGGCATGATCTACAGGGCCGTGGTTGCTCATGGAAGCGAACTGGGGCTGGGTGCAGAGCACCCGCTTACGCCGGACTCTACGTCGACGTTCAGGACTTATGCCACCTTCGCCGTCGACATCGCGACGCTCGCTAATGGCCAGTACATTGCCAGTATGGGCAGTGACGGCGCGCACGGCACTGACGTGACTGGCAACATGGTGCAGATTTCAATCAACGGCGGCTTGCCGATCACCATCGATTCCAGCACCGGCCTCAACCTCAACGGCCAGCGTACGTCGATCTCCGCTCTGGGCAGCGGCGCGGTCGTCATATGGACTGACTCGCAGGCAGATCCCGTGGGCGACCGTGGAGCCGGCAACGGGGTTCAAGGAGCGATCGTCGATGCGGCCGGCAACGTCTTGCAAAGATTCGATGTCAATCAGACGGAAGAGCGGTCGCAGTTTGTCGAGTCCGGGCAAGCTGTGGCAGAACTCGCCGACGGCGGCTTCGTCGTGACATGGGCATCCAAGGAGGATGATCCAAACCTGGCCGACCCCTATACCGACTGCTATTTCAGGGTCTTCAATGCTGATGGCACGGCCAGAACGGGAGAGATCCTTCTGGGCGACAATCAGGCTCTGGGGCAGAACAGAGCGGTCGTCGTCGGCTTGCCGGGCGGCGGGTTCGCAATAGCCTGGTCGGATATGGGCAACCTGAGGCTCCAACAATTCGACGACCTCGGCGCTGAAGTAGGCGCTGAAACAGGAATAGGCTTTGGCGGCAATCTGAGCCTGGCGGTCGGCGCGCATGGCAAGCTTGCCGTCTCCTACACTGACAATGGCATGCTCCGTGTGCAGATCATGGAGCCGAATCATGCGCCGACGGATATTTCGCTGTCGAACAACGTGATCCTAGAAAACACCATCAATGCACAGTGGACCGCCATCGGCGATCTGGCTGCTATCGATGACAATGCCTCGGACACATTCACCTATGAAATGGTCGACGATGCCGACGGGATGTTTCGGATCGAGGGGGGCAAGGTTTATTGGAATTATGATTCTGACCCGGACTACGAGTCTCAGTCCAGCTACGAGATCCGGGTGAAGGTTACCGACAGCGCCCTCACCAGTTTTGTCAGGACCCTCACGATCAACGTCGCTGATGTGAATGAACCCGTCATTGGTCTAAAAGGCGACACTTACGCGTCGGTGGAAGAAAACAGTGCGGCAGGGATGGTGATCGCGACGCTGGAGGGCAACGACCCCGATGCGGACGAAACATTCACTTACGAAATCATGGACGGCGACGACCTGCCGTTCACGCTTGTCGGCAACGAAATTAGACTGACCGCGTCGCCAGATTATGAAACGCTTTCCAGTTACGTCCTCACCATACGAACCACAGATTCCGCCAATCACACGGTGGATACGGCCTTTACGGTCTATGTGGACAACATAGATGACGCCGCGCCGACCATAATCGACCTCTATAATGACGACGTCCAGGAAAATGCGCCATCCGGGTCTGAAGTCGGCTACATATTTGCGCAAGACCCCGACACGTTTGCGGGGCTGAATTACAGCTTGATCGGCCCCAATGCCGATCTTTTCGAGATCCGGGAAGAGTCAGGCGGGATGCGACTTTACACCCGCGGCAGTTTCAATCACGAAACAACCCCGACCCTGGATGTGACCATTCGCGTCGAAGACGGCGGCGGCCGGTCTCTGGACAAGACTTTCACCGTCAATGTCGGCGACCTGAACGACCTCCCGATCATTACCAGCGAAAATGAGTTTCTGGTGAGAGAAGGCGACGACCGGATTGTCCAGCTTGCGGCAACCGACGAAGACGGCGATCAGATTACGTGGACTGTGAATCCGTCGGAAGGAAATTTCCAGGACTTCTTCGCGTTCCAGATCGATGGGGAGGGCAACCTCACGCTCGATCCCGGGGTGAAAGCCGACGCGCCTTGGGACACCGACGGCGACGGCGTGTACCATTTCAGAGTGTCTGCCAATGACGGCAGCGAAAGCGTCACCCAGGAGATGACGGTCACGGTGGTCGGCGGCAATGCCGATCCGGTGATTTCAGGCGGAATGAACACGCTCGTCAAGCTCAAGGAAAACCAGACAACCGTCAAGACCATCGTGGCGACCGATCCCGATGACGACGACCTTCAATATTCGATCGTCGGTGGCCCCGACTCCGATCTGTTCGACATCAAGACCGTCAAGGGCAAGGCGCAGCTGGCGTTCAAGGAAGCGCCCGACTTCGAAGATCCGTCCGATGTCGGCGGCAACAATTCCTACAACGTGATCATCCGCGCCGACGACGGCAATGGAGGCGTTGCGGATCAGGCCGTGGCCATCAGCGTGCAGAACGTCAAGGGAATCACATTCCAGGGCACCAAGGCCGCCGATGTCAAAAATGGCACCAACGAGGAAGACGTTCTCTCGGGCCAGGGCAAGAACGACACCCTGTCCGCCAAGGGTGGAGACGACATCCTGAACGGCGGCCTCGGCAAAGACAAACTGACCGGCGGCCTCGGCGAGGACATCTTCGTCTTCGACACCAAAATCGCCAAAAACAACGCCGACACCATTGGCGATTTTTCCGTGGCGGACGATCAGTTTCATCTCGAACTGGATGTCTTCGCAAAGATCGGCAAACTGGGAGGGCTGGCGAAAGCGGCCTTCGAGTCCAACGACACGGGCGACGCCGCGGATAGGTCGGATCGGATCATCTACAACGAAGGGAATGGCGAGTTGTATTTCGACGCCGATGGCAGCAAAGACAAATTCGACGCCATTCTCTTCGCCAAGATCGGCAAGGGTACGGACCTGACATTCCGGGACTTCGACATCGTCTAACAGGGCGTATTCTCGCGACCGGCGCCGCCGGTCGCCGTCATTCTGTCTCCTTGATGGGAGGACGGATGGATTTGGACGATCGCCGCCATCGGCGCGTCAACCCCAATCTCGACAAATGCCGGCGCGCAGTCTATGGCGTGAGCGAAATCCTTGGGGCGCGTCTTCTGACCATGAGCACAATGCAATTCGACAAGATCGCGCTGATCGGCATCGGCCTGATCGGCTCCTCCATCGCTCGCGCGGTCAAGCTCAAAGGCCTGGCGCGCGAGGTGGCGATATCCTCCCGCAGCCGCCTGACTTTGGAGCGCGCCGAGGCGCTCGATCTGGGCACGCACTACTACGAAATAGCCCGTGATTGCGTGCGCGACGCCGATCTCGTCATCGTCTCGGTTCCGGTCGGCGCTTCGGGCGCGGTGGCCGAAGAGATCGCCGGGACTCTGAAACCGGGCGCGATCCTGACCGATGTCGGCTCGACCAAGGCTTCGGTGATCAGCCAGATGCTGCCGCATGTGCCCGAAGGCGTGCATTTCATCCCCGGACACCCGATCGCCGGCACCGAACATTCCGGCCCGGACGCCGGCTTCGCCGATCTTTTCGAGGGCCGCTGGTGCATTCTGACGCCGGTGGAAGGCTCCGAAGCCGAGCCGATCGCGCAGCTGCGGCGCTTCTGGGAAACGCTGGGGTCAAAGGTCGAGGAGATGGATCCCGTCCATCACGACAAGGTGCTGGCGATCGTGTCGCATCTGCCGCATATCATCGCCTACAACATCGTCGGCACCGCGGCGGATCTGGAAACGGTCACCGAATCCGAAGTGATCAAATATTCGGCCTCGGGTTTTCGCGATTTCACCCGTCTCGCTTCGTCCGATCCCACCATGTGGCGCGATGTCTGCCTGCACAACAAGGACGCGATTCTCGAAATGCTGGCGCGTTTTTCAGAGGATCTCGCTTATCTGCAGCGGGCGATCCGCTGGGGCGAAGGCGACAAGCTGTTCGATCTCTTCACCCGCACCCGTGCGGTGCGCCGCTCGATCATCGAGGCGGGACAGGATACGGCCGCGCCCGACTTCGGCCGCCACATCAAGACGACGCCCTGATCAGCTGCGGCCGGCAAAGGCGCGGATCTTTTCTCGGATCATCTTCGCCACGCTCTTGGTGTTCTGGTAGAGATGCAATTGCGAGCCGGCCTGGCGCACGTCGCGGTCGGCATGCGGCGTCAGCCCGACGATCAGCGTGCCCATCGTCTCGCGTTCGCGCCAGAAGCGGCTCATGATCGGATGATCGGGCGCTGCGAGCGAATCCGTGCGGATGATGTTTGCGTCGTCGAGATGCCATTCGGTGACCTGCGCCATCAGCAGCTTGCCCGGCGAAAAACGCGCATAGGCCTCGTCGAAGGCAGTCTTCCAGGCATAGGCTTCGCCATTCATCATCAGCACGATCAGCGACGCGATGGCCTTGCCGTCGAGATCGATGGTGTGGATGCGCGCCTGGTCGACTTCGGCGAGGTTGTTGACCGCCTCGCGGGCCATGGCGGCGCGATAGCGGTCCGACAGCATGGCGGTGCGCTTGCGGCCTTTCCAGCCAGACGCTTCGAGCAGCAGGAACTCCTCCATGCGCAAGCGGATGTCGCGCGGTTGACGCGCCACCGCATAGCTGACAGCGCCCGCCTGTTCCAGCAGCCCCCATTGCCGGCGCATTTCGCGCAGATGCGACGCCTTGATCGAGGCGCGCAGATAGGTTTCGCCATCCTCGAGGCTCTCGAGCATCGGCCGCTCGCTGAGACCCACCACATCGACCGGCAGGTTGCGCGACATCGCAATAGCCTTCATCAACTGGGTAAAGGGGCCGCGCACCCGGACATCCGGGATCACGAGCACCTGCGGCAACTTCGCCCTGGGTTCGGCGAGCGCGGTCAGGAGATGATCCAGCGTCTCGGCCGCGCCTTCGGCATCGACCAGCGGCGTGCCGAGCGGGCCGAAATTGTTGGCCCAGACGCGCAAGATCGGCGCGCCCAGTGCAAACCCGGGCTTTTCGATCGAAAACGGCATGAGATAGCGGAGACGGCTGCGTCCCTCGTGGTCGTCGCGGATCAGGGCGAGACGCACTTCGCGATCTTCGAGTCGCGGCATCGCCGGGGCGAGGAACCGGCTGGAGAAAAAGACATTCGGCTCCAGCGCGCGGTTGGAGAGGAAGTCGAGTTCGTTCTGCAGGTCATAGCCCGATTGCGTGTGATAGATCGAAAGCGTCCGGCCGGGCTTGCCGGTCTCCAGCGTGATCAGCGCCTGAGGGCGATCGAGGTCGCTAGCCAGCCGCCCCTCGGCGAGCTGCAGCGAATTTTGCAATCCATCATCTTGTTGAGCGGGCGTCAGAGCCATGGTCAGGCTTCTCCCAAAGTCTTGTTTCCGGCGATCGGCCGGGCAAATGCGAAAAGGACTATTCCGAGTTTCCGCCGCACGGCCACATGCAGGAGCAGCGCTTCCGCCGCCATGGCGCCCGCTGCGGCAAAGGCCGCGCCTTCGATGCCGAACAGCGGCAGAAGCACGACGTTGAGACCGATATTGACGGCCAACGCCGCGACATAGAGTTTGACGCACAATGCCTGATGTCCGGACATCGTAAGGAGCACTTCGCCCGGGCCCACCAGCGCCTTCGTCATGATGCCGAAGAACAGGATGACCATGACGGCATAGCCTGAGACGAAGCCGGCGCCGAACATCGACAGCAGAAATTTGCCCGCCGCCAGCAAGCCCAGCCCGACGGCGAGCGACGGCCAAAAGGACCAGCGAACGGTGCGGCCTGCAAATTCCGCCAGTTCGCGCGTCGCGCCCCGCGCATGCAAGGCGGAAAACTGGGGGGCGCTCGCCGCTTTCACCGAAAAGAACACGAACTGCACGAGAACGATGGTCTTCGACGCCGCGAAGTAGACGCCGACCTGGGCAGGGTCGAGAAACAGCCCCGTGACCACGGTGTCTGAATTGGTGAGCAGGAAACTGAAGCCTTCGATCAAGAAGATCGGCAGCGCCACCCGCAGCCAGGAGCCGAATTCGACCACCGATGCGCCGCGCTCATAGCGGCGATTGAGCCGCCAGTTGATGTTGAAGAATTGCCCGATCGTGGTGGCGTAGGTGGCCACGAGACTGGCGACCAGCGCCGTTTCCGCCGTGCGCGGCTCTCCCGCCCAGACCGCCAGCAGCATGAAGACGAGGATGAGCGTCGGTCGGATGAGATAGGTCGGGCTCAGCGCCACGACCGCCCAGGAATTGGCGCGCGCCGTGCCTTCCATCGTGTCGCCGAGCGCAATCATCGGCAGGATGAACAGAGCAATGAACAACGGCGCGACGTAATAGGGCTCCAGCCGATCGGCGAACAGCGTCAGCACGACATAACCGATCAGCGCCACCAGGCTCGACGACACGAGCGCGAAGATGCGGGAGGCGGTTGTCAGGCCGCGGGCGCGGTCGTGATCGCGCTCGGCCTCGAATTGAGGCAGGAAGCGGATCTGCGCCGAATGAAAGCCGAAACAAGACAGATTGCCGATCAGGATCACCAGCACCCAGACGAACACGAACAGTCCATATTCATGCTCGCCCATGATGCGGGCGAGAATGATCTGAGAGACGAAGGCGATGCCGGCCGAGAGGATGCGGATGAGAAAGGCGATCAGCGCCATGCGCCCGGCGCGGCTTTCAGGGTCGGTCTCGCGCAGTCGAGTCCAGACCTTGCCCGCGAGCGCCTTGACCTGGCTCACGCGACCCGACGGGACGTCCTTGGCTGGGGCCTGCAGAAGGGCCATGATACGCAATACCCGAACTCATACGCGCGGAAAGGAACAGTCTCCGCTTGTACATGGGTCTTGGTTAAGAAAGGGTTGGACCGGCGCCCGAAATGCTGAACATCCAAGCGCAGAGGGCCCCCCGCCGAAGGCGGTTTTCAGTTGATATCGTCGGGAAGGACCGGAAGCGGCGCGATCTCGACGCCCTCCTCCAGCAGCGCCTTCACCTCGACGGGCGAAGCCTGGCCGATGATGCCGCGGGCTTCGGTCTCGCCGTAATGGATCTTGCGCGCTTCCTCGGGGAACCGCTCGCCCACATCCTCGGCATTGTTGCGTACTTCGGTGACGATCTCGCGCAGTTTCTGCATCACTTCCTTGCGAGTGACGTCGAGCGCCAGCGCGGTCGTTTCGTCCTTGCGGCGGCTGGTGGAAACGCTGGGCGCCATCAGCATCTTGGAAACTGACAGCGAGCCGCAGGCCGGACAGGAGACGAAACCGGCTTCGGCCTGCCGGTCGAAATCGGCGCTCGAGGCGAACCAGCCTTCGAATTCATGCGCCTTGTCGCAGTGGAGGGAATAGCGGATCACGATCTCACTTATCCTTGATGGAGGTCAGAGCCTGACTTCGGTCAGTTCGAAATCCCGCGCATTCTTGAGGTTGGGGATTTTGGCGCGAGCGGCGATTGTTTCCGCAATGTCGATATCGGCCATGATCACCGCTTCGCCCACCGAGGGCGCTCGGGCGAGAATGCGGCCCCAAGGATCGACGATCATCGAATTGCCATAGGTTTCGCGGCCGTCTTCATGCAGGCCCGCCTGGGCGGCGGCAATCAGAAACACGCCGTTTTCGATGGCGCGGGCGCGAACCAGCACCTCCCAATGCGCTTCACCCGTCTGGCGCGTGAAGGCCGCGGGCAGGCTGACGATCTCGGCGCCGGCCATCGCTTCGGCGCGGAACAGCTGCGGAAAGCGGACATCGTAACAAATGGCGAAGCCGAGCGCGCCGAAGGGGAGATGCGCCACGCGCGCCTCCGACCCCGGCCGATAGACGGCGCTTTCGCGCCAGCTTTCGCCATTGTCGAGATCGACGTCGAACATGTGGATCTTGTCGTAGCGGCAGACGAGTTCCCCATCGGGTCCGAACAGGAAGCCGCGATTGGCCGTCTTGCCGTCCTCGAGCGCGATCGCGGTCGAGCCGACATGCAGATAGACGCCGAGCTCGGCCGACAGCCCCTTGGCGCGCGCCACGATCAGATCCGTCTCTTCCGGTCGGAGGATCTCGGCGAGTCCCTTGCGGTCACGCTGCAGGGCGCCGGTCATCTCCGGCGTCTGGATATAGACGGCGCCGCCGGCATGCGCCTCGCGCACGAGAGCATCCATGCGCAGCGCATTCTTCTCCGGGTCCACGCCCGAACACATCTGGATCGCGGCGATTTTCACCATGATCAGGCGGCCAGGAGGGGATCGAGCTTGCCGGCGCGATCGAGCGCATGCAGATCGTCGCAGCCGCCGACATGCTGGCCGTCGATGAAGATCTGCGGGAAGGTGTTGCGGCCGGATTTCGCCATCATTTCCTCGCGGATATCGGGCTTGCCGGTGGCGTCATGCTCGACGAAATCGACGCCCTTTCCGCCGAGCAACGCCTTGGCGGCGCTGCAATAGCCACAACCCTGTCTCGTATAGATCACCACGGACGCCATGCCAGTCTCCGTTCAACGCCGAAAAAACGTTCTTCTTTCCGTCATATAGTGTCCGGCAAGGCCCTTGCAAAGGTCAAAACATCGACCCCCGTCGCCCCGCTGCGCGCAAGCAGCCGCGCGATGGCCGACACCGTGGCGCCCGTCGTGTAGACGTCGTCGACGATCAGGATGCGTCGACCGAAGATTTCGCTCGCGCCGCCCTCGTTCAGCCGGAACGCGCCGCGCACATTGGCGTCGCGGCCCAGTCGAGTGAGCCCGACCTGATGGGCGGTGTTGCGGATGCGTCTCACCGCGTCCGGCAACATCGGGACGCCCGTTCTGGCTGAGAGCGCGCGCGTGAGTTCCGCCGCCTGGTTGAAGCGCCGCTCCAGCATGCGCCGGCGATGCAACGGAACCGGCAGCAAAACATCGGAGGCGGCGATCAGCTCCGACCCGGCCCGCGCCATCCACAAAGCCATCATCGGCGCGAGTTCCGTCTGGTCGCGATACTTCAAGCCATGCACCAGCTCGCGCGCCGGTCCATCGAACAGGCAGGCCGAACGCAGGCGCGCAAAATCCGGCGGGTGGGCGATGGCTTCCGCAGACAGCGCGCCGGGCCCGAGATCATGGCTGAATGGACTGCCGAGAATGTCGCAATAGGGTTTTTCGATGAAGCGGACTTGCGACCAGCAGGCGGCGCACAGCGCCCCGCCGTTCATGGTCAAGCGTCCACAGACCGGGCAGGTCGGAGGAAAAAACAGATCGGCGGCCGAACGGCTCAGCCATCCGCCGGTTTCCTTCGCTGCGCGACCCAAGCCGCGCCAGGAGCCTGACACCCTCCACATCGCTTGACTTCGCCGGGCGTTTGGTGACTGTGCCGCCAATCCACGAGAGTAGCTGACGATGGAAATTCTGATTGATCCCGATCTCGCTGTAAAGCGCCGCCGGCGCGCCGCGCGCGCTTTCGATCCCAAAGCCGGATTTTTGCTCGATCTCGCGGCCGAGGAACTGTCGCTGCGGCTTTCGGCGATCGAACGCCGCTTCGACGACGCGGTCGAACTGTTCGGCGGCACGGGCGCGGCGGCCGGCGCCTGCCTCGCCACGGGCAAGATCGACGCGATGAAGACCGTGGAGGTCGCGCCCGAGGCGCATCCCGCCATGCTCGCCGGCAGCTTCGAAGATGTGCCGCTCGAAGCCGAGAGCGTCAATCTGGCAATTGCGCCGCTGTGCTTGCATCTCGTCAACGATCTCCCGGGCAGCCTGATCCGCATCCGGCGGGCGTTGAGACCGGACGGCTTCTTCATGGCGGCGATCCCCGGCATCGGCACGCTCGCCGAACTCAACGACGTGTTGATCGAAACCGACATCGCGCGACATGGCGGCGCGAGCCCGCGCGTGGTGCCGTTCGGAGAGGTGCGGGCGCTGGGCGCGTTGTTGCAGCGCGCCGGCTTCAGTCTTCCTGTGGCCGATGTCGAGAATTACACAGTTCGCTATGATTCACTCTTCTCGCTGATGGCCGATCTCCGGGCGATGGGTATGACCAGCAGTCTAGCGGCCCGGTCGCGGACGCCGGTGTCGCGAGGCTATTTCATCGAGGCGGCACGTCGTTATCAGGAGAAATATTCTGATCCCGACGGCCGCATTCGCGCGACATTCTCGCTGATTTTCCTGTCGGGCTGGGCGCCGCATGACAGCCAGCAGAAGCCGCTGCGGCCCGGCTCCGCCAAGATGCGGCTCGAAGACGCGATCCGCCAGGCGGCGCAGGCAGCCGAAGAAAATGGATCCTGAATCAAAAACCCGGCTTCGAGCCGGGCCGCCGCGTCTCGAAGCTGGTGAAGATAGGTCAGCAGCCGTTGCGCACGCCGTTCTGGTCGATGATGCAGACATCGCCGGGACTATCCTGCAGCACCGAACGGCGGATCGTGTAGCGCTTGACCTTGCCGTCGCCGGTCGGGATCGACCCGGTCTTGATATCGTCATAGCCGAGCGTGGCGCCAGCCTGCATCTCGTCGCTCTTCTGCGACACGATCGGGGTCAGGATCAGCGACAGCGCGATCGCCGCGGTGCCGAACAGCAATGCGACATTGACGGCTCCGATGCGATTGCGGCGCTCGTCGACAAAATCCCCTTCACGGGACTCTCTCAAGTCATCATCGTCCATGTTCACACAAGCCTGTCGTCAGTCCGGTTTGGTTACCGGATCGATAATGCCAGCGCTTACTAAACAGAGTCTTAACAGAAGGTTATTCCACAGGCTTTATGGGAGGAGATCGACCAGAAATGGCACAAGCGGATCGTCCGCCGGCGGCATGGGATAGTCGCGTAGATCCTTGGCGCGCACCCATTTGACCGCCTGTCCCTCCAAGCCGCGAGCGATGCCCTCGTAGCGGCGGCAGACATAGAGCGGCATCAGCAGGTGAAAATCGTCATAGCTGTGGCTGGCGAAGGTCAAGGGGGCCAGACAGGGGATCTTGGTCTCGATACCCAGTTCCTCGCGCAATTCGCGCACCAGCGTCTCCTCCGGCGTTTCGCCGGGCTCGACCTTGCCGCCGGGAAATTCCCAGAGGCCGGCGAGCGACTTGCCTTCCGGCCTTTGGGCGAGCAGCACTCGTCCGTCGGCATCGATCAGCGCGCAGGCGGCCACCAGAAGAATGCGTTTGCCGGGCCCGCTCATTCCCCATTCCCCTTGCGCCAATAGGCGTAGTCGTAAATCACGCTGAAGCCCATATCCTTGTAGAGAGCGACGGCGCCGTGATTGGCGGCGATCACTTGAAGCCACGCTTTGCGCGCGCCGCGCAGACGCGCCCAACGCAGGGCGCCGGCGACGAGTTCGCGACCCAGGCCCTGCCGGCGTAGATCGCGGCGCACCACGACCTGTTGCAGCCCGGCGAGATCATTGTCCTGCACGCAGATCGCCACGGCGCTCGGACCATGAGCGTCTTCCAGCAGAAATAGGCCGGCGGTCGGTTCGATCGCGGCAATGATGGCGCCGATCACCTCGGCGTCGGCTTCACGGCCGTCATCGACAGCCACACAGGCGTCCGAGAAACGGCGGATATCATGGCTCGGCAGGTGATCCATGCCATGGCTGAGATCGAGCGCGTCGAGATCGGCGCCCATCACATGCGTTTCCGATCCCCGCGTCCAGCCTTCCCCAGCCAGAACGTCCAGAAGAGCAGGCGGGCAGAGCGGCGATTGCCGCACCGTCGGCGTCACGCCCTCTGCCAAGAACCGGGCTTCCGCCTGACGCAACCGCTCCGTCATGTCGCGGCTGTCGAACGGATCGAGCGGCACCAGGCTGTTCAGGCGCTTCGAGGGATGGCCGGGCGTGATGCGGAGCTGCCAGCTCCCGTCGAAGGACACCGATTTCGCCGGCCAGGCGCGAAAGCCAACCGCCTCCAGCCGCCGCACCAGAGGCAGGGTTTTCCCGTCAGCTGCGATAGTCGCCATTGATCTCAACATAGTCCTTGGTCAGATCGCAGGTCCAGACCGTGGCCTGTCCCGAGCCGAGGCCGAGATCGACCCGAACCGGGATCTTGTCCTTTTTCATCACGGCGGAGGCCGCCTCTTCGGAATAATCGGGGTCGCGCTCGCCGTCGACGGCGACGCGGATATCGCCGAAGCTGATTTCCAGAAGATCGCGGTCCGCCGGCTCGCCCGACTTGCCGACTGCCATCACGACGCGACCCCAATTGGCGTCTTCGCCCGCCACCGCTGTCTTGACGAGCGGCGAATTGGCGATCGACAGCGCGACCTTCTTGGCGCTCTCGTCGCTGACCGCGCCGTTGACCGTCACTTCGAGCATCTTGCGCGCGCCTTCACCGTCGCAGACCACCTGATGGGCGAGGTCGAGAAGCAGGCTGTCAAGGGCCGAAGCGAAATCGGCGAGGGCGGCATCCGTCGCAGCGGTCACCGTGGCCTGGCCGCGCTTGGCGGCGGCGCGGGTCGCAAACAGCATCAGCGTGTCGGAGGTCGAGGTGTCGCTGTCGACGGTCACCGAATTGAAGCTCGGGCCGACGCCCTTCGCAAGAAGCGCCTGCAGGACATCCGCCGGAAGATCCGCATCGGTCACGACGAAGGACAGCATGGTCGCCATGTCGGGGGCGATCATGCCGGCGCCCTTGGCGATGCCGTTGATGGTCACGGTCGCGTCGCCGATCCTGGCGCTGCGGGTTGCGACCTTCGGATAGGTGTCGGTGGTCATGATCGCCTTGGCGGCTTCGAACCAGAAGTCGCCGGTCAGTCGCCCGGCGAGATCGGGCAGGACGGCGGCGATCTTGGCGGCGTCGAGCGGCTCGCCGATCACGCCGGTGGAGGCGAGATAAATTTCGTTTTCCTCAGCGCCGAGAGCAGCGGCGGTCGACTGCGCCGTCAGGGCGGTCGCCGCCTTGCCCTTCTTGCCTGTGAAGGCGTTGGCGTTGCCGGAATTGACGATCAGCGCCTTGGCGCGGCCATGCGGCAGATTGGCGCGGCAGAAATCCACCGGCGCCGACGGGCATTTCGAGCGGGTGAAGACGCCGGCGACGGTGGCAGGCTCGTCGAAGGCCATCATCAGCACGTCGGTGCGGTTCTTATACTTGATTCCGGCTTCGGCGGTGGCCATGCGGACACCCTCGATGACGGGCATCTCGGCATAGGACTTGGGCGCGAGGGGAGATACGGCGTGCGACATGGAGACCTCTCTTTTCGGGGACTTTTCCCAGTCTGGGGTCTGGAGTTGAAGGCCTGATGGCGAAAGGCGCCCCGGAAGGCGCCTTTTTTGATCAGTTTGCCGGCTTGTTGGCTTCTTCGTAGCCCTTGGCCAGCGCCGGATCCTTGACCTCGATCTTGGCGGCGTCTTTCGACGTCTTGATCAGTTCGAGATACTTATCGCGCATGATGATCTGGCGGATCTGATCCTTGACCTGCTCGAGCGGCGGCGGCGGCGCGATGCGCTTGTCTTCGACCTTGATGACATGCCACCCGAACTGGGTCTTGATCGGCGCCTTGGAGACCTCGCCCTTCTGCATGGCGAAAGCGGCCGTCTCGAATTCCGGCACCATCTGTCCCTTGCGGAAATAGCCGAGATCGCCGCCGTCGGACTTGTTCGGATCGGTGGACTTTTCCTTGGCGAGCTCGGCGAAATCCTTGCCCTCGCCCAGCGCCTTGATCACCGCCTTGGCTTCATCCTCGGTCTTGACCAGGATGTGGCGGGCGCGAACTTCTTCCTGCTTCGGCATCGCCTTGATTTCGGCGTCGTAGCGCGTCTGGACGTCGGCGTCGGTCACGGCGTCGACGACATGCTTCTTGAAATAGGCATTGTGGAGTTCGCGGTCGACGATGAAGGCGACGCGCTCCTTGAATTCGGGCGTCTCGTCGAGCTTCTCGCCCTTCGCTTTGACGGCGATGAGCTTGGCGTCGATCAGCGACGACAAAGCGGCCAGCCGCTTCTGCTCGGGCGGCAACTGCGACAGCTGCGGATCGATGTTGCTTTCGGCGAGATCGAGATCCGCTTTGGTGATGTCGACGCCGTCGACAGTGGCGATGACCGGGTTGGCCGCATCCTCGGCGAACGCCCCGTTGGAGACGATCAGGAGGGCGGTCAAAGCGGTTGCGGCTAGCAGGCCTTTGCGAAACATCTTCTCACCATTCTGGCACAAAGGAAAAACAGGGTCCGGGATTTGCATTTTTCAAGCCAAAAGGCAATCGGAAAAGCGGGCGCGCCAGCGCTTGCCGTTGACAGACCACCGGCCCCCTCTTATCTGTCTCGCGGGTTTGCGCTGAAGAAGAATGCGGCGCAGCGGAACGTTTTTACGGCTTGATACTTGAGACGCCGAAACCTCCGCATACAGAAGACAGTTCAGAAAGGACCATAGGCATGGTCAGTCTCGGCGGGCTCGCCCGTAAATTGTTCGGTTCCTCCAACGATCGCCGCATCCGTTCCTACAAAGTCCGTGTCGCCGCCATCAACGCCCTGGAAGCCGAGATCAAGGCTTTGTCGGACGACGCGCTGAAGGCCAAGACTGGGGAGTTCCGCCAGCAGCTGGCCGACGGCAAATCGCTGGACGACATTCTCGCCCCCGCTTTCGCCGTGGCTCGCGAAGCCGCGCGCCGCGTGCTCGGCATGCGCCCCTTCGACGTGCAGCTGACCGGCGGCATGATCCTTCATGAACGCGGCATCGCCGAAATGAAGACCGGCGAAGGCAAGACGCTGGTGGCGACTTTGCCTGTTTATCTCAATGCGCTCTCCGGCAAGGGCGTGCATGTGGTGACGGTCAACGACTACCTCGCCCAGCGCGACGCCGCCCAGATGGGCAGGGTCTACGGCTTTCTCGGCCTGACCACCGGCGTCATCGTTCATGGTCTCGACGACGACCAGCGCCGCGCGGCCTATGCCTGCGACGTGACCTATGCGACGAACAACGAACTCGGCTTCGATTATCTTCGCGACAACATGAAGTTCGAGAAGGGCCAGATGGTCCAGCGCGGACACAATTTCGCGATCGTCGACGAAGTGGACTCGATCCTGATCGACGAGGCGCGCACGCCGCTGATCATCTCCGGCCCGCTCGACGACCGCTCCGAACTCTACAACACGATCGACGCCTTCATTCCGCAATTGTCGAACGAAGATTACGAGATCGACGAGAAGCAGCGTTCGGTGAATTTCTCGGAAGGCGGCACGGAAAAGCTCGAAAACCTGCTGCGCGCCGCCGGTCATCTCAAGGGCGAGTCGCTCTACGACGTCGAAAATGTCGCGATCGTCCATCACATCAACAATGCGCTGAAGGCCCATAAGCTGTTCCAGCGCGACAAGGACTACATCGTCCGCAATGACGAAGTGGTGATCATCGACGAATTCACCGGCCGCATGATGCCGGGCCGCCGTTACTCGGAAGGCCTGCACCAGGCGCTGGAAGCCAAGGAAAAGGTGCAGATCCAGCCGGAAAACCAGACGCTGGCCTCGATCACCTTCCAGAACTATTTCCGCATGTATTCCAAGCTCGCCGGCATGACCGGCACGGCGAATACCGAGGCCGAGGAATTCGGCAATATCTACAATCTCGAAGTCGTCGAAGTCCCAACCAATGTGCCGATCCAGCGCATCGACGAGGACGACGAGGTCTACCGGACCGTCGAGGAGAAATACAAGGCGATCATCGCCGACATCAAGGAATCGCAGGCCAAGGGCCAGCCCGTTCTGGTCGGCACGACTTCGATCGAAAAGTCGGAACTGCTCGCCGAACTGCTCCGCCGCGACGGCGTGAAGGACTTTCAGGTTCTCAATGCGCGCTATCACGAACAGGAAGCCTTCATCGTCGCTCAGGCCGGCGTGCCCGGCGCTGTCACCATCGCCACCAACATGGCCGGACGCGGCACCGACATCCAGCTCGGCGGCAATGTCGACATGCGCATCGCCCGCGAACTCGCCGAGATGCCGGAGGGACCCGAGCGCGCGGCGCAGGAGCAGGCGATCCGCGACGAAATCAAGGTGCTCAAGGAGAAGGCGCTCGCCGCCGGCGGTCTCTACGTGCTCGCCACCGAGCGCCATGAAAGCCGCCGTATCGACAACCAGCTGCGCGGTCGTTCAGGTCGTCAGGGCGACCCGGGTCGTTCGAAATTCTTCCTGTCGCTGCAGGACGATCTCATGCGCATCTTCGGTTCCGAGCGCATGGACACGATGCTGGTCAAGCTCGGCCTCAAGGAAGGCGAAGCGATCATCCATCCCTGGATCAACAAGGCGCTCGAACGGGCGCAGAAGAAGGTCGAAGCCCGCAACTTTGACATCCGCAAGAACCTCCTCAAATATGACGACGTGCTCAACGACCAGCGCAAGGTGGTCTATGAGCAGCGCCTCGAACTGATGGAAGCCTCGAGCGTCACCGAGACGATCGACGATATGCGGCACGAGGTGATCGAGGTGATCACCAAGAAACATATTCCCGAGCGGGCCTATGCCGAACAGTGGGATGTGGCCGCCCTTCGCCAGGAAATCCGCGACACGCTCGGTCTCGACCTGCCGGTCGACGCCTGGGCCGCCGAAGAAGGCATCGCCGAAGACGACATCGTGGAGCGCGTCAAGGAAGCCTCCGACGCCGTCATGAAGGACAAGGCCGACCGCTTCGGCGCCGATCTCATGACCTATATCGAGCGCTCGATCGTGCTGCAGACCATGGACCACCTCTGGCGCGAGCATATCGTCAATCTCGAACACCTCCGCTCGGTCATCGGCTTCCGCGGCTACGCCCAGCGTGATCCGCTGCAGGAATACAAGCAGGAAGCTTTCGAGCTGTTCCAGGCGCTGCTGGCCAATATGCGCAACACGGTGGTGACCCAACTGATGCGCGTTGAACTCGCCCAGAGCGCGCCGGATCCCGACCTGCCGCCGATGGAAGGCCATCACATCGACGCTTCCACCGGCGAAGACGACTTCGGCGAAGGCGGCTTCCAGGCCACCGAAATCCGCCGTGATCCCAACGATCCTTCGACCTGGGGCGAAGTCGGCCGCAACGAGCCCTGCCCCTGCGGCTCCGGCAAGAAATACAAGCATTGCCACGGATCCTACGAGACGGTGTGAGATCGCCTATAATGTCAGACGAAGCCGCGCGGCCGCATGGCCGCGCGGCTTTTTATTTACATCGGCCGCGGAGCGCGCCAAGAAGGCGCGACGGATACTCGCAATCGGACCCAAAGGCATGTTCATCTCCAAGAAGGTCGTCTATCTGGAAATGCAGAAGACCGGCAGCACCCATGTGCGCCAGGTGCTGAAGCGTTACGTCGGCGGCAAGACCGGCGAGCGGCATGAACAACTCACCGATTTCGAAAGCGTCAAGGACCGTCTGATCGTGTCCTCGATCCGCAATCCCTGGGACTGGTATGTGTCGCTGTGGACCTTCGGCTGTTCGGGCTCGGGCGGTTTTGCGCGCTATCTGATGCATGCGCCTTTCAGCGAGATCAGGCATGCGGCGCGGCATTCCGGCTGGGCTGCGGGTCTTGCGGCGACAGGACGGGCTTTTGGGCGCATCGGCCGACATCCGCAATGGCGGAAGCTCTATTCGGACGCCGCTAACCAGGAGAACTTTCGGCGATGGCTGACGCTGCTTCTCAGCGAGGAAGGCCGGTCCATCGCCAAGGAGGGCTATGCATCGAGCGCCATACGCCATGAAGTTGGCTTCATGACGTTCCGGTTCCTGGCGCTCACGACGGAGTTCAACGCCTGGAACGCGACGGGGCGTCAGGCGGATAGCCGTGAAGGCATCCACGCCTTTATGGAGCGGCATAGCATCGCCAGCCGCATTCTGCGCATGGAAAGGCTGAACCAGGATCTTCATGGGCTTCTACAGGACATCGGCAAGCCGGTGTCGATGGAAGACCTGGAGGCGATCGGCAAGACCAATGCCCGTGAACACGCCAAGTATGGCTATTATTACGACCCCGAGACCATCGATCTCGTCGCGAAACGCGACTGGCTGATCATCGAGCGCTTCGGCTACACGGTCTGACGTCGACGTTCACAGCGGCTTCTTTTCCGCCACCAGCATGTAATTCACGTCCATGTCCTTGGACAAGTTCCACTGGTTCTGGAGAGGATTGAAGAACACGCCGGTGCGCTCGGTGACCGACATGCCTCCCATGCCGAGAGGCGCTTCGATTTCCTCGGGGCGCACCAGCTTCTCATATTGATGCGTGCCGCGCGGCAGCCAGCGCAGCACATATTCCGCGCCGACGATGGCAAGAGCCGCAGCTTTCAGCGTGCGGTTGATGGTGGCGACGAACATCAGCCCGCCGGGTTTTACAAGCGAGGCGCAGGTTTCCATGAAGAAGGCGACGTCGGCGACATGCTCGACCACTTCCATGTTGAGCACGACGTCGAACTGCTCGCCGTCCGCCGCCAATTGTTCGGCGGTGACGGCGCGATAATCGACGGCGACGCCCGACTGTTCGGCATGTGTGCGGGCGATGCCGATATTCTTTTCAGACGCATCCGCGCCGACGACGCTTGCGCCCATCCGCGCCACGGGTTCGGACAGCAGACCGCCGCCGCAGCCGATATCGAGCACCCGAAGACCGCTCAGCGGCAGATGCGCCTTGGGGTCACGACCGAAATGGACCGATACCCTGTCGCGAATATACTCGATGCGCACCGGATTGAATTTATGGAGCGGCCGGAACTTGCCGGTCGGGCTCCACCATTCCGCCGCCATGGCGGAGAAGCGATCGACTTCGGACTGATCGATGGTGGTCTTGGCGGCTTCGGTCATCGCGACGCTCCTTCGTTCCGGCGCCGGCTTCACCGACGCGAGGCTTTCGCCCTTATACGCAGGAGTGTCAGTTCGGCCTTGTGACAGCTGAAGTCAAGATCGGCAGATGCTCAGCGCGACAGTTCTTTTGCCGCAGCCTCCAAACCGCCCAGCGTCAGCGGATACATTTTGCCGGCGAACAATTGCCGGATCATGGCGATCGACTGCGTATAGCCCCATTGGCTTTCGGGCAGCGGATTGAGCCAGGCCCATTTGCGGAAATGGCCCGTGACCCGGTCGAGCCAGACAGCGCCCGGCTCGCGGTTCCAATGTTCGACCGAACCGCCGACCATCTTGATCTCATAGGGGCTCATCGCCGCGTCGCCGACGAACACCACCTTGTAATCGGGACCATAGGTGTGAAGCACCTCCTCGGTGGGGATGACCGAGACGCGACGGCGGAGATTGTCCTTCCACACGCCCTCATAGAGACAGTTGTGGAAGTAGAAATATTCGAGTTGGCGGAATTCGGAGCGAGCGGCCGAAAACAGCTCTTCGGCGACCTTAACATGATCGTCCATCGAGCCGCCGATGTCGAAAAACATCAGAAGCTTCACGCGGTTCCGCCGCTCCGGTCGGGTCTGGATGTCGAGCCAGCCATGTTCGGCGGTGGCGCGGATCGTGCCGTCGAGATCGAGTTCTTCGGCCGCGCCGTCGCGCACCCAACGCCGCAGCCGCTTCAGCGCCACCTTGATATTGCGCGTGCCGAGTTCGACCGTATCGTCGAGATTGCGGAAATGCCGCTCGTCCCAGACCTTCACAGCCTTGCGATGCCGGCTTTCCGTCTGGCCGATACGCACGCCTTCGGGATTGTACCCGCCGGCGCCGAAGGGCGAGGTTCCGCCGGTTCCGATCCATTTGTTGCCGCCCTGATGCCGCTCCTTCTGCTCGGCAAGCCGCTGCCTCAGCGTTTCCATCAATTTGTCGAAGCCGCCGAGACTTTCGACCAGCGCCTTCTCCTCTTCGGACAGATGGCGGTCGGCGAGCCGCCGCAGCCATTCCTCCGGCAGATCGACAGGGTTGCTCGCCTCGCCAGAGGTCTCACCTTGGCCGATTACGCCGCGAAAGACATGGGCGAACACGCGGTCGAAACGGTCGATGAAGCGTTCGTCCTTCACCAGCGCGGCGCGGGAAAGATAATAGAAGGCCTCGACGTCGAAATCGGCCACGCCCTCCTTCACCGCCTCGAGCAGCGTCAGATATTCCCGCAGGGTGACGGGGACCTGAGCCGATTTGAGTTCGAGGAAGAAGGGCAGGAACATGATTTCAGGCGATCTCCATGTCGGCCCGTAGCTCGCGCTGCCCGATATCGGCGAGATTGTATTCCGTCGTCTGATAGACCTGGTTGATCCAGTTGCCGAACAGAAGATGCGCGTGGCTCCGCCAGCGATTGAGCGGCTGCTTGGACGGATCATTGTCCGGGAAATAGTTTTCCGGCAGCTTGACCGGCACGCCCGCCGCCTGGTCGCGGAAATATTCGTCCGCCAGCGAGGTGGAGTCATATTCGACGTGATTGAACATATAGAGCCGGTTGCCGCGCTTTTCGGCCACCATGCAGACACCCGTCTCATGCGAGGTCATCAGAACCTCCAGCCCCGATTTCGGATCCATGTCCTTGCGCAGCACTTCCGTCCAGCGCGACACCGGCACGGCGAAATCGTCGGAAAAGCCGAGAAGATAGGGTGAGGCCGGATTGAGGTTGCGGTGCCGGTAGACGCCGAAGGCCTTTTCCGTGAGCGTGTATTTCGGCACTTTGTGGAAGTGATAGATCGCCGCCATCGCGCCCCAGCAGATGTTCAGCGTCGAATGGACATTGGTCTCGGTCCAGTCGAAGATCGCCTTCATCTCGTCCCAATAGGTGACGTCCTCGTAATCGAGCAGTTCAACCGGCGCGCCGGTGATGATGAAGCCGTCGAACTTGCGGTCCTTCACCTCGTCCCAGGTCTTGTAGAAGGACAGGAGATGATCCTCGGATGTGTTCTTGGACTTGTGGCCGCCGACGCGGACGAGCGACAGCTCCACCTGCAGAGGCGACGCGCCGACCAGACGGGCGATCTGGATCTCCGTCTTGATCTTGTTGGGCATCAGGTTGAGAAGACCGATCTGCAGCGGACGAATGTCCTGCCGGATGGCGACCGAATCGGTCATCACGGGCACGCCTTCCTGAACGAGGGTCTGGAACGCAGGCAGTTGGTCGGGAATCTTGATGGGCATCGGGGCACTCCTTAACGCCGGCGCCGAAATACAATTCGCCGGTCCCCTCGCCCCTTCGCGCGGTGGCCCTATTTAGCAAATTGTTTAACGTGGCTGCAAGCCGGCCGGCAAATCACCACGGTTTGACTTGTCATACACCGGGCGACGCCAATTTTCAATGTGATGAAAGCAGATGATTTACGGGCGAAAAGCTTGCTCAGGGCTTCTCGCCCTAACGCATCTCGCGCCGCGCCATGAAGGCGAGCCGTTCGAAGAGATGCACATCCTGCTCGTTTTTGAGGAGCGCGCCATGCAGACGCGGCAGAGCATTGGCGGGATTGGCCGCCAGCGTCTCGGGCTCCACATCCTCCGACACCAGCAGCCGGATCCAGTCGAGCGCTTCGGACGTCGACGGCTTCTTCTTGAGCCCTGGCGTTTCGCGGATCTCGAAAAACCGGGTCAGGGCCGAGTGCAGGAGACGCTGCTTGATGCCGGGATAATGCACCTCGACGATGCGGCCGAGCGTCTCTGCGTCGGGAAAGCGGATGAAATGGAAGAAGCAACGGCGCAGGAAGGCGTCCGGCAGTTCCTTCTCGTTGTTCGACGTGATGATGACGATCG
The DNA here is from genome assembly GCF_025779995.1 of Rhizobium sp. TRM95796. Classification (NCBI taxonomy): domain Bacteria; kingdom Pseudomonadati; phylum Pseudomonadota; class Alphaproteobacteria; order Hyphomicrobiales; family Rhizobiaceae; genus Rhizobium; species Rhizobium sp. TRM95796. The sequence continues at coordinate 182,475 of NZ_JAOXHE010000008.1, read as the reverse complement.
GGCGATGCAGCGCCTTGATCGTCTCATTCGTCTCGTAAACATGAAATTCCATCCGGTCGAGCTCCTGCAGGAGATCGTTGGGGAATTCGATATCGGCTTTGTCGATCTCGTCGATCAGCAGCACCACGCGCTCGGAGGCCTCGAACGCCTCCCAGAGCTTGCCCTTGCGGATATAGTTGCGGATGTCTTGAACCCTGACATCGCCGAGCTGGCTGTCGCGCAGCCGCGAAACAGCGTCGTAATCGTAAAGCCCCTGCTGCGCCTTGGTCGTCGACTTGACGTTCCATTCGATGAATCCCAGGCCGAGGCTTTGGGCGATCTGCCGGGCGAGTTCGGTCTTGCCGGTGCCCGGCTCCCCCTTGACCAGCAAAGGACGTTCCAGACGGATAGCGGCGTTGACCGCGACCATCAGGTCCCTGTCGGCGATATAGCTGTCGGTTCCGGTGAATTGCATGTCAGGCTCTGGGCGTCTGAAAAACAGTCTGTATGGCGAATGTAGGATACAAAAAAGGCGGAACGCATGTCCGCCTTCGATCGGCCTGGGTTCTCGCCCGGCCGCGCCGTCACATGTCGATGATGGTGCCCTTGCCGTCGTTCCAGACCCGCATAGCCTCTTCGCGCTGACGGGCGCGATAGCGCGCATAGACACGGGCCGGTTGCTGTGTCGCTCCCGAATCGATCATTGCCGAAAGCCAGTAGCCAAACGCCAGCACCGCCATAGCGCCGATCAGGGCAAGGCCGATCGATGCGGTGAACACGGCGGCGACGGCGACCATCGTCAGGCCTGCCAGGGTCAGGAAGAAAGAACGAACGCTTTTCATGGTCATCACCACTCCTTCTCGAGGTAATGTGGGCGAGAAAGCCGCGATTTGCAAGGGTCAGAGGGTCGCACGGCGCCGAGTTATTCTTGATCGCCTCTGCGCCATTGGCCATAAATGGCGGATGACACATGATCTTCGCCCTTCGAGGCCCTCCCGTTCGATTCTCTGCCTGCCCGGCTCCAACGAACGCGCCATCGCCAAACTGGCGTCGCTGCGTATGGATGCGGTGATTCTCGATCTCGAAGACGCCGTCGCCGAGGGCGAGAAGGCGACGGCGCGCGACAAGATCCGCGCCTTCTTTCAAGGGCCGCCGATGGAGGGCGTCGAGCGGATCATCCGCATCAACGATCTCGGCTCCCGCCATGCTATGAAGGATCTGGCGCTGGTTCTGGAAACCAGTCCCGACGCCGTGCTCATCCCGAAAGTGCGCTCACCGTCCGACATTCTCGATGTTTCCGCCCATCTGGCCGACAACGACGCGCCAGAAACGATCCGCATCTGGGCAATGATGGAGACGCCGCTCTCGATCCTCAACGCCGGCGCCATTGCCGCGACGGGCCGCACCGCAGGAGGTCGGCTGGATGCGCTGGTGGTGGGTCTCAATGACCTTCGCAAGGATACGGGCGTTCTGCCCGATCCCGACAGGACCTTCGTGACGCCCTGGCTGATGCAGGTGGTGCTGGCGGGCCACGCCTACGGGCTCAGGGTGATCGACGCGGTGTGCAACGACTTCCGCGATCTCGAGCGCTTCGACCGGGAATGCGCAACGGGTCGCGCCATGGGCTTCGACGGCAAGATGCTGATCCACCCGGCCCAAATCGCCGCGGCCAATGCCCGCTACCGCCCATCGGCCGACGAAATCGCCGAGGCCGACGAGATCATCGCCGGCTTCACCGCGCCGGGCGCGGAGCAGGTGAACGCGCTTGACATCGGCGGCCGCATGGTCGAACGGCTTCATTATGAACAGGCCCTGGCGCTGAAGGCGCGGGCAGACCTCATCGCACGGAGAGATCCTTGAAAGTCTATCGTTTCCTCACCGGCCCCGACGACGCCTCGTTCTGCCACCGCGTCACCGACGCGCTCAACAAAGGCTGGGACCTGCACGGCGCGCCGTCGCTGACGTTCAACAGCGCGACCGGCCAGATGATGGCCGGCCAGGCCGTGGTGAAGGACGTTCCGGGCAAGGACTATCACCCGGATATCAAGCTGTCGGAACAGTAAGACAGGCGATCAGGGCTGGCGCAGCTTCGGCTCGGCTGCGGGAAGCGTGGTCGCGCCTTCGCCGAGTTCGAGCTGCATCAGCACCGTGTCGACCCATTGGCCGAATTTGAAGCCGGAGGCGGGCATGCGGCCGACATGCTTGAAGCCGGCTTTTTCATGCAGCGCCACCGAGGCAGGATTGCCGCCGCCGATTACGGCGATCATCTGGCGCAGGCCGAGTTCGGCGCTGCGGCTCATCAGAGCATCGAGCAAAGTCGAGCCGACGCCCAGGCCGCGACCGTCGGCGGCCACATAGATCGAATCTTCGACGAGATAGCGATAGGCCGGACGGGTGCGGAAGGGCGAGCCATAGGCGTAGCCGACCACATTTCCTGACGCATTCACAGCCACGAGATAGGGATAGTTCTGGCCGGTGACTGTTTCGAAGCGGGCGAGCATTTCGGCTTCTGTCGGCGGCTCAAGCTCATAGGTGCCGATGCCGTTGAGCACCGATTCGCGATAGATCGCGGTGATGGCGGGAATATCGGCGACGGTGGCGTCGCGCAGGCTGATCTTCATGGCTGCCTCGCATTAAAAAAGGGCGGCATGACTGCCGCCCTTCGATGGTCATGACTTCAGCAGGTCTTACTCGCGGTTGCCCAGGAAGCGCAACATGAAAAGGAAGAGGTTGATGAAGTCCATATAGAGGCTGAGCGCGCCCATGACGGCCTTCTTGCCGGCCACTTCGACGCCATCGGCTTCCCAGTACATTTCCTTGATGCGCTGCGTGTCCCAGGCGGTCAGGCCGGCGAACACCAACACGCCGATCACCGAGACGGCGAAATCAAGCGCCGACGACTGCAGGAAGAGATTGACGAGCGAGGCGATGATCAGGCCGAACAGACCCATCATCAGGAACGAGCCCATGCCCGACAGGCTGCGCTTGGTGGTGTAGCCATAGAGCGACAGCGCGCCGAACGAGGCTGCGGTCACGGCGAAGGTCTGCACGATCGAAGCGTCGGTGTAGACCAGAAAGATCGACGACAGCGAAGCGCCCACGAGCGCGGCATAGGCCCAGAAGGTCATCTGCGCCGACGCCAGGCTCATCTTCTCAATTCGGAAGGACAGGAAGAACACCAGAGCCAGCGGCGCGAACATCACCACATATTTCAGCGGGCTCATATAGATCGCCTGACCGAACGCGGTCAGTTGTCCGCCCGACACCGCCATTGCGGAGAAGGCGTAGGCCACCACGGCGGTCAACGCCACGCCCAGCGCCATCAGGTTGTAGACGCGGAGCATGTAAGAGCGCAGACCCTGGTCGATATCGGCATCCGCGCGCGCGGCGGCGGGATTGCTCATTCGGGTTTGGAAGTCTCTCAAGTCAGCCATTGTGTCCTCTAACAAAGCTCCGTTGTTGATCCGCCAGCCGCCTCGTGTGAGGGGATCGCCGGCGCAGCTCGCGGAGCTCCAGCAAGCATGTCGTGAATATGGGACCCGGCGCTGCCGCTGGCAAGCCCGAATGCATGACAAATGCGCAAGCTTCTTCAACCCATGGTAAAGCGGGCCCAAAAGCGGTGTTCACCTCGGCTCAAAGCTCGCGCAGAACCGGCGCGGCTTTCTGTCCGAGCACCCGCCAGGTGCCGAGAAAGCCGGTGCCGGCCGTCACCACCAGCGCCACCGCGAGCGTCCAGAGCGCAGCGCCCGGTAGGAACCGGAACGGCAACTCCATGATCTCCGTCACCACATACCAAGAGGCGACCGAGGCCGCGGCCAAGGCAAAGATCGACGCCGACAGACCGAGCAGCGCATATTCGTAGAAATAGGCGCGCGTCAGCATCGAGCGTCGGGCGCCGAGCGTCTTCAGCACCACCGCGTCGTGAATGCGGGCGCGATTGCCGGCGGCGATCGCGCCCGACAGCACCAGCACGGAGACGACCAGGGCGATGGAGGCGGCGGCGCGGACGGCGGTGGCCAGTTGTCCGACGAGATTGGAGGCGATGTCGAGCGCGTCCTTGACACGGATCGAGGTGATGCCGGGATAGGCGTTGGTGACCGAGCGCATCACCGCCTGCTCGTCGGCGGGCGTGGCGGCATGATCCGTCAACGTCGCCAGCCAGGCATGCGGCGCCCCCTTGAAGGTGTTGGGCGAGAAGACCATCACGAAATTGATCGACATCGAGCGCCATTCCACCTCCCGGAAATTGGCGATCCTGGCGGTGATGTTGCGGCCCAAAACATTGACGGTCACGGTGTCGCCGATCTTGAGACCCAGCTGACGACCTTCTTCGCTGGCGAAGGACACCAGCGGCTCGCCGCTGTAATCCTTGTCCCACCATGCGCCCTCTTCCACGCGGGAATTTTCCGGCACGGTTTCGGAATAGGTGATGCCGCGGTCGCCCTGCAGCACCCAGCGCGCCTCCTGCGGCACGCTGCGCTTTTGCACATCCTCGCCGTTGAAAGCGAGGATGCGGCCGCGCAGCATCGGCACGCTGCCGACGTCGCCGTTCGGGGCCGTCGTCTTGACCACGTTCCTGAAGCCGTCGATGTCGCGGTTCTGAATATCGATGAAGAAAAAGTTCGGCGCCTTTTCGGCCATCGCGCCGGCAAGACTGCCGCGCAGATTGCCCTCGATCAATGCGAGCGCCGACAGAAGCGTGAGGCCCAACCCCAGCGACAGGATCACCGAACTCGTCAGCGCGCCGGGTCGATGGATATTGCCGATCGCCAGTCTCAGCGCCGGCGAACGAACCTGCCGGACGCGCCTGGCAAGCGCGGCGACGCCGACGGCGACCAGCCTGAGAACGAGAAAGGCGCTCGCGGTCGAGGCCACGAAGACAAAGGCCAGGAAGCGCTGTTCGGCCGAGAAGACGGCCAGCGCCGCAACCGCCATAAACACTGCGCCCGCTGCGATGTAATATCGCGCCGGCACGCGCCAGCCCGTCTCGCTCTGGCTGCGGAAGAGCTCGGTCGCCCGCACGAGGCGGCTGCGTCCGAGCGGCAGGATCGAAAATGCGAGCGTGATCAGCAGGCCAAAGAGCGTGGCGAGACCGAGGGCGCGGGGATAGAGCGTCAACCCCTCCGGCGCCGGCATGTAACCCTTGAGGAAATAGCCCACCACCGGCGTGATCGCCGCCCCGACCGCGAGACCGCCGATGATCGCGAGCGTCGCGATCAGCAGGATCTGAATGAGATAGACCATGACGATCAATCGGCCGGGAGCGCCCAGGCTCTTGAAGCAGGCGATCACGCCGCGCTTTGCGTCGAGATAGGCGGTCACGGCATTGGCGACGCCGACTCCGCCGGCGGCCAGCGCCGCGAGCCCGACCAGCGTCAGGAATTCCGAAAAGCGCTCGATATTGTTGGACAGAGCCGGCGCGGCATTGCCGGATCCGCGGATGGCCCAGCCGGCTTCGGGAAATTTCGCCTGCGCCTCGCGCCGGATCTCGCCGTTGCTCTTCGCGCCCGCCGGAAGCTTGATCCGGTAGTTGTTGTCGACCAGACTGCCCGTCTGCATCAGGCCGCTTCTGACCAGCGCGTCGCGGGCGATCAACAGACGCGGCGCAAACGCGAAGCCGTCGGACAGCTGATCGGGCTCCGAGACGATCCGTCCGCGGATTTCGATCTGCATATCGCCGATCAGGACCCTGTCGCCCACCTTGCCGCCGAGCCGGTCGAGCAGCATCGGTTGCGCCAGCGCGCCATAAACGCCGTCCCGCTCCGCGAGCAACTCGGCGAGAGGCCGGTCGGGATCGGCCACGAATGCGCCATAGAGGGGATAAAGGCCGTCCACCGCCTTGAGTTCGGACAGCGTCTGCCGCGTCTTGTCTTCGCTGCGCACCATGGAGCGCATGTTGGAGGCCACGGCGACCTCGCCGAGACTGTCGAGATAGGCGCGTTCGGCCGTATTGGCTTCCCGCTGCTTGAGCTCGAAGCGAATGTCGCCGGCGAGGATTTCGCGGCCGCGGCCTTCGAGCGCCTCCGACATCGAGGCGGCGACCGAATTGACGCCGGCAATGGCGGCCGTGCCGAGAAGAATGCAGAGGATGAAGATCCTGAAGCCGCTCAGACCTCCGCGCATTTCACGAATGGCGAAGCGCCAGGCCAGCGACCAGTCTCTGAAGAGCGATCCCGCGCCCGTCATGCGGCCCGATCCAGGATCTGGCCGGAGCGGATGCGGATCTGTCGCTGGCAGCGGGCCGCAAGCGATGGATCGTGGGTGACGAGCAGCAGGGTCATGCCGCGCTCCGCTTGCTTGGCGAACAGAAGATCGGCGATCTGACGCCCGGTTTCGACGTCGAGATTGCCTGTCGGCTCGTCGGCGATCAACAATTTGGGCGATGGCGCGAGCGCTCGGGCGATGGCCACGCGCTGCTGCTCGCCGCCCGAGAGCTGGCCCGGATAATGATGCAGCCTTTCGCCGAGCCCGACCGCCTGCAACTCGCGCCGCGCAATGGCGAAGGCGTCGCCGCTGCCGGCGAGTTCGAGCGGAACGGCCACATTCTCGATCGCCGTCATATTGGGAATGAGATGGAAGGACTGAAAGACGATGCCGATATTGCGGCCGCGAAAGGCGGCCAATCGATCCTCGCTGGCTTTGTGCAGCGCTTCCCCGGCGATGACGAGCTCGCCGGCGTCGAGACTTTCCAGGCCCGCAAGCACCATCAGAAGCGTGGACTTGCCGGAACCCGAGGGACCGGTGACCCCGTTGGATGTGCCGGATTCGATGCTAAGACTGAGATCCTTCAGCACATGCACGGCGCTCGCCCCCTCCCCGAGAGTCAGATCCGCGTTTTTCAGCTCGATGATGGTTTCAACCACGGGGCGCCGGTCCTATATCTTTTTGACGAGGCGCAGGCCGCCTCTTTTTCCGCATCGCAAGGTAGGAGACGAGTGATGAGATTTAAAGCCGCGTTCAAGACTTTGTTATCTCTCGCGGGCCTCGCTGCGATCCTGTCGGGATTAGGTACGGCGGCGCGCGCCGAACCGATCAATCTCGTCGGCCTCGGCGATTCGTTGATGGCCGGCTATCAGTTGCCGCCGGACGAGGCCTTCCCGGCGCGGCTCGAAAAAAGGCTGAGAGACAAAGGCTTCGACGTGACGATCACCAATGCGGGCGTGTCCGGCGACACCACCGCCGACGGTCTCGCCCGGCTGGACTGGTCGGTGCCGGACGGAACCGACGGCGTGATCCTGGAACTCGGCGCCAATGACGCCTTGCGCGGCCTCCCGCCGACTGAAACGCGCAAGAACCTCGACGCCATTCTGGCGCGCCTCAAGGAGCGCAACATCCCGGTCGTCATGATGGGCATGCTCGCCCCGCCCAATCTCGGCCAGGATTTCGCCGCCGCCTTCAACCCGATCTACCCGGATCTCGCCAAGACATATGACGTCGCGCTCTATCCGTTCGTGCTGGACGGCGTCGCCCTGGACCCCTCGCTACAGCTCGAGGATCGCATGCATCCCAACGGCAAGGGAACCGATGTGATGGCTGACAAGTTTCTGCCGGTAGCAGAAATGTTTCTCAAAAACCTCGGTTCATGAATTTTTTATGCGCTGCGGGATAATCTGGAAACATCAATTGCGCTGACGCCGAATTAATGATTCGTTCATGTCAGAGAAGCGATTCGAGGAGCTCGTCATGCCGAGATTGTTCACCGCCCTCGAAATCCCGCAGAGCGCAGCCTTGAGTCTGTCACTGTTGCGGGGTGGACTTCCCGGAGCGCGTTGGATCGACAGGGAGAATTTCCACCTCACCCTGCGCTTCATCGGCGATGTCGATCACCGCACCGCCGATGATCTGGTCAACGGCCTCGATCGCGTTCATCGAACACAGTTCGACCTGTCGCTGGTTGGAACGGGCCTGTTCGGCTCCAAGAAACCGCACAGTATCTGGGCAGGCGTGCAGCCGTCCGCGGCGCTGAACGCGCTGCAGGCGGATATAGAGCGGGTTTGTCAACGGATCGGACTGCCGCCCGAACCGAGAAAATTCATGCCGCATGTCACCTTGGCGCGGCTGAAAAACGCCCGGGTCGAAGACGTCGTGCATTATATGAATGGGCGCGGCAATTTCTCCGCCGGCCCCTTCACCGTCACGCGATTCGTGGTGATGTCGTCGCGCGATTCGGTCGGCGGCGGACCCTATGTGGTCGAAGAAGTTTATCCGCTCGATATCCCCCGGCAGAAAGCGCCGGGCGCCGCACTGGAATTGAGGCCCTGAGTCGGCTTCAAACCCGCTCGCCCGGGCGGGTTGGGGGATAGAGAAAGGCTAGAAGCTTGGCGCAACCGGCGTCGAGCATGTCGAAGACCTTCTGGAAATCACGGTCGTCGCCGTAATAGGGGTCCGGGACGTCACGGTGTTCACCGCCGACGAAATCCATGAACAGATGGATATCGGCGCTGGAATCATGCGGAGCGATGCGCACGATGTCGCGCAGATTGCTGCGATCCATGGCGAAGATCATATCGAAATCGTTGAAATCGCTGGGGCTGATCTTTCGCGCTCGCTGCTCGGAAATGTCTACCCCCCGTCGTCGCCCGATCGCGATCGAGCGGGCGTCGGGGGCCTCTCCCTGATGCCAGCCGCCGGTGCCGGCCGAATCGGTCGATACGAGATGAGACAATCCCCGCATCTCGGCGCGATGGCGAAGAATGCCCTCGCCGAGCGGTGAACGGCAGATATTGCCGAGACAGACGAACAGAATCTTGCGATGATCCATAGCGATCCGGTGCGATGAGGAGGCGATACATGGCGCGCGACAGGTTTACCCCTAGCGAGATGGAAAACGCTCTACAAGAACTCGATGGCTGGACGCTCGCCGAGGGCGGGGATTCGATATCCCGACGATTTCGCTTTGCGGATTTCGCCGCCGCCTTCGGCTTCATGGCGGAATGCGCCGTCTACGCCGAAAAGATCGATCATCATCCGGAATGGAGCAACGTCTACCGGAATGTCGATGTGCGTCTCACCACGCATTCCGCCAAGGGCCTGACCGAGCTCGACATCGCCTTGGCCGCTTTCATGGACAAGGTCGCCCGGCGGCATTGAACAGCGGAACTTCTCCCCCATATCATTAGTTGGAAGGGCCGAGGATCTGCTATGAACGACATTAAAATCGGTGAAATCTTGTTGCCTGGTGAAGAGGCCGACACGGAGAAGCGCGAGGCGAAGGTCCGCACGCGCTTTTGGCCGGTGCTGAAGAAGGCTTTCTCCAGGCTTACATTCGCCCGCGACGTCGTGGCGAGCTATTATTGCGCGATCGATCCCGCCACGCCCCGTCGCGTCAAGGCCATACTGTTGGCGGCGCTCGCCTATTTCATCCTGCCATTCGACACGATACCCGATCTTCTGGCCGTCGTCGGGTTCAGTGATGATATCGCGGTGCTCGCCGCGGCGATCGCCGCCGTGCGGAGCTCGCTGAAACCGGAGCATTTCGATCAGGCCGATACGGCGCTCGAACTCGAAAAACTCGCCTCTTCCCAATCGAAAGGCTGAGCGGGGTGCCGGATTCGCCCCATTCTCGCCCAATTCCTGCTCTCACTCGCAAGACATGGTGTCGTTCGGCATCACACGAGACTTGCAAGGACGACCGCGCTCCCGGCCGCCTGTGTCGATAGGCGACTGTCGTTGAGAGTTTGGTAACCTGAATAAAGGCATAATGACCGCAAAGAAGGCGCGCGCCGTCGCGCCGGTCCCTGAGTTAATCGGAAGGAAATCATGTTTGCGAAAACACTGACTGCCGCCCTTCTGGCCGTCACGGCCATCGCCACGTCCGCTTATGCCCAGGCGCCGACGCGCATCGAGCAATTCAAGGCGTGGGGCGCATATTTTTACCAAGGCGGCAGCGGCAAGGTTTGCTATGTGCTCACCGTGCCGGACCCCAAGCAGCTGACCCCTGCCAATGTCGATCATGGCGACATCTTCTTTCTGGTGACCCAGCGTCCCGGACAGAACATCTCCTATGAGCCGCAGGCCATGCTCGGCTACGAGTTGCAGGCCGGCTCCAAGGTCAATGTGCAGATCGACGACAAGTCCTTCACCATGTTCACCAAGGGCAAGTCCGCCTGGCTCGAAAACGCCGCCGAAGAGCCTGCCCTCGTCCAGGCCATGCGCTCCGGCAAGTCGATGACCATGGGCGCCGTATCGCGCAAGGGCACGAAGACAGGCTACGTCTTTTCGCTCTCAGGTATTTCGGCCGCGCTGAAAAAGATCGAGAACTGCCAGTAAGGCGTCTCACCTAAAATCTGACGAGGCCGGGCGCTGAGCGCCCGGCCTTTGCCATTTCTGCACAGCCGCTGCCGACAGGCGCGCGAAGGGGTGACTTGCGGGACTTTCCATGATAAGGCGCTCGCAAAAGGCCCATTATCAGGGCATGCCGCGCCGCGATCCTGTCGCAGGCAGCGCAGGGCGTGCCGCTCAGGGAATTCTGCCATGGATATGATGACCGCCGTGAGCCCCTCGGCTCCGACCTCTTTAATGCCCGACGCCCTGTCGTTCGAAAACCGCCCGTCGCTGATCGGCCTCACCCGTGAGGAACTGGCCGAGGCGCTGGTCGAGAAAGGCGTGCCGCAGCGTCAGGCGAAGATGCGGGTGCAGCAGGTCTGGCACTGGCTCTATATTCGCGGCATTTCCGATTTCGACCATATGCTCAACGTCTCGAAGGATCTGCGCCAGCTTCTGAAGACGCATTTCACCATCGCGCGCCCCGAAATCGTCGAGGAACAGATCTCCAATGACGGCACACGCAAATGGCTGCTGCGCTTTCCGCCGCGCGGCGCGGGCCGCCCCGTCGAGGTCGAGACGGTCTATATTCCCGAAGAAGGCCGCGGCACGCTCTGCATCTCGTCGCAGGTGGGCTGTTCGCTCACCTGCGATTTCTGTCACACCGGCACGCAGCGCCTGGTGCGCAACCTCACCTCCGAGGAAATCATCTCGCAGCTTCTGCTCGCCCGCGACCGGCTCGGCGATTTCCCGGACCGTGAAGCGCCGCAGGGCGCGATCGTGCCGGCCGAGGGCCGCAAGGTCACCAATGTCGTGATGATGGGCATGGGCGAACCGCTCTACAATTTCGAAAACGTGAAGCGCGCTTTGCTCGTCGCCTCCGACGGCGACGGCCTGTCGCTGTCCAAGCGCCGCATCACGCTGTCGACCTCCGGCGTCGTGCCGGAAATCTATCGCACCGGCGCGGAAACCGGCGTGATGCTGGCGATTTCGCTGCACGCCACCAATGACGAACTGCGCGACAAGCTGGTGCCGATCAACAAGAAATATCCGCTCAAGGAGCTGATGGAGGCCTGCCGCGCCTATCCCGGCCTGTCGAATGCCCGCCGCATCACTTTCGAATATGTGATGCTGAAAGGCGTCAATGACAGTCTCGCCGACGCCAAGAACTTGATCAAGCTGCTCAAGGGCGTGCCGGCCAAGATCAATCTCATTCCCTTCAATCCCTGGCCGGGTTCGAAATACGAGTGTTCGGACTGGGAAACGATCGAGGCCTTCGCCGATTTCATCAATCAGGCAGGCTATGCGAGCCCGATCCGCACGCCGCGCGGTCGCGATATTCTCGCCGCCTGCGGGCAGCTGAAGTCGGAATCCGAACGCATGCGCAAGACCGAGCGCCTCGCCTTCGAAGCGATGATGATCGCCAATCACGGCGAAGACGACTGATAAGCCCTGCAGCCGGCCGAAAAATTTGACGCGATCCGGAAACGGGTCGCGTTTCTATTTTGGCAGGCGCCTTTTTCTTTTTTCCGTGATTTTAAGATGCTGGCGCTCCGGCGAGAGGCTTGGCGGAGGCGTGAGCGTGATATTCCAGGTTTTTCCCTAAAATTTTCTCGGGACGATGTCGATCCGCAAAACTCTGTTCGTCCTTGTCTCGCCGCATGATGATCGCGACGCGGCCGCGACGGAAAACAGGAGATTCGTATGAAATACATCGCGCTGATCTACACCAATCCGGAAACCGACGAGCGTCCCAATACGCCCGAATTTGGAAAGATGATGGCCGGCTACGACGCCTGCAACAAGGCCTATGCCGAAGCCGGCGTCTATGTCGGCGGCGACGCCCTGCAGCCGCCGATGACGGCGACGACGGTGCGCGTGCGCGGCGGCAAGACCGAAACCATGGACGGCCCCTTTGCCGAAACCAAGGAACAGCTCGGCGGCTTCTACATTCTCGACTGCAAGGATCTCGACGAAGCGGTGAAGTTCGCCGCGATGATCCCGCATGCCGCGAGCGGCGCCGTCGAAGTGCGCCCGTTGATGATCTTCGACGCGGAATGACGGCCGGAGCGCAAGGCGCTAATGAGGACGACGTCGCTTTAGCGCTGGATGCCGTGATGCGTCGGGATGGCGGTCGCCTTCTGTCGGGCCTCGTCAGCGTCTTGCGAAACTTCCAGCTGGCCGAAGACAGCCTGCAGGATGCGGTCGAAGCCGCGCTCCTGCATTGGCGACGGGTCGGCCTCCCGCATTCGCCCACGGGCTGGCTGATGCGCGCGGCGCGGCGAAAGGCGCTCGACCGCCTGCGTCGCGCCCAGAATTTCAGCCGCAAGTCGCCCGACATCGGCCGGCTCTACAACATGCTCGCCGAATCCCGTACGGAGGAGGAAGAGGAGCGAGATTTCTTCCGCGACGAACGGCTGGCGCTGATCTTCACCTGCTGCCATCCCGCCCTCGACCGGAAAACCAGCGTAGCGCTGACCCTCAGATCGATCTGCGGCCTCAAGACAGAGGAAGTGGCCGACGCCTTTCTGGATACGATAGAAGCCATGGCGCAACGGCTGGTCCGCGCCCGCCACAAGATCGCCAAGGCCGGCATTGCCTATCAGGTCCCTGGACCCGAGGACTGGCGTGAACGGCTGGAGAATGTGCTGGCCGTCGTCTATCTGATGTTCAACGAGGGCTACGCGTCATCAGGGGAGCATCTGCTGCGGGCCGATCTCTGCGCGGAGGCAATCCGGATCGCCCGGCTTCTGACGACACTAGCGCCAGATGAAAGCGAGGTCGAAGGCCTGCTCGCCCTGATGCTGCTGCATCACGCTCGCCGCGATTCGCGGCAGAATGCTGACGGATCGCTCGCCACGCTGGAACAGCAGGATCGACGTCTCTGGCGCAGCGACGAGATCGACGAAGGCCGGCAGGTGATCGAGCAAGCGCTCAAGCGAGGAACGCCGGGCCCCTACCAACTACAGGCGGCAATCGCAGCGCTGCATGCGGAGGCGCCGAGCTTCGCCGAGACCGACTGGCCGCAAATTCTGGCCCTATACGACATATTGGCGGCGAGATTCAGCAATCCGATCTTCGAACTCAATCGCATCGTCGCCCTTTCCTTCGCGCAAAGCCCTCAAGAGGCGCTCGCGGCTCTGGAGCCGCTGGGACGGCTGCTCGGCGCCTATCAGCCGTTTCACGCCGCCCATGCCGATCTCCTGATGCGAACGGGCAAACTTTCGGAGGCGGCGCTCGCCTTTTCCATCGCCCGCGATCTGTCGCAAAACGCCGCCGAGCAGGATTTTCTCGAACGGCGCCTGAAGGAATGTCAAAGCCTGATGCCGCCGCCGGACGCGCTCAGCGCGCCTGGGTCATGAAGATTTTGACCGCGAAGAGCGAAAAGACGCCGGCGAAGGTGTAGTCGATGCCGCGCAGGACCTTGCGGTTGGCGGCGAGCCAGCCGGCGAGCTTCTCGGCCGTGAGCACGATGATCAGATTGACCGGCATGCCGACGAGAATGAACCAGAAGCCGAGAAAGATGAGCTTGCCGGTCACATGCGGATCGTTGGCGGTGACGAATTGCGGCAGGAAGGTCATGAAGAAGATGATGACCTTGGGGTTCATCAAATTGACGGTAAAGCCCGAGACGAAGTTGGCGAGGCCGGATTTCGCCGGCCCATCCGCCTTCTTCACCGACAGGCTGGAGCCGTGCCGGATTGCCTGGATCGCCAACCAGACGAGATAACCGGCCCCGCCCGTCTTCAGGATCAGGAAGGCGGTCGGCGACGCCACGATCAGGGCCGAGACGCCGAAGGCCACCAGCAGCGTATGGATGACGATCCCGGAGGAGGTGCCCATGACCACCATGATCCCGCCCGCCTTGCCGTCCGACAGCGCCCGGCTGATCGAGATCGTCATATCAGGCCCCGGCGTGATCGCCAGCACCCAGCACATGCCGGTGAAGGTCAGGAGCGTGGCGAGGCTGGGCAGGAACTCCATCATGGCAGGGATCACTCTCCGGCGATGAACGCCTTGAACTTGTCGGCATAATCGGGATGCCAGCGGCTGAGCGGCGGGCGGTTGTCGATGATGTCATGCGCGGCCCAGAATATGCGCTTTTCATCGAGGTCGCGCGGCACGTCATTGTCGGGGCAGAGAATATAGAAATCGCCGCGCGTCAAGCTTTCCATCATGAAATCGACGGTCTGTTCCGGCGTCCAGGCGGCGGCGGGCTTTTCGCTGCGGCCATTGGCCGTGAGACCGGTGAACACGAAGCCCGGAATGAGCAGATGCGCCGACAGCGCGCCGCCCTCGACATTGCGCAATTCATGCGCCAGCGCCTCGGTGAAGGCTTTGACGCCGGCTTTGGCGGTGTTGTAGGCGGGATCGCCGGGGGGCGTGGTGATGCCCTGCTTGGAGCCGGTGTTGATGATCAGCCCGTGCTCGCCATGCGCCAGCATTTTCTGGCCGAAGACGCGGCTGCCATGGATGACGCCCCAGAGATTCACGTGGAACACTTTTTCCCAATTCTCGAGCGGGCCGAACAGCGCGCTGCCGGGCTGGATGCCGGCATTGTTCATGAGCACATGCACTTTGCCGAAACGGCTTTCCGCGTCTTCCGAGAGGATTTCGATCTCCGCGAGGCTCGACACGTCGGTGGGGATCGCCGCCACCGCGTCCTGGCCGCGCGGCGCAATCGCAACCACCGCCTTTTCCGCTTCGATCAACCGGTCGCCGCCGAGATCGGCGAGGACGACGTTCATGTCGAGTTCGGCAAACCGCTTGACGGCGGCGAGCCCGATGCCCGAGGCGGCGCCGGTGACCACAGCGGTGGCTTGGGGTTTGAAGACGGGGTGAAGCGCGTTATCGTTCATGAAGGCCTCCCTTGGCTGGTTCTTGCGCAGAACCCGAATAATGACTGGGCTCCATGCCTGTTCCCTTTTTCGTAGCGGAAAGCGGGGCCTGCCGCCACCTATCCATCCACTGCGGCGGAAATGTCCAGATTTCGCAGCGTCTGAGCCCACTCGCCGCCGCCCCCGGGCTTGAAACTGCCGCCAATAGGGCTAAAAGACCCCCGATATCTCGAACCCTGATGGATTTTTGCCATGGCGCTTCCCAAAGACGTGAAGAAAGTCGTTCTCGCCTATTCCGGCGGTCTCGACACCTCGATCATCCTGAAATGGCTGCAGACCGAACTCGGCGCTGAAGTCGTGACCTTCACCGCCGATCTCGGCCAGGGCGAAGAGCTGGAGCCGGCCCGCAAGAAAGCCGAGATGCTCGGCATCAAGGAAATCTTCATCGAGGACGTCCGCGAAGAATTCGTCCGCGACTTCGTCTTCCCGATGTTCCGCGCCAACGCCGTCTATGAAGGCGTCTATCTGCTCGGCACCTCTATCGCCCGTCCGCTGATCTCCAAGCATCTGATCGAGATCGCCAAGAAGACCGGCGCCGACGCCATCGCCCATGGCGCGACCGGCAAAGGCAACGACCAGGTTCGCTTCGAGCTCTCCGCCTATGCGCTGAACCCGGACATCAAGATCATCGCGCCCTGGCGCGACTGGTCGTTCAAGAGCCGCACCGACCTCCTGGAATTCGCCGAACAGCACCAGATCCCGGTCGCCAAGGACAAGAAGGGCGAAGCCCCCTTCTCCGTCGACGCCAACCTCCTGCACTCCTCTTCCGAAGGCAAGGTTCTCGAAGATCCGAGCCAGGAAGCGCCCGAATATGTGCATATGCGCACCATTTCGCCGGAAGCCGCGCCCGACAAGGCGACGATCATCAAGATCGGCTTCCGCAAGGGCGACGCCTGCTCGATCAATGGCGTTGAGATGAGCCCCGCGACGCTGCTGGCCGAACTCAACAATTACGGCCGCGACAACGGCATCGGCCGTCTCGACCTGGTCGAAAACCGTTTCGTCGGCATGAAGAGCCGCGGCGTCTATGAAACGCCGGGCGGCACGATCCTGCT
This sequence comes from Rhizobium sp. TRM95796, assembly GCF_025779995.1. Lineage (NCBI taxonomy): Bacteria > Pseudomonadati > Pseudomonadota > Alphaproteobacteria > Hyphomicrobiales > Rhizobiaceae > Rhizobium > Rhizobium sp. TRM95796. The sequence goes on along the minus strand of NZ_JAOXHE010000008.1, from coordinate 166,280 downwards.
TTCGGCGCATCGCGCCATCGAATCGATCACGCTCGACCGCGGCGCCGCCCATCTCAAGGACGAGATCATGCCGCGCTACGCCGAGCTGATCTATTACGGCTTCTGGTTCTCGCCCGAGCGCGAAATGCTGCAGGCGCTGATCGACAAGAGCCAGGAGCATGTCGAAGGCGAAGTGACGCTCAAGCTCTACAAGGGCAATGTCATGGTCATCGGCCGTGAATCGTCCAAGTCGCTCTATTCCGACCAGCTCGTCACCTTCGAAGACGACCAGGGCGCTTACGACCAGAAGGACGCCGCCGGCTTCATCAAGCTCAACGCTCTGCGCCTTCGCACGCTCGGCAAGCGCAACCTCAAGGGCTGAGCCCTGTTTCACGTGAGTCAAAAACGCCCGTCGCTCCCCGAGCGGCGGGCGTTTTCTATGAGGCCGCTTTGGCCCAGGCCGCAGTGAAGATGACGTAAGCCAGGAGCGCCACGAGCTCCATGGTCGGGATGATCAGGCCGAAAGCCGAGAGCGGATCGCCGATCCAAGCGGCGGCCGCCCCGCCCAGAAAGCCCGATCCCATCTGGATGAAGCCCATCAACGCCGCGGCCGTGCCGGCAAAATGCGGATAGGGCGTCAGGCCCGCCGTGGTGATGTCGGGGATCACGAAAGCCATCCCGAAGGAACAGAACGCCACCGGCAGCATGATCGACAGGAAGCTGGGCTCGACGAGACGGGTCGACAGGAAGATCGCCGCACCGCCCGTAACGGTAAGGACGAGCCCGATGCGCACAGCCCAGCCGGGCGGCAGTCGCGGTGAGACAAGTCGCAATGCGACGCTGCCGGCGAAATAGGAGCCGGTTTGCATCAGCATGCCCAGACCGAAAGCGACCGGCGTCAGCCCGACACGATTGATCAGGATGAAGGGCAGCATGGTCGACTGCGCGTAAAGCGCCCCGACGATGCCGGCCAGCACCAGCGCAGACGACAGAACCCGGAGATCGCCCGCCAGCGTTCCATAGGCTTTCGCGAGCCGCACGGGACGGATGAGCGCCGGGTCCGGCCGCGACGTTTCCGGCATAAAGAAGAAGACGACGGCGGCGCTCGCTGCACCGAAGATCACCATCAGCAGGAACACGGCGCGCCAGTCGAACAGCGCGAGCGCCAGCCCGCCGAGCGTCGGCCCCAACGCCGGGCCCACCGCCAGCATGATGCCGATCATGTTGAGCAGCCGGCTGGCCTCGGCGCCGGTGAACTGGTCGCGAACGATGGCGCGCGACACGGTGACGCCGACGGAAGCGCCCATGCCCTGCACCAGACGCGCAACCAGCAGCGCCTCGACCGAGGGCGCAGCGGCGGCGCCGATGCTGCCGGCGAGATAGATAGCGAGGAAGAACAGGCTCGCCTGGCGCCGCCCGAAGGCGTCCGAGGCCGGCCCCGACAGCAGTTGCGCGCAGGCGAAGCCGATGAAATAGACAGACAACGACAGTTTGATCATCGACTCGGTCGTGCCGAAAGCCTCGACCAGTTCCGGCATGGCGGGCGTGTAGAGCGCCATCGACACCGGCCCGAGCGCGATAAGCAAGGCGCCGATCAGGCTCGTCCTGAGGCTCGACATGCGGGCGGGGCTCACGCTTTTTCGGCCTTGCCGCAACCCGTCTGCGGCGCATCGAGCCGACGCCGGAGAGCGTCGCGGAGAATAACGAGACCATCGAGGAAACGCGCCCTGTCAGCCGCGTCGAATTCCGCAAACAGTTGATCATAGAGATCGCCGGCGCGGGACCGGACGGCGGCCAGAACAGTCTCCGCCTGCTCGGTCGTGCGGACATTCTTGGCGCGACGGTCGCGCGGATCGGGCGTCCGTTCCACGTAACCGGCCTTTTCCAGCCGATCCAGATAGGCGCAGACCGTCATCGGCTCCACACCCATGGCCTCGGCGATCTCCGCCTGCCGCGCCCCGCCGCGTTCGGCGACATGGGCGAGCGCCCGCGCCTCCGACGACGTCAGGCCGAGCCCCGCGTCGGCGAGTTCGCGTTCGATGGCGGCGCGCAACAGCCGGGCCGCCTCCGCCATGAGATATCCGAGACTGTCGCTTTGGGTCATGCCCGCTCCGAAAATTTAGTAAGCTTCACTTATTATCTGGGTGGCATAGTTTCAAGCGCGGCGATTTTCTCGCCGTTCTTTTCCGCCCATCGCCATTTTGCCGAAACTGCGCCTATATGTGGGAAAAGACGCCAGTGATTTGCGAGGATTGGACGGCATGAGCGAGACAGTGAACCCAGCCATTTTCACCTGGAGCGGCGCTCACGGCCTGCCGGGTTTCGAAGCGATCAAGGACGAAGATTTCGCCGCCGCCTTCACCCAGGCGCTCGCCGCGCATGAGGCTGAGATCGACGCCATCGCCGGCAATCCCGAAGCGCCGACATTCGCCAACACCGTCATCGCACTGGAAATCGCCGGCGATGAACTCTCCCGCGTCTCGGCCCTGTTCTGGAACAAGGCCGGCGCCGACACCAACGACGTGATCCAGGCGCTGGAGCGCGAAATCTCTCCGGTCATGTCGCGGCATTATTCCAAGATCGGCCAGAATGAAGCGCTGTTCGCCCGCATCGACGCGCTCTGGGCGAAGAAGGACGAGCTCGGCCTGACGCTCGAGGAAATCCGCGTGCTGGAGCGCCACTGGAAGGGCTTCGTGAAATCGGGCGCCAAACTCCCCAAGGAACAGCAGAAGCGCCTTGCCGAAATCAACGAGCGTCTCTCCACGCTCGGCACCAATTTCGGCCAAAACGTGCTGGCGGATGAAAAGGACTGGTTCCTGCCGCTGGAAAGCGAAGAGGACCTGGCGGGCCTGCCGGACTTCCTGCGCGACGCCATGGCCGCCGCCGCCGAAGGCCGCAGTGAAAAGGGCAAATACGCCGTCACCCTGTCGCGCTCGATCATCGAACCCTTCCTGACCTTTTCAGACAATCGCGACCTGCGTGAAACCGCCTTCCGCGCCTGGATCGCCCGCGGCGAAAATGGCGGCGCGACCGACAACCGCCAGATCATCGCCGAAACGCTGGCCCTGCGCGCTGAAAAGGCGGGTCTGCTGGGCTACCCGCATTACGCGGCGCTGAAGCTCGACAACACCATGGCCAAGACCGCCGATCACGTGAACGGCCTGTTGATGCAGGTCTGGGAAAAGGCCCGCGCCAAGGCGCTGGAGGAAGAGGGCGAACTCGCCCGCCTCATCGCCGAGGAAGGCAAGAATCACGCCGTCGAGCCCTGGGACTGGCGCCACTATGCCGAAAAGCTTCGCGCCCGCACCTTCAATTTCTCCGAAAGCGAGTTGAAGCCCTATCTGCAGCTCGAAAAGATCATTGACGCCTGCTTCGCCGTCGCCGAACGCCTGTTCTCCATCAAGGCGGTCCGCAGGGCGGATGTCGCCGGCTATCATCCCGATGTCCGGGTCTACGAGATCCGCAACGCCGACGGCTCCTTGAAGGCGTTGTTCCTCGGCGACTATTTCGCCCGTCCCTCCAAGCGCTCCGGCGCCTGGATGAGCTCGTTCCAGAGCCAGCACCGCCTGACGCTCAAAAACGGCGCCCAGGGCGAACTGCCGATCATCTACAATGTCTGCAATTTCGCCAAGCCCGCCGAAGGCAAGCCGGCGCTGCTCTCGCTCGACGACGCCCGCACGCTGTTCCATGAATTCGGGCACGCCTTGCATGGCATGCTGTCGAATGTGACCTACCCCTCCGTCTCCGGCACCGGCGTGTCGCGCGATTTCGTCGAATTGCCGTCGCAGCTGTATGAGCACTGGCTGACGGTTCCCGATATCCTCAAGACCTATGCGGTGCATTACGAGACAGGCGAGCCGATGCCGCAGGCGCTGCTCGACAAGGTCTTGGCCGCCCGCACCTTCAACGCCGGCTTCGCAACGGTCGAATTCACCTCTTCGGCGCTGGTCGACATGGCCTTCCACACGCGCGCGCCTGCTGACGACCCCATGGCCGTGGAGCGTGAAGTTCTGGCCGAGATCGGCATGCCCTCCTCCATCGTCATGCGCCACCGCACGCCGCATTTCCAGCATGTCTTCTCCGGCGACGGCTATTCTGCCGGCTACTATTCCTACATGTGGTCGGAAGTGCTCGACGCCGACGCGTTCGAGGCCTTCGAGGAAACCGGCGACGCCTTCGATCCCGAGACGGCGGCGAAACTCCGCGATCACATCTACGCCTCGGGCGGCTCGGTCGATCCCGAAGTCGCCTATATCGATTTCCGCGGCAAGCTGCCGAGCCCTGAGGCGATGCTGCGCAAGAAGGGTCTCGCGGCCTGAGGCGGCCGCTGCAGTCGGATTGTCAGAGAAACGTCATCGGGGCTTTGCCCCGCTGACATGAAAGCCTGTTTGTGTGGCGCGCCGGGCGCTAGGAGCCCGCGCCGAATTTCAAACAGGAGAGATCAATGTCAGGCATTTTGAAATCCGTCACCCGCCGCACGCTGATGCGCGGCGTCGGCGCGACCGGTCTGGTCGCGGCTTCCGGCCTTGCTTTGCCCGCCTATGTCCGCGCCGCCCAGCGCCCCGTCTTCACGCACGGCGTCCAGTCCGGCGATGTCGACGTCAATTCCGGCATGATCTGGACGCGAACCGATCGTCCGAGCCGCATCCAGATGGAAGTCTCGACGGTCGAGAGCTTCAAGAACGCCATCCGTCTCGCGCCCCTCGATGTCGGCCCGGAAAGCGATTTCACCGCCAAGCGCCTGATCGAGAACCTGCCGTCCGATCAGGACATCTTCTACCGCTTCGTCGCCGCGGACCTGCAGGATATCAACCTGACGTCTGAGCCGCTGACCGGCCGCTTCCGCACCGCTCCCACCTCCCGCCGCAACATCCGCTTCGCGTGGTCGGGCGACATGGTCGGCCAGGGCTGGGGCATCGATGGCGAAGGCGTGGTCACCTACAAGACCATGGCCAAGCATCAGCCGGATTTCTTCCTGCATTCCGGCGACACGATCTATGCCGACGGTCCGCTCAAGGACGAGGTCGAACTGCCGAACGGCCAGAAATGGATCAACAAAGTCGTCATCGACGAGAAGCGCAAGGTCGCCGAGACGCTCGCCGAGTATCGCGGCCAGTGGAAATACAATCTCATGGACGAACATGTGCGCGCCATGAACGCCGTCTGTCCGACCTTCTTCCAGTGGGACGACCATGAAGTGGTTAACAACTGGTCGGATTCCAAGAACCTGATGGGCGACGACCGCTATGCCGAAAAATCGGTCCATGTTTTGGCCGCCCGCGCCGGCCGCGCCTTCCATGAAATGACGCCGATCCGCTACACGCCGGCCGAACCCGGCCGCGTCTATCGCAAGATCGCCTATGGCCCGCTGCTCGACGTGTTCTTCATCGATCTGCGCTCTTATCGCGGCCCGAATGGCGACGACAAGGAAACCACGCTGTCGGACAAGGCCCGCATCATCGGCGCCGAGCAAATGGCCTGGCTCAAGCGCGAACTCGCCGCCTCCAAGGCCACGTGGAAGGTTCTCGCCTGCGACATGCCGATCGGCCTCGTCGTCTGGGACAACGGCAAGGACAAGAAGGGCCAGGAAGCCGTGGCCAATGCCGATAACGGCGCGCCGCTCGGCCGCGAACTGGAATTCGCCGAACTCCTGCGCTTCATCAAGAGCGCCGGCGTGACCAACACCGTCTGGCTAACGGCGGATGTCCATTACACCGCCGCCCATCACTACGACCCCTCGCGCGCCGCCTTCAAGGACTTCGACCCCTTCTGGGAATTCGTCTCGGGTCCGCTGCATGCCGGCACCTTCGGCCCGAACGATCTCGACATGACCTTCGGTCCGGAAGTGAAGTTCGTCTCTGCTCCTACCGCCGAGCAAGGCCAGAACCTGCCGCCGTCCGCCGGTCTGCAGTTCTTCGGCCTCGTCGACATCGACGGCCAGACCGAACAGTTGACGGTGCGCCTGATGGACCGCGCCGACAAGGAACTCTGGAAGATCACGCTCGATCCGACCCGCTTCGCCTGAGATCACGAGCTTTTCAGTTGCTCTCCGCGCAGTTCGTGCGGAGAGCTCTTTTCCTCCTGAGAAACCGCCGGGATTTACCGCGTTTAGACTTTATCAAGCCTCCCCCTTTCGCATTTGCAAAAAAAAGGGTATGAGGCCGCCAAACAATTGGCGCCGCGTCCCGTTGCCGCGCCCACGAACTCAGAGATCCACATCATGCAAATGCGCAATATCGCGATTATCGCACACGTTGACCATGGGAAGACGACGCTTGTCGACGAGCTTCTGAAGCAGTCCGGCTCGTTCCGCGACAACCAGCGCACGGTCGAGCGCATGATGGACTCCAACGATCTCGAAAAAGAGCGCGGCATCACCATTCTCGCCAAGGCGACCTCTATCGAGTGGAAGGGCGTGCGCATCAACATCGTCGACACCCCCGGCCACGCCGACTTCGGCGGCGAAGTCGAACGCATCCTGTCGATGGTGGACGGCGCGATCGTGCTGGTCGACTCCTCCGAAGGCCCGATGCCGCAGACCAAGTTCGTCGTGTCCAAGGCGCTGAAGGTCGGTCTCCGCCCGATCGTCGCGATCAACAAGATCGACCGTCCGGATGGCCGCCATGAAGAAGTCATCAACGAAGTCTTCGACCTCTTCGCCAATCTCGACGCCACCGACGAACAGCTCGACTTCCCGATCCTCTACGGTTCGGGCCGCGACGGCTGGATGAACGTCAATCCGGAAGGTCCGAAGGAAGATGGCCTTGCGCCGCTTCTCGACCTCGTGCTGCGCCACGTTCCGGAGCCGAGCGTCGGCGAAGAAGACGGCGCTTTCCGCATGATCGGCACCATTCTCGAAGCCAATCCCTTCCTGGGCCGCATCATCACCGGCCGCATTCATTCCGGCTCGATCAAGCCGAACCAGGCTGTGAAGGTTCTCGGCCAGGATGGCAAGCTCATCGAAACCGGCCGCATCTCCAAGATCCTCGCCTTCCGCGGCATCGAGCGTCAGCCGATCGAAGAAGCCCATGCCGGCGACATCGTCGCGATCGCGGGCCTCTCCAAGGGCACCGTCGCCGACACGTTCTGCGACCCCTCGGTCACCGAAGCGCTGACCGCACAGCCGATCGACCCGCCGACCGTCACCATGTCCTTCCTGGTCAATGACAGCCCGCTGGCCGGCACCGAAGGCGACAAGGTCACGAGCCGCGTCATCCGCGACCGCCTGTTCAAGGAAGCCGAAGGCAATGTCGCGCTGAAGATCGAAGAAGCCGAAGGCAAGGATTCGTTCTACGTCTCCGGCCGCGGCGAATTGCAGCTCGCCGTTCTCATCGAGACCATGCGCCGCGAAGGCTTCGAGCTCGCTGTATCGCGTCCGCGCGTGGTGATGCACAAGGACGAAGCCACCGGCCAGATGCTGGAGCCGATCGAGGAAGTCGTCATCGACGTCGATGAAGAACATTCCGGCGTAGTCGTGCAGAAGATGTCCGAGCGCAAGGGTGAAATGGTCGAACTGCGTCCCTCGGGCGGCAACCGCGTTCGTCTGCGCTTCTACGCTCCTACCCGCGGCCTGATCGGCTACCAGTCGGAACTCCTCACCGACACGCGCGGCACGGCGATCATGAACCGCCTGTTCCACGACTACCAGCCGTTCAAGGGCCAGATCGGCGGCCGCATCAACGGCGTGCTGCTCGCCAACGCCGCCGGTGAAGCGGTGGCCTATGCCCTGTTCAACCTGGAAGACCGCGGTCCGATGATCATCGATCCGGGCGAGAAGGTCTATATGGGCATGATCATCGGCATCCACAGCCGCGACAACGACCTCGAAGTCAACGTGCTCAAGGGCAAGCAACTGACCAACATCCGCGCCGCCGGCAAGGATGAAGCCGTCAAGCTCACCCCGCCGATCCGCATGACGCTCGACCGCGCGCTCTCCTGGATCCAGGACGACGAACTGGTCGAAGTGACGCCGAAGTCCATCCGCCTGCGCAAGATGTATCTCGACGCCAACGACCGCAAGCGCATGGAAAAGGCCAAGGCCGCCGGCGCCGCCTGAAAATTGGCGTTTGTGAATTAACCATTTGGCCCGGCCGCTTCCGAGCGGCCGGGCTTTTCTATGCGGAATGACCAATGACGGCTTGCGGCGCAGCTTAATTCCGCGTTAACTTTTGCGCGACTGCGTCGCATGGCGCGCTGGTGGTGTTTTGAGTAGGCCCGGATGATCCGGGGCCGGCATATGGGTGGAACGTTATGAAGACGTTGTCGATTGACTTGCGACGGGCGGAGGCTTCCGATGCGCGCGCCGTGGCCGAAACCCATCGGCGATCCTGGCTGCACGCCTATAGCGGCTTGATCCCCCATAAGGCGCTGATCCAGATGCTGGAGCGCCGCAGGGAGGACTGGTGGCGCCGCGCCGCCCAGGGACCTTCAACGCTGCTCCTGCTCGATATCGGCGGAACCATCGCCGGCTATACGACGATCGGCGTCAACCGCGCGCCGGCGCTCAAGCAGGAGGGAGAGATCTATGAACTCTATGTCCTGCCGGAATTTCAGGGCACGGGGCTGGGGAGCTACATGTTCCGCGAAGCCAGGGCCATCCTGAAGGGGCTCGGCATGCGCGGGCTCGCCGCCTGGTGCCTCGAAGACAGCGAGCACGCCGTCACCTTCTTCCGCGCCAGCGGCGGCCTCGACGTGGCCGAGGGAATGGAGGATTTCGGCGACGCCGCGCTCAAGAAGCTCGGCTTCATCTGGCCGAACTAAGCGTTTCGATTCGAAATTACGGTTCCGGAAAGCTGTAGGACGGCTCGCCGGCTTTCTCGCCCCGCTCGCCGTGATAGGTCGGCCGGTCGACGCCGCAGGCGAAACCGGGCGCGATCTCGTCGGCCACCTGCCGCGCCAGAAGATTGGGCTCCGGATTGGCGAGCGCGTCGACATAGCCGGCCACGCAGCCCATCGGATCGTCTTTGGTCGCGACCTTGGAGATCACCAGGACCTGCCCGTTCAGCGCCTTTTCAACCGCGCCGGTGTCGGGATTGGTGTTTTCGATGAACCAGCGCAGGATCGTGGCTTGCGGACTTCCATCCGCAGCCAGCCGCCATTCGATCTTCTTGCCGACATGATTGAAGGCGGAGAAGGTCTCGCCCGCTTCGTCGATGATCTTCTTGGACACCGGACCGTAATAGACGGTTTGGCGCAGGTCGAATTCCTTGAAATAGACGGGAGCGCCCTGATAGCCCGCGCAGCGCAGCGAGGCGAAGCCGCCCGGCTCTTCCTCGGCTGTCGGATTGATCGACACGCAGGCGTCGAGATCGAGGTCGGTATAGACGCTTTCTTCGGCATGCGCGGAGCCGGCGAACAGCGCCGTCAGAATGATACAGATTGCACCGTGTTTCATTGCGTCGCCCGCCCCGCCCGTCTCGTTTTGCGCCTTGGCCGGATCTAATGTTACATCACGCAACCAGCCGCGCCAGCCCGAAATCCGCGGGCGCTTTTGTCCGATGGTCTTGTTGTCTTCCCCATGTTTTTCGTCTATCGCAATGCGGAATTTTCCACCCAGCGGAGGCACAGATGCGCATCGACGCAGTATCCATCGGCAAAAATCCCCCCGAAGACATCAATGTGATCGTGGAAGTGCCCGTCGGCGGCCATCCGATCAAGTATGAGATGGACAAGGAGGCTGGCACGCTGGTGGTCGACCGCTTCCTCTATACGCCGATGACCTATCCGGGCAATTACGGCTTCGTGCCGCACACGCTGTCGGACGACGGCGATCCGATCGACGTGCTGATCGCCTCGACCCGTCCGCTGGTGCCGGGCTGCGTCATCAATGTCCGCCCGATCGGCGTGCTGATGATGGAAGACAATTCCGGCAAGGATGAAAAGATCATCGCCGTGCCTTCGCCCAAGCTGACGCTCCGCTATGAGAAAGTGCATGAATACACCGACCTGCCGGAGATCACCGTCAAGCAGATCGAGCATTTCTTCCAGCACTACAAGGATCTCGAGCCCGGCAAATGGGTCAAGCTGTTCGGTTGGGAAGGCTCCGCCCGCGCCAAGGAACTGATCGTCGAAGCCATCGAGCGCGCCAAGGCCGAAAAGGCCAAGTAAGCCTCAGTCCTTGCCGAGTTTGTTGAGAACATCCTCCGGATCGGCCTCGATCCGGAGGATTTTTTTACGCGACGTTTCGCCGGACTGAAAGGAGATGGACGATTTGGGCAGCCTGAGCGTCTTGGCTAGAAGCTCGACCAGCGCCTTGTTGGCCTTGCCGTCCTCAGGCGCGGCGCGCACGCGCGCCTTCAGCCAGCGCTCGCCGGCCGCATCCGTCTCGAAACCTTCGACGGCGTCGCGCCCGCCGCTCGGCGTCAGCCGCACGGCGAGCCGCAAAAACGGCTCTGTCGCCACTTAGTAGCCGGCCGCCATCGGATAGAGATAAAGAATGATGATCTGCTGAATGAAGTAGATCAGGATGAAGACCACGATCGGCGAAATATCGACGCCGCCGAGATTGGGCATGAAGCGCCGGATGGGTCGGAGGACAGGTTCAGTCAGCGCCGACAGGGCCTGGCCGATCATGGCGACGAACTGGTTGCGCGAATTGATGACGTTGAAGGCGTAGAGCCAGGAGAAGATCGCCGATGCGATGAGTATCCAGATATAGATGTTCAGCGCGAACAGGATCGTATTGAGAATGGCCAGCATGGTCTGCTCCGATTAAACGTTGACAGACATGTAATGAACCGGTCTTTATCGGGCAAGGGCGGCCTTGCGCGCCGGCTCATTCATACTTAATGGCCCGCATTTCAGAGGCCGGATCAATCGAGGAAATACTCCCAATGTCACTTGCCGCAGCGGAAGACCGCTTTGCCGCGTTCCGGCATCGGTCCTACACCTTGTTCTTTTTCGCGCGTTTCCTTGCCGCTTTCGCCATCCAGATCATCTCCGTGGCCGTCGGCTGGCAGATGTATGAAGTCACCAAGAGCACGCTGTTTCTCGGGCTGATCGGCCTTGTGCAGTTTCTGCCTTCACTTCTGTTGATTCTCGTCACCGGCTCGGTGGCCGACCGCTACAACAGGCGCGCCATCGTCGCCATCTGCCTGACCATCAGCGCCGGCTGCGCCGCAGCCCTTCTCGCCCTCACCGTCGCGGACGCTTTCGCGCCGGCGCTGGTCTTCGCCATCCTGACCATTTTCGGCATCGAACGCGCCTTCATGGGCCCGGCGGTGCAGTCTCTCGCGCCCAATCTGGTGCCGGAGAAGGATCTCGCCAATTCCTTCGCCTGGAACGCCTCGTCCTGGCAGACGGCCTCGATCGTCGGTCCCATGGCCGGCGGCCTTCTCTATGGCGTCGGTCCCGTCGTCGCCTATGGCGTCGCGTTCGTGTTCATGGCCGCCGGCGCGATCCTGATCTTCCTGGTGCCCAAGCCGAGCCAGAAGACGGTGTCCGAAGACAAGAGCTGGGCCTATATCGTCGCCGGCTTCGGCTTCATCAAGCAGGAAAAGGTCGTGCTCGGCGCGATCTCGCTCGATCTCTTTGTCGTGCTGCTCGGCGGCGCCGTGGCGTTGATGCCGGTCTTCGCCTCCGACATCCTCGTTCTCGGGCCCTTCGGCCTTGGCCTGCTGCGCGCCGCGCCCGGCATCGGCGCGATCGTGATGGCGATCTACCTCGCGAGCTTCCCGATCCGGAAAGGCGCCGGCGTCACCATGTTCATCGGCGTGGCGGTGTTCGGCCTGGGCACTCTGGTGTTCGGCTTGTCGCAAACCGCATGGCTTTCGATCGCGGCGCTGGTGGTGATGGGCGCGGGCGACATGATTTCGGTCTATGTGCGCGAAACGCTTCTGGCGCTCTGGACGCCCGACGAAGTGCGCGGCCGCGTCAACGCCGTCAATTCCGTGTTTATCGGCGCCTCCAACGAATTGGGCGAGGCGCGCGCCGGCGTCATGGCCTGGGGCTTCGGCGCGGTGCCGGCGGTGGTGATCGGTGGGGTCGGCGCGCTGATAGTCTCCGTCGGTTGGGCCTGGTTGTTCCCGCAATTGCGCAAGATCGATACGCTGGACGCTCCGGTGCGCGACTGATCAGCCGGTCGCGCTCTGCGCGGCGATCAGGCGTTGGCCGAAGACGAGGTCGAGCATGTTCGACATCCAGAGTTTCAGCGCCTGATCATGCAGGAAACGGCCTTCGAGATGCTTGTCGCCCGTCTGGGCGTTGGGCATTTCGAAACGATGCGCGCCATGCACCACCCAGCGATGCATCATCATCCGCGTCAATTCGCCGTGAAACTGCACGCCCCAGGCATTGTCGCCATAGCGGATCGCCTGGTTCTCATAGGTGTCGCCCCGCGCGAGCCGCACTGCGCCTGAGGGCAGATCGAAGCCCTCGCGGTGGAAGTGATAGACCATCGACGGCCAATCCATCAGCTTTTCGCCTTCTTCGGTCGCCGAAATAGGATACCAGCCGATCTCGGTCTTGCCTTCCGTATGGCTTTCCACCGTGCCGCCGAGATGCTTGACCAGCATTTGCGCGCCCAGGCAGATCCCGAGATAGGGCTTGTTTTCCGAGAGCGGCACCTCGATCCAGTCGATCTCGGCCTTGATGTAATCAAGATCGTCATTGGCGCTTTGCGGACCGCCGAACACCACGGCGCCGGCATGATTGCGCAAAGTGTCGGGCAATTTCTGGCCGAGCGCAGGTCGGCGGATATCGAGGCGGTAGCCCTTCGCCTCCAGCATCTGGCCGGCGCGGCCGGGCGTCGAGCGCTCCTGATGCAGCACGATCAGAACCGGGCGGTCATCCACCTTCTTGGTCTTGGCGGGTTGGCGCAACATGCTGTCAGGACGTCTCCCCATTTTCGTCGAGACGGCGCTCGACTTCCATGCGCTTGGTCACCCTGTCGCGACCGGACACGCCGATCAGCTCAGCGATCCGCCAGATCAGGTGATCCTCGAGCTCATTGCGCTCGTGATCGGCATGGACGATCTGCCAGAGCATGCCGATGAATTCGAGCTTCTGGCGTTCGTCGAGTTCCCTGTTGATGCGCGACGTGAAGCGGAAGAAATCGACCGCCTCCTCTTCCTGCTGGCGCGCGGTGGCGAGCAGGTCGCGAAACTCCGGACCGCTGAGATTGAAATAATCGCGGATCACCTTCTCCAGCATCTGCTCTTCGGCTGATTTGACCACCCCGTCGGCCTGGATGACGCTGAGCGCCAGCGCAATCACCGCCACCGTTGGGCTGTCCGGCTCCACCTTCGGCGTCTCGCCGCCCAGCGCGTTGAGGAAACCCATCAGCTTCTCGAACATGCGCGTCTCTCCCGATCAGAACAAACGCGCGCCATCGGCGGCTTTCGGTTGCTTGACGCCGGGATCATCCGGCGGGCGTCCAAAGAACGGCTGCACCGGCTCCTCGGCAGGCAGGGACGGCTTGCGCGGCGCGGCATGCGGCTGGACGGGAGCCGGCGGCTGAACGATGGGCGAGACGGGCGCGGGGGCGGCTTCGACCGGTGCGGCGACCACGACTTCGGTTTCTTTGACCGGGACCGTCTCCGCCTCGGGCATCCTGGTCGTCGTTTCACTGCGATCCGGCAATTGGCTGAAGGCGTCTGCGGCGCGATTGCCGTCCTCGATGGCGTCTGGTCTGGCTCTATGCAGACTCTTCCATTCGAAAGCGTCGAGCTTGCCGCTGACCGGCGACAACGGCAGCCAGACATCCGAGGCCTGACCATCCGCCACCCATTCGGGATCGCGCGGCGCGCGCAGGGCCTGGGCCAGCCAATGCCGGACGCGCCCCTGATCGCCGGTTTCGGCCTCCTCGATGTCGGCCATCAGCAGGAAGGCGCTTTCGCGGTCGTCGATGCGCGCAGCAGCTTCCGCCTTGGCGCGGGCGAGCGCGAATTCACGTGCGCCGAGCGCTGCGGCGGCAACCGCATAGAGCGATTCGTAAGCGTGAGACTGCATGCCTTCCAGACGTTGCGCCCGGCGGAGCTTGTCGGCGGCGGAGCCGCCGCCCGCTTCGACATAGGCGCTGGCCACCTGCGCATGCGGCGCGAGCTTCCAGGCTTGTTCGAGCACGCCGAGCGCCTTGCGCTGATTGTCTTCGCGCAGATAGGCTTTTGCGGCAACAAGGCTGGCGGCGACGAGATCCGGCGACAGCTTCAGCGCATGCACCGCGTCTTCGCGCGCGCCCTTGGGATCGCCGTCCAGACGCGACAAGGCGCGGCCGGCCAGCAGCACGGCCTTCTTGCGGTCATGGGTCTTGCGGTCCATGCCGTTTAGCACGCGCTGGGTTTCCAGAAGTCGGATGGCGTCGTCGAACCGGCCGGCCTGGGTGCGATATTCGAGCGTCGCTTCCGCGGCCCAGGGCAGATGCGGGGCCTTTTCGACCGCCTTCTCGGCGTAATGACGCGCCGCCTCATGCGCGCCGAGGCGCTGGGCCTCGAGATAGAGGCCGCGCAGGCCGAGTTCCCGCGTCTCGGGATCTTCCGCCATGGCCTCGAATTTCTTGCGCGCCTCCTCGGTCTTGCCCTCGATCAGCAGCGCCTGAGCTTCGAGAAGATGAATGAGCGGCTCGCTGTCGGCGCGGATGAGCCCCTTGGTGCGGTCGAGCATGCGCCGCGCGAGCGGCGCGTCGCCCGAGCCGACCGCGATCAGCCCCGTGGACAACGCCTGATAGCCGCGATCGCGCTTGCGGGCGCGGAAATAACGCGTCACCGAATGCGGCGAGGTCCAGACGACCCGGATGAGCCACCCGACCAGCATCACCGAGGCGATGAGCGCGGCGACAAGCACGGCCGCCGTCATCAGCGTCATTTCGATTCGCTGGCCCTGCCAGATGATGAAGAGATCGCCCGGACGATCGGCGAGCCAGGAAAAGCCGTAGCCGACCGCGAGAACGAGAGCGATGAAGACAAGGATACGAATCATCTCAAAACCTTTCTTCAGCCCTTGCTGTCGGTGTTGCGCACGGCGTTGGTCAGCGTCTGCGCGACGAGGTCTTCCACCTTGATGCGGGCGTCGAGCGCCTGTCGGAAGCTTGCCCCGGCCTTCCGGCCCTCTTCGGGAAGCTTGTCCCATTCGGCGGCGGCGGCCTTGAGATCGCCATTGGTCAGACGATCCTCGATCCGCGCCAGCATGTCGGCGGGCTGGTCGCCCTGCACATCGCCGACAGGTCGCACCTTGATGGCGGAGAAAGCGCTTTCCAGGAGACGGTCAGTGATGCTCTGATTGGGATCTTCAGGCTTCAGCGCCTCCATCACGAGATCGGCCGTCGCCGGGAAGGAGGCGACGAGCTTGGCGCGCGCCGGAGCGCCGGTGTCTGCGAATGGTCGCAGCGCCTCGAGCGCCGGCATGTCGGGCGCGACCGAGGCCAGAGTGTGGAGCTCCGTAGAGAACGGCCCACCGCGGTCGATCGCCGCCTTGAGGCTGGCAGAGGCGATGGCGACGGCCACCGCCACATCGTCGCCGGGCTCGGCGGCCTTCTTCTCCAACGCCTCGATGCGCATGACGAGTTCGGCGCGGGCGGTCTCCTCGGCTTTCCGCGCGTCGTCCAGCGACGTTTTCAAATCGCTGACCTGCTGGTTGAGCGCCGACAGACGCTGATCGGCGTCCACCGACAGGCCGTTCGCCTTGGGCACATCCTGCAACCGCGTTTCGATGGCGGCAATCTTGTCGTTGACGGGCGTGAGGTCGACTTCGGGCTTGGCGCTCGCCAGGGCCGACACCGAGGATTTCAGCGCTTCGACATCGGAGGAGACGAGGTTGATGGACTGCTCGACCTTTTCATTGCCGCCGAGCGACGGCAAAACGCCCCAATATTGCAGGCCCGCCGCCCCGGCCAGCGCCACGACGCCGCCGATCAGGCTGGCCGCGATCAGCGAAATCCCGCTTGCGCCGGACGTCGCGGCGGGGGAGGCGCCAACCGTCGTCGCGGAATCCCTATCGACGGGCTCGCGCGTTGGGATTGCTGGATCTGCCGCCTTTTCGGCCGTTTCCGACGCGACGACGGGCTCCTCGCTGACGTCGAGCGTCTCGGCCTCTGCCTCCGCTTTTACGGCGTCCGCGGTCAGATCGATCGTCCTGGGATCGACAGTGGTCCTGGAATGGCGAGGTTTTTCCGTTTCCATGGCGTTTTCCTTCAATCCGTTTTCCTGACCTTAACCGCCACCCCGGGACCCGCAAGCCCCCCGATGCGACATAAAGCGCGGCAAGGCGCTAGAGAAGATCGATCAATTCATCTTCATCCGGGCTGAGACTCGTCACGACGCTGTGAGCGAACTCCTCCGGCACCGCCGCGGCGATATTGCGGCTGAGGCAAAAAAACAGCGTTTTCCTCAACGATTCCTTGCTCAGCCGAAAAACCTCGAGATCGAAAAAGGCGCGTGCATTGTCCTTCGAAAATAGAAATGCCGCGTCGACC
Source organism: Rhizobium sp. TRM95796 (assembly GCF_025779995.1). Classification (NCBI taxonomy): domain Bacteria; kingdom Pseudomonadati; phylum Pseudomonadota; class Alphaproteobacteria; order Hyphomicrobiales; family Rhizobiaceae; genus Rhizobium; species Rhizobium sp. TRM95796. Next base: position 149,896 of record NZ_JAOXHE010000008.1, on the reverse strand, counting down.
GGATTGTTCACCAGCATTTTTTGTTGATCCGCCAGAGAATGGTCGATCGCATCCATGCCGTAGACCTCCGCCGTTCGGCAGGCGAAGCCGTGCTCCCGAAGCGTCGCTTCGAAATCCGGCGATCGCTTGACGGCGGTGAGGTAGAGGACGGAGGCGCCCTGGGCGGCGTAGCGGCCGGCGATCTCCGCCGCCAGCGCCGCCCCGCCGCCCTGAGTGGCGATCACGGTCTTGAAGCCGAGATCCCGGGCGTGACGCGCGGTGGTCTTGCCGACGGCGAAGAGTGGAGTATCGACATGACGATCGATCGCCGCTCCCAGCTTGGCGAGACACCGCAGCGCCTCCGCCGAAGTGACCGCCAGCACGTCATGCGGCGCCGCCAGCCCCTCGCGCGCGGCGGCGAGATCGTGAAACGGCTCGAACAGCGGGAAGACGACGGCCTCATGCCCGAGCTCGGCGATCTTCCCTGCAGTCGCCACCCCTTGCTCTCTCGGACGGACGACGAGAACGCGCATGCCTCAGCTCCACGAGGCGAAGAAGTCGGGGCCGGCCTCGGCGACGATGGTCTCACCGGCCTTGCGCCCCAATTCGGAGAATTGCTCGGCGACGCCATCGATTTCGATGCGATGATGTCGCCCGCCATCCGGTGAGAGAATCATGCCGGAAAATGACAGCCGCTCGCCGTCGACGGTCGCAAGGCCGGCGATCGGTGTGCGACACGAGCCGTCCAGCACTTCCAGAAAGGCGCGTTCGCATGTTACGGCCGCGAAAGTGGGGCGATCATTGATCGGCGTCAGCAATTCGGCCACGCGCTGGTCGCCCGCGCGCGCCTCGATGCAGATCGCTCCTTGCGCCGGAGCCGGCGGAAACAGCTTGGGATCGAGAAGTTCGGTGACGACCTCTGGCTTGCCCAGCCGCTTGAGGCCGGCATAGGCCAGAAGCGTGGCGTCGGCGTCGCCCTCGGCCAGCTTTCTCAACCGGGTATCGACGAGACCCCGGAAAATCTTGACCTGCAGGTCGGGCCGAAGCATCCGAACCAGCGCCTGACGACGCAATGACGCGGTGCCGACCATGGCCCCCTCGGGAAGATCCATCAGCGTCGCCGCCGCGCGTCCCACGAAGGCGTCGCGCACATCTTCGCGCGGCAGATAGGCGGCGATCTCCAGCCCCTCGGGCAGCTTCGTCGCCATGTCCTTGGAGGAATGAACCGCGAAATCGAGTTCGCCGCGCGACAATTGCTCCTCGAGTTCGGCGGTGAACAACCCCTTGCCGCCGATTTCCGACAACGGCCTGTCGGTGACGCGGTCGCCTTTCGTGGACAGTACGACGATCTCGAAATCGTTTTCCGCAAGTCCATGCGCCGTCATCAACCGGTCGCGGGTTTCATGCGCCTGGGCCAGCGCCAGCGGACTGCCGCGCGTGCCGATCCTGAAAGCTTTTGTTTGCATTTGCGGCATTTCCTTGTAATCGGCTCCCAAGTAATCATCTTTCACCGCATCCGCAATCATTCTTAGGGTTCATGATGGCTGTGCTTCGCGTTCTCGGCATCGAGACAAGCTGCGATGAAACCGCAGCCTCCGTGGTCGAGCGCGCCGACGACGGCGCGGGGCGGATTCTCGCCGATGTGGTGTTGTCCCAACTCGACGAACACGCCGCCTATGGCGGCGTGGTGCCCGAGATCGCCGCCCGCGCCCATGTCGAGGCGCTCGACAGCCTGATCCGCGAAGCGCTGGCCCGCAGCAATATGTCGCTCTCCGATATCGACGCGGTCGCGGCCACAGCAGGTCCGGGTCTGATCGGCGGGCTGATCGTCGGGCTGATGACCGGCAAGGCGATTTCAATGGCGACAGGCAAGCCGCTCTACGCCGTCAATCACCTCGAAGGCCATGCGCTGACGGCGCGGCTGACCGACGGGCTGGCTTTTCCCTATCTCCTTCTCCTGGTTTCCGGAGGCCATACACAGCTGATCCTGGTCAAGGGCGTCGGCGATTATGAGCGCTGGGGCACAACGATCGACGACGCGCTCGGCGAGGCTTTCGACAAGACGGCGAAATTGCTCGGCCTGCCCTATCCGGGAGGCCCGGCGGTGGAGAAAGCCGCTCAGACGGGCGATGCGCAACGCTTCGCCTTCCCGCGTCCTCTGGTCGGCGAAGCGCGGCTGGACTTTTCCTTTTCGGGCCTCAAGACCGCCGTGCGCCAGGCCGCGGAAGCGGCCCAGCCGGTGACCGATCAGGATGTCGCCGATATCTGCGCCTCTTACCAGAACGCCGTCTGCCGGACCATGCGCGACCGCATCGGCCGCGGCCTGAAGCGCTTTAAGGAACGTTTCGCCGGCGAAGCAATCCAGCCGGCGCTGGTAGTCGCCGGCGGCGTGGCGGCAAACAAGGCGCTGCGATCCGTGTTGACCGAGATTTCCGAACAAAACGGCTTCCGATTCATCGCGCCGCCGCTCAGCCTCTGCACTGACAACGCCGCCATGATCGCCTGGGCCGGCCTCGAACGCATGGCGCTCGATCTGCCTGCCGATCCCGTCACCGTCTCGCCCCGCTCCCGCTGGCCGCTCGATGAAAACGCCGCGAGCAAGCTCGGCTCGGGCAAGCGAGGCGCAAAGGCATGACCAAGCGGCTCGTCGTCGTCGGCTCCGGCGCATTCGGCACGGCGCTCGCCGCCGCCGCGACCCTTTCGGGCGACGCCGAGAGCACCCTGCTCTGCCGCGACCCGGCGCAATGCGACGAAATGCTGACCACGCGCGTGAATGCGCGCAACCTGCCGGGCCTGCGCCTGCCGGACGCTCTCTCCTTCTCCGCCGACCCATCCTGCCTCGATGACGCCGATGTCGCGCTCTTCGTGATGCCGAGCCAAGCGCAGCGCGCGGCGGCGCAGGCGCTCGGGCGCTACCTCCGGACCGATATGGCGGTGATCACCTGCGCCAAAGGCATCGATCGCGCCACGGGCGAATTGCTGACCGACCTGCTGGAGCGCGAATTGCCGGGCCGCCGCATTTCGGTGCTGTCGGGCCCGGGTTTCGCCGCCGACATCGCCAAGGGTCTGCCGACCGCCATGGTCGTGGCCTCCGCAACGCTCGAAGAGGCGGATGCGCATGCGCGGCTGATCTCGGGGCCGACCTTCCGGCTCTATGCATCGTCGGATCGGATCGGCGTGCAATTGGGCGGCGCGCTCAAGAATGTGCTCGCGATCGCCTGCGGCATCATCGAAGGCGCCGGTCTCGGCGATTCGGCCCGGGCGGCGCTGATCTCGCGCGGACTTGCGGAAATGTCGCGTTTCGCCGCCGCCTTCGGAGGAGACGCGCAGACGGTGCGCGGGCTATCGGGCCTCGGCGACCTCGTGCTGACCGCCACATCGCATCAATCCCGCAATCTCCGCTTCGGCATCGAAACCGGCCGCACCGGCCGCGCGGCCCTACCCGCCGGCGAATTGGTGGAAGGCGCCGCAGCAGCAGCCGTGGCCGCCCGGCTCGCCGCTGAGCGCGGCGTCGATATGCCGGTGACAAATGCGGTCGCTTCGATCATAGAAGGCAGTCTCGACGTGGCCTCGGCCATGAATGCGCTGATGACGCGCCCGATCACCACCGAATGAAAGGATAAACCCATGCTCTTCGCCTTTCTCTGCCAGGACAAGCCCGGCGCGCTGCAACTGCGCATGGACACCCGCCCTGAACATTTGGCGTGGCTGAACGAGATCAACGCCGCCGGCGTGCTCACTTTCGCCGGCCCCTTCCTGGATGGCGACGGCAAGCCCAACGGCAGCCTGGTCGTGGTCAAGGCCGAGACGCTCGAAGAAGCGCAGGCGATCTCCGCCGCCGATCCCTATGCCAAGGCGGGGCTGTTCGCCTCGGTCGACATCCGGCCGTGGAACTGGGTCTTCAACAATCCGGAGGCCTGATCATGGCCTATTGGCTGTTCAAGTCCGAGCCGTTCAAGTTTTCCTGGGACAATCTGAAAGCCATCGGCGACAAGGGGCAGGAATGGGACGGCGTGCGCAATTACGCCGCCCGCAACAATATGCGGGCGATGAAACTGGGCGACAAAGGCTTCTTCTACCATTCCAATGAAGGTCTGGCCGTGGTCGGCATTTGCGAAGTTTCGGCCTTGGCGCATCCCGATTCGACGGCTGATGTCCCCACCTGGGAATGCGTCGACGTGCGCGCGGTCTGCGACATGCCCGTGCCGGTGACGCTGGAGAAGGTGAAGACCACGCCTGATCTCGCCAATATGGCCCTGGTGAAGCTCTCGCGCCTGTCGGTGCAGCCGGTGACCGAAGAGGAATATCGACTGGTCTGCCGCATGGGCGGCCTGGACAATCCGCCGCTCTCGCCATGAAAACCGAGCCGCGCGCCTTCATTCTCGCCAATACCGGCGTGATGTCGCCGCCGCATACGCCGGAGATCCGGCTACGGTTGGCGGACGAGGCGCATGATCTCTGGCTGAAGACCGAGGAAGAACTGGAGGAAATCGGCCTGCCGCCGCCCTTCTGGGCCTTCGCCTGGGCCGGCGGACAAGGTCTGGCGCGCTACATTCTCGATCATCCCGATTGCGTGACGGGAAAGCGCGTCGTCGATTTCGCCTCGGGCTCGGGTCTTGTGGCCATCGCAGCCGCCAAGGCGCGCGCGCGAAGCGTCAGCGCCGTCGATATCGATCCGTGGACTGAGACCGCGATTGCGCTCAACAGCGACCTCAACGCGGTCGAGATCTTCTTTTCCGGCGACAACCTTATCGGCGAACCCATCAATGCCGATGTCCTGCTCGCCGGCGACGTCTTCTACGACAAGAGTTTCGCCGACGCCCTCATCCCCTGGTTCGAAAGCCTGCGGAAACAGGGGACCGAAGTGATCGTCGGCGATCCCGGCCGCGCCTATTGCCCGCGCGAAAGAATGCAGGCTCTGGCCACTTATGAGGTGCCGGTGACGCGCGCACTTGAAGATTCCGAGGTCAAGAAGACCACGGTCTGGCGATTTTCATGATCCGCTAACCATTTCGCCGCACAACTGACCTCTTCAAGGAGGCTCAGGTGAACGATATCCTGATCATGGCGGACGAGACATTGCTGGCCGAGCGCGCCGCCTGGCTTGCCGCGCTCGCGGAGGAGCGGCGCTTATCTGCGCTGACGGTGGAGGCCTATGAGCGGGACACGCGGCAATTCCTGCTGTTTCTCGCCCGCCATCGCGGCGGCCCAGCGCGGCTCAAGGACATCGCCGATCTCCGGCCCTCCGATTTCCGCGCCTTCCTCGCCGCCCGCCGCAAGGATGGAACCGGCGCCCGCTCGCTTGGCCGCAATCTCGCCGGCCTCCGGTCGCTGCTGAGGCATCTCGAAAAGAAGGGGCTGGTTAACGCCGCCGGCGCCCGCGCCGTCCGCGCGCCCAAGCAAGGCAAGAGCCTCCCCAAACCCTTGTCGGCCGAACAGGCGCTGCTGGTCAGCTCCGATGACGGGCAATTGGCCGACGAGCCGTGGATCGCGGCCCGCAACGCCGCCGTGCTGAGCCTGCTCTATGGCTCGGGCCTGCGCATTTCCGAAGCGCTTTCCCTGAAGCGCGGCGACGTCAGCGGCGCCGCCGCAACCTTGCGCATCACCGGCAAGGGCGGCAAGACCCGCATCACGCCGCTGCTGTCGGCCACGCGCGAGGCCGTGGAGGCCTATTTGAAGCTCTGCCCCTATGCCATCGGCGCGGAGAGCCCGATCTTCCTCGGCGCGCGCGGCGGACCGCTGCAGCAAGGCATCATCCAGAAGGAAGTGCGCAAGATGCGCTCGGCGCTCGGCCTGCCGGAAACGGCGACGCCGCACAAGCTGCGCCATTCCTTCGCCACGCATCTCCTCTCCGCCGGCGGCGATCTCAGGGCCATACAGGAATTGCTGGGGCATGCGAGTCTGTCCACCACACAGATCTATACCGGCGTCGACGCCGCCCGCCTGCTCGATGTCTTCGATCGCGCCCATCCCCGCGCCGGTTAACCATGTCGGTTAAGCCGCTGGTGAGCGGCGACGCCTAATCTGCGTCCGATTGCCGACCCAAGGATTGCCATGTTGAACGCCCCCTTGCTCGATACCAATGTTTCCTCGTCTGCGGAGGATAGCTTTACACGCCGCATTGCAATGGGATTGGCGCTTTTTCCGCTCCTCCTTCTGGCCAGCCTGATCGCCACGCTGTTTTCAGCCCTGCCCGCCCATGCCGAAGATGAAGCCTGCGGCGGCAAGGATCTGCTGGCGGGTCTGGAGAACAGCAATCCCGCCGCTTACGCCCAGCTGCTCTTGCAAGGGGATAAGGTGAAGAACGGCTCGGCCCGTTTCTGGAAGCTCGAAAAGCCGGGCCAAGAACCCAATTGGCTGCTCGGCACCATGCATCTCACCGATCCGCGCGTCACCGACCTTCCCGACGCCGCCCGCAGCGCCTTCGAAAATGCCGCAACGCTGATCGTCGAATCCGACGAAATACTCGACCAGCAACGCGCGGTGGCCGCACTGATGGCCAAGCCAGACCTGATGATGTATTCCGGCAAGGCCAGCATCAAGGATTACCTGACGCCCGAGGACGAGAAGGTGCTGGAGGCGGGGCTGAAGAGCCGCGGCATTCCGCTCGCGGCCGTCATCAAGATGAAGCCCTATCTGCTGACCTCCATGGTGGCGTTGTCGCCCTGCGAACTGGCGCGCAAATCTTCCGGCAAGCCATTCCTGGACATGAAGCTCGCTCAGGAGGCAAAAGCCGCCGGCAAGGCGGTGAAAGGGGTCGAAACGCTCGCCGAGCAGATCGAGGCAATGGCGAGCCTGCCCAACGATTTCCACGTCCGATCGCTCGTCTCCACGGTCCGCTATCCAGATTACACCGCCGATGTGATGGAGACGACGATCAATCTCTATCTCACCGGTCGCATGGGTCTCGTCATGCCGGTGTCGCTCTATTTCGCGCCCGAGAAGAATCCGACTGACGCTCGCGACATGGCCGCCTTCGAAGAAAGGCTGATCACGATCCGCAACCGCCATATGGCCGATCGCGGCGCGCCGATCCTCGACCAGGGCAACGTTTTCATGGCCGTGGGCGCCCTGCATCTGATCGGCGATCAGGGCCTCGTCGAATTGTTGCGGAAGAAGGGGTATACGGCGACGCCGATGTTCTGAGGCGTCGCCTCTCTGCGGACCCTGTCGCTGACCGAAACGCGGCGGGCGAGCCTGTTCAGGCCTTCACGCCCTTGGTCATACGGTCGAGAAGATTGGTCTTCCAGTAGAATTTATGCACGAACACCGCGCCGATATGGCCGATGACGAGAACCCACAATGCGAGCTTCATCGGACCGCCATGGATGAAACCGGCAATGCCGACATGGCCGTAGAATTTGGCGATTCCGGCCAGCGGCATGGCGATCAGCAGCGCGTAAAGAAACGCATGCGCGACTTTGGCGATCCTCTGAAACAACATCGGCTCTTCCGCCGGCGCGTCCGGCGCGCCCTGAACAAATCGTAGGATCAGCCGGAGCAGGGTAAGAGCGAGAATCGCAAAGCCGCTGTAGATATGGAGATTGGCGGAGGTCCACTCCTCTGCGGTCGGCGCCTTGCCGCCGCCGAGCAGGTCGGCGACGCGTTCGATCTGACCCGGCAGAAGCAGGTTGAAGAAGATCAGCACCACAGTCAGCCAGTGGAGGATGCGCTGGGGGACGCTATAGCTCAAGGGCTTCATTTTCTTGCCTTTTATCAAGGTGATAATGGGTGTTTCAGCCCTAGAAACGCAGATTGCGCCCGCTTTCGCAAGGCGCAATCGCATCGTTTACGGAACTTTACATTCCGGCTCGGCTCACATGTGGATCGGCTTGAAGAAGGTCGCGAGCGCGGCTTCCTTGACCGCTTCCGACATGGTCGGATGGGCGTGGCAGGTGCGACCGAGATCTTCCGAGGATCCGCCGAACTCCATCAGCAGCGCCGCTTCATGGATCATTTCGCCCGCGCCGAAGCCGATGATGTGGCAGCCAAGCACCCGATCCGTCGTGGCGTCCGCCAGGAACTTCACGAAGCCTTCCGTCACTTCCATGGCGCGGGCGCGACCGTTGGCGGTGAAGGGGAACTTGCCGACCTTGTAGGCCACGCCCAGGGCCTTCAGTTCTTCCTCGGTCTTGCCGACGGAGGCGACTTCAGGCTGGGTGTAGACGACGCCCGGAATGACGTCGTAATTCACATGACCATGCTGGCCGGCAAGAATTTCGGCGAGCGCCACGCCCTCGTCCTCGGCCTTATGGGCGAGCATCGGGCCCTTGACCACGTCGCCGATGGCGTAGATGCCGGCGACATTGGTGCGGTAATGGCCGTCGATCTCGATGCGGCCGCGATTGTCGAGCGCAACGCCTGCCTCTTCCAGGCCGAGGCCTGCCGTATAGGGCTTGCGGCCGGTGGCGATCAGCACGACATCGGCGTCGACTGTTTCCGCGTCGCCGCCCTTGACCGGGGAGAAGGTCACCTGGGCGCCGGTCTCGGTGCGGGTGACGCCGGTGACCTTGGCGCCGAGTTTGAAATCGAAGCCCTGCTTGGCGAGAATGCGCTGGAACTGCTTGGAGACTTCGCCATCCATGCCGCCGAGGATCGTGTCGAGATATTCGACCACGGTGACCTTGGCGCCGAGGCGGCCCCAGACCGAGCCGAGCTCGAGGCCGATCACGCCGCCGCCGACGACGACCAGTCGTTCCGGAACCTTGTCGAGCGCGATCGCGCCGGTGGAGGAGACGATGACCTTTTCATCGATCTCGACGGCGACGCCCGGGATGCCCGCGACATCGGACCCCGTAGCGATGACGATGTTCTTGGTTTCCAGAACCTGGGTCTCGCCGGCGTCATTGGTGACCGAGACTTTGCCGGGGCCGGCGATCTTGCCGGTTCCCTGGAAGGCGTCGACCTTGTTCTTCTTGAACAGGTAGGCGACGCCGTCGACATTGGCCTTCACCACGCCGTCCTTGTGACCCATCATCTTCGGCAGGTTGAGCGAGGCGCCGGCGATTTCGATGCCGAGGCTGTCCATGCCGTGCGAGACATGGGCGAACTGTTCGGAGGCGTGCAGCAGCGCCTTGGAGGGGATGCAGCCGATATTGAGGCAGGTGCCGCCATAGGTGGCGCGCTTTTCGATGACGGCCGTCTTCAGGCCGAGCTGAGCGGCCTTGACCGCGCAGACATAGCCGCCGGGGCCGGTGCCGATCACGATGACATCATAGGACATGGTCTTTTCCTTCTATGGGGCGGTCAGCGGCCGCCGCTGACATTCAGCATGGCGCCCGTGACATAGGACGCCTGTTCGGACAGGAGATAGAGCGCGGCGTCAGCCACTTCATCGGCGGTGCCGGCGCGCTGCATGGGAATGACGGAGGCCATCTGCTGGGCGCGATCGGGCAACCCGCCGGAGGCATGGATATCGGTGTCGATGACGCCGGGCCGGATGGCGTTGACGCGGACGCCCTCGGTCGCGACTTCACGGGCAAGGCCGAGGGTGAACGTGTCGATGGCGGCCTTGGAAGCGGCGTAATCGACATATTGGCCGGCGCTGCCGATGATGGCGGCCATGGAGGAGATGTTGACGATGGCGCCGCCCCGGCCGCCATGGGCCGTCGACATCCGCTTGACCGCCTCGCTGGCGCAGCGGATCTTGCCGATGACATTGATCGCGAACATCCGGTCGAGCCGGGCGCGGCTGTAATCGACCACTTTCTCCGGCATGTCGACGACGCCGGCATTGTTGACCAGCCCGTCCAGGCGACCGAAGTCACGATCCACGGCCGTGAAGATGGCGGAGATGCCCTCTTCCGTCGAGGTGTCGCCCTGGACGATCCGCGCCTCGCCGCCCTGCCCTTCGATGTCGTCGGCGAGCGCGCGCGCCGCCTTCTCATTGCTGGCGTAATTGATCATCACCGCCCAGCCCTGCGCTGCGGCCTTGCGGCAGATGGCGGCGCCGATGCCGCGACTGCCGCCGGTGACGAGAAGAACGGGTTTTTCCGTCATGCGCCGCATCCCTTCAGCGTGAACACGTCCCAAGGCGCGATCCGGTCCTTGTCATTGTCCCAGGCGGAGGACTGGACGAGGGCCGGTCCGAAGCCGGACAGCAGAATTTCAGGCGCGGCGCGCTGGCCCTGTTGCGGCAGGAGGTTCAACCGTCCCGCCGCTTCGCCATAGATGACGCCTTCCCAGACGGTGCATTTGGCGAGGTCCTCGCCGGTCACGTCGCCTTCGGGGCATTGGTTGAACACCATGCCGCTGGACCGCGCCACGGGCTCGGTCGACATCACATAGCCGTCGAGCGTGGGGCGCTTGCCGGGCCTGACGATTTCGAAACGATGCGTGGCCGAGGCCGACTGGCTGTCGACCGGCAGGAAGCGCAGTTCGAAGAGCTTGTCCGCATCGGCATAGACAGCGCGCTCCTGCGTGCAGGCGCTCGGCGACGCGAGCGTCGGGCCGGCCGAGAGCAGGAGAGTGAATGCGGCGAAGGCCCGTCGCATCTCATCCCGCCTTTTCGGTCGCGAGCTTCAGGCCAAAGCCGATGAAAACGACGCCGCTTGCGCGGTTGATCCATTTGCTCATCCGGCCGAAGGCGGCGCGCATGGCGGGCGTGGTCATGAAATAGGACACGCCGACGAACCAGGCGATCAGGCAGGAGGCCATGACCAGACCATAGCCGAACTTCACGAAGGACGGCGTGTCGTGATGGACGACGGCGGAGAACACCGACAGGAAGAAGAACACCGGCTTCGGGTTGAGCGCATTGGCCATGAAGCCGAGTCCGAACGCCTTGACGGCGGATTGTCCGCGCGTTTCCGCTCCGCCAGGTTCCCGACCCGGGCCGATCTCGCTCGCGCCGGCGCGCAGCGATTGAATGCCGATATAGACGAGATAGGCGACGCCGCACCATTTGATGATGTTGAACAGCAAGATCGACTGGGAGATCACCAGCCCCAGGCCGAGGATCGTGTAGGTCACGTGAAACATCAGCGACACGCCGATGCCGATGCTGGTGACGATCGCCGCGCGTCGGCCATGTGTGACCGACTGACGAATCACCATCGCAAGATCCGCGCCCGGCGAGACGATGGCGAAGGAGAAGATCGCCATCAGCGACAGGAGTTCGAGAAGATAGTGCGACATCGTCAGGCGTCTCCGGTCAGAACAGCAGTGCGGCGGCCATGCAGCCGAGCCCGGCCATAGCGACGAGCCAGGCGAACGAGCGGATATAGGATACGCCGAAGAGGTAGAGAGGGATATAGGCGAGACGACCGACAAACCAGATGACGGCTCCGACTTGCCCAAGCCGAGAATGCGGCTCGGCGATGGCGAGCGCCAGCGCAAGACCGATGAAGGCCGGATAGGTTTCCTGGAAATTTCGCAGGGCGCGTTCGGCCCTTCCCGCCAACTTTCCCTGCGGCTTCTTGTCGTCGTCGCGCGGGCCGGCATTCCATTGCGAGCCGAGTTCGCGCGTGGCGAGGTTTCCCTGCAGCATGATATGGAGGACCAGCAGCACGACGCTGAGCCCAACGAGCCCCGGGAAAGTGAGGAAGATCAGGTTTTCCATGTGGGCCGTCTCCGGAAAGCGGCCGGGCGCGGAATGAACGCGCCCGGCAGGATCAGATCAGATTAGAGATCGAGAACCAGACGTTCCGGATCTTCCAGGCTTTCCTTGACGCGCACCAGGAAGGTGACAGCTTCCTTGCCGTCGACGATGCGGTGGTCGTAGGACAGCGCGAGATACATCATCGGGCGGATGACGACCTGGCCGCCGATCGCCACCGGACGCTCCTGGATCTTGTGCATGCCAAGAATGCCGGACTGCGGCGCGTTCAGGATCGGCGAGGACATCAGCGAACCGTAGACGCCGCCGTTCGAGATGGTGAAGGTGCCGCCCTGCATGTCGGCCATCGACAGCTGGCCATCGCGGGCCGCCTTGCCGAGACGACCGATATCCTTCTCGATTTCGGCGATCGACATCTGGTCGGCGTCGCGGACGATCGGAACGACGAGGCCCTTGTCGGTGCCGACGGCGACGCCGATATGGCAGTAGTTCTTGTAGATGATATCCGTGCCGTCGATCTCGGCGTTGACGGCCGGGATTTCCTTGAGCGCATGCGTCACGGCCTTGGTGAAGAAGCCCATGAAGCCGAGCTTCACGCCATGCTTCTTCTCGAAGATGTCCTTGTACTTGTTGCGCAGGCTCATGACCGCGGTCATGTCCACCTCGTTATAGGTGGTCAGCATGGCGGCGGTGTTCTGGGCGTCCTTGAGGCGCTTGGCGATGGTCTGGCGCAGGCGGGTCATCTTGACGCGCTCTTCGCGGACCTGATCCTGGGCGGAGGACGGCGCGCGGGCGGCGGCGGGAACTGCGGCCGGGGCTGCGGCAGCGGGCTTGGCGATGGCTGCGAGCACGTCTTCCTTGAGCACCTGGCCGCGCTTGCCGGAGCCATCGACGGAGCCGGCGGCGACATTGTTGTCGGCCATCAGCTTGGCGGCGGCGGGAGCCGGCGGCATGCTGGAGGCGGGAGCGGCAGGCGCAGCAGCCGGGGCAGGAGCGGCGGCGGCCGGGACCGCCGCGGGAGCCGGAGCGGCCGCAGGCGCGGTAGCGCCGGCGCCTTCGGAGATCTGGCCGAGCAGGCCGCCTGGAGCCACGGTGTCGCCCGCCTGGGCGGTGATTTCAGCGAGCACGCCCGCAGCCGGAGCCGGCACTTCGACCGTCACCTTGTCGGTTTCGAGCTCACAGAGGATCTCGTCGGCGGCGACGGCGTCGCCCACCTTCTTGAACCAGGTTCCAATCGTGGCTTCGCTGACGGATTCGCCGAGAGTCGGGACGCGGATTTCGGTGGCCATGTCGTTTTTCCGTTTGTGTGATCGTCGTGGATCAAATGTCGTGTTGGGCGGGGCCGGAAGCTGAAAATCAGCTTCCGAGCGCGTCTTCGAGGAAGGCGGCGAGCTGGGCAAGATGCTTGGACATCAGGCCCGTCGCCGGAGAGGCCGCCGCCGGACGGCCGGTATAGCGCACGCGCTGATACTTGGCGTCGATATGGGCCAGCACCCACTCCAGATAGGGGTCGATGAACGCCCAGGCGCCCATGTTCTTCGGCTCTTCCTGGCACCACACCATCTCGGCGTGACGGAAGCGCGAAAGTTCGTTGATCAGCGCCTTGGCCGGGAACGGATAGAGCTGCTCGACGCGCAGGAGATAGATGTCGTCGATGCCGCGCTTTTCGCGCTCTTCCAGAAGATCGAAATAGACCTTGCCGGTGCACATCACCACGCGGCGGATCTTGGCGTCCTTCTGCAGCTTGATCGGGCCGTCCTTGATGACCTCGGCGTCATCCCAGAGCAGGCGGTGGAAGGAGCTCTCGCCGGCCATTTCCGACAGCGAGGACACCGCGCGCTTGTGGCGCAGCAGCGACTTCGGCGTCATCAGGATCAGCGGCTTGCGGAAATCGCGCTTCATCTGACGGCGCAGGATGTGGAAATAGTTGGCCGGCGTCGTGACGTTGGCGACCTGCATATTGTCTTCCGCGCAGAGCTGCAGGAAGCGCTCGAGACGGGCGGACGAATGTTCGGGACCCTGACCTTCATAGCCATGCGGCAGAAGGCAGACGAGACCGGACATGCGCAGCCACTTGCGTTCGCCCGAGGAGATGAACTGGTCGAACACAACCTGGGCGCCGTTGGCGAAGTCGCCGAACTGGGCTTCCCAGAGTGTCAACGCGCCTGGACGCGCCAGCGAGTAGCCGTATTCGAAGCCGAGCACCGCCTCTTCCGACAGCATGGAATTGATGACTTCATACTTCGCCTGGCTGGGAGAAAGATTGGCCAGCGGGATATAGCGCTCTTCCGTCTCCTGATCATAGAGCACCGAATGGCGCTGTGAGAAAGTTCCGCGTTCGCAATCCTGACCCGACAGGCGGATCTTATGGCCGTCGAGGCAGAGCGAACCGAAGGCGAGCGCTTCGCCCATCGCCCAATCTATCCCCTCGCCCGTCTCGATCATGTTGGCGCGGTTTTCCATGAAACGCTGGATCGTCTTATGCGCCTTGAAGCCGTCCGGAATGGTCGACAGCTTCTTGCCGATTTCCTTGAGCGACTTCATCGGCACCGCGGTCTTGCCGCGACGCTGTTCATCGGCATTGTCGGCCGTGCGCAGACCCGACCAGAGACCGTCCAGCCAGTCGGCCTTGTTGGGCTTATAGGCCTGGCCGGCCTCGAATTCCTGTTCGAGATGGGCGCGCCAGTCGGCCCGCATCTTCTCGAATTCGCCCTGGGTTATCAGTCCCTCGGCGACCAGGCGCTCGCCATAGATCTGCACGACGGTCTTGTGGCCGCGGATGACCTTGTACATCTTCGGCTGGGTGAAGGACGGTTCGTCGCCTTCGTTGTGGCCGAAGCGGCGGTAGCAGAACATGTCGATGACGACGGGCTTGTGGAATTTCATCCGGAATTCGGTCGCCACCTTGGCGGCGTAGACCACGGCTTCGGGATCGTCGCCGTTGACGTGGAAGATCGGCGCCTCGATCATCTTGGCGACGTCGGACGGATAGGGCGAAGACCGCGAGAAAGCCGGATTGGTGGTGAAACCGATCTGGTTGTTGATGATGAAGTGCATGGTGCCGGCGACGCGATGGCCGCGCAGGCCGGACAGGCCGAGAATTTCGGCAATGACGCCTTGGCCGGCAAAGGCCGCGTCGCCATGCAGCAAGAGCGGCAGAACCTTGGCGCGCTCCTTGAGCGGGATGATGTCGCCGTCCCAGGTCTGGGCCAGCTGGTCCTGCTTGGCGCGGGCCTTGCCCATCACCACCGGGTCCACGATTTCCAGATGCGACGGGTTGGCGGTCAGCGACAGGTGAACCTTGTTGCCGTCGAACTCGCGGTCGGAAGACGCGCCGAGATGGTACTTCACGTCGCCCGAGCCTTCCACGTCGTCGGGCGCGTAGGAACCGCCCTTGAATTCGTGGAACACGGCGCGATGCGGCTTGTGCATCACATTGGTCAGCACGTTCAGGCGGCCGCGATGGGCCATGCCGAGCACGACTTCCTTGAGGCCGCTCTGGCCGCCGCGCTTGATGATCTGCTCCAGAGCCGGGATCAGCGATTCCCCACCGTCGAGGCCGAAGCGCTTGGTGCCCTTGTACTTGACGTCGATGAACTGCTCGAAGCCCTCGGCCTCGATCAGCTTGGAGAGAATGGCCTTCTTGCCGGCCGGCGTGAAATCCACGCCTTTATCGGGGCCTTCGATGCGCTCCTGGATCCAGGACTTCGCTTCGGGATCGGAGATATGCATGAATTCGACGCCGAGCGTCGAGCAATAGGTGCGTTCGAGGATCTCGATCATCTCGCGCACGGTCGCGTATTCGAGGCCGAGCACGTTGTCGATGAAGATCTTGCGATCCATGTCCTCGGGGCCGAAACCGTAATTGGACGGCGACAATTCGTTGAAGTCGTCGACAGGGGCGGCGATGCCGAGCGGGTCGAGCTTGGCGTGCAGATGGCCGCGCATGCGATAGGCGCGGATCATCATGATGGCGCGAACCGAATCGCGCGCCGAACGCTCGATATCCGCCGGGTTCACGGGCGCAGCGCCCGGGGTCGAGGCGGCCTTCGCCTCGATCTTCTTGGCGACGGCCTTTTCGACTGCCGGCCAGTCGCCGTCGAGCGCGTTGACGAGTTCGCCGTTCGCGGCCAGCGGCCAGTTCTTCTTCTGCCAGGACGCGCCCTTGGCGGCCTTGGAAACATCGCCGGGATTGTCCTGAAGCGCGCGGAAGAATTCCTGCCATTCGGGCGTCACCGAATCAGGGTTTTCCTGGAAGCGGGCGTAGATCTGCTCGATATAGTGGGCGTTGGCGCCGTCCAGGAAGGATGTCGCCAGGAAATTCTGATTGGCCTCTTGCCTTGCCATGTTTCCAATGCGGAGCGGGCTCCGCCTCCTGATCTGTCGTCGGGGCCTGTTCTATCGCCGGCCCGGTTGCAAAGGCGGAGGCATGACCTCCGCCTTCCTGTCATCAGCCCTTGAGCACTTCGACCAAGGTTTTTCCAAGGCGCGCCGGCGAAGGCGACACCCGGATGCCCGCCGCTTCCATGGCGGCGATCTTGGATTCCGCATCGCCCTTGCCGCCGGACACCACGGCGCCGGCATGGCCCATGGTGCGGCCCTTGGGCGCCGTGCGGCCCGCGATGAAGCCGGCCATCGGCTTCTTGCGGCCCTTCTTGGCCTCGTCGATCAGGAACTGGGCGGCATCTTCTTCGGCGGAGCCGCCGATTTCGCCGATCATGATGATCGACGTGGTCGCGTCGTCGGCCAGGAACATTTCCAGTACGTCGATGAATTCGGTGCCCTTGACCGGATCGCCGCCGATGCCGACGGCCGTGGTCTGGCCCAGACCTTCGTTCGAGGTCTGGAACACCGCTTCATAGGTGAGCGTTCCCGAGCGCGACACGATGCCGACCGAACCCTTGCGGAAGATCGAGCCCGGCATGATGCCGATCTTGCATTCTTCCGGCGTCAGGATGCCGGGGCAGTTGGGGCCGAGCAGGCGCGACTTGGACTTGTCGAGCTTGGCCTTGACCCGCACCATGTCCATGACCGGGATGCCCTCGGTGATGCAGGTGATGAACGGGATTTCGGCGTCGATCGCTTCGATGATCGCATCGGCCGCGCCCGCCGGCGGAACATAGATCACGGTCGCGTCGGCGCCGGTCTTATCGCGGCCTTCGGCGACGGAGGCGAAGATCGGCAGGCTTTCGCCCTTGGAGCCGGTCCAGGTTTCGCCCCCCTTCTTCGGGTGGATGCCGCCGACCATTTGCGTGCCATAGTAAGCAAGCGCTTGCTCGGTGTGGAAGGAGCCGGTCTTGCCGGTCAGGCCCTGAACCAGGACCTTGGTGTTCTTGTTGACGAGAATCGACATGGTGTTCCGGTCCTTCCGATTAGCCGTTGATCGCCGCGACGATCTTCTTGGCGGCGTCGTCCAGATCGTCGGCGGCGGTGATCGCCAGGCCCGATTCGTTCAGGATCTTCTTGCCAAGCTCGACATTGGTGCCTTCGAGACGCACGACCAGCGGAACCTTGAGGCCCACTTCCTGCACGGCCGCGACCACGCCTTCGGCGATGACGTCGCACTTCATGATGCCGCCGAAGATGTTGACGAGGATGCCCTCGACCTTCGGGTCAGCCGTGATGATCTTGAAGGCCGCCGCCACCTTCTCCTTGCCGGCGCCGCCGCCGACGTCGCAGAAGTTCGCCGGCTCCTTGCCGTAGAGCTTGATGATGTCCATGGTCGCCATGGCCAGACCGGCGCCGTTGACCATGCAGCCGATATTGCCGTCGAGGGCGACGTAGGCGAGATCCCACTTCGACGCTTCGATTTCCTTGGCGTCTTCTTCGGTCTCGTCGCGCAGCGCCTTGACGTCGTCATGGCGAAACAGCGCATTGCCGTCGAAGGACACCTTGGCGTCGAGCACGCGCAGATGGCCATCGGTCATGACGATCAGCGGGTTGATCTCCAGCAGCGACATGTCCTTCTCGTTGAAGGCCTTGTAGAGGATCGGGAACAGCGACTTGGCGTCTTCGGCGGCTGCGCCGTCGAGTTCGAGCGCGGAAACGATCTTGGCGACGTCGTCGGCGGTGACGCCGGTTTCCGGATCGATGGCGATCGTGTGGATCTTCTCCGGCGTGTCATGAGCGACCGCCTCGATGTCCATGCCGCCCTCGGTGGAGACGACGAAGGCCACGCGGCCGACCGAACGGTCGACGAGCAACGAGCAATAGAGTTCGCGGGCGATGTCGGCGCCGTCCTCGATATAGAGGCGGTTGACCTGCTTGCCGGCCTCGCCCGTCTGGGCGGTCACCAGCGTGTTGCCGAGCATGTCCTTGGCGTGGGAGACGGCTTCCTCGATCGACTTGGCGAGGCGCACGCCGCCCTTGGCGTCGGGGCCGAGTTCCTTGAACTTGCCCTTGCCGCGGCCGCCGGCATGGATCTGGCTCTTGACGACATATAGCGGGCCGGGAAGCTGCTTGGCTGCGGCCTCGGCCTCGTCGGCCGAATGGATCGCCACACCCTGGGCGACCGGCGCGCCAAAACCCTTCAGAAGGGCCTTTGCCTGATATTCATGAATGTTCATTGGGAAATCCTGTCAGGTAACGGATTACTTCAGCGACGGCGCGATGTTGACGCAGGCTTCGCAGAGGCCGGCGACGGAAGCGACCGACTTGTCGAAGGCGGCCTTTTCGGCGCTGTTCAGATCGATCTCGATAATGCGTTCGACGCCGCCCTGGCCGATGACCGTGGGAACGCCGACATACATGTCCTTCACGCCATACTGGCCGTTGAGATAGGCGGCGCAGGGAAGTACGCGCTTCTTGTCCTTGAGGAAGGACTCCGCCATCATGATGGCTGATGCGGCAGGAGCATAGAAGGCCGAGCCGGTCTTCAGCAGGCCGACGATTTCGGCGCCGCCGTCACGGGTGCGCTGGATGATTTCTTCGAGGCGCTCCTTGGAGACCCAGCCCATGCTGACCAGATCCGGAAGCGGGATGCCGCCGACGGTGGAGTAGCGGGCGAGCGGAACCATCGTGTCGCCATGGCCGCCGAGCACGAAGCCGGTGACGTCTTCGACCGAAACGTTGAATTCCTGAGCGAGGAAGTAGCGGAAGCGGGCGCTATCGAGCACGCCGGCCATGCCGACCACCATGTTCTTCGGCAGGCCGGAGAACTTCTGCAGCGCCCAGACCATCGCGTCGAGGGGGTTGGTGATGCAGATCACGAAGGCGTTCGGGGCGTATTTCTTGATGCCGGCGCCGACCTGTTCCATGACCTTGAGGTTGATGCCGAGGAGATCGTCGCGGCTCATGCCCGGCTTGCGCGGCACGCCGGCGGTGACGATGCAGACATCGGCGCCTTCGATGGCGGAATAGTCGCTCGCGCCGGAGTAATGCGCGTCGAAGCCGTCCACCGGCGAGGACTCGGCGATGTCGAGACCCTTGCCCTGCGGAATGCCGTCGGCAATGTCGAACAGCACGACGTCGCCGAGCTCTTTCATGCCCGCGAGATGCGCCAGCGTGCCGCCGATCATGCCAGAACCGATGAGTGCGATTTTCTTACGCGCCATGGGAAATCTTTCCTTCAGGTTGTTGGACGCAGGGCGCTTCGCAATCAGGGCCCTGGATGGCGCATCGGAGTAAACCCAAAAGGTTAAAATATCAACACATTATTTTGACGTAAGCAAATTCAATCGGTTAGAACTATATTTTCTTACGTAAACGTCAAAGTTTGTCGCGATGTTGAAATAGTGTTCCTCTATTTATTCGCAAGCGTCCAAATAATCTCGGCTGCGCATTTCGAACAAACGCGACACGGTCCGGTCGAATTCGAAGCCGACCGTTCCCCGACGCACCGGCAGAAGCTCCTCGGGCATGGCCGCAGCTGAAGCGACCAGGCGCACATGGCCGTCGTAAAGCGTGTCGACCAGATTGATGAAGCGCTTGGCTTCATTCTGTTTTTCGACGGTGAGCACCGGCACTCGCTCGATGAAGACGGTCTTGTAGCGCTCGACGATCGCCAGATAATCGGCGGCTCCCAGAGGAGCCTCACACAAGTCGGCAAAGGTGAAGCGAGCCGCGCCGCCAGCGGCGTGCGGCACCGGGATCGTCCGTCCGGGCCTCTCAATCTCCTCCGAGCGGCTCCTTGCGCCATCGGTCATCGACCGCCAGGCGGATTCGAGCCTCGCCTCGGTCTCGTCATTGAGCGGCGTCAGCCAGACCGGCATGCTCCTGTTCTTCTCCATGCGATAATCCGTTGGCGTGTCGAGCGAGACGATGTCGACATAGCGCTTCAAAAGATCGACGAAAGGCAGGAAGAGCTGGCGGTTCAAACCGTCCTTGTAGAGATTGTCGGGCTCGACATTCGAAGTCGCCACCAGCACGCAGCCGCGGGCGAACAGCTCGGTGAACAGCCGCGACAGAATCATCGCATCGGCGATGTCCGTGACGGTGAATTCGTCGAAGCAGAACAGCGTCGCCTCTTTGGCGATGGATTCGGCGACGGGCGGCACGGGATCGGCCTGCTTGGTTTCGCCGCGCTTGAGCTTCTGGCGATGCTCGTGAATGCGCGCATGCGCATCCGCCATGAATTCGTGGAAATGAGCGCGCCGCTTGCGCTCGACCGGCGCCAGCGCGAACATCAGGTCCATCATCATCGTCTTGCCGCGGCCGACGCTGCCATGGAGATAGAGCCCGCGCACCGGCTCTTGCGAGCGACGCCTGGAGGCGAAGAGCCAGCCGAGCGCCGAACTCTTGGCCGCCGGCTTCTGGGACTTCAGCGCTTCGAGAATGCCGTCCAGGCGCCTGGCGATGGCGATTTGTTGGGCGTCGCGGGTTATTTCGCCCGCAGCCGCCATCGCCTCCAGACGTTCGACGACGCTGGCAGAGTAGTCGGGAGGCGCTTTCATAAAATGCTGGACCTCAGCGGCTCAGGCTGACGGGCTGGCCGCCATTGACCGTGCCGTCATAGCGGTTCTCCGCTGATTTATAGAGCGTGGCGATGGTGTTGCCGGCACGGTCGCGCAGCATGACCTGCTTGCCTGACACTTCCCAGGATCCCATTCCGGCGAGCGGGCCGACGCAGCCGCGCGTGCCGCCGCGCGATCCCGAGCCGAGATTGGTCAGCGTCAGGAACATATCGCAGCCGGAGCCGGCGGAATTGACCTTCCAGCCGCCGACCATGGATTCCTTCTTGACGTCCAACGCCGTCGTGGGCGCGGCGGCCCCGGCAGGATTGGCGGAAGCGACCTGCTGGCCCTGTAGAGCCGGGTCGACGGTCGGCTTGTCGGGGAATTGCGAGGTGGAGGTCGTAGGGTCCGGAAGCTGTCCCGACTGGACCTGGCCGATCGGCTGAGCCTCGAGAGGTTGCGGACGAACGCCTGTGTCGATGTCGTCCATCCTGTCGCTCGCGCAACCGGCAAGCAGCCCCATGGTGACCATCATGCCGACGACGGGTGAAATTCGCATCCCAGACTCCTAGTAACCGTCCCGTATAACCATGCGTGAATATGGCGGAATTACCGTAGCGCGCCATGGTTAATCAAGCGCTAAGGTCGTCGGGCGAAAATTTTAACCCTTCTTGCGCGCCTTTGCCGCCAAACTGCCGAAAAGACCGGAAGTTCCGTTCCCGCATGCAAAAACGCCGGGCTCACGCCCGGCGTCGCGCCGCGCCGTCAGCTGCGGCGCTCGACCATCATCTTCTTGATTTCGGCGATCGCCTTGGCCGGGTTCAGCCCCTTCGGGCAGGCCTGGGCGCAGTTCATGATCGTGTGGCAGCGATAGAGCCGGAAAGGATCCTCGAGATCGTCGAGGCGTTCGCCCTTGGCTTCGTCTCTGGAGTCGATCAGCCAGCGATAGGCCTGCAGCAGGACGGCGGGACCGAGATAGCGGTCGCCGTTCCACCAATAGCTCGGACAGGAGGTCGAGCAGCAGGCGCAGAGAATGCATTCATAGAGACCGTCGAGCTTCTGGCGGTCGTCATGGCTCTGCTTCCACTCCTTCGCCGGCGTCGGCGACACCGTCTTCAGCCAGGGCTCGATCGAGCGATGCTGGGCGTAGAAATTGCTGAGGTCAGGCACCAGATCCTTCACCACCGGCATATGCGGCAGAGGATAGATCTTCACGGTGCCGTTGATGTCGTCGACGCCCTTGGTGCAGGCCAGCGTGTTGGTCCCGTCGATATTCATCGCGCAGGAGCCGCAAATGCCTTCGCGACAGGAGCGACGGAAGGTCAGCGTCGGGTCGATCTTGTTCTTGATGTAGAGCAGCGCGTCGAGCACCATCGGACCGCAGTCGTCGACATCGACGTAATAGGTGTCGATCGACGGATTTTTGCCGTCGTCGGGCGACCAGCGATAGACGCGATACTCACGGACATTCTTGGCCCCAGCCGGCTTCGGCCAGACCTTGCCTTCCGTCATCTGCGAATTCTTGGGCAGTGCGAGTTCAACCATGATCCACCATCCCCGGATTAATAGACGCGCGCCTTGGGCGCGATCTTGGCGAGATCGATGCCCTCGGCGATCAGGTCGGTATGTACCGGCCGGTAGTCGAGCTTGACGTCGCCGCTTTCGCCGACCCAGGCCAGCGTGTGCTTGCGCCAGTTGACGTCGTCGCGGCTGGAAAAATCCTCGCGGGCATGGGCGCCGCGGCTTTCCTTGCGCGCTTCCGCGCCATAGACTGTTACGATGGCGTTGGCCATGAGGTTGTCGAGTTCGAGCGTTTCGACCAGATCCGAATTCCAGATCAGCGAGCGGTCGGTGACCTTGACGTCGGGCAGTTCCTTCCAGATTTCGCTCATGCGGCGGCAGCCGCTTTCGAGCGATTCCTGGGTGCGGAACACGGCGGCGTCTTCCTGCATGGCGCGCTGCATCTTTTCGCGCAGCACGGCGGTCGGCGTCGAGCCGGACGCATAGCGCGTCTTGTCGAAGCGAGCCATGATCTTGTCGCAGGCGGCCTTGTTGACGGCCGGGATCGGCGAGGCGCGGTCAATAACTTGGCCGGCGCGGATGGCGGCGGCGCGGCCGAACACCACGAGGTCGATCAGCGAGTTGGAGCCGAGACGGTTGGCGCCATGCACCGAGGCGCAGCCGGCTTCGCCCACGGCCATCAGGCCGGGCGCGATGCGCTCGGGATTGTCGCTGTCGGCATTGAGCACTTCGCCCCAGTAATTGGTCGGCACGCCGCCCATATTGTAGTGGACGGTCGGCAGCACCGGGATCGGCTCGCGCGTCACATCGACGCCGGCGAAGATCTTGGCCGATTCGGAAATGCCCGGCAGGCGTTCGCCGAGAACGGCTGGATCGAGGTGATCCAGATGCAGGAAGATGTGATCCTTGCCCTTGCCGACGCCGCGGCCTTCGCGGATTTCCATGGTCATGCAGCGCGAGACGACGTCGCGCGACGCCAAATCCTTGGCGGTGGGCGCATAACGCTCCATGAAGCGCTCGCCTTCGGAATTGACGAGATAACCGCCTTCGCCGCGCGCGCCTTCGGTGATCAGGCAGCCGGCGCCGTAGATGCCGGTCGGATGGAACTGCACGAATTCCATGTCCTGCAGCGGCAGTCCGGCGCGGGCGATCATGCCGCCGCCGTCGCCGGTGCAGGTATGCGCCGAGGTGGCGGAGAAATAGGCGCGGCCATAACCGCCGGTCGCCAGCACCACCATCTTGGCGGCGAAGCGATGGATCGTGCCGTCGTCTAGGTTCCAGGCGACGACGCCGGTGCAGCGGCCATCGGCTTCCATGATCAGGTCGAGCGCAAAATATTCGACGAAGAATTCGGCGTTGTGCTTGAGCGACTGACCGTAGAGCGTATGCAGGATGGCGTGACCGGTGCGGTCGGCTGCGGCGCAGGTGCGCTGCACCGGCGGGCCTTCGCCGTAATTCTGCATATGACCGCCGAAGGGACGCTGGTAGATGCGGCCGTCTTCGGTGCGCGAGAAGGGCACGCCATAGTGTTCGAGTTCATAGACCGCCTTGGGGGCTTCCATGGCGAGATACTGCATGGCGTCGACGTCGCCGAGCCAGTCCGAACCCTTGACGGTGTCGTAGAGATGCCACTGCCAGCTGTCCGGCGTCATGTTTTGCAGCGAGGCGGCGATGCCGCCCTGCGCAGCCACCGTATGCGAGCGGGTCGGGAAAACCTTGGTGATGCAGGCGGTCTTGAAGCCCTGTTCGGCCATGCCGAGCGTGGCGCGGAGGCCGGCGCCGCCTGCGCCGACGACCACCACGTCATAAGCGTGGTCGACGAATTCATAAGCCTTGCCGCCGAGTGCGGGAGAGGAAGATGCAGCCATTGTTTTTATCCTGCAAATCCGATCTTGAGCACGGCGAAAAGACAGAGACCGCCGACCAGGACCGTGAAGAAGGTGTTGAGCATCAGAAGCGCCAGCTTGGCGACCTCTCCATGCACGTAATCCTCGATGACCACCTGCATGCCGAGCCGCATATGGGAAAGCGAGGAAATGATGAACAGGCCCATCAGCACCGAAACGACGGGATGGCCGAGCGCGGCGCGCAATTCGGTATAAGACGACGTCGAATGCGTGATGACGAAGCCGATGAAGAACAAAACCAGCGGCACATTGGCAACGGCCGTCAGGCGCTGGGTCCAGAAATGTTCGGTGCCTTCCTTGGCGGAGCCGAGGCCGCGGACCTTGCCGAGCGGGGTGCGCATATCCATGATGTCAGCTCCTTTCAGCGAACCGCATAACCGACGATCCAAAGCAGGACCGTGACCACGGGCGAGGCGACGAAATGTGCGATGGCGAGACGGGTGGAGAAATGCTTCTCGAAACCATGTCCGAGATCCCACATGAAGTGCTTGAGACCGCCGAGCAGGTGATGAACCAGCGCCAGCGTGTAACCGAACAGCACGATTTGGCCGATGATCGAACCGAAGACCGCGTTGACCATTTGGAAGTAGTCTTCGCCGGACGCCGCCGCGATCAGCCACCATGCCACGAGCAAGGTGCCGACAAACAGCGCCATGCCGGTGATTCGGTGCGAGATCGACGCCATCATCGTCGGAATCGGTTTGTAGATCTGCAAATGCGGGGAGAGAGGACGGTTTTTCACCGTATTCGCCATGGAAACCTCCTGGGAGGGCAATCGAAATGCGCCGGAGCCGGGGCGCACAAGGGTTTGTGTTGCACATAGGCCTGTGTGCAATGCGTCAAAATCGTGTTTAGTCCCGTCATGACAACGCCGCAAGCCCTGCCAAAGGCCAATTTCCGATTTAATCGATTATTGCATTTTACGCGCTCCGGAGACTGCCGGATTAGTATTAAGCCTTTGTCTCTGCGAGGGAAGATTCCGTCGTCCGGGCGTTGATTCGGACGGTCGGACGATGTTAACCTTTCGTTAACCGGCGTGTTCCGCGCCTCTTTGTGAAAGGGTTGCTTCCGTGTTGCGTTCAATCTTTCTCGCCGCCGCCTTTGCCGCAGTTTCCCTGCCGAGCTTCGCCGGCGATCGATCCGAACTCCGTCATCATCACAAACGCGATTTTCACAGCCGCGATTGGCGGGACTTCGATCGCTATTCGGGCGACGTCAGCATCGTGTCCATTCCCGGCGTCGGCTCCTGGTCCCTGGGCTCGGTCGGCTCCTCCATCGCTTATGTCGACACGATCGGATTTCGCGCCGAGCCTTTGATGATCGATGTAGGGGCGCTGCCGGACGGCAACGAATGCTCGATGGAGAACGGCGTCTGCGTCATCCGTCCCTGA
This sequence comes from Rhizobium sp. TRM95796, assembly GCF_025779995.1. Classification (NCBI taxonomy): domain Bacteria; kingdom Pseudomonadati; phylum Pseudomonadota; class Alphaproteobacteria; order Hyphomicrobiales; family Rhizobiaceae; genus Rhizobium; species Rhizobium sp. TRM95796. The sequence goes on along the minus strand of NZ_JAOXHE010000008.1, from coordinate 124,650 downwards.
ACGAAGGCCGGACGCGCAGCTCAGTTCGAAAGCGCGCTATCGACAGCCTCGATCAGCCGGTCGCATTCGGCCTCCGTGCCGATGCTGATGCGCAGGAAGTCACCGATGCGCGGCTTGGCGAAATGACGCACCAGCACCGCCTCTGCGCGCAGTCGCGCCGCAAGTTCGGCGCCGTCGTGATCCGGATGGCGGGCGAAGACGAAATTGGCGAGCGAGGGCAGCACCTCGAATCCGCGTGCGGCGAGCACGTCGGTCATCCGGGCCCGCGACGCCATCACCTTCCGCCGCGTCTCGTCGAACCAGGCCTCGTCCTCGATCGCCGCTGTGGCGCCCGCTTCCGCGAGCCGGTCGATAGGGTAGGAATTGAAGGAATCCTTCACCCGCTCCAGAGCCTCGATCAGCGGACGCTGGCCGATCGCAAAGCCGACGCGCAATCCTGCCAGCGAGCGCGATTTCGAGAGAGTGTGCACGACCAGGAGATTGGGATAGCGGCGGGTGAGGCCGATGGCGCTGTCGGCGCCGAAATCCACATAGGCCTCGTCGATCACCACCGGCTGATCGGGATGCGCCCCGGCGAGCGCCTCGATCTCTTCGAGCGACAGCGCGATGCCCGTCGGCGCATTCGGATTGGGAATGACGATTGCGCCGCAGGGTTGGTCATAGTCTTCGATGCGTATCCGGAAGCCTTCGTCCAGCGGAACATGAATCGTCTCGATGCCGAACAGGCCAGCATAGACCGGATAGAAGCTGTAGCTGATATCCGGGAACAGCAGCGGCGCGTCATGCTTGAGCAACGCCTGGAACACATGCGCGAGCACTTCGTCGGATCCATTGCCGACGAACACCTCGTCGACCTCCACCCCATGCCGCGTCGCGATCGCCTGGCGTAGTCTGAGCGAGGACGGATCGGGATACAGCCGCATCCGGTCGTCGGCGGCCTCCCTGATGGCGGCCAGCGCCTTGGGCGAGGGGCCATAGGGATTCTCATTGGTGTTGAGCTTGATGAGATTGGCGATGCGCGGTTGTTCGCCCGCGACATAGGGCTTGAGGCCGGCGACGAGAGGCGACCAGAATTTGCTCATGACTTACTTCTCCCGCGTGGCGACATAGGTGGCGAGGCGCATCAGCATGTCGGCCCGCGCGCCATAGGGCGAAAGCGCCGCATGCGCCTCCTCGATCAGGTCTTTCAGCGTCCGCTCCGTCCAGTCGACGCCGTGAAGCGCCGGCAAGGTGCCCTTGTTGCGCGCCGCGTCCTTGCCGGCCGCCTTGCCGAGCGTGGCGCTGTCGGACACGAGATCCAGCACGTCGTCGCGGAGTTGGAAGGCGAGGCCGATAATGCGGCCGAAATGCGAGAGCCGCTCGATGTCCTCGACCGATGCGCCCGCTAGCGTCGGCCCGGCCTCGCAGGCGAAGCGGATCAGCGCGCCGGTCTTCATCGCCTGCAACTGGCGGATCTCGGTCTCGGCCAGCGTCTTGCTCTCTGCTTCGAGATCCAGCGCCTGGCCGCCGGCCATGCCGCCCGGTCCCGCCGCCCGCGCCAGCCTCAACACCAGATCGATCTTGACGGACGCCGGCAGCGTCGTGTCCGGAGAGGCCAACACGTCGAAGGCGTAGGTCAACAGGCTGTCGCCGGCCAGGATCGCTGCAGCCTCGTCGAAGGCCTTGTGGACCGTGGGCTGGCCGCGGCGGAGATCGTCGTCGTCCATCGCCGGCAGATCGTCATGGATCAGCGAATAGCAATGCACGCATTCGAGCGACGCCGCCACACGCAGGGCCGCGGCGCGATCGCCGTCGAACAGCCGCGCGCTTTCGATCACCAATGCCGGCCGCATGCGTTTGCCGCCGGCCAGCACGCCATGCCGCATCGCGGAAAAAAGCCGCTCCGGCCGCGTGACTTCGCCGGAGAGCGGCTCCGACGACAAAAGCGCCCCCAGCAACGTTTCGACGTTGCGGGCGTGATCTTGCAGAGTGGTCAAGAAGGGTTCGTCCAGCATGTCGGCTCTTTCGCATGCCGGCGCGGGGCTTGCAACCGCACAGTTGCCGGGGATGGCGCGACAAAGCGGCGCCGGTGGTCTGGTCAGGCCGCGTCGCCCGGTTTATGAAGACTTGGCGAAGGGCAAAAAGGAACCGGACGATCTTGGACGCCATGACGGAGGCGAATGCGGTAGTAGACGCCGGGCAGGAAACGCCCGCGGCTGCCGCGCCTCGTCTCGACGAAAGCGAAAGACCGATGCGCGATTATCTTCGGAAAGCCGGCCTTGCGCTTCTGGGCCTGCTGGTTCTCCCTTATCTTCTGATCCTCGTCTACAAGATCGACCTTGTGCGCCCGGTCTCGACCCTGATGCTCTGGGATCTCGCGAGTTTTCAGGGATACGACCGTCGTTGGGTCGAATTCGAGGAGATCGCGCCGGTTCTGGTCCAATCGGTGATGATGTCGGAAGACGGGCAATATTGCAGCCATTCGGGGGTGGACTGGGTGCAGATGAACGGCGTGGTCGACGACGCGCTCGCCGGAAAGCAGACGCGCGGCGCCTCGACCATCCCGATGCAGACCGCCAAGAACCTGTTTTTATGGAATGGGCGCTCCTTCCTTCGCAAAGGTCTGGAGTTGCCCCTGGCGGTCGGCGCGGACTTTGTCTGGTCCAAGCGTCGACTGATGGAAATCTATCTCAACATCGCCGAATGGGGCCCGGGGATCTATGGCGTCGAAGCGGCGGCCCAACACCATTTCAAGACATCCGCCGACAAGCTCAGCCGGCGCCAGGCGGCGCTTCTGGCCGTAGCGCTGCCCAATCCCATCACCCGCAACGCCTCCAAGCCCGGCCGCGGCATGAAGCGACTGGCCGCGCTGATCGAGCGCCGCGCCAAGGGTTCGGGCGATTACATCAAATGCCTTTATGACTGATCGCTTCTGAATTCATTGGTTCGACGGGGACGGATTGGTTAGATTTGCGGCCCTGGAGGATCGCATGGCTCAACTCAAGCTCTATGTCGGCAACAAGAATTATTCGTCCTGGTCGCTCAGGCCCTGGCTCGCCCTGAAGGCGGCGGGCGTCGAATTCGAAGACGAAGTGGCGCCCTTCGACTTTCCGGCCGGCAATCCGGCCATCAAGGCGTTGTCGGACGTCGGTCGCGTGCCGATCCTCGTCGACGGCGATTTCAGGCTCTGGGAATCGCTGGCGATCATCGATTACGTCGCCGACCTCTTTCCGGAAAAACGCCTCTGGCCGCAGGACATACGCGACCGCGCTCTGGCGCGCGCCTATAGTCTCGAAATGGCGACCGGCTTCCGCGCCTTGCGCAACGCCTGCCCGATGAACTTGCGCCGTCCGCGAAAGGCGATGGCGGTCGGCGAAGATGTGCTGACCGACGTCGCCCGCATCGAAAAGATCTGGTCGGATGCGCTGGCGAGAAGCGGCGGCCCCTTCCTGTTCGGAGAGTTCAGTGCCGTCGATGCGATGTACGCGCCCGTCGTCAATCGCTTCGACGCCTATATGCTCACGGAAAAGCCGCAGTCGCGCGCCTATATGCAGGCTGTCGTCGATCACCCCGCGTTTTGCGAATGGGCAGCCGCAGCTGCGCTCGAAACCTGGATCGTCCCCGAAGACGAAGCCTGATGAGGAATCGGCAGGGTTGAGAAAAAATGTCCGGGGGGACTGGTCAAAGCCCCCTGGCGCATGTATAAGCCCGCCAAATTTTCCGGAAAAGATCGCTGATGCGCGCGGCCTTCCTGGCTGAACGAAACGATGTCCGGGTGAGATTGGAGTTAAGAAAATGGCAGTTCCTAAGAGAAAAACCAGCCCGTCCCGCCGCGGTATGCGCCGTTCTGCAGACGGCCTGAAGGCGTCCACTTATGTGGAAGACAAGAACTCGGGCGAGCTTCGCCGTCCGCACCACATCGACCTGAAGACCGGCATGTATCGCGGTCGTCAGGTGCTGACGCCGAAGGAAAACGCCTGATTTCAGGCGCGCCTGCGCGTGAGTTTCGAAGGGCCGGCGAAAGCCGGCCCTTTGCTGTTGCGGACTTTTCGTCCGCGGGCAGCAGTCGAAGGCGGCTTTGCGCAGATCGAATTCGGCGATTGCCCGCGTTTCCCCGATTCCGTTTCGCGCCGAAAGCCTCTAGTGTCGCGCCGACAAACTAGCGGAGCGCATTATGGCCGTCATCCCACTGATGATCCTTCCTTTCATTCTCTACAATCTCGTGATGTTCGGGGCCATGGGCTCCGGCGGCGTTGCGGCTTTGGACAATTCGATCTTCAGCCTCGACATGATGTCCGGCGCGACCTGGACCATGAGCCTCGGCGATCTCTTGCTGCTCGTGGCGCTGTTCGTGCTGTTCTTCGAGATCATAAAGGCGACGCGGCGCAGATCGGCCGTCATGGACCACCTTTTGTCCATGCTGCTTTTCATCGTGTTTCTGGTGGAGTTCCTGCTGGCGCCGGCGGCGGCCACGCATGTGTTCTTCCTGCTGATGGCGATCTGCTTCATCGACGTCGCGGCAGGGTTTACGATCTCGATCACCTCGGCGGGCCGCGACGTGTCGATCGGCCTTTGACGGCCGTTGTCCGGGCGGCGAAAAACCGCCGCCCGCAGTCTCGCAATTACATGTTCTCGATCTTCGCCTGAAGAGCGCGCAGCTGCTCCTTCAGATCCTCGATATCCTTGGCGTCGGCCTTGCCTTTCGGCTCCGCCTTGGCTTGGGTCTGCGGCGCGAAAGGCGTGAACACTTCCATCGCCTGACGGAAAATCTCGGTGTTGCGCTTCACCTGCTCTTCCATCAGCTGCATCGGAATCTGCAGGTTCTTGGCGAGCGGCGTGTCGCCGAGCGACTTCGCCAGATGATCGCGGATCTGGTTCTGCTGGCTGCTGAAGGCGTGCATCGACTGTTCGAGGTAGGACGGCACGAACATCTGCATCTGGTCGCCGTAATAGGAGATGAGCTGGCGCAGGAAGGAGATCGGCAGCAGCGTGTTGCCGTTTTTGGATTCCTGTTCGAAGATGATCTGCGTCAGGACCGAATGCGTGATGTCGTCGCCGCTCTTGGCGTCCTGGACGGTGAAGTCCTCCCCCTTCTTGACCATCTGCGCCAGATCGTCGAGCGTCACATAGGTGCTTGTGCCGGTATTGTAGAGACGCCGGTTCGCGTATTTCTTGATGACGATCTGCCCATCATTTTTGGCCATTCGTTCCTCCTGACCGTCTTTTCTTTTGCAAAAACGCCTCCTCCACTCGATTTCTCAGGCGCTTTTCAACAGTCTATGCTGAAAAGCCCTTGAGGCACAATGGTTTTGTGCGTTGCGGCGTGGGCTGGAGCCGCAGCGCACCGGTCGCAGAACATCGGGTTTGCTCGCGCTCCCGGAGAGCAACCATGGCGGGAATGGCAGTGGCATGCCGCAATGCGGCATATTGGTCTTTCGCGTCATTGACAGCCTCCTGCGTGTTTGCGAGTGTCAGCATAACCCATTAAGGAGGAAACAATCATGAGCAGCCCTTCGATCGTCATCGCAAGCGCGGCGCGCACCGCCGTCGGCTCTTTCAACGGCAGCTTCGCCAATGTCCCCGCCCACGAACTGGGCGTGGCCGTCATCAAGGGCGTGCTCGAACGCGCCGGCGTCGAAGCGTCTGAGGTCAATGAAGTCATTCTCGGCCAGGTCCTTCCGGCCGGCGAGGGCCAGAACCCGGCCCGCCAGGCCGCGGTCAAGGCCGGCGTGCCGATCGAGGCCACTGCCCTCGGCATCAACCAGCTCTGCGGTTCCGGACTGCGCGCCGTCGCCCTCGGCATGCAGCAGATAGCCTCCGGCGACGCCTCCATCATCGTCGCCGGCGGCATGGAATCCATGTCCATGGCCCCGCATTGCCAGCATCTGCGCGGCGGCGTGAAGATGGGCGACGTCAAGCTGATCGACACGATGATCAAGGACGGCCTGACCGACGCCTTTCACGGCTATCACATGGGCATCACCGCCGAAAACGTGGCCCGCCAGTGGCAGCTGTCGCGCGACGAGCAGGACGCCTTCGCGGTGGCCTCGCAAAACAAGGCCGAAGCCGCCCAGGCCGCCGGCCGCTTCAAGGATGAAATCGTGCCCTTCATCATCCAGGGCCGCAAGGGCGACACGATCGTCGACGCCGACGAATATATCCGCGCCGGCGCGACCATCGATGCTCTCGCCAAGCTCCGTCCGGCCTTCGACAAGGAAGGCACCGTGACCGCCGGCAACGCCTCCGGCCTCAATGACGGCGCCGCCGCCGCCCTGCTGATGAGCGAAGAGGAAGCCGTCCGTCGCGGCATCGCCCCGCTCGCCCGCATCGTTTCCTGGGCGACCGCCGGCGTCGATCCCAAGATCATGGGCACCGGCCCGATCCCGGCATCGCGCAAGGCGCTCGAAAAGGCCGGCTGGTCGGTCGGCGACCTCGATCTGGTCGAGGCCAACGAAGCCTTCGCCGCCCAGGCCTGCGCGGTGAACAAGGATCTCGGCTGGGATCCGTCGATCGTCAACGTCAATGGCGGCGCGATCGCCATCGGCCATCCGATCGGCGCGTCCGGCGCGCGCGTCCTCAACACGCTGTTGTTCGAAATGAAGCGGCGCTCCGCCAAGAAGGGTCTGGCCACCCTCTGCATCGGCGGCGGCATGGGCATCGCCATGTGCGTCGAAGCGATGTAATCCCCATCGGGAGCGGCTGTCCGGCCGCTCCCCCACACAGGATCGACAAGAAAACCATCCAGGGAGGGAATTCATGAGCAGAGTAGCACTCGTTACCGGCGGAACGCGCGGAATCGGCGCCGCCATCTCCGTGGCGCTGAAGAATGCCGGCTACAAAGTCGCCGCCAATTACGCCGGCAATGACGAGGCCGCCAAGACATTCACCGCGGAAACGGGCATTTACGCCTTCAAATGGGATGTGTCGAGCTATGACGCCTGCGTGGCAGGCATCGCCCAGGTCGAAGCGGAATTGGGACCCGTCGAGATCCTCGTGAACAATGCCGGCATCACACGCGATGCAATGTTCCACAAGATGACGCCGGACCAGTGGAATGCGGTCATTTCCACCAATCTCTCCGGCCTGTTCAACATGACCCATCCGGTATGGTCGGGCATGCGCGACCGTTCCTTTGGCCGCATCATCAGCATTTCGTCGATCAACGGACAGAAGGGCCAGATGGGCCAGGCGAACTATTCCGCCGCCAAGGCCGGCGATATCGGCTTCACCAAGGCGCTGGCGCAGGAAGGCGCGGCCAAGGGCATCACCGTGAACGTCATCTGCCCCGGCTATATCGGCACCGAAATGGTGCGCGCCGTGCCGGAAAAGGTGCTCAACGAGCGCATCATCCCGCAAATCCCGGTCGGTCGTCTCGGCGAACCGGAGGAAATTGCCCGTTGCGTGGTTTTCCTCGCCTCCGACGACGCCGGCTTCATCACGGGTTCGACGATCACGGCCAATGGCGGTCAGTACATGGTCTGAGCACAAACGATGAGAGGCCGCCCAAAGGCGGCCTCCATGGTTGATATTCAGTAAAAATGCCAGATGTTGCGGCGAACGCTCAGGGAACCTGGAATCAGGCACGCTTCGTCGGTGATCCGTTTCGAACCTGTTCGCCCAGCGCCGTTCCGTCAGCAGCGCGCTTCGTAGCGACGGCCGTGGCGATCGCGATAGACGCAATATCCGTCACGGCTTGCATGACCGATCAAGGCGCCGGCCGCGCCGCCCACGACTGCCCCGACTGCCGCGCCGCCGACATCGCCGGTCACGACGCCGCCGACGACGGCGCCTGTCGCCGCGCCCACGCCGGCGCCTCTTTCAGTGGCTGTGCAGGACGCCAATGCGCCGATCATGGCCATGGACAGAATAACTTTTTTCATCGCTACGCTCCTTCTCCGTGTGGTCAGACCCGTCCCATCAGGACGAGTATGAGAACTATGACGAGAACAAGCCCGATTCCGCCTGACGGCCCGTAGCCCCATCCCCTGCTATAGCCCCAATTGGGCACAGACCCGATGAGAAGAAGGACCAGAATGACGAGAAGAATGGTTCCAAGCATGTCGCGACCCCATATGCGCAATCGAACTGACGGAAAGAACGAGCGATAAAGTGGATTGTTCCGGGGGCTGATGGATAATTTCGCGAAGACAACGGCAGCTCTCAAAACCATGAATAAACTGGTTAACAAGACGCTGACCCACAAGATGTTGTAGTGAACGGTTTGGCAACCGTTTGCGACGTCTGATTCGTCCGTGATTCGTGCTTGCTCGGTTCACGCCTTTCGTCGCGCCGTTCCGGCACAGGGCGGCGACCTTCGGAAAGCTTTGATTAACCATGATTTCGCGAATTCGTTGACCCGAAAATCCTGGGATCTCCGAGGCTCGCGCCTGCAACTCCAGCGATTCCGTGGACGATTCAACCTATCGATCGGTCGCCGTCGATTCCTCAAGATCTAGTAGGGAACGCTCCGTGAACACGAGAGGGTCTGTGATTCGTCTCCGATTCGTTCCCAAGCTGTTCCGAAGCCTGTGATTTTGCGCGCTGTCACGGGGAAAATCCCGCGCGGACGCCCTTCTTCTTGCAATTGCCGCTTTTAGAGGGCAAGGAAAGCCGCCGGCTTTCAGCCGACTCCTTCATCTGGACTGGACACATTGACTTCCGATCCCCTGATCTTGAGCGGCCGCGGCGTCACTGCGGTTCTCGGCCCCACCAACACCGGCAAGACCCATTACGCCATCGAGCGGATGGTGGCGCACGCCTCGGGCGTGATCGGATTGCCGCTTCGTCTGCTGGCGCGTGAAGTCTATGGCCGCGTCGCTGAAAAGGTCGGGGTCGCCAATGTGGCGCTGATCACCGGCGAGGAGAAGATTTCTCCCCCGGGCGCACGCTATTCGGTCTGCACCGTCGAAGCCATGCCCAGTGAAACCCGAGCCTCCTTCGTCGCCATCGACGAGGTTCAGCTCGCCGCCGATCTCGAACGCGGCCATGTCTTCACGGATCGCATCCTGCATCTTCGCGGACGGGAAGAGACGCTGCTCCTCGGCGCGGCGACGATGAAGCCGATCCTGACCCAGATTCTTCCGGGTCTGACGGTGGTCGAGCGGCCCCGCCTGTCGCAGCTCTTTTACGCGGGCCAGAAGAAGATCACCCGCTTGCCGCGTCGCTCGGCCATCGTCGCCTTTTCGGCCGACGAGGTCTACGCCATCGCCGAACTGGTGAAACGCCAGCGCGGCGGCGCGGCCGTGGTGATCGGCGCGCTCAGCCCTCGCACCCGAAACGCCCAGGTGGCGCTCTATCAGGAAGGCGACGTCGAATATATCGTCGCCACCGACGCCATCGGAATGGGCCTCAATCTCGATGTCGATCATGTCGCATTCGCCCAGGACCGGAAATATGACGGATTTCAGTATCGAAATCTGACGCCGGGAGAGATGGGGCAGATCGCCGGACGCGCCGGACGCCATATGCGCGACGGCACATTCGGAGTGACGGGCCAAACGCGACCGCTCGACGACGAGATGGTCCAGCGGATAGAGGGACACGAATTCGACCCGGTCAAGGTGATGCAGTGGCGCACCAAGGTGTTCGATTTCTCCACCATCGACAATCTGCGCAAGAGCCTGGACATGCCGCCCCGCCTGCAGGGCCTGACCAAGGCGCTGCCATCGGTCGACATGCAGGCGCTCGAGCATCTGGCGCGTTATCCGGACATTTTGGAGCTTGCCACATCGCGGGAAAGGGTGGAAAAGCTCTGGGAGATTTGCGCCCTGCCTGATTACAGGCGGATTACCTCGCTGCAACATTCCGATCTCGTCGCCGCCATCTACAAGGACATTGTCCGGCTCGGCGCGGTGAAGGAGGATTTCATTGCGGAGCAGGTGCGCCGGGCGGACAGGACGGATGGCGAGATCGACACGCTCTCGGCCCGTATTGCGCAAATCAGGACTTGGACCTATGTGTCCAACCGGCCCGGCTGGCTGGCCGATCCGGCGCACTGGCAGGAAAAAACGCGCGAAATCGAAGATCGTCTCTCGGACGCGCTGCATGAAAGGTTGACCAAACGCTTCGTAGACCGCAGGACATCTGTGCTCATGAAGCGGTTAAGAGAGAATGCTATGCTCGAAGCGGAAATCAGTGTGAATGGCGATGTCTTCGTCGAAGGGCATCATGTGGGACAGTTGTCGGGTTTCCGCTTTACGCTTGCGGGCGGAACGGACGGCCAGGATTTGAAGGCTGTCGAAAGCGCGGTCGGCAAGGCGCTGGGTCTCGAATTCGAGGCGCGCGCCGCACGGCTTCACGCCGCCGGCAACAATGACCTGGCGATCGCCAATGACGGTCTGGTTCGCTGGCTCGGCGAGCCCGTGGCGCGGCTGACGGCGTCCGATCACGTGATGCGTCCGCGCATCGTGCTTCTGGCCGACGAATTGCTGCAGGGCCACGCCCGCGATCACGTCCAGGCGCGTATCGAGCGGTTCGTGAATCATCATATCGCCACGGTCCTCAAGCCTCTGGACGATCTCGTCCGCGCCGAAGACCTGCAGGGCATCGCCAAGGGGATCGCCTATCAGCTCGCCGAAAGCCTCGGCGTTCTGTTCCGCCGCGACGTCGCCGACGATGTCAAGGCGCTCGACCAGGACGGCCGCGCGTCGCTGCGCAAATACGGCATCCGCTTCGGCGCCTATCACGTCTTCATGCCGGCGCTGCTGAAGCCCGCTCCCGCAGAACTCATCACCCTGCTCTGGGCGCTGAAGAACGACGCGCTCGGCCTGCCGGGCTATGGCGACCTGATCCCGGCGCTCGCCGCCGGCCGAACCTCGATCGTCACCGACCACAGCTTCGAGCGCAATTTCTACCGCCTCGCCGGCTTCCGTTTCCTCGGCAAGCGCGCGGTGCGAATCGACATTCTTGAGCGCCTGGCCGATCTCATCCGTCCGCTGCTGCAGTGGAAGCCCGGTTCCCCGACCCGTCCGGACGGCGCCTATGACGGCCGCCGTTTCATGACGACGCCGGCGATGCTGTCGATCCTCGGCGCCACCGCCGACGACATCGAGGAGATCCTCAAGGGTCTCGGCTATCGCGCCGACAGCGTCACCGCCGACGAAGCGAGCGCTCATCTGGTCTCCACCGCGCCGACGCCGGCGCAGCCGGCTGCCGCGGCAGTCGAGGACGCGACGTCGGAAGAGCCGAAGGCCGACGACACCGCGACGGCCGTCGAAGCCTCCGAGACTGCGGAAGCCTCTGAAACCTCCGTCGGCGAAGAGGCTCCCGTCGAAGCGGAAGCCGCGCCCGCCGAGCCGGCCGCGTCCGAAGAGCCGCAGGAAGAAAAGCGCGTTCTGCTCTGGCGTCCGGGCGGCCGCAACGATCAGCCGCAGCGCAATGCCGGCCCTCGTCGCGAGCAGGCTTCGCGCGAAGGCGGACGCCGGCCGGAGCGTCAAGGCGACGATCGTCGCCCGCAGAACGCCCAGAACCGCGGCGAAGGCCGTCGGGACCGCAAGGAACAGGGCGATCGGCCCCCGCGCAACGACCGTCCGCGCCAAGACAGGCCGGAGCGTCACGACCGCCAGGACGCCGCTCCACGCCAGGACAAGGGCAATCGCGGCCAGCCGCAGCGCTTCGAGGCCAAGCCCCGCAAGGAAAAGCCGATCGATCCGGATTCTCCTTTCGCCAAGCTCGCCGCGCTGAAGGAACAGCTGAAGAAGTAACGGATGAACGACGCCTCGGCCAGCCAACGCCAGCGGATCGACAAATGGCTGTTCTTCACCAGAATCGCCAAGTCGCGCACGCTGGCGCAGGGCTGGATCGAGGCGGGTCATGTCGCCGTCAACGGCGACAAGGTCCGACGCCCGAGCGCCGATGTGAAGATCGGCGACCGGCTTGAGGTGGCCACAGCCGAAAAGCACGTGATCGTCGTCGTCAAGGCGGCGGGAGAGCGCCGCGGCCCCTATGAGGAAGCGCGGCTGCTCTATGACGACGAGACGCCGCCGCGCGAGCGCCTGACGAAGTTCGAGCAGGCGACGCGCGAACCCGGCGCGGGCCGCCCCGAAAAGAAAGAGCGTCGCCAGATGGAACGGTTGAAGGGGCGCTACGATTTCGAGCCCTGAGAATTGCGTCGCGTAAGCCTCGCGCAAGGCAGATATGCATATGCCGCAACCCTCGTTTTCCCTGTCGTCGCCTTGCAAAGCAGGGGCAAAGAAGCTAGTGGACAAACGATCTTTGGGCCGTGCCGGGCCCCGTTGACTCGACTTTATCTGGAGCCTTCGAATGACTTATGTCGTGACCGACAACTGCATCAAGTGCAAGTACACGGACTGCGTGGAAGTGTGCCCGGTCGACTGTTTCTACGAGGGTGAGAATTTCCTGGTCATCCATCCGGACGAATGCATCGACTGCGGCGTCTGCGAGCCGGAATGTCCTGCGGAAGCCATCAAGCCGGATACCGAGAGCGGTCTGGATAAGTGGTTGAAATTGAATGCGGAATACGCCTCAATCTGGCCCAATATCACGCAGAAGCGCGATGCGTTGCCCGAAGCCAAGGACATGGACGGCGTCGAAGGCAAATTCGAAAAGTTCTTTTCTGAAAAGCCGGGCGCTGGCGACTGACGGATGGACGAAACGACCGCGCGTGGCGTAAGCCATCAGCGGTCGAGACAGCCCGGGCGGGGCGCAACGACCGCAGGCGACGAGCGCGCGCCGCCCATTAATCTGATTCCCCTGCTTAACCACGATGCGAAGCATCGCGGAGCCGCCTTGCGGCGGGTCAAAGCAAATTATTGATTTCCACCGTTTTTTGTGGTAGACACTCTTCCACTGATCCCGAAGGGCGTAATATGCCCAAACATCACGAAAGCTACGATCCCTTCATGCGGCGCTCTTGAAACCTGCACCATTCGGTGGACTGATTTCATCCGCTCCGCAACAAGGGCTTGCCTGCAATTTACATGTGGCGGTCAGACTACCAGGCGAAGCGTCGCCTCCCCCGGCCCCTGGGCCGCACCCGGGCAACCGGAAGCATTTTAGGGAGTTTGTGAAAAGCATGACAACCCAGATCAAGAAGACTTCAGCCCGTCACGGTTTCAAGACCGGTGAGTCGATCGTTTATCCCGCGCATGGCGTCGGTCAGATTGTGACGATCGAAGAGCAAGAAGTCGCCGGCATGAAGCTCGAGCTCTTCGTGATCGATTTCGAGAAGGACAAGATGCGCCTGAAGGTTCCGGTGGCGAAAGCCGTCAGCATCGGCATGCGCAAGCTGTCCGAAACCGATTTCGTCGATCGCGCGCTTAAGGTCGTGCAGGGCAAGGCGCGGGTGAAGCGCACCATGTGGTCGCGCCGTGCTCAGGAATATGACGCCAAGATCAATTCGGGCGACCTGATTTCGATCGCCGAAGTGGTTCGCGACCTCTATCGCGCCGAAAACCAGCCGGAACAATCCTATTCCGAGCGTCAGCTCTATGAACAGGCTCTGGACCGCATGGCTCGCGAAATCGCCGCCGTCAACAAGATGTCCGAAACCGAAGCCGTGCGCCTGGTCGAGACCAATCTCGCCAAGAGCCCGCGCCGCTCCGGCAAGATCACCGAAGACGACGAGCAGGAAGAGGCAGCCTGATCCTGCTTTCCATTCCCTCATTGCCAAGCCCGGAGCCAAAAACTCCGGGTTTTGCATTTTGAGGTGTTTCCCGACGATGGCGCAACCCGCGCGCCTCTATTCCGCGACGATCTTCAGCTTATCGCCGGGCGCGATCTGCGCCTGTGGCGTCAGTCCGTTCAGAAGCAGGAAGAGATCCAGCTTGCGATCTGTGCCAAGCATGCGCTGGGCGATGGAGGCTGCCGTATCGCCGGCCTTTGCTTCGATGACGCGAATGCGCAGCGGCTTGAGCGAGGCGATCTCGGAAGGGCTCATGCGGCGGAATGTCGCGCGCAGCCGATCCGCCGTCGATTTCAACAGCGCGTCCTGCCCTTTCGGCACCGCCGTTAGGAAGCGATAGATCTTCTGACCGTCTCTCACCACGGTGACGTCGAAATCCCACCGCTCCGCCGAGGCCCGCGCCACCGCAGCCGGCATGCCGTTGACGGTCGAGATTCGAACCGTCTCGGGCAGGAGACCGGTCACCCAGCCGCTGGAAATATAGGCCGCGAGGCTGCCGCCGGAATTGTCGTCCACCAGATCGAAGCGGATCGCCACATCTCCGGGGCCTGTCGCCATGACGGCGTCGACCTTGTTGTCGATCCGGAAGCCGGGCGGCGTGTCGAAACGTATGCCGAGATTGCCGTGCAGGAAGGACTGGCCGCGCACGTAGCCCTCCTGCGGGCTGTCGCCATAGAGCAGTCCATCGATGCCGGCGAGGAAATAGTCGCTTCCGCGATCGCCTGCCTTGCCTTCCATGCCGAATTGTCGGGCATGCATGCGCGCAAGCTCGACGCGCTGCGGCGTCGACGGATGGCTCGACAGGAAGTCGAGGCCCAGTCCCGCGCCGTCCGTTCCGGCGTTGAACTTCTGGAACGCCGCCATCGCATCGAGAAAGCGCGCTGCGGCGTAGGGGTCATAGCCCGCCTCGCCGAGCATGCGGACGCCGATGACGTCGGCCTGGAGCTCCTGATTGCGCGAGAAGGCGGCAAGGCGGAGTTTGGAGCGCGCCAGCGCCTGCTTGCCTGCGATTTCGGACGAGAGCACCTCGCTGACCACGCGGCTGGCGATCACCGCGGCTTCCTCGCGCTGCTGGCGCTCGATGCCGTGATTGGCGGTCACATGCGCCATCTCATGGCTGAGCACGGCGGCGACTTCCGACGCGTCGGTGGCCAGAGCCAGAAGCCCGCGCGTCACATAGACGTAACCGCCGGGCAGGGCGAAAGCATTGATAGCCGGTGAATTGAGAATGGTGATCCGATAGGATTGCGCCGGGTTTTCCGACACCACGGTCAGCGCGCCGGTAATGCGCGCCACCAACTGTTCGGTCTTGAGATCGTGATATTCGCCGCCATAGGAGGCGACGATGCGCGGATGCTCGCGCGCGCCCAGCTCGGCGCGAGGATCGTTCTTCTGCACTTCATCGACGATTTGCGGCGAGGTGGAAGGCGCGATATTGGGCTCGTAGCTCTGTTCCAGGATGGATTGGCAGCCCGAGGCGAACAACGTCACTCCCGTCAAGGCGATGGCGCGCAACAGATTGTCCCGGCGCGCACGACGATTTCGTCCGCCAGGTCTCTGGTCGCCGCTCGATCTCCTGCTTCCGACTGTCAGAGCGCTGTCCTCTTCTTGCCCGTATTCAACCGGACGGGGCACCATTAGCCGATTTCACGACGTGTTGCATAGCACAATCTGATATGCCGACGCCGTCAAATTCTTAACAAAATCAGTCGAATTTGAGGCTGGACGCCGCTTTATCCGTGATTTCGCCGGTCTTTGTCCACTCTGCGGCGGATCCCGCAAAAGCAATGGCGCCATGGTCGATCCCCACGACCCGATCGGCGATAGTCATGATCTCGCTCCGGTCATGTGTGATCATCATAACGATCATCGCCGCGGATCGTTGCATGGACCGGACGAGGTCGCCCATCTCCCGGCGCAGCCGTTCGTCGAGACTGGCGAACGGTTCGTCGAGCAGCAGCAGCGGCCGCTTCCTGAGCAGCGCGCGGGCGAAAGCCGCACGCTGCTTCTCGCCGCCGGAGAGATCGGCGGGCTTGCGGCGTTCGAAGCCGGCGAGACCGACGGCTTCGAACGCCGCCGACACCTCCGCCCGCGCCGCCGCGTCGAGCCGCAGGGCAGGGCTGATCCCGAGCGCGACATTGTCGAACAGGCTGAGGTGAGCGAAGAGATTGTGTTCCTGAAATACATAGGTCAGCGGACGGCGTCCCGGCGGCAGATGGGTGACGTCGACGCCATTGAGGACGATCCGGCCGCGCTCGGGCGTCTCGAATCCGGCCAGCAGATGAAAGAGCGTCGATTTTCCCGCGCCCGACGGCCCGGTGACCGCGACGACGCCAGGTCCTTCGATGTGAAGTCGATAGCGGAAATTCCGCGCGCCGAAGGAGATGCCGAGATCGTCGATCTTGAGATCGAGCGAGTCTTTCCCGAAATCAACCATGATGCGCCCCCTCCGCAGAAAAAGACCTCAACGCCGGCGCCATCAGCGCGAGACAGACAAGGCCTAGGATCAGTGACAGACCGGCGGCGTCCGTGCCGCGGTAGCTGCCGAGCTTGGCGTAGAGCAGGGCCGGCAAGGTGATGAAATTGTCGTCGCCGAACAGGGCGATGGCGCCGAGATCGCCGAGCGAAAGCGCCATGGCGAAAGCGAGCGCGGTAAGAAGCGGCGTCTTCAGCGCCGGCCAATCGATCAGCCGCAGCCGGTTCCACCCGGTCACCCCCAGACTGAGCGCCAGATGCTCGGTGCGATGGACATGGCTGTCGAGCGACGGCCCCAAAGCGCGGGCGACGAAGGGCATCGCCATCAGCGCGTTGATGACGATGACGGCGAAGGGCGCGCCGACGCCGACCCATCCCAGGCGGAGCGTCAGCACGAACCAGCCTGCCCCCAGCGCCAGCGGCGGCAGCAGCAGGATGAAGTCGGTGAGGCCGAGGCTCCGCCGCGCCAGCGATCCCGGCGCAAACCGCCGCCGCGCCTGGAGCAGCGTATAGCCGAGCAGGGTGGAGAGAAGCCCTGAAGATATGGCGATGACGAGGCTTATCGACAGCGCGCGGTGAAAGAGAGGATCAGAGACGAGACGGAATAGATCCGCTCTTACTCCGGCAGACGCCGCCGCGACGAGCGGCGCGGCCACGAACAGGGTGAAGACGAGGATGATCACACTGTCGACTCCCAGTGCCCAGGCGCCTCGCGCATCCGGTCGGAAAGGCCGTGACGACAGCGTCGAGCGGGCGTGTTCAACGTCAGGCGCGAGACGAAGAACCTGGAAAACGAAGCCGGTCAAAACAATCTGCAGCAATGTGAGCGCCAGCGCTCGTGCCGGATCGAAATCGAATTTCAGAGCCTGATAGATCGCGACTTCCAGCGTCGATGTCGCCGGACCGCCTCCCAGCGTCAGGATGATGGTGAAACTGGTCATGCACAGCATGAAGATCAGGCCCGCCGCGCCAGGCAAGGCTTTGAGGAGCGCCGGCCCCTCGACAAACCGGAAAAGGGAGAGCCGGGAAAAGCCGAGACTGGCGGCGAGCCGCCATTCGTCGCGCGGCGTCGCGTCGAGGCCCGTCAGCAGAAACCGCACGGCGAGCGGCAGGTTGAAGAACACATGGGCGATCAGAATGCCGGAGAGACCATAGATCGACAGTCGCGGAGCCCCGAACCAGACCAGCGCGTCATTGGCGAGCCCTTGCCGCCCCCAGATCTCGACCAGCCCGAACACCGCCGGCAGCACCGGCAGCCCCAAAGGCAGGACCATTAGCGCAACGACGAAACCGCGCCCCGGAAAAGACGGTCGACGCGCCAAGGCCAGCGCCACAGGAACGGCGAACGCCACCGAAAGCGCCATCGACAGAAAGGCCTGCCAGAGCGTAAACGCCGTCAGATGCCAGAGATAGGTCAGGGGCGGGTAGGAGGCCTCCGGCGCGGCGGCCAGAAGGCCGGCCGCCGCGAGCGCGACGAACAGCAGGATGCCGGCCAGGCTGAAGAAGCCGGCCGAGATCCAGACCCTGTCCTCGCGCGCGCGGATCATGAGCCGGCTTACTTCATGCTCATGGCGGCCAGCCACTCGTCGATCCAGGCTTTCCGCTGGGCCGCGACCTCTTCCGGCGCGATCACCAGCGTCTTCTCCGGACTGACCAGCTTGCCGAACACCGGGTTGAGCGGCGCCGATGTCTTGGCGGCCGGCATCATCCAGTTGTTCTCGGGAATGACGTCCTGAAACTCGGGCGAGATCATGAAGCTGAGGAAGGAGCGCGCGAGCTCCGCGTCTTTCGTCGTCTTCACCATGCCCGCGACTTCGACCTGGATCGGATGTCCCTCGGAGAAGGCGGCGGCCTGGTAGCGGTTCTGGCTCTCGGCGATCATGTGATAGGCCGGCGAGGTGGTGTAGGACAGCACCATCGGCGCTTCGCCCTTGGTGAACAGCCCATAGGCTTCCGACCAGCCCGGCGTCACGGTGAGCACGCGCGGCTTGAGCTTCGTCCAGGCCTCGCCCGCCTTGTCGCCATAGACCGCCTTCATCCAGACCAGCAGGCCGAGACCGGGCGTGGAGGTGCGGGGATCTTCGATGACGATCTTCTCGTCCGGATTGCCCTCGACCAGCTCGTTCAGGCTCTTCGGTGGGCTCTTCATCGTCTCGGTGTCGTAGATCACGGCAAAGTGGCCGTAGTCATAGGGCACGAAGACGGGATCGCTGAAACCGCCGGGAATCGCGACGCGGGTGGTGTCGACGCCGTGATCGGCGAACATGCCGGTGTCGCGCGCTTCCTGCACCAGATTGTTGTCGAGGCCGAGCACGATGTCGGCCTTGGTCTTGTCTCCCTCGGTCTTCAGCCGCGTCAGCAGCGCCACCCCGTCGCCGAGGCTGACATAATCCACCTTGCAGGCGCAGGTCTTTTCGAACGCCGCCTTCACCTTGGGGCCGGGACCCCATTCCGAGGTGAAGCTTTCATAAGTGTAGATCGTCAGCGTCTTCTCGGCCGAAAAAGCGGGATGGGCGAGGGAGAAAGCGGCGAGGGCCGCCAGAGAATACAGGGTCGCGTTGCGCATCAGCGCCTCCTTCATGTTTCAACAAACGGGAATAGGGCGCTGAGATATCGTGCCGTCTAATCCCTCCGCCGGTGCTAACCGGATCAGGTTCTTCGGGTTGGTCTTGGGACCTCTCAGCCGACGATCGTTGCCGATCGCAGCACCCCGTTAGAGCGGTTCTCTCTGTAAAGGGAGTTTTTCACTCTGGCAAGTTCGCCGCGTCAGCGAGGGAGCGTACGGGTGCGCATGAAACGTTGCTCCCTGACCTCCGCGCCCCACTGATGTCCCAGCCATTCCTCCTGCAACTTGAAGCCCGATCGTTCGTAGAGGGCGCGGGCGGGGTCGAGGCCGGCGAATGTCCAGAGGTGGATTTCCTTGAAATCGTTTCTGTCGGAGAATTCGAGCGCCCGCTGCATGAAACGACGCCCCAGTCCTCGCCCCTGCATCCGCTCCTCGACGATGACCCAGCGCAGATGCGCTTTTCCATCGCCGAGATCCTCGCCGTCGATGGCCGCCGAACCGACGATGTCGTCGCCCTGCACAGCCAGCCAGATTTCGTTGCAGGTCCTGGAGGCGCGGCCGATGAACTCCGCCAATCCGGATGCGACCTTCGCTTCGAAGGCGGCTCCGAACTTCCACCGCCGGCTATAATAGCGAGCGTGAAGCCCGGCTATGGCGCCGATGCAGCCCGGTCTGTAGCCGGAGACGATTTCGACCTCGGGAGGCGCAGACGAAGCGCCGGTCCTGACCTCCGCAAGCGCATCGGCATAGGCGTTCAGCCCCTCGCGGATCAGTCTGCGCCGGCCGGGATCGCACGTGGTCAACGCTCGGGACACCTGATTGTCGGCATAGCGATCGATGGCGGCGGCGAGCGCCACGCCTTTGTCGGTCAGGAAGAGCCTTTTTCTCCGTTTGTCCCCGTCGTCGCTCTCCTCCGCCAACAATCCGTCTTCCGAAAGCTTTGCAAGAAGGCGGCTGACGCTGGACTTTTCCAGCAGCAACAGCGATGCGAGATTCTTGGCGGTCAGGTCCGTCTGCATCAGTTCGACCAGCGTGTGAACCGCCGACGGCGACAGGGTCGTGCCGGCGAGCCCTCGTCGAAGAAAGCCGAGCTCCCGCACCAGCCGTCTCGACGATTGGCGGATAGCGTCGATCTCTTGCCGCATGCTCCCTCCCAATAGTTGTATCGTACAACGATATGACGGCGACAGCCGAACCGCAAGAGCGTCCCGACGGCTTGAAATGCCGCAAATGCAGGGATATGGAGGCCGCAGTCTTCAACCTCCGAACCGAAAGTGGCGGCACATGTCCGAACGCAAGCTTTTCCTTCTCCCCGGCGATGGCATCGGCCAGGAAACCATGGCCGAAGTCCGCAAGTTCATCACCGCGATGAACGAGAAGTTCGACGCCGGTTTCGTCACCGACGAAGGCCTGGTCGGCGGATCGGCCTATGACGCCCATGGCGCGGCGATCTCCGAACAAGACATGGAAAAGGCGCAGGCCGCTGACGCCGTTCTCTTTGGCGCGGTCGGCGGCCCGAAGTGGGATTCTGTTCCTTATGACGTCCGCCCGGAAGCCGGCCTTCTGCGCCTGCGCAAGGATCTGGCGCTGTTCGCCAATCTTCGTCCGGCGATCTGCTATCCGGCGCTCGCCAACGCCTCCTCGCTGAAGCCCGAGATCGTCGAAGGTCTCGATATCCTGATCGTCCGCGAGCTGACCGGCGGCGTCTATTTCGGCAGCCCCAAGGAAATCATCGATCTCGGCAACGGCCAGAAGCGCGGCATCGACACCCAGGTCTATGACACGTTCGAAATCGAACGCATTTCCTCGGTCGCCTTCGAGCTTGCGCGCACACGCGGCAACAAGGTCTGCTCGATGGAGAAGCGCAACGTCATGAAGTCGGGCGTGCTCTGGAACGAGGTCGTGACGGCGACCCACAAGGCGAAGTATCCCGACGTTAAGCTCGAGCATATGCTGGCCGACGCCGGCGGCATGCAGCTCGTCCGCTGGCCGAAGCAGTTCGACGTCATCGTCACCGACAATCTGTTCGGCGACATGCTCTCCGACATCGCCTCGATGCTCACGGGTTCGCTCGGCATGCTGCCGTCCGCCTCGCTCGGCGCGCCCGATCCGAAGACCGGCAAGCGCAAGGCGATGTATGAGCCCGTGCACGGCTCGGCGCCGGATATCGCCGGCCAGGGCATCGCCAATCCGATCGCCATGATCGCCTCCTTCGCCATGTGCCTGAGATATTCCTTCGCTATGATCAAGGAAGCCGATGCGCTGGAAAAGGCCATCGCCAATGTGCTGGAGAAGGGCATCCGCACCGGCGACATCATGGCCGAAGGCTGCAAGAAGGTCGGCACCGTGGAAATGGGCGACGCGATCCTCGAGGAGTACCTCACCCTCGCGGCGTAACGCCCCGAGGGAGGTTACTGCTGCATGACCATGACGACGACGCCCCGGATAGGCTTTTCGCTGGCAGAACTCAGGGCGACGGGGCTGTTGAGGCCCTATTTCGCCCTACCGCTCATCGTCGCGGTTTCCGTCATCATGGGATTGCAGTTCGACGCCTGGGCTGGCGGCCAGATGGGCCGCTGGCCGGTCTGGCTGAGCCATCCCAGCCGGCTGATGACCGATTACGCCAAATCCGGCTGGATCTTATGGTCCAGCGCCGCCTTGATCGTCACTATTTATGTCAGCTATCGCGACATGGATGGCGGCGCGGTCAGGGATTTCACCCGCCGCCTCATCGGGGCGGCAGCTTTCGTCTTCGCCAGCGTCGCCGTTTCCGGCCTTGGCGCCATGCTCCTCAAGAACGCCATCGGCCGCGCCAGACCCGCGCTGTTCTCGGAAGCCGGCGCTTTCGCGTTTCGGCCGTTCGAGATGCAATTCTTCTATCAGGGTTTTCCCTCCGGCCACGGAACCACGGCCGGCGCTTTCTTCACCGCCCTCGCCATTCTCTATCCCCGCTACTGGCTGATCTGGACCGCCCTGGGCGTCGCGCTCGCTTCGACGCGGGTATTCGTCGGCGCGCATTATCCCTCGGATGCGACGGCGGGCTTCCTGCTCGGCGCCTGGTTCGCTTTCGCCATTGCTTGCATTTTCCATGCACGCGGCTGGTGGCCCGACCGGCGACGGTGTTGAAGCCGGTCTTCAACGCCGCGCAATGCAAAAAGAATGGGGCCCGGCAAGTTCCGCCGGGCCCCTGTCGTTTGACCTTTTGAGACGCTTCAAAGAGCGTGCACGTCGTTGTGCCTGGTTTCCTTGAGGAAGATCATGCCGATGATCAGACTCATCACCGCGATCACGATCGGGTACCACAGGCCATAATAGATATCGCCCTTGGCCGCCGACATCGCGAAAACGATGGCCGGGAGCAGGCCGCCGAACCAGCCGTTGCCGATGTGATAGGGCAGCGACATGCCGGTGTAGCGGATGCGGGTGGGGAACATTTCCACCAGCATGGCGGCGATCGGGCCATAGACCATGGTCACATAGATCACGAGAACGGTCAGGATGGCGATGCACTGCACCCAGTTCACTTCGTCCGGATTGGCGACGATCTTGAATTCGCCGCCGGCCGGCACCTTGTAGACCGCCATTTCGGTCACCCCTTCGAGATCTTTGGCCGTCGCATATTTCTCGCGGATGATCTTGGCCGCCGACATCGTTTCCGGCGTCAGCGCGCGAATTGCCGCCTCATCCAGGTTCAGTTCCGGATTGGCCGCCACGAAACCGGCGATCTTCGTTTCCGGCACGAAAGCGGAGCCGCGGGCCAACGGATAACCAGCGTCCTTGAGGGCGAAGAAGGCCGCCTTCTGGAAGCTTGCGTCGAGCCCCTTGGCCTGATCGCCGGCCTTGGCGGCGTCATAGCTCTGCACCGTCTCGTTCTTGATCTTGACGGTCGCGGCGGTCCCGGCGGGAGCGGCCACGATGTCGTAGGGGATCGAGTTCTTGGTCAGGAAGGCGGTGGCGATGTCGCAGGACGTAGTGAATTTGGCCGTGCCGGTCGGGTTGAACTGGAAATTGCAATCCGCCGGATCGGCCGTCACCGTGGCGCGAATCTCGGCCTGCGCCTGGGCGAGGGCGGGATTGCCGGCCCAGGTCAACGCCTTGAACAGCGGGAAATAGGTGAGCGCGGCGAGCGCCAGCCCCAGCATGATCACCGGCTTGCGGCCGATCTTGTCGGACAGCCAGCCGAACACCACGAAGAACAGCGTGCCGATGGCGAGCGAGATCGCCACCATGACATTGGCGTCCTGCAGGTCGATCTTCAGCACGTTCTGCAGGAAGAACAGCGCGTAGAACTGGCCCGAATACCAGACGACGGCCTGACCTGCGACCGCGCCGAACAGAGCGAGAACGGCGATCTTGGCGTTCTTCCACTGGCCGAAAGCTTCCGAGATCGGCGCTTTGGAGGTCTTTCCCTCTTCTTTCATCTTCTTGAAGGCGGGGGATTCGTTCATCTGCATGCGGATCCAGACCGACACGCCGAGCAGGGCCACGGAGATCAGGAAGGGAATGCGCCAGCCCCATTCGGCGAATGCGTCGCGTCCGAGCAAGGTCTGCACGCCCAGGATCACCAGCAGCGACAGGAACAGGCCGAGCGTTGCTGTTGTCTGGATCCAGGATGTGTAGAAGCCGCGGCGATCATCGGGCGCGTGTTCGGCCACATAGGTCGCGGCGCCGCCATATTCGCCGCCGAGCGCGAGGCCCTGTAGCAGTCGCAGAATGATGAGAATGATGGGCGCGGCGATGCCGATCTGCGCCGAACCGGGCAGAAGACCGACCACGAACGTGGATACGCCCATGATCAGGATGGTGACGAGGAAGGTGTATTTGCGGCCGACGATGTCGCCCAACCGTCCGAACACCAGCGCGCCGAACGGACGCACGAGAAAGCCAGCCGCAAAAGCGAGCAGGACGAAGATGTTGCGCGTCGCTTCAGGGTAGGAATTGAAGAAGGCGACGCCGATATAGGCTCCCAGAGAGCCGTAGAGATAGAAGTCGTACCATTCGAACACGGTGCCGAGAGAGGAGGCGAAAATCACCTTCTTCTCCTCTCGCGACATCGGCCGGCCGCGGCTGTGTGTGGCTGCAATATCCGCCATGTTGAGATCCCCCAGTCAAAACATGCCGGACAGCGCCTCTCCTCTAAGGCCTTCATGGACTGCCGGCATATCCTGAATGATGTCACGATGTGGCGCGAGCGGGCAGATGGGCTTTGGGATTATGACGAACGTATTAGATGCATCGCAGAAAGCGCATACATCCCGCAGGAGGCGCGTTCGCTTCGACATCGCGGCTTGACTCCGGGCCAAAAGCCGCTAGAGGTGAGCGCCGAAAGGGAACCGCCCATGTCTGGCCATGCTCGAGCCTCGCTCCTGATGCGCCGTCCGGATCAACGATCCGGCGGACGTTCGCTTTTTTCTCCTGATTGCAAAACCAGGGCCACCAAAACGAAGACGAAAACCGTCTGACGTTCCTGGCCCGCCGCTCTCTCCCCGGCTTTAGGCCGGGAGCGGGAACCCGACGCAATGTCTTGCGGTCCGGTTCCGATCCAGCAACCGGCGGAGAGAAAAGAAAGAGACGATCATTATGGGTTTCAAAGTCGCAGTCGCAGGCGCCACCGGCAATGTCGGTCGCGAAATGCTCAACATTCTCGCAGAACGCAATTTTCCCGCCGATGAAGTCGTGGCGCTGGCCTCGAGCCGCTCGCTCGGCACCGAAGTCTCCTTCGGCGACAAGACGCTGGTGGTGAAGAACCTCGAAAATTACGATTTCTCGGCCACCGATATCTGCCTGATGTCGGCCGGCGGCGACGTGTCCAAGAAGTGGTCCCCGAAGATCGGCCAGCAGGGCTGCGTGGTGATCGACAATTCCTCGGCCTGGCGCTACGATTCCGAAGTGCCCCTGATCGTTCCGGAAGTGAACCCTGACGCGATTGCCGGCTTCCGCAAGAAGAACATCATCGCCAACCCCAATTGCTCGACCGCCCAGCTGGTGGTGGCGCTGAAGCCCCTGCATGATCGCGCCAAGATCAAGCGCGTCGTCGTCTCGACCTACCAGTCGGTCTCCGGCGCCGGCAAGGACGGCATGGACGAGCTGTTCAACCAGACCCGCGCCGTCTTTGTCGCCGATCCGATCGAGAACAAGAAGTTCACCAAGCGCATCGCCTTCAACGTCATTCCCCATATCGACGTCTTCATGGAAGACGGCTACACGAAGGAAGAATGGAAGGTGCTGGCCGAGACCAAGAAGATGCTCGACCCGGCCATCAAGGTCACCTGCACCGCCGTGCGCGTGCCGGTGTTCATCGGACATTCGGAATCGGTCAACATCGAGTTCGAGAACGAGATCACCGCCGACGAAGCGCGCGATATCCTGCGCGAAGCCCCGGGCTGCCTGGTCATCGACAAGCATGAAAACGGCGGCTATGTGACGCCTTACGAATGCGCCGGCGAAGATGCGACCTATATTTCGCGCATCCGCGAGGACGCCACCGTCGAAAACGGCCTGAACATGTGGGTCGTGTCCGACAATCTGCGCAAGGGCGCCGCGCTCAACGCCGTACAAATTGCGGAACTTCTTATTAACCGTGGCTTGATAAAGGCGGTTTAAGCAAAGTCTCACGAATATGTGACCCGGAATAAGCGTCGAGACCCCGCGGGAAACGTCATTCTCGCGGGGTTTTTTCTTGATGACCGAGCCGTGAGACTTGTAACTAAATTAGACCGAATCGGCGCCTTTCGCGCCGTTCCGCTGGGTGAGGCGCTGATGATTTCGATTTCCAAGCAATTGGCCGCAGGCATGGCTGTCGCGGCATTTCTTCTGACCGCCCCGGCGGCTTACGCAGCCGCTTGCGGCAACACGTCCAAAGGATTCGACGCCTGGGTGGACAACTTCAAGACGGAAGCAGCCGGCCGCGGCGTCAGCGCCCGCACGCTCGACAAAGTGTTCTCGTCGGTGTCCTACAGCCGCGCCACAATCCGCGCCGATCGCGGCCAGAAAAGCTTCAAGCTGAGCCTGGACGAATTCATGCGCAAGCGCGGCGCGACCACCATCGTGTCTCGCGGCAAGAAGATGCGTTCGGCCAACGCCGCCCTGTTCAACTCGCTCGAAGCCCGCTACGGCGTGCCTGCGGGCCCGCTGATCGCCATCTGGGGCATGGAGACGGGCTTCGGCTCCTATCTCGGCAATGAGCACACATTGTCTGCGGTTTCGACTCTCGCCTTCGATTGCCGTCGGTCCGACTATTTCACCGATCAGCTCTATGCGGCGCTCAAGCTCGTGGAACGCGGCGATCTCCCCGTCAATGCGCGCGGCGCCGCTCACGGCGAGATCGGCCAGACCCAGTTCCTGCCCAAGAATGTCGTGACCTATGGCGTCGACGGCGATGGCGACGGCCATATCAATCTCGTCGGCTCGCGCGCCGACGCGCTGGCGTCGACCGCCAATTTCCTGCGCGGGCACGGCTGGCGCGCCGGCGCAGGCTATCAGCCGGGAGAACCCAATTTCGCCGCCATCAAGGGCTGGAACGCAGCGAGCGTCTACCAGCAGGCGATCGCCATCATGGGCGCGCAGATCGACGGTCAATAATAGTTTGCCGATCCGGCAGGGCGACACGCAATCGTATCGCCCTGTCTGGAGCTCAGGACGAGACAGGCTGCTCGTCGTCTTTCTTCTCGATCGCTTCGAGATCGGGCCGGATGAAATCGCCGGTCTCTTGATTCATCACCCATAATTCGCCCGTGGAAATATCGAACCAGGCGCCATGCAGGCGAAGCTTCTGCTTGCTCTCCAGGATGGAGACGCAGGGAAACGTCCTGAGATTGGCGATGGAGTTGCGGATCGACACCCGCTCGAGCGTCCGCTGGCGTTCCGTGGGCGTCATGAATGTGTAGTGCTGCACCTCTTCCGCAGTCGGACGCAGCAAATTCATCCACTTGCCGATGAAATCGCCGGGGGACAGCGGCTCGCCGCCATAATTCAGCGCGGCGTGGATGCCGCCACAGCGGCCATGCCCCATCACCACGATGTCGCGGATCTTGAGCGATTGCACGGCGAACTCCAGCGCCGCCGAGGTGCCGTGATAATTCTCATCCGGCGCATAGGGCGGCACGAGATTGGCGACATTGCGCACCACGAACAGTTCGCCGGGTCCGGAATCGAAGATCGTTTCGGGCGCGGCGCGGGAATCGCAACAGGCGATCACCATGGTCGTCGGCGTCTGACCCTTTTCCGCCAGCTTGCGATAGCGGTCCGATTCGCTGGAGTAGCGGCCGTTCATGAAGGCGTTGTAGCCCTCCAGAAGTTGCGAAGGAAATCCGGTCACATCCATTCCTTTCATGAGGTGCGGTTGCGCGAGGGATGCAGAAGATGACGCATCTGCACCATCGCCATCGGCGTCGAAAAACTGTGATGATCCTCGGCCAGCATCAATTCATCCGAACCCCGCTTGACCGCCCGCGCCAGGATTTCGAACACCGACGCCGTCGCCATCTGCAGGGCGCGCTCATCGCTGTCGCCCTTCAGCAGGCGGGACAGGAAAAGCGCCGCCGTGAGATCGCCGAGACCCTTGGGCGCGTCGTTGACCAGCCGGTGCTCGGCAAGCAGCGCATGGCGATCTGTGAGCAGGAGATTTCCGGTGCCGCCCGCCATCATCGCCACGGCCGACGTCACCAGCACCCGGCGAGGGCCGAGCGCAATCGCGGCGTCGAGCGCCTGGGCGTTGCTGTCGAGCGGCGCGCCAGCCAGCCAACCGAGTTCGAAACGATTGGGCGTGGCGATGTCGGCGAGCGGAATTAGCTGATCGCGAATGACCGATGCTATGTCCTCGGCCACATACAGCCCGCCTTCATCGCCGAGAACCGGGTCGCAGAGGTAGACGAGATCGGGCGCGCGCGCCTTGAGTTGGCCGATGAATCGCGCCGCCGCCTGCGCCTGGCCCGAGCTCGCGAAATACCCCGTGATGACCGCGCGGACCCCGCCCGCGCCGGGAGAAGCGGCGAGATCGTCGAGTATGGCCGAAAACCCCTCATCGGGCAGCGCAAGGCGGGTCGAATTCCCATGCCCGGGATGCCAGGGGAGGATCACCGTCGGCAGGGAGAGGACCGGATGCCCCATGGCCTCCAGGCTGAAGACGACGGCGCGATTGCCGACCGATCCGCGGACGACCTGGCTGGAAATGGCGACGATTTCCGCCGGCGCGTCATTGCCCATAGTTCTACCCCGTCTATTCCACGCCTTGATTGCCGCAGTGCAAGAAATTGTCAACCTATTATGAACCCGCCGGCGGCAAAGCCCGCCTTGAACCCGGTCCAAGGCCATGCGACGGTGAAACCGCATGTGAAATACGACGGGATTGTCATGACGACTGCGGAAACGACGCCGGCAAAGCCGAGCCGACGGGCAATATTCGGATGGATGATGTTCGACTGGGCGGCGCAGCCGTTCTTCACGGTGGTCATCACGTTCATCTTCAGCCCCTATTTCGTGTCCCGCATGGTCGCCGATCCCGATCAGGGCCAGCAATATTGGAGCAATATCAACGTCGTATCCTCGATCATCATCGCGCTTCTCGCGCCGGTGATGGGGGCGATCGCCGATGCGAGCGGCTACAAGAAACGCTGGATCGGCGCCTTCGCGGCGGTCAAGATCTTCTCGCTCCTGCTGCTGTGGCAGGCCGCGCCCGGCAGTTCCGTTCTCTTCATCGGCATGTTGATCGTGTTCGCCTCGATCGCGGCGGAATTCTCGATCGTGTTCAACGATTCCATGATGCCGCGGCTGGTGGACAACGCCAATGCCGGCAGGATTTCCAACATCGCCTGGGGTTTGGGATATGCCGGCGGGCTGGTGTCGCTCTTCGCCGTGCTGCTGTTCATGGCCGGCTCGCCACAGACCGGCAAGACCCTCATCGGACTCGATCCGATCTTCGGACTCGATCCCGCCCAGGGCGAGGATGCGCGGGTGACAGGGCCGCTTTCGGCGATCTGGTATCTCATCTTCATTCTGCCGATGTTCCTGTTCACGCCCGATATCCGCAAGAGCGTGCCGATCGGCCGCGCGGTCGGGCAAGGGCTGCGCGAGTTGCGCAGCGCGATCCTGTCGCTCGGGGAACGCAGACCGCTCCTGCGCTTCCTCATCGCCCGGATGATCTATCAGGACGGGGTCAACGGCCTGCTGATCCTCGGCGGCGCCTATGGCGCGGCGATGTTCGGCTGGGAAACGACCGAGGTCGGACTCTACGGCATCATGCTGGCGGTGGTGGCGATTTTCGGATGCTGGGCGGCCGGCCATATCGACGGCGCCTTCGGCTCCAAGAATGTCGTCATTCTCTGCCTGGTCCTGCTTCTCATCGCCACGATCGGCGATATCTCCACCACCCGAGACTTCACCCTGTTCGGCCTGATCCCGCTCGATCGCGGCGACACGACCGGCCTGTTCAGCACCCAGGGCGAACGGATCTATATACTCTTCGGCCTGTTGATCGGCCTGGCATTCGGTCCCGTCCAGGCGTCGTCACGTTCCTATATGTCGCGCAGCGTCGAGGCGGAGGAAGCAGGCCGCTATTTCGGCCTCTATGCGTTGTCGGGTCGAGCGACCACCTTCATGGCCACGGGCCTCAACAGCCTGATGATCTGGGCGAGCGGCTCGGCCCGGGTCGGCATGGCCTCGCTGATCCTCTTTTTGGTGGTCGGCCTGGTTCTGCTGATCGCCACGCCCTATCCGGCGGACAAGAAGGCGTGAAAAAACCCGCCTTCCCTGAAAGAAGGCGGGTGAAATGAAGCCGGCTTCGCTCAATGGCGGAAGTGGCGCATGCCGGTGAACACCATGGCGACACCATGGGCGTCGGCCGCGTCGATCACCTCCTGGTCGCGCATAGAGCCGCCCGGCTGGATGACCGAGGTCGCGCCGGCCGCAATCATCGACAGAAGACCGTCCGCGAAAGGCAGGAAGGCTTCCGACGCCGCAGCCGAGCCGCGGGTCTTGGGCTCGGCCCAGCCGGCTGCCTTGGCCGCATCCTCGGCCTTGATCGCGGCGATGCGGGCGGAATCCACCCGGCTCATCTGGCCTGCGCCGATGCCGGCCGTCTGGCCGTCCTTGGCGTAGACAACCGCATTCGACTTGACATGTTTGGCCACCGTATAGGCGAATTTCAGGTCCTCGATTTCCTGCGCGGTCGGCGCGCGCTTGGTGACGACCTTCAGCGTGACGTCGTCGATTGCCCCCGCATCGCGGGCCTGAACGAGCAGGCCGCCGGAGACTGTCTTGGCCGTCAGCCCCGGATGACGCGGATCCGGCAGCGCGCCGGTGGTCAGGAGCCGCAGATTGGGCTTGGTCGCGATGATCGCCTTGGCCTCGTCGCTGACTTCGGGGGCGATGATCACTTCGGTGAACAGCTTGACGATTTCCTGCGCGGTCTCGGCGTCCAACAGCGAATTCAGCGCGATGATGCCGCCGAAGGCCGAGGTCGAGTCGCAGGCGAGCGCCTTGAGATAGGCGTCCCGAAGCGAGCCGCCGGTGGCGACGCCGCAGGGATTGGCGTGCTTGATGATGGCGCAGGCCGGACCCTTTTCGGGTGAAAACTCCGCCACGAGCTCGAAGGCCGCGTCGGTGTCGTTGATATTGTTGTAGGAGAGCTGCTTGCCCTGGAGAAGCGCGGCGGTCGCCACGCCGGGGCGGTTTTCGCCCGTCACATAGAAGGCGGCCTTCTGATGCGGATTCTCGCCATAACGCATTTCCTCGCGCAGCACGCCGCCGACGGTGCGGTAGCGCGGCGCGTCGACGCCGAGATCTTCGGCCATCCAGTTGGCGATCGCCGTGTCGTAAGCCGCCGTGCGGGCGTAAGCCTTCTGCGCCATCAGTTGACGGAAGCGATAAGGCGTGCCGCCTTCGGACTTCAAATGGTCGACCAGCGTCGAGTAGTCGGCCGGATCGGTGATGACGGTCACGTAAGCATGGTTCTTGGCCGAGGCGCGGATCATCGCCGGCCCGCCGATATCGATATTCTCGACGCTTTCCGGGTAGTCGGCGCCCTTGGCGCGAACCTCTTCGAACGGATAGAGATTGATGATCGACAGATCGATGGCGGAAATTCCGTGATCCGCCATGGCCTTCTGGTGATCGGCGTCGTCGCGTATGGCGAGAAGTCCGCCATGCACGTTCGGATGCAGCGTCTTGACGCGGCCGTCCATGATTTCCGGAAAGCCGGTGACCTGAGAAACGTCGGTGACCGCGAGGCCGGCCTCCGACAGCGCCTTGAACGTGCCGCCGGTCGACAGGATGGTCACGCCGAGCGCGATCAGGTCGCGGGCCAGCTCCACCACGCCTGATTTGTCCGATACCGAGATGAGCGCGGTCTTGACTGTCACCAGATCCGGCGCGGGAATTCGTTTCGATTGCACGGCCATGCCATGAGCCCCCTGAAAGCGATGTCTGCCGCGCCGTTAGCACAGGCGAGCCACGGTTTAAACCCGCTTTCGGCAGTCGCCAGGCTTTACGGGCTCAACCCGGGCCGCGATGGGTCAACACCCATTGGATTTCCGGCAGTAGACCCGCTGTGTAGGAAAGCTCCAGCATGCGGCTGGCGCGAACGCCGCTCGGATCGGCGAAGAACACGTCGTCTTCGATGAGGACTTCCGCGTCCATGCAGACGAAGGTCCATTGTTCGCCGTCGGGCGCCACCAGCCGAACCTCGTTCTCGTCGATCCGACGGATGTCGATCTGCGGATGGATGTGGAAGCGGATCGAGACCTTGTCCAGCCGGTCTTGGCCGACGTCGGAGCCTTCGGCCGTCCTCAGCCGGTCCTTGCCGCGCAGCAGCGCGCCGGTGGAATTGATGCTCAGCGTGCGCTCATGCACCAGTCCGAACAGGCCGACATAACCGTCATGCGCGGCGGCCACAGCCTGGCCTCCCTCCTCCGCGTCCTGCCTGCGGAGCTGCACCGCGCTCGGCCCTTCGAGGACAGGCGGGCCGTCGCTCTTCTTCTTGACCATGCGGGCGGACGACGTGTCGTTCAGCGTCAGCGTCGAATGCGCCGCCGTGGCGCGCGCCAGCTGCCGGTAATGGTCGCCGGCGAAATGCGGCGAGCCAGAATTGATGATGAAGCGGTGTTTCCCCGACGACAGCTCGAAGGAGAGACAGCCGGCATGCGCCTCGCGCGACATGTCCTGGGTGACGGGCAGGCCGACATCCATCAGCACCACCGCGCCGCCCGCAGACAGCCGCTGATAGCCCATATGCGGCAAGGCCTTGAACGGCGCCCCCGCCGTCTCGTCGTAGCGCAGCACCGACATCAATTCGCGCGCCAGCGTGGAGGTCGCGCCATTGAACAGAGCGAGTTCCCCGCCCTGGTGGCGGAAGAAGCGCAGGGCCGGGAACATCCGGTCTATGGTCGGCACCAGTCTTACCGGCAGGTCGTGGCCGAGATTGACATAGGTCTGCCTGAGCGGCAGCAGGTCGAGCAGGATCTCCAGCCCGGCGCGGGGGTTCCGAGAAATGTGACCGCCATCGGCGAGGATCTGCCGCTCCAGTTCCGCATCGAGCAGACTCGCGGCCTTTTCCACCCGTTTGGGCGACATCGGCGTCGCCAGCGAGGCCATGGCGAGCGCAATCCGCGCCGTCAGACGCGGCATGCCGTCGGCGCTGGAGGGCGCCATGGCTTCGAGATAGCGGATGTGGTCGGAAATCGACCGCAGGAACCGTCGATAGAACGCCATGTCGGTGTTCTTGAGCAGGACCGTCGAGTGCGACAGCCATGCGATCAGCCTCTGGGCGACCAATCCGGTCTCCCAGACGAAGCCGGACATCTGGCGGCCATGCGCGGTCAGCCATTCATCCGCCAGCCGCCGGGCGACGGCGGCATGCGCGTCGTTCTTGGAGGCGCGGACATGTCTCAGCCACGAAAAGCCGTGCAGACGATTGGCGAATTCCTTGGAGGGCAATTCGAGCAGAAACGGCGAACGCCCTTCGCTGATCAGCAACCGTCCCGCCAAGGGGAATCGTCCTTCGGCGATCTCTTCGGCGACGAAGGGATCAGCCGCGCGCAGATCAGTCGGCGCCACCAGCAGCCGATCCGGCGGGCGGCGCAGACTCGGGATCGAGGCGATTTTCCAGGCGGTCAACCGCCCCAAAGCCCGTCGCATGCGCTCACTCATGACCGAGGCCGCGTCCCATGTTTCTCGAACGGAGGATGGTCCAGCATTCAGCCAATACAATTTTCCTAATACAGCACGATGTAAAGGCCTCTCCCGATTTTTTGGAAGATTAGGCGCCGAATCGGATGATTACAGAGCCGAAGACCGCGCCGCTATCGACAAGATCGGTTATTCAGACCTTTCGAGGACGGCGGCATAGAAGCCGTCGACTCCATTCAACATATCGGGCGTTGTGCGGATCTGGCCATTTTTTACGATTTCATCGGGAAGAGCCGGTTCTTCTTCGGTCGTGACCGCCCGCATCCGCGCTTCAGGCGTTTCCTTGAGGAAGCGGGCGATCAGTTCCTCCCCTTCGAGCGGGTCGAGCGAACAATTGGCGAAGACCAGTCGGCCGCCGGGCTTCACCATCCGGAAGGCGGCGTCGAGCAGGCGCCGCTGCACCGAAGCGAGCTTGACGACGTCTTCCGGGCTCTTTGTCCAGATGACATCGGGATGCCGGCGGATGGTGCCGGTCGAAGAGCAGGGGGCATCGAGCAGGATGGCGTCAAAAAGCTCTTCGGGCTTCAGCTCTTCGAGCTTGGCCACCACGAATTCCGCCTCGAAGCCGAGGCGGGCGAGATTGCCCTTGAGCCGTTTCATGCGGCTGGCCGATTGCTCCACCGCCGTCACCTTGCCGCCTGCCAAGACCAGTTGCGCCGTCTTGCCGCCGGGGGCGGCGCAGAGATCGGCGACGCGCTTGCCCGAAATGTCCCCCATCAATTTGGCGGGAATGGCGGCGGCGGCGTCCTGCACCCACCAGGCGCCGTCGTCGAAGCCTTCGAGCTCGGTCACTGCGCGCTGAAGCTCCGTCAGGCGCACGCTGCCGGTCGACAACACCGCGCCGCCCAGCCTGTCCGCCCAGCCCTGGGGATCGCTTTTCACGGTCAGGTCGATCGGCGGAAGCGTAATGAAATTCTCTCCGATCCGTCGGGCGACCTCTTCGCCATAGGCCGCCACCAGACGCTTCTGGAACCAGGCGGGGAAGATCGGAACCTCGGCGCGGACGCGGGCGAGGGCTTCTTCTTTTTCGCGGCCCAGCCGGCGCAGCAACGCGTTGACGAGATTGGCGAAGCGGGCCGAGCGCGGATCGAGCCTCGCCTGTTCCACCGCGAGATCGACCGCGGAGTGGTCGGGCACGTCGAGAAACAGGATCTGCGCGGCCGCGACCGCCAGAACATGCCGAAGATGCCGGGCGCCATCCGGCAGCGGCGTCTGCAGATAGCCGTCGAGAATGGCGTTGATCCAGGCGAGATGCCGAAGGCCGGAATTGAGAATGGCGCGGACCAGCGCCTTGTCGGCCCCGGACAATGCACGGAAGGCCGGATTGCCGTGATCGTCATCGATGACGCCATCCATCGGCGTTTTCTGGTCGATGATCGCCGCCATCATTTTGGCGGCCGCGGCCCGGGCGGCATAGCCCGGTTTGGACGAGATCTCGGCCGCCTCTTTTCTGTCGAACGTCTTGCGGGGAGGGCGGCCGGGTGTCTTGGTCAAGAATAAGGTCCTTCGGGAGGTTTGCGATCGCCGCGCCCCCAGGTGATATTGGGCACGGAGCGGCCTTTGCGACCCGAACTATCAGGCGCGGGCGCGTCCGTCGAGGCCCCCCATGGGCTCGGGCGCTCCTGAGACGGCTGCGCAGCCGGCGGCGCCGGCCGGGGCGGGGAAGGCTGCGGACGCTCCGGCGCCGCCCGCATGCCCCGCGCCAGTTCCTGCAAGGCCGCGATGCGGTTTTCGGTGTTGGGATGGGTGGAGAACAGACTGTCCATCCGTTCGCCCGACAGCGGATTGATGATGAACATATGCGCGGTGGCCGGATTGGCCTCGGCGCGCGGATTGGGAATGTGATGCGCCGCCGTGGCGATCTTGTCGAGCGCGGAGGCGAGCCAGAGCGGATTGCCGCAGATTTCCGCGCCGCGCCTGTCGGCGGCATATTCGCGCGTACGGCTGATCGCCATCTGCACCAGCATGGCGGCGAACGGCGCGATGATCATCGTGGCGAGCACGCCGATGAAGCCGAAGGGATTGCTGCGATTGTCGCGGTTGCCCCCGAACAAAAAGGCGAAATTGCCGAGCATCGAAATCGCGCCGGCGAGCGTCGCGGTGACCGTCATGATCAGCGTGTCGCGATTTTCGATATGCGCCAACTCGTGCGCCATCACGCCGGCGACCTCTTCGGGCGTCAGTCGCTGCAAGAGACCGGTGGAGGCGGCCACAGCCGCGGCATCGGGCGCGCGGCCTGTGGCGAAGGCGTTCGGCTGGTCGGAGTTGATGATATAGACGCGCGGCATCGGCAGATTGGCGCGGGCCGCGAGATCGCGGATCATCCGGTAGAATTCCGGGGCGCTACGCTCGTCCACTTCCTGAGCGTCATAGGAGGACAGCACCATGTTTCCCGAATTCCACCAGGAGAACAGGTTCATGCCGGCGGCGACGACAAGGGCGATCATCATGCCGCCGCGTCCGCCCAGCATGAAGCCGACACCCATGAACAAGGCCGTCATGAAGGCGAGCAACATGGCAGTCTTGACGTAATTCATGTTTTTCTCCTCGGTGCGGGTCTTGAAATCGCCCGCCATGCAATGACATGGGAAATGACGTCATAAAATTCAATCCGGGTAAAGCCATGACCGACGCCGACAACGACAATGACGAAACCGGCCGCAAGCCGCTGTCGCCAGCCGCGATGCGCGCCCTTCAGGAAGCCGAGGACCGTCGCAGGGCGGCCGAAGCCCCGGAGCCGGCCCCGGAAGTCGGCGGTCGAGGCGGAGCCGATCCCGCCCGTTTCGGCGATTGGGAAATCAACGGCCGCGCCATCGATTTCTGATCTGAAATAATTCCTATTGAATGCGGTTTGAATTCGGAATATTTTCCTTTGATGTTCAGACCGCTCCGACTTGTCAACCTATTGTCTGTCACAACGCTCGCCCTTCTGGGCTACGGCGCTGTTGACGGCCGGGCCGAAGTCAGCCGCCGCTACCATGTCGATGGTCCCGTGGCGGCAGAACTCGTCTCGGTGATCGATGGCGACACGGTGCTGGTCAACGCCCGTCCCTGGCCGCAACAGATCATATCCGTGATGGTGCGCCTGCGCGGCATCGACACGCCGGAGCTCAAAAGCCGCTGTCCCATGGAACGCGAAAGGGCCCGCGCCGCCCGCGACCTGCTCGTAGAGCGCCTGAAAGGCGGCGATCTCGCTCTGTCCGATATCGACGCCGACAAATATTTCGGCCGTGTGGTGGCGCGCCTCTCCTTCGGGGAGGCGGATGACGCTTCCGATTTGCTGCTCGCCGCCGGTCTGGCGCGGCCTTATGACGGAGGGAAGAAAGCGTCGGTCTCTTGCTGAGGTTGCAGCGCGTTGGTGGATTCTTCGCGTCCGGCGGATAAAGCTGCGGCAGGAGTTTTCCCATGCCGCTGTTTTTCCTTCTTTCTCTGATCCCGCAACCGCTTGCCACGACGCCGCACAATCCGCAGTCCTTTGTTCATACTGTGAGGTTGAGCTGCAAACAGATCTCTTCCTGCGAGGACGCGGTCGCTCTCTGGTGCTCGGGCTATCGCCGCGCCGATGGCGACAATGACGGCGTCCCCTGCGAGAATGTCTGCCATTCTCTGCAGCAGGTCGAAGAGATCATCAGCCGGCAAGGGTGCTGAGAGGGCCGGCCCCGATGGCGCCGGCCCCTCACAATGTCACGAGGCCTTCTTCATCTGACGGTTCTGGCGATTGGCGATCAACTCGTCGACGACGCCTGGATCGGCGAGCGTCGACGTGTCGCCCAACGCCCCGAAATCGTCCTCGGCGATCTTGCGCAGAATCCGGCGCATGATCTTGCCGGAGCGCGTCTTCGGCAGGCCCGGCGAGAATTGGATCTTGTCGGGCGTGGCGATCGGACCGATCTCGCTGCGCACATGCTTGACGAGTTCGGCGCGCAGCGCGTCATTGCCTTCGACGCCGGACATCAGCGTCACATAGCAATAGATGCCCTGGCCCTTGATGTCGTGCGGATAGCCGACGACGGCGGCTTCCGACACCAGATGGTGCGACACCAGCGCCGATTCCACTTCCGCCGTACCCAGGCGATGGCCCGAGACATTGAGCACATCGTCGACGCGACCGGTGATCCAGTAATAGCCGTCCTCGTCGCGCCGGCAGCCGTCGCCGGTGAAATACTTGCCCTTGTAGGTGGCGAAATAGGTCTGGATGAAGCGGTCGTGATCGCCATAGACGGAGCGCGCCTGGCCGGGCCAGCTGTCGGTGATGCAGAGATTGCCGTCGGCCGCGCCCTCGATCGGATTGCCCTCGTTGTCGACCAGCTCGGGCTTGATGCCGAAGAACGGCCGCGTCGCCGAGCCCGGCTTGAGGTCGGTCGCGCCCGGCAGCGGCGAAATCAGGATGCCGCCGGTTTCGGTCTGCCACCAGGTGTCGACGATCGGGCATTTCGCCTCGCCGACGACATTGTAGTACCACTCCCAGGCTTCCGGATTGATCGGCTCGCCGACCGAACCGAGCAGACGCAGCGTCGAGCGCGAGGAGCGCTTCACATAGTCGTCGCCGGCGCCCATCAGCGAGCGGATCGCGGTAGGGGCGGTGTAGAAGATATTGACCTTGTGCTTGTCGATCACTTCCCAGAAGCGGCCCTGATCCGGGAAATTCGGCACGCCTTCGAACATCAGCGTCGTGGCGCAATTGGCGAGCGGACCATAGACGATATAGGAATGTCCGGTGACCCAGCCGACATCCGCCGTGCACCAGTAGATGTCGCCGTCGTGATAGTCGAACACATATTCATGCGTCATCGAGGCATAGACGAGATAACCGCCCGTCGTGTGCATCACGCCCTTCGGCTTGCCGGTCGAGCCCGACGTGTAGAGGATGAACAGCGGATCTTCGGCGCGCATCTTGACCGGGGGGCAGTCGGGCTTGACGGTGGCGACTTCCTGGTGATGCCAGAGATCGCGGCCCGGCGCCCAGCCGATCTTGCCGCCGGTGCGGCGCACGACGAGGACCTTGTTGACGATGACGTAATTCTTCGCCGCGATATCGATGGCGATATCAGTGTTTTCCTTGAGCGGCACCGGCTTTCCGCCGCGCACGCCCTCGTCGCAAGTGATGACGAAGGTGGATTCGCAGTCGACGATGCGGCCGGCCAGCGCTTCCGGCGAGAAGCCGCCGAACACCACCGAATGGATGGCGCCGATGCGGGAGCATGCCAGCATCGCATAGGCGGCTTCCGGGATCATCGGCATATAGATGGTGACGCGGTCGCCCTTCTTGACCCCGTGCTTCTTGAGCACGTTGGCCATGCGGCATACCTGATCGTAAAGTTCGTTATAGGTGATCTTCTTGTCGATATAGGGATTGTCGCCTTCCCAGATGATGGCGGTGCGGTCGCCATGCGTCTTCAGGTGACGGTCGATGCAGTTATAGGAGACGTTGGTCTGGCCGTCTTCGAACCACTTGATCGGCACGCGCCCCTTGAAGGACGTGTTCTTGACCTTGGTGTAGGGCTTGAACCAGTCGATGCGCTTGCCGTGTTTGCCCCAGAATTTGTCCGGGTTCTCGACGCTTTCCTCATACCACTTCTGATATTTTTCATCGTCGATCAACGCGCGCGTTTTCGCCGGCTTCAGCACCGGATAGACTTTGGCGGACATTGGCTCCTCCCAATTCGTTCGCTCGGAACCGCAACTCTTTTGCGGTTGGATGACAATAACATAGCACCTCAGATGGCCGCGGCAATGAGACTTTGGTCAACGGATTTGCAAACAATTGCATTTTCGCGACGCTTGGGATATAAGCCCGTCCATCCCCGGACATTGTGGTTAACACAAACGGCCTGCGACCCCGGCGCAGGCGGCTCAGAAGGATTGTATCCATGGCTCAACAGCTGCTCATGCCGAAGGCGACGGCGATCTGGCTGGTAGACAACACGGCGCTGTCGTTCGATCAGATCGCACAGTTTTGCAAGCTGCATCCGCTCGAAATCAAGGCCATCGCCGATGGCGAAGCCGCCCAAGGCATCAAGGGCCTCGACCCGATTTCGACCGGCCAGCTGTCGCGTGAAGAAATCGCCCGCGCCGAAGCCAATCCGAACCACAAGCTGAAGCTGTCCGAGCCGAAGGTCCGCGTTCCCGAGTCCAAGCGCAAGGGCCCACGCTACACGCCGGTCTCCAAGCGCCAGGATCGCCCCAACGCCATTCTCTGGCTGGTCCGCAATCATCCCGAGCTCAAGGACGCGCAGATTTCGCGTCTGGTCGGCACCACCAAGAACACGATCCAGCAGATCCGCGAACGCACCCACTGGAACTCCACCAACCTGACCCCTATGGATCCGGTGACGCTCGGCCTCTGCTCGCAGATCGATCTGGACATGGAGGTCGACAAGGCCGCCCGCAACCGTCCGTTCCAGACGGAAGAAGAGCAGGGCGCCACGCTCGAATCGGCCCGCGAGACCGAGCGCGCAGCCGACAACGACGATTTCAAGGAAATCGACGCCGACGCCGTCTTCGCCAAGCTCAAGTCGCTGTCGTCGAATCGCTCCGACGAAGACGACGATCAGTACTGATCCGAAAGATTCGCATGATGTCATAAGGCCCGTTTCTCGCGAAACGGGCCTTCTTTTTATGCCGGGTCACGCTGGTGAAGAGCGTTGCGCTCAGTGACCATGCGCCCTGAGCGCCGCCTCGATCTCGCCGAGGATTGCGGGATCGTCGATGGTCGCCGGCATTTTCCAGGGTTGGCGATCGGCGATCTTCTGCATCGTGCCGCGCAATATCTTGCCCGAGCGCGTCTTGGGTAGCCGCGTCACCGGAATGACCATCTTGAAAGCAGCGACGGGGCCGATTTCCTGACGGACCAGATTAACCACTTCCTTTTCGATCGCGCCGGCTTCACGTGAAACATTGTTCTTGAGCACGAGGAAACCGCAGGGGATCTGCCCTTTCAACTCGTCGGCAACGCCGATGACGGCGCATTCGGCGACGTCGGGATGGGTCGCGCAGACCTCCTCCATCTGCCCGGTCGACAGGCGGTGGCCTGCGCAGTTGATGATGTCGTCGGTGCGGGCCATGATGAAGAGATATCCGTCTTCGTCGCGATAGCCGGCGTCGGCCGTCTTGTAGTAGCCCGGAAACTCTTCGAGGCAGCTCTTGCGGAAGCGGTCGTCCGCCTTCCAGAACGACGCGAGACAGCCGGGCGGCAAAGGCAGCTTGATGACGATATTGCCGAGAACGCCGTTCGCCACCGGATGACCGGCGTCATCGAGCACATCGACCTGATAGCCCGGCATCGGCAGCGCCGGCGATCCATGCTTG
Organism: Rhizobium sp. TRM95796; assembly: GCF_025779995.1. Lineage (NCBI taxonomy): Bacteria > Pseudomonadati > Pseudomonadota > Alphaproteobacteria > Hyphomicrobiales > Rhizobiaceae > Rhizobium > Rhizobium sp. TRM95796. The sequence goes on along the minus strand of NZ_JAOXHE010000008.1, from coordinate 84,499 downwards.
ACCGGCAGGAGATCCAGCCCGAAGGGATTGGCGGCGATCGCCCAGCCGGTTTCGGTCTGCCACCAGTGATCGATGACGGGAACGCCCAGATACCGCTCGGCCCATTTGAGGGTTTCCGGATCGGCGCGTTCGCCGGCGAGAAACAGCGCCTTCAGAGTCGGCATCGGATATTTCCCGACGAACTCCGCCTCCGGATCCTCCTTGCGGATGGCGCGGAAGGCGGTCGGCGCGGTGAAAAGCGCGCTGACGCCATGTTCCGCGACCACGCGCCAGAAGGTGCCGGCGTCCGGCGTGCCGACCGGCTTGCCTTCGAAGACGATGGTGGTCGAGCCGTTGATCAGCGGCGCATAGACGATATAGGAATGGCCGACCACCCAGCCGATATCGGACGCCGACCAGAAGACATCGCCGGCTTTGACGCCGTAGATGTTCTGCATCGACCAGGCGAGCGCGGCCATATGGCCGCCATTGTCGCGCACCACGCCCTTGGGCTGGCCGGTCGTGCCGGATGTGTAGAGGATATAGAGCGGATCGGTCGCGAGCACCGGTTCGCAGGCGATCTGGTCGCGGCCCGCAGTCTTGGCGTCCTTGACCGCCGCGGCGAAATCGACGTCCCGGCCGGCGATCATTGCGGCCTCAGCCTGCGGCCGCTGATAGACCAGCACATGCGCTGGCTTTATATGACCATCCGCGATCGCTTGATCGACCATCGGCTTGTAGGGCACCACCCGGCCGGGCTCCAGCCCGCAGCTTGCGGTGATCACCAGCTTGGCTTCCGAATCCTCGATGCGATGCATGAGCTCATGCGCCGCAAAGCCGCCGAACACCACCGAATGCACGGCCCCGAGCCGGGCGCAGGCCAGCATCGAAAACACCGCTTCCGGGATCATCGGCATATAGATGACGACGCGATCGCCTTTGCCGACGCCGAGGCTGCTCAGGACGCCGGCGATCGCTTTCACCTCTCCAAGCGCTTCGGAATAAGTGTAGCGGATGACGGAACCGGTCATCGGGCTGTCATGGATCAGCGCCAGTTGGTCGCCTCGTCCGTCCTCGACATGGCGGTCGAGACAGTTGTAGCAGGTGTTGGTGACGCCGTCGGCATACCACCGGCCGTAGACGCCCTGGCCTTCGTCGAATATCCTCGTCGGCGCGCGAAACCAATCGATCGTCTGGGCAGCCTGTTCCCAGAAGAACAGCGGGTCCCGCTCCCATGCCGCATAAACATCCCTGTATCCGCCAGTCATCGTTTCCGCCTCCCGATCGAAACCGCCTGATGCGCAATTATCGTGAAGGGGCGGATGGGGACAATCCGACCAAAGGGTTAGATGCGACGCGATACGACGGTTTTAATTGACAAAGCGCAAGGCCTGGCTGGCAAACGCGCCCTGGAGGACTTTTATGAATACACTTTCTCGCAGTTGCTGGATCGCTTCTGCACTTTATCTCACCATCGGCATGGGCCTGGGGATCTATATGGGCATCGCACAGGATCACACCTTGGCGCCGGCGCATGCCCATCTCAATCTCGTCGGAGGGGTGCTTCTGGCGCTGTTCGGCTCCTACTACGCTCTCGCTGGCTCCGGCGTTCGGCGGCTCGGCGTCATTCAGGTCGTCTTCGCCAATCTCGGCGTCGTGACGCTGGCGCCCGGCATCGCGCTGGCGGTGCAAGGGCAAGGCGAGGGGCTGGCGATCGTTGGCAGCCTTCTGGCGCTCGCCTCCATGCTGCTGTTCCTGACAGTCGTCGCCACCCAGCCGCGTCCCGTCTCAGCGTGAGCCGAAGATCGCGGAGCCCACGCGGACGCTCGTCGCCCCCATGGCCGTCGCGATCTCGAAATCCCCCGACATGCCCATCGACATCTTGTCGACGCCGTTTTCCCGGGCCAGTTTGGCGAGCAGCGCGAAATGCGGTCCGGGATTCTCATCCGCCGGGGGAATGCACATCAGCCCTTCGATTGCCAGACCCAGGTCATCGCGGCAGAAGGACAGGAAAGCGGGCGCGTCGTCCGGGGCGACGCCCGCTTTCTGCGGCTCGAGCCCGGTATTGATCTGCACATAAAGGCGAGGGCTGCGGCCCTGCTTGTCCATCTCGGCCTTCAGGGCACGGGCGATCTTCTCGCGGTCGACGGTTTCGATCACGTCGAACAGCGCCACGGCGTCCTCGGCCTTGTTGGATTGCAGCGGCCCGATCAGCCGCAACTCGATATCCGGAAACGCCATCCGGAGCGCCGGCCATTTCGCTTCCGCCTCCTGAACCCGGTTTTCCCCGAACACGCGATGGCCCGCCTCGATCAACGGCCGCACCTCTTCGCCTGAAAACATCTTGGTCACCGCCACCAGTTGCGGAGAGGATTTGCCGGCTTCATCGGCGGCTTTGGCGATGCGGGCGAGAATCTCTTGATAGCGTTCGACGGTCGACATGAACGGCTCCTTCTTCGTTGCGCCTACCTAGCCTCCGCCCCCTGTCTTTGCCAAGAGCCGGAGCGGCTTCGACCGGCCTAAAAACTTGACGCGCTCCCGCTTTCATGATGAAGGTCACCCCCGATTTGATCGAGAATTCAGGGTCCCGGACAAGAAAAATGGCGTCAGAACGTTACAATCCGCGCGAGGTCGAACCCCGCTGGCAGCAACGCTGGAACGAAGGCAAAGTCTTCGAAACCGACAACAACGACCCGCGCGAGAAGTATTACGTCCTCGAGATGTTCCCCTATCCCTCGGGCCGCATCCATATGGGTCACGTGCGCAACTATGCGATGGGCGACGTGGTCGCCCGCTTCAAGCGCGCCCGCGGCTACAATGTCCTGCATCCCATGGGTTGGGACGCCTTCGGCATGCCGGCTGAAAACGCGGCGATGAAGAACAAGGTGCACCCCAAGGCCTGGACCTACGAAAACATCGCCGCTATGCGCAAGCAGCTGAAGAGCATGGGCTTGTCGCTGGATTGGTCGCGCGAATTCGCCACCTGCGACGTCGATTACTACAAGCGCCAGCAGCACCTCTTCATCGACATGATGGAAAAGGGCCTGGTCTATCGCAAGAACTCCAAGGTCAACTGGGATCCGGTCGACATGACCGTGCTCGCCAATGAGCAGGTCATCGACGGCCGCGGCTGGCGCTCCGGCGCGCTGGTGGAACAGCGCGAACTGACCCAGTGGTTCTTCAAGATCACCGATTTCGCCCAGGACCTGCTCGACAAGCTCGACACGCTGGAGAACTGGCCGGAAAAGGTCCGGCTGATGCAGAAGAACTGGATCGGCCGCTCGGAAGGTCTGACCATCCGTTGGGACGTCGTGGCGCATGACGGCTTTGCCGATCTGAAAGACATCACCGTCTACACCACCCGTCCCGACACGCTGTTCGGCGCCTCCTTCCTGGCGATCTCCGCCGACCACCCGGTCGCCAAGGCCGCCGCCGCCAGGGACGCCGCGATTGCGGAATTCTGCGAAGATTGCCGCCGCGCCGGCACTTCGCTCGCCGCTTTGGAGACCGCCGAGAAGAAGGGCATGGATACGGGCCTGCGCGTCCGCCATCCCTTTGACGCGTCCTGGGAAATCCCGGTTTACATCGCCAATTTCGTGCTGATGGATTACGGCACGGGCGCGATCTTCGGCTGCCCCTCCGGCGACCAGCGCGACCTCGATTTCGCCAACAAATACGGCCTGCCGGTCACCCCGGTCGTGATGCCCGAAGGCGCTGATAAGGACGAATTCCGCATCATCGACGAAGCCTATATCGGCGACGGCGTGATGATCAATTCACGCTTCCTCGACGGCATGACCACCGAGAAAGCCTTCGACGAAGTGGCGAACCGCCTGGCGGCGACTGACCTGCATGGCGCGCCGCAGGCCGAGCGCAAGGTGAACTTCCGCCTGCGTGACTGGGGCGTCTCGCGTCAGCGCTATTGGGGCTGCCCGATCCCGGTGATCCATTGCGAAGTCTGCGGCGTCGTGCCGGTTCCGAAGAAGGACCTGCCGGTGCAACTGCCCGACGACGTCACCTTCGACACGCCCGGCAATCCGCTCGACCGTCACCCCACCTGGCGCCATGTCGCCTGCCCGCAATGCGGCCATGACGCGCGTCGTGAAACCGACACGATGGACACCTTCGTCGACTCCTCCTGGTATTACACGCGCTTCACCGCGCCGTGGGAAGATGCGCCGACGGATCCCGCTGCCGCCGACGCCTGGCTGCCGGTCGATCAGTATATCGGCGGCATCGAGCATGCGATCCTGCATCTGCTCTATTCCCGCTTCTTCACCCGCGCCATGCGTGAAACCGGCCATGTTGGTCTCGACGAACCCTTCAAGGGCCTGTTCACACAGGGCATGGTCGTGCATGAAACCTATAGCCGCGGCGAAGGCGCCCAGCGCGAATGGATCGAGCCGGCGCAGATCCGGATCGAGGAGGTCGACGGCGCGCGCAAGGCCTATCTGCTCGACGGCGGCGACGAAGTCGCCATCGGCTCGATCGAGAAGATGTCGAAGTCCAAGAAGAATGTCGTCGACCCCGACGACATCATCGCTTCCTACGGCGCCGACACCGCCCGCTTCTTCGTGCTCTCCGACTCCCCGCCCGATCGCGACGTGATCTGGACCGAAGGCGGTGTCGAAGGCGCGCATCGCTTCGTGCAGCGCGTCTGGCGCCTGATCTCCGAAGCCGCCGAACAGCTGAACACAGTCGAGGCGACTCCGGCTAAGCAAGGCGATGCGCAATCTGTTTCCCAGATCGCGCACAAGACGCTGAAGGCGGTCGAAGGTGACTACGAGCGCCTCGGCTTCAACAAGGCCGTGGCTCGTATCTACGAATTCGTCAATGCTCTGGCGCAGCCGCTGACCACAGTCGCCTCGGGCAAGGCGGACGCGGCCTATATCGCAGCCGTTCGTGAAGCCGCCGAAATTCTCGTGCATCTGATCGCGCCGATGACGCCGCATCTGGCAGAGGAATGCTGGACGGTGCTCGGCAAGGATGGTCTCGTTGCCGAAGCCAACTGGCCGGTGTTCGACAAGGATCTCGTCGCCGAAAACGAGATCACTCTGCCGGTGCAGATCAATGGCAAGAAGCGCGCCGATTTGACAATCGCCCGCGATGCGGATCAAACTTCGATCGAACAGGCGGTGCTGGCGCTCGACGCGGTCAAATCCGCGCTCGAGGGCAAGACGCCGAAGAAAATCATCGTGGTGCCGCAAAGGATCGTCAATGTCGTCGTCTGATCGCAAATTCGCAGCGCCGCTGAAGCGCATTGCCGGCGCAGCCGTCGCCGGCCTCCTCCTGGTGTCCGCGGGATGCCAGGTTCGACCCCTTTACGCGACCGGCTCAGGCGTGGACGCCGCATTGAAATCCATCGAATTTTCCGAAGCCGACGATCGAATCGAGCTGGAAGTTCGTAACAACCTGATCTTTCTCGCCGCTGGTGGAGCTGGCGAGCCGGTAAATCCCGAATATGAGGTCGACCTGAAGGTGAAGACCCGGAATGTCGGCGTGCTCGTCGATAGCTCCAGCGATCAGGAGCGGGCAGGGCGTCTGGTGCTCAAGGCCGATTTCACTCTCACCAAGAAGTCGACCGGTGAAGTTTTGAAGACTGGCCATCGTTCGGCGGTGGCGCTGGTCGATTTCAACACCCAGGAATACGCCAAGATCCGCGCCACGCGGGACGCCGAAAATCGCGCGGCGCGAGAGTTGGCTGAACTCATCCGCGCCGACCTCGCGGCTTGGCTCGGCCGGTAACATGGCCGAAATCAAGGCCCATGAATTCGATTCCTTCTTGAAGCGGCGGCTGGGCGACCACCGCCTCTTTCTCGTTTATGGACCGGACCGCGGCCTGGTGTCCGAGCGCGCAGCAGCCTTGGCGGCCGCCACCAAGGTCGATCTCAAGGACGCCTTCTCCTTCATGCGCTTAGAGGCCTCCGATCTCTCTGGCGACCCAGGCCGCCTTTATGACGAAGCCCGTTCCACAGGGCTGTTCGGCGGCGAAAAACTCATTTGGATCAAGGGCGCCGGCGCCGACAAGGGACTGGCGGACGCGGTCGCCAATCTCGGCGCCGACAAAGAACTGGGCGCCTGGATCATCATCGAAGCGGGTGACCTCAAAAAGGGGGCCAATCTTCGCAAAGCGGCAGAAACGGCATCCGGCGCCATGGCCATTCCATGTTATGCGGACGACGCCCGGGCGTTGAATGGATTGATCGATGAAGAATTGGCCGCTTTCGACCTCAGGATCACGCCGGACGCGCGAGCGCTTCTTGCGGAATCGCTCGGTGGAGACAGGCTTGCATCACGAGGCGAAATCCGCAAGCTGGCGCTCTACGCCTTGGGCCGCCCGACGATCGAGGCCGACGACGTGGCCGCCGTGATCGGCGACGCCAGCGCCATTTCCACCGACGACGCCGTCGACGCGGTGCTGAAGGGCGACCGGAACGCGTTTCTCCATGCTACCCAGAAAGTCATCGCCTCGAAGACGCCGGTGTTCCTCGTCATTCAGGGCGTGATGCGGCAATTGCAGCTGCTCGATCTGATGCGCTCCGATATGGAGGAACGCCGCTCCAGCGCCGCAGACGCCATCGCGGCGCATGGGCGCCATCTACATTTTCGGAGAAAGCCCGTGATCGAGGCGGCCCTCCGCGCCTGGACGGGCGACCTGATCGCCCGTGAACTCAACCGGCTGCATTTCGCGATCCTGCAATGTCGGCGGCGCAACAGCCTCGAGGACACGATTGCGCTGCAAACCCTGCTCGCCACCACCCTCATCGCCGGCAGAGGCAAACAGGCGCGCAATTAGTTAGCCGGATTCAGCTTCTCTCCAACAGACGGCAGAGCTCTTCGAGCTGATCTAGCGTTTTATAGGCGATCGTCACGCGTCCACCATCGCCCTTATGGGCGACTTTGACCTCGAGCCCCAGCTTGTCAGAAAGCGTCCGTTCCAGCGCCAAGGTATCGGCATCCGGCTCGACCGCTTTTGGTCGCTCGCCGCCGGCGCTACTATGCCCTCGGATATCGTTTTGCGCGATGCGCTCGGCGTCGCGGACCGAAAGACCCTTGGCGACGATCGTGCGAGCCAGCGCCACAGGATCGGATGTCGGAATCAACGCCCGGGCATGACCTGCAGACAGTTTCCCATCATAAAGCATGTCCCGAACGGGATCGGGCAGCTTCAACAGCCTTAGGCTGTTGGCCACGTGAGAGCGGCTTTTGCCGATAATTTCGCCGAGATCATTCTGCGTATAGCCGTGCTCGGCGATCAGCTGGTCGTAACCCATCGCCTCTTCGATCGGGTTGAGATCCGATCTCTGAACGTTTTCGACAATCGCCAACTCCAGCGCTGTCCGATCGTCGACATCGCGGATGATCACTGGGATGTCGACAAGACCCGCCAATTGCGCGGCGCGCCAGCGTCGCTCACCCGCGATGATCTCGTATTTCCCATCCGGCATGGTTCGCACCACGACCGGTTGGACGATGCCATGCTGGCGAATCGAAGAGGCGAGATCCTGAAGTTCTTCTTCGAGAAAATTCTTCCTCGGATTACGCGGATTTCGGATCACCATCTCGATCGGCACCCGGCGATCCGGCCCGACAGTCGGCTTGCCCTGCTGCACCGACAAGGGTTGGTCCATCTCGCCGATCAAAGCGGCGAGGCCGCGCCCAAGACGACGCTTTGAAGGATCTTCGTTCATGTCAACACCAGACTATTTCGACACCGAAATGTTATGCCGCGCGGCTGTGCTGCCGCTCCCGCTGAATGACTTCCGAGGCCAATTGAAGATAGGCCTGGCTGCCGGCACATTTCAAATCATAGAGAATTGCGGGTTTGCCATAGGACGGCGCTTCCGAAACCCGGACATTTCGTGGAATCAGCGTGTGGTACACTTTCTCGCCGAGATGTTCGCGCACGTCCGAAACGACCTGCTGCGCCAGATTGTTGCGAGAGTCGAACATCGTCAAGACGATGCCCTGAATGTCCAATCCCGGATTCACGGAACGCCGCACCTGGTCGACCGTCTCGAGAAGCTGGCTCAATCCCTCCAAAGCAAAGAATTCACATTGCAGCGGAACCAGCACCGATTGAGCAGCAGCAAGCGCATTCATGGTCAGAAGGTTGAATGACGGCGGGCAATCGATCAGAATATAATCATATTCGGCGGCCTCCGGGCTACTCAGCGCCTGACGCAGCCGATAGACGCGGTCCGGCTGCTGGCCAATCTCCATTTCGACGCCGAGCAAATCCATGGTCGATGGCGCGATGGTGAGATTGGGAACGACGGTAGGCATAACAACATCGGCGACCCCATGCTCGCCTATAAGAAGATCATAGGTCGACAGCAGGCGGCTTCTTCGATCGATGCCCAGCCCCGTACTGGCGTTGCCCTGTGGATCGAGATCGACGATGAGGACATTCTCACCAATTGCAGCCAGCGCCGTCGCCAGATTGATGGCGGTGGTGGTTTTGCCGACGCCGCCCTTTTGATTGGCGATGGTGATGATGCGGTGCTTCGGCTTGTTCATTCGGCCCACCAAAATGAGGTCAAGTTATCTTCTGGAGCCGCCGAATTTCAAGGACCACGGAATCCGGCTCCACAATGCTGGTGTGTTTTACCAGATCATACGACCAGCGCCTACGCGATTTTTCGACCTCGCTGCGGTAATCCCGGCCTTTATGCAGGTAGCATACGAGGTCGGGATTTCGCGAAGCCCAAGGCTCTGCAAAATCAAAAAGTATGTCGAGCTCCGCGAGCGCGCGTGCAGATAGGAAATCACAAGATTTGATCAGATCGGGTGCTGTTTCGATCCGAACTGCATGCACGGTTCCCCTGCCGTTGGTCGCCGAAAGCGCGGCGCGGAGAAATGCAGCCTTCTTGTGGTTGCTTTCGACCAGGTGCACCTGACCGTCACCACGCTCCGCCAGGAAAATCGCTGTGACGATTCCGGGAAAGCCGCCTCCGCTGCCCAGATCTACCCATTGTCCAGCATTCGGCTGCAGCGTCACCAACTGAGCGCTGTCGAGTATATGACGCTCCCAGAGATCCGTCTTCGTCGACGGCGCGACGAGATTGATGACTGCCGCCCATTTGGCAAACACGTCCGCGAACGTTTCTAGCCGGTTCAGCGTTTCACGTGAAACACCCATGCCGATCAGTTTGTCGCGGAGACTCTTTTGCATTGCAGGCAATGTTCAACCAACCTTCCGTAATTGTTCACGCTTTTTAATCGTCGTAAGCAATAGCGTGATGGCCGCTGGGGTCATGCCATCGATTTTGGCCGCTTGCGCGATATTCCGCGGCTTGAAGCGACCGAGCTTCGACTTCAATTCTGCCGACAGGCCAGGAAGCTCCGAAAAATCGAGCTCTTCGGGAATGAGACGTTCTTCTTCTCGTCGCGTCTCCGCTGCCTCCGTCGCTTGGCGGTCCAAATACACGGCATAGGCAGCTTCGATCTCGATTGCATCCCGACTCCATTTTGGAACAACATTCAGATCGGGCCACACCGCTCCCAAACGGTCGAGATTCATGTCCGGGTAGGACAGAAGTTCATATGCGCTGCGGCGCTGCCCATCCTGATTGATCCGGAGACCGTACTTTGATGCCTCGCTCGGTGTTAGGCTGTAGCCCTTCAAACGATCCCGGACAGAATCAAGGTCCTGCAGATAGGCGTTGAGACGCTCTCGTCTTTCTTTGCCGACCAAGCCCAGCGACAATCCGATCGGCGTCAGCCGTTGATCGGCATTGTCAGCCCGGAGCGACAAGCGGAACTCGGCCCGCGAGGTAAACATGCGATAAGGTTCACTCACGCCTCTGGACGTCAGATCATCGATCATGACGCCAATATAGGATTCGGTGCGGCTGAAAATGTAGGGCTCCATACCGCCGACCCGGCGCGCAGCATTCAACCCCGCGACAAGCCCTTGCGCCGCCGCCTCTTCATAGCCGGTCGTGCCATTGATCTGGCCGGCCAGATAAAGACCGCGCAAAGCCTTGACTTCGAGGCTTGGATGCAATTCGCGGGGATCGACATGGTCATATTCGATTGCATAGCCCGGCTGCAGGATCGCGACCCGCTCGAGGCCGGGGATGTTGTGGATGAAGGCGGCCTGGACATGTTCAGGAAGGGAGGTTGATATCCCGTTGGGATAGATGGTCGGATCATCCAGCCCCTCAGGCTCCAGGAAAATCTGATGGCCGTCGCGCTCGCCGAACCGCACGATCTTGTCCTCGATCGACGGACAATATCGTGGACCGACGCCTTCGATCTGTCCGGAATACATCGCCGAGAGATGGATATTGTCCTGAATTATCTTATGGGACGCCGGGGTCGTGCGGGTGACTCCGCAATCAATTTGCGGATTGGTGATCGCATCCGTCATGAAAGAAAAGGGCGAAGGGTATTCGTCCGGACCTTGCCGATCCAGTCCCGTCCAGTCGATGGTTCGTCCGTCGAGTCGAGCAGGTGTTCCCGTCTTCAATCGGCCGAGCCTCAATCCCAGCTTTGCAAGTGTCGCCGACAGTCCGATCGAAGGGTCCTCCCCGACGCGACCCGCCGGGATCTTTCGGTCGCCGATATGAATCACACCACGCAGGAAGGTGCCTGTGGTCAGAACAACAGCTCCACATGAAATCACATCCCCGCTGCCGAGGGCGACGCCGGAAACGCCTTGCTCATGCTGGAGCAGATCAACGATATCCCCCTCGATAACATCAAGCTGGGCGTGCCCGCCGATTTCCGCCTGCATGGCTTCGCGGTAAAGCCTTCTGTCTGCCTGAGTTCGTGGCCCGCGCACCGCGGGCCCCTTTTTACGATTAAGAAGCCGAAACTGAATCCCGCCTTTGTCCGCCACGCGTCCCATCAGCCCGTCCAGAGCGTCAATCTCACGAACCAGGTGTCCTTTGCCCAACCCGCCAATCGCCGGATTGCAAGACATCGCTCCGATGGTGGAGGCTTTATGGGTGACGAGAGCCGTTTTCGCGCCCAGCCGAGCGGAAGCGGAAGCGGCCTCTGCGCCGGCATGGCCACCGCCGACCACGATGACATCATAACGTCGATGCATGTGACACTCCATTCGTTGCGTTTCCGAATCGGTTACGCGCCAGTGTTTCACGTGAAACGCGAGACTCGCAATGCGAGAATCCCAACTCATTTCCCAATGCAAAATTCCGAGAAGATCACTCCGAGCAGATCGTCCGGATCAACAAAACCAGTGATTCGGCCCAGGTCCCGTGCTGCAAGCCGCAGACGTTCGGATCGAATTTCAAGAGGTTGATCGACAGCTATTTCAGCGTTTCTAATATGCGAAAGTGCAGATGCCAAAAGAGTCTGATGACGCGACCGCGCAGGTGCGAGATCTTGCGTTCCATTTTCGAAGGCGAGACCAACCCTCGTCAGGATGGCGTCGATGAGGGCCTCGATGCCAAATCCCGTAGCAGTCGATATCGCCATCCCGGTCTGATCTGCGGAAGGACAACGATCGACCTTGGTCTCGACAAAAATATGTTCCACTTCCGAATCGATTTGTTCGAACGGATCCTGATCACCCGTCTCGCGGAGGCTCAGGACGAGATCAGCGTTCTGCGCAGACGATAGCGCCCGCTTGATCCCTTCGGCCTCGACGACTTCATCCGTGTTCCGCAACCCGGCCGTATCGGTGATACGAACCAGATATCCCCTCAGGTCGAGATCAATGGTAATCAGATCGCGCGTCGTGCCTGGGATATCTGTTACGATTGCAGCCGGCCGTTGCGCCAAATAATTGAGAAGGCTAGATTTTCCCGCATTTGGACGTCCGATGATCGTGACGTTGAAGCCGTCCCTCACCATCTCACCGATGCGGCCCCTATCGAGAAACAATTTTATTTCGTTTCCGATTTGATTCACGTCCGCCCAGACTCGCTCGCTCACGGAGCCGGGTACATCGTCCTCTTCGGGGAAATCGAGCTCGGCCTCGATCAAAGCGCGCGCCCTGGTCAGGCGATCCATCCACTCACGATAGAGCCGACCTTGATCTCCCCGCGCCTGAGACATAGCGAGACGGCGCTGCATCTCGGTATCGGCTGAAATGAGATCGGCGATGCCCTCGGCTTCGGTCAGGTCCAGCCGGTTGTTGTCGAATGCCCGTCGCGTGAATTCTCCAGGCTCCGCATGGCGACAGTTCGGTACGGAAGCCAACTCGTCGAGAACCGCGCGCACCACGGCTCGGCCGCCATGAAGATGGAGTTCGAGCACATCCTCACCGGTGAACGAGTGGGGCTTCGCGAAATGGAGGACGAGCGCTCTGTCGATCAGATCGCCGCCTTGCCGGCGCACAGACCTCAACAGCGCGGCGCGTGGCGCCAGCTCGCCAAGGTGGAGATGGCGACGCACCGCATCCACCTCCGGCCCGCTGACGCGCACCACCGCCACGCCGCTGGGCAGCGACCCGGATGAGAGTGCATAGATCGTGTCGCCAAACGACGTCATCAACAGTGGGTCCTGAGAGAATGGGCGCAAACAAAAACCGCCGGGCTGGCCCGGCGGTTGCCATACTGTATTTTGCTTCGACGCTCAAGTCATTGCGGCTTTGCGATCGGTGCAGGCCTATCACGTATTCATCGAATCGAAGAAATCGCCGTTGTTCTTGGTCTGCTTCAGCTTGTCGATCAGGAATTCGATTGCATCGGTCGTGCCCATCGGGGCGAGGATGCGGCGCAGCACGAAAACCTTCTGCAGGTCCTGGCGCGGAACGAGCAGGTCTTCCTTGCGGGTGCCAGACTTGAGAATATCCATCGCGGGGAAGATTCGCTTGTCCGCCACCTTGCGGTCCAGAACGATTTCGGAATTGCCGGTGCCCTTGAATTCTTCGAAGATCACTTCGTCCATGCGGCTGCCGGTGTCGATCAGCGCTGTGGCGATGATCGTCAGCGAACCGCCTTCCTCGATATTGCGGGCGGCGCCGAAGAAACGCTTGGGGCGCTGGAGGGCGTTGGCGTCGACGCCGCCGGTCAGAACCTTGCCCGACGATGGGACCACCGTGTTATAGGCGCGGCCAAGGCGTGTGATCGAATCCAGCAAAATAACCACGTCGCGGCCATGTTCGACAAGACGCTTGGCTTTCTCGATCACCATTTCGGCGACTTGAACATGCCGCACCGCCGGTTCGTCGAAGGTCGAGGAAACCACTTCGCCGCGCACCGAGCGCTGCATGTCCGTCACTTCTTCCGGGCGTTCGTCGATCAGCAGAACGATCAGATAGCATTCCGGATGATTGGCGGTGATCGAATGGGCGATGTTCTGCAACAGCACCGTTTTACCTGTGCGCGGCGGCGCAACGATCAGGCCGCGCTGGCCTTTACCGAGAGGCGCGACGAGGTCGATCACCCGCGGCGACATGTCCTTGTTGGTCGGAATGTCCAATTCCATCTTGAAGCGCTCATTGGGGTAGAGCGGCGTCAGATTGTCGAAATGCACCTTGTGACGGATCTTTTCCGGATCGTCGAAATTAATGGTGTTGACTTTCAGCAGCGCGAAATAGCGTTCGCCTTCCTTGGGGCTGCGGATCGGACCTTCGACCGTATCGCCGGTCTTCAACGAGAAACGTCGAATTTGCGAGGGCGAGATATAGATATCATCCGGACCCGGCAGATAGTTGGCGTTTGCCGACCGCAAGAATCCGAAGCCGTCCTGAAGTAGTTCCACTACGCCTTCGCCGATGATCTCGACCTCCTGGGCGGCGAGATTCTTCAAGATCGCGAACATCAACTCCTGCTTGCGCATGACGCTGGCGTTTTCGACGTTCACGGATTCGGCGAAGGCCAGCAAATCGGTGGCGGTCTTGTTCTTGAGGTCTTGGAGTTTCATCTCGGCCATGAAGCGAACCATCGGGGCGTTGGGGGAAGACAACCGGAAAGGTCTTGAGATCGGCATGAAGGAAGGAAGGGCATGCCGCTGTGCAGAATGAAGCAAAATTGCGCCGTCATTCCGCGTGTGATTAGTGCTCTGCCAGACTCGACGCGCTTTGACAAGTCAAATCAGAACGGCTTGACGATTACCAACAAAACGATGGCGATCATCAGAAGCGCCGGAACTTCGTTGAGAAAGCGCCAACCGCGCTCCGTCGAAGGACGCTCGTCGCGGCCGAAGGCGCGCATCGCCCGACCGAAATACACATGCGCTGCGGTCATCAGCGCCACGGCGGCGATCTTGGCGTGCAGCCAGCCGCCGATTAAGCCGAAACCGTCCCACGCCAGATAGAGGCCGAGCGCCCAGGAGATCATCATGGCCGGGTTCATGATCACCCGAAACAGCCGGCGCTCCATCACCTTCAGGGTGTCGGAAGTCCCCGAGCCCGGCGCGGATTGATGATGGTAGATGAACAGACGCGGCAGGTAGAGCAGCCCCGCCATCCAGGAGATCACCGCGATGACATGCATCGCCTTGATCCAGAGATAAGCATCGTCCGGAGCGAAAAAGAACACCGCCCCGATCAAGGCGAGAAACACTGCGATCGCCGCGCCGGCGCGTCGCCAGGCTCCTGCTCCGGCATCTGCCTCAGGGTTCGTCATGGCGCTCTCCTCAACCACCGCGAATAACCTGAAGCAGTCGCGTCACGTTCTCGGGATCGGCCTGCGGCGTGATGCCGTGGCCGAGATTGAAGATCAGCGGTCCATGGCCGAGCTTGTCGACGATGCGGCGGGCCCGGCTCTCCATCGCGTCACCACCCGCGACCATGAGCAGCGGGTCTAGATTGCCCTGCACCGCGCCGTCTTTCTGTAGCTCGGCGGCGAATTCCAGCGGAAGCGTCCAATCGAGACCGATCGCGTCGGCGTCGACGCCCTGGCGATAGCTGCGGAGATTTGCGCCCGCGCCTTTGGCGAAGGCGATCACCCTGGCGCTCGGCCGCGCCGCCCTGAGCGTATCGACGATGCGCCGCACCGGCCGCACCGCATATTGCTCGAACTCTTCGTCTCCGAGAACCCCGGCCCAGGAATCGAAGATTTGCACCGCATCGGCGCCGGCGTCGATCTGGCGGATCAGATACTCCGCCGACGCCTCGGCGACGACGGAAAGCAGCCTTTCGAAAGCCGAAGGATGCTTGTAGGCGAACAACCGCGCCGGCGCCTGGTCCGGCGTGCCGTGCCCGGCGATCATGTAGGTGGCGATCGTCCAAGGCGCGCCGCAGAAGCCGAGAAGCGTCGTCGCGTCCGGCAGGCCTTCGCGCAACCGGCTCACCGTTTCGAACACCGGGGCGAGGCGCCGCGCGACATCGGGAGCTTGCAACCTCTCGATTTCATCCAGAGAAATGGGATCGAGTTGCGGTCCTTCACCTTCGACAAAACGCACATTGCGGTTCATCGCGTCGGGAATGACGAGGATATCGGAGAACAGGATCGCCGCATCGAAGCCATAACGCCGGATCGGCTGCATGGTCACTTCGACTGCGAGTTCGGGCGTGTAACAGAGATCGAGAAATCCCTTCGCCTGGCTTCGGGTCTGGCGATATTCCGGCAAGTATCTGCCGGCTTGTCGCATCAGCCACACCGGAGGCGGGCTGACCGTTTTTCCGGAGAGAACCTCCATCACCTTTCGCGCCGTCTTTTCCACATCCCGCCTCATAAAAGAATAGATAGATCTAGATTGCTATTTCTTAAGAGTCGGTGGGATTCAAGGATTATCAGGCCTCAACAGGTTTTTCCTTCCGCGACGCAAGCGCACAGGAGTCGGGAGCGCGGAATCCCCGTCTTGTGGATAAACGGCAGCCGAGCGGATTCAGCTCGGGAATCCAAAGCTTTGACGACAGCTGCTTTCGATCTCGTCTGTGGATGATCGAAGAACTGAATCTTCCGTCGATGAAAGCATGAGTCTTTTCCACACCCCTGCCTTTCCGTTCTCCGCGCGGGCTTTCGCTGTGGACAAATCGGGGGTTTTCCCAGAGAGCTTGTGCCGCATGGTCCGAAACGGCACTTTATCCACACTGCTCAACAGGGGGCGCCAAAAGCGTGGAAAACAAGAAGAAATTCTTTCACCTGCACCTGATCTCCGATTCGACGGGCGAGACGTTGATCGCAGCGGGACGGGCCGCCGCCGCTCAATTCGGCGATTGCATGGCGGTCGAACATGTCTATCCGCTGGTGCGCAGCCGCAAGCAGGTGAGTGACGTGCTGGCGGCGATCGACGAGGAGCCCGGCATCGTGCTTCACACCATCATCGATCGGGACATCGCCGCCGTCATCGACGAGACCTGCGGCGAGATGGGTGTGCCTTGCGTGTCGGTCATCGAGCCGGTGCTGGAAATCTTTCAGTCCTATCTCGGGGCGCCCAATCGGCGGAGAGTGGGAGCGCAGCACCAGTTGAACGCCGGTTACTTCGCCCGTATCGAGGCGCTCAATTTCACCATGGATCACGACGACGGCCAGTTGCCGCACAATATCGACGAAGCCGACGTCATTCTTCTGGGCGTCAGCCGGACATCGAAAACCCCCACGGCGATCTACCTCGCCAATCGCGGCATCAAGACTGCCAACATCCCCCTGGTTGTCGGGGCCAAGCTTCCGGAGAAACTCTTTGCGGCCAAACGCCCGTTGATCGTTTGCCTTGTGGCGAGCGTCGACCATATCAGCCAGGTGCGGGAGAACCGGATCCTCGGCTCTACCTCCGGCTATCAGGATAGTTATACGGACAGGGCGACCATCTCCGAGGAGATCAAATACGCCAGGCAACTCTGCGCCCGAAACAATTGGCCGCTGATCGACGTCACCCGAAAATCGATCGAAGAGACGGCCGCGGCGATTGTTGCGCTTCGACCTAAGCTTCGTTAGTCCTCGGCGTAATAGAGGAGGCATGGCATGGCCAGATTGATATTGGCGTCCAAGAGCGCGTCGCGTCGTCAACTGATGAGCGGCGCAGGGCTAGTCTACGAGGCGATCAGCGCCGATATCGACGAGCGCGCCGTCGAAGAACCGCTGCTGGCGCGAGGCGCGCATCCGGACGAAGTCGCGCGCGGCCTGGCGGAAGCGAAGGCTCTGCACGTGTCCTTGGATCATCCCCAGGCATTCGTCATCGGCTCCGACCAGACGCTGTCGCTGGGTGAGCGCATCTTTCACAAGCCGCGCGACATGGCGGAAGCGGCCGATCACATCCGCGCCTTTTCCAGCAGGACGCATCATCTCAATTGCGGCGTCGCCGTGGCCCGTGACGGCAAGGTCGTTTGGTCCGACGTCTCCATAGCGCACATGACCATGCGCGCGATCTCCGAGCCGTTCCTGTCTCACTACCTCGAACTTTCGGGCGACGGAATCCTGCAATCCGTCGGCGCCTACCAGTTCGAAGGGCCGGGCGTGCAATTGTTCGAACGGATCGAGGGCGACTATTTCACAATCCTCGGCCTGCCGATGCTGACGCTGCTCGCCGGCCTCCGATCTCTGGGAGCCATCAATGGCTGATTCACGTGAAACATCGTTAAAAAAGGCTTTCGTCTGCGGCTTCCCGATCCGGCATTCGCGCTCGCCGATGATCCATACCCATTGGTTGAAGACGTTGAAGCTCGAGGGCTCCTACCAGGCGGTCGAGATGGCGCCAGATCAATTCGCCGACTTTATCGACATCGTGAAGAGCGGCGCATCCGGCTATCGGGGCGGCAATATCACCATCCCGCATAAGGAGGCGGCTTTCGCTCTCGCGGATGAACCCGATGAGATCGCCCGCGAATTGGGTGCGGCGAACACGCTCTATCTCGAGCAAGGCCGTCTCATGGCGACCAATACCGATGGTTATGGCTTCCTCGCCAATCTCGACCAGCGGGCCGTAGGTTGGGATGATCGTCGCGATCGGGCGGTGGTGCTGGGGGCGGGGGGCGCCAGCCGCGCGATCCTTCAAGCGTTGCGGGATCGCGGCTTTTCAGAGATTCACGTCTTGAACCGCACGCTCGCGCGGGCGCAGGAACTGGCCGACCGCTTCGGCCCGCGCCTTCACGCCGCGCCGATCGACGCGCTCGCCGAGCGACTGGCCGGGGCCGATCTCTTCGTCAATACGACGTCGCTCGGCATGGACGGCGCGGATGCGCCGGCGATCGATTTTTCACCGATGGCGGAGGGCGGACTGGTCACCGATATCGTCTATGCGCCGTTGATCACCCCCATACTCGCCATGGCGAAGCAACAGAGACGACCAGTCTGCGACGGTCTCGGCATGCTGCTGCACCAGGCCGCACCCGGTTTCGAGAAATGGTTCGGCGTTCGCCCAGACGTGACCGACGAACTGAGAGCGTTGATCGTCGCCGATCTGGAGCGGCATTGATGCTGCGGCTGGGACTGACCGGATCGATCGGCATGGGCAAGTCGACGACCGCGGATCTGTTTCGCGGCGAAGGCGTGCCGGTGATCGATGCCGACGGCATCGTCCATGACCTCTATCGAGGCGAAGCCGTAGCGCCGATCGGCGCCGCTTTTCCCGGATGTGTGGTCGATGGCGTGGTCGACAGGAAATGCCTGTCTGCGGCCCTGGCCAGCGAACCGGATCGCTTTCGCGACCTCGAAGCGATCGTGCATCCTCTGGTTTGGACGAGAGAGACAGCGCTTCTCGATTCCTACCGCGAATCCGGCGAAAGATTGGTCGTGCTCGATATCCCGCTCTTGTTCGAGAACAAGGGGGAAGCGCGTGTGGACAAGGTCGTGGTCGTCACTTGCGATCCCGATATCCAGCGCCGTAGAGTTCTCGCGCGGCCGGGCATGACCGAAGAGAAATTCATGCTGATCCTGTCGCGACAGATGCCGGATGCGGAGAAGCGCAAACGCGCCGACTACGTCATCGACACCGGCCTCGGTATCGAGCACGCTCGCGCGGACGTGAAGCGCATCCTGGGCGAATTTGGACTTGGAGATCGCTGACCATGCGGGAAATCATCTTCGACACGGAAACCACCGGCCTCGACTCGCGCGAGGATCGCATCATCGAAATCGGCGGCGTGGAGCTTCGGGATCACTTTCCGACCGGTAGGACAATCCATCTCTATATCAATCCCGATGGCCGAAAGGTCCATCCGGACGCCTTGGCCGTGCACGGAATTACCGACGAGTTTCTCGCCGATAAACCCGTCTTCGCCAATGTCGTCGATGAAATTCTGGAGTTTTTCGACGGCGCCCAGTGGATCGCCCACAACGCCAATTTCGACATGGGCTTCATCAATGCCGAGCTCGCCCGGATCGGTTTGCCGGCTATCGCCAATGAGCGGGTGGTCGACACGCTGCAGATGGCGCGGCGCAAGCATCCGATGGGACCGAATACGCTGGATGCGCTCTGCCGTCGTTACGGCGTCGACAATTCACATCGCCTGAAACACGGCGCGCTTCTCGATTCCGAACTGCTCGCCGAAGTCTATATCGAATTGATCGGCGGCCGGCAGACGGCGCTCGGCCTGGCGGGACCGGAACGGAGCCGCGCCCAGCAGATCGAAGACCAGTCCGACATCATCACGCTCACGCGCCCTCAGCCGCTGCCTTCGCGTCTGTCGGCTGTTGAAGCCGAAGCGCATAAGGCGTTGGTCAGGAAAATGGGCGACAAGGCGATCTGGATGAAATACGGCCTCGGCGCGGAGCCGGCAAGCCAATAAAAAACGCCCGGCGGAGGCCGGGCGCTTTCGAATGCAAGCCTGTCAAGCTGCTCAGTTGTTGGCGGCGACGCGCGCTTTAGCCTGTTCTTCGGCCATGCGCTGCTGGAACATCACCGCGAAATCGATCGGGTCGATCATCAGCGGCGGGAAGCCGCCATTGCGGGTGGCGTCGGCGACGATCTGACGCGCGAAGGGGAACAGCAGGCGCGGGCATTCGATGAAGAGCACCGGCAGCATATGCTCCTGGGCGAAGCCTTGAACGCGGAACAGGCCGCCATAAGCGAGCTCGGCGTGGAAGACCACCTTGTCGCCATCCTTGGCCGAGGCGTCGAGCGTAAGCACCACATCGAAATCGGTGTCCGACAGCGGATTGGCGTTGACGTTCACCGAGATATTGATCGACGGGGCCTTGTCGCGCGCCTGGAGCGAACGGGGCGCGCCCGGATTCTCGAAGGAAAAGTCCTTCACATACTGCGCCAGAATGTTGATGGCCGGCTGCGCTTCGACGCCGTTCGCATTTTCGTTCGACATGATCTCTTTCCTCATCGCCAGGGCGAATGACTGGTTCGCCTCAAAGATTCCATTGTCCGGGGTTCACGGCGACGGGCCGGCGGTGAAGTTCGACTTCTCTGACCGAAGCATAGGGCGCTGAGCCCCGGGGCTTGCCATCTAGCATCTAGGCCCGATGCTTACAACCCTCGGCGCCTCAGTCCGGCCGTTCGAGCCGCGAAGCGTCGGGATCCGCCGCACGGCGAAAGTCCTCCGGCGAGAGATCGACGAAATCGCGGTTGGATCGTGCGTCGCTATTTGCGGGTCCCCGGGAATGACTGGAGCTGTAATAGCTGCGCATCTCGATCGAACTGGCCCAACGCCGCCAGATCAGACGGCGGACGGGCGGCAGAAGCAGGAGAAGCGCGGCGATGTCGGTCAGAAATCCGGGAATGATCAGCAGCACGGCCGCGACCGCAATCAGGAAGCCGTCCGCCAGTCCTTCTCCGGACAGGCTCTCGCGGCGCAGATTTCGGTTCAGTTTCTTCAGCGCGCCCAGCCCCTGCCGTCGCAAGATCATCACGCCGGCAAATCCGGCGAGCAGCACCAGAAGAAGCGTCGGTCCGACGCCGATCCGTTGTCCGACGAGAATGAAAGTCGCGATCTCCAGGATCGGCGTGGCGAGAAACGCCAGAAGCGGCAGAGTGGTGCGCATTGTAATTCCCTTGTCTCCTCCGTTTGAATGATATTCATAGGACGACTATATGGGAAGCGAAGCAGGCAATTTAAGAACCGAGGGCAAAGCCAGCCATGGGCACAGACAGTATCATCACCCTGTTTTTCCTGATCGTTGCGGCGTTGATTTTTTTGAACCTCCGCAGCGTTCTGGGAAAACGCACCGGGCATGAGAAGCAGCCCTACGATCCTTTTTCGCCGCGCGAATCCGCACGGGAGGCCGAACGGCCCCAGCCGCCGGCGGAAGACGGCAAGGTCATCACGCTGCCGCGGCGCGGCGCATCCGAACCTGAAAATCGCTATCAGGCCATCGATGATTTCGCCCCGCCCGGCGCCGCGCTGAACGAATCATTGCGCCGGATCGTCGACGCAGACCCATCGTTCGACCCGCAGCAATTCGTTCAGGGAGCGCAGGCGGCCTATGAAATGATCGTCACCGCCTATGCGGAGGGCGACCGCAAGACCTTGAAGAACCTGCTTTCCAACGACGTCTATGAGGGCTTCAACGCCGCGATCGCCGAGCGGGAGAAGGCGGGCGAGAAGGTCAAGTTCAGTTTCGTCGGCATCGATAAGGCGGAAATGGTTGCGGCCAATCTCGAAGGCCCGGAGGTCACCGTGACGATGAAGATCGTCAGCCAGCTGATTTCCGCCACCTATGACAAGGCGGGAACGCTGGTGGATGGCAATGCCGAAGATGTGTCCGAGGTCAAGGACCGCTGGACCTTCCTGCGCGACACCCGTTCGCGCGATCCGAACTGGAAGCTCGTTTCGACCCAGTCGGAAGGCTGACCACGATGAGCTTCGGCCTGATCCCGGCGGCGTATTCCGAACTGCCCGGCTGGGCCGAAGACGATCCCAGCGATCTGCTCGGGTCGATGCGGCGTTGTCTCGCGCATGGTCGCGAGGTCAAACCTTATCGAACCGGGGCGCTGGGATTGCGCCCCGAATTGCTTGCGGAGATTTTCGAGCAGGCGGTCGAGATCGATCCCCAGGGCCCGGCCGAAATGCGGACATTCATCGAGACCCGTTTCCAGCCGTTTCGCATTCGGCCCGCCTCCGGCGACGCGGGTTTCGTCACCGCCTATTATGAGCCGATCGTGGATGTTTCAGAACATCGAGACCACGAGTTCCAGCACCCCTTTTATCGCCGCCCCTCGGACCTGGTCGATCTCGACGAGGCCAATCGCCCCCTTGAGCTCGATCCTTCCTACGCCTTCGGCCAGCGGCGACCGGATGGGACGATCTGCGCCTATCTGGACCGCGGCGAGATCGATCGCGGCGGATTGGCGGGCCGGGGGCTGGAGATTGCCTGGGCCCGGTCGCGCGTCGACGTCTTTTTTGCTCATGTCCAGGGCGCTGCGCGGTTGCGCTATCCGGACGGCGCGATCCGCCGCATCACCTATGCCGCCAAGGCTGGACATCCCTTCTCCGGAATCGGCCGGCGGTTGATCGAGCTCGGAGAAGTCGCCGAGGCGGAGATTTCCATGCAGTCGATCCGCGCCTGGCTCGCGGCGCATGAAGATCGGCAGGACGAAATCCTCTGGACCAACCGCTCCTACATCTTTTTTCGGGACGCCGAGGTCAGCGATCTCGCCTTGGGGCCCGTTGCCGCCGCCAAGGTTCCGTTGCAGCCGATGCGCTCGATCGCGGTCGACAGAACGATCCACACGTTTTCGTCACTGTTCTATCTCTCATCGGACAGCCTCACGCATCTCACCGGCGGAAAACCGTTTCGTCGGCTGATGATGGCGCTCGACACCGGTACGGCCATCGTCGGTCCGGCCCGCGCCGATATCTTCACCGGCTCGGGCGACGCTGCGGGCGAGCTTGCGGGCAATGTGCGCGACGCCGCCGATTTCTTTCTTCTTCTTCCCCATCGCGCCGCACGGGAGCTGGGTTATGGCGAGTGAGAAGAAGCTCTCCCACGAAGACCGCATTCTCTGGGGCAAAGTGGCGCGCACCACCCGTGCGCTGCCGGGTCGCATAGGCGATATCGACGCTTTTGAAATCTTGATGAAGGAGCATGAATCCGGCGAAGCAAACTCGCCGCCGAGCCTTGTGTCGGCGCCCATGAGCGAGCCTGCGCCCACCCCCCGCCCGCAACAGCCGCGCCATCATCCACTCGAAAAGCCGGTCAAGCGAAAGCTCGCCAAGGGGCGGCTGGAGCTTGAAGCGCGGATCGATCTGCATGGCCTTTTCCAGTCCGAGGCGCACGCCATCCTGCATTCCTTCTTGGTCCGCGCCCATGAACGCGGCCTCCGGCATGTGCTGGTGATTACCGGCAAGGGCGGTTCGATCGGCAGCGACGGCGCGCTCAAGCGCGCGGTGCCGCTCTGGTTTTCCAAGCCCGATTTCCGTCCCCTGATTTCGTCCTATGAGCCGGCGGCCGCCAATCACGGCGGCGACGGCGCGCTTTATGTGCGCCTGTCGCGCAGCCGCGGTGAACGGTCATGACGCCGTTCGGCGAGGCCGTGCGGCGGCTGCGCCGCGAACGGGGCGTCAGCCAGAAGCAGATGGCGGCGGCATTGGGTGTGACGCCGGCCTATCTCTCAGCGCTCGAAAACGGCCATCGCGGCCGGCCGAGCTTCGATTTCCTCCAGCGTGTCGCCGGTTATTTCAACATCATCTGGGATGAAGCCGACGATCTCTTCCGTGTCGCTTCCCATTCGCACCCGCGGGTCGTGGTCGACACGACAGGCCTGCCTGCGGCTTACACGGCCCTGGCCAACCGTCTGGCGACCGAAATTCGCGGCCTTCCGCCCGATGCCGTGACGGAACTGACGGAAACGCTCGATCGGATCGTTTTTCTACGGGAAAAAGCCCGCTAGCGACCGGTTTTACGCCCTATTTCCATGGCCACGCTTTGGCCTTTCGGGGAAAAATCCTATAGTCGGTCACCTTCTGAAAAGTGATTCGCAAGGCCGATTTTTCGCCTTCGACGATTTTGCAAGACAGCCAAGAGAAAGCCATCCATGACCGGACCCACCGAAGACGACGCACCGGCGCCCGCCGGCGAATACGGCGCCGATAGCATCAAGGTTCTCAAGGGCCTCGACGCGGTGAGAAAACGTCCGGGCATGTATATCGGCGACACCGACGACGGGTCCGGTCTGCATCACATGGTCTATGAGGTGGTCGACAACGCCATCGACGAAGCGCTGGCCGGCCATGCCGATCTGGTCACCGTCACCCTCAATGCCGACGGGTCCTGCACCGTCACCGACAATGGCCGCGGCATCCCCACGGGCATCCATCACGAGGAGGGCGTTTCCGCCGCCGAAGTGATCATGACCCAGCTGCATGCCGGCGGCAAGTTCGACCAGAACTCCTATAAAGTCTCCGGCGGTCTGCATGGGGTCGGCGTCTCGGTCGTCAATGCGCTGTCGATCTGGCTCAAGCTGAAGATCCGCCGCGAAGGCAAGATCCATGAGATGAGCTTCACCCACGGGGTCGCCGATGCGCCCCTGAAGGTGATCGGCGACTCGCCGAATGAAACCGGCACCGAAGTGACCTTCCTGCCGAGCCCCGACACCTTCACCAAGACGGTTTTCGACTATCAGACGCTCGAACATCGCCTGCGCGAACTGGCCTTCCTGAATTCCGGCGTCCGCATCGTGCTCACCGACAAGCGTCATTCCGACATCAAGCAGGAAGAGCTTCTCTATTCCGGCGGTCTCGAAGCCTTCGTCGCCTATCTCGATCGCGCCAAGAAGCCGCTGGTCGACAAGCCGATCTCGATCAGCAGCGAGAAGGACGGCATCACCGTCGAAGTCGCGATGTGGTGGAACGACAGCTATCACGAACACATGCTGTGCTTCACCAACAACATCCCGCAGCGGGACGGGGGCACCCATCTCGCGGGTTTCCGCGGGGCTCTGACCCGCCAGATCACCGGCTATGCCGAGAGCTCCGGCATTCTCAAGAAGGAAAAGGTCTCGTTGACCGGCGACGATTGTCGTGAAGGCCTGACCGCCGTTCTTTCGGTGAAGGTGCCGGATCCGAAATTCTCGTCGCAGACCAAGGACAAGCTCGTTTCCTCCGAAGTCCGCCCGGTCGTCGAAAACCTGGTCAACGAAGCGCTCAACCAATGGCTCGAGGAGCATCCGTCCGAGTCCAAGACGCTGGTGGGCAAGGTGGTCGAAGCCGCGGCCGCCCGCGAAGCCGCCCGTAAAGCGCGCGAATTGACCCGCCGCAAGGGCGCGCTCGACATCGCCTCGCTTCCCGGCAAGCTGGCCGACTGCTCCGAGCGCGATCCCTCCAAGTCCGAACTGTTCCTCGTCGAAGGTGATTCGGCAGGCGGCTCGGCCAAGCAGGGCCGCTCGCGCGAGAACCAGGCGATCCTGCCGCTGCGCGGCAAGATCCTCAACGTCGAACGCGCCCGCTTCGACAAGATGTTGTCGAGCCAGGAAATCGGCACGCTGATCACCGCGCTCGGCACCGGCATCGGCAAGGACGAGTTCAACGCCGACAAGCTGCGCTATCACAAGATCATCATCATGACGGACGCCGACGTCGACGGCGCCCATATCCGCACGCTGCTGCTCACATTCTTCTTCCGGCAGATGCCGGAGTTGATCGAGCGCGGCCATTTGTTCATCGCCCAGCCGCCGCTCTACAAGGTCAGCCGTGGCAAGTCCTCCACCTATCTGAAGGACGAAAAGGCGCTGGATGAATATCTCATCGACGCCGGCCTCGAAGATGTGTCGCTGCGTCTCGGCGGAGGCGAAGTTCGCATCGGCGCCGATCTGCGCGACGTCATCCAGGATGCGCTGCGCGTCCGCACGCTGATCGACGGTCTGCATTCCCGCTACAACCGCGCCCTCGTCGAACAGGCCGCGATCGCCGGCGGTCTCAACGCCGAACTGATGAGCGACCGCGCCCGCGCCGAAGCCGTGGCCGCCGAAATCGCTCGCCGCATGGACGTCATCGCCGAGGAGACCGAACGCGGCTGGACGGGTGAAATGTCCGACGCCGGTTCGCTGCGTTTCGAACGCATGGTGCGCGGCGTCAAGGAATCGCTGGTCATCGACATGGCGCTGATCGGCTCGCAGGATGCGAGGATGATCGACCAGATGTCGTCGCGCCTCGGCGAAATCTATGGCGTGCCGCCGGCGCTGGTGCGCCGCGAAGGCGAGACCGAAATCGCCGGCCCGCGCATGCTGCTCGAATCGGTCTTCGCCTTCGGCCGCAAGGGCCTGTCCATGCAGCGCTACAAGGGTCTCGGCGAAATGAACGCCGAGCAGCTCTGGGAAACCACGTTGGATCCGAATGTCCGCTCGTTGCTTCAGGTCAAGGTGCAGGACGCCACCGACGCCGACGGTCTGTTCTCCCGCCTGATGGGCGACGAGGTGGAGCCGCGCCGCGACTTCATCCAAGAAAACGCCCTCAGTGTCGCCAATCTCGATATCTGATCGCCTTCGATACGCGTCGCCTTGATACGAAAACGCCGGGTTATCCCCGGCGTTTTCTATGATTCACGTGAAACATTCAGAGTTTGTTAGGCTTTGAATTCGCCTTTGAAAGCAAATTCCGAGACCGGCATGCGGTCGCTCTTCACTTCGCGTTCCTGCAGTTTTTCGGGCAGGGCCTCCCTGGGGCCCAGCTTGCCGATCGCGATAGCGCTTTCCACCTTGTAACCTTCGGGAATGGAGAAGACCTCCTTGGCCTTTTCGCCCTCGACGCCGCCCATCGAATGCGCGTGATAGCCGAGCGCCTCGGCCTGCAAGGCGATGGCGAGGCCGGCGGCGCCGGTGTCGTAGGAATGCCAGCGCAGTGGGCTCTGAGCGCCGTCGGCATTGACCGTCTGGGTCTTCGACACGACGAGCAGCAGCGCGCCCGCCTTGGGGGTCCAAACCTGGTTGAAGCCCATCAGCACCGAGACGAGCTTGTCGAATTCAGGCGTTCCGTTCAAACCATAGACGAAGCGCCAGGGCTGGGTGTTGCTGGCCGAGGGCGTCCAGCGGGCGGCCTCGAGAATGGTCATCAGCGCCGATTCCGGCAGGGCTTCGCCGGTGAAGGAGCGGGGCGACCAGCGCTCCACGAACATCGAGGCGGCGGGATGGTCGGCGTGGCGGCTATCGGACATGTCTATTCCTTGTCGAGAATGTAGCCGCACCCGATCGGGATGCGGCGCAAGGTTGATTTCAGCATCGGTTCGGACCGAGCGGGCTTTCTGCGCATCGGGCATACGACCCGGGGAGGAGCACGCGCTAGCAAAAGCCCGACGGCCCTCCGTGCTTGCTGTTGAACAAGCGGGCGGAAACGAACCGAAGATGCGGCTGCGATAAGAGTCGAGCCGGCGGAAAACATCAACCACCGGATCGGAGGACGCAGCGTTTATTGAACGCACTAGGCGGCCGTTCGGATCATATTTTCGAGAGTGGGCGTATGGACGCCGGTCCAGTCGAGAAAGCCGCCGGCGCGTCGGCGGATCTTTTCGAGGTGGTTCTGGGCGATGTCGGAGAGCCGGTGATTGAGGAACGGGTTGCGGAAGCGCTCGATCGTCTGGCGCGCATAGGCCTCCGCCTCGTCCCTCATGCCGTGAATGGCGAAGCCGGGGATGATCTCCTCGGCGTAGAGTCGCTCCAGGAAATCGAGATACTCCGGCCGCGCCAGCAGATCGCGCACCACCATGTCGCGCGGCAGGTCCGAGGCCAGCCACTTCTCGGTCATCGCCGTATGGCCGAGATTGAGAATGAACAGCTTCAGCCGTTCATACGAAGAGATATCCGGCGCTGTCACGATATCGGGATGCAGACAGGGCAGGATCTGGCCGGGCCGTGTTTCGATCGCCCAGAGCGCATAGGGTTCCGCCACCGCGCCAGCCGGCTCGATCGGCTCGGAGACGATACGGTCGACCAGCGTGTTGGAGAAGATGACCTCGCTCTCGAGCCAGTCGTGAAACGACTGCGGCAGCCGCCACCGCGCCGCGAGCCTCAGGACGATCCCCTTCAACGCATCGCCATTGCGCGAAATCAGCTCCGCCGGAAGGATGGTCAGCGCCGCCCCGCCGGTTTCGAACCGGCCGAGCAGGAGCTTGGTCAATTTGCCGGGAAAGCTCTCTGGCGCGCCCTCCGGCATCACGTCTGCTTCGGCGCCGATGTCGAAACCGGCGTCGCCGGTATTGGAGATCACCGCTCTGGCTTCTCCAGAGAAGATCCGAGCCGTCTCGGCCCAGTCGTCATGGATCGACAGCGCCTTTTTCACGGAGGTGATCCGCCTGGTCTCGTCGATCACTTCGCCATCTTTCAAACCGCGGATGCGCACGGGAAACCCCTCTTGCGCGGCGAGCGCCGTCAGCCGCTTGCTGCGTTCGCCGGATCGTGTCGTCTGGACGATGGTGATGGGGCCAATCGCCTCGCCGCGCGTCAGCGCTTCGCTGACGAACAGATCGGCATGGGCCTGCAGAAATCGGCTGGTGCCGAATTGAAGAATGGGCGTCGTCATCATGGGTCTCAATGGGGAACGGAGGCGATCAGCGTTTCGCGCGCCGATGCGAGATGAATGCGGCAGGCGGCGTCGATCCGGGCGGGATCGCGCGAGCGCAGCGCGGCGATATAATCGAGATGTTCGCGCAGCGCCCGCTCGTTGCGCGCCCGGGCATGCGTCTTGTTCCACTGATAGTGATAGTGGAATATGAAGGCGATCACGTCGTGAAAATCGATCACGAAACGGTTGCCCGAGGCGCGATGCACGAGCAGATGGAACCGCTCGTCCAGCGCCGAAAAATCCAGGAAGCGGTTTTCGATGTCGGCGAGCAGGTCGTGATGCTCGTCCTCGATCGCATCGAGCTCCGCCCAGGCCGGATGCTCGGGCGGCAATCTGGCGAAGGCCGCGGCCGATTTGAATTCGAACATCTCGCGCACTTCGCTGAGTTCGAGCGCAAAATTCAGCGTGAAACCCTTGAGCACCCAATGGCTGTTGGGTCGCTTCTCGATCAGGCCGAAGCGCGAGAAACGGATCAGGAATTCACGCACGCTGGTCGTGCCGGCCCCGACTTCGCGGGCGATCTCCGCCTCGCTGATCTGCGCGCCCGGGCTGGCTTCGCCGGTGAGGATGCGTTTCATGAAGGCGCGTTCGATGATTTCGTTCAGCGAATTGGTTTCTTCGGCGGGAAAATAGTCTTCGTCCTTGGGTGGCCGAAGCACGATCTTGTTGCGCTTGTCCCATTCGATCAGGCCGCTGTCGCGCATCCGCCCGAGGATCGCTCGCACCGTGGTGCGGCTGATGCCGTATTTCTCGCCCAGTTCCGGCTCCGACGGCAGGTTTTCCTGCTCCTCGATATCGCTCAGGCACCTGTTATAGGCCTCCTTGAACAGCGTATTCTGCCGCGCCATAGGTCCTCCGTCCGCCCCTGTCGCCACGTTCCCCGACGACAGATCCTCCCATTGCGCGAATTGTATATTGTAGATAAAAGACAAAAGCAATTCGCATGACGCCGCTCGAGGGAGCGGCGAGGGGAGGAAAGACGATGAAAGCGATTCTGTGCGCCGAACCCGGTCGGCTCGAACTGGTGGAGCGCGCCGCGCCTCAGCCCGCGGAGGCCAGCGAAATCCGGCTGAAGGTCAGCCACATCGGCATTTGCGGCACCGATTATCATATCTATGAAGGCAAGCATCCCTTCCTCGCCTATCCCCGCGTCATGGGTCACGAGATCTCCGCTCATGTCATGGAGGCGCCCGCCGGCTCCGGTCTCGAACCCGGCGATCTCGTCGCTGTCAATCCCTATATCGCCTGCGGGCGCTGCATCGCCTGCCGCCGCGGAAAACCCAATTGCTGCATGGCGATCGAAGTGCTCGGCGTTCATCGCGACGGCGCCTTCTGCGAGGAAATCGTGGTGCCCTCGGTCAATGCTTACCCGGCGAAAGGCCTGTCTCCGGAACAGGCCGCGACGGTGGAGTTTCTCGCCATCGGCGCCCATGCCGTGCGCCGCGCCGGTTCCGTCGAGCCGGGAGCGCGCGCGCTCGTGGTCGGCGCCGGTCCTATCGGTTTGGGAACAGCACTCTTCGCCCGCATCGCCGGCTTCGAAGTGACGCTGATGGATCTGAGCGAAGAGCGTCTGGCGGAAGCGAATGGCCGCTTCGGTCTGGCGTCCTCCATCACCGTCGGCCCGTCCGCGCTCGATCAGGCCAAGACCATCACCGAAGGCGAAGGCTTCGAGGCCGTGTTCGACGCCACAGGCAATGCCGCCTCGATGATGGCGGCGCTGCCTTTCGTCGCTCATGGCGGCGTCCTCGTTTATGTCAGCGTGGTCAAGGACGACATCACTTTCGCCGATCCGGAATTCCACAAGCGGGAAATGTCGATCATCGGCAGCCGCAACGCCCAGAAGGCCGATTTCGATCACGTCATCGCCTCTATCCGCAGCGGCGCGATCGACACGGACCAGCTGATCACCCACCGCACCGATTTTCCGGGTGCGATCACCGACCTGCCGCGCTGGGCGCATCAGAAATCTGGGCTGATCAAGGCGGTCATCCAGGCGCAAGGCTGATCGGTGAGAATCATCACAAAGATGGTGCATTTCCCGCATTTCGTCACCAGATGTGATGACTTCGATCGACTTGGCGCGATCGCGTTTCTTGTCCATTAAGTCGGAACTGTTAGTGTCGATCATGAATTAACATGCGTGACCGGCGGTCCGGCCCAGGAAAAGGTGCAGGTTTTACATGTTCTATCACATCTACGAATTCGGCCACGCCGCCATGGCGCCCGCTCGTGCAACGGCTGAATCGCTCAGGATCGCGTATTCCAATCCCTTCAATCCGCTGTCCTACACTGCTCTCGGCAGGTCGATGGCTGCGGGGCTGGAAGTGTTCGAACGCGCCACCCGCCGCTATGGCAAGCCGGCCTTCGAACTGCCGACCACGACGATCGCGGGCAGACCGGCATCGGTGCACGAGCATGTGGTGCTCTCGAAACCCTTCTGTGATCTCCTGCATTTCGAGCGGGTTCTGCCCCCGGGTCATGGTCGCGATCCCAAGTTGCTGATCGTCGCGCCGATGTCCGGCCACTACGCCACGCTGTTGCGCGGCACGGTCGAAGCGCTGCTCCCCCATGCCGATATCTACATCACCGATTGGAAGGACGCCCGCATGGTGCCCTTGAGCGAGGGCTCCTTCGATCTCGACGACTATATCGATTACATCATCGACATGGTTCGGTTCATCGGTGAAGACACGCATGTCCTGGCCGTCTGCCAGCCCTCCGTGCCGGTCCTCGCCGCTGTCGCCCGTATGGAAGACGAAAACGATCCGCTTGCGCCCGCCTCCATGACGCTGATGGGCGGCCCGATCGACACCCGCATCAATCCCACCGCCGTCAACCAGCTTGCGCAGGACAGGCCGCTCAGCTGGTTCGCCGACAATGTCGTGATGCAGGTTCCCTGGCCGCAGCCGGGCTTCATGCGCAATGTCTATCCCGGCTTCCTGCAGCTGTCGGGCTTTATGTCGATGAACCTCGACCGCCATATGATCGCGCACAAGGATTTCTTTTTCCACCTCGTCAAGAACGACGGCGATTCCGCCGACAAGCATCGCGATTTCTATGACGAATATCTGGCCGTGATGGATCTGACGGCCGAATTCTATCTGCAGACGGTCGATACCGTGTTCATCAAGCACTCCCTGCCCAAGGGCGAGATGATGCATCGCTCCGCCCGCGTCGATTGCTCCAAAATTCGCCGCACCGCGCTCTTCACCGTCGAAGGCGAAAACGACGACATTTCCGGCGTCGGCCAGACGCATGCGGCGCAGACGCTCTGCTCCTCGCTCGCCGACGGCAAGCGCGCTCATTACGTCCAGCCGGATGTCGGCCATTACGGCGTCTTCAACGGCTCGCGCTTCCGCAAGGAAATCGTGCCCCGCATCATTTCCTTCATGCGCGAACATGGCGCAAGAACAGAGGCGGTCAATTCCAACTCGCCGGCGAAATCGTCCGCGCCGAAGCTCAGGCTGCCGCGTCGGGGCGCCCGGTCCCAGCCCAAGGACTGAGTTTCGCGTTATGCGTGTTTAAGCAGGCATTGAAAAACGCAAGACGTTTCAGGCTCTTGTCCGATTTCGACCGAGATCTGCTTGAATGCGTCACGGCGTTTCCCACATCGATTGCAATGGTCCGCGCTTTTGCGGGCCAGGCAATCGTGAGGAAACGACATCATGTACCGCACCGCCCCTCTCATACGGCCCGAATGGACGCCGGCCACCATCGCTTTGATGGTCCTCGGCTTCGTCGTCTTCTGGCCGCTTGGATTGGCCATGCTGGCATATATCCTGTTCGGCGATCGTCTCAGCGCCTTCAAGCGCGACGCCAATGCGCGTGTCGACGGCTTCGCCCGCGCCTGCCGCTCCGGCCGCTGGCGCGACAAAGGCTTCCAGTTCGCCTCGGGCAACATGGCCTTTGACGACTGGCGCAAGACCGAACTGGACCGCATCGAAGAAGAGCGCCGCAAGCTCGACGAGATGCGCGAGGAATTCGACTCCTATATGCGCGAATTGCGCCGCGCCCGTGACCAGGAAGAATTCGACCGTTTCATGCGCGACCGCGAGGCGCGCCGCAATCAGGTCGATACGCCCGATCAGGGTTATCCCGCCTGAGCAATCAACATCTCGACAAATCGAGCCGGCGCGTCATGCGCCGGCTTTTGTTTTGCGCGCTGAATCTGCTAGACCTCGTCTCATGTTGTCGCGGCTGTCCTTCCTGCAGAAACCCGAGCGGCCCAATGCGCCGTCCACTCGCACCCATGAGGTCGCGGGCCGGTCTCTGCCGCTCACCGTCAAACCAGACCGGCGCGCCCGCCGCATCACGCTGCGCATCGAGCCGGGCGGTCAGGCGCTGAAGCTGACCGTGCCCTTCGGCCTGAAGTCGCGCGAGATCGACGAGTTCCTCGCCCGCCACGAAGGCTGGTTGATGACGCGGCTCGCCCGCTTCCCGACCACCAACGCTTTGGCCGAAGGCCGCTATCTGCATCTGCGCGGCGTCGCCCATCGCATCGAACGCACCGGCCTCCTGAGGGGCCTGACCCAGATAACGGAGGTCGACGGCGAGGCTGTCATTCGCGTCGGCGGCGCCGAAGATCATCTCGCCCGGCGGCTCAAGGATTATCTGAAGGCCGAAGCGCGCAAGGATTTGGAAGCGCGGGCCCAGGCGCATGCCGCCGCAGTCGGCGCGACGATCAAGAGCATCACGCTCAAAGACACCAAGAGCCGCTGGGGCTCCTGCTCGCATGACGGCGCGCTCAGCTTCTCCTGGCGCATCATCATGGCGCCGTCTTACGTGCTCGATTACCTCGCCGCCCATGAAGTTGCCCATCTCAAGGAGATGAACCATTCCGATCGCTTCTGGGCGATCTGCGCCCGGCTCTGCCCGCGCATGAACGAGGCGCGGCACTGGCTGAAGCGCAACGGCGCGATGCTGCATGTGCATGATTTCGGCTGATTGCGCCGCATTGTGGGCGCCGGAACGACGTAAAAACGGCTCGACTCTTCCTCCATTTCATGCGAGTTGGGCCGGATGAAACTCGACATCAAAATCTGCGGATTGAAGACCGAAGAGGCTGTGGATCACGCCGTCCGTCTGGGCGCGACCCATATCGGTTTCATCTTTTTCGAAAAGAGCCCGCGCCATATCGAGCCCGCCGACGCCGGTCGTCTGGCCGATCGCGTCCGTGGCCGCGCCAAGATCGTCTCCGTCTCGGTCAATGCCGATGACGACGACCTCGACGAACTGATCGCGATGATCAAGCCCGATATTCTGCAATTGCACGGAACGGAGAGCCCTGATCGGGTTCTCACCGTAAAAGCCATGACGGGTCTGCCGGTGATGAAGGCCTTGTCGGTGTCGACGTCGGAGGATCTGGCGCGGATCGAGCCCTATGATGGGCTCGCAAACCGCTATCTGTTCGACGCCAAGCCGCCCAAAGGCTCCGAGCTCCCTGGCGGCAACGGCGTCAGCTTCGACTGGTCGTTGCTGACGGCGCTCGATCCTTCGGTGGATTACATGCTGTCGGGCGGACTGACGAAAGACAATGTCGGCGAGGCCATCCGCATCGCCCGTCCCAGGGGAATCGACGTGTCGTCGGGCGTAGAATCCGCCCCCGGCGTCAAGGACCTGGCGAAAATGGACGAATTTTTCGCCGCTGTGCGTCGCGCGACGCAGGCGGCCTGAGGAGAAAACGCGTGAACGAGATCGCAAAGCCCAATTCCTACCGCGCCGGACCGGATGAAGACGGCCGTTTCGGCATTTTTGGCGGCCGCTTCGTGGCCGAGACCCTGATGCCGCTGATCCTCGATCTGCAGGCGGAGTGGAACAAGGCCAAGACCGATCCGGAATTCCAGGCCGAGCTCGCCAATCTCGGCACGCATTATATCGGCCGCCCGAGCCCTCTCTATTTCGCCGAACGCCTGACGGCCGAGCTCGGCGGCGCGAAAGTCTATTTCAAGCGCGACGAACTCAACCACACGGGTTCGCACAAGATCAACAACTGCATCGGCCAGATCCTGCTCGCCAAGCGCATGGGCAAGACCCGCATCATCGCCGAAACCGGTGCCGGCCAGCACGGCGTCGCTTCGGCCACGGTCGCCGCCCGCTTCGGCCTGCCCTGCGTCGTCTATATGGGCGCGACCGATGTCGAGCGTCAGGCGCCCAACGTCTTTCGCATGAAGCTGCTCGGCGCCGAAGTGATCCCCGTCTCCGCAGGCAACGGCACGCTGAAGGACGCCATGAACGAGGCGTTGCGCGACTGGGTCACCAATGTCGACGACACCTATTACATGATCGGCACCGCCGCCGGCCCGCATCCCTATCCGGAAATGGTGCGTGAATTCCAGTCGGTCATCGGCAAGGAAGCCCGTGAGCAGATGCTCGCCGCCGAAGGACGCCTGCCCGACATGATCGTGGCGGCGGTCGGCGGCGGCTCCAACGCCATCGGCCTCTTCCATCCCTTCCTCGACGACAAGTCGGTTCGCATCGTCGGCGTCGAAGCCGGCGGCAAGGGCCTGGACGGCGAAGAACATTGCGCCTCGCTGACCGCGGGTTCGCCCGGCGTGCTGCATGGCAACCGCACCTATCTGCTGCAGGATGGCGACGGCCAGATCAAGGAAGGTCATTCCATCTCCGCCGGTCTCGATTATCCCGGCATCGGCCCGGAACATTCCTGGCTCAAGGATATGGGCCGCGCCGAATATGTGCCGATCATGGATGACGAGGCGCTCGCCGCCTTCCAGCTGCTCACCCGCACCGAAGGCATCATCCCGGCGCTCGAGCCGAGCCATGCGCTGGCCGAAGTCGTCAAGCGCGCGCCGAAAATGGGCAAGGACGAGATCATCCTGATGAATCTCTGCGGCCGCGGCGACAAGGACATCTTCACCGTCGGCAAGATTTTGGGAATGGGGCTCTGATCGCGATGACCGCACGCATGGACAAGAAATTCGCCGACCTCAAGGCTGAGGGTCGGCCCGCGCTCGTCACCTATTTCATGGCGGGCGACCCGGATTACCAGACCTCGCTCGAGATCATGAAGGCGCTACCGGGCGCCGGCGCCGACATCATCGAGCTCGGCGCACCCTTTTCCGATCCGATGGCCGATGGCCCGGCCATCCAGCTCGCCGGCCAGCGGGCGCTGAAGAACGGTCACTCGCTCGCCAAGACCATCCAGATGGCCCGGGAATTCCGCGAGAACGACCAGACCACGCCGATCGTGCTGATGGGCTATTACAATCCCATCTATATCTACGGCGTCGATCGCTTTCTTGACGACGCGGTCGCAGCCGGCATCGACGGGCTGATCATCGTCGATCTGCCGGTCGAGATGGATGACGAACTCTGCATCCCGGCCATCCGCAAGGGCGTCAACTTCATCCGCCTGACCACGCCCACCACCGACGACAAGCGCCTGCCCAAGGTGCTGACCAACACGTCGGGCTTCGTCTATTACGTCTCGATGAACGGCATTACGGGGTCTGCGCTGCCGGATCCCTCGCTGATCGCCGGCGCTGTGCGCCGCATCAAGAGCCATACCGACCTGCCTGTCTGCGTCGGCTTCGGCGTCAAGACCGCCGAGCATGCCCGCCTGATCGGCGCGGCCGCCGATGGCGTCGTGGTCGGCACCGCCATCATCAACCAGGTCGCGACCTCGCTGGATAGGGAAGGCCGCGCCACGGCCGATACGGTCCAGGCGGTCGTCACTTTCGTCAACGGCCTGTCCACCGGCGTGCGCGCCGCCCGCCTTGCAGCCGCCGAGTAAAACAGCCATATCGGGGCGGAAACGCCCCCGGTCAGGAGTTTGAGCCATGAACTGGATCACCAATTTCGTCCGTCCGAAGATCAATTCCATGCTCGGCCGGCCCACGGCCGATGTGCCTGAAAATCTCTGGATCAAATGCCCGGAGACGGGCGAAATGGTCTTCCACAAGGAACTGGAAGCCAACAAATGGGTCATTCCAAATTCCGGCTATCACATGAAGATGCCGGCTAAGGAACGTCTCGTCGACCTCTTCGACGACGGCCGCTACGAGGCTCTCCCGCAGCCGAAAGTGCCGCAGGATCCCCTCAAGTTCCGCGATTCCAAGAAATATGCCGACCGCCTCAAGGATGGTCGCGCCAAGACCAGCCAGGAAGACACGATCCTCGCCGGCGTCGGCCTCGTGCGCGGCGTCAAGATGGTCGGCGTCGTGCATGAATTCGCCTTCATGGGCGGTTCACTTGGCCTCGCCGCCGGCGAAGCCATCATCAAGGCCTTCGAGCGCGCCATCGCCGAGCATTGCCCGCTGGTGATTTTCCCGGCCTCGGGCGGCGCCCGCATGCAGGAAGGCATTCTGTCGCTGATGCAGCTGCCGCGCACCACGGTGGCGGTGGAAATGCTGAAAGAAGCCGGCCTTCCCTATTTCGTCGTGCTGACCAACCCCACCACCGGCGGCGTCACCGCGTCTTACGCCATGTTGGGCGATGTCCATCTCGCCGAACCCGGCGCGGAAATCTGCTTCGCCGGCAAGCGCGTCATCGAGCAGACCATTCGCGAAAAACTGCCGGAAGGCTTCCAGACCTCGGAATATCTGCTCGAACACGGCATGGTCGACATGGTCATTCGCCGTCACGACATTCCCGACACGCTGGCGCGGCTGACCCGCATGATGCTCAATCTGCCCGACGTCGTCGCCGAAGCGGCATAAGATCCGGACCGGGGAGGGGCCATGACCGCGACGCAACCGAGCCGCGCCGAACAGGAGATCGAACGTCTCCTCGGCATCTATCCGCGCGGCTTCGATTTGTCGCTGGATCGCATCCGCCGGCTTCTCGACGATCTCGGCCGCCCGCAGGACAGGTTGCCGCCGGTGATCCACATCGCCGGCACCAATGGCAAGGGATCGGCGACAGCCTTTTCGCGCGCGCTGATCGAGGCCGCCGGCCTGAGCTGCCACGTCCATACGTCGCCGCATCTGGTGCGCTGGCATGAGCGCTACCGCCTCGGCGCCACCGGCGGCGGTCGTCTCGTCTCCGACGAAAAGTTGCTGGATGCGGTTTTCCGCGCCGAACAGGCCAATGCCGCCCAGCCGATCACCGTCTTCGAATTGCTGACGGCGGTGATCTTCATCCTGTTTTCCGAACATCCGGCCGACGCGGCAGTCATCGAAGTCGGGCTGGGCGGCGAATTCGACGCCACCAATGTCTTCGATCATCCCGCCGTCTCGCTGATCATGCCCATCGCGCTCGATCATCAGGCCTGGCTCGGAGACACGATCGAACAGATCGCCGCCGCCAAGGCCGGCATCATCAAGCGCCGCCGCCCGGTCGTGCTCGGCAAGCAGGAAGATCCGGCGGCCCTCGACGTCTTGGTCAAAAAGGCCGAACGCGCCGGCGTCGACCCGGCCGTCTATGGCCAGGATTACTTCGCCTATGAGGAAAACGGCCGTCTCGTCTATCAGGATGACGACGGGCTGATGGATCTGCCGTTGCCGGCCCTGCCGGGCCGCCACCAGATCGCCAATGCCGCCGCCGCCATCCGCGCCGTGAAAAGCGCCGGCTTCGCGCTCAGCGAAGAGGTGGTCGCCCAGGCTATGAAATCGGTCAGCTGGCCGGCGCGCCTGCAGCGACTCAAGACCGGCAATCTCATTCCCTTCGCGCCGCCGGGCGCGGAAATCTGGCTGGATGGCGGCCATAATCCACATGGCGGCCGCGCCGTCGCCGAAGCCATGGTGTCCTTCGAGGAGCGCGAGCCGCGCCCGCTCTATCTCGTCACCGGCATGATAAACACCAAGGATCCCAAGGGTTATTTCGAGGCCTTCGAAGGCTTGGCCCACAAGGTCTATACGGTGGCGATCCGCAGTTCCGACGCAGGGCTCGATCCGGTCGCGCTCGCCCATGACGCCGCCGAAGCCGGCCTCCGCGCCGAACCGGCGACCTCCACCGCCGCGGCCCTCAGCCAGATCGCGGTCGAAACCGAAACCGATGCGGTTCCCCCGCGCATCCTCATCGGCGGTTCGCTCTATTTCGCCGGCACGGTGCTCGAAGACAACGCCACCCTGCCGGAATGACAAAGCCCGGCGCGAGGCCGGGCTCCATCGTCATATCTCAGATAGAAGTATCAGGCGGCGCCGGAGATCCAGGCGGTCAGCGCGGTCTTGGGCGACGCGCCAACCTTGATGTCGGCGACCTGGCCGGCCTTGAACATCGCCAGCGTCGGGATCGAGCGGACGCCGAACTGGGCGGCGAGCTGCGGATTTTCGTCGATGTTCAGCTTGGCGATCTTCACCTTGCCGGCATATTCCGAGGCGAGTTCTTCGAGCGCCGGCGCGATCATCTTGCACGGGCCGCACCATTCGGCCCAGAAGTCCACCACCACCGGCTCGGCGGAGTTGAGCACTTCTTCCTGGAAATTGTTCACGTCGACTTTGACGGTGGCCATCGGAAATCTCCTTCTTGGGGCGGATCATTGCAGGCCGCCCAGGCTTGTTCGGACACATATGTGGTCATGCGCCGGTATCGGTTCAATGACCTAAATCATCGGGCCGAAATATCAAGCAGAGCTTTTTCAACTTCGGCCTCCGTCAGAGAATAAAGCTGTGGTCCCTCGGTGTAGAGCAGCAGGCAGCGGACGGTTTCGTCCGGGAAAATAGATTCCAAAACCGAGCGATAGAGCGCGAGCTGGGCGCGATGGGCAAAGGGAATGTCCTCCCTGCGCTCCGGCGGCGACAGATTGGTTTTGTAATCGAGGATGAACACGCCCTCGGCATTGCGCCCCATCCGGTCGATCCGGCCCGACACGGCGAAAGCGCGTCCCCCAAGGTTGATCTCACCCATGATCGAGACCTCGGCCTTGGTGTCGGCATGATGCAGGAAGGCAAGCTCGGGATCGTCGAGAATATCGAGCGCCTGGACGGCGATGCGCATCCGCTCGGCCTCGCTCCAATCCGGCGCGGCCCGCGACAGATAGCGCTCCGCAGCCTCAGGCCTTTCCGTCTCCTCGAATTCGGGCAGCGTCTGCAGCAGCCGGTGCATGATCTTTCCGCGCGTCTGCGCGCCTGAGCCCGAGCGCTTCGGGCCGAACAGCAGCGATGTCACAACCTCGTCGCCGGCGCTCTCGTCGATCACCGCATGCGCGCCCGACGGCGCGAGCGGCCGCGGCAAATCGACAAGCGGCGGAAGCGGCGCGTAAAGCCCCGGCGGCGGCTCTCTCGGCGTCAGCGGTCGCGCCTCGACATTTGCAGCTTCGACGGACGCCTCGACGTCTCCACCGGCGTGCCGGCGCCAGGTCCAGCCCTGCCATTCCAGCGCGCCGGCGCGGAAGGTCTCGGGCCGGCAATGGCTCTCATCCGCCGTCAGCGCCGTTCGCACGATCTCGGACCATGTCCCGGCATTCTCCCGCTTCTTGCGATAGCTCGCCAGCACCAGCCTGTCCGACGCCCGGGTCATGCCGACATAGAGCAGCCGGCGATATTCCTCTTCCGCGCTCGCGCCAAGCCTCGCCTCGTCGGCGGTGATCACCGGGCATTGGAAATCGCGATTGGGATACCAGAGCGGCAGGCGGGCTCCGCCTTCTCCGCGCTCGACGATGCGCATGCGCGGCAATAGCGTCTTGTCGAATGGCTTGCCGCCGCTGTCGACAAGGAACACCACCGGCGCTTCCAGCCCCTTGGAGGCGTGCACGGTCATGATGCGGACTTCGTCACGACCCTTGTCCTGCTCGCGTTTGATCTCGGGGGAATCCTCCTCCATCGTCGCGAGGAAGGTGGCGAGTCCCGGCAGCCCCGCCTGTTCGTGATCGAGCGCGAAGCTCAGGAATTCGTCGAGCACGTCGCTGACTTCGGCGCCGAAGCGGGCCAGGAACAGCCGCCGCCCGCCTTCCGAGCCGAGCAAACGCGCGTAGAAATCATGCGGGCGCAGCGAACAGGCCATCTTTCGCCAGGTGTCCAGCCGGTCGCGCGCCGTCCGCCAGCGCGCGGATGTCTCGGCTAGCGCATTCAGCCGCTGCCACAGGCTTTCCGCCGGACTGCGCTCCGCCGCCAGTTCATACAGCGCGTCTTCGTCGAGATTGATCAGTGGCGATTTGATCAGCGCCGCGAGCGACAGATCGTCTTCGGTCAGGATCAGGAAGCGACCGAGCGCCATCAGGTCCTGCACGGCGATATGGCTCGACAGCACCAGACGGTCGGCGCCCGCCACCGCCACGCGGCCGCCCTTCTTCAATTCGCGCGACAAGGTCAGCGCAAAGGCGTCGCGCTTGCGCACCAGCACCAGAATGTCGCCGGGCCTGATCAGCCGCACGCTGCCGTCGCGCTCCACCACCGTCTGCTTGCCCGCCATCGCCTCGATCGAGGCCGCCACGCGCCGGGCGAGTTCGGCCGCCGCCGACCGTTCTGCCACGCGGTCGAAGGGTGCGAGCCAATCCTCGTCTTCCTCAGTGCTGGTTTCCTCCGCAATCGTTTCCCAGAGATCGACGCGGCCAGCCTGGCCGATGCGGTTGGAGACATGCACGACAGGATCGCCCATCGCGCTCAGCCCCCGCGCATTGGCGGGGTCGGCGAAGACACGGTCCACCGCCGTCAGCACATCGTCAGTCGAGCGAAAGGAGACATGCAGATTGATGGGCCTGAAGGCCCGTTCGCCTTCTTCCGCGCGGCGCTTGGTCAGGCTGCGCTCTTCGGCGAAACGCTCGGGCCGCGCGCCCTGGAAGGAATAGATCGACTGCTTCTCGTCGCCGACCACGAAGACGGTGCGGTTCAGCGCTCGCGCGCTTTCGCCGGCGAAGAAATCCTCGGTCAGCGAGCGGATGATTTCCCATTGCGCCGGGCTCGTATCCTGCGCCTCGTCCACCAGAATATGGTCGATGCCCTGGTCGAGCTTGTAATGCACCCAGGGCC
Source organism: Rhizobium sp. TRM95796 (assembly GCF_025779995.1). Taxonomy (NCBI): domain Bacteria; kingdom Pseudomonadati; phylum Pseudomonadota; class Alphaproteobacteria; order Hyphomicrobiales; family Rhizobiaceae; genus Rhizobium; species Rhizobium sp. TRM95796. Next base: position 43,360 of record NZ_JAOXHE010000008.1, on the reverse strand, counting down.
CGATGCCCTCTTTCTTCAGCAGCGCTTCGGTGCGGGTGATGAAGTCCTCGAAATCGAGGAAGCTGCGCTCCTTCTTGAGCGCCTCGTAATTGTCGATCAGCCGCTCGCCGAGCGTCAGGGCCGCGAGCGTCGCCTCATAGAGCCGCGCGGTCTTGTAATCCTGCCAGATCCGCGCCAGCCATCCCGTCGCGCCGATCAGCCGGTCGATGAGGCCGGCGTCGCGGTTGCGCATATCCTTGTTGGCATAGGTGCTTTCCGCATAGGGCGCCTCGTCCGTCGCTTTCAGCAGCCCCTCGCGCAGCATAATCAGCCGCTTGACCGGATCCTCTTCACGGGCGGCAAGCCCCAGCGCATAGGCGCAACCCTGCGCTTTCGATCCACCCTTGTCATTGGCGAGATCGATATAGGCCTTGACGTCGCCGGGCGAGAATCCGGCTAACGGCCAGGCGCGGGCCGCGGTGCTCGCCACCGTGGCTCCGGGCTCGAGCCCCAGCGCCTCGGCGAGAACGGCTTCATAGCCACGTTCCCGGCTGGCGGCGAGAAAGCGCCGGATGGCGGTGCGGTTCTGGATCAGGTCGTTCAGCAGCCGGTCGAGGCCGGTTTCGTCGGCGATGGACAAAGCGTCGTGAAAGGCCCGCGCCAGCGCCTCATCGCCCTCGGCCTGCGTCGCCGTCAACAGCAAGCGCCGGGCTTCCGACAGCAGGCTCGCCGCCGCCTTGTCGTCGAGCACGCTGAAATGCCCGGCGACATTGGCCTCCAGTGGAAACTGGTGCAGCAGCGATTCGCAGAAGGCGTGGATGGTCTGGATCTTCAGACCGCCCGGCGATTCCAGCGCCCGGGCGAAGAGCTTGCGCGCCTCGGCCAGTTTCAGCGGGCCCGGCGCTTCGCCTTCCATTGCCGCGATATCCCGGGCCAGCTGTTCGTCGTCGAGCGCGGTCCAGCGCGACAGTTTTTCGAACACGCGGTTGGACATCTCTGACGCCGCCGCCTTGGTGTAGGTCAGGCAGAGAATGGAGGATGGCCGCGTGCCGTTCAGCATCAGCCGGATCACGCGCTGGGTCAGCACATGCGTCTTGCCCGAGCCGGCATTGGCCGACACCCAGACCGACATGCCCGGCGAGGATGCGGCGTTCTGGAGAAGCGTCGTTTCGCTGAGCGGCGTTGTCGTCGCGGCCTCACTCATCGCCGGCCTCCTCGTCGCTGTCGGCGGAGGACCATTCCGCCACCCGGGCGAGATGATCGTAATCGCCGCCATGATCGCTGTCGCGGAACGGCGCGACACGGGATTTGAATCCGGCTTTGCCCGTCTTCAGCGCCGCCGTCAGCTTGGCGAGCTGCAACAGCGCCTCGGTGGCCAGTTCATCGGCAGAGCGCCGATCCTCCGGCTTGGTTTTGGTGGATTTCTCGTTGTTGACGCAGTCGACTTTGAAATTGCGGCCGGGCCGCAGTCGCACATAGAGCAGATCTTCCGCCTCCCGCGCCTTGAGATCGGCAAAGCCGCCCGCCTTCAGCACCGCCGCCTCTAGCGCCAGCTGCGGCTCGAGCAGCGACCGCGCCTCCTTGGGCGAGGGCCCAAGCCCGGTCTTGTAGTCGATGATATCGGCGCGGCCATCTTTGCGCAGGTCGATGCGGTCGGCGCGGCCCGACACGGTGAGCCCCGTTAGATGATGTTCGCCGCGGATCTCCACGAAGGACCTGTCGATCAGCGGCTGACGCTCGGCCTCATGCGCCAGGAATTCCCGCGCCACTTCCAGAAAGCGCGGCCGCCAGACGGCCTCGACATGCGGGGGCAGGGCGGCCTCCGCGAAGACCTCGCCTGTCAGCCGCGTGATCACCTCGAACGCGCCGGGCGCGCGCGCGTCAAAGCCGCCTCTGACAAAGCGCTCGACCACGGCGTGATACAGATTGCCGCGCTCCAGCGCCGCCGGCTCGCGGTTGAACGGCTCCAGCGGATCGAGCTTCAGGATGCGGCGGGCATAGATCTGATAGGGGTCGCGGCGCAGCCGGCCGGCTTCGCTGAAGGAATAGCGCTCCGGCTGCCTTGCAGCCGGCGGAAACGGTTCGGGACGCGGCGAAAACGGCTGTTCGTCGCCGTAATCGAGCGATTCCGCCAGCGCCCGATAGTCGTCGCCGCGCTGGCGCATCGCCTCCGTCACGCTTTGACCTGCCGCCGACTGCAGGCGTTGCAGGAAGCGCGAGGCGACCGAGGGCGCGCCGCCCTGGCGCAGCGCGCGGGTCAGGATCACCTTCTGCGCGCCCAGTCCCATCACGAAATCATGCGCCGCCTGGCCGATGCGCCGTTCGGGCGGCTCGAGCCCCATCTCCGTCTTCATCATGCGCGAGAGAAAGGGATTGTTCGCCGTCTGCGCCGGCCAGATTCCTTCGTTGAGACCGCCGAGCACCAGCGTGTCCACCTCCAGAAGACGCGCTTCCAGCGTGCCCCAGATCATCACCCGTGGATGGTCGTTGCTTTTCGGCTTTACCCCGACGCCGGCGATTAACGCCGTCAGCGCGTCGATCCATTGCGGCCCGTCGGCCTCCAGCACATCGCCGGTCTCCTGCAATTCGCGCAACAGCCGCGCGAGCGTCACGCCCGCTTCGCTCGACCACAGGCTTTCGAGACTGTCGCGCTCGTCGAGACAGAAGGCTTCGAGCGCCTGTCCCGTCGCCTCGGCCCAGGCGGGCAGGGGATAGCGCTGCACCGGTCGACCAAACTGGTCGCGCGCCGCCATCCTGGTCAGCGGCTCCACCGCCTGCTCGATCCGCCGCGCCAGCGTGATCAGCATCTCCAGCTGGTCTTCGATCAGCAGATGCTGCTGCCAATGCGTTTTGTGCGGATTGTCCTTCAGCCGGGCGATGGCCTCCGTTACCCTGGGCGTCAGCGCCGAGGGATTGGCGGGCGCCGTGCCGCCGCGCAGCGTCAGCAATTCCAGCCGATTGACCTGCTTTTCCAGCTCCGCTTTGTCCATGCCCAACCGGATGATCGGATGTTTGAGCAGGCTGATCAGCGCTGCGGGGTCGCCGGGCCTGAGCGTGGCTTCCAGCACCAGCCGCGCCAGCGCTCCCTGCGGCGCGGTCATCAGCGGCGTCCCGGCCGAATCATCCGCCTCGATGCCGAAGCGCCTGAGCTCAGTGGCGACGCGCCGGGCGAGATTACGGTCCGGCGTCACCAGCGCCGCCCTTGTCCGGGCCGCGCCGTCCGTGGCGTCCAGCGCCAGCTTGAGCGCGATGGCTGCGGCCAGCGCTTCTTCGCGCTCATTGGCGGCCTCGATCAGCGCCATGTCCTCGAAGGCCTCGGCTAGCGCCGTCTCGCCGGTCTCGTCGCGCCAGGCGCGGTGATTGGCCTCGGCTTCCGCCGGCGTAAAGGCCTGGCTGACGGCGCGGCCGCGCAGGCGCAATCCGTCTTCCTCCAGCGCCAGTGGCGCGACATCGCGCCGCTCGGTCTTCAGTCGGACGAGCAGATGATAAAGCCCGTATTGCGGATGGCTGCGGCTGGCCGGATCGCCGTCCTTCTTGCCGTCAGGCGCAAGGGCGCCGGCCAGCCGCCAATGGGTCTCGGGCATGTCGAGATCGAGCCCCGGCAGCACCACGCGTCCGCAATCAAGCCCGTGAATCGCCTCAATCAGCTCGGCGGTCGCAGGGATCGAGCCGGTCGAACCCGCCACGATCACCGGATGCGGCGTCTGTTCGCGCCTGTAGCGTCGCGCTTCCGCACGGATCGCCTCGGCGCGATGGGCGGCGGGCGAGGAGCGGTTGAGCTCCGTGAGACGCTCCGGCCAGAAGGCGCGGGCGATCTTCAGGAATTCACCTGTCAGCTGCTGCCAGATGGCGCGGTCGCCGAGATCGATTCGGTCGAGCCCGTCCCAGCCGGTTTCCTCGGTCTCGATCGCGTCGATCAGCTCCACCAGGCTGCGGGCCAGCCAGATGGCGTCAGCAGGGCTCGCCGGCGCCACCAGCGGCGAATCCGTATGGATGTCGCGCAACATGGCCGGCAGCTTGTTTCGCCAGGCGAGAATCAGGCGAGATAATTCAATGAGCCGGCGAACGGGCGAGATCGGCGGCAAGAGATCGAGCGCCGCATCCGGCGTCTCGTCGAAATAGCCGGCGTCGTCGTCGATCTCGCCGAGCGGACGGATGACCGGCAGGATCGCCGCGCGCCCCGCCATCAGGTCGACGAATTCCGACCGAAGCGCGCGGGCCGCGCGCCGGGTCGGCAGATAGATCGTCGCCCGCGACAGCGACAGCGGATCCTCGGGCGTCAGCCGGAAGGACGAGACCAACCGACCCTCGACGAGCGCCCGCGCCAGCGTCTTGAGAAACGGCGCACCGGGCGGGATGGTGAAGACGCGGGGGTCGCTCATCTCACGCGCTCGCGCGATGGCGGAGCACCACGGCTTCGGCGGGCGCGATCGCCTCGGGCGTGCCGGCGGTCGCCCAGTCGCCGTCGAGCATCAGGCCTTTCAGCCTGCCCGCCTTGATCGCCCGGTCGAAATAAATGTTGAGATTGAAGGCGCCCTCCGGTGCATCGGCGAATAGCCGCGAATCGAGCACGATCGCGCCGGCATAGATCACGCCTTTCCCGCCCGTCTCGGTGGTCGCCTCGCGGGCGCGAAGCAAATCGCCGCCCTCAATCAGCCGGAAGTCGTCGCCGCCGTCATGGCCGGTCGCCCGTTCGGTCGGCGCCAGCAGCATGGCCATATCCATGGTCGCGGGATCGAAGAAACGCGCCAACCGGCCGAGATTGCCCGCCTCGCCTTTGCCGTCGCCGGCCCAGAACAGATCGGCATTCATCACATAAACGGGGCCTTCAGGCAGCAATTTCAAGCCCTTGACCAGTCCGCCACCTGAATTCAGCAATGCGGCGCGTTCGTCCGAAATCAGGATCTCCAGCCCGGAATAGGCGCTGAGATGCGCCTCCATCTGCTCGGCGAGATAATGCACATTGACCACAGCCCGGCGCACCCCGGCCTCTTTCAGCGCATCCAGCGCATAATCGATCAGCGGCTTGCCGGCGATCGGCACCAGCGGCTTGGGGATCGTATTGGTGATCGGGCGCATACGGGTTCCAAGCCCCGCCGCCAGCACCATGGCGTTTTCGATCGTCATGATCTCAATCTTCGGGTGATTCGGCTGCGGGGATTCCAGCCTTCCTGATCCAGTCGCGCAAGGGGGCGCAGACAGGATGTTCGAGCGCCATGGTGAGATGCCACAGCGTGCGCGGCATATGCCGCATATAATGGGGCATGCCGTCGCGCTTGAGGAGCCGCACCCAGAGCCCATTCAGCCGGCAGGCGCGCTGCGCCGACATGATGGCGAAGGCCTTGAGGAAACTGTCGCGGTCGAAATCGCCTTGAGCGGCGCGATCGTCCATATAGGTGTCGATCAGCTTTTCCATCAGCGGCCGTTTCACCGTCACCCGCGCGTCCTGGGCGAGCGACACCACGTCATAGGCCGAGGGCCCGATGATCGCGTCCTGGAAATCGATCACGCCGATGCGCTGGAAGCCTTCGCGTTCCGGCAGCCAGAGAAGATTGGGCGAATGATAATCGCGCAGCGCCAGCCGCTTTTCCACCGTGGCGAGCTCGTCGATCAGATGGTCCCAGATGGCGAGATAGTCGGCCTTCTCGGCCTCGTCGACCACAGTTCCCCGACGCCAGGGGATGTGCCAGTCGATCAGCACCTCTGCTTCGAACTTCAGTGTTTCACGTGAAAATTCAGGCAGCTGATGCCATTCGCCCGTCTGGATCTCCAGCCGTTCGGGCGTCGGATGCCGGTGGTAATCCGCCAAGAGCTTGACCGCCTCGACATAGCGTTCCGGGATCGGTCGGCCATTGTCGTCGAGCACGCCTTCGGAGCCGAGATCCTCGATCAGCAGCAGGCCCGCATCCATATCGGCGGCATAAATCTCCGGCGCCGAGACGCCGAGCGAGCGCAGATAGCGCGCCACCGCCACGAAGGGTTTTACATCCTCGGCCAGATGCACGAGCTGCGAATAAGGCTTGCCGTCGCGGATCGGCGGACCGTTGGAGCGCCGGGGCGCATCCATCAGCACCAGTTGCTCGCCCGCGGGCGTCGCCACCCGCTCATAGGCGCGGAAGGAGGAATCGCCGGTCAGGAAGCGGCGGCGGGCCACTTCGCCGCGCTGGTCTTCGAGAAAGCGCCGTATCGCCAGCACACGCTCGAGACGCGTCGCGAAGCGTTCATTGGTCGTCTCGATCGCCAGCCGCCGCCCGTCGCCTTCGTGGGTAATGGCGATGCGGATGGCGTCCTTCGGCAGGCGCGCGCCGGCGCGGTCGGGCCATTCGATCAGCGCCACGCCCTCGGAAAGCGCCTCGTCGAGCCCGAGTTCGTCGAGTTCGCTTTCGTCACCCAGCCGGTAGAGATCGAAATGATGGATCGGAAAGCGCAGCTCGTAGCTCTGCACCAGTGTGAAAGTCGGGCTCGGCGCTTCCAACTCGTCGTCATCGGCGACAGCACGGATCAGCGCGCGGCTCAGCGCGCTCTTGCCGGCGCCGAGATCACCCGTCAGCGCCAGGCAGTCGCCGGGCTTCACGGTCAGAGCGAGGTCTTCGCCGAGCCGCCGCGTTGCGGCTTCATCGGGCAGAAAAAGGCTGATCGACGTCATAGAGCGACCTTGTCGAGCCGCGCCGCCGCCGCCATGGCCGCCGGAATCCGGCACGTGATCCTGGTTCCCGCGCCGGGCGCGCTGTCGACGCTGATCCGGCCGTGATGCAGGCTGACGAAACTGTCGACGATGGCGAGGCCGAGGCCCGCGCCGGACTTGCGTCCGCCATTGTTGCTGGATTCGAAGCGGTTGAAGATCTTCTCCACCGCTTCCGCGCTCATGCCCGGGCCCGGATCGCTGACGGTGAACAGGAAGTCCTCGCCCTCGCGCCAGCATTTCAGCCCGATCGCGCTGCGCTCGGGGGCGAAATTGGCCGCGTTGGTCAGAAGCTTGATGAAGATCTGCTTGAGCCGCTGGTGATCGGCATAGACGACGCCGAGATCGTGATCGGCCGTGATCTTCAGCGTCACATGGTTTTCCTGCAGCTTGTGCGCCACCTGCAGCGCCACCTCGTCGAGCAGGTCGTTCACCGTCACCGGCTCGTAATGCAGCTCCATGATGCCGGCGTCGACGGTGGCGAGGTCGAGGATATCGTTGACCAGCGTCAGCAGCACCGAGGAGGAGTTGGAAATATGGTCGAGATATTCGGCCTGGCGGGAGGTCAGAGGGTCCATGCCTTGGGTGCGCAACAGGTCGGTGAAGCCGATGATGTTGGTCAGCGGCGAGCGCAATTCGTAGGAAACGTGTTGGACGAAGGCGTTCTTGATCTCGTCGGCCTTGTGCAGCGCCTCGTTCTTTTCCTTCAGCGCCCGTTCCGCCAGCTCGCTCGCCGTCACGTTGACGAAGGTCAGCATGGTCTGGGCGTTGGGCAACGGAATGACGGCATAATCGAGCACGAGGCCCGTCTTGAGCTCGATCTTGCCGGCCGCCTGCATGCGCTGGTCGTTGAAGCTGGTGATGATCCGGCTGAAATTCTTCCAGCCGTCCGCCTGGTCGTAGGAGGGAAGGCAGGCTTTCTCGATGTCCTTGATATGCGTGCCCGGGGCCGCTTCGTCGCCGGTAATGTTCCAGAGCGCCCGGAAGGCGGGATTCGACAGCGTGATGCGGCCATCGGGCGCGAACACCGCCACGCCTTCGGCGAGATGATCGATGGTCTCGCCCTGCACCTTGAGGAGCGTGTTGTAGCGGGTTTCGAGATCGACCTGCTCGGTGAGATTCTCGAACACCCAGGTGGCGCCGCCTTGCGGCCGCGCCGTGGCGAAGACGCGCAGCGTCTGGCCGTTCGGCATGTGCCAGAGATCGGTATGCGGATCGATGGCGCGGTAGACCGACAGGATCGTGTCCTTCCAGGCCTTCCAGTTCAGCTGTTCCGGCAGGCGGCCCGCTCCGCGCAGCCGGTCCAGCAGCTCGGCATGATCAGGCGTCGATTCCAGGAAGGGAATGTCGAGATTCCAGAGCTGGCGGAAGGCTTGATTGTAATATTGCAGCTTCTGCCGCTCGTCGAAGATCGCCACCGGCGTCGCCAGCATGTCCAGCGTTTCGGCGTGGCTCTTGATGGTGCGGCGCAGCTCGTCGCGCGCCGCTTCGGAACGCGAAACGTCGACGGCGATGCCGGCCGAGCCTTCGCGGCTGCGCACATCCACCACGTCGTAGAATGTCCGGTTGCCGTTGACGATCGTCGCGACCTTGTCGCGGAACGGATTGTCAGGCGTGGCCATGGCCTTGATCTTCTCGCGCGTCACCGTCTCCAGCAATTCGCGGCTCTCGCGCACGGCTGCTTCGGGCGAGGGGGCCGCGACGGCTTCGCCATAGGCTTCGTTCACCCAGGTCAGCGCGCCGGTGCGGTCGCGCTGCCAAGTGGGCATGTCCACGGCGTCCAGCAGCGTCTGGAAGGAGCGGATCGAGCTTTGCAGCCTTTCGCGTTCGATCTGCAGTTCGGCCAGTTCGGCGCGGAGATTGTTGAGCGCGAGGAAGCGCACGAAGGCGCGACCGCCCGAGACGCGTCCTTGCGCTTCCAGCACCTCGTCGCGATGGGTTTCGACCACGATGTCGAAGCTCGCCGCCTCGCCGCGCAGCATCTCGACGGCGCGCTCGAGTTCGCCGGCGGAGCGGGGTTTCAGCCATCGGCCGAAAGCGAGAAAGTCGCGGTCGTCCCGCGGCGCGCCGGTTTCGATCGGCAATTCGCCCAGCACTTCGGCCTGACCGGTCATGCCGTCCCAGATGACGATGCGCCGGTTCTTGTCGGCGATCAGCGCCTCGTAGCGCGAGATCTTGCCATGGGCGTCGGACAGGGCGGATTTGATCTGGCGGTTCTCGTTCTCCACCGCCGTCTTGCGTCGGAACAGCGTAAAGGCGCCGATCAACAGCGCCGACACCAGTCCGCCGACGGAAGACAGCGCCACGACATGCCCGCTGGTGAAGGCGTGTCCGGGAACATCGGCGGCTTGCGCCGCCGCTGGAAACAGGCTGGTGGCGGAATAGAGAAGGCTCTTCGTGCGCAGCCGCATCCGCTTCTTGCCCGCGTCGGGACGTTCCCCGCCCCGCCGAGCGCACTCGAATAGCCTGTCATATTCCATCATGATCTAGACCAGTCCCCGTAACCTGTTCCGTCATTGCTGTGGAGCTCGGCATTGAGCCCGATCCAAATGGATCGTGTAGTCCGCCGCGCGCGTGGCGGATCGACCCCGGAGTCATTCGGGACCCATGATGGAAACCGCCCGCCGCAAAGCGCCGTTTCCGTCACCGTTCGGTTCGCCGCCGCTCGACCAGCCGGACCGTGACATTCGAATCATGTTCAAAAACAATACTATCTTGCAGTTTGCTCGCAAATAGATTTGCCCAAAAAAGAAACCGCGCGGCTCTTACACCGCGCGGTCCCTAGATATGGTATGGTTAACGGCGCCTTATCAATAGCGGTAGTGTTCAGCCTTGAAGGGGCCGGTCTTTTCGACGCTGATATAGCCGGCCTGCTCGTCAGAAAGCTCGGTGAGCCTTACGCCGAGCTTGTCGAGGTGCAAACGCGCAACCTTCTCGTCAAGGTGTTTCGGCAGCACATAGACCTGATTTTCGTACTGGCCCTTATTGGTGAAGAGTTCGATCTGGCCGAGAACCTGGTTGGTGAAGGAGGCGCTCATCACGAAGGATGGATGACCGGTGGCGTTGCCGAGGTTGAGAAGACGGCCCTCGGACAGCAGGATCATGCGGTTGCCCTTGGGGAACTCGACCATGTCGACCTGCGGCTTGATGTTCGTCCAACGAAGATTGCGGAGCGCCGCGACCTGAATTTCATTGTCGAAATGGCCGATATTGCCGACGATCGCCATGTCCTTCATCTCGCGCATATGCTCGATGCGGATGACGTCCTTGTTGCCGGTGGCGGTGATGAAGATGTCGGCGGTGGAGACCACGTCTTCCAGCTTGACGACTTCGAAGCCGTCCATCGCCGCCTGCAGCGCGCAGATCGGATCGATCTCGGTGACCTTGACGCGGGCGCCGGCTCCGGAGAGCGAAGCGGCCGAACCCTTGCCGACATCGCCGTAACCGCAGACGACGGCGACCTTGCCGGCCATCATCACGTCAGTGCCGCGGCGGATGCCGTCGACCAGCGATTCCTTGCAGCCATATTTGTTGTCGAACTTCGACTTGGTGACGGAATCGTTCACATTGATGGCCGGGAAGGGCAGCAGGCCCTTTTCAGCCAGCTGATACAGGCGATGCACGCCCGTGGTGGTTTCCTCGGTCACCCCCTTGATGGCGTCGCGCTGCTTGGTGAACCAGCCGGGCGAAGCGGCGAGACGCTTCTTGATCTGGGCGAACAGGATTTCTTCTTCTTCCGAGCCCGGGATGGACAGCACGTCCTCGCCGGCTTCGGCGCGGGCGCCGAGCAGGATATACATCGTGGCGTCGCCGCCGTCATCGAGGATCATGTTGGACAGGCCGCCATCGGCCCATTGGAAGATCTGGTCGGTATAGGTCCAGTACTCTTCCAGCGTCTCGCCCTTGACGGCGAAGACCGGAATGCCGGCTGCGGCGATCGCGGCGGCGGCGTGGTCCTGGGTCGAGAAGATGTTGCACGAGGCCCAGCGGACGTCGGCGCCGAGCGCCACCAGCGTTTCGATCAGCACGGCGGTCTGGATCGTCATATGCAGCGAGCCGCTGATGCGGGCGCCCTTGAGCGGCTTGCTCTCGCCATATTCGGCGCGGGCGGCCATCAGGCCCGGCATTTCGGTTTCGGCGATCGAGATTTCCTTGCGGCCGAAATCGGCGAGCCCGTAATCGGCGACATGATAGTCTTGCTTGGCGGTCATTCTGTGCGTCTCCAGATGAAAGAGGAACATGCCGCGCTCAGGCGGCCGGGTCGCGGCGCGCGCCCAGGATTGCATGGCGCGTGGTGTAGCACCCGCCGCCGCGCAAGGCAAGAATGACATAAACAAATCTTTATATGTTTATGAAGCCGTGGTTAGCGCTTCGTCATATTTCTTCGCCGAACTTGTCGGCGATCAGCGCTTCGATCGTGGCCAGCGCCTCATCCGCCTGATTGCCGCTGGCGGCGACGTGGATGGTGGAGCCGGGGCCGGCCGCCAACATCATCAGGCCCATGATTGAGGTTCCCCCGACCGTCATGCCGTCCTTGCTGACCCGGATGTCCGCATCGAAAGTTTCGACGGTCTGCACGAATTTCGCCGAGGCGCGGGCATGCAGGCCGCGTTTGTTGATGATCAGAATTTCGCGTTCGAGCATTCTCCCCCCGGACAGCGCTTATTTGCCGTTCAGCACGCGGCTGGCGACATAGATGTATTTGCGGCCGGCGTCGGAGGCTTCCACCAGCGCCTTCTGCATGTTGTTTTCGGCGCGCACGCCGGCGAGCTTGATCAGCATCGGCAGGTTCATGCCGGCGATCACTTCGGTGTTGCCGCGCGCCATGGCCGAGATCGAAAGGTTGGAGGGCGTGCCGCCGAACATGTCGGTGAGGATGATGACGCCATGGCCGTCGTCGTTGCCGGCGACCGCGTCCATGATGTCCTGCCGACGAAGATCCATGTCGTCGTCGGGGCCTATACAGATCGTTGCGAGGGCTTTTTGGGGGCCGACCACATGCTCCAGAGCTGAGCGGAATTCCTCCGCCAAGCGGCCATGTGTCACAAGCACCAGTCCGATCATACTCGGTACAGCTCCTAATCGTGGATCGTAGGGCGGTGCTGTTACCGAATAATCCCGCGTCCGTCCACCGTCAGCGCGCCATCATGGCAAGGAAAGCCGGAAGTTCAAGCCCCAAATTACGATTTGAGACAATCCCACGCGGATGCCGCGTCCCGCGCCGGGGCTGTTGTGCCGATCAGGCGCATCAGGACCGCGAAGGGATCGGGCAGCGCCCAGTCGAGCGACAGAAGCGGCAGCGCGGCGCCGCCCGGGCTGGTCCAGCGCCTGTCATCCTCGGGAATCCGGTTTTCCGCAGTCACGGTCACCGGCTCGAGCGCCACGTCCATCACCGCCGCCTCGACCGTCTCGACGCCGAGCACGCCGGCCCCGCGCGACTCGATCAGGCCCCGAATTGTCGTAGGCGCGCTGGCGATCAATCGTCCGTGACTCTCCGTGAGCCGCGTCTGGTCGTCGCTGACGAGCCGCGCATATCGACCCCGGAGCGCGGCGTTCTCGATCAGCCGCAGCGCCAACGCGCTCTTGCCGCAGCCGGACGGCCCGGTGATCAGGATCCCGGTCGTCCCGACCACGAGCGATGTGGCGTGGACGAGTTCGCTGCTCATGACTGGCCCTTTTCGGGAAGGGTCAGGATGAAGCGCGCGCCGATCCTGTCGCCGTCGCCGTCGAGAATATTCTCCGCCGTCAGCGTGCCGCCATGCGCCTCGGCGATCTGGCGGCTGATCGACAGGCCGAGACCCGAATTCTGGCCGAAGGCTTCGGCGCCCGGCCTGTCGGTGTAGAAGCGTTCGAAGATTCGGTCGATATTCTCCGCTTCGATTCCCGGACCGTTGTCCTCGACCAGGATGACGCAGTCGCCGCCGGACTTGCGCATCTTCACGGTGATCCGGCCGCCTTCGTCGGGCACGAAGGAGCGGGCGTTCTCGACGAGATTGGCGATGATCTGGCCGAGTCGCAGTTCATGGCCGGTGACGCTGAACTTGCCCTTGCCGGCGCTCTTGAGATCGACGTCGAGGCCGATCTCCACCTGCTTGCCCTTGGCGCGCACCTGGCGTGAAATGTCCACCAGGCTTTCGAGCAGCTTGACGAGATCGACGGGTTTGGAATCGGCGCGCGCCAGTTCGGCGTCCAGCCGCGAAGCGTCGGAAATATCCGAGATCAAGCGGTCCAGTCGCCGCACGTCATGCTGGATGATGTCCATCAGCCGCTTCTTGGAGTCGTCGCTTTTCGCGAGCGGCAGCGTCTCGACCGCGCTTCGAAGCGATGTCAGCGGGTTCTTGAGTTCATGGCTCACATCGGCGGCGAAGCTTTCGATCGCGGCGATGCGGTCATAGAGCGAATTGGTCATGTCGCGGATGGCGGCCGAGAGATTGCCGATCTCGTCCTGGCGGAAGGAGAAGTCGGGGATTTCCTCGCGCGATTTCACCCCGCGCCGCACGCGGATCGCCGCCGCCGACAGCCGCCTCAGCGGGTTGGCGATGGTGGAGGACAGAAGCAGCGACAGAATGACATTGACCATGGTCGCGACGCCGAACACCCGCATGATCGCGAGCCGCTCGCTATGGACGATCTGGTCGATGTCGCCGGCCTGGGTGGAGAGCAGCAGCACGCCGACCACGGCGCGGAAACGCTGCACCGGCACCGCCACCGACACGATCAGCTCGCCCTTTTCGGTCACGCGCACCACCGCGCCGCGCACGCCGGTCAGGGCGTTCTTGACCTCGGGATAGATCATCCCGTCGCCGCCGGGGCTCTCTTTATAGACCGGCAGGTTGGAGGGCTGCAGCATCCGGTTGATCCAGGAGGCGAACTGATCCGACAGCGCCGTCGATCCGTCGTCGACGGGAGCGAGATCGAAGCGCAGCACCTGGCCGCGCGAATAGAGAAAGCGCGAATCGAGAATGAGATTGGCGTCGGGGTCGAAAATGCGCGCCCGCGTATGGGTCGGCGAGATCAGCCGGCGCAGCACCGGCGCAACGCGCTCGGGATCGATCGGAAATTCGAGATCCTCGTCGTTCGGCACCGGCGTGATCGATTGCCCCGCCTGCAGCTCCAGCAGTTTTTCCGGATCGATGGTGATCGAATTGGTGTCGACCTGCGCCGAGGCCGAAATCGCCGCCGAGATGATTTCGCCCTGGGTCAACAGGCTTTCGACCTTGGCGTCGATCAGCCCTTCGCGGAACTGGTTGAGATAGAGGATGCCCCCCACCAGCACCACCAGCGCCACCAGATTGAAGAACAGGATCTGACGGGTCAGCGACGAGAACACCGCGTGCCCGAGCAGCTTGCGCAGATAGAGAAATGGGCGGGACAGGCGCAGCCGCTTGCGTTGGCGGGGCTTGGCCGCCGCCTGCGCATTCGTTCTGTTTCTGCCGATGTCCTCAGCGGTCATCGCTTGGTCTTCCCGCCGCCTCGCTGTTCGGCCGCGCTATGCCAGCATTCGGCCATGGCTGCAAGCTCAGGCGCCCGCGGATTCGCGGAAGCGATAGCCGACGCCGTAGAGGGTCTCGATCATGTCGAAATCGTCGTCGACCGCCTTGAATTTCTTGCGCAGCCGCTTGATGTGGCTGTCGATCGTGCGGTCGTCGACATAGACCTGTTCGTCATAGGCGGCGTCCATCAACGCGTCGCGGCTTTTGACCACGCCCGGGCGCAGCGCCAGCGCATGCAGGATGAGGAATTCGGTCACCGTCAACGTCACCGGCAGGCCCTTCCAGGTGCAGGTGTGGCGCTCCTGGTCCATGGAAAGAAGCCCGCGGTCGAGCGATTTGGTCTGGACGGCGCCCGGCTTGGCGGGGGCGGCGGGGCCGGCGGCCGCGGCCGCTTCGCGGCTCGCCACCCGGCGCAGCACCGCTTTGACGCGCTCGACCAGCAGGCGCTGGGAGAAGGGCTTGGTGATGAAATCGTCGGCGCCCATCTTCAGCCCGAACAGCTCGTCGATCTCTTCATCCTTGGAAGTGAGGAAAATGACCGGAATGTCCGACTTCTGGCGCAGGCGGCGCAGAAGCTCCATCCCGTCCATGCGCGGCATCTTGATGTCGAAGATCGCCAGATGCGGCGGGCGCTGCAACAGGCCGTCGAGCGCGGAAGCGCCGTCGGTATAGGTCTCCACCTTGTATCCCTCCGCTTCCAGCGCGATGGACACCGAGGTGAGGATGTTGCGGTCGTCGTCGACCAGAGCGATTGTCGCCATGAAAGTCTCCAGTTTCAGATGCCAATTGTGGCGGCCCTGCCTCTCATGAGTATAAAGGTGGAACAAATTGTGGCAAAGACTTTCTCGTCACTGCTTTTCTACGAGAAGGTGTAGAGCAACCTCTTTCCCCACGAACCGATTTAAAGGCTTTCTTCAAACGATTTAAGTTATATGACATATTTTTAAATCGATTAATGCATTGATCCTATTAGGTTATTCTGCATGTTTTCGCTTGTGCGTTTAAATTATTTGTGTCTATCTCCGGCTCATCAGCGCTCTGTCTCACTGGGAAAGGACATCGTCATGCAAGAGCTCGGAACAACCAATCCGGATAATCGACTCGCCGCCCTTGGTTTTGAAGGTCTTGTTTCTGTCCGGTATAACTATTCCGAGCCCGAACTCTATGAGGATGCGCTGCGCAACGGCGAAGCCGCGCTCACCGCCCACGGCGCGCTCCGGGCGCTCACCGGCCAACACACCGGCCGTTCCGCCAAGGACAAGTTCGTCGTCGACGACGCCTCCACCCATGACAAGATCTGGTGGGACAACAACAAGCCGCTGTCGCCGGAGCATTTCGCCGTGCTCAAGGCCGACATGCTGGCCTTCGCCGCCGGCAAGTCGCTCTATGTCCAGGATCTGATCGGCGGCGCCGATGCTGAAAACGCCCTGCCGACCCGCGTCGTCACCCAGCTCGCCTGGCATTCGCTGTTCATCCGCAATCTGCTGATCCGTCCGGAGCGCGCGGCGCTCGACGGCTTCCTGCCGAAGCTGACGATCATCGATCTGCCGGAGTTCAAGGCCGATCCCGTCCGTCACGGCTGCCGCTCGGAAACGGTCATCGCCTGTGACCTGACCAACGGCCTCGTGCTGATCGGCGGCACTTCTTACGCTGGCGAGATGAAGAAGTCGGTGTTCACCGTGCTCAATTATCTCCTGCCGGAAAAGGGCGTCATGCCCATGCATTGCTCGGCCAATATGGGTCCGGAGGGCGACACGGCCGTGTTCTTCGGCCTGTCCGGCACCGGTAAGACCACACTGTCGGCCGATCCCAACCGCACGCTGATCGGCGATGACGAACATGGCTGGGGCGAAAACGGCGTCTTCAATTTCGAAGGCGGCTGCTACGCCAAGACCATCCGCCTGTCGCGCGAGGCCGAGCCGGAAATCTACGCCACGACGGAGCGCTTCGGCACCGTGCTGGAAAACGTGCCGCTCGATGAAAACCGCCTGCCGGATTTCAACGACGCCTCGCTCACCGAAAACACCCGCTGCGCCTATCCGCTGCATTTCATTCCGAATGCCTCGGACACCGGTCTCGGCAGCCATCCGCGCACCATCATCATGCTCACCGCCGACGCCTTCGGCGTGATGCCGCCGATTGCGCGGCTGACGCCGGACCAGGCCATGTACCACTTCCTGTCGGGCTACACCGCCAAGGTCGCGGGCACGGAAAAGGGCGTCACCGAGCCGGAAGCCACCTTCTCCACCTGCTTCGGCGCCCCCTTCATGCCGCGTCACCCGACGGAATACGGCAATCTGCTCAAGGAGCTGATCGCCCGCCATGGCGTCACCTGCTGGCTGGTCAACACCGGCTGGACCGGCGGCGCCTATGGCCAGGGTTCGCGCATGCCGATCAAGGCCACGCGCGCGCTGCTGACCGCGGCTCTGTCGGGCAAGCTCAACGATGCGATCTTCCGCCGCGACGCCAATTTCGGTTTCGAAGTGCCGGTCGCGGTCGAAGGCGTGCCGACCAAGATCCTCGATCCCCGCTCGACCTGGATCGACGGGGCCGCCTATGACACCCAGGCGCAGAAGCTGGTCGACATGTTCGTCGCCAATTTCGCCAAGTTCGAAAACCATGTCGACGGCTCGGTGCGCGACGCCGCTCCGGGTATTCGGCTGGCCGCCGAATAGCTTCCGCTTCGGATTCACGTGAAACCTGGCGATGTCACCATCGCCATGAAGCCCGGCGGCGCCCCTCCGCCGGGTTTCGCTTGTCTCGGTGCGCGCCGCGTGGCAAAGCGAAGCCAGGAGAACGAGAGCCATGGCCGCCGACCCGCTTTACATCGATGACCGGATCGTGATCGCCGGCTGGGAACTGACGGAGAGTTTCGTCCTGGCCTCGGGCCCGGGCGGGCAGAATGTCAACAAGGTCGCCACCGCCGTCGAACTGCGCCTCAACCTCATGAACTCGCCGTCGCTGCCCGAGCGCGTCAAGGCCAATGCCCCTCGCGTCTTCGGCCGCAAGCTCACCAAGGACGGTGACGTCGTCCTCTTCGTCGACGCCTATCGCTCGCAGGACCGCAATCGCGAAGAAGCGCGGGAACGGCTGAAGGCGCTGATTCTGGAAGCCAACCAGCCCCCGCCGCCGCCGCGCCGCAAGACGCGGCCCACCAAAGGCTCGATCGAACGCCGCCTGAAAGCCAAGTCGGGTCGCTCGGAGATCAAGAAGGGCAGGGGCAAGATCGAGTCCGATTGACGCCCGTTACGCCCGCGCGCGGCGTACGCGCTGCGTCATCCAGGCCGTCGCATAACCGATCGGCGCGCCGATCACTGCGCCTGCGGCTTTCACCAGCGCATCGTCGATCCGCGCATGCCGGCTGGGTGAGAGCTCCTGCAGCGCTTCGATCCCGAAGGCCGCAACCACCAGCACCGCGAGCGTCGTCGCCCATGCCTTGGGATAGGCGAGCACGAACAGCGCGCTCAATCCTGCGAAAGCCAGACCGCGATCGAAATTCACCGGCCCGAAATCCTGCGGCCTGAGCCCGATCGGCGACACGGTGACGAAAATGATGACGGCCAGCGCGGACCAGGCGAGAATTTTGGCGATGCGATCTGTCATAACTTCATCATACGAGGAAATACGGCGGCATTGTGCAATGCACATAAGGCCGACGCGTCGGCGGTTCTTAGCAGCAAAAACCTCTCCCCCGTCAAACTCGGGCTGGTCCCGAGCATCTGCAACCCTTTGATTTTGCTTACTGGCTCAGATCCTCGGCACAAGGCCGAGGATGACGACGCATGGCCGAGTCCTGATTTGTTGACGTCCTGCTCCGCCCCTCATCCCCCTGCCGGGACCTTTTCCCCGCGCCTGCGGGGAGAAGGCGGATGTGACGCGGACGGCGCTCGATCGCCCTTCGCCCCGCAATGCGGGGAGAAGGTGGCGGCAGCCGGATGAGGGGCCGCGCACGCCGTCAATCGCAAACGGAACAGAACCCTCGCGATCGTCATGCTCGGGCTTGTCCCGAGCATCTGCAACCCTTTGATTTTGCTCACTGGCTTAGATCCTCGGGACAAGCCCGAGGATGACGACGGAGGGCGCGATCCTCTCCCCGGTCCCTCTTGTGGGAGGGGTGGGGGAGGGCCTTCCTCAAAATAATCATCGCCCCGAAAATATTTTCATCCCCCACCATCTCACGCCCCCTATCCTGTCTCTCGTCCCGTCATCGGCTACACCGCGAGGCGTCGCGGCGAGATGGGGCCGGCGCTGGGGGAAGGGGGACGACGTGGCCCTCTTTCTCCGGGGCTTCGAGAAACGACGACCCCCAAAAACTGGGGACTTGGCGTGAAAGCGTCCCCCAGGGTGGCGTCTCGAAAGGGACGTTACAGTAAGGCCCGCTTTAGAGGCGGATTACCCGCAGGCTCGACCTGCGGCGACGAGCGTCAAGTTCGAAGCACAAACCGCCGAATGCGGGGCGCGATGAGCGTCATATTAAAACTAAATTAAACGAGGCGTTCTTCGCGCCCCGGCCGAGCCCTTATGGGCGAAGCGAGAGAATGATGCGGAACTCCGGGCGATCAGACGCGGCGGAGGGTTTTGGCGCGTTTTATGGCCTCCAGGCGTCGAAGCCGCGTATTATCGCTGCAAGGAGAGTGATTCTGATGCTCGTTCTGCCCAAAGGCATTCGCCATATTCCCGGCTTTCTGTCCCGAAGCGCGCAGGAAGACCTCGTCGAGGTGATCAGGCTGGTCGTCGCCGAGGCGCCGCTGTTCACGCCGGAAATGCCGCGCACCGGCAAGCCGATGAGCGTGCGCATGACCAATTGCGGTCCCCTCGGCTGGGTCACCGACAAGGAGCGCGGCTATCGCTACCAGCCTGTGCATCCGATCACCGGACGTCCCTGGCCCGCCCTTCCGGATAGGCTGCTCGATCTCTGGCGGGAGATGTCGGGTTTTGAAGGTCCGCCCGAAGCCTGCCTCGTCAATTACTACGGGCCTGACGCCAAGATGGGCCTGCATCAGGATCGCGACGAGCAGGATCTCGCGGCCCCGGTCCTGTCGATCTCGCTGGGCGACGCCTGTCTGTTCCGGGTCGGCGGTCTCCGGCGTGAGGATCGCACGGTGTCTTTTCGCCTCGACAGCGGCGATCTCGTGCTGATCGGCGGCGAAAGCCGTCTGGCCTTCCACGGCGTCGACCGTCTCTATCGCGGCACGTCAACGCTTCTGAAACGGGAAGGCCGTATCAATCTCACCTTGCGGCGCGTGACGCCATGGCGGGGTGAGGGCAATGGCGGATAGCGTGTCGGGGGGCCTGGACTGGCGGCGCCGAGGTCGGGACGAACTGCGGTTTGCAATGCTCTGCGTCGCCGCAAGCCTCGTGATCGCCCTTCGCTATCAGATCGAACTCTGGCAATTCGACGAGAAGGGCTTTTCCATTCTCTCGGATAGGCTGCCTTATTGGGACTTCACAAATCTCTGGGCGGGTTCGCAAATGGCCCGGCAAGGCCATGTCGACTGGCTGTTCGATATCGAAGCCTATCGCGCCGGGCTCCGCGCCATGTTCAGCCCGCTTCTCCCAAATCAGGAATGGAGTTATCCGCCGTCGATTCTCTGGCTCGGGCTGCCGCTGAGCTTGCTGCCGTTGCCGATCGCCTATGCCGTCTGGACCTTCGGCACGATCGCAGCTTTGGGTCTGGCGCTCAAACCGCTTCGTCTGCCCCGCCTGGCTCTTGTCGCCATCCTGACGTCGCCTGCCGTTGTCACCAGCGCGATCTTCGGCCAGAACGGCAGCCTGACGGCGGCGCTGCTGCTCGGCTCTCTGCTGACGTCGACCCGAGCGCCGTTTCTCTCGGGCCTTCTCGCCGGTATCCTGACCATCAAGCCGCATCTCGGCCTGCTCATTCCCGTCGTCTATTTGGCCACCGGCAACTGGCGCGCTTTCCTCACGGCCGCGGCGACCGCAATTGCCCTCGTCGCCGCCACCGGCCTCGTCTTCGGCGTTCAGGTCTGGACCGGCTTCGTCACCGTCACCTCGCCGCTGATGGCGCGGATTCTCGAAGCGCCTTATCCGCAGCTCTACCACGCCAACGCCACGACGTTCTTCATTCTGGGCCGCTCCATCGGCCTGGGCGTGGCGGCGTCCTACGCCTATCAGGGGCTGTTTTCGCTGATCGCCGTCGGCGCGGTCGCCTGGCTCTGGCGGAGGCCGGAGGTGGATCTGCGAATCAAGGCGGTGCTGACGGCGCTTCTGGCGCTCGCCGCCACGCCCTATGGCTACACCTATGACGCTGTGCCGTTCAGCGTGGCCGTGGTCGTGCTGTTCCTGTCCGGCAGCGCGCCGAACAGATATGCCTTCTGCCTGCTGTGGCTCTATCCCTATTTCGCCCATCTGCCGAATTTCCAGGGAATCGGCGTCGGCGTCCTCGTCCCCGCTGGGCTCGCGCTTTACGCCCTGCTGGCGGTCAAGCGGGGCGATTTCAGCGGCGGCCGGCTCAAAGCCGGCGCAGCGACACTTTCTCGACCAGATGGTTCTCGCCCTTCTGCAGGATGAGATCGGCGCGCGGCCGGGTCGGCAGGATATTCTGGCGCAGGTTCTTGAGATTGATATTGGCCCACAGGCCCTCGGCGATCTCCAGCGCCGCTTCTTCCGAGATCGTCGCATAGCGATGGAAGAAGGATTCCGGATTGCGGAAGGCGGTCTCGCGCAGCCGCATGAAGCGGTTCACATACCAGCGATGGATCAGGTCTTCCTGGGCGTCGATATAAATCGAGAAGTCGAAGAAATCCGACACCATCGGCACGATCCGCCCATCGGCGGGCAGGTCGCGCGATTGCAGCACATTGATGCCCTCGAAGATCAGGATGTCGGGCCGGTCGACGTCCTGATTCTGGTCGGGCAGCACGTCATAGGTCAGATGCGAATAGAGCGGCGCCGGCACATGGCTCATGCCCGCCTTGATCGCCGACAGGAACTTCAGAAGCGCCGGCATGTCGTAGCTTTCCGGAAATCCCTTGCGCTCCATGAGGTTGTCCTTCTGGAGCCGCGCATTGGGATGAAGAAAGCCGTCGGTGGTCACGAGATCGACCTTGGGGCTCGACGGCCAGCGTGACAGCAACTCTTTCAGAATGCGGGCGGTGGTGGATTTGCCCACCGCCACCGAACCCGCGACGCCGATGATGAACGGCGTCTTCTGGTCGCCGGCCAGATTGAGAAAGCGCTTGCGCTGCGCAAACAGCATCTGCGAGGATTCGACATGCGCCGACAAAAGCCGCGACAGCGACAGATAGATCCGCCGGACTTCGTCGAGATCGATCGGGTCGTTGAGCGATCGCAGCCGCGCCACTTCGTCTTCGGTCAGCGTCAGCGGTGTCGCGGCGCGGAAGCGCGACCACTCCTCGGCGGTGAAGAAACGATAGGGCGAAAAGGAATCGTCCGCCATGTGGTCGAGCGCGGCGAGCGCCTGCTTCTCCGCCGGGCTCATGCGGGCCGGCTCGCTTTTTCGGCGAGGCCGGATTGGCTTGTGCGCGCCTCCAGCACCGCCATCACCGAAGAGAGGGGGATGTCGGCTATCTTCAGCACCACCAGCAGATGGAAGAGAAGATCGGCGGCCTCGTCGGTGAGGTTCTTGCGATCGCCGGAGATCGCGGCAATCACGGCTTCGACCGCTTCCTCGCCGAGCTTCTTGGCGGCCTTGGTCTGGCCGGCGGCAAAGAGTTTGGCGGTCCAGGATTCCTCGGGCGAAGCGAGCGCGCGGCGCGCCACGATGGCCTCGAGATCCGACAGGGTGAAATCACTCATCATGCGTCTCCCGTCAGGCGCGATCGAGCCGCATCGGCACGCCGCATTCCGCCATGTAACGCTTGGCTTGGCCGACGGTGTAGGTGCCGAAATGAAAGATCGAGGCGGCCAGCACGGCGGTGGCATGCCCGTCGCGCACCCCTTCGACCAGATGGTCCAGCGTACCGACCCCGCCCGAGGCGATCACCGGCACATGCACGCTGTCAGCGATGGCGCGGGTCAGCGCGATGTCATAGCCGGTCTTGCGGCCGTCCTGGTCCATCGAGGTCACCAGCAATTCGCCTGCGCCGCGCTTGACCATGGCTGTCGCAAATTCCAGAGCGTCGATGCCGGTCGGGTTGCGGCCGCCATGGGTGAAGATCTCCCAGCGGTCGGCCTCGCCTTCGCCCGAGACCTTCTTGCAGTCGAGCGAGACGACGATGCACTGGTCGCCGAATTTGTCGGCGGCCTCGGCGACGAAATCGGGCGTCTTCACCGCCGCTGAATTGATCGACACTTTGTCGGCGCCGCAGAGCAAGAGCTTGCGGATGTCGGCGAGCGCGCGCACGCCGCCGCCCACCGTCACCGGCATGAAGCAGTGGTCGGCGGTGCGCGCCACGACGTCGAAAATCGTGTCGCGATTGTCGGAAGAGGCGGTGATGTCGAGAAAGCAGAGTTCGTCGGCGCCCGCCGCGTCATAGGCGATCGCCGCCTCGACCGGATCGCCGGCGTCGATGAGGTCGACGAAGGAAACGCCCTTGACGACACGGCCGTCCTTGACGTCGAGACAGGGAATGACACGAGCCTTGAGAGTCACCCGACATCCTCATATGGTTGCGCTAGCTGAGGGGTTCATACGCACTCGAATGGAAAATGGCGAGTATATTTTTTATGCGGATGAAAGCGGCGACCATTCGCTGACGGCGATTGATCGGGGCTTCCCGATTTTCGTGCTTTCCATATGTGGTTTTCGAATTTCGGACTATTGTAAAAAGGTTGTGCCAGCATTTCAGCAGCTGAAGTTTCGGTATTTTGGGCATGACATGGTCGTTTTGCACGAACGGGATATTCGCAAGCAAACCGGCGATTTCACCTTCTTGGCGGACATGGCGGCGAGAGAGCGCTTCCTGCTGGATCTGACGGAAGTCATTCGCGCCGCGCAATTCAAAATTTTCAGCGTCACTATCGACAAGGATAAGTTCAGCGCTGATTTCTTTCCCGACAATCCGTATGTGATCGCACTTCGTTATTGCCTCGAAGAGATTTACCGGCATTTGAAGTCAAAGAAGATCTCGCAGAAAAGCTATCACTTCGTATTCGAGCGTCGCGGCTTAAAGGAGGATCGTGATCTCGAGCTCGAGTTCAGGAGAATTGCCGACGGAGAGAATGTTTTCCGGGAAGCGCTTCCCGGTTTTCACATAAAATTTGCCGATAAAGAATCGAATTCAACGGGGATGCAATTGGCGGATCTCACCGCGAGGCCGATCGGAATTCACTATTTGCATCCGGGTCAGCAAAACCGTTCTTTTGATACGATTATGGATAAAATCCACAAGCACAAAAACATAAGGCGCTTCAGAAGTGGTGTGTTATCCGAGCTATGAAAGCGAAAAGCCCCGGACAATGCCGAGGCCAGACGCCGACCGGGAACCCCCAATCCATTTGTCTTAATATAACGATTGTCCTAAGAAAATCCAGTGTTGAATCAGCGGTGTAGCGGATAGCGCGCAAGCGATTCGTTTCGTTGCCTTTTTTATAGTGGCTCATGCGCCCTTGAGAATGGCCAGCGCCGCCGCCGGATCGATCCGTCCGTCATAGAGAGCCCGGCCGGAGATCGCCCCTTCGAGAATGGCGGCGTCCGGTTCAGCCAACCGCCTGATGTCGTCGAGCGAGGCGAGGCCCCCCGAGGCGATGACCGGGATGGAGACGGCGCGGGCCAGTTCCAGCGTCGAGGCCCAGTTGATGCCGGCGAGAATGCCGTCGCGGTCGATGTCGGTATAGATGATCGCCGCCACGCCCGCGCCTTCGAAGCGCTGGGCCAGTTCGATCACGCCGAGTTCGGACGCCTCGGCCCAGCCTTCGACGGCGACCTTGCCGCCCTTGGCGTCGATGCCGACGGCGACCTTGCCGGGAAAGAGCCGGCAGGCTTCCTTGACCAGCGCCGGATCGCGAACGGCGATGGTGCCGAGGATGACGCGGGAGAGACCTTTGGTCAGCCAGGCCTCGATATGATCGAGCGTGCGGATGCCGCCGCCGAGCTGCACCGGGTTCTTCGTCGCCTTTAGGATCGCCTCGACAGCTGCGCCATTGACGCTTTCGCCGGCGAAGGCGCCGTTGAGATCGACCACATGCAGCCATTCGAAACCCTGGTCTTCGAAGGCGCGGGCCTGGGCGGCCGGGTCGGGATTATAGACGGTGGCCTGCTCCATGTCGCCGAGCTTCAGGCGCACGCATTGACCGTCCTTGAGATCGATAGCCGGGAAAAGAATCATGTCAGGGCTTCCAGCTCAAAAAGTTTCCGATCAGGCGCAGGCCGAGCGTCTGGCTCTTTTCCGGATGGAACTGCGCCCCGGCCATGTTGTCGCGGGCGACGAAGGCTGTCATGGGGCCGCCGTAATCGGTGGTCGCCACGACGTCGTCGGCGCGTTCGGCCGCCAAGTGATAGGAATGGACGAAATAGGCGTGCAGCCCGTCTTCGCCGGTGGGGACGCCGTCGAACAGCGAGTGTTCGCGATGCAGCGTCAGCGTGTTCCAGCCGATCTGCGGGATCTTGAGCGCGGGATCGGCAGGCGTCATCAGCGTCACGTCGCCCTTGATCCAGCCGAGGCCTTCGGTGACGGTCTTTTCCAGCCCGCGCGACGACATCAGCTGCATGCCGACGCAGATACCGAGAAAGGGCTTGCCCTTCTGTTCCACGCTGTCGCGCAATGCGTCGACCATGCCGGGCACGGTGTCGAGACCGCGACGGCAATCGGCGTAAGCGCCGACGCCCGGCAGCACGATGCGGTCGGCGCTGGCGACGCGGTCGGCCTGGTCGGTCAGTTCGATCTCGGCGTCTATGCCTGTTTCACGTGAAGCGCGCTCGAAGGCTTTCACCGCCGAACGCAGATTTCCGGAACCGTAATCGATGATCGCGACGCGCATCAGCGTCCTCCATAGGGTTCGATGAGGCCGAGCGCCACGCTGGGCCTCGGCGCGCCGGGCCGCGCCTCGGGCATCATGGGGCGAGGTGACGGCGGGGCGGGCGTCTTGTCGGCGCGGGCCTCGAAATAGATGGCCTCCGCCGTGTCGATATCGGGGGCGTTGATCACGTCCTCGATCCGCCAGCCCTTCTTTTCCAGATGCATGGCGCGGAGATGGCCGCCTTCGAAACCGGTCCACAGCGACAGGATCAGGCCGAAGGCCAGGGACAGACCGTCGAGCCCGAACTCTTCGGCCGCAAGGCTTGTGATAAACAGCGCGACGACGGAAAGGACCGTGATCAGCCACAGCCGGCGATAGAGCATCCAGGGCAGGGGCAACAGAAATGCGCCCCAGGAAAAGCCGTCACGGATGAACAGAGTCTCCACCGCCGGATCGCGGCAGACTTTCGGCGTCAAGGCGTAGAAACTGGCCATGGAACCCCTTAGAGAGCGCCTTTGGTGGAGGGAATGCGTCCCGCCTGGCGCGGATCGATTTCGAGCGCCGTGCGCAGCACGCGGGCGACGGATTTGAAGCAGGTCTCGGCGATATGATGGTTGTTGGCGCCGTAGATATTCTGGATATGCAGGGTAATCCCGGCATTCATGGCCAGCGCCTGGAAGAATTCCCGCACCAGTTCGGTGTCGAAGGTCCCGATCTTCGGCGCGCTGAAGGCGACGTTCCAGACCAGGAAGGGACGCCCCGACACGTCGATGGCGGCCTTGGTCATCGTCTCGTCCATGGCGAGATCGAGCGAGGCGTAGCGGGTGATGCCGCGACGATCGCCCAGCGCCTTGGAAATGGCCAGACCGATGGCGATGCCGGTGTCCTCGACCGCGTGATGGTCGTCCACATGCAGATCGCCTTTGGTCTCGATTTCCATGTCGATCAGCGAATGGCGCGACAACTGGTCGAGCATATGGTCGAAAAAGCCGACGCCGGTGGAAATCGTGTTGGCGCCGGTTCCATCGAGATTGACCGAGACGGAGACCGAGGTCTCGTTGGTCTTGCGCGACACGCTGCCGATGCGTTGGGATTGTTGCTGGGACATGGTTTTACTCGCCGCCACCCGTTTGCCTTGCCGGCTCCATAACAGTCCGCTGGCCAAGAATCCAGCCGATAACGCCCTTGGCGACCGCCCGACCCGCCGGGATTGTATTTCAAAGTCTCTCGATTACATAAAGCCGGACAAGCGGCGCAAATTCGCGCCGGAGAGAACAAAAACAAGAGACAGTTATGCGTGAAGACAATCCCTATCAGTCCATGCACGCCACCACCATCATCACCGTCCGCAAGGGCGGCCAGGTGGTCATGGCGGGCGACGGCCAGGTCTCGCTGGGCCAGACCGTGATGAAGAGCAACGCCCGCAAGGTGCGCCGCCTCGCCAAGGGCGAGGTCATCGCGGGCTTCGCCGGCGCCACAGCCGACGCCTTCACCCTGCTCGAGCGGCTTGAAGCCAAGCTCGAACAATATCCGGGCCAGCTGATGCGCGCCTGCGTCGAACTCGCCAAGGATTGGCGCACCGACAAATATCTGCGCCGGCTGGAAGCGATGATGCTGGTCGCCGACAAATCGATCACGCTCGCCGTCACGGGCCAGGGCGACGTGCTGGAGCCGGAACATGGAACCATCGCCATCGGCTCGGGCGGCAACTACGCCTATGCGGCGGCCCGCGCGCTGATGGACAGCGAGCACTCGGCCGAAGAGGTCGCCCGCCGCGCCATGACCATCGCCGGCGACATCTGCGTCTACACCAACCACAATATCGTGGTCGAAACCCTTGAAGCCGCCTGACAAGGTCTATCGCTTTCGTCCCATGGAGCGCGCCGATCTCGCATTGGTCGGCGGCTGGCTCATCGCTCCGCATGTGCGCCAGTGGTGGGGCGAGGCGGCGACGGCGCTGGAGGAAATCTCCGAAATTCTCGATCTCGGGCTGGTGAAGCCCTATATCGGCGAGTTCCTGGGACGTCCGGCCGGTTACTTCCAGGCTTACGACCCGCATGAGGATTACGGCCATCCCTATGCCGACCAGCCTGCCGGAACTCTGGGGATCGACCAGTTCATCGGCGCTTCAGAACTGACCGGCCTCGGCCATGGCACGGCGATGACGCGGGCCTTCTGCCAGATGCTGTTCACGAATGGCGCGCGCCGCATCATCGCCGACCCCGACGCGGAAAACGCGGGCGCCATCCGCATGTATGAAAAAGCCGGCTTCTCGCGGCTCGACCAGAGAGACACAGAATATGGCGTGGTGCTTCTGATGCATCTCGACGCCCAACAGGAAACGGAAAGACAATGACGACATTCACCCCCAGGGAAATCGTCTCCGAACTGGACCGCTACATCATCGGCCAGAAAGAGGCCAAGCGCGCGGTCGCCATCGCGCTGCGCAATCGCTGGCGCCGCCAGCAGCTGTCGGACGATCTGCGCGACGAGGTCATGCCGAAGAACATCCTGATGATCGGCCCGACCGGCGTCGGCAAGACGGAGATCTCCCGTCGCCTCGCCAAGCTTGCCGGCGCGCCCTTCATCAAGGTCGAAGCGACCAAATTCACCGAAGTCGGCTATGTCGGCCGCGACGTCGAACAGATCATCCGCGATCTCGTCGAAGTCGGCATCGGCCTGGTGCGCGAAAAGAAGCGCGCCGAGGTCAAGGCCAAGGCGCATCAGAACGCCGAGGAACGAGTGCTGGACGCGCTCGTTGGCGCGACCGCCTCGCCGGCGACGCGCGATTCCTTCCGCAAGAAGCTGCGCAACAACGAACTCGACGACAAGGAAATCGAGGTCGAGGTGGCCGACGCCTCCTCTTCCGGTCCGACGCTCGAAATGCCGGGCATGCCGGGCGCCAATGTCGGCGTGTTCAATCTCTCCGACATCCTCGGCAAGGCGATGGGCGGCCGCTCCAAGAAGGTCAAGACGACGGTCAAGGACTCCTATGATCTGCTGGTCGCCGACGAATCCGACAAGCTGCTCGACAATGACCAGATCGCCCGCGAAGCGGTGAAGGCTGTGGAGAACGACGGCATCGTCTTCCTGGACGAGATCGACAAGATCGCCGCTCGTGACGGCGGCGTCGGCGCGGGCGTCTCCCGCGAGGGCGTGCAGCGCGATCTGCTGCCGCTGGTCGAAGGCACGACGGTGGCGACCAAATACGGACCGGTGAAGACCGATCACGTGCTGTTCATCGCCTCGGGCGCCTTCCATGTCTCCAAGCCCTCGGATCTCCTGCCGGAACTTCAGGGTCGTCTGCCGATCCGCGTCGAATTGAAGGCGCTGACCAAGGAAGACTTCCGCCGCATCCTCACCGAGACGGAAGCGAGCCTCATTCGCCAATATATCGCGCTGATGGGTACGGAAGAGGTGAAGCTCGCCTTCACCGAAGACGCCATCGACGCGCTGGCGGATGTGGCCGTCCGGCTCAACTCCACGGTCGAGAATATCGGCGCCCGGCGTTTGCAGACGGTGATGGAGCGGGTGCTCGACGAATTGTCCTTCGAGGCGCCGGACCAGCCGAATCGCGAACTCACCGTGGATTCTGCCTATGTGCAGAAGCATGTGGGCCAGCTTGCCGAGAACGCCGATCTGTCGCGCTATATTCTCTGAAGCCTGGCAAGGGCTTGGGAGAAATCGGAGCCGGGCCTCGCGCCCGGCACTTGATTTTGACACGATTGCAGGCCATCCGCATGTGACATTTCAATCATACACCCTGCGGATCCCGACCTTGCGCCTGTTGCTGCTCTCCCTGACCACGGTCCTCGGCTTTTCCTTCGCCGTCTCTGCTCACGCCGATGGCGTGACGCTGGTGCCCAAGGGCAACCGCAATGCCGAGCAGCCCGACATTCCCGGCGCCTCCAAGCGCCGCACCAAGGCCGGCCGAACCACCTTCGACGACAAATATGACAAGGTGCGCGATCTGCTCGCCAATGATCGCAAACTGATGGACAAGATCAAGGCGACGGCGCGGGACTATCGGATCGACCCGATCCATATGGTCGGCGCGATCGTCGGCGAGCATACGTACAATGTCGACGCCTATGATCGTCTGCAGTCCTATTACGTCAAGGCGGCGGCCTATGCCGGCAATTCCTTCCGATTCGCCTATGACGGCATCAAGGTCTCGGATTTCGTGACGCGCGCCGAATTCTCGGCCTGCGCTGGCGAGAATGGGTCCTACGATCTCTGGACGTGCCGCGAGCGGATCTGGGACAAGACGTTCCGCGGCAATACCGTGGACGGCGTGGATTTTCCCAATAATCGTTTCTCGGCGGTGTTTTTCCAGCCCTTCTATGCCGGCCAGACTTTCGGTCTCGGCCAGATCAATCCGCTGACCGCGCTCGAACTGTCCGATATGGTCCACGAGAAATCTGGCTATCCCAAGCTCGATGAAAACGACGCCAACGCCGTCTATGAGGCGATCATGGATCCCGACAAATCGCTCGCCTATATGGCCGCCTCGATCCGCATGTCGATCGACGACTACCGGCGGATTGCAAAAATGGACATTTCCAAAAATCCAGGCGTGACCGCGACGCTGTATAATGTGGGCAATTCCGATCAGCGCGCTGCAAGGCTCGCCGCCAGGAACCGCTCGCGCGGCGAGGGCGTTGCGCCGATACTGCCGGAAGAAAATTATTACGGCTGGCTGGTCAACGACAAGCTGGCGGAACTCGAAAGCCTTCTCTGACGATAAAGCGGCGGGGGCGAGGAGACGATCATGGACATCCGCCCCGAACCCTTCGAGCCGCCGGCCCCGATCCCGCGCACCGTGCCGCCCTCGCGGCTCGACATCATCAAGGTGATGTTCCGCAATCCGCTCGAGCTCTGGGGCGCTCCGAGCTATTCGCTGCCTTACATCCAAGTGAAGTTCTTCGGTCGGCTGACCACCATCGCCAATCACCCCGGCCTGATCCGCCATGTGCTGGTCGACAACGCCGCCAATTACGCCATGCAGCCGATCCGGCAGCTGGTTCTCAGGCCGATCCTGCGCGACGGGCTGCTGACCGCCGAGGGGCAGGTTTGGAAGCGCTCGCGCAAGGCCATGGCCCCGGTCTTCACGCCCCGCCACGCGCGCGGCTTCGCCGGCAAGATGCTGAGGATCTCCGAAGGCTTTGCGGAACGCTACGATGCGGCGGCCCGGACGGGCGAGCCGGTCAACATCGCCGTCGGCATGACGGAGCTCACTTATGAAATTCTCGCCGACACGCTGTTTTCAGGCGAAATCGCCACGGGGACCGAGGGTTTCGCCGATCGTGTCGATTCGCTGCTGCACAATATGGGCCGCATCGATCCGCTCGACCTGTTGCAGGCCCCGGCCTGGATCCCGCGCATCACCCGCATCCCGGGCAAGCGGGCGCTGTCGGCCTTCCGCAAGATCGTCTCCGACACGATGGACGCCCGCCGCGCCCGGATGACGACCGAACCCGAAGGCGTGCCCGACGATTTCCTGACGCTCTTGTTGCGGCTCGAAGGCCTTGAGGGTCTGACGCGCGACGAGATCGAGGACAATATCCTCACCTTCATCGGCGCGGGCCATGAGACGACCGCGCGGGCGCTGGCCTGGACGCTGTATTGCGTGTCGGAAAGTCCGCATTTCCGCCTTTTGATGGAAGAGGAGATCGACCGGGTTATCGCCGAGGGCCGCGATCCCGTCGAATGGCTGGAGGCGATGCCGCATGTCCGCGCCGCTTTCGAGGAGGCCTTGCGGCTCTATCCGCCGGCGCCCTCGATCAACCGGGCGCCCATCCAAGACGACCAGTGGACGGATGAAAACGGCCGCACCATCACGCTGCCCAAGGGCACGTCGGTGCTGATCATGCCCTGGACGCTGCATCGACACGTCCTCTATTGGGACAAGCCCCGGCATTTCATGCCCGAGCGCTTCCTGCCCGAACATCGCGACCGCATCGGCCGTTTCCAATATCTGCCCTTCGGGGCGGGGCCGCGCGTCTGCATCGGCGCAACATTCGCGCTGCAGGAGGCGGTGATTGCGCTGGCCGTGCTGATGAAACGATTCCGCTTCGATGTGTTAGCCGGCGAAAGACCATGGCCGGTCCAGCGTCTGACCACCCAGCCGCTCAACGGGATTGCGATGCGGGTTTCGGCGCGTCCGGCTTGACCTCCGGACGGTCGATGGCCTTGATGCGGGCGCAGGCGCTTTCTCCGACATTGTCGCAAGGGCGATAGGTGACGATCTCGCTGCCCGCGCCGTCGTCCCAGACCGCCTGAACCGTCACCGTCTGGGCTTCGCCTGCTTTGAGCTTGAGATAGACATATTTGTTGTCGGGATCGTCTGGCACGTTGAAAGGCTGCTGCGGATCGCAGGGGCCGAGCGGAAAGCGCCGGTCGAGGGTGGTGGAATTGATCGAATAGCGCACTTCCGACAGCCGGCAGCGCATGACCTGCAGCATGGTGAAATAGAGATACTGGCCGCCGGCGAAATTGCGGAACTGCACCCAGCCGGTGGGCTTGTTGGCGTCGAGCATGGCTTCATAGATGCTGCGTTCGGGCAGTTTCGGCGCGAATTCGTCCTCGCTCTGATCCTGCGCGTAGGAAGATGCGGCGGCTGAGAGACACGTCGCGAGCAGCGTGAGACGGAAAAAGGAAGGGCGCATGACCTGATCTCGCTTGATTTTGCTCAAATTCACCGCGGATCTGCCGCAGCCTGACCTTTCGTTGACGGATGAAATCCCATAATCGAAGGCTCGGCGCAACTCAGGCTTCAGGCGGCCTTCGCCTGCTTATGGGGATGTAACGGCGTGACCTCGCAATTTCTTCTCGGCATCGACACCGGCGGCACATATACGGACGTGGTCATCTTCAGCCCCGCCGAGGGCGTGAAGGCCCGCGCCAAGGCGCTGACGACGCGGCACGATCTGGCCGAGGGCATTCGCGGCGCGGTCGATCGCGTGCTGGCCGATACCGGCGTTGACATCGCCTCGATCCGTCTCGCCTCGCTCTCGACCACGCTCGCCACCAATGCGCTGGTCGAGGGGCAGGGCGGGCGCGTCGGCCTGATCATGATCGGCTTCGGCCCTGAAGATCTCGAGCGCGACGGGCTCAAGGCGGCGCTGGGGACCGATCCCGTCCTCTTTCTGCCCGGCGGCCATAATGTCCATGGCCATGAAACGCCGCTCGACATGAGCGCGCTCGAAGAGGCGATCGAGACGCTGGGTTCGAGCGTCACCGCCTTTGCGGTGGCCGGCTACTTCGCGGTCCGGAATCCGGCGCATGAAATTTGCGTCCGCGATTTCCTGCGCGATCACACCCATCTGCCGGTCACCTGCAGCCATGAACTCTCCTCCAAGCTCGGCGGACCGCGCCGGGCGCTGACCACGCTCTTGAATGCGCGGCTGGTCTCCATGATCGACCGGCTGATCGGCTCGTCGGAGGATTTCTTGAAAGCGCGCGGCGTCGAAGCGCCCTTGATGGTGGTGCGCGGCGACGGCGCGCTGATCTCGGCGGCGGAAGCGCGGTTGAGGCCGATCGAGACCATTCTGTCCGGCCCTGCCGCCAGTCTCGTCGGCGCGCGCTTTCTCACCGGGCTCGATGACGCCGTCGTCTCCGATATCGGCGGCACCACCACCGATGTCGCCATTCTCGACAAGGGCAAGCCGCGGCTGGATGGCGACGGCGCCGTGGTCGGCGGCTATCGCACCATGGTGCAGGCGGTGGCGATGCGCACCTATGGCCTCGGCGGCGATTCGGAAGTGCATGTCTCGACCCGCGGCCTCGAGGGCGCCCTGACGCTCGGGCCGCGCCGCATCGTGCCGCTCAGCCTGGCGGCGCATCTGCATGGTCCCGAAATCAAGGAGATGCTCGATCGCCAGCTGAAAGCCACCCATGCGGGCCGGCATGACGGACGGTTCGCGCTGCGCTCCGGCCTGCCGGATCGGTTTGCCAGCGGGCTCTCGGCTGCCGACGCGGGCCTGTATGAACGAATCACCGAAAAGCCGCAGGCGCTCAACGATCTGCTGCTGTCTTCGATGCAGCGCGCCTCGCTCGACCGGCTGGTCAGCCGCGGCCTCGTACATATCTCCGGCGTCACGCCGTCCGACGCCATGCATGTGCTGGGGCGTCAGGGCCAGTGGGATGCGGACGCCGCCCGTCTCGGTCTGGAACTCGGGGCCCGCGCCCGCACCGGCGCCGGCAAGCCGATCGCCGAAACGGCCGAAGCCTTCGCCGAACTGATAGCCGACCGCATGACGCGGCAATCTTCCGATGTCATCCTTGCCGCAGCACTCAGCGAGGATGGCGTCGATGGCGTCGATCCCACCCAATCATCGGCCGTCGACCGGGCGTTGAAGCGCAAACCCGGCGTCGTCCGCTTCGCCGTCAGCCTCGACCGTCCGCTGATCGGTCTCGGCGCTTCGGCGCATGTCTATTATCCGGATATCGCCGAGATGCTGTCGGCCGAATCGGTCATCCCAGCTGACGCCGGCGTCGCCAACGCCATCGGCGCGGTCGCCGGCGAAATCAGCCAGACGGTGCAGGTCACGGTGACCGCGCCTGAGGAGGGCGTGTTCATGGTCTCCGGCGGCGGCGAGACGGAGCGGCGCACCAATGAGGCGGCCACGCTCGATTACGCCCGCGACCGGGCCCGGGCCGCCGCCATCCAGGCCGCCATCGACAGCGGCGCCGACGAGCCCGTCGTGCGGATGATCGAGGAGATCGACCGGCCCGAGATCGAGGGCAGCCCGAAGCTCGTGGAAGCGCGATTCATCGCCACCGCGTCGGGGCGGCCGAAAATCACCTAAGATTGTTTCCTCTAGCGGAAACAATCCTGTCTCGCCCGATCTGATTGACGCTGGGCTGCGCTTACAGCACTGTTGCCGCGCCAGTATTTGACGCGGGAGCATGCGCATGACCGACCGGATCGACATTCACGGCCTGAAGATGGCCGCCGACCTCCATGATTTCATCCGCAACGAGGCGGCGCCGGGGACGGGCGTGGATGTGGACGCGTTCTTCGCCGCCTTTGCCGCGATCGTTCATGATCTTGCGCCCGAAAATCGCGCTCTGCTTGAAAAGCGCGACGCCATCCAGGCTGAGATCGACGCCTGGCATCGGGAACACGGCGCGCCGAGCGATCTCGCCGCCTATGAAAGCTTCCTGCGCGAGATCGGCTATATCGTGCCGGAAGGCGAGGCGTTCCAGGTCGACACCGACCATGTCGATGCCGAAATCGCCGAAATCGCCGGGCCGCAGCTCGTCGTGCCGGTGATGAACGCCCGTTACGCCCTGAACGCCGCCAATGCCCGCTGGGGCTCGCTGTATGACGCGCTCTACGGCACCGACGCCATTCCGGAAACTGACGGCGCGGAAAAGGGCAAGGGTTACAATCCGGTGCGCGGGACGCAGGTCATCGCCTGGGCCAAGGCCTTTCTCGATGACGCCGTCCCGCTCGCCGGCGGCAGCTGGAGCATGGCGACCTCGCTCAGCGTCGACGATGGCGGACTGTTCGTGGAAAACGACATCGGCGTCACCGGGCTCAAGGATCCCGCGCAATTCGCCGGCTCCACTCTGGGCAAGACAGGTGAGCCGCGCCTCCTGCTGCGGCACAATGGCCTGTTGATCGAGATCGTCGTCGACAGCCAGAGCCAGATCGGCGGCTCCGATCCTGCCCATATCGCCGATGTCAGGCTCGAATCGGCCATCACCACCATCATGGACTGCGAGGATTCGGTCGCCGCCGTCGATTCCGAAGACAAGGTTACCGTCTATCGCAACTGGCTCGGCCTGATGAAGGGCGACCTGACCGAAGAGGTCAGCAAGGGCGGCCAGACTTTCACTCGAAAGCTCAATCCGGACATGGAGTTCACCGGCCCCGATGGTCAGCCGGTGCGCGTGCGAGGCCGCTCGCTGATGCTGGTGCGAAATGTCGGCCACCTCATGACCAATCCGGCCATTCTTGACCGCGATGGCCATGAGGTTCCCGAAGGAATCATGGATGCGCTGGTCACCGCGCTGATCGCGCTGCACGATATCGGTCCTGATGGCCGCCGCATGAATTCGCCCGCGGGCTCGATGTATGTCGTCAAGCCGAAGATGCATGGCCCGGAGGAAGTCGCCTTCGCGGTGAAGATCTTCGACCGCGTCGAACAGGCGCTCGGCATGCGGCCCAATACGATCAAGATGGGCATCATGGACGAGGAGCGCCGCACGACGGTCAACCTCAAGGAATGTATCCGCGCCGCCCGGTCCCGCGTCGTCTTCATCAATACCGGCTTCCTCGATCGCACCGGCGACGAGATCCACACCTCGATGGAAGCCGGCCCGATGATCCGCAAGGGCGACATGAAGCAGGCCGCCTGGATTGCGGCCTATGAGAACTGGAATGTCGACACCGGCCTCGAATGCGGCCTGTCCGGCCGCGCCCAGATCGGCAAGGGCATGTGGGCCATGCCGGACCTGATGGCGGCGATGCTGGAGCAGAAGATCGCCCATCCCAAGGCTGGCGCCAACACCGCCTGGGTTCCCTCGCCGACGGCTGCGACGCTGCACGCCACCCATTATCACAAGGTCGATGTGATCAGGGTTCAGTCCGATCTCAAATCCCGCCCCAAGGCGAAATTGTCGGATATTCTCTCCGTGCCGGTCGCGGTGCGCCCCAACTGGACGGCCGAGGAAATCCAGCGCGAGATCGACAACAACTGCCAGGGCATTCTCGGTTATGTCGTCCGCTGGGTCGACCAAGGGGTCGGCTGCTCGAAAGTGCCCGACATCAACAATATCGGCCTGATGGAAGACCGCGCCACGCTGCGCATCTCCGCCCAGCATATGGCCAACTGGCTGCATCACGGGGTGATCACCGAAGCGCAGGTGACCGAAACCATGAAGCGCATGGCAGCGGTGGTCGATGGCCAGAACGCCGGCGATTCCCTCTATCAGCCGATGGCCGCCGACTTCGACGGGTCGATCGCCTTCCAGGCGGCGCTCGACCTGGTGTTCCAGGGGCGCGCCCAGCCGAACGGCTATACCGAACCGGTGCTGCATCGCCGCCGGTTGGAGCTGAAGGCGAGAAGCGCAGCGTAAGCCGCGCCTAAATCCTCACGACAACGAAAAAACCGCCTCGGTCTCCCGAAGCGGCTTTTTCAATGCCGGCGATCCATCGTGGGCGATGGATCTCGATATCAGACTATAGAACCACCACGCGGGTGCCCTTGCCGGGACGGACGCGGTTATAAAGGTCGATCACGTCCTGGTTCATCAGGCGGATGCAGCCCGACGACGCGGCGGTGCCGATGGAGCTCCATTCCGGCGTTCCATGCAGGCGGAACATCGTGTCCTGGCCTTCGTCGTTGAACAGATACATGGCGCGCGCGCCGAGCGGATTGGTGAGACCGGGGCCCATGCCCTTTTCGACATATTTGGCGACTTCCGGCTTGCGCTCGGCCATCTCCGCCGGCGGATGCCAGGTCGGCCATTCCTGCTTCCAGGCCACATAGGCTTCGCCCTTCCAGGAGAACCCCTGCTTGCCGACGCCGATGCCGTAGCGCATCGCCTTGCCATTGCCCAGAACATAGTAGAGGAAGCGGTTCCGGGTGTCGACGATGACGGTGCCGCGCTTGCGGTCGGTTTCGTAATTCACCACCTGGCGATGAAACTTCTTGTCGACCCGGTTGATCGGGATCGCCGGCAGGGCATAACCTGAATCCGTGGTTTTGCCGTAGGAATCGGTGAAGATCTCCGCGGTCTCGACCGTGGCGGGCGCATTTCCGGCCGTCTTGGTTTCGGACGTGGTGGTGCAGGAAGCAAGGCCCATGGCGAGGAGCATGCCAAAAGCCGTAGTCGCAGTGCGAAAGCGCATCTTTGTCTCTTGTGTCGGTTCTCGGAGGGAGGATGGCGTTACGCCCACCATCTCTATGGGCGTGTTATTTTCGATAAATCCCGGCTTTGCAAGCGGCCCCAAACCCCTGTCCCCTACGCTCGCGGGCAAAGAGGGAAAGAATGGTTTTTTTGCAACATTTAGAAGAATGCGGATCAAAGTCCGCGCTGTGCGAACGAGGAAGTGCCGATGTCGATCATATCCGTACATGGGGACAATCCGCTCAGAGATGGGAGGCAGTCTCAGCGCGCGCTGTCGGTTCGACGCGGCATGCAGCGCTTGCTGCTCGATATGAGGCATTCGACCTTGCCCGAGCTTGGATTGGCGAGTGGACGCCGCGCCGATCTCGTTTCGCTGACGCCAAAAGGCGAGGTCTGGATCATCGAGATCAAATCGTCGATCGAGGATTTCCGCGTCGACCGCAAATGGGGCGACTATCGCGCCTTCTGCGACAGGCTGTTTTTCGCCACCCTGCCGGACGTGCCCCCGGAGATTTTTCCGGAGGATTGCGGTCTTTTCGTCTCCGACGCCTATGGCGCGCATATGCTGCGCGAGGCGCCCGAACATCGGCTGTCGCCGCCGCAGCGCAAGGCGATGACCCTGTCCATCGCCCGCATCGCCTCGCACCGGTTGATGCAGGCCGAATGGGCGGCGGAACGTCTGGGACTTTCCGATCCGCAGGACGTCGGCGTCAATTTCAGCTGACGCCCGCCGGCGCGGTTATTTCGGCGCGCGCTTGGCGAGAATGCGCTGCAGGGTGCGGCGATGCATGTTGAGTCGGCGCGCCGTTTCCGACACGTTGCGCTCGCACATTTCGTAGACGCGCTGGATATGCTCCCAGCGGACCCGATCGGCCGACATCGGATTTTCCGGCAGCTCGACCTTATCGCCCGCCCGGCGGGTGAGCGCGGCATAGACTTCGTCGGCGTCGGCCGGCTTGGCCAGATAATCGACCGCGCCCAGCTTCACCGCCGTCACGGCCGTGGCGATATTTCCGTAGCCGGTCAGCACGATCATGTTGCTGTCGTCGCGCTTGGAACGGATCGTCTCGATCACGTCGAGCCCGGAGCCGTCAGCCAGGCGCAGATCGACCACGGCGTATTTCGGCGGTCGCGCCTTGGCCTTGGCGATGCCTTCCGTGACGGTTTCGGCGGTTTCGACCTTGAAGCCGCGCATTTCCATGGCGCGGGCCAGGCGCTTGAGAAACGGCGCGTCGTCTTCCACGATCAGGAGCGAGGCGTCTGCGCCGATGACGTCCTGTGAAGCCGTTTTGGATGCTGCGTCCATTGTTCTTGCCTTTTTTCAATCTCGGTCGCGCACTATGTCTACGAATATAATGCGCTTTGGGATTTGCCAAATGGTCTCAGGCGCAAATCACGCCTTCTGGTCCATATATTCGCGCTTCCAGATCACTGTGATGCGGGCGCCTGGGGCGTTTTCGAATGTCAATTCCGCGCCGGAGCGTTCGAGCAGCGTCTTGGCGATGAACAGGCCGAGACCCAGGCCTCCCGCCTTGGCGTGCGGCGAGCGCCGGGTCACATAGGGTTCGCCGATGCGCTGGAGAATGTCGGGCGCGAAACCCTCGCCATTGTCCTCGATCGACAGCCGCACGAAATCCCTGTCGTGATAGACCCGCACCACCACTTCCGAGCGCGCGTAATCCACCGCATTTTCGATGAGATTGCCGAGCCCGTAGACGACGCCGGCATTGCGCCGGCCGAGCGGCTCCTCGGCGCGGGGGCTTTCCTCGATCACCCTGATGTCGATGCCGAATTCGCGATGCGGCGCGATCACCTCTTCGATTAGCGACGATAGCGGCATGTTGCGCATATGCTCCTCGCTGCCGGAGGACAGCGTGGTCAGCCTCTGCATGATGTCGCGGCAGCGTTCGCTCTGCGAGATCAACAGATGCACATCGTCGTGAAAACGGTCGCCCGGGCCGATCTCGCGGCTCATCTCCTTGGCGACCAAAGAGATCGTGGCGAGCGGCGTGCCGAGTTCATGCGCCGCCGCCGCCGCCAGTCCATCGAGCTCCGAAAGATGCATTTCCCGCTGCAGCACCAGTTCCGTGGCGGCCAGCGCTTCCGACAATTGGCTCGCCTCCAGTGACACGCGATAGGAATAGAAGGCTGCAAATGACGTGGTCAGCACGATGGCGAACCACATGCCGGCGAGAAACAGCGGCTCGAACGGCACGGTGACGCCCTGATACCAGGGCAGCGGATAGGGCGTGAAGGCGAGCGCGGTGATGCAGAGGATCGCCACCGCTACCAGCGCGAGACTGTAGCGCAGCGGTTGCGAGGCGGACGAGATGATCACCGGCACCGAGATCAGCGGCGCAAAGGGATTGGAGAGACCTCCCGTCACATAAAGAAGAGCGGCGAGTTGCAGCAGATCGAAGGCCAGCAGCGCCAGCGCCGGCTCCGGCGCCAGCCGGCGGGTCGAGGGATAGCGCAGCTGAAGAAAGGCGTTGACCACCGCCAGCAGCGCAATCAGCGCCGCGCAGGTCTTCAGCGGCAGCGCGAATTGCAGCACCAGCGCCACGATCAGCACCGCCGCCGTCTGTCCGACCACCGACAGCCAGCGCAGCCGCACCAGCGTTTCCAGCCGTAGCCTGCGGCTGTCGTCCCCTTGGGAAAAAGCCTCGATCGCCATTCTCAATCCTTTCGCGCCTCATGTGCCGCGCGGCTTGGCCCGCGCGGTCGGAGCCGCCTCCGCCGGATCCTCCGGCCAGGGATGTTTGGGATAGCGCCCGCGCATATCGGCGCGCACATCCTTCCACGAGCCTTTCCAGAAACCCGGCAGGTCCCGCGTCGTCTGTATCGGCCGGTGCGCCGGCGAGGTCAATTCCAACACGAGCGGTATACGGCCATTGCCGATGGCGGGATGGCTCTTCAGGCCGAACAATTCCTGGACCCGGATGGTCAGCAGCGGCTCCTCGCCCGAATAATCGATCGGGTGGCGGTTGCCGGCGGGCGAATCGAAATGGGTCGGCGCCGCTTTGTCGAGCTCGCGCCTGACCTCATGCGGCACGAGGCTCATCAGGCCCTCATGGAGCGCATCCGCTCCGATCGAATCGACGCCGCGCGGCTCGAGCACGAAGGGCATCAGCCAGGTCTCGAGACCGGCCAGCAGCGCCGCATCGCCCATATCCGGCCAGGGCTCGCCGAGCATGCGATGGAGAAAGCCGATGCGCTCGCGCAACTGCCGCGCCGCTTTCGAAAACGGCAGGGCGTCGAGCCCGAGATTGCGGATGCCCTCGGCGAGCGCTCTGGCCGCCTCCTCTCCATTCGGCCGCGGCAAGGGCTGTTCTTCGAGGATGATCGCGCCGAGCCGCGTCACCCGGCGGGCGCGCACCTGCCGCGATCCCGTGTCGAAGACGCACTGGCTCTCCGTCACGATCGCATCAGGCAGTTCCTCCTCGATCTCGGCCCGGGTGACGCTGGCCGCAGATAGAATGCGTTGCGCCGCGGCGCGGCCGGTGAGATCGGCGACGACGAGCATGTCGGAGCGCGCCAGGGCGTCCGTGTCGGCGAGTTCGCCGCCCCGGCCATTGGCCATGACATAGCGCCCGCGCGCGCCGCGCTGGGCGGCAATCCGGTCCGGAAAGGCGTGCAGCAACAGCCGCCCGGCGGTGACGGGCTGATCGGCCGCCGCCGTCTTGGGAAGCGCGTCCGCAATGCGCCGGGCGAGGCCGCGCGCCGCCTGCGCTCGTTCGGAGCGTTCCGAACGGAACCGCGCCAGCCGCGCGTCGAGATCCACCGCCGTGCCGCCGAGCCCCTGTTCGGTGATCAGCACGGCGAGTTCGGCGGCCTGGCGGCCCAGGCCATGGGAGGCCGCGCTCGCCGTCATGGCCGCCAGCCTTGGCGGCAGCGCCAGCCGCCGCATCATCCGCCCTGTTGCGGTCAGGTCGCCCTGCCGATCGAGCGCGCCGAGCCGCATCAGCAGCGTCTTGGCCTCGGTGAAGGCCGCGTCCGGCGGCGGATCGAGAAAGGCGAGCGTGGCGGGATCCTTCACCCCCCAGGCGGCGAGATCGAGCGCGAGGCCCGAAAGATCGCTGGCGAGAATTTCCGGCGGCGTGAACGCTTCCAGCGCCGCATTCTGGCCGGCGAGCCAGAGCCGGATGGCGATGCCCGGCTCGGTGCGGCCGGCGCGGCCGGCGCGCTGGTCGGCCGAAGCGCGGCTCACCCGCCGCGTTTCCAGCCGGGTGATCTGGGTGGCCGGCTCGAACACCGGCAGCCGCTGCAGGCCGGAATCAACCACGATGCGCACGCCGTCGATGGTGATCGAGGTCTCGGCGATCGAGGTGGCGAGCACGATCTTGCGCTGACCCGGAGGCGCCGGCTTGATGGCGAGATCCTGCTCGGCCTGGCTGAGCGCGCCATAGAGGGGCGCGATGATCGTCTCGGCTCCGAACCGTCCCTGCAGCCGTTCCGCGGTGCGGATGATTTCGCGCTGCCCGGGCAGGAAGGCGAGGATCGAGCCTTCTTCCGAGCGATGCGCTTCCGCGATCACCCGCGCCACGACATCCTCGATCGGCTGGGAGGAATCGCGGTCCTGATGACGGATATCGATCGGAAAGCCGCGGCCGAGGCTCTCGATCTCAGGCGCGCCATTCATGAGCCCGGCGATCCGCGCAATATCCAGCGTCGCCGACATCACCAGAATGCGCAGGTCCTCGCGCAGCGCTCCCTGCACGTCGAGCGCCAGCGCCAGGCCGAGATCGGCGTCGAGGGAGCGCTCGTGGAATTCGTCGAAGATCACGCAAGACGTGCCGGAGAGTTCGGGATCGTCGAGGATCATCCGGGCGAACACGCCTTCGGTGACGACTTCGATCCGGGTGCGCCCCGAAATCTTCTGGTCGAGCCGCATGCGATAGCCGACGAGACCGCCGACCTCCTCGCCGATCAGCGCCGCCATGCGCCGGGCCGCCGCCCGCGCCGCGAGCCGCCGCGGCTCGAGCAGGATGATTTTGCCATCGCCACGCCAGGGCGCGTCGAGAAGGTGGAGTGGAACCAGCGTGGTCTTGCCGGCCCCCGGCGGCGCCGAGACGACCGCGCGGCCCGCCTCCGTGAGGGCGGATGCAATGTCGTCGAGGA
Organism: Rhizobium sp. TRM95796; assembly: GCF_025779995.1. Taxonomy (NCBI): domain Bacteria; kingdom Pseudomonadati; phylum Pseudomonadota; class Alphaproteobacteria; order Hyphomicrobiales; family Rhizobiaceae; genus Rhizobium; species Rhizobium sp. TRM95796. Next base: position 1,345 of record NZ_JAOXHE010000008.1, on the reverse strand, counting down.
CCTCGGAGACCGGATAATGCGGCAGGCGGAATGGCATGGCGGACGTCACAATTCTTCTGCGGCCTTGCGCTGCACCTGTTCGAGCGCCAGGATCGCGCCGGCCAGATCCTCGATGCTCGCGCCCACCGATTTGAACAGCGTGATTTCGTCTGCGCTTGCGCGACCGGAATGCCGACCCGCGCAAAGGTCGGCGAGATCCGCCTTGAGCGCCGTCTTTTCGATGACGCCGGCCTTGAGCGGCTGCAGAATATCGCCAGCTTCCGCGAGCGCCCCTTCATACGTGTCGACGAACAAGCTGGCGCAGGCCACGGCGCGATCGTCGCTTTCGCGCATGCTCGGCTTGAAAGCGCCGACGAGATCGAGATGCGCGCCCGGCTTCAGCCAGTCGCCGCGGATCAGCGGCTCCTCCGATAGGGTCGCGCAGGAAATGATGTCGGCCTCGCGCGCCGCGCTTTCGAGATCGGCGGCGACCTCCACGGTAAGGCCGGAGCTCGAGGCCTCCTCAGCGATGGCCTCGGCCTTGGCGCTGTCGCGACCCCAGATCAACACGCGGGCGAGGGGACGCATCACCGCATGCGCCTCGATCAGGTTGAGCGACAGACGACCGGTTCCGACCATCAGCATGGTCGAGGCGTCCGGGCGCGACAGATAGGAGGAGGCAAGCGCCGAGGCCGCCGCCGTTCGCCGCGCCGTCAATTCGCCGCCATCCATGACGGCGAGCAGTTCGCCTGTCAGCCCGGACGAAAGAAGATAGGAGCCGTAGATCGCGGGCAGCCCGCGCGCGCCGTTGCCGGGAAACACCGACACCATCTTGACGCCGAAATAGCGTCCGGCAACCCAGGCCGGCATCAGGAGAAGCGTGGCGGCGGCTTCTCCGGGAACCTCCATCTCGTGATGATGACGGGGCGGGGCGGTTCCTCCACCGGAGAACATGACCCGAAGCGCGTCGATCAGCTGCGGGAAAGGGAGGGCATTGCGCGTTTCGGCGCTGTCGAGAACCAGCATGGAAGCCTCATTCCTGTGCCGCTTGCAGCGGCGTGTTTGTTCTCAAGTCCCATAGCACCGGGCGCGCCGGCTTTCACCGACGAAAAGCAGCAGAGACCCCTCTATGAGCAGCCTCATATTTCAGCAGTCTCGGATGCAATTTTAGGCATCCACACAACCGTCATGGAAACTTCATAGGAATATCAATCGCTTATCATTTTTCTTTTGTTGCCTTTGATTTTCCGGTTGACGGTGTGGGGGGTGGTTTGTATAAGCCGGGACATCGACGGGGGCGGCGGTTGCTTCTAGCGGCAGGCGCGCTCGTCTCTGAATTCTGGCTGAAGCGGATGTTTCGGCGGTG
>NZ_JAOXHE010000007.1:0-16642 GCF_025779995.1 Rhizobium sp. TRM95796 | reverse complement strand
CTCGCACGGCATGCTCACCATCAATGCCGACGTGCTGAACGAAGACCTGCTGGCCTTCGTGAAGGGCTGACCGGTCGAAAACCCGGCTGCGGCGGATGCCTGCCGCAGCCGGAAACAACAGCGGGACGACAAAGAATCGCGCCGCCGGGTCTTCGATGGCCGCCGCGCCGGAACGGCATGCAGGCTGACGACTGTCACGCTCAGCGTGTCAAACGTAGCCTTCGCCGGCGTGCGGCGCGGTGCGCGGCAAATCCAGAGTGAAAATACTGCCGCGGCCCGGTCCGTCGCTCCATACGGCGACGTCGCCGCCATGCAACTCCATCAGTTGCTTCACCAGCGCGAGGCCGATGCCGAGTCCGCCATGGGAATGATCCCGATGTTCGTTGACCTGTTCGAACATCTGGAAGATCGCCGAGGCCGCCTCCGGCGTCAGGCCGAGCCCGTTGTCGACGACGCGGATCCGGTAGGTCTCTTCGGCAATCTCCAGGGACACGTCGATCCGCCCGCCCTTCGGGGTGTATTTCGCCGCATTGTTGAGCAGGTTCGACACGCATTGGGTCAAACGGACCTTGTCGGCGAACACCATGCAGGGTTGTTCGGGCGTGCTGTAGTGCAGGACGTGTTGTTTTTCCTCGATCATCTGCAGCGTCATATCCAATGCGGTGGACACGGCGTCCTTCAAATCGAATTCCGTTTTCGCCAGAGTGATCTTTCCCTGGGTTATCCGTGATATGTCGAGCAGATCGTCGACGAGCCGGATGATGTGATCCATCTGATCCTGCATCAGGCTGTTGATCTGTTCCGCCCTTTCCGGATCCGGGCGTCTGAACAGCAATTTCATGCCGCTGTTCAGCGCCGCCAGCGGATTTCGCAATTCGTGCACGAGCACGCCGATGAATTCGTTTTTCCGCTTGTCGGCGAGCTGGAGCGCGCGCGCCTGCTCCTCCAGCGTGTCTCGCTGCTCGGCGATCATCTGCCGCTGCCGGTAGAGTTCGGCGAAGATGTCCGCCTTGCTGCGCAGAATGTCGGGCTCGATCGGCTTCTGGATGAAATCGACCGCGCCCGCCTCGTATCCCTGGAACTGGCGCTCGGCGCTATGGCTTCCCGCGGTCACGAAGATGATCGGAACGCGTCTGGTCCGCTCGTTGCCGCGCATCAGTTCGGCCAGTTCGAAGCCGTTCAGGCCCGGCATCTGCACGTCAATCAGCGCCAGCGCGACGTCGTGCTGCAACAGCAGTTCGAGCGCTTCGTCGCCGGACCTCGCCTTGAGCAGCATCAGATCATCGCGTCGCAGCAGAGCCTCGAGAGACAGGAGATTCTCCGCCAGATCGTCGACGAGCAGAAATTTAACAACGGTCGTCATGTGAGTATTTTCTGTAGGTATGTTGCAATTTGCGATAACGACATGACTTTGGCGTCAGGACAAGCGCGGATCGCAGCCTCCGGCATCGCCGTCGCATAGGCGGTCAGCGGATCCTGCACGATGGCCGCGCCGCCGAGCTGGGCGACGACCTGAAGTCCGTGGGCGCCGTCATGGTTTGCCCCTGTCAGGACGATGGCCGTCAACTGCTTGCCCCAGGCGTCCGCCGCGCTTTCGAACGCTACGTCGATGGAGGGACGCGAGAAGAACACCTCTTCTTCACTGGACAGCGAAATATGCGACCGCCCCTCGAGCAGCAGGTGGTAATCGGGCGGCGCGAAATAGATGGTCCCCGGTTCGACAGGCTCCTTGTCCTCCGCTTCGATCGCCCGGAGCCGACATTTCCGGTCGAAGATGTCTGCCAGCACGCTGCGCTTGTTGGGCGGCAGATGCACGACGACGAATATCGGGAAGCGGCAATCGGCCGGCAGAGTCGGCAATATCGCCGACAGGGCTTCGAGCGCGCCGGCCGACGCGCCGATGATGATCGCCCCGCCCGGTTGCCCGCTCATGAGCCCACCCTTTGATAGATTTTTTCCTCTCGAACGAATTCGCGGAAGCTGTCGGCATGGTCGGAGAAGCGGAGCGTCTCCTTCGACCCCAGGCCCAAAAAGCCGTTATGCGGCAGCGCTTCGCGGAACAGACCGATGGCGCGATCCTGCAGGTCGCGGTCGAAATAGATCATCACATTGCGGCAGGAGACGAATTGCATCTCCCCGAACACCTGGTCGGTGACGAGGCTGTGGTCCGAAAAGACGACGTTGCGCCGCAGGCTCTTGTCCAGGATGCAGCGATTGTAGCCGGTGGTGTAATAGTCCGACAGGGAACCCTTGCCCCCTGCCTGCCGATGGTTTTCGGTAAAGACGCGAATGCGGTCGATGTCGTAGATGCCGGCTTCAGCATGAGCGAGCGCATCGGGATTGATGTCGGTGGCGTAGAAGATCGTTCGCTCCTCCAGCCCCTCTTCCCGGAACAGGATGACGAAGGAATAGAGCTCTTCACCCGAACTGCATCCGGCGATCCAGATCTTCAGCGACGGGTAGGTGCGCAGATGCGGGATGATCTTTTCGCGGACGGCAAGAAAATAGGAGGGATCGCGAAACATCTCGCTGACCTGGACCGTCAGATAGCGCAACATGTCCGACAGCATGTCCGGATGATGGAGCAGCCGCTCCTGCATGGCGGAAATCGTCGCATAGCCCAGTTGCTCGCGAGCCTGGCGCAGCCGCCGGCGGATCGACGACATCGCATAGTTGCGAAAGTCGTAGTGGTATCGGTGATAGAGCGCCTCCAGCAGCAGCCGGATCTCGATATCCTCGACCTTTTCGAACGTGTCGGTCATTGGGGCATCCAAACGCGCACCAGGGAGAGAAGTTTTTCCACGTCGAGCGGTTTCGCCATATAGTCGTTGGCTCCCGCATCGATGCAACGCTTCTGGTCGTCCGGCATAGCCTTGGCGGTCAGGGTGATGATGGGCAGCTTCTGCCAGGCGGCGTTGCGACGGATGTGCCGCGTCGCGGTCAAGCCGTCCATCACCGGCATCATCACGTCCATCAGCACGAGGTCGATCCGCCCGGCGGGCTTGGTCTGCGACTGTTCGAGTTTTTCCAGCGCCTCTTCTCCGTTCCGTGCGATTTCGACCACCGCGCCGCGCGGTTCGAGAATATTGGTCAGCGCATAGACGTTGCGAACGTCGTCCTCGACGATGAGAATGCGGCGGCCTTCGAGAAGTTCATCGCGATTGCGCGCTTTTCGTATCATTTGCTGTTGTTCATCCGGAAGTTCGGACACGACCTGATGAAGGAACAAGGTCACCTCGTCGAGCAAACGCTCCGGCGACTTGGCGCCCTTGATGATGATCGACTTCGAATAGCGGCGAAGTTTCTGCTCTTCCTCCGCGCTCAGCACCCGCCCGGTATAGACGATGACCGGCGGGAACGAATGGGAACCCTCCTGGCTGAGCGTTTCCAGAAGCGCGAAACCGGAGGCGTCCGGCAGCGACAGGTCCAGCACCATGCAATCAAACGTCTTGTTTTCGAGCAGCGATAGGCATTCGGCGGCTGTGCCGGCGCCCACCGTTTCGACGTCGTGCGACGACAGCAGTCTCGACAGGGCGTCGCGCTGCACCGCATTGTCCTCGACGATGAGCACCCGCCTCAGAGTCTGTTCGGCCTTGGCGCCCAATGATTCGATCACTTCGACCAGATGATCGCGTTGCACGGGCTTCAGCGCATAACCCACGGCGCCGAGCGAGAGCGCCCGGTCGGAATAGTCGTCGGCCGAAAGGATATGGATCGGGATGTGGCGCGTGCGCACATCCCGCTTCAGCCGGTCGAGGACCGACAGTCCGGATTGATCCGGCAGGCCGACGTCCAGAATGATGGCGTGCGGTATGTGCTGATAGGCGAGATCGAGCGCCTCCTGGGCCGTTCCGGCGACGAGCGCCTGGAATTTGAGTTCGCGCGCCAGATCCCGGAGGATCAGGGCGAAGGAATGGTCGTCCTCGACCACGAGAAGCTTACGCGCCCCTTCGTCGGCGACGGCCCGATCATCCTCGATGAACGCGATCGGCCTGCCTGCCGCCGCCGCGGGCATCGGCTCCTCGGATCTCGTCGCCTGCGCCGCCCGCTGCGTTTGAACCGCCGCCGGCTCGGGCTGCGGCGTCCGGACGAGCGCGACGTCGAAGTCCTGCGGGATGATCACGGTGAACGTGCTTCCTTCTCCCAGGCGGCTTTCGAGTTGGAACCGGCCTCCCAGCAATCGCACCAGCTCCCTCGAAATCGACAGGCCGAGGCCGGTGCCGCCGAACTTGCGGCTGATGGTGCTGTCTGCCTGATGAAACGCTTCGAAGATGCGCTTCTGCTGTTCTTCCGCGATGCCGATGCCGGTGTCCTTGATCGACAAGGCGAGATGATTGTCGCCGTGGCGGCGGATGCTCAGCGACACGCCGCCTTTCTCGGTGAACTTGATCGCATTGGCCAGCAGGTTCTTCAGAACCTGCTCTAGTCTCTGCGGGTCGGTCTGTATAATCGCCGGCGCGTCGGACGACACCGTCATCGACAACTGCAGGTTCTTGTTGGCGGCGAGCGGTTCGAAGAGATGGCGCAGAGAGCCGAGCATGCGCTCGACCGACACCGCTTCGGGCCTGATTTCCACATGGCCCGCCTCGATCTTGGACAGGTCGAGGATGTCGTTGATCAGGTTCAGCAGGTCATTGCCCGAAGACTGGATCGTCTGCGCGAATTGGACCTGTTGCGCCGTCAGGTTCCCCTCGGAATTGTCGGCGAGCAGCTTGGCGAGGATCAACGAGGAGTTCAGCGGCGTGCGAAGCTCATGCGACATGTTCGCCAGGAAGTCCGACTTGTACCGGCTGGCCAGTTCGACCTCGTTGGCCTTGGCCTGGATGGCGTCCTTGGCTTTTTCGATGTCGTCGCGTTGCCGCTCCAGTTCCTGCGCCTGCTCCTCGAGCTGGGAATTCGTCTGTTCGAGTTCGGCCTGCTGCTGCTCCAGCCGCGCCTGGGATTCGCGCAAGGCGCGTCCCTGTTCCTCCAGTTCCTCGTTGGACACCCGGAGCTCTTCGCCCTGCACCTGCAGTTCTTCGGACTGCCGCTGGGTTTCTTCGAGCAAGGCCTGGAGACGCGTTCTGAACTCGGCCGAGCGGATGGCCACCGCGATGATTTCGGACACTTTTTCGAGCAGCAGCAAAGTCTCGTCGGAAATCGGCGACAGGAAGCCGAGTTCGAAAACCGCCCGGATTTCGCCGTCGACGATCGCTGGCCCCAAAGCGAGGTAGCGCGGCCTGCTCTGGCCGAGGCCGGAGCCGAAGCTGATGTAATCTTCGGGAAGCTCGCCGACCGCGATCGGCCTGTGATCCCTGAGAACATGTCCGAACAGGCTGTCGCCCTGGCCGAAGCTCGCGGGGAGGGTCACGTTCGAGGGAACGCCATGCACCGCCGAGCGATGATAGCGGCCTGCGTTCTCCACATAGAGCGCCCCTGCGACGGCGCCGAGGTAATTGGTCAGGAAGCCGAGAATGTTCTCTCCGAGCGCGGCCAGGGGCTGTTCGCCGAACACCGACGCCGCCAAGCCCACTTGCGCGTTCTGCAGCCATTGCTCCCGCTGGCGCGCGATATTGGATTTCCTCGCAAGGCCCGAGATGATCATCGTCAGGATGATGCCGAGCGCTCCCGCGGACAAGCTGCTGACCCATGCGATGACATAGGAGTTGTCCATCGCTTCCAGGCGCTGGCTCCGCTCTTCACTGGCCTCGTCGCGCAGTTGCGAGACGACCGCCCTGATGCCGTCCATATCGTTGCGGCCCTGGTCCGACTGCACGAGAGCCAGCGCCCCCGCCTGTCCTTTTTCCCGGTAGAGCCGGAGCGTCCTGTCCATTACGCCCAGCTTGGACTCGACGTAACCGCGCAGTTCCTCGACGCTTCCCCGTTCCTGCATTTCGCTGGTCGCCAGCAGACCAATCGTCGCCAGGCGGCTCTTCACCTGGGACAGGGCTCGGTAATACGGCGCCAGATATGTATCCTTGGCGGTCAGCAGGAAGCCTCTGAGGCCCGTCTCGGCATCCTGGGCGTCGATCAGCAACAGATCGAGCGCGACGATCAGGCCATGGGTCTGCGTCACCCGCGAATTGCTGTCTCTCACATTCTGGATTGTATAGATCGAGATCGCGGTGCTGACGACGAAGAAGAACACCGCGGCAGCCAGCCCCATCAGGGCGTTCCGTTCGAGCCCGATGCCCTTCGCGCCGTTCAATGCGGATGTTTTTCTATGCATGATCGAGACGCTCTTGAAATCGGCGCGCTGAAAATTGTCCAGCGAACGACAATGTTGACGGGATGGGTGTCGAGGCGCTCGCCGTCGCCGAAATCTTGGAGACGCGAGACCATTGTTCGGGTGCGGCGGCAGCCGCAGTCCAAGGACGTCAATTAGCAATAATCCTGGCTGTCGATCAAGATTGCGCCGACAAAAAGAAAGGCGGTGTCTATCCCATGCCGGGCAGGGCGTACAGCCGCTTTTGATGATGGCCCCCGCCGGGGCCGGCCGTCCTCATGGCTTGTGGATTTCGGCGGCGGCAATGGAAGCCGATATCGGCTTTACCGTCCTGGCTCCGCGCGGTGATGCTGCAGATGTGGTCCAGATCCTCGTCCGCTCATCGTCTCCTCTCCACCTGTTTCAGGACGTCGATAAAGGCGCGGAGCGGCGACGGCATGTGCCGGTTGCGCGGGTAATAGAGCGCCAGGCCGGCTGTCGGCGGGCACCAGTCGTCGAGAACGGTCACGAGCTGGCCGGATATCAGAAACGGCTTGGCGAAATATTCCGGGACATAGGCGATGCCGCGGCCGTCCGCCGCCGCCTGCGTGAGCAGATCGCTGTCGTCGAGGGTGAGGTTGCCCGGCGCGTCGACGGCAATCTCGGCGCCGTGTTTGGCGAACTCCCATCGGTAGCGCTTTCCGCTGGGCAGGCGTTGCCGGATGCAACGATGGGCCTGCAGGTCCTCAGGCGTGAGGGGGACCGTCCTGCCGTCGAGATAGGACGGGGACGCGACAGCGATGAAGCGAACATCGCCCCCGAACGCTACCGCGACCATGTCTCGCGGAACGGTCTCGAGCAGCCGCACGCCGGCGTCGAAACCTTCCTCGACGATGTCGACGAGTCGACCTTCCGAAACCAGATCGAGTTCGACGTCGGGATAGGACGTCAGAAACTGCGGCGCGACGTCTCTCAGCAGGATAAGCGCGCCGCTCTTGTTCGCATTGATTCTCAATGTGCCGCTCGGGGCGCCGCGCTCTTCCGATAGCGTGTCGAGAGCTAGGTCGAGATCCTGCAGGATCGGGTCGATGCGCGCCAACAGGCCCGCGCCGGCTTCGGTCAACGACACGCTGCGTGTCGTCCGGTTGAAGAGCCGGACGCCCAACTTGCCCTCCAGTCCGATGATCGCGTGGCTCAACGCGGAGCGTGAGACGCCCAGGACGTCGGCGGCCCTGCGGAAGCTAAGGTGGCCGGCCACCGCCGCGAAAGCGGCGAGATCGTTCAGGCTGGGGCGTGTCATTCGTGAAATTTCCTCACCGTCTCATCTCGTATTGACGACCTTATACCACCAATCTCGGCGAGCTACATTGGGTTTGCAAAGAATGAGGAGTTCACATGCCGAAGACATGGTTCATTACAGGCGCTTCTTCCGGCCTCGGTCTGGAGATGACGCAGCAATTGCTCGCGCATGGTCACAAGGTGGTCGCCACCATTCGCCGACCGGGGACGCTCGAGCAGCTCGAACAGTTATGTGGCGACCAACTGGATGTCGTTTCGCTCGACCTGATCGAGGCGAAGAGCATAGCGTCGGTCGTCGACGAAGCCTTCCGGCGCCATGGCCGGATCGACGTCTTGGTCAGCAATGCCGGCTACGGATTGTTCGGGGCGGCGGAGGAGCTGGCGGATGATCAGATCGATCGGCAGATCGCCGCCAATCTCGCCGGATCCATCCATGTGATCCGCGCCGCGCTTCCGTCTCTGCGACGGCAGGGCGGCGGGCGTATCGTCCAGGTTTCTTCCGAGGGCGGGCAGATCGCCTATCCGGGCTTCAGCCTCTATCATGCGACCAAATGGGGCATCGAAGGTTTCGTCGAATCGGTGGCGCAGGAAGTGGCGCCGTTCGGCATCGACTTCATCATCGCCGAGCCTGGCCCAACCGGCACCAATTTCGGAGCCAACCTGGTTTGCGCCGACCCGATGGACGTCTACGAAAACACCCCCGCCGGCGCTGTCCGCCGCGCCATCGTCGATGGCGGCTTCGAAATAAAGGGCGACGCCGCCCGCACCGTGGCCGCGATCATCTCCGCCGCCGAAAGCGAGAAGCCGCCATTGCGGCTGGCGCTGGGAAGCACAGCCTATTCCTCCATTTCGCAGGCGCTTTCCGCGCGGCTGGAGGCGATCGAGGCGCAACGGGACGTGGCGTATTCCGCAGACCGAAGCGAGGCGTGAATCGGCAGCCACTCCAAACGCTGCATCGGTTCTCCGAGCATGGCGCCGGACCCGAAAGAGGCCTGCGAAGACCGCTCGGCCTCGCCGGCCGCGTAGCAGCCGTCTCGATCTGCGTCACCGCCGAGCCTGCCAGTCGTAGCTTCTCATGAAATCGAGAAAGGCGCGCATGGCGGCGCTCGGCAGGCGCCGGTTGGGATAGTAGAGAAACCAGTGGGGCAGAGCAGAGCTCCAGTCGGAGAGAAGCTCCACCAGACGGCCGGCCTGGATGTGTGTGCGCGCATAGTCGTCGAAGACATGGGCGATGCCTCTGCCCGCCAGCGCCGCCTGCAGTTCGTTCTGCGCGGAGCTGACGGTCAGCCGGCCTTCGGGCGCGATCTCGATGTCTTCTCCGCCTTCGATGAACCGCCACGTGACCAGCGTGCCGCCGGGAAACCTGCGCCTGATGCAGTCGTGGCCGACAAGGTCTTGGGGAGCCTGCGGCTCGCCATGTCTTTCGATGTAATCGGGTGAAGCGACGATCACATAGCGCAGCGGCGGGCCGAGCGGAAGCGCGATCATGTCCTGCGCCAACTGCTTCCCGAACCTGACGCCGGCGTCGAAACCGCGCTCGACGATATCGATGACCGCGGCATCGCTGATGATCTCGATCTTCACGTCGGGATAGGCGTCCATGAAGTCGAATGCCAGCGGGCACAGGACATGGTCCACGGCAGGCGCCGGAGCATTGATCCTCAGAGTTCCCGAGGGGCTGTCCCGCAACTCGTCGATTTCGGCGATCGCGCGCCGGATGTCGCGCAACGCCGGGGAGAGGCGCTCCAGCAGGCGCTGTCCCGCTTCGGTGGGAGAGACGCTTCTGGTCGTCCGATTGAGCAGCCGAATTCCGAGGGCTTCCTCCAGAGCATTCATCGTCTGGCTGAGGGCCGATGAAGACACCCCTCGTTCGAGCGCCGCGGCGCGGAATCCACCGCATCGGATGATCGAGGCGAACACATCGAAGCTGTCCAGGCGAAGCGGGTTCATTGAGCTGTTTTTCTAATCAAGCTGATAATCTTTGTGCAGCTTATCAGCGCAATAGGCCTGTGTCATCGTTCAAACCGTTGTTCGTCGCCACGATCTGTTCGACGGCGCAAGCATATCGAGCGCCGCCCTGGAAAGCGCGCGCGCCCGACCAGGAAAGGAAAATCCGATGAGTGTCTTCACCCTCAACAGACGCGCGGTCATGCTGACCGCCGTCACGGGCGCCTCCGCCCTGTTCATTCCCAGCCTCGGCGGCTTCGGGGCGGCTGCACAGGGCATGCCTGCATCGCTCGGCAATAGCGGTCACTACCGCGTCCGCATCGGCGATATCAGCGCGACCGTGCTCAGCGACGGCGTCATCGAAGGACCGCCGCGCGTCTACGCCAGCGATGCGCCGGAAGCCGCGTTGCAGGAGGTGTTGCGCCGCGCCTTCCTGCCGAGCGACCGCATGACGCTCAACCTCAACACGCTCCTGATCGAGACTGGCGGTCGGCGAATCCTGATCGAAGCCGGCGCTGGAAAAACCATGGGCCCCAATGGCGGTCGCCTCTTCGAAAATCTCGCGGCGATCGGCCTCGGCCCCGCGGATATCGACGGCGTCGTCATTTCCCACACGCATCCGGACCATGTCGGCAACCTCCGCGCCGCGGATGGCGGCAGGGCTTTTCCGAACGCCACCGTCTTCGCGCCGAAAGCGGATTGGGATTTCTTCGTCCGGACTGATCCGGATCTCTCCTACATGCCGACGCCCGAGGAATTCCGGCTGCGTTTCGCGCGGAACATCAAGACCAGCTTCGAGCCGGTCATGGATCATGTCGAACTCTACGAAGCCGGCGCCGAGATCGTGCCGGGCCTCACCACGATCGTCGCTTCCGGCCACACGCCGGGCATGGCCGCCTTCCTCGTGCATTCGGGCAAGGAGCAATTGCTGCTGACCGCCGACCTCGCTTATCATCCGGTCGTCAACATCGATCGTCCCTGGCTTCCCGGCCCCGATCGCGACAAGGAGACGGCGCTCGCTTCGCGCCGGCGCATTTTCGACAGGGCGGCGGCCGACCGCATCCCGGTCCTCGGCTTCCACTTCCCGTTCCCGGGCATCGGCCACATGCTGAAGACCGATGGCGGCTACGCCTGGGCGCCCGCCAACTGGCAGTTCTGACGCCCCTCCCGACACAAGGAAAAAATCTCATGGACAAGTCGACCATCAACCGTCGCGGCTTTCTCGGAACGATGGGAGCGGCCGTGACCGGTCTGGCGGTTCCCGCCGCGTCCGCCGGGAAAGCCGGCGCTCAGGATGCCGCCTCCCCATCCGGCGGGACGGCGCCGAGCCCGGATCTCGTGACCCGAACTCTGCCGCGCACCGGCGAACAGGTCACGGCGCTCGGCCTCGGCACGTTCCTGACCTTCGACCTGAAGCCCGGTGATCGCCGCGACGCGCTGCGGCAGGTGTTCGAACGCTACGTCGCCGCCGGCGGACGCGTGGTGGACACCTCGCCCCTTTATGGCTCCGCTGAAGCCACTGTCGGCCAGTTCATGGGCGAGTTCGAAGGCGGAGATCAGATGTTCCTCGCCAACAAGGTCTGGTCGACCGGCGACTATCTCGGCGACGAGAGTCATGCGGAGGAGAGTTTCCGGCAGTCGCGGATGCGCACCTGGCGCAGCACGATCAATCTCATGCAATGCCACAGCATCACCAATGCGCCCGTCGTCATCCCGCTGATGACGTCATGGAAAAAGGACGGATTGATCCGCCATGTCGGCGTGACTCACCATGAATCGGCCGCCCAGGATCAATTGCTCGCCATCGTCGAGCGCGGCGACGTCGACTTCATCCAGACGAACTACTCGATCTTCAACCGCGACGCCGAACGCCGCCTGCTGCCCGCCGCCGCCGCCAAGGGCGTAGGCGTCCTGATCAATCTGCCGCTCGAAAAGGCGCGGCTGATGAAGGTGGTCGAAGGACATCCTCTCCCCGCTTTCGCCCGGGAGTTCGGCGCCGCGACTTGGGCGCAGTTCTTTCTGAAATGGGTCATGGCGCATCCGGCCGTCACCAGCGTGCTGTGCGGCACGTCGAACCCCGATCACATGAGCGACAATATCCAGGCGATGACCGGCCCTCTGCCCGACGAGCGGATGCGCGCCCGCATGGTCGCGCATATGGAAACGATCCCAGGCTTCGGCTCGATCGGCGCGATGCCTTGGTATCCCGGCAAGGAGACGATGTATCATGGCCTGATCCGTGAGGCGCAGGCCAACGCCATCGAAAGGCTGCGATAACCGTCCCGGCCTCTCCCTCTCGGCCGTGCCGGGACCGGCCGCGTATGCCGCCGCCGGCGCTTTCGAAACGAGCGCGATAGTCGCCTCCGCCGAGTTCGGTCGATCAGTCGATCTCGGGCGGAGCCGATGCGTTCGGGCTTGCGATCGATGAGCTCGGGGCGGGCGGTGCGAACGGAGGACGCGGTCTCCGGCGACTGAAGCGGTAGACCGCCGCGGGCGGAACATTCGCGAGCGTGCGCCCCAGAAAGGTCGCCTTCAATCCGAGCCGATCGAGCACGGGTCTGGGGACGGGGCATCGTGGTCCGTAGGTGAATTGAAAAAACGCTCCGTCATCGCGAAGATGCGAAAAGGCTCCTTCGAGAATGCCGATCACCTTTCGAACCGGCATCGACAGGAGAGGCAGTCCGCTCAAGACGGCGCCGATCGGGGTCGAAGTCGCAAGCTCGATTTTGCGCAGTTGCGACGCGTCCATAAGCAGAGTTCTCGCCGCCGGAAAGCGCGTCTGGAGATGGCCGGCGAAAGCCGCGCTGGACTCCACGAGAACGAGATCGGATTCGGAAACACCCCGCTCGAGCAGCGCCTCGGTGAACACGCCGGTTCCCGGACCGAGTTCGATCACGGCGCCGCTGGCGGCGGTGATTTCCGTGGTCATCAGCGACGAGAGCGCCCGTCCCGACGGCGTGACCGAGGCGATCTGCAGAGGCGCGGAAAGCCAGGCGCGGAAAAACACCAGCGCATCGGCGGTTCTCCCGATCATCGCATCGTCTCCCGTCGCCGCCGCATCGATGATCGCAACCGGAAGGAAATTGCGGCCATTATTTCCACCAAAACGACAAGCGCCAGGATCTTGAGGGCGAAGGCCGATGAGTTGAGGCCGGGCAGCGCCATGACGGCGAAGTAGCCGGCGGCGATGAACAGCCCGTTCCACAACAGGATCCCGACCCCCAGGCCGAATGCGAACCGCAAGGCGCCCGTTCCCAACAGCGCCGCGGCCAAGGGGAAGATCAATCGGATCGTCGGGACGAGTTGCGATGTTATCGTGATCGCCTGTTCCCGGGCGCGCAGGGAGGCGAGCGTCCGGTCGATGTGTCGGCCTGAAAGTCCGATCCGCCCGCCGACGACGTGGAGAAGGGCCACGGACTTTTGTTCTCCGAGCGCGCGTATGAGGAGATAGAGCGCGAGCGCCCCGGCAAAGCTGCCCGCGGCGGTGCCCGCGACGGCCGCCTGGACCGACCAGGCATCGTCCTTGGCCGCAATGCCGATGGCGACGAGAACGCCGTGGGACGGAAGCGCCGGAACGAATCGTTCGGCAAGACCGATCGACAGAAGGCCGACGAGGCCGTAGAGCGCGATCCAGTCGACGAGATCTGCGAGCGGGTCCATCCTCAGCCCTCTCGTCCGTCAGAAGGTCCAGCCCGGCCGGAACGATGCGAAGCGGGGGTGTCGAAGGCGCGGCCGATGAGCCTCTCCGAGATTTCCCAGAGACGCCTCGCGACGTCGCCGTCCATCGCCCGGGGCGGCATCCGCGCCTCGGTCGGATGCCCGCGCGTCTCGCCGAGCCTGTCGGGTCCATAGTAACCGCCGCCGCGAATATCAGGAGACGTAGCCGCAAACAGCGTCGGCAGAGCCCCCTGGGGCGCAGGCTGAAACAAGAACCACAGCAGCGACCGCATAAGTCCCTGCGCGCTGCGGCGACCCGGCGCGTTGTGCAGCAGGTCCGTCCGGGAGATGCCGGGATGGGCCGCGATGGAGGTTATGCCCCAACCGCCCTGGTCGCTGCGTCGCTGAAGTTCCAGCGCGAACATCAGGCATGCCAGCTTCGATCGGCTATAGACCGGCATGGCCCTGTAGCTCCGCTCCGCCTGCAGGTCGTCGAAGTCGATGGCGACCTTCGACCCTCTCGCCGCTATGCTGGAAAGCGTCACGACCCTCGGCTCTCGTCCTGTCGCCAAAAGCGACGCCAGATGGGCCGTCAGCGCGAAGTGCCCGAGATAATTGGTCCCGAACTGCAGTTCGAAGCCGTCACGGGTGGTCTTGCGCACGGGGGGCGTCATGACGCCCGCATTGTTGATCAGCACGTCGAGATGATCGAGACGGCCTTTCAGTCGCGTCGCCATCGCCTCGATCGACGCGAGGTCGGCGAGATCGACCGGCTCGAACGCAATGGACGCATGCGACGCCTCATTCCTGATGCGTCTGACGGCGTCGGCGCCTTTGGCCGGATCGCGGCCGGCGAGGATCACTTCGCCGCCGGCTCTCGCCAGCGCAAGAGCAGTTTCGAACCCCAGGCCGCCCGTGCCGGTGACGAGCATGGTTCGACCCTGCTGGGAGGGCATGTCGTCGACTGTCCAAGATTTCGGCATAATCTGTTCCTTTCGTGTTTTTGGCTCGGCTGCCCGACGGAGACGCCCCGTTTCGACGATGCGTCTTGCGGGAACACCACCGCCCCTGCGGAGATGGCCGTTCGATGGATGGCTGTCAGAATGTTCAGGGGGCGGTTCGGCGTCGCCGGAGGGCCGCGGCGACGCGACGGTCGGCGACGAGGAGGACAAGGCCCGACAAGGCGCTCGCCAGAGGCACGATCAACAGGCCGAACGCGAGGCCGTTCGGAATGTCGGCGGCGTATGCGGCGTCGCTGACCATGCCGACGAACAGAGGCCCGAGCGCCGGCCCGACAAGCCCGCTGCCGATCATCACCAGGCTGGACGCCTGCGCCTGGCGACCCGGCCCCGCCAGCAGATGCGCCGCGCCGAAGCCCCAGGGGAGCATGAACGAGAACGACAGCATCGATGGGACGAACAGGGCGATCGACATCCAGCCGACAGGGGCGAACAGGGCCGCCGTCGTGGTGACGCTCGCCGACAGAAACAGCAGGCCGGGTGGGCCGAGGACCCTGCCGGAGCCGGACCGCGCCGCATGGTCGAACCAGCGGCCGCCGCCCAGCGTGCCGACAATCCCCATCAGCCCCTGCAACAGCCCGAAGGAGACGCCGACTTCGGTTGCGGAAAAACCGTGGGCGCGGATCAGAAACGGCGCCGAGAATGCATAGAAGGGCGCGCCGGCAAAGCCGAGAAGGACCGTGCCCAGAAACAGCCAGCGAAAGGCCGGCGACGACAGGAGATCGAGGCTGGTTTTCAGGAAAGGGCCGTCGCCCGAAGCCGGGGGCTGCAAGCGCGGCGTCGCGCCCACCACGAACACCGTCGCGAACCCGATCAGGACGCCGACGGCGCCGGCGCCGATCAACACGATGCGCCAGCCGAACATATCGGCGAGAGCGCCGCCGGCCGAAAAGCCCGCCATGGTTCCGAGCGGGATCCCCATCGCGAAGAGACCGATCGCAAGCCCGCGTCGCGCCGGCTCGACCTTGCGGACGATCAGGGCATGACCGGCCGGGACCGCCCCGGCCTCTCCGAACGCCACGCCGAAGCGTGTCAACGCGAGGAACAAGAAGCTTGCGGCGACGCCGCCGAGCATCGTCATCGCGCTCCAGATCAGCACGCAGGCCGCCAGCACCAGCCGCGGCGATCCTCGGTCAGCGGCGCGCGCGAGCGGCAGCGACAGAAGCGCGTAACAGACGGCGAAGGCGAGGCCGGTCAGCAATCCCATCTCCGTATCCGTCAGCGACAGGTCCGCTTTGATTTTCTCCGCCAGAATGAACGGAAGTATGCGGTCGATCTGGGATAACGCGTTGATCAGCAGGAGGACGGCGCATATGGCCGCAAAACGGCCGGGCTTCGCATAGTCTCCGGATGAATTGGGTCGAGGCGCATGCCCCGATGAAGGATCTCTTGACCCGGCGGCGATTTCTGCCATTTTGAGGTTGCTCCTCGCTTGGTTGCACCCTCAAGCTAGATGGAGCGACCCATGACCAGAATGCCGGAACTCGCAAGAAACTTGCCTATTCCTGCAGAAGAGGCGATTATGCCGACCCGGAGCCAGATCTTGCCCTGGCGCCTCACACATCCGGAGTCGCGCATGAACGCACCGCTGCTTGCGGCTGTCACGGCCTATATCGAAGAACAGGGCGGCGGCCAGGGCCTTTTCCCGACGGCCCTCGAAGGCTTCAACATCGTCCGGTCGTACCAGTCGATGATGCCGATGCGAAACATCTATCGCCCATCGCTCTGTGTCGTGCTGGAGGGCGGAAAGGAACTGCATTTCGGCGAGGCGAGACTGAGCTATGGAACGATGGAATGCCTGGTAGTCAGCGTCGGGCTGCCGGCGACCGGTCGGATCGTCGAGGCCAGCGAGGAGAAGCCCTATGTCGGGGTGATGATCGATTTCGACGTTGCGACGATGCGCAGCGTTCTCGAACAGTTGGATGCGCTGCCGGCGCCATCGGAAGATTCCGGCCCGTGTGCTTTCGTCGCCAAAGTCGATCCGCCCTTGGCCGATTGCATTCTTCGTCTCGTGAAGTTGCTGGCGACGCCGAAAGCGATCCCTGTTCTGGCGCCCTCGATCGTGCGCGAAATCTGCTATTGGCTGCTGAGCGGACCGCATGGCGGCGAGATCTGCAAATTGGCCCTGCCGGAATCCAATATCGAACGCGTCGTCAGAGCGGTGTCGGTGCTGCATACGAGTTTCGCGGAGACGCTGCGCGTCGAGACGCTGGCGGAAATCGCGCGGATGAGCCCGTCGTCGTTTCATCAGCATTTCAAGGCGTTGACCTCGATGACGCCGCTTCAGTTCCAAAAGCAGTTGCGCCTTCTCGAGGCGCGTCGGCTGATGGTCACCGAGGCCGCCAACGTCGCCGAAGCCGCCTACAAGGTCGGCTATGAAAGCGCCTCGCAATTCAGTCGGGAATATTCGAGAACCTTCGGTGTGGCGCCGAAACAGGACGCCTTGACCCAGCAGCGTCTCCACGATCGATACGCCAGCCGCACGGTGCGGTCGGCATGAGCCCGGAAAGCGCCGTCAGGGCATTGCCCTGACGGC
>NZ_JAOXHE010000006.1:0-488844 GCF_025779995.1 Rhizobium sp. TRM95796 | reverse complement strand
CCCCCCCCCGCCCCCCCCCCCCCCCCCCCCCCCGGGGCCCCCCCCCCCCCCCCGCTTTCCGGGAAGTTCGGACGGGCAAAAATCATTCCCACTCGATGGTGCCGGGCGGCTTGCTCGTCACGTCGTAGACCACCCGGTTGATGCCGCGCACTTCGTTGATGATGCGGGTCGCGGCGCGGCCGAGGAAGTTCATGTCGTAGTGGTAGAAATCCGCCGTCATGCCGTCGACCGAGGTCACGGCGCGCAGGGCGCAGACGAATTCGTAAGTGCGGCCGTCGCCCATCACGCCGACGGTTTGCACCGGCAAGAGCACGGCGAAAGCCTGCCAGATCTTGTCGTAAAGACCGGCCTTGCGGATTTCGTCGAGATAGATGGCGTCGGCTTCGCGCAGGATTTCGAGCTTCTCGCGGCTGATGCCGCCCGGGCAGCGGATGGCGAGACCCGGACCGGGGAAGGGGTGACGGCCGATGAAGCTGTCGGGCAGGCCGAGTTCGCGGCCGAGCACACGCACTTCGTCCTTGAACAGTTCGCGCAAGGGCTCGACCAGCTTCATGTTCATGCGATCGGGAAGGCCGCCGACATTGTGGTGGCTCTTGATCGTCACCGACGGGCCGCCGGTGAAGGAAACGCTTTCGATCACGTCCGGATAGAGCGTGCCCTGGGCGAGGAAATCGGCGCCGCCGAGCTTCTTGGCCTCTTCCTCGAACACTTCGATGAACAGCCGGCCGATCGTTTTGCGCTTGGTTTCCGGATCGCTTTCGCCTTCCAGCGCCGAGATGAAGCGATCGGAGGCGTCGACATGGATCAGATGCAGGTTGTAATGCTCGCGGAACATGGCGACGACGTCGCGCGCCTCGTTCTTGCGCATCAGGCCGTGATCGACGAGCACGCAGGTCAGCTGGTCGCCGATCGCTTCATGGATCAGAAGCGCGGCCACTGAGGAATCGACGCCGCCCGAGAGCGCGCAAAGCACGCGGCCGTCGCCCACCTGTTCGCGGATCGTCTCGACCGCGCGCTGGCGATAGGCCGACATCGACCAGTCGCCGGCGACGCCCGCGATCTTGTGCACGAAGTTGGACAGCAGCTTGGCGCCGTCGGGCGTATGCACCACTTCCGGATGGAACATGGTGGTGTAATATTTCTTCGCCTCGTTGACGCAGATCGCAAACGGCGCGTTTTCCGACGTGCCGATGATCTCGAAACCTTCGGGCGCCACCGTCACGCGGTCGCCATGGCTCATCCAGACCGGATATTTCTGTCCGACCTCCCAGAAGCCTTCGAACAGCGGGCTGGATTTGAGGATCTCGACATCGGCGCGGCCGAATTCGCGGGCATGGCCGCCTTCCACTCTGCCGCCGAGCTGAGTGCAGAGCGTCTGCTGGCCGTAGCAGATGGCCAGGATCGGCAATCCGCTGTCGATCACCGCCTGCGGCGCGCGCGGGCTGCCCTCGTCGAGCACCGACGCCGGGCCGCCCGAGAAGATGATCGCCTTGGGACGAAGCCGGTGAAAGCCTTCTTCGGCGGATTGGAAGGGGACGATCTCGCAATAGACGCCCGCCTCGCGGACGCGCCGGCCGATGAGCTGCGTCACCTGGCTGCCGAAATCGATGATGAGAATGGTGTCTGAAGGAGCTTGCTGGGTCATGGCGAGCCTTTAAAGAATCTCTCGGGATCGCGCAAGCGGTCGCGCGCCCGCGGCATTCAAAAAACCAGACGCTTCTCGGCGATCGCCGCCTCCAGCGCCTCGACGGCGCGCGCGAGCTTCTCGTCGATCACATGCAGATATTCGGTCCAGTCGCTGACATGGCGAACCTCCTCCTTGCCGTCGGAGACGCCGCGCAGGCCGATCAGGGGTATCTCGAAGCTCATACAGGCGCGGAGAACGGCGAAGGTCTCCATTTCCACCATGTCGGCGTCGATTGTCTGGTAGGCCGCGCCGGAGACGACGTTGGCGCCGGTCGACAGCCGCGCCTCCGGCAGGCCGGGAATGCGCAGGGGCAGGGGGATCGTCGCGGGCAGGTCGAGGAAGGGCGTGCGTCCCTTTTCGAACCCGAAAGCGGAGGCGTCCATGTCGCGATAGGAGACGGAAGCGACCTGATAGACCTCGGTCTGCTCGAGCACTGCCGAACCGGCCGAGCCGAGCGAGACGACGAGATCGGGCTTGCGCCCGTCGAGCGTCAGTTCGGTCAGCACGCGGGTCAGCTGAACGGCGGCTTCGACCGGGCCGACGCCGGTCATCACCGGCGTGAACAGCGCCTGCAGCGCCGGACCATATTCCGCCTCGGCGGCCATGACATAGAGGATCGATCTGCCGCCCGCCTGTTTCAGCCTGTCGCTCATCCGCGGATGTCCTCCCGTCCGCGCAAGGCCATCTTGGTGCCGGTCATCGAGGCGATCAGCTTGGCCGGCCCGTCGCCCAGCGCATAGGCGCGGCCATCCGCCACGATGATGTTGGAGCCGGGTTTCGTAATCTCGCCGCGAAACAGGAAGCGCGGCGCCTTGCCGGGCGACATCAGATTGACCTTGAATTCGATCGTCAGGATCGAGGTCTCAGGCTCGATCATCGTATAGGCCGCATAGGTGCAGGCCGAATCGAGCGCCGCCGAGATCACGCCGGCATGCAGAAAACCGTGCTGCTGGGTGAGTTCGGGCCGGTAGGACAGTTCGATCTCCACCGAACCGTGCTCGATTCGGGTCAACTCCGCCCCGATCAGCGCCATCGCGCCCTGCGAGGCGAAGGACGCCTCGATCCGCTGCCTGAAATCCGTCTGGTCTGTCATGATCCGCCCTTTCGCAGTTGCGAAACTGCCATCACTTCCCGCCGCGCACAAGCGGGTGCACGGATGGCGGATGGCTTTTCCCGGGCCAAGATCGGCTTTGCGAGGACGATGGTCGCGTATATGCAGAAGGGATTCGACGAGGAGACGTTCCCGCATGCTCGCGACAGCGCAAAATGTCCTGCCGGTCTTCATCCTGATCTTCACGGGGTGGCTGATGGTCGCCACCGGCTATCTCCGGGCGGAAGCCGGCGATGCGCTGTCGAATTTCGTCTTCAAGCTCGCGGTCCCCGTGCTTCTGTTCCGCACCATCGCCGAGGCCGATTTTCATGGCGCCTTTCCGCTGCGGCTGTGGATCGCCTATTTCTCGGCGGTCGCCGTCGTCTGGGCCATCGCTTACGGGCTGGCGATCACGGTGTTCGGCGTCAATCATCGCATGGCGACGGTCGCCGGCGTCTCCTCGGCCTTCGCCAACACCGTCTTCGTCGGCCTGCCGCTCATCGACCGCATCGTCGGTCCCGAGGGACTCGTGGCGCTGTCCATCCTGATCGCCATCCATCTGCCGGTGATGATGATCGCGTCTTCGCTGCTGATCGAACAGGCCGAGCAGCGCGACACCGGCAAGCCCAAGGGCAGCTGGGTGGAGTTTTGCGCCTCGCTGTGGCGCAATCTGTCGCGCAATCCGCTGGTGTTCGGCATCATCGGCGGCGGTCTCTGGCATCTGCTCGGCGTCAGGCTGGAAGGCGTGCCCGCCACCGTCATCCAGCAGATCTCGCAGATCGCCGGGCCGGCGGCGCTGTTGTCGCTCGGCATGGCCATGCGCCGCTACGGCTTCGCCGGCCAGTTGCCGTTGTCGCTCACCGCCACCCTGTTGAAGCTCGTGGCCCTGCCGGCGCTGGTCCTGGCGTTCGCGACAGTTCTGGGGTTGAGCGACGAATGGCGCCGCGCGCTGGTGCTGGTCGCCGCCGTTCCCACCGGCGTCAACGCCTGGCTGATCGCCTCGCAATTCCGCACCGGCGAGCCGATGGCGGCGTCGACCATCACGCTGACCACCGGTTTCGGTGTGGTCAGCGTCACGTTCTGGGCTTTTCTGCTGGGCTGAAGCCTGCGCGCCGCGTCAGGCGGCGTTGGACGTCTGTTCCTGGTTCAGGCAGGCGTGCAGCGCCTGCGCTGTATCCGACGAGCGCAGACGCGCCACCAGATCCTGGTCGCGCAGCACCCGGGCGATGCGCGACAGCGCCTTGAGGTGATCCGCGCCCGCGCCTTCGGGAGCGAGCAGCATGAAGACGATGTCGACGGGCTGGTCGTCCAGCGCCTCGAAATCGACCGGCGTCTCCAGCCGGGCGAAGACGCCGGTGATCTTGTCGAGCGATTTCAGCTTGCCGTGCGGAATGGCGATGCCGCCGCCGACGCCCGTCGAGCCCAGCTTTTCCCGCTGCAGCACCACGTCGAAGATTTCCCGCTCGGAAATGCCGGTGAGAGTGGAGGCGCATGTCGCAAGCTCCATGAGGAGTTGCTTCTTGGACTGTACGCGCAATCCCGGGAGAATTGCTTCCGGGTGCAGGATATCCGCCAAAGCCATAAACACTGTCCTCTTCCGGCTTGGTATCGGCGGGCCGGCCTCAGCCGACCCGCATGGTCTCAATCGAGGGGATCAACCCTTGATGCTGGCAGAATCAATCCAGCCAATATTGCCATCGTTGCGGCGATA
This sequence comes from Rhizobium sp. TRM95796, assembly GCF_025779995.1. NCBI lineage: Bacteria > Pseudomonadati > Pseudomonadota > Alphaproteobacteria > Hyphomicrobiales > Rhizobiaceae > Rhizobium > Rhizobium sp. TRM95796. The sequence continues at coordinate 484,356 of NZ_JAOXHE010000006.1, read as the reverse complement.
TACAATGTTCAACTCTTCCGATCCCGGCTTGCGGAACATCACAACCGGTTCATCGGTCATGTCCAGCGCCATCACGGCGCTCGCCACCGACATGGTCGACAGCTTCTTGGTCGTTTCCGCCACGATTACGGGGGCGAAATCTTCCGCCACTTCCTGTTCGTCGTCTTCTTCGAACGGCGCGTCGATCACCGAATAGGCGACTTCCATGTGAAGGCGCGCATCGCCGCCGATGTGATGGTCGCGCAGCCGGCGCTTGTAACGGCGCAGACGCTTCTCGATCTTTTCCAGCGCCGAATCAAAGGCGATCTGCGGGTCGTTGGCGTCGCCGGCGGCATGGAGGTCCGCGCCCGAATCGAGATGAAGGCGGCAATCGGCGTTGAAACGGGAGCCGGTCTTGGTGACGGTCACCTGGCTCGAAAAGCCGCCGTCGAAATACTTGGTCACGCCGTCGTTGATCGCGCCCGTGATACGGGTGCGAAACGCTTCGCCAATATCCATCTGCTTACCGGTCACACGCACACTCATGGTGTTTTCCCTTCCTGCACTTTCGTTACCGAAGTCCGCATGGTCACGACCTTTCCGGGAGGGACCTCTATTCCCGTCAGGCCTTCGCCGCAGCGAGAACGACGTGGTGGGCGCCATCATGCGAGGGCGCGCGCCTGTTCTGCTTCGGCAAACCATTCGGGTCAGTCTATTCCAAGCCGGTCCGCCATCCAAGCTTTTCTCGCGGCGTGATTAAGGAGTTTCGAACGCGCGGTGTGGCTCCGATTGGGCGCGGGCTCTAACGCTCGCTTCCGGCGAAGTCAAGCGACGGTGCGTCGGCAAGCTGTGTATAGCCGATAAATCATACAAATAGAGATTGTCGAGCACTGCAAGGAAATCAGCTTTCTTCAGGCCGAAACCGATCTGGCGATCGCCCGCTTTTCTCGCCTGCGTTGCACCGAGGAGGGGATGTTCATGGCCTCGCGATATTTCGCCACGGTGCGGCGCGCAATCTCGATGCCGGCGCCGGCCAAGGCTTCGACGATGTCGTCGTCCGACAGGATTTTGTCGGCCGTCTCCGCCTGGATCATCGCCTTGATGCGGTGGCGCACCGACTCCGCGGAATGCGCGTCTCCGCCTTCGTTGGAGCCGAGCGAGACGGTGAAGAAATATTTGAGTTCGAACAGGCCGCGCGGCGTCAGCATATACTTGTTCGACGTCACCCGGCTGACCGTCGACTCATGCATCTTGATCGCATCGGCCACGGTCTTCAGGTTCAGGGGGCGCAAATGCGCGATGCCCTGGGCGAAGAAGGCGTCCTGCTGGCGCACGATTTCGGTCGCCACTTTCATGATCGTCTTGGCGCGCTGGTCGAGGCTGCGCGTCAGCCAGTTGGCGTTCTGCAGGCATTCGGCGAGGAAGGCGTGGTCGGCCGATTGCTTGGCCACGGACCCCGCCACTTTCTCGTAATAGGTCTGGTTGACCAGCACCCGCGGCAGCGTGTCGGGGTTGATCTCCACCGTCCAGCCGCCGTCGGGAGCCGCCTTGACGATCACGTCGGGGATGATCGATTCCGAAGGCGCGCTCTCGAAACTGCTGCCGGGCTTGGGATCGAGCGCGCGGATTTCGCCGAGCATGTCGAGCAAGTCTTCCTCGTCGACGCCGCAGATCTTCTTGAGCGAGGAAAAATCGCGACGGGCCAAAAGCTCGAGATTGGCGAGCAATGCGCTCATCGCCGGATCGAGCCGGTTCTTGAGCCTGAGCTGGATCGCCAGGCATTCCGACAGCGACCGCGCATAGACGCCGGGCGGATCGAGCTCCTGAAGCTTGGCCAGCACCGTGGCGATGTCCTCCTGGGCGGCGTTCAGCCGCACGGCCAGTTCCCCGACTTCGGCGCCGAGATAACCGTTTTCGTCGAGCATGTCGGTCAGGTGCCGGGCGATCAGCCGTTCCGTCTCCGACGTCACGGTGAAGGGAATCTGCCGGCCCAGATGATCTTTCAGCGTCACCTGGCCAGCGACGAAATCGTCGAGATCGTAACCTTCGCTGCTTTCGCCGGCGCCGCCGGGCATGGATTTCCACTGCTGCAGCAATTCCGGCGCGTCCGCCTTGCGGGGGCCGGCATCGTCCTGGAAGACGTTTTCCACGCCGGTGTCCAGCGCTTCCGACAGCCGTTCGACCCGGCTCGGCTGCAGGGGCGCCTCGTCGCTGCGGTCCGGCGATTTGCCGCCATCGGCGCCGTCGAAGCCCTGAGGCTCGAAGTCGCTTTGCCCGCCATTCGCCGGACCGGCGACTTCCAGCAGCGGATTCTTCTCGACTTCCTGGGCGATGAAATTGTTCAGCTCAAGAAAGTTCATTTGCAGAAGCTGGATGGACTGCATCAGCTGGGGTGTCATCACCAGCGATTGTGTCTGTCGCAACAACAGGCTTGCAGACAAGGCCATGGCTTACGCTATACTCCCTGTTCGTCCCCGCGGGCGGCGGGACAATGGCAGTTTGATGCGAACGATGACGAACTGGCCCAAAAATTGCTTAGAAATTCTTCCGGGTCAAGAGAGCGATGGCTCCTGCCGCAAAATTATGCGCATGCGGCGCCCGGAGCGGCGGAATTCTACTCCGCCGCCCGGTTTTCCGGCCGGTCACAGGCTGAAATTGTCGCCGAGATAGAGGCGGCGCACATCCGGATTGCTGACGATCTCCGAGGCGCGGCCATGGGTCAGCACCTCGCCGGCATGGATGATGTAGGCGCGGTCGATCAGCCCCAGCGTCTCGCGGACATTGTGATCGGTGATCAGCACGCCGATGCCGCGCGCCGTCAGGTGACGGACGAGATTCTGGATGTCGGCCACCGAAATCGGATCGACGCCCGCGAAAGGTTCGTCCAGCAGCATGAAGGACGGATCGGTCGCCAGCGCGCGCGCGATTTCCAGACGCCGACGCTCGCCGCCCGACAACGCCACGGCCGGCGATTCCCTCAGATGCGTGATGCCGAATTCGCCGAGCAACGACGTCAGCTTCTCTTCGCGCGCGGCCTTGTCTTTGGTGTGAATTTCGATCACGGCGCGGAGGTTCTGCTCCACCGTCAGACCGCGGAAGATCGACGCCTCCTGCGGCAGATAGCCGACGCCCAGCCGGGCGCGCTGATACATCGGCATCCAGGTCACGTCGTTGCCGTCGATCTCGATGCGGCCTTGGTCGACGGGCACGAGACCGGTGATCATGTAGAAGCAGGTCGTCTTGCCGGCGCCGTTGGGGCCGAGCAGGCCGACGGCTTCGCCGCGGCGCACGACCATGGAGACGCCGTTGACGACGCGGCGGGCGCGATAGGCCTTGGTGATGCCGCGCACGATGAGCGTGCCGCGATAGCGTTCGCGCGCCTCCGGATCGTCAGGCTCCGCCTGCGCGGCTTCGGGCCGCGCCTTGGTGAGAAACGGGATTTTCAAAACGGCAACCGGATCAATTGGACTTGTTGGATTGCGTATCGATCAGGATCTTCACGCGCGCGCCGCAATTGCCCATATTCGCCAGGCCGGTCTTCATCTGCACGGTCAGTTCGCAGCCGGTCAGCACATTGCCCTTGTCCACCAGCACCACCTGTTTGCCCGAAAGCTTCAGCACTTCCGAACGCATGTCGAAATCGCCCTTGTCGCCGCGGGCGCTTTGCGTGCCCGATACGACCTGAACATTGCCGTCGACTTCGATGCGGTCGATGTCGCCGCCGCCGGCGGCCAGCGAATTGCCTTGGCCCTTATAGTGGACGGTCATGTGGTCGGAGGTCAGCGTCATCTCGCCCTGGACCACCTTGACGTTTCCGTTGAACAGCGCGCGCTTCTCCTGCTCACGCAGTTCGAGATTGTCGCTCTCGATCTGGATCGGCTTGTTGTTGGAAAGCGCGAAGCCCTTCTTCTCGGCCGTCTGCGCGTGAGCGCCCGACGAAATCGCGGCCAGAACGGCCAGGAAGGACAGACTTGCAAGAATGCGGGCCAATCTCATCGGATCATTGTCCTTGATTTTGCTTGGAACGGAACGCAGCGGGATTGAGGGTCAGCCGGACATTGCCGGAAAACCCGATCACCCTGCCTTTATCAGAGATATTCATGCTGTTCGCAACCAGGGTCGATTCCTTCGCGGTCACCGTCACCGGCTCCTTGGATGCGAGAATGCCGGCATGCACGTCGAGATGCGCGGATTTGAAATTAGCCTTGATCCCTGAAGAAAGCGTCACCACGAAGGGGGCCGTCATGTCCAGCCGATCGCTGTCTCGGTCGAAATTCGCCGCCGTCGCCGTTACCCGCGCGATCAGGTCGCTGCGGATCGGCACCGCCGCTTCGATGGTCTCGAGCGCGATATCGGACGGATTGGCGATCGATTGCAGCGCGCGCGCGGCATTCATGAAATAGCTGATGCCTTCGTCGTTGCGGCCCGAGATCGCCGGCTTTTCCATCACCACGCGGCCGTTCTCGATGCGCGCTCCGCCGATGGACAGATTGTCCGGAAAGATCGCCCGCACCCAGGAGACCGCGACGAAGGCGAGCGAAATCGTCACCGCCAGCACCGGCAGCAGGATTTTCAGCCGCTTGACGCGGGCGGAATGCGACAGCGCCCGCCGATAAGCGAGGTGCGGATCCGCAAAAGGCGCGTCGAATGTGGAACGAATCTTCATGGATGTCCTGAATGGGTCGACCGAGCCATATCACATAGGCGCCCGACCTTAAAAACACAATCAAGTCGCCGGCCACGAAAAACTTTGATCGATGTGGCGCCGTTCGACCGGTTTCAGGTTCGCTTGCCGCCTAGGCGGATTTATGTCAGGACCACATCGATAATGGAGGACGACTGATGGACGCGTCGCAGATCCTGGAAAGGCGCAGCCTGCGCCGCAAGCTCGGCCGCTGGCGCATATTCGCCTTCCTGTTCTTCGCGGTCGCGCTCGCCATCGGCTGGAGCGCCTGGATGCAGGAGGATGGTTCGGCCCCGACGAGCCGCGACCATATCGCCCGCGTGTCGATCGGCGGCGTCATCATGGATGATCAGGAACTCGTGGAACGGCTCGACGGCATCGCCGGCAACGACGCGGTCAAAGGGTTGATCGTCTCGCTGAACTCGCCGGGCGGCACCACTTACGGCGGCGAAGTGATCTACAAGGCCATTCGCCGGGTCGCCGCCAAGAAGCCCGTCGTCACCGACATCCGCACGCTCGCCGCCTCCGCCGCTTACATGGTCGCCGTCGGCGGCGACCATATCGTCGCCGGCGAGACCTCGCTGACCGGCTCCATCGGCGTGATTTTCCAGTATGGCCAGTTCAAGCCGCTGCTCGACAAGCTCGGGGTCTCCTGGGAAGAGATCAAGTCCGCGCCGCTCAAGGCCGAGCCTTCCCCCTTTCACACGCCTCCGCCCGAATCGCTCCAGGCCATTCGCGGCACGGTGATGGACTCTTTCGACTGGTTCGTTACACTGGTGTCGGAGCGGAGAAAACTGAGCCGCCAAGAGGCGTTGAAGCTCGCCGACGGACGCATTTTCACCGGCCGCCAGGCGAAAGAGGTCAAGCTCGTCGACGCGCTCGGCGGCGAGGCGGAAATCCGCGATTATTTCGAGGCGAAGAAAGTCGCCGCCGACCTGCCGATCGTTGAATGGACGGCGAAGAAAGAAACGTCGCTGTTCGGCGTCGGCGCTCTTGCGCGGCAAATGCTGGGAATGGTCGGGCTCGATTGGGCGCTCGACCTCAAATCCTTCGGGAAGCTGAGCAATGACAAGATGTTGCTTGACGGTCTTGTGTCGGTTTGGCAGTTTGACCAGAAATAAAAGGGAAAATTCCGAGTCCGTCAGAGGGGGCGTCCGTGATCAAGTCTGAACTCGTGCAGATTGTCGCTGCGAAGAATCCGCACCTGTACCACCGCGACGTGGAAAATATCGTCAATGCGGTGCTCGACGAGATCACCGATGCGCTCGCCAACGGCAATCGGGTCGAGTTGCGCGGCTTCGGAGCGTTCTCGGTCAAGAACCGTCCGTCGCGCTCCGGCCGGAACCCGCGGACGGGCGACGCCGTTTTCGTCGAGGAAAAATGGGTGCCTTTCTTCAAGACCGGAAAGGAGCTGCGCGAGCGGCTCAATCCGGATCTCGTCGATCAGGAAGACGATGAGGATTGACGCCGTCGGACATCCGCCAGCCCGCGTCGTCGTTGCGGGTTGATCTCGTGTGACCGCGAGATCTATGGTGCGGCGCGCCTCAGGCGCGGCAATGCGTGAAGGAGACTGGCCGGATGATCATGCGCATCCTGAAACTCGTGATATTGATCCCCGTCGCTCTGGTGCTGATTCTCTTGTCGGTCGCCAACCGGCACGCCGCGACGCTGGCGCTGAACCCGTTCGAACCTGCCGATCAGGCGCTGTCCCTGACGCTGCCCTTCTTCATCTTCCTGCTGATCGCCGTGATGATCGGCGTCGTCATCGGCTCCTTCGCCACCTGGTACGCCCAGGGGCGTCACCGCAAGCGCGCCCGTGACGAGGCGTTCGAAGCCCGCAAATGGCGCGAGGAGGCGGATCGTCAGCGGGGCCGGGTCGAAGACATGACCACGCAGAAGCTGATTTCCGCCTCCCGTTGAGGATCAGACCTCGTCCTCGTCGTCATCGTCGGTGATCGCCTGGTTGGTCACCGCCTTTTTCAGCTTGCGGAAGAATTTCTCCGCCAGCTTCTTGGATGAGGAATCGATCAGCCGCGAGCCCAGCATCGCCAGTTTGCCGCCGATCTTGGCGTTGACCGAATAGGTGAGAAGCGTCGCGTCGCCGTCTTCGGTCAGTTTCACATCCGCGCCGCCCTTGGCGAAACCGGCAATGCCGCCCGAGCCTTCGCCCGTGATCGTGTAGCTTTCCAACGGGACGATGTTGCTCAGCGTCACCGTGCCCTTGAAGGTCGCCGCAACCGGGCCGATCTTCAGCTTGCTCACGGCGGCCATCTGGTTTTCGCCGGTGCGCTCGAGGCTTTGGCAGCCCGGAATGCACTGGCAGAGAATGGCGGGATCGTTCAGTGCGGCCCAGACTTTCTCGCGGGGGGCGGGAATGCGTTGTTCTCCGGTCAGGTCCATGCGGCTCTCCTCCAAGCGGGTTTTTGTTGAACTTAATGCAATCCTCAAACATCTTTGCCAAGAGGCGCAACGGTGCTATTGCACCCGCTTGTCGCAGAATTGAGAAAAGGCTGAGCGTGAAGAGCAAGAATCCGCCCCGCGGTCCCCGAGCATCCGTCGATCGCGCTCCATCCCGGCCCGCCAAGCCGGCCGGACGCCCCGAGCAGGCTCGACCCGCGCGTCACGAGACGGTCCGCGAGGCGCCACGGGAGAAGCGCGAGGCCAAGCCCGTGTCCCAGCCGCAACCGCAGCTCGCTCTTCGCAGCGGCGCGAGACCCGACGAACGCGCGCCGCTGATTCTGGAAACCGCCGGCGACGACGGCTACCGCCTTCTCGACAGCGGTGCGGGCGTTAAGCTCGAACGTTACGGCGACATCACCGTCGTCAGGCCCGAGGCGCAGGCGCTCTGGCCCAAATCGCTCGGTGAAGCGCATTGGGACAAGGCCGACGCCGTCTTCACCGGCGACACGGACGAAGAAGGCATGGGCCGCTGGCGCTTTCCGCGCCGCGCCATCGGCGAGACCTGGCCGATGCAATTGCTCGGCGTCGATTTCTTCGGCCGCTTCACCTCCTTCCGCCACACCGGCGTCTTCCCCGAGCAGATCGTCCACTGGAGCTGGATGCGCGACGAGGTCATCAGGCGCGGCGGCAAGGCGAAGGTGCTCAACCTGTTCGGCTATACCGGCGTCGCATCGCTGATCGCCGCCTCCGCCGGCGCCGAAGTCACCCATGTCGACGCCTCCAAGAAGGCCATCGGCTGGGGCAAGGAAAACCAGCAGCTGGCGCGAATGACCGACAGGCCGATCCGCTGGATCCTCGACGACGCGATGAAATTCATCGAGCGCGAACGCCGGCGCGGCAACACCTATGACATCATCCTCACCGATCCGCCGAAATTTGGCCGCGGTCCCGACGGCGAGGTCTGGCAACTGTTCGACCATCTGCCTGTGATGCTCGACATCTGCCGCGATCTCCTGTCGCCCAGGCCGATCGGCCTGGTGCTGACGGCCTATTCCATCCGTGCGAGCTTTTATTCCATGCATGAACTGATGATGGAGACCATGCGCGGCATGGGCGGGCTGGTGGAGTCGGGCGAACTCATCATCCGCGAGATGCCGTCCGAACCGGGCCAGGCCGCCCGCGCCCTTTCCACCTCGCTCTTCAGCCGTTGGACCAGACCATGACCGAACGCCATGACAACGGCCCGCGCCGTCCGGGGCAGGTGAAGGAAATCACCTCGCTCGCCAATCCCATCATCAAGGACATCAAGGCGCTCAGCCAGAAGAAGAATCGCGAAGCCGGCGGCCTGTTCATGGCCGAGGGCCTGAAACTGGTTCTCGATGCGCTGGAGACGGGCTGGACGATCGACACGCTGATCTTCGCCAAGTCCGCCAAGGACAAGCCGCTGGTCGAAAAAGCCGCATCGCGCGCGGTCGCCGCCGGCGGCCTCGTGCTCGAAGTCAGCGAGAAGGTGCTGTCCTCCGTCACCCGCCGCGACAATCCGCAGATGGTGGTCGGCATTTTCCATGCCCGCTGGACCTCGCTTTCGGCGATCAAGCCGAAGCCCGGCGAGACCTGGGTGGCGCTCGACCGCGTCCGCGATCCCGGCAATCTCGGCACGATCATCCGCACCGCCGACGCCGCCGGCGCCTCGGGCGTGATCCTGGTCGGCGAGAGCACCGACCCTTACGGGCTGGAAACCGTGCGCGCCACCATGGGCTCGATCTTCACCATGCCCGTGGCCCGCGCCAGCCAGGCCGATTTTCTCAAATGGCGGAAAACCTCGGGCGCCGCCATGGTCGCCACCCACCTCAAGGGCGCGATCGATTACCGCCGCGCCGATTACAAGAGCCGCCCGGTCGTGCTCCTGATGGGCAACGAGCAATCCGGCATTCCCGACGAGCTCGCCGAAGCGGCCGATGTGAGGGTCAAGATCCCCCAGCAGGGCAAGGCGGATTCGCTCAATCTCGCTTGCGCCACCGCCGTCATGCTGTTCGAGGCGCGTCGTCACCTGCTGGAACTGGACGCCTGAGATGGACGAGAAAGCCAGCCTGTTCGCCCGGCCGCGCGCCTTCCTGCCGTTCATCCTCGTCGCCGTCGCGCTCGATCAACTGATCAAGGCGCTGGTGGAGCTCTATCTGCCTCTGCATGAGGCTTTGCCGGTCATCCCGTTTCTGGCGCTCTATCGCACCTGGAACGAGGGCGTGGCCTTCTCCTTCCTGTCCGACATGGACGGCTGGGTGATCGTCGTCATGCGCTTCGTCATCATCGGCGTGGTGCTGTGGTGGTGGCGCGGCGCGGACCGGCGCGCCTTCCTGCTCAATCTCGGCTTCGCGATGATCGTCGCCGGCGCCATCGGCAACATCATCGACCGATTCGTCTATGGCCATGTGGTGGATTACGTGCTGTTTCATACCGAGACATGGTCCTTCGCCGTCTTCAACCTGGCGGACGCGCTCATCTCGGTCGGGGCCGCCTGCGTCGGCGTCTGGGAAATCTTTTTTCAGCCGAAAGCGTCCCGGAACGGGAATTAACCCGGCCTTAAGAATGTCCCGCAAGGCTTTTGAAAGCGAATGCGTGTTAGCCCATCTTGCATGAGCGAACCGCAAAAACTCCAGCATCGCCTTGCGATGGAATTCCTGTCCGAGGCTCCTCGCCCGAAGGAGGAGCCCATGGACTTGCGTTATCCGGTGAAGGATCCGTCGCGGCGTGATTTCTCGCCGCCGCTCGAACCCGATCCCGACGAGCTTCTCGCCTCCAACGACGCCGAAGGTCCGGGCGCGATGAAATACTGGGTCGCGGGCAGCCTGCTGGTGGCCGCGGCGCTGGCCCTGTCCTCCGGCATCGAGACCGGGCTTCTGGCGATGGGCGGGTTTCTGGCCGTCATCGCGCTGTCGAGCCTGTTCCTGCGCTCCTCGTCGCGTCGGACGCAGCCGCGGACCGCAACGCCCTCTTCCTCGCTTCAAAAAGTTTCTCCGCCCGAGGAGCCGTCCTCCGCCTCCGGCGACAACCGCCTCGCCGCAGGCGTGCTGATGGGCGCGATCCATGACGCGCTCGGCGACATCACCGTCTGCCGCAGCCTCAAGGGCGTCATTCTCTCGTCCAACAACACCTTCCGTCGCGTCAGCGGCTGCGAGACGCCCGAGGGCCGCACCTGCGAGGATCTCGGCATCCGCTTCGAGCCCGGCAAGATCAAGCATTGCTACGATGTGAGTTTCCGCACCCGCGAGGGTCTGCGCACCTATCTGTGGCACGATATCGTCACCCGTGATCCGATCATGGGCGACATGGTCGTTCAGTCCATCGCCCGCGACGTGACCTCCGAACGCTCCGACGCCGAAAGCCGCGAGCAGGCGAGGGCTCGCGCGGAAGAAGAAAGCCAGCTGAAATCGCAGCTGATCGCCACCGTCAGCCATGAAATCCGCACGCCGCTCAGCGGCCTTCTCGGCATGGGCCAATTGCTGTCCAACACCGAGCTGACGCCCGTTCAGGCCAATTACATCGCCGGCATCCGCGCCTCGGGCGTGGCGCTCGCCCAGCTGGTCGAAGATCTCCTCGATTTCTCCACCGTCGAGGCCGGACGCTTCCGGCTGCGGCCGCGCACCGAGCCCATTCGTCCGCTCGTCGAAGGCATCGTCGAACTCCTGTCGAGCCGCGCCCATGAAAAGGGCGTGGAAATCGGCGCCGTCATGGCGCCCGATCTGCCGGAAGTCGTCACCGTCGATTCCGCGCGCCTCAAGCAGGTGATCTACAACGTCGTCGGCAATGCGGTGAAATTCACCGAACAGGGCGGCGTCGTCGTCCATGTCGGCGTCGAAGCCGGCCAGCTGGTCGTCAGCGTCCGCGACACCGGTCCCGGCATGAACGAAGGCGAGCTCAAACGCATTTTCGACGCTTTCGAACAGGGCGACCTCAGCCGCGCCCGCGAAGGCGGCGTCGGGCTCGGCCTGGCGATCTCCGCCAGGATCATGAGCCAGATGGGTGGCGGCGTCACGGTCGAAAGCAAGCTCGGGCAAGGCAGCCTGTTCACCATCCGCATGCCCGCCGACATGCAGACCAAACCCATGCGCAGCGGCCGCGAACTCGCCGGCGGCCGCATCCTGCTGCTCGCGCCGGTCGGTCCGGCCGCCTCGGCGCTGGCCGAAACGCTGCAGGGCCTCGGCGCCGAGACGCATGCCGCCTCCTCGATCATCGACGCCGAAACGCTGCTGACCATGCGCGAGAAATTTACCGGCATCATCGTCGATCATCGGCTGGACGGCGAATTCACCGCCGGTCTCTGCCGCGACGCCAGGCTCGCCGGCGCGAAACGCGTCTATCTCGTCAATCCCGAATCGCGTCCCGCCCAGATGTCCGGCGTCGTCTATGACGGCTGGTTGATTCGCCCGCTCCGCGAACAGTCGCTGATCGACGTGCTCACCGGCCGGCTGAAGGGTCTCGAGGCCCGCGGCGCCGCCAATGACGATTTCCCGGTTCTCGCCGCCGAAGCGCAGGACGAGGAGCCGACCACCGGCCATCCCGCCGGACCGGGCTATTCGATCCTGATCGGCGAAGACGATCCGGTCAATGCGATGATCTGCCAGGCCATTCTCGAAAAGGCCGGTCACCGCGCCCGTCTTGCCGACACGTTCGTCAGGCTGGACGCCGCCTTCGTCGACAGACGTCCCGACCTGATCATCACCGACCACCACATGCCCGACGGCGTCTGCCTCGATTTCATCATCCGCCTGCGCGAGACGGAAGCGGCCGAAGGCTTGCCCTTCACCCCTGTGATCGTGCTCACCGCCGACGCATCGGACGCCACCCGCAGGGAGCTTCTGTTGCGCGGCGCCGACCTCGTGCTGTTGAAACCGGCCGAGCCCGACATCCTCAACGGCGCCATCCTGCGACTGCTCGGAAAACCGGCGCTTGACGTCGCGCACTAGTCTCGCTTCTATGCCGGCAGCCTGATACACGCGTCATCATACTGTCTCACACATATGGTTATAGAGCTGCATCTTGACGTGAAGGATGCATGCCATGACCGCGGAGCTCTTACAGATCAATTCCGACATCGCGCCGCCGCTCGATCCTTCGTCGTCTTTGTTTTCGGCCCGCGAGCCCGCGCTCGGTCGTATCGGCGCGCTGGAAACCCGTCTCGCCGTCTCCCGTCGCGAGATCGAGGCGGCGCAGACCATCCGCTACAAGATCTTCGTCGAGGAAATGGGCGCCAAACTGCCGCCGCAGGCTATGCGTCTCGGCCGCGACATCGACTCTTTCGACGAGATCTGCGACCACCTGATCGTGCTCGACACGTCCATCGACGGCGAGAGCCATGAGCAGATCGTCGCGACCTACCGCATTCTCCGTCATGACGTCGCTTTGGCCAATGACGGCTTCTATTCCGCCTCCGAGTTCGAGATCGCGCCGTTCCTGGCCCGCCATCCCGGCAAGAAATTCATGGAGCTCGGCCGCTCCTGCGTGCTGCCCGCCTACCGCACCAAGCGCACGGTGGAGCTGCTCTGGCAGGGCAACTGGGCTTATGCTCTGAAGCATGGCCTCGAAGTCATGTTCGGCTGCGGCTCCTTCCCGGGCCGCTATCCGGAACTGCATGCGCTGGCTTTGTCCTTCCTTCATCACAACAATCTCGCCAGGGACGAATGGGCCGTCCGCGCCCTGCCGCAGCATCACCGCCATATGGACCTGATGCCGCCGGAAGCCGTCAACGCCAAGCGCGCGCTGATGGCGATGCCGCCGCTGATCAAGGGCTACCTGCGCCTCGGCGCCATGGTCGGCGAGGGCGCCGTGGTCGATCACGATTTCGGCACCACCGATGTGCTGATCGTCTTGCCGGTGGAGAGCATTTCGAGCCGCTATCTCAACTATTACGGCGCCGACGCGCAGCGTTTTGCCTGCTGAACATCCACCCCTTCCTTCGGCAGGCCCGGGGCCGGACTGGCCGTTCGCTCCGGCATTTTCTTCAGCCTCTCCGGCGCTCGCGTCGGGGAGGTTTCTTTTTGGTCCGGCCATCGCGTGAACGGCAGGTCCGCGAGCTCGCGCGCGCTCATATGAAGAAAGACCGGGTCGAGAAACGGATCCTTCGCTTGGTCCTCGGTTTCTATCAACCACGCCGCGGCGCGTGAAAGCGCTTGTCCCAGCGCGCCGGGAACTGTCAGGCGCGTCTTTTCTTTCGTATCGATCATCACGTCATCCTCCGTCTGGCTTCGGCGAGATGATTTAGATATTCTCCTCCACGGTCTTCGTTTCAATGCAGCTCTTCAGGCTGTCGTTTTAGGTTTCCTATATGCGCAATCTCAACTTGGTTCATTTGAACGGTCTGAGGGCGCTCGAAGCGGTCGGCCGCACCGGCTCGCTTCTGGCCGCCGCCGACGAACTGGGCGTGACCCCGGGAGCGATCAGCCAGCAGATCGCCAAGGCCGAGGCGCAGCTCGGCAAGCAGATCTTCGAGCGCCGCCCCAAGGGCCTTGCGCTCACCGAAGCGGGACGCGCCGCCGTGCCCAGGCTCACCCAGGGTTTCGGGCTTCTCTCCGACGCGGTCGCGTCCATCCGCGGCGACAACGACCGCACGCTGACGATTTCGGTTGCGCCCGTCTTCGCCGCACGCTGGCTGGTGCGTCGGCTCGACGGCTTCTTCCGCCTGCATCCCGATATCGATATCCGCATCGACGCCACCAGCCGGCTCATCGACCCCGCCGCCTCCGACGTCGATCTCGCCATCCGAGTCGGCCGCGGCGACTGGCCGGGCGTCGAGGCGGAGCTGTTGCTGGAACAGGAGATTTTCCCGGTCCTCGCCCCGGCGCTCGCGCCCCAGCTCAAGGAGCCGCGCGATCTCCTCGCCGTGCCCACCGTGATCGACAGCCAGGCCATGTTCGGCTGGAATGTCTGGCTCGACGCCGTCGGCCTGCATGGCGAGGCCGTCACGCCGCGTCACCGGCTCAACGAAGCCTCGCTCTGTCTCGATGCGGTCATCTCGGGGCAGGGCGTGATGCTGGGCTGGCAGACGCTCACCGTCGACGCCATTCTCGGCGGCTGCCTCTCCGTTCCCTTTCCCACTCGCGCCCGCACCGGTTTCGCCCATTATATCGTCACCGCGAAAGGCGGGCGGGAAAGCGCGAAAGCAAAAGCCTTCAAGGCCTGGCTCAAGGCGGAACTCGCCGAGAGCATGGCGGCGCTGGACGCCGCCATCGGCCCTCACGAGCCGGCGTTATAGGCGGCGATCGCGGCCATATTGACGATATCGGTGTCCTTCGCGCCCATCGAGACGATCTGCACCGATTTGTCGAGTCCGACCAGCAGCGGCCCGATCACGGTCGAGCCGCCGAGTTCCTGCAGCATCTTGGTGGAGATCGAAGCCGAGTGGAAGGCCGGCATCACCAGCACGTTGGCCGGTCCCGAGAGACGGCAGAACGGATATTGCTCCATCAGCTTCGGATTGAGCGCGACATCGGCGGCCATTTCGCCGTCGAACTCGAAATCGACGCGACGCTTTTCGAGAATCTTGACCGCTTCGCGCAACCGTTCCGAACGCTCGCCCTCGGGGTGGCCGAAGGTGGAGTAAGCCAGCATCGCGACACGCGGCTCGTAGCCCAGACGGCGGGCGAGCCCCGCCGCTTCCTCGGCGATGTCGGCCAGTTCCTCGGACGACGGCATGTCGTGGACGGCGGTGTCGGCCACCAGCACGTTGCGGCCCTTGCAGAGCGCGAGCGACGCGCCGATGACCCGATGGCCGGGCTTGGCGTCGATGCAGCGCCTGACGTCTTCCAGCGCGGTCGAATAGTTTCGGGTCATGCCGGTGACCATGGCGTCGGCGTCGCCGAGCGCCACCATGCAGGCGGCGAAATGGTTGCGGTCGGTGTTGATCAGCCGCTGGGCGTCGCGATGCAGATAACCCTTCCGCTGCAGCCGCGCATAGAGATAATCGATATAGGCTTCGCGGCGGGTGGAGGTGCGGGCGTTGATCAGCTCGATGCCGGGCCGGGCGAGATCGATGCCGGCGCGTTCGGCGTTCGCCAGGATCACGTCGTCGCGGCCGAGCAGGATGGCGGTGCCGAGCCGCTGGTTGACATAGGCGATCGCCGCCCGCATCACCTGCTCTTCTTCGGCTTCGGCGAACACCACCCGTTTGGGATGGCGGCGCACACGCTCGTAGATCTGCTGCAGCGTCGAGGCGATCGGGTCGCGCCGGCTGTTGAGCGACCGCGCATAGGCGTCGAGATCGGCAATCGGCTTGCGCGCCACGCCCGTATCCATCGCCGCCTGCGCCACCGCCACCGGGATCGAAGAGATCAGCCGGGGATCGAACGGTACGGGAATGATGTAATTGGCGCCGAAGCGCGGCCGGTTGCCCTGATAGGCGGCGGCGACATCATCCGGCACGTCTTCCTTGGCGAGATTGGCGAGCGCGCGCACGGCGGCGATCTTCATCGCGTCGTTGATGGTGGAGGCGCGCACATCCAGCGCGCCGCGGAAGATATAGGGAAAGCCCAGCACATTGTTGACCTGGTTGGGATAATCCGACCGGCCCGTGGCCATGATGGCGTCGTCGCGGATGCGGGCCACTTCCTCGGGGGTGATTTCCGGATCGGGATTGGCCATGGCGAAGATGATCGGATTGTCGGCCATCGAGCGGATCATCTCGGCCGAAAAGGCGCCCTTGGCCGACAGGCCGAGCACCACATCGGCGCCGTCCATCGCCTCGACCAGCGTGCGCCGGTCGGTTTTCACCGCATGCGCCGATTTCCACTGGTTCATGCCTTCGGTGCGGCCCTGATAGACCACGCCCTTGGTGTCGCAGAGGATGATGTTGGCCGGATTGAAACCGATGGCCTTGATGAGCTCGATGCAGGCGATGGCGGCGGCGCCCGCGCCATTGCAGACGAGTTTGGTGGTCTTGAGGTCGCGACCCGTCAGGTCTAGCGCATTGATGAGGCCTGCGGCGGCGATGATCGCGGTGCCATGCTGGTCGTCATGAAAGACCGGGATGTCCATTAGTTCGCGCAGCCGGCTTTCGATGACGAAACAGTCCGGAGCCTTGATGTCTTCGAGATTGATGCCGCCGAAAGAGGGGCCGAGATAGCGCACGCAATTGATGAATTCGTCGACATTTTCGGTGTCGATCTCGAGATCGATGGAATCGACGTCGGCGAAGCGCTTGAACAGCACCGCCTTGCCCTCCATCACCGGCTTGGAGGCCAGCGCGCCCAGATTGCCGAGGCCGAGGATCGCGGTGCCGTTGGAGATGACCGCCACCATATTGCCGCGCGCGGTGTAATCGTAGGCCGTGGCCGGATCTTCGGCGATGGCTTTCACCGGCTCGGCCACGCCGGGAGAATAGGCGAGCGACAGATCGCGCTGCGTCGCCATCGGCTTGGTCGGCGTCACCTCCAGTTTGCCCGGCCGCCCCTGCGAATGGAAATCCAGCGCTTCCTGGCGCGTCACGGTGGGCAGGCTGCGGTCGCGCTTGGTCTCTGTCGGCATCAAGTTCCTCCCTCAAGGCTTCTGTGGGCGCGTCCCGTTTCGGGCGTCGCCCTTATTGTGTTTGGTCGCAATCCGTCTAGTGTCTTGGCTTTATCAGCCACCACTTCTCCTTTGTCAAAAAGAACAGTATGACGATTACCGACGCGCTCACGGTCGCCCAGCTCGCCTCGGAGGAAAGCCGACTTTCCGCCACGCCGATGATGGAGCAGTTCATCGAGATCAAAGCCGCCAATCCCGACAGCCTGTTGTTCTACCGAATGGGCGATTTCTACGAATTGTTCTTCGAGGATGCGCTTGAAGCCTCCCGCGCGCTCGGCATCACGTTGACAAGGCGCGGCCAACATCTCGGCCAGGATATTCCGATGTGCGGCGTGCCCGTGCACGCCGCCGACGATTATCTGCAGAAGCTGATCGGCTTCGGCTACCGGGTCGCCGTCTGCGAGCAGATCGAGGACCCCGCCGAGGCCAAGAAGCGCGGGGGGAAATCCGTGGTGCGCCGCGACGTGATCCGGCTGGTGACGCCCGGCACCATCACCGAGGAGAAGCTCCTCAATCCCGGCGACAGCAACTATCTGATGGCGCTCGCCCGCATCAAGGGCGGCGACCGGCCCGTCTATGCGCTGGCCTGGATCGACATTTCCACCGGCGTCTTCCGCGTCGCCGAAAGCGAATTGCAGCGGCTGCTCGCCGATATTCTGCGCATCGATCCCAAGGAGCTGATCGTTTCGGACCAGATGTTCCACGATGTCGACCTGCGCGGCGTCTTCGACGTGCTGGGACGGGTCGTCAGCCCTCAGCCCTCGGTGCTGTTCGACAGCGCGACCGCCGAGAGCCGCATCGCCCGCTATTTCAATGTCGGCACGCTGGATGGTTTCGGCGGCTTCACCCGCGCCGAACTCGCCGCCGGCGCCGCGGCCATCGCCTATGTCGAAAAGACCCAGTTCGCCGAGCGGCCGCCGCTCGGCCGGCCCGAGCGCGAAAGCACCGCCTCCACCCTGTTCATCGATCCCGCCACCCGCGCCAATCTCGAACTCGCCCGCACCCTGTCCGGCTCGCGCGAGGGATCGCTGGTCAAGGCCATCGACCGCACCGTGACCGGCGGCGGGACCCGGCTTTTGACCGAGCGGCTGATGTCGCCCTTGACCAAGCCGGATATCATCAATGCGCGGCTCGACGCCGTCGGCTTCTTCCTCGACGAGGCGCGGCTGCGAGACGAGATCCGCGGCGAGCTGCGGCGCGCGCCCGATATGCCGCGCGCCTTGTCGCGGCTGGCGCTCGACCGGGGCGGCCCGCGCGATCTCGCCGCCATTCTCGCAGGCCTCGCCGCCGCTCGCGGCGCCGCGTCGCTTCTCGCAGGCCATGCGTTGCCGGCAGAGCTCGACCAGGCGGTGACGGCGCTCGGCGGCGTTCCCTTCGCGCTCGAGGATCTTCTCGCCGGCCTGCTGGCCGACGACCTGCCGCTCTTGAAGCGCGACGGCGGCTTCATCCGCGACGGCGCGATCCCCGAACTCGACGAACTCCGCGAACTCCGCGACCAGTCGCGCCGGGTGATCGCCGGGCTGCAGGCCTCCTATTCCGAAGAGACCGGCGTCAAATCGCTGAAGATCAAGCATAACAACGTCCTCGGCTACTTTATCGAGATGACCACGGGCACGTCGGGCGCGCTGACCGAGACGCCCGAACGCCGCGCCCGCTTCATTCATCGCCAGACCACCGCCAACGCCATGCGCTTCACCACGGTGGAGCTCTCCGATCTCGAAAGCCGCATCGCGAATGCGGCCGAGAAGGCCCTGGCGATCGAGCTTTCCGCCTATGATCGCATGGTCAGAGCGGTGGTGGACGCAGCAGAGCCGATCAAGGCGGCGGCGAACGCGCTGGCCGTGCTCGACGTCTCCGCAAGCCTCGCGTCGCTTGCCGACGAGCAGGCCTATTGCCGGCCGCATGTCGACGACAGCCTCGATTTCTGCATTCGCGGCGGCCGACATCCGGTGGTCGAGCAGGCGCTGAAAAAGGCGCAAGGACCGGCCTTCGTCGCCAATCACTGCGATCTATCGCCGCTTGCGGGCCAGAAGAACGGCGGCGTTTGGCTGCTGACCGGCCCGAATATGGGCGGTAAATCGACTTTCCTGCGCCAGAATGCGCTGATCGCCATTCTCGCCCAGATGGGCTCCTATGTGCCGGCGGAGGAAGCGCGGATCGGCGTCGTCGACCGGCTGTTCTCCCGCGTCGGCGCCTCCGACGATCTCGCCCGCGGCCGCTCAACCTTCATGGTGGAAATGGTCGAGACGGCGGCGATCCTCAATCAGGCGACGCCGCGCTCGCTGGTGATCCTCGACGAGATCGGCCGGGGCACCTCGACCTTCGACGGACTGTCGATCGCCTGGGCGGCAGTCGAGCATCTGCACGAGGTCAATCGCTGCCGCTCGCTCTTCGCCACCCATTTCCACGAAATGACCGTGCTGTCGGAAAAGCTCGCCCGGCTCGCCAATGTCACCATGCGCGTCAAGGAATGGCATGGCGACGTGGTCTTCCTGCACGAAGTCGGCCCCGGCGCCGCCGACCGCTCCTACGGCATCCAGGTGGCGCGTCTCGCCGGCCTGCCCGATTCGGTCGTGGCCCGCGCCCGCGAGGTGCTGACGCTGCTGGAAGACGCCGACCGCAAGAACCCGGCGACCACGCTGATCGACGACCTGCCGCTCTTCCAGGCGGCGGTCAGGCGCGACGAGCCCAAGGCGCAGAAGGCCTCCGAGGTCGAAGCGGCGCTCAAGGCGATCAATCCCGACGACATGACCCCGCGCGAGGCGCTCGAGGCGCTCTATGCGCTTAAGAAGCAGTTGGGGTAGGGCGCGACCGCAGACGCGCCAAATCGCTCCGCCGGGTCATGCCACCCGGAGTTCCGCCTCATCCTCTCGCTTCGCCCATGAGGGCTCGGCCGGGGCGCGAAGAACGCCTCGTTTGTTTAGTTATAATATGACGCTCGTCGCGCCCCGCATTCGGCGGTTTGTGCCTCGAACTTGACGATCTGATCCGCATGCGCAGAAGCCATGCGGGATGTGCGCCTCTGAGGCGCGCCGTACTCTAGACGCCCTTGCGGGCGAGAATACCGAGGCAACGCTCGCGCGTCCGGTATCCCCGGCTTTTCTGGGGTCGTCGTTTCTCGAAGCCCCGGAGAAGGAGGGTTCACGTCGTCCCTCTTCCCCCAGCGCCGGCCCCACCTCGCCGCCACGCCTCGCGGTGTAGCCGATGATGGGACGAGAGACAGGATAGGGGGCGTAGGATGGTGGGGGATGAAAATATTGTCGGAGAGGGTGTTTTTTGGAGAAGACCCTCCCCCACCCCTCCCACAAGGGGAGGGGCTTGATCCGGGGTTGCCGCCTTCCTCCATCGCGACTGTACAGCGGAGAAGAGGCTGCATGGAGTTGGAAGGTGAGGCAACGTCAAGCCCCTCCCCCTTGTGGGGAGGGGTTGGGGAGGGGTTTCCCTCCACTACGCCGTCATCCTCGGCCCTGTGCCGAGGATCTAAGCCTTCAATAATATCAATACGTTGCAGATGCTCGGGACAAGCCCGAGCATGACGGCGGAGAGGTTGGAAGGATAACGCCAACGAGCGGCGAGACGAACGCAAAAGTTTGAAAATGCGTTGCCATTCGTGAAGCCGGAAAAGCATCGTTGTCACCAGGTCGGCGAGCGAAGACGAGCTGCGGCGAGCGCTATCAATATCACGAAATAGGAGAAAATGGCGCACCCGAAGTGTGTTGGGAAATGCCAAAAATCTAAGCTTAACTCCAGAAAAACATAGCGATTACAGATGTATAGAGCGAGGATTGAAAATCCTCCAACCTTCTCTTTGTACCAAATAGCGGAAAATTGGTGTACCTGCAAGGGCGAGATTTTCCTGATAATCCTCTCCCCGAAAACACACAGATGGCCCCCTCTGGCTCACAGCCGCCACATCGTCAGAGCCTTCTCGGCGGCAGTTGGGTCTTCAACGATCCGGTAAACTGTCTGCCGTGACAGTCCCGCCGTCCGGGCGATCTCCGCGACGCCTGTGCCCTTGGCTGACAGGTCCAGCACCGTTTTCATCTGTTCTCGGCTGTAGCTCGGCTTCCGCCCCTTATAGGCATCAGCGGACTTCTCCTTTGCGTTGGCGATGCCAGCCTTTTGCGCCTCCTTGGTGGCTTCAAGCTGGGCCTGAGCAGAGGCTGCCATGAAGCTGATCAGCGCATCCCTGACGGCCATCTGCATGGGGTCTCGGGTGGAGCCATCGAAGGTCATGTTGTTGATGATTGTCCGGATGACGACGCCACGCCGGATGAACTCGCGAATGGTGTCCGTGACATCCAGATAGTTTCTGCCAAGGCGGTCCACCCAGCGAACGACAAGGATATCGCCGGAGCGTAGCATGTCGAAGAGCCGCCGTCCTTGCGGTCGTTCTCTCATGGGCACGGACATTCCGGATACGCCTTCGTCGACAATGACATGATCGAAGGTGAAGCCGGCTTGCTCGGCCTGGGTTTTCTGGTGGGCGATGGTCTGCTCCGACGTGGACACGCGGGCATAGAGGAAGGTGGCCATAGCGACTAACCTGTCTGTCCGTTGAACATGCGTCCGAATGAATATCTGTCCGTAAGTCGAAAGTCAATCCTATCGGACGCTCAACGGCGGCTCGAAGAAGAGACCGAAAAGGTATACCCTAGTGGACGGCTTCGCTTCACAGCGGATCGTTGGTTATTGACGCAGCGGCAGAGAAATGAAGTAGCTTAGCGCACCTAACAATCCGGAGGAGCTGGATGCTGGAGGATGAGGAACAGAGCGGAAAGCTTATCGTCCTGCGATCTGTACAGGATGCGGATGCGCTTGTCGCACGTCTGGAAATGGCGGCGGCTCAGACAGCCGAATGGGTCGCGGCATTCAGAGGCAGACCATTGGATCTGATCCGCCACATGAAATTTGACACGATCGGATTTCATCCGGTTGACCACCACCCGCTGAATGTCATTGAGCAAGTCAATCAGACGTGGACATATGTGGTCGCAGCGCTTGCGGCGCGGAAACTGTTCGAACTCCATCCTGAAGCAGGTGCGCTCCACCTTGCCCCTGGCGCCCATGCTTCGCAGCCGTTGGACGTGATGAGCGAGGTGCAAGGCCTCGTGGGCGCGGAGACCTTTGCAGCGGTCAGACCGGAGAACAACGCAAAGCTAGCGAAGGACTTGGCCAAACTTTCGGCGAGGCAGGAGACGCATCGCTATATCTTCTTCATGTCGCCGAAATATCCCGGCACCCAGCGGCTTCCAAAGCTTGAGCGCGATGGAGTACAGGTTTGGTCGGTCGATATCTCCTGAGATGAAGCTGACATCCCGGCGTGGCAGCAGTGCGCTAGAGCCACCTGGGACACCCCACGGGGGGGAACCGCCAAACTTGATTATTGATCTTGGGGTCTCAAATTTTTCCAGAAAACATCGGGACGGAGATGAGCCCAAAACGGCAATGCCTACACGCCTTGCCGCCATAGAGATTTCCTTGGGGTGTTATATTCTTCCGTATAGGCCTAGGCGACCAAGGATATAACACGATCATCATCTTCTACCTGACCGAAGCGATTGTTCTTCAGGGCTGCCGCCTCGCTGCGCTGCTTGGCCCGTATGGCGAGAAACCGAGAGACAAGAGGCTGTGAGACATCCAGGACGGTTCCGATTTGCTTCTGGGTAAGCTCGGGGAAGAAATTTTCCAGCCAGTAGATCATCATTTGTACAGACATGTCCGTCCCTCGATAGGCAAGGTATTCGTCCAAGGCTTGTCGTGCTTGCTGAACTGGCTCTGTGAACCTCTCGCGTTCAACAGCAGATAACGCCTCTGCCCAACGCTCTTTGATCCATTCGAAAGCCTGGGGGCCAATGACGTCAAATGGATACTTATCGCGCTTACGTTTCAGTCGCTTTCCCCAACCCTTCTCCACAACCCAGTCTGCAATACGATGACGGCTATTGCTGCCGCCGCCTTCGACCTGAAGGAACCCCATCTTCCTGAGTACGGTCGTTGTCTGACGGCGACCTAGACCAAAGACCTCGCCGAGTTCCCTGATCGTGATCCAGTCTCCTTGATCGACCGAGATCAGCTCGCCCGTCTTCCGGTCCAAGATCTCCTGTTGGTAAATCATGGGACGACAATCTCCCCTCCAGATTTCGATCCGATGCTGCATGGCTGACCGACGATGCGGACAAGGGGGCGATGAGGACGATGATCGTCAATCCTGGTGACATAGTTCATGGTGATGTCCTTGGTGGTTGTTTTCTTTTAAGGAACGCCCTCTCAACCCATTGAAAATAAACGGCTTCTCGGCTCGTTGATCCGGGTCAGGCGGATCAAACCGACGTCGCTGTTTCGCTGGAGGGCTTGGATGGAGGTGGACGTCCTGACAGAACCCCCCCCGGAAGATCGAACGGACCAGAACTATGTCTGATCGGTTCGACCACCGAGGGAAGTCAAGACATCATGGTCGCGTGTCTCACCACACGCCCTTGGTCGGGGCGACAATTGCCTGTCTGGTGATGAGACATTCCGGCCCAGGTTGTTGGACCGAGGAGCTCGATCCGACAGCAGGGGAGAGCTGCGGGCGGCCTGGGGGGCTCCTATAGGTGTCCCTAATTCGAAGCGTCTTCCTCCTTATAGCAGGGGCAATTCCTCGCCGGAGAGAAGCATCGCATATGCTGTGCCCCAGCCTCCAGTTCCATCCAGCGGTCCACGACGCGGGCAAGAAGGATGACCGAGTAACCGGAGGTAAGGATCGTGGTTTCACGCTTTGGTAGAAGGAACTTGGTCTGGTTCCGGTTCATGCCGTCGAGATCGATGCATCCAAAATTGGATACATCTTCTCCAAGTTGATGCAAAATCACATCGATGTCCCACTTTACGTCGGGATGACGCTGGCCGATGGACCCGATGTACTAGCCAGCAAAATTGCTGTTTACTTCACCGAACTCCTGTCCCCGCGCCTTGGAGGCTAGGGCTCCAAGTGGGCTGTGGGTTTTCCGTACGGTACAGATAACGCCGTAGTTGCTCAGCTCATATTCCTTTCGCTCAATCATCACGGTGGCGACATAGACCAAGGTTCTGGACCAGATCGGTGTCGAGGACGCCAGCACGAAGGACTACCGAATAGCCGGAGGTGAGGATTATGGTCTCGCGCTCGGGGAGATTGAAGACCATTTGATCACGTCCGGAGGAGTCGGGAACATTGGCTGAAAAGTAAGCCTATCTCAATGAACATCTTCCAAATTTCCGTGAGGACGTTCTTGTGTTCCTTCTCGGTCAGCTCCGCGATCTCGCGGCTGGACATGGTGAGGTCGGACAGGACGCCTGAAAGCTGTCCGATCTTCTCGGCCTGATCCGCAGCGAGACGCAGTGCCTCGGCGAACGTTCGGGGGACTGCCGGGGTCTGCGCGACAGGAACCAACTGACCACGACGGTAGGCCATGAAGGTGGCGATGACCTGCTTGCGGACGGCTGCTGCGTTCTCTGTTCGCGCCAAGATGCAGACCAGACAAGCCTGTTCTTCGTTGAGGTAGTAGGCGGTGCCGGGGCGTCCACGCTTTCCGCTATTAATCGGTGCCGTGCCGATTATTCCATACGTACCTAGTTCGCCAGCGTTGCGGGTGATCAGCGACCGTGTGTCTTCAAGCTTCCCGTAGCCCAACTGTTCGGCCAGATCGGTGTCGAGGACGCGGGCTTCGTCGTTGATGGAGTGGAGGGTATTCCCTGGTGTCGTCCCTCAAGATCTGTGGTTTTGCAGTTGCATAAGCATTTTTCAACGTATCGCGTATAACCAGAGGTAGGTGCGTTGAGACGATGGCCTATTTCGTTTTGGGCAATTGTAAGCTATAGAGCGAACATAACGATCGATGTCCTCGGCAACCGATGTAAGGACGTTGGGGTGGTAAGAATATTGAATAAATCAAAACTTAAAGTCGTTGACCTTTTTGCTGGCGCTGGCGGGTTTTCCTTGGCCGCCGTGCAAGCGGGATGCGAGATTGTTTTTGCGGTCGAACTCGACAAAAACGCAGCCACGACTTACAGGAACAACATCGGGGTGAAGCATCGCTGTGAGAACGTAGTCGTTTACAATCAAGACATTACCTCACTAAGCGCGACCGGTCTGGCTAAAAAGCACTTTTCCGAATTCGACTGCGATCTGCTACTAGGTGGTCCGCCATGCCAAGGCTTTTCTACACACAGGATCAATAATGCTGGTGTCGATGATCCGAGAAATGGGTTGATTCATGACTATTTTGCTTTTGTGCGCAGCTTGAAGCCGAAGGCATTCCTGATGGAGAACGTTCCGGGCATGTTGTGGCCGCGGCACAAAAGCTACCTTGAGGAATTTTACACACAGGCGC
This sequence comes from Rhizobium sp. TRM95796, assembly GCF_025779995.1. Taxonomy (NCBI): domain Bacteria; kingdom Pseudomonadati; phylum Pseudomonadota; class Alphaproteobacteria; order Hyphomicrobiales; family Rhizobiaceae; genus Rhizobium; species Rhizobium sp. TRM95796. Next base: position 459,384 of record NZ_JAOXHE010000006.1, on the reverse strand, counting down.
ATGACAGCGGGTACGTTGTCCACCAGCCCCATAAACTGGATGCCCGGGACTACGGTGTTCCGCAACGGCGGCAGCGGGTCTTCATTCTAGGCTTCCGCGAGGACATTGCCACCGATGGCTTCCAATGGCCGCCTGCGCCGACTCATTGCGATCCAGAAACTGTGGCGACGACTGGCCTTGTGCCTTGGCTGTCATGCAAGACCGCGTTCGAAGACATGCCCGAAGATGACATCAATGGCGTCCACATGAACCACGGCACCGAGTTGATTGCTGCATTTAAACGTACGCCAGTAAATGGCGGGAGTCGGAAGGATTCAGGAAGGGTGCTCGATTGCCACGTGGGTCACGACGGGCACCACGATGTCTATGGTCGTATCGATCCTACAAAGCCCGCTCCGACCATGACGACGGCGTGCATCAATCCGTCTAAGGGCAGGTTTGTACACCCGGTTCTGCCACATGGAATCACCGCCCGTCAGGCGGCAAGAATCCAAACCTTCCCGGACGACTTTGTCTTCGCTGGTGGTTTGATGGCAGCCGGCAAACAAATCGGCAATGCAGTTCCAGTGGTGTTTGGGCAGCACCTCATCCAGTATATAAAGACGTTGCTTGTTCGCAATTTTGCAGAAGAACAGAGGGTTGGCGTATTGCGGAAGCCAACTGCCGAGATTGGCGAGTTGGTCGACGCATGAGGACAGTTGGCTTCAAGACCAGGGCACGCACAGTTGATCACCTCGGACGCGAACAGATTGCTGACATACCAACGGCCATCTCTGAATTGTGGAAGAATTCTTACGACGCATACGCTAGGTCGGCGTCATTAACCATCTTTGATGGCGAACCGTTGGTGGTGACCGTTGCCGATGACGGTCATGGGATGAATGTGGATGAGCTTATTGATCGCTGGTTGGTGGTAGGTACAGAATCGAAGCTATTTGGCGACGGTCGATCGGACGAAGATCGTGATGGACTGGAGCTGAGAACGCGACAAGGTCAGAAGGGCATCGGTCGACTATCGTCGGCGCATTTAGGCCCATTGATGCTGCTGATGACCAAGCGAAGGCGGCAGAAGTTAGCTGCAGCTCTGATCGATTGGAGGCTTTTCGAGAACCCGTTCTTGATTTTGAGCGACATCGAAATACCGGTTGTAGAATTCGACCATGTAAACGAAGTCCCTGAATTCCTCTCTCTAATGGCCGAGGCTTTGCTGGAGAATGTCCTTGACACCGGCCGGACGGACGAGAGATCCCGGAGGATAGTAGGTGCTTGGACCCAATATGATCTTGCCGTCCAGGAAGAAGGGCGCAACGGCGATAAGGCAACGCCTACGCAAGCCATTGTAGCGGCTTGCAGATCGTTAAAGCTGAATAACGACTATATGGCGCCGTGGGGTGTTTGGTCAGGAGCCCGTGATAAGGGCACCGTCATGGTGGTCTATGGCGCAAGTGACGAGTTTGCCGCACTCTTGCCAACCAACAGTCAGTTGGCGACGGCGAAGGATGATAGAGCCCGTTTCGAAACGACTTTAGGTAGCTTCGTGGATCCGCTCTATGATTCCGCCAGACCCGAGGTCAACGCGGCCAAACCTGACTTCGAATACGGTGTTTTCGTTTCCTCGAAAGGCCACACGAACAAAATCATTGGCTCTGCAGCCGAGTTCAACAGATCGCTTACAGATCGGATGGAGCACATCGTCGATGGGCGAATCGACGAGAAAGGCGTGTTCAGGGGGCAGATCAAGTCCTTCGGTAAGTGGCGTAAGGTGGGTAGCGAATATGTGATCCCTCCGCCAAAGGAATTCGTTGTGCCGAGCGGTGCAGGGACTTCGCTCGGGCCCATAGATGTATATATAGCGACCTTTGAACAAGAACAAAAGAACTCGACTCACACGCCAATAGAATTCGAATATCTCAAGCAACACGCCTCTCCCCATGCTGGCCTGATGATATACCGAAACGGATTGAGGGTGCTGCCCTACGGTCGTGAAGACAACGACTTCTTTGAGATTGAGAAGCGCCGAAGCAACCATGCGGGCCGAGAATACTGGAACGCTCGACGCATCTTCGGGCGTATTGCTATCAGCAGGGAGCGCAATCCCAATCTCAAAGACAAAGCAGGGCGCGAAGGCTTCATTGTCAACAAGGCCGCCAAATCCCTGAAGATCCTAATCATCAACATTCTAAAATCGTCTGCATACGACTATTTTGGAACCAACGCTGAAGATCGAGGCGCCGAACTAGCTGAGACTCAACGCAATTTTGCCGAGCTAAAGGCAAAAGAAGCGCAGGCAAAGCTACGCCAGAAGCAGCGTAAGGAGTTCCGAAAGAACCTCAGGGCCCGGACCGCTAGCATCCCGTCAGTATCGGAACGACTGAGGGCGGACATCACTGAAACTACGATCAAGGTTGCCGAAGATATCCCTGTCGCACAGGAACGTCTTGAGGTGGCTCAGGCCAGGGTGGCCGAGCTGCGCTTACCAGGTGCGCCGTCGCCGCTGGGTACTCTTGAGGACGAATATCGATCCTATCGTCGCGCGATGACCGAACTGAACCAAATGGTCGCAGAATTTTCGATGAGCATCGCTAGCGCTGTAGAGCGGATACATCCGCCGTCGCCCGAAGAAATCCTGCTTAAGCAGATCCAGCGCAACGAGGGGCAACTCACTTCTCGTGTCACGCGTTGGGCCAGGGAAATTCGAGTGCTGCAGGATGCGGAGCGCGTTCGGATCAGCGATCTTGTCGCGGAGCGAAACAAGCTCCTGCGTGAGGAAACTATGCCGCTGATCGGGCAGACAGCCGATGGTAAGTTGTCTCTAAATATTGCATCTAGATCTGTCCTTGAGGCAAAGAACAGGATTGACAGCGAGAATGAGCTGTTGTTCCAAAACTATATTCTGGCACTGGAGAACCTAAGGGAAAGTATCGATCTTCAGGCAATCGCCATCCTCGGGGGTGACGAGAACAGCGAGCTGCGTAGTACTGTCGATCGATTAAACGGTCTAGCGCAGCTTGGTATAACTGTAGAATTTCTTGATCATGAGCTCCATTCCCATGACGCACTTATCGACGACAGTATTCAGAGGCTCCGGAAGAGGTTAGGAAATGATAAGGAGCTAGAACGGTTAGCGACGGGTTACGCCGGTCTCAAGCAAATTCTCGATTTTCTCGGACCTTTGCGTATGGCGGGGCGTCCGCAACCACGCGATCTTAGTGGAGACTATATTTATCGATATGTCGCAGATTTCTTTGGTCGCACTCTTGCCTCCAACGGCATTGAATTCGTTGCCTCTACTGCTTTCCGACGCTTCAGTGTTTTCGATCAACCCTCACGACTGCTACCAGTTTTCGTAAACCTCGTAAACAATAGCATTTATTGGTTGATCAATAGCCGAGTGGAGGAACCAAAAATCGTTTTGGATGCTCGCAATGGCGAGGTGATAGTAGCAGACAATGGACCCGGTGTAGACGAAATTGATCTAAAACGGCTGTTCTCCCTGTTCTTCTCTAGAAAGATAGAGGGCGGACGTGGTGTGGGCCTTTACCTGTCCCAGGCAAATCTCGCCGCCGGAGGACACACTATCCGCTACGTACAAGACGATGACAGGAAAGTTTTGCCTGGTGCAAATTTTGCGATTATTTTTCGGGGAGCGAACATAAATGGCTGAGTTGGGAGGGGTGGCGGCTGGGGAACCCAAGGCGACGTTTTCGGATCTAGTCAAACAGGCCTTCATTGATCCAATTCGGTCGGTACTCATTATCGATGATCAATACCCGACGTGGGAACAGATCTTCAGTGAAGAAGGCTATGACGCTTCCAACAGCCGGTGGACGCCCAAGGGCAAGATCTTGAAAGTGGTAAAACAGTTTCGGAAGATGTCCCCAGCGCTGACAGTGGACATTCACGATGGCCAGGAAAACAATGGTATTGGCAGCTACCTGCACCAGTCGGACCTTCTTGTCCTCGACTATCAACTAGAGAAGAATGAACCTCATGGTGTCCGCGCGACAGAGATTATCGCCGATCTGCTGGAGAACAATCATTTCAATCTCGTAATGATCCACACGGCGATCGGCGACTTGGTCGATCCATTCAATACTGTTCTAATGTCGCTCCTAACGCCGTTGAACATAAAGCAGGCCAGGGCAGATCAAGGCCAGAAATTAATTGAAAAATTGGAAGACAGTGGGGACGAGCACTTTGAGGATATTCTCAAGGATTTACGGACGGCGCTTAATGCAACAGCTTATATCGGGCTTCGGCGTCATTTATTCGATGGAGGCAAGCAAGCCGATTTTTTGAAGTCCGCTGCGGAGTTGGAAAGTTACCGCACCATTGTCGGCAAAGCCGAATGGGATGTCAATCAAAGCCTCATGGTCATGGATTGGGGCATGTTGCTGCATGACAAAAAGGTCGCTGCCTACAAAGCTTCGCCAAGAGACCTGCGGTGGAGCGTACCCGGTAACCGGCGCAAGGCCTGGATTCGCACCAATGGGGGCTTTATTGCTTTTGCCGATAAGAAGAACACCGAGTTACTCAAAATTCTCCAAGCTGCAATTGAGGATTGGCGCCCCTCACCATCAAGGCTTATGTCTTCTCGCATACGTTCCGAAATCAGCAAGCAAGGCGCAGGTGCCGAAGACAATGCACTGAGCGATAAATACGCCTATTGGCAGTACTATCAAGAACTTCGCGGAACGCCCCTCGACACCTCCCCCATGGCTCAAAGGAACCGTCGAAAGACCCTGTTGGAGAGCCAGGCTGCACGTCATACAGAGCGGCTACTTGATCTCATCGGTAACAAAGCCGTCGAGTTCGGCTTAAAAGTCTTGGAGGCGGATCCGACCGAGACTAATGCTAAGCTTCCAGGGTTCTCCAGGAATTACGCAGTTAAGTCTTCCGTGCGAATGCGTGACAAAGCACGTTCTCACTATAACGCCCATATATCGACAAAACAGCTCTCCGGCTGGCATCTACACCCGGGTCACATATTTAAAATTAGTCAGGAGATGTGGGTGTGCCTGTCCCCATCCTGCGACCTAGTGCCAATGCAGAAGACCTCCGCTGCCGTCCAGAATTCAAGTGCAGCTTCCGTGAAACCTTTCATTGCAGTAAGGTTGCATTCCAAGCAGTCTTATTCAACCTCTGAGGTAAACTCGAATACGTTGATTTTTCTAAAGGATGGCGATGCCATTAATACGTATAGCGTCTATCCCAATGGCCGCGAATTCGGTTCACCGATTTGGCGTCTCTTCATGGCTGCGGACTTCGGAAAGTTCGAAATCGAAGAAAACCGCACCGCCAAACTTGACCTTAGCTACCTCTCGGGCAAGGGGCAAGAAATGGAGGTTGAAAGGGTCGAAGCCAAGCTAATTGGCCAATTGCGATATGAATATGCGTTGAATCTGATCCAGAAGTTGGGAGTGGAATTCACGAGGATTGGACTAGACTTCTCGGCGCCAGCGGGTTGATCGCTGCCTATTAACCTATTCAAGGAGTGCCTAATGCTGCTTCGCGGTGTAACAATAGGGTGCTGCTGAGAGAAGAATCTGCGAGTTCATCAGTTTGAATGAGGCGCGGGGCAAGTCCAAAGAGTAGTCAACATGTTTGGCCAATATACTGGGATTGAAGGGGTCGACGCCGGGCATCAGAGCGTTCCATCCTCCTCCCAGTCGTACACGCGCACCAGTCTTACAGCGATGAGACGTCGAATGCGGATGCCCCCGAAGTCGACGCCTTGTGCTGTCAGCCAGTCGGCAGAGAGGAATGCCTTGCGGCCATAAGCCTCGCAGCGGAAGAAGGCGGCGATTTCATCGAGTTGGACATCGCCGTATATGGTGATGAGGTCGGCAGGCCGATAGCAATGCGTGATTGAGCAGGCATGGCATTTGATCTTGACCAGCATGCCGTCTGTGTTGGCGTCCGAAAGGCTGTAGCGGGGAGCGCCGATGCGAATGCGCCGCATCAGTCCCTCGCCATCGCGCCGATGATGAAGCGGTTGTCGCCCTTGCTCTGGCATCGGGTGCAACGGAGAAGAGGCTGAAGACGGGTATGTCGAACCTCACCATAGCGGCGCTCCAGATCGTATCAGTCGAGCCAGGCCTCATGGGTGCAGCATGAACAGAGACCACCCAGTCGCTGCCACTGTCGCAAAGACCGGAAGTTCGCCCGAGGCAGCCCCTCGGCACTTTCGATGCGTCTGTCCTCAGAACTTAGGGAAGTAAGTAGAATGGAACGATGGTGCCACATCGCGATCCTCATACACGCTCATAGCGCGGCCTCCATCCCCGGCCCATGCCGTGGCTGATGAGGCCGGAGGCGGTGTAAAGCTGATCCCTCAGTAAGTCGGCATCGAGAAGCAGTTCTTCAATCGCTTTGCGATAGCCGTCCTGGTAGAAGTCGAGGACGCTGGCGACAATGTCCACTTCAGGCTGATGCCCCTCGGTCTGCTCCGGAATGACCGCGCCAAGATCAAGACGCAGTTGTTCGACCGCCGATGTCGCCATGGGACGTCTCTTTGAATGTGATAGGATTGGGTTCCGCGATGCGGATAATGTTCCTACATTGTTCTGGCTTTGCCGCAGAGTCAAGAGTGTATTCGCTTCCGCGAAAGTTCCCGCACCCAATCCGGACTAAGACATCTTTCGTTGGCGGCGACCAACTTCACTCCAGCCCGAACGCCCTCTGCATCTGCTTCGTCAGCACCTTCAGCCGCGCCACGCGCCCACCGTAGACCTTTTCTCCGGTCCCGGCATTGAGATGCCCGAGAATGGCGTTGCGGTCGACCTGAGGAACCTCTGCCTCGACAAGCCGGTCTGACATGCCATGACGCAGGGAATGGACGACATAGTGGCTATCCAAGGTGAATGCCCGGATGCGCCTCCGTAGAGCTGCGCTGGCGTTGGTCGGGCCCTGTGCACGGAAGTAGCGCGGAAAGACAGCTTTGCTGTTGGCTGTTTCCTTCAGCGCTGCCTTGGCCGCTTCCAGAGCATCACCGACCAGCGGCACTTCGCGTTTCGAGGACGCATTCTTCAGCCGCCGCGTCTCGTTCGGCCTGATCTTGAGGTGAGGAAGATCGCCCTCGACGTCGATATCTTCGATAAGAAGGCCGGTGATCTCAGCGATGCGGCAGCCGGTTCCCTCCAGAAGCCTCCAGATCAGCTGAAGCTCGATCACGGATGTCGACAGGATATCAGCGCGGATCTTGCTAAGTAGCGTCTCAGGGATCGGCAGATGCTCCTCCATGGGGTCAGACGCGCTCTTCGGCAAATCCAGGCTGCGGAAGGGGTTCTTCAGATCGGCCTGGGTTTCCTTGATGAAATGCGTGAGGATGCCCGACAGCGTCGCAAGCTCTCGCTTGACCGACGACGGCTTCAATCCCTTCTTGATGAAGTGATCCCGGACCTTGCGGGCGTGGTCTCGGGTAAACCTGTCCAAGGGCGGAGCAGGATCAAGAGCGGCCTTGACCTCGCCGACGATGCGTTCGACCCGGCGCAGCGCTTTCCTGTATTCGAAGTCGTTGCCTCCGAGCTTGTCGGACACGTAGAGCTTCATGGCGTCGTCGATGCTCGCTGGAGGAGGAGACGCTCGGCCTGAGAGGATTTCGACCTTCAGGGCGTCCTTGGGGTTCTCAAGGATCGGATCGCCCGTCTCAGGGTCTTCCGGTACCCTGAAGAGAATTTCATCGATAACGACCTCCCGCAGATCAGATGTGTCTGGGTTCTTGGCGGCGTTCAGCGGATCTGTGATGCCCAGTTCGCGCAGCTCGTCCACGACCTCCCAGAACTGCTGGAGCTTGGTCTGGACTTCGAGATTGCCTCGTCCGGCCTTGCGCTTGGCCTCTGCCAGCAGCTTTTCGAATCGCTGATGGACAGAAGGGTAAGAGCGCAGGGCTTCCTCCCGGGTGCGCCCGAGGGGAGCGACAAGCTCGCCTTTGCCGATGATTTGCCTGAGAGAGTCTGGGACGCGTCTGCGATATCGAAACCGCTGACGGTTAGCCTGTGGTTCCTGAACGTACTTCAACACCAACCCCATGGTGGACCGCTCCATGTACTGAATTGTGTACCGGAAGGCTGCCTATCATGCTGCAAACGTTGATTTTATTGGACAAAAACGAAGAAAATGGCGCACCCGAAGAGATTCGAACTCCTGACCCCCAGATTCGTAGTCTGGTGCTCTATCCAGCTGAGCTACGGGTGCTTGCCTGACCGCCGTCGTTTCCGGCGGTGTGCGGCTCTACTACTGCGCGGCTTTGAGGATTGCAAGCGGCTTTTTCAAATAAATGCAACAAAAGCCGTGGGAGGTCGGTCGCAGGGCGGGCCAAACGGGGGCGCGGAGAATGCTCAAAGTCCTGCGCGATGCGGGATTTCCACCCGGAAGAGGCAGCCGGGAGAGGACTTTTCCACAAGGGTAATCGCGCCGCCATGGGCGAGCGCGATGTCGCGGGCGATCACCAGGCCGAGGCCGACGCCGCCGGCGCGGGTGGAGCCGCGGAAGGCGGAGAAGAGATGGGCGCGGGCTTTTTCGGGCATGCCGGGGCCGTTGTCGTCGATATCGAGCCGCAGGCGATCGCCGATGACGGCGACGTCGACCCGGATCTGCTTGTCGTCGCCGTCATGCGGCTCGAGCGCCTGCAGCGAGTTGCGGCAGAGATTGTAGATCACCCGGAACATCTGTTCGGGATCGGCCTCGATCTCCAGCGTCGGCTCGACGTCGGTCACGAATCGGATCTGCCCGTCCGCGGCCAGGCCGAGGATTTCGCCGACGTCGTCGATCAGCGGGCGCAGCGCGAAACGGCTGATCTGCGGCGCGGCCTCGCTCGCCCGGCCATAGGCCAGCACGTCGGAGGAATAGCTGATGGCGCGACCGAGCGTGCGCACCAGCTTGGCCGACAGCCCGCGGCCGACGGGATCGCCGAGTTCGGTGAGCCGGTCCGACATCAGTTGCGCCGACGACAGGATGTTGCGCATGTCGTGATTGATCTTGGAGACGGCGAGGCCGAGATCGGCGAGATTCTTCTGCTGCTTGAGCGTCCGCTGCAATTCTGTCTGCATGGCGGCGAGATGGCGGGCCGCGACCGAGAGCTCGTCTCGGCCCTCTGGCGGAGCCATGATCGCCGCGGGATTGCCGGGATCGGCGGCAAACCCCTGCATGCTCGCCGTCATCCGTCCGATCGGGCGGATCAGGATGCGGTTGATGGTGAAGAAGATCAGCGCCGCCGTGGTCAGCGAGATGACGATGGAGAAGAACAGGATTTCGCGGCAATAGACCAGCATCGCCTGGCGCAGCGCCCGGTCGCTCATGACCAGTTCGATCTCCATGCCGGACGCGCCGATCGGGCCGCGAACGCTCACCACCTGTTCGCCGCCCCAGGCCAGCGTCGAAAAGGCGTCATAGGCGTCTGCGAAGAAGCTCTTCGTCGACAGGTCATACTGCGCGTTCACCGCCGGCGGCACTTCGGACACCACGATCATCCGGGTCAGCTCTTCCTTGTGCAGCGCGATGGCTTTGGTGCCGGTGGCCATCAGCGTCGAATCCTCGAGTGAGCGCGGCAGCTTGATGTCCGGCAGGCCGTCGATGACGATCGCGGCGGCGGCGGCGGTGTTCAACCGGTCGCGCAGCCAGGACAGGCGCATGTCGGTGACCGACGGCACGAAGATCATGATTTCCGCCAGCATGACGAAGATGACGGTCAGCAGCAGGATCCGGGTGGAAAGCCGGGCGGTGGGCGGGGTTTCCACCGCCGCATCGAAGGCGAGGCTGCGGACAGGCGCCTGTGCTGTCGTTCCATCCCGGGCCAATCGCCGCTCCGTTGTCTGGCGTTTCCTGTCGGGGCCGTCGGGCCGTCCGTGCTCGCGCTCATCATGTAGAGGTCTGGGTGGAATGCGCAAGACCGCGACGCTCCGGAAATCGGGCCGAATGGTTGACTTCCTCGGCGTCTCTCCCTATAAGCCCGGCCACGTTCGGGAAGCCGGGCCCGCGCAAGCGGCCGCGGCGGCGCCGTGCGACATCCAAAAAAACGCTCATCAAGAAGGGCCGCACTCCGCGGTAATTAAATAAATGGCAACAAAGCGTACCTACCAGCCGTCCAAGCTCGTTCGCAAGCGTCGTCACGGCTTCCGCGCCCGCATCGCCACCAAGGGTGGCCGCAAGGTCATTAGCGCTCGCCGCAATCGCGGCCGCAAGGTCCTGTCCGCTTAAGCGGACGGGCCTGAAAGACCGATGACGAACCGAAAAGATGTTCGTACTGCCGGTCGGCTGAAGAGCCGGCCGGAATTTTTGCGTGCGCGCGAGGGTGAGAGGCGCAGAGGCCGCTTGTTCATCGTTGAGGTCCTGGATCGCAAGTCTCCCGAAGACGCGCCGCGCGTCGGCTTCACCGTCACCAAGAAGCAGGGCAATTCGGTGGAGCGCAACCGCATCCGCCGGCGTCTGAAAGAGGCGGTCCGGCTAAAGGCGCAGTTTGCAATGCAGCCGGGACACGACTATGTGATTGTGGCCCATCGGGAGGCGATGTCCGCCTCCTTCGATGATTTGAGCAAAACCCTTATCGCGCGCATCTCCAGCCGGCAGGACAAGAAAAGCCGGCCACCGGGAAAGAGTGATGGAAAACAACCGTAATTATTATCTCGCGATCGTTCTGTCCGTCCTGATCGTCTTCGGCTGGCAGTTCTTCTACATGGGCCCGAAAATGGAAGCCCAGCAGAAGCTCGAGGAGCAGCGCCAGGCCGAACTCGCCAAACAGCAGAAGGCCAACCCGGCCGCTGCGCCGGCCGTCGACCAGTCCGGCCAGCCGATTCCGGCCGCCAACGGCCAGGCCGTGGCGGTGGTGACGCGCGAGCAGGCGCTTTCCCAGACCGACCGCATCGTCATCGACACGCCCGCTCTGACCGGCTCGATCAGCCTGGCCGGCGCCCGCTTCGACGACCTCCGGCTCAAGAATTACCGCGAGACGATCGACAAGGACAGCCCGATCATCACGCTGTTCAGCCCAGGCAACACCAAGGACGGCTATTTCGTCGAACTGGGTTTTCTCGGCGCGCAGAACCTGCCCGGCATGACCACCAACTGGACGGTGGAGGGCGCCAATCGCCTGACCCAGTCCACGCCGGTGACGCTGACCTACACCAATCCCGAAGGCGTCACCTTCACCCGCAAGATCTCGGTCGACGACAAATACATGTTCCAGATCGAGGACAGCGTGAAGAACGGCTCCGCCGCGCCGCTGTCGCTGACGCCCTACGGCCGCGTCGTGCGCTACAATCAGCCGACGCACGCCTCCGCCTGGGTGCTGCATGAGGGTTATGTCGGCGTCATGGACGGCAGCCTGAAGGAAGAGACCTTCGGCAACGCCGAAAGCGAGCCGGCCAAGTTCGAGGCGCCGCAGGGCGGCTGGTTCGGCATCACCGACAAATACTGGGCCGCCACCATCGTGCCCCAGAAGAGCTCCTCCTTCACCTCGCAATTTTCGCATGTCGAGACCGGACAGCCGCTCTACCAGGCGGATTACCGCGAAAACGCCGCCACCAGCGTGGCCGCGGGCGAGACCAAGAGCTTCTCGACCATGGTGTTCGCCGGCGCCAAGCAGGTGCCCGTGATCGAGGGCTACGAAGAGAAATACGGCATCCAGGATTTCAACAAGCTGATCGACTGGGGCTATTTCTACTTCCTCACCAAGCCCATGTTCTATCTCATGGACTGGCTGTTCCACTATTTCGGCAATTTCGGCCTCGCCATCCTCGGAACGACCGTCATCGTCAAGCTGATCTTCTTCCCGATCGCCAACCGGCAATACGCCTCTATGGCCAAGATGAAGACGCTGCAGCCGAAGATGGAGGAGCTGAAGGCCAAGCATGGCGACGACCGCATGGCGCTGCAGCAAGCCATGATGCAGCTCTACAAGGAAGAGAAGGTCAATCCGGTGGCCGGCTGCTGGCCGGTGCTCTTGCAGATCCCGGTGTTCTTCGCGCTCTACAAGGTCATCTATGTGACGATCGAAATGCGGCATGCGCCGTTCTTCGGCTGGATCCAGGACCTGTCGGCGCCCGACCCGACCACGATCTTCAACCTGTTCGGCCTGATCCCCTGGACGCCGCCGCATGCGCTGATGCTCGGCGTCTGGCCGATCATCATGGGCTTCACCATGTTCATCCAGATGCGCATGAACCCGACGCCGCCCGATCCGACCCAGGCGATGATCTTCAACTGGATGCCGCTGATCTTCACCTTCATGCTGGGTTCGTTCCCCGCCGGCCTCGTCATTTACTGGGCCTGGAACAACACGCTGTCGGTGTTGCAGCAGGGCGTCATCATGAAGCGTCACGGCGCCAAGATCGAACTGTTCGACAATCTCAAGGGACTGTTCAAGCGAAAGCCATCATCGGCCTGAATGCGTCTTGAAAAGAATTGATCGATCGTAAATGTCGCAACCGGGGCTTCGCCCCGGTTGCTTTCGTTTACACTGACGACGACGCGAGCAGGGGACTGGACGGCAGATGGACAAGAGCATGACGGCCTCGCCGGCCGCGCAGGAGGGCGCAGGCGCGCTTTTGGTGTTTCTCTCGGCCGTGGCCTGGAGCTTCGGCGGCGCTCTCGCGCGCTATCTCGATATCGACGACAGTTGGACCGTGGTGTGCTGGCGCGGCCTGTTCGCCGGCCTCTTTCTCCTCGGCTTCCTGCTGTTGCGCGACGGACCGCGCAAGACCCTGTCGCTCTACCGGAACATGGGCGCGCCCGGCCTTCTCGTCGCCTTCGGCTTCGCCGTCGCATCCTCCTGTTTCGTCATCGCCATCTCCTACACCACCGTCGCCAATGTCGTGCTGATCCAGGCCGGCGTGCCGCTGTTTGCGGCGTTGATCGCCTGGATCCTGTTTCGCGAGCGGGTGACGTTCGCCACCTGGCTCGCCATCGCAGCCGTCATCGCCGGCGTGGCCATCATGGTGGCGGGCGGGCCGCTGCTCGCCGCGCTCACGGGCCACGAGGCGCAGGCTTCCGGCTCCGGCGTCGATTATCCCATGGCCTGGTTCGGCAATCTCCTGGCGCTCGCCATCGCCATCGTCTTCGCCATGACCACGGTGGTCACGAGACGTTTTCCGAATGTCCGGCAGACGCCGGGAGCGAGTCTCGGTTGTTTCGCCGCCTCGGCATTCGCCGCGACGCAGGCCTCGGGCTTCGCCGTGACGCCGGGCGAGCTCGGCGTACTCTTCGTGTTCGGCGCGCTCAATCTGGGGCTGGGCATGGCGCTGTTCGTCACCGGCGCCCGGCTGATCCCCTCGGCATTCGCGGCGCTGCTCGGAACGGCCGAGACCATGCTGGGACCTGTCTGGGTGGCGATTTTCCACGGCGAGATCCCCGGCGTCGAGACCGTGATCGGCGGCCTGATCATCCTCGCCGCGCTGATCTTCTACCTCTCCAAGGCGTTGAAACGGCAGGCGCCGGCGCCGGCCATCGCCGCCAAGCCTTGACTTATGCGGGGAATTGCCCAAAAGGCGTGGTTTAGCCGCAAGACAGGATAGACCCATGGCCGACACGCAAGCCGACAAACTCAGCCGCATCTTCACGCGGCCCTGGGTGTTTATCCGCGGCGTGCCGGCGATGAAGTTTCTGCCCCCGGAAGGCCCGGCCGAAATCGCCTTCGCCGGCCGATCCAATGTCGGCAAATCCTCGCTGATCAATGCGCTGGTCGGCCAGAGCGGGCTCGCCCGCACCTCCAACACGCCGGGCCGCACCCAGGAGCTCAATTATTTCGTGCCGGACGGCTATACGGGCGAGGCGGGCGACCTGCCGCCCTGCGCGCTGGTCGACATGCCGGGCTATGGCTATGCGCAGGCGCCGAAGGCGCAGGTGGACGCCTGGACCAAGCTGGTCTTCGATTACCTTCGCGGCCGCACGACGCTCAGGCGCGTCTATGTGCTGATCGACAGCCGCCACGGCATCAAGAAGAACGACGAAGAGGTGCTGAAGCTGCTCGACCTCGCGGCGGTGTCCTACCAGGTCGTGCTGACCAAGACAGACAAGATCAAGGCGGCCGAACTCGAGACGCTCAAGGTCGAGACGCTCGCCAAGCTCGCCAAGCATCCGGCCTCCTATCCGGAAATCCTCGCCACCTCCTCGGAAAAAGGCGTCGGCGTCGACGAGATGCGGGCGGCGATCCTGCATCTTCTGTCGCTCGGCTGACATTTCCATGAAAAAAGCCGCCCGGGAGGTTCGGGCGGCAAGAAAGGCGGGTCCGGGGGCGGCAGCCCCGATGGGAGGACCCGCGCGCGACTGCTCGGGCTTCAGCCCTTCGGCAGCAGCACCTTGTCGATCACGTGGATGACGCCGTTCTTCTGCTTGACGTCGGCGATGGTCACGGTGGCCATATTGCCCATTTCGTCGGTGAGCATGATCTTGCCGCCCATTTCCGTGGCCTTCAGCGTGCAGCCGCCCACGGTCTTGACGTCGTGCGAACCGCCGTCGTCCTTGATCATCTTGTCGATCGCGGCGGACATGGCGTCGGCCGCCACCACATGGCAGGTCAGCACCTTGGTCAGCTGATCCTTGTTCTCGGGCTTCAGCAGCGTGTCGACCGTGCCGGCCGGCAGTGCGGCGAAGGCTTCGTTGGTGGGGGCGAAGACGGTGAAGGGGCCTGCGCCGTTCAGCGTGTCGACCAGGCCGGCGGCCTTGACGGCGGCGACCAGCGTGGTGTGATCCTTGGAGTTGACGGCGTTTTCGACAATCGTCTTGTTGTCATACATCGGCGCGCCGCCGACTTCCGGGTTGGAAGAGGCATAGGCCACGGCGCCCACCCCGATCACGGCGGAGATGAGGGCTGCAGTGCGAAGCGTGGTCTTGAGCATGGATCTTTCCTTCCTGTTGAACATCACGCCGGGCGTTCCGCCGGCATGGTCCTCGTTGGGGGACGGAGCGATCTACGGAAGGGCGAAAAAAGAGTTTCAGCACGGGTGATAATTTTCTCAAGAAAATGCCGCAGGCCCCCAGTCTGTTCTCGCTCGAATACGCGACCCCTGATTCGAGCGGCTGCCGGGGCCGCCGCGCCAGCGTCGGACATCGGCGGAAAGCCGCCCAAATCAGCATTGAATAAGTATATGAGAGATTGTAAACTTACGCTGCGTCGCCTTTTAAGATCGTCGTGTTCGCGCGCCAGCGCCCCAAGCCCGACGAAAAGCGAAAACGTAAGAATTGCAGTCGGTGCGATGCCGCATTGTTTAAACGCCGAGGGGTGGGGGAGTTCTTGAACAGCATCCACGAGTCCGCCGTCTCGCCGACGCCGCTGTCTCCGACGGTGGCGGCGAATATCGACATCGTGCTCGAGATGATCCGTACCCATCTACGCATGGATGTGGCTTTCCTCGCCGAGTTTTCCGAAGCGGCGCGCGTTTTCCGGGGCGTGTCGGCGCGGCGCGACAATCCGCCGATCCGGGCGGGCGACGTTCACCCGATCGGCGCAGGCTATTGCCGGAAGATCGTCGACTGCATCCTGCCGGAATTGATCCCGGACACGGCCGATTTTCCCGTCGCCGCCATGATTCCCGAAACCGCTTCGATCCCGATCGGAGCCCATCTGAGCGTGCCGGTGCGGTTCGGCGACGGCCGGGTCTACGGAACGCTCTGCTGTTTCAGCTATCTGCCGCGACCGACGCTCGGCCAGAGCGATCTCGACCTGCTGCACCAGCTGGCGGGCCTGACGGCCAATATGCTGGCCGCCGATGTCACCGCGCATCAGCGTCGCAGGCGGTTGCGCAAGATGATCGATGCGGCTCTCTCCGCGGGCGATCCGCGCATCGTCTTTCAGCCGATCGTCGACCTCGCATCGCGAGCCGTCACCGGCTATGAAGCATTGTCCCGCTTCGCCGCCGAGCCTGCTCGAAGCCCGGACAAATGGTTTGCGGACGCCGCCGACGCGGGCGTCGGCAAGCGCGTCGAACTGATCGCCGCGCAAAAGGCGATCGTCGAGAGCAGGCGGCTGCCCGCAGAGCTCACGGTCAACATCAATCTGTCGCCGGCGACCATTGTGACCAGCGACCTCGAGCCGTTGCTCTCGTTGATCGACCCCGAAAGGCTGGTGATCGAGATCACCGAGCATGCTCCGATCGAGGATTACGGACGCGTCGAGACGGCGTTGAGGGCGGTTCGTGGGGCGGGGGCGCGTATCGCAATCGACGACGCCGGAGCCGGCTATTCGAGCCTTCTCCATGTTCTCAGGCTGCAACCCGACATCATCAAGTTCGACATCAGCCTGACGCGCGGGATAGACACCGATCCCAATCGGATCGCCATGGTCGGAGCCCTGGTGGAGTACAGCAGGCGAACCGGGACCACTGTCGTCGCCGAGGGCGTCGAAACACCGGAAGAAGAAAAGGTCCTGCGCGAACTCCGCGTCGACAAGGCCCAGGGCTATTTCTATGGCCGCCCTTCGCCGGTGTCCGATATAGCGGCTGTCTCGGGTCTCACAACGTAACCGCGCGCCCTGCGGCGATCACCGGCCCCGTCGGCTTGCCGTTGGGGGAGCCGCCGAGCGGTTCGACCGTAATCGCGATGGTGCGGCCGGCCGTGAACGAAGCGCGCAGCGAGGTGGGGATGACGATGTCGCCGCGGCCCGTATCGGGCAGCACGCCGACCGATAGCGGCGGCTTGCCGTCTTCGATCACCCACACTTCCAGCGATTTCGGCCCGTCCTGGCGAAGCGCCGCGGGGATGACGCTGAGACGGCCAGTGCCGAAGTCGTAGGTTGCGACGAGATTGAAGCCGTTCTTTTCGCCGGTCAGTTCGGCCACCAGGGGGCGGGCGGGCTGTCCGACCCCGAGCGGCGGAAGGCGGTGAGCGACGCCGAACCAGGCGGCGGCGACAGCCCCGGCCACCGCCAGGCCGCGCCACAGCGTCAGCGAGTTCCACAAACGCGACAGGCCGCCTCCGTCCCTGGCTTCTTCGGGCTGGAACAGCTGCGCTTCGATACGGCGGAAAACATGCGACGGCGGAGCTTCCGCCTGATAGTCGTCGTTGAATTCGGCGAGATTGGTCTGCCAGCGGCGCACCTGCATGGCGAATTTGGGATCGATGGCCATGCGGGCTTCGACGCGCCGGCGATCGGCGTCTGACAGGACGCCCAGCACGTATTCGCCCGAGATGATCTCATCCCGGCTACGATCCCAATCCTGCGGCTTCTCGCTCATTGCCCGAGGCACTCTCTCAATTTCAGCAGGCTGCGGCGCAGCCAGGTTCGCATCGTGTTCAGCGGCACCTGGTAGAGATCCGCCAATTCCTGATAACTCCGACCTTCGACATAGGCTTTCCGGACGGCGTCTCTCCTATCCGATTCGAGGGTCTGCATGCATCTGTGAATTCTCATCCCTTCGCTTCTCAACATGGCAAGTTTTTCCGGATCTGGATCGGACCCTGCCAGATCATAGGCTTCGTCGATCGAACTCGCTTCGGGACGCCGCGCCCTGAGCGCGTCGATCGCGTGATTGCGCGCCACAGCGGCGAGCCAGACCTCGGCCGAGCCGGCCTCATGATTGAACCGATCGGCGCGCCGCCAGACCTTGACGAAGACATCCTGCAATGCATCCTCGGCCTCCTGCCTGTTTTTGAGGATACGGAGGAGGATCCCGAAAAGTTTCGGGCCGCTTTGGTCATAAAGCGCGGAAAAGGCCTTGCGGTCGCCGAGGGCGACCCGGCCGAGCAATCCGTTCAGATCATGCATCGTCTCGTCCATTCGATGGTGAGCAGGATGCGCCTCCCCCGCGCGACGCCTGACGAAATTACGCCTTCATGCCGGAGACGGATCATTCCATCTGTCACGAAGTTGGGCTAAATAGGCTCGATTTCAGTCCATGCGAGGCCTTTCATGTCCCACACCGAAAGCGAGATCCAGGCGCGGCTCCTGGTCCAGGCGCTGCCCTTCATGCAGCGCTACGAGAACAAGACCATCGTGGTGAAATATGGCGGCCACGCCATGGGCAATCCGGAACTGGGCAAGGCTTTCGCGGCCGATATCGCGCTTTTGAAGCAGTCCGGCGTCAATCCGATCGTCGTGCATGGCGGCGGCCCGCAGATCGGCGCGATGCTCGCCAAGATGGGCATCGAATCCCGCTTCGAGAACGGTCTGCGCGTGACCGACCAGAAGACGGTCGAGATCGTCGAAATGGTGCTGGCCGGCTCCATCAACAAGGAGATCGTCGCGCTGATCAACCAGACCGGCGAATGGGCGATCGGCCTTTGCGGCAAGGACGGCAACATGGTCTTCGCCGAAAAGGCGCAGAAGAAGGTCAAGGACCCGGACAGCAATATCGAACGCATCCTCGATCTCGGCTTCGTCGGCGAAGTGGTCGAAGTCGACCGCACGCTGCTCGACCTTCTCGCACGCTCGGAAATGATCCCGGTCATCGCCCCCGTCGCACCGGGCCGCGACGGCGCGACCTACAATATCAACGCCGACACATTCGCCGGCGCGATCGCCGGCGCGCTCAACGCCTCGCGCCTGCTGTTCCTCACCGACGTTCCGGGCGTGCTCGACAAGAACGGCAACCTGATCAAGGAATTGTCGGTCGCCGAGGCGCATGCGCTGATCGAGGACGGCACGATCTCCGGCGGCATGATCCCCAAGGTCGAAACCTGCATCGAAGCCATCCAGGCCGGCGTGCAGGGCGTGGTCATCCTCAACGGCAAGACGGCGCATTCGGTGCTGCTCGAACTGTTCACCGAGACCGGCGCCGGCACGCTGCTGGTGCCCTGATCAGCCTCGCTTCAGCGAGCTGCGCTATCCAGCGGCGGGTTCCGCCGCTGGAGTTACGTCATGAAGCGCCTCGTTCTCGCCGCCTGCCTTGTTGCCGCTTTGGCGGCGACGCCCGTGGAAGCCGCCAAGCGCATCCGCTTTTCGGGCTATGATTTCACCGTCAAGATCGGCGCGGGCCTCGGCCCCGGTCCCAACCGCTGGGCGGCGAGCCAGGCCAGGGTCGACGGCCAGGGCCGTCTGCATCTGCGATTTTCCAGGGATGACGAAGGACGCTGGATATCTGGCGAAATCCAGAGCGTCAGCCGCTTCGGCTATGGAACCTATGAAATGGAGTGGGAGGGCGATATCGGCGGCCAGGACAAGAATGTCGTGTTCGGCTTCTTCAATTACCCTTCCGCCGATGTCGGACCGGACACCACCAACGAAATCGACGTCGAATTCGCCCGCTGGGGCGACCGCGCCAACAAGCCGCTCAACTTCACGGTCTGGCCCGCCAAGGACGATCTCAAGCAGACCGGCAAGAGTTTTTCCTGGCCGCGCGGCGTTTCCCGCAGTCGTCACGTCTTCGTCTGGAGCCGCAAGTCGGTGGACTACACCTCCGTGCTGCTCGATAGCGACGGCGACGCGCTGAAGACGGTAAGCTGGCGCTATGCGCCGACCGATCATCAAGACCGCATCGGCTCCAAACCCATGTCGATCTTCTTCAATCTCTGGGGCTTCCGGGGCAAGCCACCCAGCGACGGCAAGCCGGTCGAGGCGATCGTCACGAAGTTCAAGTTCACCCCCGCAAAGTGACGGCGACGCGCTGTGGCCGGCGCCGCATCATGCGTCGATCGTGTTCGCCACGCCATGCTCGCGCAAGAAAGAAAGAATGCGCCCGGCGACAACATCCGGGGCTTCCCAATGCGGATTATGCCCGACCTCCGCCAGCGCCACGAATTCCGCCAAGCGCAGCGTTTCGCAAAGGTCTTGGCGGTGAGAGCGACCGAACAACGGGTCGCACAGGCCGCTGATGGAGAGCGCCGGATTGGAAATCCTGGCGGCTGTCGAGGTCAGGTCGGTCTGTTCAAATCCATCGGCGATCGCCCGCCACAGCTTCGCCGGCATAACGGCGGCTTCCCGCCGCATCGTGTCGAGGAAGTCCGCATTCACCTGTGACGCACACGCATACCATTCTCTCAAGAACGCACTGGCCGGATCGATCGGATCGCGTAGAGACCGGATGGCGAGAGCGACGTCGTTGTCGTCGCCGAAGCCGGGATTCAGGCTCGCCGACAACAACACGATCGGACCGTCGAAGCTGCGGCCGGCGATTTCGAGGGTCGTCATGGCTCCCATCGAATGGCCGATGATCGCCGCGGGCGTGACCCCCATGCCATGCATGAGAGAAACGATGGATGTGGCGAAGTTTGCGACATGCATCTCGTTCATGGGCGCCGAGCCTCCATGGCCCGGCATATCCGGCATGATCAGGCGATACCCGCGAAGGAGCGGCTCGAGATATGCAAAGCTCCGGCTGGTGTCGGAGAAGCCGTGCAAAAGCAGAAGCGTGGGACCGGCTCCTCCGGTGTCGATGAACGCCATGCGACCGACAGCCGGAAGGTCGATCATCCGCTTGCGCGCGTTCCAGGCGTCGGCATGCGAGGGCGTCACAATCCCAACGACGCCTCTACGGCCGCAAGACCCGGCTGGCCGTCGAACGTGGTTACGCCCTCGAGCCAGACTTTCAGCCTTTGCGGCTCCTGCTTGATCGCCTTGAGCGCGGCTTCTTCCGGAGACAAACCGTCGTTCATGAGCAATGACATTCCCTTGTTTTCGAAGTCGATGTCGAAAGCGAGATTTTTCAGAAGCCGCGCAACGTTCGGGCACTCCTGCAGGTAACCCTTGCGCACCTGAGTGGAGACGGTGGCCGCTCCGAAATTCGGACCATAGAACTTGTCGCCGCCCGTCAGATATTTGATGGCGAACGTCGTATTCATCGGATGCGGAGCCCAGGCCTGAAAGACGATGAACGAGTGATCGCTCGTCTTCCGGGCGACTTCCGAAAGCATGCCCTGTTCACTGGATTCAACCACCTGCCAATCACTGATCTGGAGCGATTGGTCGTTGACGGCGTCCAGCATCAGTTGGTTCGATCCGGGTTCGATTCCGTAGAGTTTGCGGTCGAACTTGTCGGCGAATTTGTGAAGATCCGAGAAATCCTTCACGCCGGCCTCCCAGACATAGTCGGGAACTGCGAACGTGTATTTCGCGCCTTCGAGATTGGTCCTCACCGTTTCAACCGATCCGTCTTCGCCATAGGGCTTGAAATAGGAAATCATCGCCGGATCCCAATAGCCGAGGAAGACATCGAGATCCTTCGCCTTCAGGCTCGTATAGATCACGTCGATGCCGAGAAGCTTGCTGTTGGCTTCATAGCCGAGCGCTTTCAAGAGCGTGGCGCCGACGCCGGTCGTGAAAGCGAGATCATTCCAGCCGGGCTCGCCCATCCGGACCGTCTTGCAACTTTCCTGATCGGCGCAGAGAGCGGTTTCTGCGACCATGACGAGCGCCGCCGCGCCCAATGCTGCCTTCAACGTCCGGTGCATGCAAAATCCCCTTGACCGTATGGAATGAAAATTGACCCAATGGTCAACAATTGATCTTTCCGGGAAAATTGTCAATGTCGCCGCAAAAGGGATTCTGTGATGCGCCTTGCCAAAATCAGCGAAATTCGAAAAAAAGAACTGCGGCGCGCGGCCTTCGAGGTTCTGAAGCGCGAAGGCATGGCCGGCGCGACGCTCGAAAAGGTCGCCGCTCAGGCGGGGGCCTCCAAGGGTATCGTGCTGCACTATTTCTCGAACAAGCAGGAGCTTTTCGAGCACGCCATGCGTGAAGCCAATGCGGAACTCAGGGACGCGGTGGCGGCGCGCCTGGCGGCGGCGCGCTCACCGAGACAGCGCCTCGACGCCATCATCGAGGGAAACTTCGAAGAGCGCTTTTTCCAGCCATCCATCTGTCACGCCTGGCTTTCGCTCTGCGCGGAAGTGCCGAGAGAGCCGCAGCTGGCCCGCATTCAGCGAGTCATCCACGGCAGGATGCGTTCGAACCTGATGTCGGCGCTGACCGACATCCTTCCGAGGGACGAATGCGAGGAGGTCGCGCTGGCCATCACCGCATTGATCGATGGCCTCTGGCTGCGGCTGGGACTGCAATCGAATGGCTTGAACCGGGACGATGCGCTGCGTCAGATGCGAGACTATCTCTCGCACAGACTGCCGCAGACATACCGTTGACGCGAGGCGTCCCATGCTCTGGATCGGCCGGCTCGCATCCCGTCGAAACTCTCGACCTCCGGGCCGGGGTCACGCATGTCGTTCTGCCGGCCCGCCCGGCTCCTTGCGCCCTTGCGGGGGAGCCTCGAGAAACAGCGCGAGCAGAGAAACGACGCCATAACAGGCGATGTTGTAGAGAACGGCGGTGGAAAGCGCGGCGCGGTAGGCGGCGTGTTGGTCTGCGCCGCTCGCCAGGCTTCCGCCCAGCACTGCGAAGAATATCTGCGAGATGATCGCCACGCCGAAGGCGCCGCCGATCTGCTGGATCGATTGCAGCGCGCCGGAACCGGAGCCCGCATCCTTCGGCGGCACGCCTGCCAGCGCCGTCTGGAACAAGGGCGAAATGGCCAGGCCGGTGCCCAGTCCGCCCAGCGCCAGCGGCAGGATGAGACTGGCCTGATCCAGCGTGTCGCCCAGCGTTCCCACCGCGCTTCGAAGAAGCGTCATCGACCCGATCAGCGAGGCGGCGCCGAGGACGATGCGGCTGCGCGCGAATTTTCCGCCCGATCGCCCCGAGATCAGCGACGCGATCAAGACGCCGACGGGGAAGGGAATGGTGGTGACGCCGGAGGAGAGGGGATCGAGCCCGTAGCCGCTCTGCAGGAAGACGGCCAGGACGAAGAAGAAGCCGGGCAGCGCGGAGAAGAACACCATGGCGCCCACCGACGCCGTGACGAAATTGCGATTGGCCATCAGGCCGAGCGGCACGAGTTCGGCCGCGCCGGTCGCATTCTGTCGTTTTTCCCACCAGACGAAAGCGGCGGCGAGCGGAAGCGCGAGCGCCATCACGACGAAGATCCAGGACGGCCAGCCGAAGCCACGGCCCTCGATGAGCGGGAAGATCAGGCAGAGCATGGCCGCGCCCGCCAGCGCGATGCCGCCCCAGTCGTTGCGCAGGCCGGGATTGCCGGGAATGTCCGGAATGATCCTCGCCCCCGCCCAGAGCGCGAACGCCCCGATCGGCAGATTGATGAGGAAGATCGGCCGCCAGCCGAGATCGAACAGATCGGCATGAATGAGCGAGCCGCCGGCGACGGGCCCGGCCACCGAGGCGAGGCCGGCGGTGAGGCCGAACAGCGAAAAGGCCATCGCCCGCTCCTTGGGCGGGAACATCACCTGGGCGATCGACAGCACCTGCGGCGTCATCACCGCGCCGCCGACGCCCTGGATGATGCGGGCCGCAATCAGCATTTCGATATTGGCGGCCATGCCGCAGACCGCCGAGGCGAGCGTGAAGCCGCCGACGCCCAGCATGAACATCCGCTTCTTGCCGATGATGTCGCCGTAGCGTCCGAAGGGCAGAAGGCCGAGCGCGAAGGACAGGATATAGCCGGCCACCACCCATTCGATGCCGCTCTCGGTCGCGCCGAGATCGGCGCGCATGCTGGGCAGCGCGACATTGACGATGGTGACGTCGATCATATTCATGAAGCTGGCCAGCAGCAGCACCGCCATCGCCATCCAGCGGCGTTCGTGGGCGCGGCCTTCCGCAGTCCCGGCGGAGCCGGGTCGTATCGCTTCGTTCATGGCGGGAATCCTCTCTTCTCAGTCGCAAGAAGACAGGGGAATGCCAGGGAGGTCAAGGCTCGCAAGGGGGTCTGAGCGACTTCGACGTCAAAGCCGTCGCAGCGAGCGGTCGATGCTCGCGGCGTCGGACAGCGCCGAGGATCCTGTGGCGGTCGAGCCCGTGACCATGGCCAGGAATTTCTGCAGTTCTACGGCGTCGGCATTGGCGATATAGACGACATCCTTGTCGCGCAGGGCGAGCCGTTGGGCGGCGAACAGCATGGCGGGATCGGAGAGATCGACGCGCAGTATGGCTGCGGTCCGCTCGCCGGTCGATGCGGTCGGGAGACCGGCCGACGCGAGTTCGTCCTTCGTCATGTCGCGATAGAGAAAGATCCGGGCCGCATTGGCGCGGTCGTCGCGCAAGCCGCCCGCGCTGGCGATGGCTTCGCCCAGGCTCGGGGCGTCCTCGGCGAAATCGAACCGGCCCTGCTGCGAGGACGCGCCGAGCACGATATAGCTGCGTCGGTCGCGACTGACCGATACGACGTCGCCGGGCCGGACGAAGACATTGCGGTTCGGCTCGTCGATCAACTCTGTGAGTCGCATCGCGGCATGACGACGATGTCCCTCGATACGGACCCAGGCTTCCTGCTGCGGCCCATCTACTCCGCCGGCGCGGGCGATCAGATCCAGAACCCGTTCGCCGGCGGGATTGAGATCGAGCCGGCCGGGCTGCCTGACGTCGCCGAGCACGGACACCCGTTTCGAGCGGCTTTCCACGAGACTGACGACGGCTTGCGGCTCGATGGCGCGGTTCGACAGCTTCGTCTCGATATCCTGCTGGATGGCGGAAACGGTTCGCCCGGAGGCGACGATCGCGCCTGCATAGGGCACGACGATCAAGCCGCGCCCATCGACCGCCTGTCGGGGGAGGGTGATGTAATTGCCGGGACGGCTCCCGGCGTCGTCCGGAATGAACAAGCCGCCCGATTGCGATTCGAAGATCGTCACATCGACGAGGTCGCCGACGCCGAGCGTTTGTTGCGGGGCTGTGGGACTTGGGGGCGCGTCATGGGAAGCGGTCAGAGGCGCGTGGTTGAGGCGGTCCGCGAGGTCCAGCGACAGGTTCGTCAGCACGTAAGGCGTCTGAACGGCCGCATGCACAGGGTTGGAAGCCTGGGCGTCGATTTGCCGGTAGGAAGGCCCCGAACCGGGCAACTTGCCGCAACTCGCAACGAACAGAGGGATCAAAAGCAGAAAAAGCGCAGACGGAAAACGCACGCAGAGCCACATGGCCGCGCTCCAAATACCGAGTTGACTGAAAGAACTGCTAGAAGATCATGAAAGTAATGCGGCATGGATGCGCGTCGAAGCGCGCTGCCCGACCAAGCGCCGACATCACGCTCACGGAATAAGTGTAGAGAATTGCGCTGCAATTTCAAGATATATTTTCAACGACGATGCGCGCCCGCGATCGGCGCTCGCTGTCCCGGATCAATATGCATGCGATATGCCAGCGCGAAAGCCTCGCGCAGCCGCAAACATCTAGAAGAGGGCGGCACTCTCTCACGGCGACGGTCATGGACTACAAGCTGACGGATTCGGCAACCTATCTGACCAGCCTTCTGGCGCGGGCGTTTTCGCGTTCGTTGCAGGAGAGGGCGGCCGTATTGGGCTTCTCGCCCGGACAGTTTCCGGTACTTTGCGCGCTCTGGGATGAGGACGGCCTGACCCAGAGGCAGATCCTCGACCGACTGACGATCGAGCAGGCGACGCTCGCCAACACGTTGCAGCGCATGGAGCGCGACGGATTGATCCGCCGGCAGGTTCACCCGAGCGACCGGCGCGCCACGCAGAATTTCCTCACCGAGCGCGGCCGTGAGATCCAAGGCGAGGCGGTTGCCGCCGCGCTGGCGGCCGACGCCGAGCTCTTCAAAGGGTTCAGGCGTTTCGAAAAGGAGTTGCTGCTCGAATATATGCGTTGGGCGCTCGCCAATTCCGACAAGGCCTGACGGATCCGCATCGATGCCGGAACAGCCGGGGATGCGGCGCGTTTCTCCTCGAAGCAAAGGAGATAACCATGGCCGATCCCAAATCTCTCATCAAAGACGCCGCCACGCCCGTCAGCGGCGGCGCGCAGACCGAACGCGATCCCGGCCTCGGCGCTCCGCTGGACCCCGACGCCGCGCAATTGCCCATCGGCGACGCGCCGAACGGCGTTCCACCCCAGGGTCTCGACGATGCGCCCGCCGATGAGGCAGCCACCCGCCCGCCGCGCCTCGGTCCCGCGCCCGAGCCAGCGGCCAGCGAGCCAGATCTGAAAAATCGACTCGGCCAGGGAGAGCGGACATGACCGGTGATCACGACAAACATTCAGCCGAGCCGATCGTCAACGGGGCGTCCGATCGGGACGCCCATCAGCGGCGCAGCGGAGGCAGCGCGAACGATCCGCATGGCGGCTATGAGCAGGAGACGTCGTCGGTCGCATCCGGCTCGGATCCCGAACGGCTCGACGAACTGGCGCGAGTCAATTTCCAGGCGGGCCGGGATAAAGCATGGCATCGCTCGGCGCCGGATCTTCGCGGCGGCGACCAGCCCATATTGCGGTCAGACGGTGAGGTCAGGGTCGAAGGCGAAGAGAAGGTGAGGGATCAGGACGCCGGGAATAAAACATAGCGCGGTTCGTCAGATCCGCATCTTCGTTTTTTCCGCAGACGGACGTGCGGCTGAAGAGCCGCAACTGTCGGGATCAGTCGTCACGTCGTCAGACCGATGTCCGGAGACCCAGTCTCATCAGTTCATGAACTCGAAATAGCTGCTTTCGATGGCGTTGCGGGAAGCGGACGCGAGCGAAGCGTCGTCGGACTGGCGGTTTTCCTGCGCCGCCCACAGGGCGTTGGCCAGATTGGCGCTCAGCACGGCGTTGCTGCCGGTGAGGGCGTTGTCGCGACGGTCGATCCTCCCGGCGAGAGTCTCCGCCGAACTTTCCTGCTTCGTGGGCAGTTCGTAAGCGCGCGGCGTTCGACCATAGCCGCCGACATTCGTGTTGATTTCCATCGTCCGGACCCACCATCAATCGTTAACCGACGTTAACTTTCGAGGCTTGCCCGGAGCTTGCGGCCGACGATTGAGGGTGTTGCGCTCGGGCGTCGCTCCAGGAGGCGGCTTCTCAATCGCGGCAAGCCGGGGGCCGGCCGATTTTCGCCTGCGAGCGGCGAAAGGGAATTTGCATGTTCGAAGAAAGGGGGGCGGACAAAGGCTCGGAGAGGGGGAAGGAGCCTTTGTCCGTCGAACCTGGCAAGGCGGGGGACGAGCCAATCAACCAGGTTGTCGGGCGTTCATCATGAGCGCCGCGCCACTGATTTGTGTCTCGAAATGCGGCTTTTCAAGGAAGGCTCCGATTACAAATCGGTAACCTTGCCGTGAGGTCGGCGTGACCGCCCCTCCGCGATCAGGGGTAGATTACGCCCTTACGCAGGATGATGTTGCCGTAGAGCCTCGGCTCGGATGTCTGCACGATCGTATGGGCGCGCCGCACCCGTTCGTAGAAGTCCTGCGGAGCGAGCGGCAGCACGACCCTCTCCGGCTCCCATCGGGCGCAGACCGCGATCATCTCGGCGTGAACGGGGTCGACCGCTTCGAGATCGCCGCGAACGGTGGCGCGGAACAGGCCGCAATCGACGAAATCATCGACCGGCATCAGCGAAAGAATGGCGTCCAGAATGCGGATGACGCCGTGGCCATCGGCCCGGACAAGCCGACGCGCATGTTCGAGTCCGGGATAATTGCCATCCACCAAAGCGATTTCGTCGCCATGTCCCATGGCGCGCAACGTCGAAAGCAGATCAGGACTCAATACGGGATCGACCCCTTTCAGCATCAGGCCAGCTCCTTGAACAACACGCTTTGATCGATGTGGTAACGGGAAAACAGCGGCAGGCTGGCGGCGCCGATGGCGCGGGCGGACGCTCCGACCAATCCGGCTTCGATCACGGGGGCTGAGACGCCCTGCAGATTGACGCGGCCCATCGCCTGGCGGGTCGCCTCGACGATCCTTCCTTTGACCGACGGGCTGAAGCCTCCGTCGATGATGACGGCCTCGAAATCGATGACCGAACAGACCGACGCCGTGGCGAACGCCAGCGCGTCGGCCGTTTCCTCGATCCATTCGGTTTCGATCGCGCCGAAATCCTCCCAGCGATCCGGTTCGAGCCAGATGGAGGAGGGGTCGCGGCCGGCTTTTTCGAGCTTCCGCTCGAGCTGGATGATCGAGGCGTGATCGATCAGTTGGTCCTGCTCGGCGCTCCCCGCCCGGAACGGCATGGAGCCGAAGGCGCCGGCATTGCCCGTGCGTCCCGGATAGAGGGCGTGATTGATCGCCACGCCGCCGCCGATGAAGGTGCCGATGAAGAAATAGGCGAAATCGGCGTAGCGAGGCCCGTGGCCGAAGGCCAGCTCGGCGGCGCAAGCGGCGGTGGCGTCGTTCTGCACCACGACCGGCAACTCCATGGCGTCGGCCAACAGAGCGGCGACGTCCGTGTTGCGCCAGGCGTCCATATCCGCCTTGGGCGCCCCCAGCGCCTCCACCCAGTTCCACAATTCGAAGGGCAGAGCGACGCCGAGGCCCGAGACCTTGCGCCAGAGGCTGTCCGAGAGGTCGCGGCGCATGCTGGCGACGGATCGGGTGACGAAATCGACGATCAGCGCCGGCGTGGGATAGCGGTAAGCCTCGCTGCGGCGCATGCGGACCGCGCCGATGAAATCCATCAGGATGAGCTCGCAACTGCGGCGACCGACCTTGAGGCCGAGGGAGAACACTCCGTCGGCGTTCAGGCTCATCGGTATCGACGGCTGGCCGACGCGGCCGCGTTGCGGCAGGCCGCGGCTCAGCAAGCCGTCCTTTTCGAGCGCGCGCATGATCACCGACACCGTCTGCGCCGACAGGCCGGTGCGACGGGCGATTTCCGCTTTGGACAGGCTGCCATGACGGCGCACCAGCGACAGCACGAGGCGTTCGTTATAAGCGCGCACGCGTGTCTGGTTGGCCCCGCCCATGGGGTCGACGACGGTGTTTTCGACCGTCCTGATTTCTGTCGGATATATGTCCGCCATGCCCATTCTCCTCCCGGGCGTGACTATAGCAAGTGACCCGGACCATGCCACATCTAATTAATAAATCAACTCGATTTATTAATTGACACATGTTTTGTTTGGTGTTTATCTGATGCTCGGCGGTCGCACGAAGCGGGAGGAGCTTTGGGTCGTACCCGATAGTGCGGCGCTCGAACAGGGCGTCGGATAGTCCGGCGCCGGAGGTCAATTTCCGTGGGAGGAAATCATGAAGTCATCCATTCTTGCTGCAGCTTTCGGCGCGCTTGCGCTGGGCGTCGCCTTTTCGGGCTCGGCGCAGGCTGCCGACGTGTCTGCGTGCCTCATCACCAAGACTGACACAAATCCCTTCTTCGTCAAGATGAAGGAAGGCGCCGAAGCCAAGGCCAAGGAAATCGGCGTGACGCTGAAGGCCTATGCCGGCAAGGTCGATGGTGATTCCGAAAGCCAGGTCGCCGCCATCGAAACCTGCATCGCCGACGGCGCCAAGGGCATCCTGATCGCCGCATCCGACACCAAGGGCATCGTCCCGGCCGTCAAGAAAGCCCGCGACGCCGGCCTTCTGGTCATCGCGCTCGACACGCCGCTCGAGCCGATCGACGCCGCCGACTCCACCTTCGCAACCGACAACCTGCTCGCCGGCAAGCTGATCGGCCAGTGGGCCGCCGCCACCCTCGGCGACGCCGCCAAGGACGCCAAGGTCGCCTTCCTCGACCTGACCCCGTCGCAACCCTCCGTCGACGTGATGCGCGACCAGGGATTCATGATGGGCTTCGGCATCGACCCGAAGGATCCCAACAAGATCGGCGACGAGGACGACGCCCGCATCGTCGGCCATGACGTGACCAACGGCAACGAAGAAGGCGGCCGCACCGCCATGGAAAACCTTCTCCAGAAGGACCCGGAAATCAACGTCGTCCACACCATCAACGAACCGGCCGCCGCCGGCGCCTATGAAGCGCTGAAGGCCGTCGGCCGCGAGAAGGACGTGCTGATCGTTTCCGTCGACGGCGGTTGCCCGGGCGTGAAGAACGTTCAGGACGGCATCATCGGCGCGACCTCGCAGCAGTATCCGCTCATGATGGCCGCTCTCGGCGTCGAAGCGATCAAGAAGTTCGCCGACACCGGCGAAAAGCCGAAGCCGACCGAAGGCAAGACCTTCTTCGACACCGGCGTGGCGCTGGTGACGGACAAGCCCGCTGCAGGCGTGGAATCGATCGACGTCAAGACCGGCATGGACAAGTGCTGGGGCTGATGTGACATCCGGCGGTCCGGGCTTCGCGCCCGGACCGCCTCTGAAAAGATCTGTTTCCCGATCGATCCGATCGATTTCGCGGACATCGACGCCCGCAAGCGAGGCGAAACATGATCCGAGCAGCGCCCGTCGGCGCCGCTCTCTCCGACCGGACGCGAGGGGCGCCGGTGGGAAGCCTTCAGGGCGCATGTGAATCGCAACGAAGTCCGGCCGCTGTCGGAAAGGTTGCGCAACCAGAACAACGGGAGGAAGGAAGATGAGTGAGCCGCGCGCTGCCTCACAGCCGTCTCAGGAATTCGAGAAAGTCCTGTCGCAAAGCTCCACGCAGCTTGCGAGTTTCGACACGCATGACAAGACGCCGCTGCAGAGGCTGCAGCACTACCTGCATTCGAGCCCGGCGGCCGTGCCGCTGATCGTGCTGGTTCTGTCGCTGGCCATTTTCGGAGCGATTCTCGGCGGCAAGTTCTTCTCGGCCTTCTCGCTCACCCTCATTCTCCAGCAGGTGGCCATCGTCGGCATCGTCGGCGCGGCCCAGACGCTGGTCATCCTCACCGCCGGCATCGACCTGTCGGTCGGGGCGATCATGGTCCTGTCCTCGGTGGTTATGGGCCAGTTCACCTTCCGCTACGGCCTGCCGCCGACATTCGCCGTGATCTGCGGCCTCGCCGTCGGCGCGGCCTGCGGCTTCATCAACGGCCTGCTGGTCTCGCGCATGAAGCTGCCGCCCTTCATCGTCACGCTCGGCATGTGGCAGATCGTGCTCGCCTCCAACTTCCTCTATTCGGCCAACGAGACGATCCGCGGCCAGGACATCGAGCAGAATGCGCCGATCCTGCAGTTCTTCGGCGAGAACATTCGCTTCGGCGGCGCGGTTTTCACCTATGGCGTCATCGCCATGGTGCTGCTGACGGCGCTGCTCTGGTATGTGCTCAACCGCACCGCCTGGGGCCGCCATCTCTATGCGGTGGGCGACGACCCCGATGCGGCCGAACTCGCCGGCGTCAACGTCAAGCGCATGCTGACTACGGTCTACACGCTGTCGGGCCTGATTTGCGCCTTCGCCGGCTGGGCGCTGATCGGCCGCATCGGCTCGGTGTCGCCGACCGCGGGTCAGTTCGCCAATATCGAATCCATCACCGCGGTGGTGATCGGCGGCATCTCGCTGTTCGGCGGACGCGGTTCGATCATGGGCATGCTGTTCGGCGGCCTGATCGTCGGCGTCTTCTCGCTGGGCCTGCGCCTGATCGGCACCGACCCGCAATGGACCTATCTCCTCATCGGCGTGTTGATCATCACCGCCGTTGCGATCGACCAGTGGATCAGAAAGGTGGCTGGCTGATGTCTCGCGAACCCATTCTCACCGCACGCGGCCTCGTCAAGCGCTATGGCAAGGTGACCGCTCTCGACAATGCCGATTTCGACCTTTATCCGGGCGAAATCCTCGCCGTGATCGGCGACAACGGCGCCGGCAAGTCTTCGTTGATCAAGGCGCTTTCGGGCGCCGTGACCCCCGACGACGGCGAGATCCGCTTGGACGGCCAGCCTGTCCGTTTCCGTTCGCCGATCGAGGCGCGCAAATCCGGCATCGAAACCGTCTATCAGAACCTCGCGCTGTCGCCAGCGCTGTCGATCGCCGACAACATGTTTCTCGGACGCGAGATCCGCAAACCCGGTCCGTTGGGCTCGATCTTCCGCATGCTCGACCGCAAGGCGATGGAAAAGGTGGCGCGGGACAAGCTCTCCGAACTCGGCCTGCTGACCATCCAGAACATCAACCAGGCGGTGGAAACGCTCTCTGGCGGCCAGCGCCAGGGCGTGGCGGTGGCGCGCGCCGCAGCCTTCGGCTCCAAGGTGATCATTCTCGACGAGCCGACGGCCGCGCTCGGCGTCAAGGAATCGCGTCGCGTGCTGGAACTGATCCAGGATGTGAAGGCGCGGGGCCTGCCGATAGTGCTGATCTCGCACAACATGCCGCATGTCTTCGAAGTGGCGGACCGTATCCATATTCAT
Source organism: Rhizobium sp. TRM95796 (assembly GCF_025779995.1). Classification (NCBI taxonomy): domain Bacteria; kingdom Pseudomonadati; phylum Pseudomonadota; class Alphaproteobacteria; order Hyphomicrobiales; family Rhizobiaceae; genus Rhizobium; species Rhizobium sp. TRM95796. The sequence continues at coordinate 427,460 of NZ_JAOXHE010000006.1, read as the reverse complement.
CGGCTCGGCAGGCGCCTCTGCGTGATCAACCCAAAAGACTACACCATGTCGGACGCCGTGGCTTTCATGACCGGCGCGAAAGCGCCGCCGGAAGCCGCGATGGCCGCCTGATTTCCTTCCAAGGAGTTTCGAACGCCCGCCTCCACAGCGGGCGTTTCTTTTTGTGGGCCGAACTTCTCGTCGTCTCAGGCGTTGCGCGCTCTACGACGTCGCGTTATGGCCGTGTCCATCCCTTCTCTTGTTCGGAACCTCTATCGATGACCGAAATCACCCTGCGCCGCCCCGACGACTGGCATCTGCACCTGCGCGACGGCGAGATGCTGAAGGCCGTGCTGCCTTACACGTCCAGGCATTTCGCCCGCGCCATCATCATGCCCAATCTGGTTCCGCCCGTGGTGAAGACGGCCGACGCCCGCGCCTATCGCGACCGGATCATGGCCGCCAAGCCCGAACATCACCATTTCGAGCCGCTGATGACGCTTTACTTGACCGAAGGGACCGATCCCAACGATCTCGAGGAAGCGCATCGCACCGGCCTTGTGACGGCCGCCAAGCTCTATCCGGCGGGCGCCACCACCAATTCCCATTCCGGCGTGCGGGACATGGACAAGGCCATGCCGGTGTTCGAGCGCATGGCCAAGATCGGCCTGCCGCTCTGCGTGCATGGCGAGGTGACCTCCTCGGATGTCGACATCTTCGACCGCGAAGCCGTGTTCATCGAAACGGTGCTCGATCCCCTACGCGCGCGCCTGCCGGAGCTGAAAGTGACGATGGAGCATGTGACCACCAAGGACGGCGTCGACTATATCGCCGCCTCCAAGGCCAATCTTGCGGGCTCTATCACCACCCATCACCTGATCATCAACCGCAACGCCATCCTCGCCGGCGGCATCCGGCCGCACTATTATTGCCTGCCGGTCGCCAAGCGCGAAAGCCATCGCCAGGCGCTGCGCAAGGCGGCGACCTCCGGCGACGCCAGGTTCTTCCTGGGCACCGATTCCGCCCCGCATGTCGATCCGCTCAAGGAATGCGCCTGCGGCTGCGCCGGCTGCTTCACATCGATCAACACGATGAGTTGCCTCGCCCATGTCTTCGAACAGGAAAATGCGCTCGACAGGCTCGAAGCCTTCGCCTCGCTCAACGGTCCGGCCTGGTACGGGCTGGCGCCCAACGAGGAGCGCATCACGATGGTCAAGCGCGCCGAGAAGGTGGAGTTTCCCACCAGGATCGAAACGGGCGCTGGGCCGGTGACGGTGTTCGATCCGATGTTCGACATCTATTGGGAAGTCACCCCGTGATCAGGCGCGCTCGATATCGGTCTTGCTGAAATCCTCGCCCTTGAACATGAGCGGCAGCCGATAGTGACGGCCAGCGCTGTCTCCCAAACCGCCATTGGAGAGGTGATTTTGGCATCGGCTGCCAAAATCCGGTCCATCAAGCCCTCGGAGCCATCCTCCTTGAGCAAAATAGCGCAGATGGCGGAGGCTTCGAGAAACATGACCTACTCGTAGAGGTTGTCGATGAAATCCTTGTCGATAGGCTGAGCCCTTTCGGGATCGGACAGCGCGCGGACCTTGGCCTGGATCTTCTTCACCGCGTCGATCACGGTCGTGTCGCCGACCTCCTGGCTCCATTCGCGCGTCAGCGCGTCGCGAAGCACTTGCGTTGGGGTGACATTTCGGCGCTCGGCCAAGCGGGTGGCGAGTTGAACGACAACCTCATCTTCGAGCACGAGCGCCATGTTCAGTCTCCGGTTCAGGCCTGAGAATAACCCAGGCGATGGACTTGATCCAATCGTCTCGACTAACCCTTGCCGACCTCGATCGCCAGCGCATGCAGTCCCTCGTCGAATCCGAAGGCGAGGGCGGCGTTGATGGCGCGGTGCTGGTTGACGCGGCTCATGCCGGTAAGCGTCTCGGCGGTGATGCGGATGCGGAAATGGGTCTGGCCGGTGGCGGCGGCTTCCGGGTTGTGGCCGGCATGCATGCGGCTCTCGTTGACGACCTCCAACTGTGAGGGAGAAAACTCGGCCTGCAGCGCCGCTTCGATCTTGTCCTGGAGGGTCATGGCGAACTCGCGAAAAATAGTCCCACAAAGCCAAGAACTTTCCGATTTGTCAATTCTTGAAAGCGGATGGGTCGAAGACCCATAATGAGCGGATGAAACTCGACTCAAAATACTTCGACTCGATCCGGTCCAAGCGCTCAAAGGGTGCGCGGGTCGAGGAAAAACCCGACAAGCCGACCTGTCAGTGGGATGGTTGCGAGGCGCCCGGCGTGCATCGCGCCCCCGTGGGCAGGAACGCAGAGGGCAAGTATTTCATGTTCTGCTTCGAGCACGTCAAGGAATACAACAAGGGCTATAATTACTTCTCGGGCCTCTCCGACAGCGAGGTCGCCCGCTATCAGAAGGAGGCGGTGACCGGAAACCGCCCGACCTGGACCATCGGCGTCAACAAGAACGCCAAATGGTCTCCGACCATGAACGAGGCGCGCGCCAGCGCCGCCCGGATGCGCGATCCCTTCGGCTTTTCCGCCTGGCGCCAGAGCAAGCCCGAGCCGCGCGAGCGCAAGCTGAAGCCGCTCGAAGGCAAGGCGTTCGAAACGCTGGGGCTCGCCAGCAACGCCACGTCGAGCGACATCAAGTCGCGCTATAAGGAACTGGTGAAGAAACACCATCCTGACGCAAATGGAGGCGATCGCGGCTCGGAAGAGCGCTTTCGGTCGGTCGTTCAGGCCTATCAATTGCTCAAACAGGCAGGTTTCTGCTCCTGACCTCGGTGACGGGCGCGTATAAGGCGCGGCTTCGCGACGCTTTTTCAGGCGTCCGCGAGCATTGATTAATTCGTCGCCTCGGCCTAGGACAATGCCCGAGGAATTTTGCAGGCCGAACTCCCCGACGGCCGCGCTGGAGAGATGATGAGCAAGATTGACGTAGATATTGTGAAGCTTCCCGACACCACCGTTTCCGTGCGGGACGTTTTCGGCATCGATTCCGATATTCGCGTGCCGGCCTATAGCGAAACCGACGCCCATGTGCCGGATCTCGATCCGGATTACCTGTTCGACCGCGACACGACGCTGGCGATCCTGGCCGGCTTCGCCCATAACCGCCGCGTGATGGTCTCGGGCTATCACGGCACCGGCAAGTCGACCCATATCGAACAGGTCGCCGCCCGCCTCAACTGGCCCTGCATCCGCATCAACCTCGACAGTCACGTCAGCCGCATCGATCTGGTCGGCAAGGATGCGATCGTGCTGAAGGACGGCAAGCAGATCACCGAATTCAAGGACGGCATCCTGCCCTGGGCCTATCAGCACAATGTCGCGCTCGTCTTCGACGAATACGACGCCGGCCGCCCTGACGTGATGTTCGTCATCCAGCGCGTGCTGGAATCCTCGGGCCGCCTGACGCTGCTCGACCAGAGCCGCGTCATCCGTCCTCACCCGGCCTTCCGCCTGTTCGCCACCGCCAACACCGTCGGCCTCGGCGACACGACCGGCCTCTATCACGGCACGCAGCAGATCAACCAGGCGCAGATGGACCGCTGGTCGATCGTCACCACGCTCAATTATCTGCCCTTCGAGCATGAAGTGAACATCGTCACCGCCAAGGTGAAGCAGCTGGAAGCCGGCAAGGGCCGCGACACGATCGCCAAGATGGTGCGTGTGGCCGAACTCACCCGCGCCGCTTTCATCAATGGCGATCTCTCGACCGTCATGAGCCCGCGCACCGTGATCAGCTGGGCCGAGAACGCCGCGATCTTCGGCGACGTCGCCTTCGCCTTCCGCGTGACCTTCCTCAACAAATGCGACGATCTCGAGCGCGCGCTGGTGGCTGAACAGTATCAGCGCGTCTTCGGCGTCGAGCTCAAGGAAAGCGCGGCCAATCTGGTCCTGAGCGCCTGAGGTCGATCCGATGGCTGGACCGGGCGACAATTCCAAGGCGAGGCCGGGCGCGGCCGTCGATCTCGAACCCTTCCGCCGGGCGCTGACGGGCTGCATCCGCTCGGTGGCGGAATCGGCCGAGGTCGAGGTGGCCTTCGCCAATGACCGCCCGGGATTTGCCGGCGATCGCATGCGGCTGCCGGAGCTTTCCAAGCGTCCGACCGCGCAGGAACTCGCAATCGTGCGCGGCCTCGGCGATTCCATGGCGCTGCGCAAGGCCTGCCATGACGAGCGGCTGCACACGCAGTTCGCCCCGCAGGGGCAGGACGCCCGCGCCATCTACGACGCAGTCGAGCAGGCGCGCGTCGAAGCGCTCGGCGCGAGCCGCATGGCCGGCATGGCCGCCAATCTCTCCTCCATGCTGACGGACAAATACGCCCGCGCCAATTTCCGCGGCGTCTCCCAGCGCCAGGACGCCCCGATCGAAGAGGCGATGTCGCTCTATGTCCGCGAGGCCCTGACCGGCGAAAGGCCGCCGGAAAGCGCAGGCCCCGTTCTCGATCTCTGGCGCGACTTCTTCCACGAGACGGCCGAGCGCGAAGTCGGCTCGCTGAAGACCGTCATCGACGACCAGGAAGGCTTCGCCCGCGTCATCAGGTCGATGCTGGCCTCGATGCAGCTCGCCGAAGACATCTCCAACGAGACCGCCGAGCCCGACGAGGATGAGTCGACCTCCGAGGAAGAACAGCCGCGCAGCCAGGAGCAGAACGAGGAAGAAAACGAGGAAGAAGCCGGAACCGAAGAGGCTCCCGCCGAGGAGAACGAAGCCGCCGACGAACAGCTCGAACAGGGCGAGACCGACGGCGCCGAGATTTCCGAAGACGACCTGATGGAGGAGTCCGATGAGGATTCCGAGACGCCCGGCGAGGTCAAGCGGCCCAACAATCCGCTCTCCGATCTCAACGAGAAGGTCGACTATACCGTTTTCACCCAGGAATTCGACGAGGAAATCTCCGCCGACGAACTCTGCGACGAAGCCGAGCTCGATCGTCTCCGGGCGTTTCTCGACAAGCAGCTCGCCCATCTCCAGGGCGCGGTCGGCCGTCTGGCCAACAAGCTGCAGCGCCGGCTGATGGCGCAGCAGAACCGTTCCTGGGATTTCGATCTCGAAGAAGGCTATCTCGACAGCGCCCGCCTGGTGCGCATGGTCATCGATCCGATGCAGCCGCTGTCGTTCAAGATGGAGCGCGACACCAAGTTCCGTGACACCGTGGTCAGCCTGGTCATCGACAATTCCGGCTCGATGCGCGGCCGCCCGATCACGGTCGCCGCCACCTGCGCCGATATTCTCGCCCGCACGCTGGAGCGCTGCGGCGTGAAGGTCGAGATCCTCGGCTTCACCACCAAGGCCTGGAAGGGCGGCCAGAGCCGCGAGAAGTGGCTGGCGAGCGGCAAGCCGCCGCAGCCCGGCCGCCTCAACGACCTCCGTCACATCGTCTATAAATCGGCGGACGCTCCCTGGCGCCGCGCCAAGCGCAATCTCGGCCTGATGATGCGCGAAGGCCTGCTGAAGGAAAACATCGACGGCGAGGCGCTGATCTGGGCGCATAACCGGCTGCTCGGCCGGCCCGAACAGCGCAAGATCATGATGATGATCTCCGATGGCGCCCCGGTCGACGATTCCACCCTGTCGGTCAATCCCGGCAACTATCTGGAGCGGCACCTGCGCGCGGTGATCGAGGAGATCGAGACCAAGTCGCCGGTCGAGCTTCTGGCCATCGGCATCGGCCACGACGTCACCCGCTATTATCGTAAGGCGGTCACCATCATCGATGCGGATGAACTGGCCGGCGCGATGACCGAGCAATTGGCGGCGCTGTTCGCCGACGAGGCGGAACAGGCGCGCGGCGCAAAGCGTAAGGGCCGGTAACAGCCGGCCCTGAACCCTTACGGATAGGAAGCCGCCTTGGCGTCGAAAAAACTGCTCTCGCTCGTGGCTTATCTTCCCTTCGTCGTCGCCGGGCTGGGCTTTCCCATGGCCTTCGGCGGACGCCTGGCCGACGCCGGCGCCGAATTGCCGGTCAAGGCCATGGCGATCTCGGAATTTCGCCCGGGCGCAGGCAGGCTGTTCGGTCGATTGGAATTCATGGGCGGATTGTCGCTCGCGACCCCCAAGGGCGAAATGGGCGCCGTCTCCTCCATCCGCCTGACCGACGGCGGAAAACGTTTCATCTCGGTGATGGACACCGGCCACTGGGCGACCGGCGCGATCGAGCGCGACGCCGAGGGCGCTCTTTCGGGGATTTCCGACTACCGCATCTACGACATGCTCGGCCGCGACGGCCGCCCCGGCGACAAGCGCCATATGGATGCGGAAGGCATAGCGCTCGATGAGGGCCATGTCTATGTCAGCTATGAAGGCGATCACCGGATCGACGCCTATCCGCGTCCCGGTTTCGAAACATCCACGCCGGTTTCGACCGAACGTCCCGTGCTCGCCGCAGAGCGGCTCAAGAACAATGGCGGCATGGAGGCCTTGCTGAAGGCTCCCGACGACAGCGCCCTCGGCGGCGCGCTGTTCTATGTGGCGGAGCGCAGCTACGACACTGCCGGCAATTTCATCGCCGGCGTGCAATCCGGACCGCGTAAGGGAAACTTTACGGTCGAACGCGCCGCGCCTTATGATGTGACCGACGGCGTGGCGCTGGACGACGGCAGCTTCGTGCTTCTCGAGCGAAAGTTTGGGCTCCAGGCAGGCATCGGCATGCGTATCCGGCGCTTCATGCTGGATGACGTCGAGCCCGGCGCGCTGGTGAAAGGCGATGTCGTGATGGAGGGCGTCTTTCCAGCCCAGATCGACAATATGGAAGGCATCGACGCCTATAAGGCCGAAGATGGTTCGACCCGGCTGATCGTCGTCTCCGACGACAATCACAACCTGCTCGAACGCAATCTGATGCTGGAATTCAAGCTGATGCCATAAGCTGCGACCAGCGGTTTCTTTGCATTTGCGAAATTCTGGATGCCGCATTGCGGGAAAAGGTCTATGCTGGCCTCCGCAGGCGCTTCGCCTGCAGCGTAAGGCCCGCGCTTCGGCGCGCGTCTATCATTCGGTAACATTGCGTTGCTAAGCTTGCACAACGGCCTGCGCTCTCGCAGCGCAGCAAGATTCGAAAATCGGGGCGGCAAGATGATGAATTATGACCTGATCGTGATCGGCAGCGGACCGGCGGGACGCCGGGCGGCGATCCAGGCGGCGAAACTCGGCAAGAAGGTTCTGGTCGTCGAGAAGGGCAGCCGCGTCGGCGGCGTCTCCGTCCATACCGGCACCATCCCCTCCAAGACCCTGCGCGAGACCGCGCTCAACCTCACCGGCTGGCGCGAGCGCGGCTTCTATGGCCGCTCCTATCGCGTCAAGCAGGAGATCAGCGCCGACGATCTGCGGCGCCGACTGCTCATCACGCTCGATCATGAAGTCGAGGTGCTGGAGCACCAATTTGCCCGCAACCGCGTCCATCACCTGCGCGGCCGCGCCGAATTCGTCGATCGCAACACGCTGTCGATCGAAAAGAACGACGGCGAAGTGGTGCGGGTGACGGCGACCTCGATCCTGCTCGCCATCGGCACGCGTCCCTATCGCCCCGACAGCATCCCCTTCGACGGCGAGAAGATCATCGACAGCGACGAATTGCTGGAAATCCAGGAGATCCCCCGTTCGATGATCGTCATCGGCGCCGGCGTCATCGGCATCGAATACGCCACCATCTACAGCACGCTCGATACGATGGTCACCGTGATCGAGCCGCGCGCCAGCATGCTGGATTTCATCGACAAGGAAATCGTCGAGGATTTCTCCTACCAGCTCCGCGACCGCAACATGAAGCTGCTGTTCGGCGAAACGGCCGACAAGGTCGAGCGCGAGCCGAACGGCAAATGCAAGGTGACGCTGGCGAGCGGAAGATCGCTGCATGCCGACATGGTGCTCTACGCCGCCGGCCGCTCCGGCGCCACCGCCCAGCTCAATCTCGACGCGGTCGGCCTGAAGCCGGATTCGCGCGGTCGTCTCAAGGTCAATCCGGAGACCTTCCAGACCGACGTGCCGAACATCTACGCCGCCGGCGACATCGTCGGCTTTCCGAGCCTCGCCTCCACCTCGATGGAGCAGGGCCGCATCGCCGCCCGTCACGCGGTCGGCGCGCCGGCGTCGGATCCGCCGCAATTCTTTCCCTATGGCATCTACGCCGTGCCGGAAATTTCGACCTGCGGCCTGACCGAGGAAGAGGTCAAGGCGCGCCATATTCCCTATGAATGCGGCATCGCCCGCTTCCGCGAAACCTCGCGCGGCCATATCATGGGCCTCGACAACGGCATGTTGAAGATGATCTTCTCGCTGAAGACGCGCCGCCTGCTCGGCGTCCATATCGTCGGCGAAGGAGCCACCGAACTCATCCATATCGGCCAGGCGGTCCTGAACCTGAAGGGCACGGTGGACTACTTCGTCGAAAACACCTTCAACTATCCGACCCTCGCCGAAGCCTACAAGATTTCTGGCCTCGACGCCTGGAACCGGATGGGCGAATTGCACGAGCATATCGTCGAAGCGGCGCAGTGATCTTATCGTTTCAAGTCTCGCTAGTCTTGCGTGTTTCGGCGCGCAGGATATGAATAATGGCGACCGCCGATCCGTCTATCGCCTCGATAGCAATCGGCGCCACAGGGGGAAGCCATGACATTTCAGGACGCAGTCAAATCTGTTCTGACCACCAACTACGCCAATTTTTCCGGCCGCGCGCGGCGTTCGGAATATTGGTGGTATGTGCTGTTCGTCTTCATCGCGTCGCTGGTTCTCGGGCTGATCGATGAAATGGTGATCGGCATGGGGCTTCTAGGCGGCGTCTTCGCGCTCGCGACCCTGATCCCCGGCATCGCGGTCGGCGTGCGCCGTCTGCACGACCGCGACATGTCGGGCTGGTGGCTTCTGATCGGCTTCGTGCCGCTGGTCGGCTGGCTGATCCTGATCTATCTGTTCGCGACGCCCGGTGCGAGCGGGGAAAACCGCTTTGGGCCGGAACCCCTGGCATGACGCCTGCTCGCGCCTCCGGCCTGGCGGCGGGCAAGCGGTGAAGGTGAGCAGGCGCATCGTCTCCATCAGAACCTCGTAAATGGCGTTCGACATGGCGGTTCTCCTTTCGCCAGTGTTATCCGCCGGTTGCGGCGCGGGCTCAAACGACTATAGTCGGGCCTTCGGATAACCTGAGGTTATGAGAGCCATGAAGCGCGGCCGCCTTCCTCTGACCGCTTTGCGCGCCTTCGAATCCGCCGGCCGGCTCGGCGGCTTCTCCAAGGCCGCCGAAGAGCTCCATGTGTCGCAGGCGGCGATCAGCCGACAGATCCGCGAGCTCGAGAGTCTGCTCGGCCAGCCGCTCTTCACCCGGGTGCATCGCGGCGTCGAACTGACGGAGACGGGGAGGGCGCTGCTCGCCGAGGTGACATTGAGCTTCGACAGGATCGATGCGGCGCTGGGCGAAGCCGGCCGGCAGCCGTCGGGCGCGGTGAAAGTCAGCGCCGAACCCGGTTTCGCCGCCCTCTGGCTTGCGCCCCATATCCAGGAGTTTAGGCATCTGAGGCCCGAGATCGACGTGGAAATCGACGCCGATCCGCGTCTCGTCGAATTTCGCGGCGGCGCCGTCGATCTCGCTGTTCGCCACAGCCGGGGAGCGACGTCCTGGCCTCGGGTGGAGGCGCGGTTGCTGTTGCGAACCCATTGTCGGCCGGTAGTGAGCCCGGCCTTCGCCGCGGACCATCGCCTGGCCTGTGCGGGGGATCTCGCGAATGTTCCATTGCTGCATGAGGAAAACCGCAGCGGCTGGAGCGATTGGTTCAGAAGCGTCGGCGTCGAACCGCCGGCGGAGAAGGGCACTGTGTTCGCAGATGGCGGCCTGGCGCTTCAGGCGGCGCTGCGCGGTCATGGCGCGGCGCTCTTCGATCCCCGGATGATCGACGGCGAACTGTCCTCGGGCGCACTCGTCGCGCCGTTTGGCGCTGAAGTCGATTGCGGGTGCTATTTCCTCGTTGCGCGGTCTTTCGGAGCGCCGTCTCCCGCCGCGCGGGCCTTCTCCGACTGGATCGAGGCGGCCTTTGCCGCAGATTGACCCGGTTCGGCTTCCATCGCGCCGTCGTTCCTGCTAAGCGCGATCAGTCCACCCGAGCAGGAGTCCGCCGATGTTTTCCAACGCCTTCAACGACAAGTCCGTCAATGCCCGCCTGATGGCGCGGATGCTCTGGGAAATCAAGGCGGTGCATTTCCGGGCGGACGATCCTTACAAGCTCGCTTCGGGCATGCGCAGCCCGGTCTATATCGATTGTCGCAAGCTTCTCTCCTATCCGCGCATCCGCTCGGCGATCATGGATTTCGCCGCGGCGACGATCACCGCTGAAGCCGGCTTCGAGGCCTTCGATTGCATCGCGGGCGGCGAGACGGCGGGCATTCCCTTCGCGGCCCTCCTCGCCGACCGGCTGTCGCTGCCGATGATCTATGTCCGCAAGCAGCCCAAGGGCCATGGCCGCACATCGCAGATCGAGGGCGAGATGAAGCCCGGCGCGCGCGTGCTGGTGATCGAGGATCTGACCACCGCCGGGGGCTCGATGTTCACCTTCATCGAGGCGGTGCGCAAGGCGGGCGGCGTCGTCGATCACGGCATGGCGCTGTTCTTCTACGGCATCTTCGAGGAGGCCGAAGCCCGCTTTTCCAATGGCGGCGTGCAACTGCACCATATCGCCACCTGGCGGGACGTGCTGGCGGCGGCGCGGGAGCAGGACCTGTTCGATAAAGACACACTCGCTTCCGTCGAAACCTTCCTCAACGACCCTTTGTTCTGGTCGGCGGCCCATGGCGGCGTTTCCGAATTGCCAACCGCCTGAATTTGCCGCATTTCTCTGCATTCGTAACGGACGGGGCCGAGATGGCCCCACCGAATATTGACCTTTGCCGGACAAAGACGTTAGGAAATTTATACCATGAAATTTGCAGGACTCGGATGAGCGGTATGTATCAAGCGACGACCAGGGGCATTGAAGTCACTGTCGAGCCTTATTATCTGGCCGAGCAATCGGATCCGGCCGACAGCCGTTATGTTTGGGGTTACAGGATCGTCATCGCCAACAATTCGGCGACGGGCGTCAAGTTGATGAACAGATACTGGCACATCACCGACGAAAACGGCCAGATCGACGAGGTCACCGGTCCCGGCGTGGTCGGCGAACAGCCCGTGCTCGGTCCGGGCGACACCTATGAATACAATTCCGGCTGCCCGCTCGACACGCCCTCGGGGATGATGTTCGGCCACTACCAGATGCTGGCGGACACGGGCGAAATGTTCGACGTGGCCATTCCGGCCTTCTCGTTGGATGCGCCGGGTCTGCAGCGCACGCTGAACTGAACCTCGCCGTCACGAAAAACGCGCGCCTTGTTTCGCGACGCGCGTTCCTGATCAATTGGGGACGATGAACTCTTCCGGCTTGAAACGATAGCGCGTCGAGCAGAATTCGCAGGTCACCTGGATCTCGCCGTCCTCGATGGTCGAGGCGATCTCTTCGGCCGTAAAACCCTGCAGCACGCCGCGGATCTTGTCTTCCGAACAGCTGCAACGGTCAAACACCGGCTGGGCGTCGTAGACGCGTACGCCGCGTTCGTGAAACAGCCGGAACAACAGCCGCTCGACGCCGAGATCGGGGTCCGTCAATTCTTCGGGCCCGGCCGTGGAGGCCAGCATCTGGGCTTCCGACCAGGTGTCGTCTTCCTCGAAGTCATGGCCGTTGTCGCCGTCGCCGCCATGAAGATCGCGTTGCCGCATGCGCTCAGGCGCTTCGGGCAGGAACTGCACGACGAGACCGCCGGCGCGATAGCTGTGGCGCATCTTTCCGTCGGCGTCGCGATCGAACAGTTCGGCCGAGGCGAGCTTCACCTTGGTCGGGATCTGCTCGGACTGGCGGAAATAGGCGGCAGCCGCTTCCTCCAGCGTTTCGCCGTCCAGAGCCACGATGCCCTGATAGCGCTGCGTGTGCTCACCCTGATCAATGGTGAAGGCGAGCACGCCCTTGCCCAGCAATTGATGCGGTTCCGTCTGCCCGGCCTTGACGGCTGCGGCGAGCGCGTCGTCGTCGAAGCGGGCATAGGCGCGCACGGCGTCGGGCGCGGCGAAATCCGCAACGAGGAAATTCACCGGTCCGTCCGTCTGGGTCTGCACGATCAGCTTGCCCTCGAATTTCAGCGAGGTGCCGAGCAGCACCGTCAGCGCGATCGTCTCGGAGAGAAGACGGGCGACGGGGGCGGGGTAATTGTGGCGCGACAGGATGGCGTCGGTCAGCGGGCCGAGCGTGACGGCGCGGCCGCGCACATCGAGCCCTTCCACCTGGAACGGCACGACCCGGTCATCGCCGGCGAAGGGGGCGGGGCCCCCAGGATTGGTAATGTCCACTGTCATGATGGTCTCGGTCTTGCGGCATGCGATGTCATGCCCTTCGTTTGAAGGGAGGTAAATAGGCGATCACCAGGCCGATTCAAGGTGTTCAAATGGCGCCGAGGCACCAGGCCAGCACCGACTTCTGCGCATGAAGGCGGTTTTCGGCTTCGTCGAACACCACCGACTGCGGCCCGTCGATCACCTCGTCGGTCACCTCTTCGCCACGATGGGCCGGCAGGCAATGCATGAACAGCGCCTCGGGATCGGCCTTCTTCATCAGCTCGGCATTGACCTGGAACGGCATGAAGACATTGTGGCCGCGCGCCTTGTGCTCCTGGTTCATCGACACCCAGGTGTCGGTGACCACGCAGTCGACGCCGTCCACGGCCCGGTCGGCGTCATGGCAGAGCATGATCTCGCCGCCGTTGTTGCGCGCCCAGTTGAGATATTTGTCGTCGGGCTCCGAGCCGAGCGGAACGGCCATGTTCATGCGGTAGCCGAAGCGGGCCGAGCCCTCGACGAGCGAATGCAGCACATTGTTGCCGTCGCCCGTCCAGGCGATCGTCTTGCCCTTCACGGAGCCGCGATGCTCTTCGAAAGTGAGGATGTCGGCCATGATCTGGCAGGGATGCGTCGCGTCGGTCAGGCCGTTGATGACGGGCACCGTGGCGTGCTCGGCGAGTTCGAGCAGCCGGTTGTGATCCGTGGTGCGGATCATGATGGCGTCGACATAGCGCGACAGCACCTTGGCGGTGTCGCCGATCGTTTCGGCGCGGCCGAGCTGCATTTCGGTGCCCGACAGAAACAACGTTTCGCCGCCGAGCTGGCGCATGCCGACATCGAAGGACACGCGGGTGCGGGTGGACGGCTTCTCGAAGATCATCGCCAGCATCTTGCCGGCCAGCGGCTTGCCGGCCGTGCCGTCGCGCGTCGAGGCCTTGCGGGTCTTGGCGTCGTCGAGGATATGCCGGAGATCGTCGGCGGACACTGCGGAAAGATCGAGAAAATGCCGGTGGGACGTCATCATAAGTTCCTTGGACTGCTGAAGTGAGAGACTAGCGGGAAAGCGGGAGGCGACCAAGCCTCATCGCAGCTTTTCCGCGCGCAGCGTCTCGGCAGCCTTTTCCAGCCGCGCCAGGCCCTCGCGGGCTTCCTCCGCCGTGGTGATCAGCGGCGGCAATACGCGCACCACGTTGTCGCCGGCCATCACCGTCAGCACATGCTCGGCGCGCAGCGCCTGCAGCAGATCGCCGGCGGCAACCTTGGCCTTGACGCCGATCATCAGCCCGCGGCCGCGGATCTCTTCGATCACATCAGGGTACCGGTCCTTCAGGCCTTCCAGCCCCTGGCGGAACTGCAGGCCGAGATCCTTGACATGCTGCAGGAAACCCTCCGACAGCACCACGTCGAGCACGGCGTTGCCGACCGCCATGGCGAGCGGATTGCCGCCATAGGTCGAACCATGCGTGCCGGCGACCATGCCGGACGCGGCGTCCGCCGTCGCCAGGCATGCGCCCATCGGAAAGCCGCCGCCGATGCCCTTGGCGACCGCCATGATGTCGGGCGTCACACCCATCTGCATATAGGCAAACAGCGTGCCGGTGCGCCCGACCCCGCATTGCACTTCGTCGAAGATCAGCAGGATGCCGTGTTCGTCGCACAGCGCGCGGATCTCCTTCAGGAATTCCGGCGAGAAGGTGCGAAGTCCGCCTTCGCCCTGCACGGGCTCGAGCAGGATGCCGGCGGTGGCGTCGGTGATCTCGGCCTTGACGGCGTCGAGATCCTCGAAGGGGACCTGGTCGAAGCCGGGCGCCTTGGGGCCGAAGCCGTCGATATATTTCTGCTGGCCGCCAGCGGCGATGGTCGCGATGGTGCGGCCATGGAAGGCGCCTTCGAAGGTGATGATGTGGTAGCGGTCGGGCTGGCCCTTTGAATAGTGATAGCGGCGCGCCGTCTTGATCGCGCATTCCAACGCTTCGGCGCCGGAATTGGTGAAGAACACCTTGTCGGCGAAGGTGTTCTCGATCAAGCGCTCGCCGAGCTTTTCCTGCCCCGGGGCCTGGTAGAGATTGGAGGTATGCCACAATTTCTCGGCCTGGGCCTTCAACGCCTCGACCAGATGCGGATGGCTATGGCCGAGCACGTTGACCGCGACGCCTGCGGCGAAATCGAGATAGCGCTCGCCGCCTTCGGTGATCAGCCAGACGCCTTCGCCTCGCTCGAAACGGAGGGGCGCGCGGGCGTATGTCTCGTAAAGGGGCGAGGTAGCGGCCATGGCAGTCATCCTTCCGTCATGTTTCAGGCAGGCGGCGCTCGTGTTTTCCACAAGCGAAAACGAAAAATGCCGCCCTATAGGGCGGCGCGGGCAAATTGCACATTTCCCGTGGTTCCGTCAACAAAAACCCTCAATTGGGAGAGATCGGAGCGGCGCTGAACGGCGCCCGGAACGTCTCGAAACGGGCCATCGCGAATCTGATTGACAAATCAATCTTGGGGATAACTCGAAAAACGATTCCCCCGGAATCGCCATGGCCTTGTCACGGAGTCACCGGGTCACTACCTTAAGAACAGATTACTAGACCTGCATGCGGCGGAACTAGTCACCGGAAATGTAGAGCGTTTCGAGCTTCGGCGGCGCCGGGCCTCGGTGAGGGATTCCGCAGAAGGAACGCCCCAATGGAAAATAGCGTAAACTGGACTGACGAACGCGTCGAGAGGCTGAAAAAGCTTTGGTCCGAAGGACTGAGCGCCAGCCAGATCGCAGCCCAGTTGGGCGGCGTCAGCCGCAATGCGGTCATCGGCAAGGTTCACCGTCTCAATCTGCCCGGTCGCGCCAAGTCGGGCGGCGCCGCTCCGTCGCGCGCTCCCAAGCGTCCCGCTGCAGCGCAGCCAACGGCGGCGCGTCCTGCGCAGGCCACCTTCGCGCAGCAACGTCCGGTCACCCGCACCGTGGCGCGCCCCGCCGGCGCGACCATGCTGAAGGAAGAAGTCGAAATGGATGCGATGGAGGTCGTCGAGACCTCGTCGGACAATGTGGTCGTGCCGATCTTCCGTCGCGTGCCGCTCATCCGTCTCACCGAGCGGACCTGCAAATGGCCGCTCGGCGATCCGCTGAAGGAAGACTTCTGCTTCTGCGGCAACGACTCCCCGGACACCTCGCCCTATTGCACCTTCCACCAGCGGCTGGCTTACCAGCCTTCGGCGGAGCGTCGCCGCGTTCGCTGAACGGATAGGGCGAAGACAGATATGCGAAAGCGGCCCGCGGGCCGCTTTCGTCGTTTCGGGCCGCCGTCACTTCAGGATCTTGGGGCCGCCGAGTATCTTGTCGTCGATCTCGCCGATCGCCTTCTTGTCCTTGCCTTTGTAATCGAGCGCGCCCAGCACCGAGCGGATGATGTTGAGCCGCGCCCGCCGCTTGTCGTTGCCGCGCACCACCGTCCAGGGCGCGTGATCGGTATGCGTCTCCTTGAGCATGCGATCGCGCTTTTGCGTGTAATCGTCCCATTTGCTCAGCGCCGCGATATCCATCGGCGACAGTTTCCAGCATTTCAGCTTGCTGTGCCGGCGGTCGTGGAAGCGCTTGAGTTGCATTTCGCGGCCGATGTCAATGTAGAATTTGAAGAAATGGATGCCGTCGCCGGTGATCAACTTTTCGAGCCGCGGCGCGCTTTCGAGAAAATGCTCGTAGTCTTCAGGCGAGCAAAAGCCCATGACCGGCTCGACGCCGGCGCGATTGTACCAGGAGCGGTCGAAATTCACGAATTCACCGCGGGTCGGGAACGTCGAAATGTAGCGCTGGAAATACCACTGGCCTTTTTCGGTCTCGGTCGGCTTGGTCAGCGCCACCACGCGCGCATTGCGGGGGTTCATATAGGACATCAGCGCCTGAATCGCGCCGCCTTTGCCGGCGGCGTCGCGGCCTTCGAACAGACAGATCACCCGGGCGCCGGTGTCCTGCTGCCAGAACTGAACCTTGACCAGTTCCTCCTGCAACTCCTCGAGCGTCTTGGCATATTCGGCCTCGTCCAGCTTCTTCTTGTAGGGATAGCCGCCCGACGATAGCGCTTCCGCCTCGATCCAATCGGGCAAAGTCGGATTTTCGATGTCGAATACGCGCCTTTCCCCGCCTATATCGAGCGGGACGGGCGTATGAACTTCGTCTTCGGCCATGCGGCTTCCTCCATGCAAAGTGCCTGAAATATCAAACTGGACATAAGCGACTTGCGATTTCAAGTTCGCCATGAAAAAACCTGTCACAATCCAGCGTTAGGAAGGGAGAACGGCTCTAAGCCAGATGACGATTCTGGTCAGCGCTCGATGCGGCGGCGACCCGCATGATGCATGCAATCGTCGGTTCGACGCAATGCACCGCCTCGGGAGGATGAGATCACGGCATGGCAAGACAGGTGGGAAAAGCGGTGAGAGAATGGATGGCGCGCCACTTTTTCAGTCTGTTGATGGCCGCCGCCGGCGTTGCGGCGCTGATTGCGGCCGGAACAAATTCCTGGGTGGCGGTCGCCGTGATGACGCTCGCCGTCTTGCCGAGCCTGGCCGCGCGCGCTCCCGTCCCGGCGCCCGCGCCGGCGGCGGACGAAACGCCGACCGCCATCGATCCGCTCCGTGAGGTCAAGGCCGCCTTCGCCGGTTTCGACAGCCCCGTCTATGTTCTCGATCTCAAGGCCAACGTCCTCTACCAGAACCCTTCCGCCCAGCATATTTTCGGTCCCGTCGATCCGGGGCAGCATATTTCGGTGAAAGTGCGGATGCCGGTCGTGGCCGACATGATCCGCGATGCACTGGCGAGCGGCCGCAACGGGCAAGTGGAATTCGCCGCGACCGTGCCGTCCGAAAGCGTGTATCTCGTGCGCATGGTCCGGGCCGAACCGATTGACGGCGCGGGAGCCTTCTACGTCTTGATCTTCCGCGATGTCTCCGAGGCGCGCCGCATCGACCGCATGCGTTCCGATTTCGTCGCCAACGCCTCGCATGAATTGCGCACGCCGCTCGCCTCGCTGCGCGGCTTCATCGAAACGCTGCTCGGCCCCGCCAAGAACGACGTCAAGGCGCAGGAGCGCTTCCTCAACATCATGCTCGAGCAGGTGACCCGCATGAGCCGGCTGGTCGACGATCTCATGTCGCTGTCCCGGCTGGAGCTCAAGGCCCGGCTGGCTCCCGGCGACGAGGTGGATCTGGTTCCGCTTTTGGGCTCGGTGGCCGATGCCCTGGCGCCGCTGGCCGGCGATCTCGGAGTCGAGATCAGGCTCCATCTTCCCGAGGAGCCCGTGCTGGTGATGGGCGATCGAGACGAACTCACCCAGGTGTTCGAGAACCTCATCGAAAACGCCTGCAAATACGGACAGGAAGGCAAGGCCGTCGATATCAGGCTGGAGCCGGCGGCCAAGGGGCAGGCGGCCCATGTCACGGTGGCCGACTATGGGCCCGGCATCGCCGAAGAGCATGTGCCGCGCCTGACGGAGCGCTTCTACCGCGCCAATGTCGAAAGCAGTCGCTCCAAAAAAGGCACGGGTCTGGGATTGGCGATCGTCAAGCATATTCTCACCCGCCATCGCGCCCGCCTGGTGATCAAGTCGGAATTGGGCAAAGGCAGCGCCTTTACCGTGCGCTTTTGACACAATAGCCGGAGCGCTGACGCCCGGGGTCGATATTATCATTGTTTTACAGTGGGTTGCGCTGTCATAAATCTTTCACCGAATTGACATAAAAGCGGTGGTGTCCGGGGTCTAATCAGAACTCGGCCGGACACGAAAAGGCCGAGGGCGCCGCGCCAGGCGCGATCCATCAAGCCCGAACGGGAGAACCACTATGAAACTCGCACACACCACCATGGCGGCGCTGGTCGCCTCCGTCGCTTTCATGGGCGCCGCCCATGCCCGTGACCAGATCAAGATCGTCGGCTCTTCGACCGTGTTTCCCTATACGCAGGCGGTCTCTGAAGAATATTCCAAGAAGTCTGGCAAGCCGGCTCCGGTCGTCGAGTCCACCGGTACGGGCGGCGGCTTCAAGGCGTTCTGCGCTGGCGTAGGCGAGGAATTCCCGGACATCACTGGCGCGTCGCGCGCCATCAAGAAGTCCGAAGTTGAACTCTGCGCCAAGGCTGGCGTCGACAATATCACTGAAGCGATGATCGGCTATGACGGCCTCTCCATCGCGATCTCGCGCAAGAACGAAGCCGACTGGAGTCTGACCGAAGAGCAGATCTTCAAGGCTCTCGCGGCTGAATTGCCGGATGGCAAGGGCGGCTTCGTCGCCAACCCCAACAAGAAGTGGTCGGACATCGACGCTTCCTTGCCCGCTACCAACATCGTCGCCTTCGGCCCGCCGCCGACATCCGGCACCCGCGACGCCTTTGTTGAACTTGTCATGCATGACGGCTGCAAGGGCCTTCCGGGCATGGCCGACCTCAAGAAGTCCAATGAAGACAAGTGGAACGAAGTTTGCTCGCGCATGCGTCAGGACGGTCCTTTTGTTGAGGCCGGAGAAAACGACAACCTGATCGTGCAGCGTCTCGAGGCCGATCAGAACTCTGTCGGCATCTTCGGCTACTCATTCCTGTATGAAAACGAAGACAAGCTCAAGGACGTCAAGATCAACGGCATCGAAGCGAGCCCCGAGACGATCGCCGATGGTTCCTACCCGGTTGCTCGTCCGTTGTTCATCTATATCAAGAACGCTCATCGCGACGTCATTCCTGGCATGAAGGAATTCCTCGCAGAATACGTCACTGAAGCCGCTCTCGGCCCGGATGGCTATCTCGCCGAGCGTGGCCTGACCGCGCTGTCGGAAGATCTTCGCAAGAAGGTTGCCGACGACGTGACCAACGCCGCCAAGCTGACCAACTAACACTCTGTGAAGCCGCCCGGATTGCACGATCCGGGCGGCGACTTCATTCAGTTGAGGGGCTGCCATGACCGGCGCGTTGATTTTATTCGTATTGGCCTTGTCGTTCATTTCGGCATTGATCGCTTCCAAGAGGGCGGTGTTTTCGGCCGGCGGAGTGACTGAAAAAGTACATTCGAGGCCGATTTACCACGGGCTCAACACTGCAATCTGGGCGGGGGCGCCCGCGCTGCTGATCGTGCTCGTGTGGCTTTTCGCCCAAAGCACCGTCATCGACAGCCTTGTCGTGTCCACCATTCCGTCCGCGGCCACGGCGACACCGTCCGAACAGGCTCTGATGATGAGCGAAGTCCGGCAGAACGCCGCCGGCAGGACATTCAAGGAGCCGTCCGAAGAGATCAGGACGGCGACAGCCGCCTATAAGTCGCTGCAGACCACCGCAGCCTGGGCAATGGCGGCCATCGTGGCGGCAGTGGCGGTGGCGGGGGCGGCCCTCGGGCTGCGCGCAATCGAGCCGCGCTTTCGCGCACGTCATTCATTCGAGCGCGCCGTCACCATTTTCATGCTGTTTTCGTCCCTCGTCGCCATCGTGACGACGGCGGGGATCGTCGCATCGCTCATTTTCGAAGCCGGTCACTTCTTCGCCAAGGTTCCCGTAACCGAGTTTCTGTTCGGCTTGCGCTGGGAGCCGCAGATCGCCATGCGCGCCGACCAGGTGGCGGGCCAGGGCGCCTTCGGCGTCATCCCGGTGATATTTGGCACGATCCTGATTTCTCTCATCGCCATGATTGTCGCCGTGCCTATCGGCATCCTCTCGGCGATCTATCTCACTGAATATTCGCCCCGCAGCTTCCGCGCAGTGGTGAAGCCGCTGCTTGAGATCCTCGCGGGCGTGCCGACTGTCGTCTACGGCTTCTTCGCGGTTCTCACCGTTGCGCCGGCCATCCGCAACTTCGGCCTGTTCCTTGGTCTTGATGCGTCGCCCAACAGTTCGCTGGCCGCTGGCCTGGTGATGGGGATCATGATCATTCCATTGATTTCTTCGCTCGCCGACGACGCGCTTGCCGCTGTCCCCCGCGCCATGCGCGACGGATCGCTGGCCCTCGGTTCGACCAAGAGCGAGACGATCAAGAAGGTCCTGATTCCCGCCGCCCTGCCAGGGATCGTAGGCGGCGTGTTGCTGGCTTTGAGCCGCGCCATCGGTGAAACCATGATCGTTGTCATGGCCGCCGGCTTGATTGCCAAGATCACGCTCAATCCCTTCGACTCCGTGACCACAGTGACGGTTCAGATCGTCACCCTGCTGACCGGCGACGCCGAATTCGACAACCCGAAAACGCTGGCTGCCTTCGCGCTTGGCTTGGTGCTTTTCATCATTACGCTCATTCTCAACATTATCGCCCTGCAAACAGTCCGCAAATATCGGGAGAAGTACTGATGACCTCAGTCTCCGCAACCAATCCGACCACAGCCGTAGACTGGCAGTCGAAAAGCATGGCGGACCGGCGCAAATCGCGCTACGCGGCCGAGGCTCGGCTGAAGGGCTACGGGGTGGCGGCCATCGTTTTCGCCCTCGGCTTCCTGGTCTTTCTTATCGGCTCCATATCGCTGACCGGATATCGCGCTTTCACCCAGACCATGGTTGAGATCGAGATCGACCTCAGCGCCGCTGCGATCGACAAGAATGACCTCATGGGCGCCGACTGGAGAGGCGTTGTTCGCGACGCGCTCAAGGTCTATGGCGGCGATATTTCCCGCCGCGACCAGAAGGAATATTTCGGCCTGTTTACCGACCAGGCGCCCTATCTGGTGCGTGACGAAGTGATGGCCGATCCGGCCAAGCTTGTCGGCAAACATTCCTACAAGATCCCGATGTCGGATCCTGCCGACCAGCTCGCCAAGGGTCAGGTCGACCGTTCGATCCCGGAAGACCAGCGCCGCGTCACCGACAAGCAGATCGCCTATTTCGATGCGCTGGTGGCCAAGGGCGCGGTGTCGTCGCCCTTCAACTGGGGCCTGTTCTTCAACCCGGACAGCCGGTTTCCTGAACTCGCCGGGTTGTCCGGCGCGATCTCCGGATCCTTCTGGACGCTTCTGGTGACCCTGGCGATCTCTCTGCCGATCGGCATCGCCGCAGCCATCTATCTTGAAGAGTTCGCGCCGAAGAACCGCTGGACCGATCTGATCGAGGTTAACATCAACAATCTCGCCGCCGTTCCCTCGATCATCTTCGGTCTGCTCGGCCTGGCCGTCTTTCTCGGTTGGTTCGGTCTGCCGCGTTCCGCGCCGCTCGTCGGCGGTCTCGTTCTGTCGCTGATGACGCTTCCGACGCTGATCATCACAACGCGCAATTCGCTGAAGTCGGTTCCGTCCTCGATCCGCGAAGCGGCGCTTGGCATTGGCGCATCGAAGCATGAGGCAATCTTTCACCATATTCTTCCCCTCGCCATGCCTGCGGTCATGACGGGCACCATCATCTCCCTGGCGCGCGCGCTCGGCGAGACGGCGCCGCTGTTGTTGATCGGAATGAACGCATTCATCACATCGGAGCCGGGTGGTGTTATGGATGCTGCGACGGCTCTGCCCACCCAGATCTATATCTGGGCGGACAGCCCTGAACGGGGCTTCGTCGCGCGAACCTCCGCAGCAATCCTCGTGTTGCTCGGTTTCCTGATCGTCATGAACGGCATCGCCATTTACCTGAGACAGCGCTTCGAGCGCCGCTGGTAAGGAGAACTCACATGAACATGCTGACAGATATCGAAGTTGAAAAAGCGCTGGTAAAACCGATGAGCGATACACCTGAACTGAAGATGATCGGCAAGGATGTTTCCGTCTACTACGGCGAGAAGCGGGCCTTGTTCGACGTCAATCTCAACATCCGCAAGAACACGGTTACCGCGCTGATCGGGCCGTCGGGTTGCGGCAAGTCCACCTTCCTGCGCACGCTGAACCGCATGAACGACACGATCGACGGTTGCCGCGTGACCGGGGAGATCAAGCTCGACAATCAGGATATCTATGCGACGTCGATTGACGTGGTCGAACTGCGCGCCCGTGTCGGCATGGTGTTCCAGAAGCCGAACCCTTTCCCGAAATCGATCTACGAAAATGTCGCCTACGGCCCACGTATTCATGGCTTGGCCCGCACCAATCAGCAACTCGACGCAATCGTCGAACAGAGCCTGCAGCGCGCCGGCCTGTGGAACGAAGTCAAGGATCGTCTGCTCGAAGCCGGCACCGGCCTGTCCGGGGGACAGCAGCAGCGTCTCTGCATCGCCCGCGCCGTCGCCGTCAGCCCGGAAGTCATTCTGATGGACGAGCCCTGCTCGGCGCTCGATCCGATTGCGACCGCCAAGGTCGAGGAACTGATCCACGAACTGCGCGAGAATTTCACCATCGTCATCGTGACCCACTCGATGCAGCAGGCCGCCCGCGTGTCGCAGCGCACCGCCATGTTCCATCTCGGCTATCTGGTCGAGGAGAACGACACGGACAAGATCTTCACCAATCCGGATGACCAGCGCACCCAGGATTACATCATGGGCCGCTTCGGCTGATACTTGTGACGCCGGTCTCGCCGGCTGGAGGATACATTCATGGGCGCATCCCATATCTACTCCGTCTTCGACGAAGAGCTGAAATATCTCGCCCGCCGCATCGCGGAAATGGGCGGCATGGCCGAACAGATGGTCTCCGACGCCGTTCGCGCGCTCGTCAACGCCGATGCGGCGCTGGCGCAACGCGTCATCTCCCAGGACGTGGTGATGGACGAGGCCGAGCGCGAGATCGGCGAACGCGCCGTTCTGATGATCGCCAAGCGCCAGCCGGTCGCCGCCGACCTGCGTGAAATCATCGGCTCGCTCCGCATCGCCTCCGATCTCGAGCGCGTCGGCGATCTCGGCAAATCCAACGCCAAGCGTGTCATTGCGGTGCAAAACAGCGGCATTCCGCGCACGCTCGCCCGCGGCATCGAGCATCTATCCGAACTGGCGCTTACCCAACTTCAGGACGTGCTCGACGTCTACGCGACGCGCTCGGCCGAAAAAGCCGAGGCCATCCGCCTGCGCGACGAGGAAATCGACGCGATGTACACCTCGCTCTTCCGCGAGATGCTGACCTATATGATGGAAGATCCGCGCAACATCACGCCGTGCACGCATCTCTTGTTCTGCGCCAAGAATATCGAGCGCATCGGCGATCACGCGACCAATATCGCGGAATCGATCTTCTACATGACCACGGGCGCCCAGCCGGTCGGCGAACGTCCTAAGGACGACAACACCGCCACCGTCGTGCAGCAGCCCGCCGGATGACCTGAGACTTGAGCGCCCGGCGTCGAGCC
This sequence comes from Rhizobium sp. TRM95796, assembly GCF_025779995.1. Taxonomy (NCBI): domain Bacteria; kingdom Pseudomonadati; phylum Pseudomonadota; class Alphaproteobacteria; order Hyphomicrobiales; family Rhizobiaceae; genus Rhizobium; species Rhizobium sp. TRM95796. The sequence continues at coordinate 403,908 of NZ_JAOXHE010000006.1, read as the reverse complement.
GGGCGCCGCTCGCTTGCGAATGGAGTAAGAACGCATGCAGCCCCGTATCATGGTGGTCGAAGACGAAGAAGCGCTCGGCACCCTGCTCAGCTACAATCTCGAAGCCGAAGGCTATGACGTGGAGGTCATCGCCCGCGGCGACGAAGCCGACATCCGCCTCCAGGAGCGCGTGCCCGATCTTCTGCTGCTCGACTGGATGCTGCCCGGCGTGTCCGGCATCGAGCTGTGTCGCCGCCTGCGCATGCGGCCCGAAACCGAGCGTCTGCCGGTGATCATGCTGACCGCGCGCGGCGAGGAAAGCGAGCGCGTGCGGGGACTGTCGACCGGCGCCGACGACTATGTCGTCAAGCCCTTCTCCACGCCGGAGCTGATGGCCCGCGTCAAGGCCATGCTCCGCCGCGTGCGGCCCAACGCCATTTCCTCCGTGCTGAAATGCGGCGACGTCGAACTCGATCGCGAGACCTATCGCGTTCACCGCCGCTCGCGCGAAGTGCGGCTCGGGCCGACCGAATTCAAGCTTTTGGAATTCTTCATGTCTTCGCCGGGCCGGGTGTTTTCGCGCTCGCAACTGCTTGACGGCGTCTGGGGCCACGACATCTATGTCGACGAACGCACCGTCGACGTCCATGTCGGACGCCTGCGCAAGGCGCTGAACCTCACCAACATGCCGGATGTCATCCGCACCGTCCGCGGCGCGGGCTATGCGATGGAAGCCTGATCCATTCTGGCTCGAAGATCTGTCGAAGCGCCGGCGGCAACCGGCGCTTTTCTATTCGAGGGCTCGGGAAATCAGGATCCCGGCAGGACGCGGACGCCGTAGAGCTTGAGCTTGCGGCCCTTGCCCATGACGTCGCTGTTGATGACGATCTGCCCCGCCTCGGACGGGGCCATCTTGCCGTCGAACGTCACATGGATCAGTTCGTCGCTGCGCTCGTTGCCGACGGTGAAGCGATGACGGCCGCAACCGCCCATCGCGCCGAAGGCGCATTCGACATAGATCTGCGTCGGGACATCGCCATCGGCCTTGACGGTCAACGCGATCGTCGCGGTCTTGCCGGCGAGCGTCTGCAACAGCTCTTCGGGTGTCTCGACCGTCGCCTCGCCGTCTTTGCCGGGCGCGTTGGAGGCGATCGTCGCGCCTTCGCCGTCGCTGTCGCTGAAGGGCGTCACCAGCGCCTGGCCGCGCGGCGACACCGCATTCGGCTCCTTGCCGCTGTAGACGCTGACCCAATCGCCGGAGAAGCGGCGCAGCGGATCGAGCGGTTCGGATTGCGCCGCAGCCGGCGCGGCGGTCTGCAATTCCTTGGGCACGAGGTCGAAATTGCCTTCGCCTTTGAGTGCGACATCGATCATGCCGGTGGCGTAGACCCACCAGATCCCGAAGCCGACCGCCCCGAGAAAGCATGCATAGACGAACAGCGATACGAGGAAGGAGACGAAGCCGCGCCGTTTTCTGGGGGGCTTTTCGGCTCTGGACTTGCGCTTGGCGCCTTTGGTCTTTCGGATCTCACCCATAGGCGCAGCCGTCGGCGCGGCTGCGGGCGCGCGGCGATCGTCCGCCACGAGCCGCGCCAGAGCCTCGTCGTTGCGCGGAGTGATGTCGTCCAGCGATCCAGCGCCATTTCGCGCCCCGCCGGCCCGATCGCCGCGATCGAGTTCGATGCTAGGGGCTGTCCGCGCGTCGCCATGGGCGTCGTCGCGAACGGGTGCGGTCATGGAAAAATCCTCGTCCCGATCCGGCGCGGCGAGACGCGGTTCCGGCGCGACGGCCGGTTCGGGCTCCGGCTCGCGCTCGATCAGCACTTTTTCCAGCCGCGCCATGGACCGCAGCCTTTCGCGCTCTTCCTCCTCGATCGCCTGGATCGTGGCGTCGAGCCGCTGGCGCTGCCGGGCGATCACCTCCTCGTCCTCGACCTCCTGCTTGGCGAGGCCGGCGTCGAGCGCGTGCCGTGCGGATTGATAGATCCGGGCGCGGATCTCCGGGTCGGCGCGATCGGCGCGTTCGAGCGCGTTGCGGATAGCGTGTTCGAGACCGCTCACTGTCGTTTCAATCCCGTGCTCGTTTCAAAAACCGTGCATTTCGGTAAACATTCCCCGCCACACTTGCAAGCGCGCATGAGGGTGCGATCCCCGGCAAACACCGGCAATGCAGCCAAAAAAGGGCGACGCGGCCGTCCCGTAGAAAATTCAAGGTTGAACAATTCCGCCGGCTTTGTTTATCATGGCGGCGAAACTGGTCCATCCTGGGAGTGACTATGAGCCTGCCGTCCATTCTCACCGACAATCTCCGTTTGCCGGTCGTCGCCTCGCCATTGTTCATCATTTCCCATCCCGAGCTGGTGATCGCCCAATGCAAGGCGGGCGTCGTCGGTTCCTTTCCGGCGCTGAACGCCCGTCCCGCAAGCCAGCTCGACGAATGGCTGGCCGAAATCACCGAAACGCTCGCCGCCCATGACGCCGCCAATCCCACCAGCAAGGCCGCGCCCTTTGCGGTGAACCAGATCGTGCATACGACCAACAAGCGGCTGGAACACGACCTGACGATGTGCGTGAAATACAAGGTTCCGATCGTCATTTCCTCGCTGGGCGCGGTGCCCGAGGTCAACCAGGCGATCCATTCCTATGGCGGCGTGGTGCTGCATGACGTGATCAACAATCGCCACGCCAATTCCGCCATCCGCAAGGGCGCCGATGGGCTGATCGCGGTGGCGACCGGGGCGGGAGGGCATGCCGGCAAGCTGTCGCCCTTCGCGCTGGTCCAGGAAATCCGCGAATGGTTCGACGGGCCTCTGCTGTTGTCGGGCGCGATCGCCAATGGCGGCGCCATCCTCGCCGCCCAGGCCATGGGGGCCGACATGGCCTATATCGGCTCGCCCTTCATCGCCACCAACGAAGCGCGGGCGGTGGACGCCTATAAGCAGATGATCGTCGAAAGCTCCGCCGACGACATCGTCTATTCCAACTATTTCACCGGGATTCACGGCAACTATCTCAAGGGCTCAATCCGCGCCGTCGGGATGGACCCCGATCACCTGCCGGACGCCGAACCCTCCAAGATGGATTTCGAAAAGGCGACCGAAGGCCCCAAGGCCTGGAAGGAGATCTGGGGCTGCGGCCAGGGCATCGGCGCGGTCAAATCCGTCCTCCCCGTCGCCGACCTCGTCGATCGCTTCGAACGCGAATACAAGGCGGCCCGTGCGCGCCTCTGCGGCTGAGGCCGCCTTCGCTTTTTTCCGCGAAAACCGCCCGCCCGCGTCTTGCATTCCTGAAACTTTGATTGTATCAGCCCGTCATCGCCCGAACAGGCGATGACGGCGCTTCGCCGGGCCGCTTTAGCTCAGTCGGTAGAGCACATCATTCGTAATGATGGGGTCACGTGTTCGAGTCACGTAAGCGGCACCATTTTTCCTCTCTGCTGAGCAACAATAGAAACAGGAAGGTCGCAGAACCTGCCTCGTCACGCCTGCGCTCCCCAATCGCGCAAATTTGCACCCAATTTCTCAAGTTACCTTAATTTTATGCCGCTACAACCTCTTTACTGCGCTCTGCGCAGCGCGGTTGATGGGGAATGCGATGGTGGATCCGGTGCAGGGTGAGAACAAACGTATCGCGCCGAGATTACGCTCGCTGAAGGCGGGGCGGATCGTGTTTCATCATGGCGGATCGACGCTCGACTGCATGATCCGCAATCTTTCGGAGACCGGCGCAAAGCTTGCGATGGAGCAGGCGCTGCTGGCGCCCGATCAGTTCCAATTGCAGTTCCAGGACGGAGCGATGCGGCCCTGCACCGTGCGATGGCGCAAGCTCACCGAACTCGGCGTCAGTTTCGACGACGCCTGAGCCGATGGCGCGGCGCCTTGTCGTTAGACCGGCGTCACCGCATCGAGAAAACGGCTCAACCGGTCGCCTTCTCCGAGCGGCTCCGAGCCCATTTGCATCGCCACGGAAAAGGCGATGGCCGAGGAGATCTCGTTGTGCGAGGCGGCGCCGGCGCGGAGATTCATCACCAGTGTGGGGCAGAGGAAGAGCGCCAGTTTCAGCGTCTCGCGCCAGTCGTCCGGCAGCATGTTCCGGCTCTTTAGCAGCGCTAGAAGCGGCCGCCACAGCCGTTCGGCCTTGGTCTCCAGCAGCGCCTGCCGGACGGGGCTCAGGTCCCAATCGGTCTCGAGCGAGAGCACGCCGTCGCGATAGACGGCGCTCGCCGAGTAACGCTGCGCAGCCTCCCGTGGATCGTAGAGCCAGAAAGGGTGTGCGAAGATGTTGTGGAACGTCGCCTTGGCTTCGGCGAGCAGCGTCGGAACATGCTCGCCGGCAAACGCAGGGTCGAAGAAGGACAGGCCGGCGCCGCCCGTCTCGTGGCCTGAATACCACACATTGGCGTTGTGTGCGTCGCCATGGGCGACCACGCCGCCCGCGCCGGCGAGATGGATGGGGTTCAGCCTCTCCGCGGCGCGGGTGAACAGCGCGCCGAACGTGTCGCGATAGGCCAGGCCGTTGATGCTCACCCGTGCGGTCGAGAACCTCTCCCAGTCGAGGCTGACGCCGGGGAACCGGAAACTCTGGCCGATATAGAAATCGCGATAGCGCCCGCCGGGCGGCTGGCGCGTGGCGGGCTCGATCATTCGCTCGAAGAACAGCCGGTTGATCGGCTCGGCCCGGGCCTGATCGGCGGTGATCGGATGCAGGGTCTCGCGATAGACGGCCAGAAGACGGTCGTTCAACTCGGCTTCGGCCGCCACGGCCTCTGCTTCGGCTTCGGCGTCGGGTTGGAGATCCAAGCCGCGCAGCACGTCGGAAAAACGCGGATCGGAGCGCCGGGCATAGACAAGGATCTGCTCGCCCGGCAAAACCGACATCATCACCGGCTGATCGACCGGCAATCCGGCGCGGGCGAGAATGTCGGCGCGATAATATTCGCCCGTCATCGCCTCCTCGCCCTCTTCCTGATGGAATTTGAAGAAGTAAGCCTTGCCATCCGCCTCGAAGAAGCCGTTCAGCGAATTCAGGCTGTATTGGTCGTGATTGATGGCGAGATTTTTGGGCGAAATAGAGAACAGCTCGGACAGGAGCGTCGAGAGTTGAGCAAGGGCGCGGGGCTCGTCCGTGCGGGCCAGCGCGCGGATTTCGGCGGTGCGGCTCTTCGGCGTTTCAATCATGATCCGCTCCTTCGGGCATGTGTGGACAGCGACGGCTTAACGGATGGAGCCGGGCGTATAGCGGCTGCCGAGTGTATAGCGGCTGCTATAAGTGAAGCGGTTGACGGTGGCGACGGTCGAGCCGGTCCAGGTGCGGCGGTGTAGAAGCAGACACGGCGCCCCGGCCTCCAGCGCCAGCATGCGGGCTGTCTCCTCGTCGGCGGTGATGGCGGCGATCACCTGTTCGACTTCGGTGAGCGGCGTGCTCTTCTGCAGGAAGTCGTAGGTGGTCACGGCGGAGAAATCCTGCTTGTCGTAATCGGGCGCGAGATCGGAATTGACGAAACGCTCCTCGATCATGACAGGCATGTCGTTTTCATGATGCAGGATCACCGAATGGCCGACCGGCCTGCGGGTGGCGAAGTCGAAGGCGGCCAGCAGTTCCTGGCTCGGCTGCAGGCTTTCGAGCAGCAGGATATCGGCCCTGTAGCGCGCGCCGCGCGCGCGGATCTCGCTGGCGATATCGACGATCTCGATCAGCGTCGAATAGGGTTTCGGCGGGGCGACGAAGGTGCCGACCCCCTGGATGCGCACGAGATGGCCGTCACTCGTGAGTTCGCGCAGCGCCCGATGCACGGTCATGCGCGACACGCCGAGCATCGAGACCAGCTCGTGTTCGGAGGGAACGCGCTGATCCTTGCCCCAGGCGCCGCTGCCGATATGGTCGAGAATATAATCCTTGACCTTCTCGTAGAGTGGCCCGGCCGTTTCGGGCAGGTTAGCCATGACCGCCTCCCTGTTGTGGGACGATGATGGTTTTCAGGCCGGCGGCGCGACCCTCCAGCAGCCTCTCATAGGCGGCGGGCGTGTCGTCGAGCGTGATGCGCGCCTCGATCAGCCTGCCGAGTTTCTCGGACAGCGCCGGCATCAACGCTACCGCCTCCGGCAGTTCGTCTTCGAAAGCGTGGCAGCCGATCAAGGCGATCTCACGTTCGACCAGCAGGTTGGGATCGAGCGACAGCTTGCCATGCGAAATGCCGACCAGCGCCAGCGCGCCGCCGCCGGAGAGCAGGTCTACCAGCGCCTCCAGTGCGCCGATACTGCCCGTGGCGTCCAGCGCATGGCGCAGAGGCTGTCCATCCAGCTCCGCCGCGAGGGAGCCGGCCTCGAGATCGACGCGTCGGGCGCCCGCGACATCGCTGACGAGGGCCGCCCGCGCCGCATTGCGCTCGGCGACCAGGATCGGCCCGTCATGCAGCCGGGACAGCAGCAGCGCCGCAAGCCCGCCGATCGGGCCGCAGCCCGCCACCAGCACCGGCTCGCCGGCGGGCGGGCGCAGGCGCTTGACCGCGTGCAGCGCCACCGCGAGCGGCTCGGCCATGGCGGCGATCTCGGGCGAGAGGTCATCAGGGCAAAGCGTCACCAGTCGGGCTGGCAGTACGCATTCCTCGGCGAAACCGCCGTCGCAGACTTCGCCGACAAAGCCGAGCTTTTCGCAGATGTTGCGGCGGCCGGAGCGACAGGCGGCGCATTCGCCGCACCAGTAGCGGCTGTCGGCGGCGACGAGATCGCCGGGTTCGAGGCCCACGACATCGAATGCGATTTCGGTGATCACGCCCGCAAATTCATGGCCGGCCACCGAAGGCGATCGGCTGATCCATTGGCCGGTGCGATAATTGTGCAGGTCTGAGCCGCAGATGCCGGCGGCCTTCACTGCGATCCGCACCGAGCCTGACGCGAGCGGCCCGGGCGTCGCGATATCCTCGACGCGCAGGTCGCCTGCTTGATGGAGCCTGACCGCCTTCATGCCGGCCTCACTTCGGCAGATAGGCGTCGCGAACCGACGACACCGCATGCTCATGCGAGGAGAAGCCCTCATAGCGGGCGAGCAGCCGTGCGTTATGGGCGAATTCCGGATAGGCCGAGGCCGTAACATAGCCGATCGACGAGCGCTTGACGAAGTCCGTCACCGACAGCGGACCATAGGTGCGCGCCCAGCGGCTGGTCGGCAGCACGGCGTTGGGGCCGAGCCCGAAATTGCCGATGGACACAGGCGTATGCGGCCCCATCAGGATTTCCGCCGCCTCGGTGATCTTGCCGAGATGGGCGAAGGGATCGGTCGACAGGATTTCCAGATGTTCCGGCGCGTAATCATTGACGAAGCGATAGCTCTCTTCCAGCGACGGCGTCAGCACCACGCCGCCATAGGCGCCGCCGAGCACGGCGGAGGAAAAGGCCACGCGCTGTTCGGTCATGCGCGCCCAATGATCGGGCAGCGCCGCCAGCGCTTCTTCGGCCACGCGGCGCGAATGGGTGACGAGATAGGCGGAGGAGTCCGGGCCATGTTCCGCCTCGATCAGCAGGTCGAGCGCGGCGAGACCGCCATGCACGGTGTCGTCGGCGAAGATGACGGCTTCGGACGGGCCTGCCGGCAGGCCGGGATCGATGACGCCGGAGAGCAGGCGCTTGGCGGCCACCACCCAGGGGCTGCCGGGGCCGACGATCTTCAGCGCCGGCTTGATGGTTTCGGTGCCATAGGCGGCGGCGGCCACGGCTTGCGCGCCGCCGCATTTGTAGACGGTTTCGACGCCGGCGAGCCGGGCGGCGACCAGCGTGGCCGCATCGACCGAGCCGTCGGGCGAGGGCGGTGTGAAGATCGCGAGATCCGGCACGCCCGCCACCACGGCCGGCACGGCGGTCATCATTGTCACGGAGGGAAACGCGCCCTTGCCGCGCGGAATATAGAGCGCCACCGACTTGATCGGCGTGAAGCGGTCGCCGGCGAAGGCGCCGGGCCGCATTTCCTTGAGCCACATCGCCTCGGGCTTCTGCTCCTCGTGGAAGCGGCGGATATTGTCGATGCCGAAGCGGATCGCCCCGATCACGTCCTTGTCGACCAGATCGAAGGCGGCGTCGAATTCGGCCTCGGTGGCCTTGAGGCGGTCTTCAGTGATATCGGCGCGATCGAGTTCGCGGCCGAAACGGGCGAGCGCCGCGTCGCCTTCCGTGCGGACGGCTTCGATGATCGGCCGCGCTCTGTCCATGAAGCTGGAGAGATCGGTTTCGGAGCGGCGGAGGAGAGCGGCGCGCTGGCTGGCGTCGAGTGTGGCGAGTTCGTGGAAGGAAACCTTGGTCATGGGAGTGCTCTTGCAGACGTTTCGAGTAAGATGTCTATACATGTGCCGGCAGGGCGTCAAACGAATTGCCTAATATTGCACCCTGCCTGCGGATTGATCAGATCGAGGCGAGGTAGCCGCCGTCGATGGGAATGCAGACGCCCGTCACATAACGCGAGGCGTCGCTGGCGAGGAAGACGACGCTGCCGGCCACATCCTCCATCGCGCCGAAGCGGCGCTGCGGGATCTTCTGCAGCATGGACGCGGCCCAGTCGTCGTTTTCATAAAAGACGTCGGTCATGGCGGTGCGAAAATAGCCGGGCGCGATGGCGTTGACGCGGATGCCGAGCCCGGCCCATTCCGTTGCGAGCGCATGCGTCATGCCCATCAGCCCCGATTTCGACGAGCCATAGGGTATGGCTGTGGGCACGCCGACATAGGAGGTGAGCGAGCAGAGATTGACGATCGCCCCGCCTTTGTCCATGCGTCGCGCCGCTGCCTTGGCCATGAAGAAAGCGCCTTTGAGATTGGTGTCGACGATCCTGTCCCACAGCGCCTCGTCGACATCGAGCGAGGGGCGGATCTCCTCATAGCCGGCATTGTTGACGAGGATGTCGAGCCCATCCAACGCCTCCACCGCGGTATCGACGGCGCGGGCGCAGGCGGCAGTGTCCCGCACATCGAGCGCCACCGCCGCAGCCCTGCGCCCTGCCGCCTCGACGGCCGCCACGGTCGCGGCAAGCGATTGGATGTCGCGGGCGGTGACTGCAACATCGGCCCCCGCTTCGGCGAGACCGATCGCAATGGCTTGGCCGATGCCGCGACTGGCGCCTGTCACGACTGCCTTGCGGCCGGAGAGATCGAATTGCTTCAGCGTCATCGCGGGCTCCTGTCTGGACGACGATCAGGCTAGATCAGCGCGCGCCATTCTGCAAGCGTGCGCCGTACATGTCTATACAAGCATCGTCGTGAAAATGATGCGGCGCGGCTCGCGCAACCTGTGTTTGCGCGGTCGCGCAGCGACGGCGGGGGGAAACCTTTGGCTCGCACGCGTGTTTTCTGATCGGACGGATGGAAAGACCGCATTCTCTGGTAAAGGTGATAAAATATTTTGCATTTGCCCAGAAATGCAGCGGGATCATCCGCTCCCTTTTTCCTTCGTCCATGCGACAACGTCGCTGCAACGCAATATTCTGGAGTGTGAGATGAACTGGTTGAAAACAATCGCCACGGCGGCCCTCTTGCAGGCTGCTCTTTTTGCGGGCGCGCAGGCCGGGGAGAATCTCGACGCCGTGAAATCCGCGGGCGTACTCCGCATCGGCACCGAAGGCACCTATGCGCCCTTCACCTATCATGACGCGAGCAACAAGCTCGTCGGCTTCGACGTCGAAATCGGCCAGGCCATCGCCGAAAAGCTCGGCGTGAAGGCCGAATTCGTCGAAGGCAAGTGGGACGGCCTGATCGCCGGCCTCGACGCCAACCGCTACGACGCGGTCATCAACCAGGTCGGCATCACCGAAGCCCGCAAGCAGAAATATGATTTCTCCGAGCCCTATATCGCCTCCAAGGCGGTGTTGATCGTCAAACAGGGCAATGACGAGATCAAGGGCTTTGCCGACCTCAAGGGCAAGAAGTCGGCGCAGTCGCTGACCTCGAATTTCGGCAAGATCGCCGAGCAGAACGGCGCCGAACTCGTCGGCACCGATGGTTTCGACCAGTCGATCCAGCTCGTGCTGACCGGCCGCGCCGACGCCACGATCAATGACAGCCTGTCTTTCCTCGACTTCAAGAAGCACAAGCCCGATGCGCCGGTGACCGTCGTCGCCGAGCAGAAGGACGCCGACTATTCGGGCGTCATCATCCGCAAGGGCGAACCGGAACTCCTCGCGGCGATCAACAAGGCTCTGGCGGACATCAAGGCCGACGGAACCTACAAGAAGATTTCCGACACCTATTTCGGTCAGGACGTGTCGAAGTAATTCCGTTAGACACGGCAAACGAACGCAACGCATGCAAGAAGCGCCCGGCGATCCCGTCGGGCGCTGTGACACGAGGAAGAGACCGTGCCGCACTGGCTGCAACTGATGGCCGAATCCCTGCCGACCCTGCTCTGGGCCGGCCTGATCTTCACCATCCCGCTCACGCTGCTGTCCTTCGTCTTCGGCCTGACGCTGGGGCTGGCCACGGCGGTGGCGCGGCTGTTCGGCCCTGCGCCGCTTCGCGCCATCGCCCGTTTCTATGTCTGGATCATCAGGGGCACGCCGCTTCTCGTCCAGCTCTTCGTGATCTTCTATGGTCTGCCGAGCGTCGGCATCTTGCTCGACGCCTTCCCGGCGGCGTTGATCGGCTTCACACTGAATATCGGCGCCTATAGTTCCGAAATCATCCGCGCCGCCATCTCCTCGGTGCCGAAGGGCCAGTGGGAGGCGGCCTATTCGATCGGCATGAGCTGGCCCCAGGCCATGACCCGCACCATCCTGCCGCAAGCGTCCCGCGTCGCGGTGCCGCCGCTCTCCAACACCTTTATTTCTCTGGTCAAGGACACCTCGCTCGCCGCCGCCATTACCGTGCCGGAAATGTTTCAGGCCGCCCAGCGCATCGTCGCCGCGTCCTACGAGCCGCTGATCCTCTATATCGAGACGGCGCTGATCTATCTCGTGCTGAGCTCGGCTTTGTCGGCGTTGCAGGCGCGGCTCGAAACACGCTTCGCCCGCTATGGCGGCATGATGGAGGCCGCCCGATGATCGAGCTCCGCAACATCGAAAAGCGCTTCGGCGACGCCGTTATCCTGAAGAATGTCAGTCTGAGCGCGCCGGAAGGCGGGGTGACCGCGCTGATCGGCCCTTCCGGCGGCGGCAAGAGCACATTGCTGCGCTCGATCAATCTGCTCGAGCAGCCGACATCCGGCTCGGTGCGGATCGGTTCGGACGAAATCACCTTTGCGCCCGACAAGCGCCCGAGCCGCCAGGACATCCAGAAGATCCGTCGCCAGACCGGCATGGTGTTTCAGAATTTCCAGCTCTTCCCGCATCGCACGGCGATTGAGAATGTCATGGAAGGGCTGGTGACCGTGCTGAAATGGCCGAAGGAAAAAGCTCGCGCCCGCGCCGCTGAGCTGCTCGCCAAAGTCGGCATGGCGGCGAAAGCCGACGCCTGGCCGGCCACGCTTTCGGGCGGCCAGCAGCAGCGCGTCGCCATCGCCCGCGCGCTCGCGCCCTCGCCGAAAGTCCTGCTCTGCGACGAGCCGACCTCGGCGCTCGATCCCGAACTCGCCGCCGAAGTGGTGGATGTGCTGGGACGGCTCGCCAAGGAAGGCACGACCATGGTCATGGCGACCCATGACCTCCGCCTCGCCTCCAAGATCGCCGACAAGGTCGTGTTCCTGGAAGCGGGCAATGTCGTGGAAACCGGCGACGCCCGGACGATCTTCGATGCGGCGAGCCATGAGCGCACCCGTCGCTTCGTCTCCGCGATCATCGGCGGCGGCGACTATTCGATCTGAAGCTCAGGCATAGTCGGCGCGGTTGATCCCATGCCGAGCGAGCTTGTCGTAGAAGGTCTTTCGGGGGATGCCGAGCGCTTCGATCGTGCGCCGGACATCGCCGTCGTGATCGGCGAGCGCCTGGCGCAGCTGCTCCGCCTCAAATCGTTCCATCCGTTCCGGCAGGCTGCGCGCCTCCCGAGGCGGCGCTGCAACGATCATGGGCTGCGCCGGCTCCAGCCCCAGCACGAAGCGCTCCGCAAAGTGATGAAGCTCGCGGACATTGCCCGGCCAGGGACGCGTCTTGAGATCGGCCGTCAGCCCGGCGGGGACTTCCGGCGTCTCCCGCCCGAAGCGAGCCGCCGCCTTGGCGACGAAATGCGAAAAAAGCAGCGGAATGTCCTCGGCGCGTTCGCGCAGCGGCGGGATCGACAACGTCACCACATTCAGCCGATAATAGAGATCCTCGCGAAAATCCCTGCGCGCGGCGGGATCGCCGAGATCCACCTTCGCCGCGGCCACCACGCGCAGATCCACCGGCCTGACCTCGTTGACGCCCAGCGGCGAGATCTCCCGCATTTCCAAAACGCGCAACATCTTCACCTGGGTGGTCAAAGGCATGCTCTCGATCTCGTCGAGAAACAACGTGCCGCCGCTCGAATATTCGATCCGGCCGACGCGACGCTTCTGCGCGCCGGTGAAAGCGCCCTGTTCATGGCCGAACAATTCGCTTTCGATCACGCTTTCCGGCAGCGCGCCGCTATTGAGCGCCACGAACTGGCCGCGCCGGCGCTTGCTCCAGCGATGCAGCAGGCTCGCCACCACTTCCTTGCCGCTGCCGGTCTCGCCGCGCACCAGCACGTCGACATCGGTGTCGGCGATCTGGCGGATCGTGCCGCGCAGCCGCTCCATGGCCGGCGTCTGGCCGATCAGCGGCAGATCGTCGGCGCTCTCGTCGAGGCTGCGGCGCAGCGCCCGGTTTTCCAGAATGAGCGCCCGCTTCTCCAGCGCCCGCATCAGGCTTTGCACCAGTCGATCGGCCGCAAAAGGCTTGGCGATGAAATCGTAGACGCCGTTCTGCAGCGCCGCTACCGCCATCGGGATGTCGCCATGCCCGGTCATCAGGATCACCGGCAGATCGGGATCGCGCGCCTTGATCGCGGCGTGCAGTTGCAGCCCGTCCATGCCGGGCATACGGATGTCGCTGACCACCACGCCGGCGAAATCGGGACCGATCGCGGCGAGCCCCGGCGCGGCTGCTGCAAAAGCCGATACGTCGAGACCGGCCAGTTCGAGCGTCTGCGTCAGCGCCGCGCGCAAATCGGCGTCGTCGTCGCAGAGAAGGACGGAGCGGGTCGCGGTCATGCCTGATCCTTTGTCAGCAGAATGGTGAAGCAGCTTCCCGAAGGGCCAGTTTCCACCGAGATGTCGCCGCCGTAATCGCCGAGGATCTCCTTGGAGATCACCAGTCCCAGGCCCAGTCCGCGCGGTTTGGACGTGTTGAACGGCGTAAACAGCTGTTCGAGAATGTCGGGCGCGACGCCCGGCCCGTTATCCTCCACGAGAACGGCGACGCGTTCGCCGCGATCTTCCGCCCGCACGCTGACGCGCGGCGCCGGCGTATGCTCGATGGCTTCGAGCGCATTCTGCATCAGGTTGATCAGCACCTGTTCGAGCCGGATGCGGTCGACCTTGAGGCGAATGTCGGGCTCCGGCTTTTCGAGGATCAGCGCGTCGAGCCTATGGGCAAACCGGCTTTTGAGCAGCATCAGCGCCCCGTCCATCGCCTCGCCGAGGCTGACGGCCGCAGCCGGTCCGCGTCCCTTGCGGGCCAAAGCCTTGAGATCCTCTGTGATGGCGCCGATCCGTTCCGTCAGGCCGGCGATCGCCTCCATATTGCCGCTGGCCTTGTCGAGGCTGCCGCGGTCGAGGAAGACGCGGGCATTGTCGGCGTAAGCGCGGATCGTGGCGACGGGCTGGTTGATCTCATGCGCCACGCCGGCCGCGACCTGTCCCAGGATCGCCAGCCGGTTGGCGGCCACCAGATCCTGCTGCACCACCTGCAGCCGCTTTTCGGTGTCGCGATGCCCGGTGATCTCGGCCTCCAGCCGGTCGCGCGCCAAGGTCAGGTCGCGGGTGCGGGCTTCGACCCGCGCCTCGAGCGCGGCCTGCTGCGCCTGCGCCGCCGTAAGCCGCGCCGCGATCCGGCGCCGGCGTTCCAAAAACACGGCCGCCAGCGCGATCAGCGGCGCAAACAACGCGAAGGCGGCCAGCATATTCTGCCGCGCCGCAGCCGGCACGGGATCGGTCGACACCAGATATTCCAGCACCCAGGGCGTCGTCGGAGCCTGCGCCCTCAGCCTGAGAAACGAGCCTTGGCGCCCGTCCGGCAAGTCTACGCGGATTTCGGCGTCGTCGCCGGTGACGTCGTCGTCCTGGCGGAAGGGCAGGGGCGTCAGCGGCGCGTCGCCGAATTGCAGGCTTTCGCGAATGGTGGCGATGCGGTTCTCCGGCAGGCGCGCCATGGTGTGGAAGCGCCAGTCGGCGACGGTGGTGATCAGCGCTACGCCGCGATTGTCGACCACCAGCGCCGGCCGGCCGCTGTCGCGCCAGTCGGCTTCCAGCCGGTCGAACTCCATTTTGACCACGACCACGCCGAGCGACCGCCCCGCCCCGTCGACCCGACGAGAAATATAGAGACCCGGTCGTCGCGACACATTGCCGAGCGCGAATTGCTCGGCCACGCCCGTCGCCATCGCCTCGCGGAAGTAATCGCGGAATGCGTAATTGCTGCCGACGAAGGAATCGGGCTGGCGCCAGTTGCTCGACGCGATCGTCTGTCCCGACGGCGCGATGACATAGATCACCGACACCTGGCTGCCGCCCACCAGGCTTTCGAGCTTGCGATTGACCCGGTCGATGGCGGGCGGGTCGGGCGCGACGAGCATGTCTAGAATGTCTCGATCCTGCGAGAGCACCAGCGGCAGCGCGCGCGGACGTTCGAGCACGGCCCGCAACAGCGCCACCTTCAGATTGGCTTCCGTCATTCCCTGGCGCTTCAAGTCCTGGGTCGCGGTGAACCGCCCATAGACGCCGGCCGCATATATGGCGCCGATCAGCGCGATCAGGCCGGCTATGGCCAGCAGGCTCAGCGCCCGCCGGGCGGCGCGCGCCTCTGTTCGCGGCTGACGATCGATGTCCGGGTCCTTCTCTGCCATGGCCCATTTGTGCGTAAATCCACACGAAAATCAACCTTACCTGTGCGAGTTTTCGCACTTCGAAGCCGACCCTGACACGGAGACGGAAAAATAAATTATATAAAACAATGATATAATGAAGGACGCGCCGTATGGCACGACCCTTGCAAAACCTCCGACGGACGCCCGGAAGGCCGTCGACCCGTCAACGTCTCCGCCCCGGGAGGCCGCTAGAAGCGGTTGGGGCGCGCTGGAGGATACGCACATGCATGCATCTTTCGCATCGGCTGAAGAGCCGGTCGCCAAGCGGCCGTTCTATCGCCAACTCTATGTCCAGGTTCTCGCGGCCATCGCCGCCGGCATCCTGCTCGGTCATTTCTATCCGGAGCTCGGCGCCAGCCTGAAGCCGCTGGGCGACGCCTTCATCAAGCTGGTGAAGATGATCATCGCTCCGGTGATTTTTCTCACCGTCGCCACCGGAATCGCCGGCATGTCGGATCTGAAGAAGGTCGGACGGGTCGCGGGCAAGGCGATGATCTACTTCCTGACCTTCTCGACGCTGGCGCTGATCGTCGGCTTGATCGTCTCCAATATCGTCCAGCCGGGCTCGGGCATGCATATCGATCCGGCCTCGCTCGACGCCAAGGCGGTGCATGATTACACGGAGAAGGCCCATGATCAGTCGATCATCGGCTTTCTGATGGGCGTCATTCCCAAGACCATTGTCGGAGCCTTCGCCGAAGGGGATATCCTGCAGGTTCTGTTCTTCTCCATCCTGTTCGGCGTCTCGCTCGCCATGGTCGGCGACAAGGCCAAGCCCGTCACCGATCTCCTGCAGGCCGTCATGGCGCCGATGTTTAAGCTGGTGGCGATCCTGATGAAGGCCGCGCCGATCGGCGCCTTCGGCGCCATGGCCTTCACCATCGGCAAATACGGCATCGGTTCGATCGCCAATCTCGCCATGCTGATGGGCACGTTCTACGTCACGTCCTTCCTGTTCGTGGCGGTCGTGCTTGGCGCAGTGGCCCGCTACAACGGCTTCTCGCTGCTCGCCCTTCTGCGCTACATCAAGGAAGAGCTGCTGCTGGTGCTCGGCACGTCCTCGTCGGAAGCCGCTCTGCCCGGTCTGATGAACAAGATGGAGCGCGCCGGCTGCAAGCGCTCGGTCGTGGGTCTGGTCATTCCGACCGGCTATTCCTTCAATCTCGACGGCACCAATATCTACATGACGCTGGCCGCGCTGTTCATCGCCCAGGCCACCGACACGCCGCTGTCGCTCGGCGACCAGGTGCTGCTGCTCTTGGTGGCGATGCTGAGCTCCAAGGGCGCGGCCGGCATCACCGGCGCCGGCTTCATCACGCTTGCCGCCACGCTGTCGGTCGTCCCGACCGTTCCGGTCGCCGGCATGGCGCTGATCCTAGGCATCGACCGCTTCATGTCGGAATGCCGCGCGATCACAAACTTCATCGGCAATGCGGTGGCGACCGTGGTGGTGGCGCGCTGGGAAAACGAGCTCGACGTCGAGACGTTCAACGCGGCCCTCGCCGGCAACCCGCAGCCGGCGCAAGACTTCATCGACGCGCGCCCCGTTCCTGCCGAGTGATCTCAACTCTCCCAAGACGCGGCAGCCGAAGGCGGTCTCCCCGGAGGCCGCCTTCCTTGTTCAGGGCTGCGGCCAATAGCCGTCGTCGGTGAAATCCGGAGGCGGCGCGGAAAGCGCAGACAGCTTCAGCGCGACGAATTCGATCTGCAGTCTGAGCCGTTCGATGGTTTTAGGAATGGGTTCGCCGGTCGCCAGCATTCGCGCCCTGTAGACGTCGTAGCCGAGCGCCGAAATGCGCCGGCGCGCCTCTTCGACGATGGTTCGTGAAGAGGTCTGCTGCGGTCGGCCGGCCAGCCCGCCCTGAATGATCTGGAAATGCATGCGCCCCTCGCATGGTCGTGAAAGGGGCATCTTGCGAAAGCGAGCTTGCGCGGCGCTCGCCGCCGTCAGAGATCCGTTCTGGCGTCCGGCGATCGCTCGATATGAACGACCTCTTCGGTTTGTTTGTCGACGGGCGGAATGCCGCGCTCAGCCAGCCGGTCGGTCATCACCTCGCGCCGGCCCTCTTCCTGCAGAGGCTGGCTTCCAACGATCTCGGCCGCGAACTGCTTGAAAAATCCTCGTATCTTCAACAACATATTCGCATCCTCAAGTCGCGTCGCCGGGGCTTTGGTCGATTGCGTGCGGGGTGGGCTGCGTCGGGGCCGCATTTTGCGAATGGAAGAGATCGTTGCTCGAAAACAGTGCGACCAGCACGACAACCACCACCACGGCGGCGAAAAAAAACCATAAAGCCCGGTTTGATCCACGTTCATTCTGCATCGCTCGCTCCTTTTATCTGTCGCCAACTAACCCGCGAGACGCCCTGGCGTTCCCAGTATCTTTCTGCGCCGCGTTCTCGTCGTCCGAAAGACTTTGGAATGCGGGGGCGTTGTGTTACGACTGCTTCGTAAGTTCCAGGATTTGAAACTGCATGCGCGCAATGTATTACGAACGCTTCGGCGAGACGCCCGAAATCCGGGCGGTCGCCGATCCCGCCCCGTCGCGATCGGGCGTCGTGATAGACGTCAAGGCCGCCGGCCTTTGTCGCAGCGACTGGCACGGCTGGAAAGGCCATGACCCGGACATCCGTCTGCCGCATGTGCCCGGTCACGAATTCGCCGGCGTCGTCGCCGCGGTCGGTTCGGAGGTGAAAGCCTTCCGTCCCGGCGACCGCGTCACCGTTCCCTTCGTCTCCGGTTGCGGCCATTGCCGCGAATGCCGCTCCGGCAATCAGCAGGTCTGCGAGGAGCAGTTCCAGCCCGGCTTCACCCATTGGGGATGCTTCGCCGAATATGTCGCGATCGATTACGCCGAGAACAATCTGGTCCGCCTCGACGAGCGCATCGATTTCGCCACGGCCGCCAGCCTCGGCTGCCGCTTCGCCACCTCCTTCCGCGCAGTGGTCGATCAGGGCCGCATCCGTGGCGGCGAATGGCTGGCCGTGCACGGTTGCGGCGGCGTCGGCCTGTCCGCCATCATGATCGGCGCGGCGATGGGCGCCAATGTCGTCGCCATAGACATCGCCGCGGACAAGCTCGACTACGCCCGCCGCCTCGGCGCGTCCGCGACGCTGAACAGCCGGGAGATCGACGATATCCCATCGGCCGTGAAAGATCTGACCCAGGGTGGCGCGCATGTGTCGATCGACGCGCTCGGCCATCCGCAGACCTGCTTCAATTCGATTTCCAATCTCCGTCGTCGCGGCCGCCACGTCCAGGTCGGTCTGATGCTGGCCGATCACGCCCGCCCGATGATCCCGATGGCGCAGGTGATTTCGCATGAACTGGAGATCTACGGCAGCCATGGCATGCAAGCCTGGCGCTATGAGGATATGCTGGAAATGATCCTGTCCGGCCGGCTCGATCCCTCGGCGCTGATCGGCGCCCGCCTGTCGCTGAGCGAAGCCGTCCCCGCGCTGGTCGGGATGGACCGCTTCGCCGACAGGGGCATTCAGGTCATCGAGCGTTTCGAGCGATGAAAATTGACATAGAGCAAAGACCGGGACCGGCGGCATGCTTATGTGAGACATGATCCGATTTGGGTGGGAGTGATGGGCAAGTTGCTTGAGTTCCAGCAGATGACGTCGCCGATGAGCGCCGAGGACGAAGCGAAGCGGGTCGAGGGCGTCCGGGGCTTGCTCTCGCTCGGCCTTCGCGACGATGTCGCCCTCCAGGGCGTCGTCACCGCGCTTGCGGCCTTGTTCGATGTCACGGTCGCCGCGTTGACGCTCGTCGATCGCGATCGTGTGATTTTCATCGTGCAGCATGGTCTGCGCCGGCAGGACATGCCGCGCAGAGGATCGTTCTGCGCGACGACCATTCTCTCCGACGATGTCCTGGTCGTTCCCGACGGCGCCGCCGATCTTCGTTTCGCCGACCGCCCGATCGTCGACGCCCAGCCGCGCATGCGCTTTTACGCCGGCGCGCCTCTGGTGAGTCCTGAAGGACATCGCGTCGGCGCGCTATGCGTGCTCGACCCCAAGCCGCGCGCGGACATCACGGATCACCAAAAGGCCGCGCTCCAAGCTCTGGCGACCTTGGCGATGGACCGGATCTGCGCCTTGCGCGACGCCTGGAGCCGCGCGAGCGCCCTGGATTGTTTCGAGACGGAGACGCGGCCCATGCTGGCGGTCAACGCCGCAGGCGCCATCGAATACGCCAATGTCTCCGCCGCCGGACTTCTCGGGCGCGAACAGGCCGAGATCTGCGGGCTGGCCTTCGATACGGTGATTGCGCCGGGACCGCTCAACGCCGGTTGCGAAACATTGATGTCGGTCTACGCGCATGGGCGCGATTCCCATGTCAGCAAGCCGCTGTTCCGCACCGCCAATCTCGGCGGCGGCGGCGAACGGGCGGTCGAAATATCCGTTCAATCCTGGGCCGCCCCGGACGGCGCCGGCATGATCGCCTTTCTTCAGCCCGCCTCGGTCCTCGCTGCCCCGTCCGACACGATGTCCTTCGTGCGGCCGGCCGCCGGCCGCAACACCCAGGCGGATCTGGCGCGCGCGCTCGATCGCGGCGAATTCCTGCTGCATTATCAGCCGCAGGTGTCGATGGACACCGGCAAGGCGCATGCGGTGGAAGCCCTGGTGCGCTGGAGCGATCCGCAACGGGGGCTTTTGCTGCCGAAGTCCTTCCTGATCGATGTCGAGGAAAACGGCTTCGCCCTGCCGCTCGGCTGGTGGATTCTCGACGAGGCGGCGGGCCAGCTCGCCGCGTGGCGCCGCCAGGGCGTGCCGCTCGAACGGGTCAGCGTCAACCTCTTCACCGCCCAGTATCGCTCCGACGCGCTGGTGCGGCGCGTGTTGCACGCCTTGTCGGTCAACAATCTCGCCCCCGAGATGATCGAGCTCGAAGTCACTGAAACCATCGCGTTGCTCAACGACGAATGCGGCCTGCGCTCGCTGCGCTGTCTCGCCGATCTCGGCGTCCGTATCGCCTTCGACGATTTCGGCACAGGTTACGCCTCGCTCAGCTCGCTGCAGCAATTTCCGCTGACGACGCTCAAGCTGGATCGCAGTTTCATCCAGAATATCCAGAGCAACCACAGCGACGCCGTGATCACCAAATCCATGATCGCGCTCGCCCGCGATCTCGGCCTCGAAAGCGTGGCCGAGGGCATAGAAACGCCGGGACAGCACGATATGCTCACCGAAATGGGATGCGCTGTGGGCCAGGGATTCCTCTATGGCCGTCCGGTCGCGGCCGAGCATCTGCCCGAACTCGTCTCGCGCCGCCAGACCGACATCCTGACGACCGTGCCGAAATCCTCCTTTTTCCATGCCTGATTTTTGCTGTATTTGAGATTGATCAAACAAGAAAACGTCATGGCGCCTCAAAATGCCGTGACGTCGCGCATCGTCTGCGGCCGTTGATGTCTTCAGCCTATGTTCGGGAGCAGGCATGGAAGCCTATTCAGTTCGACCCATCATGGAAGCCGACATCCTCCCATGCCAGGTGCTTGTCGAGGGCGGCGGCGTCGGGATCGCCGCCGAGGAGTGGCGTGTCTTCGTGCGGCGCATCATCGAATGGCGCGGCGCCACCGGCCTGCATGACGAGGTGCATGTGGCCGTGGATCAACGCGGCGTCGTCAAGGGCCTCGTCGTGTCGCAGGCCATCCAGAGCATGCTTTTCGGCCGCACGCTCGATGCGCCGGTGTTCCTGACCGCGAGCGCTGCCGATGAGGACGGCGTGATCGCAGCCCTCCTCGGCAAATTGTCCGAGCGCGCCCGTGTCTCGAACTGCAGACAGATGCGGATCTGGTCGCCGGGAGGCGAGGCGTGGCGACGCGTCGCCGAAAAGGCCGAGGGCGCGATCACCTTCGCCGGTCTCTGCGTCAATGTCATGGTCTGACCGCATCAGGAAGGCTCCAGCCGCGACGTGAAGACATAGCCTATTCCGCGAACCGATTTGATGATCTGCGGATTGGCCGGATCGTCTTCGATCTTCTTTCTCAAGCGGGCGATCTGGGCGTCGATGGTGCGGTCGAAAGCCTCCAGGTTGCGGCCCCGGGTCAGGTCCATCAGCCGGTCCCGGCTCAGCACGCGGCCGGCATTGCGCGCCATCACCGCGAGCATGTCGAATTCGCCGGTGGTGAGATCCACCATCTGCCCGTCGGCGCGGGTGAGCGAGCGCCGGGACAGATCCAGCGTCCAGCCTTCAAAGATCACCTGATCGGCCTCGGCCGGCGCTTCCTGGCGCGGCGGCGCGCGCCGGCGCAGCACGGTGCGGATCCGCGCCAGTACTTCACGGAGATGGAAAGGCTTGCTCATATAATCGTCGGCGCCGAGTTCGAGTCCGACGATGCGGTCGAGCACGTCGTCCTTGCCCGTCAGCATGATGATGGGAGTTTCGAATCGCGCCCTGATATCCCGGGCCAGCTCGAGCCCGCTTTCGCCGGGCAGCATCAGGTCGAGCAGGACGATGTCGAAAGCGTCGCTTCTCAGCGCGTCGCGCATGGCGGCGCCATCGGCGACGGCGGTCACGCGATAGCCCTCATCCTCGAAATAGCGCGCCAGCATCTGTCGGATGCGCTGGTCGTCGTCGACAACGAGAATGTGCTCCTTCTGACTGGACGCCCCGGTCATTCTGTCATCACTTTCCGCTGGATTCGGCTTGTTACAAACTGTCACACGATTGCACGTTTCATAACAGACAAATCGTCCGTGTGTAACGCGGCGAGTGGATATTGGCGACAACAGACGAGGAGAATTCACATGTTGTCGGAAGCAGCTTCCTTTTGCCGTCCCCTGAACGCCGCCAAGTCCATGGCGCCCGAAGTCACCTTGTCGTCGATCTTTTCCGATCGCCCGGCCGAATCCTTCGCGGCGGGATGCGGCCTGGTCTGGGAGGGCGATCCCGCCAGTCACGTGTTCGAGGTCGTCGAAGGCGTTCTGCGGGTGTTCCGCATCATCGGCGATGGCCGGCGCGCCATCACCGGCTTTCTCTATCCCGGCGACATCCTGGGCGTATCCATTCGCGACCGCTATCTCTACAGCGCCGAAGCCGTCAACTCGGTGAAAGTGCGCCGTTTCTCAGCAGCCTCCTTCCAGCAGGCCATCAATCTGTCGCCCGAGCTGAGACCGCAATTTTTTGCCAAGCTCTGCGACGAAATGGCTGGCGCGCAGGAACAAATGGTGATGTTATCGCGCAAGAACGCCGAAGAGCGCATTTGCACCTTCCTGATGCGCCTGGCGGACAGGAGGCCGGGGGGGCGCTCCGACACAATGGAGATCGACGTGCCCATGACGCGGCTGGACATGGCCGACTATCTCGGCCTAACCATCGAGACCGTCTCGCGCACGATCACCAGCCTGATCGGTCGTGGCGTCATCTCCCAGCGCGGTCGGCACGATATGCGCATCCACAAATATTCCATGCTCGCGCGCCTGGCCGGCGACGGCGATGACATGAGGGGCAACGGACCTGGCGAATCCTATGCGCGCCAGGCCGTTTGGCC
This sequence comes from Rhizobium sp. TRM95796, assembly GCF_025779995.1. Taxonomy (NCBI): domain Bacteria; kingdom Pseudomonadati; phylum Pseudomonadota; class Alphaproteobacteria; order Hyphomicrobiales; family Rhizobiaceae; genus Rhizobium; species Rhizobium sp. TRM95796. The sequence goes on along the minus strand of NZ_JAOXHE010000006.1, from coordinate 381,436 downwards.
CGCCTGAAGCCTGAAAGGACGTCGATGTCGCCAGCCCCGCATTCGCCCACCACCGAGGCGGCATTGGAAGAAATGATGCGGCTGCTCGATCAATCGAGCGTCATCGTCCATACGATGCAGGGGGTAATCCGGCGCTGGTCGTCGGGCGCCGAGCGCCTGTTCGGCTGGACCGAGCAGGATGCGGTCGGCCAGGAAGTCCAGACCTTGCTCCAAACCGTCCTGTCCAAACCGCGCGACGTCATCCGCGCCGCTCTCCTGGAAAACGGCGTCTGGTCCGGCGAGCTGGTCCACAGGCGTCGGGACAAGTCGCAGGCGCCGGTGTCGAGCCAGCTGATCGCGATCAGCGTCGACGGCGAAAGCGAACCGCTCGTCATCCAGATCAACACCGAGATCAACGAGATCAAGGACATCCAGGTCGATCTCGCCGCGCGCGAGGCGCATCTGCGCTCGATCCTCGACACCGTGCCGGAAGCCATGGTGGTGATCGACGAGGTCGGCCGCATCACCTCCTTCAGTTCCGCCGCGGAACGCCTGTTCGGCTATGCGGCCGAGGAGGTCGAGGGGCGGAACGTTCGCATGCTGATGCCCAATCCGCATCGCGACGCCCATGATGGCTATATTTCCAATTATCTCAGGACGGGCGAACGCCGCATCATCGGCTTCGGACGGGTGGTCACCGGCCAGCGCAAGGATGGCACCACCTTCCCGATGGAGCTGGCCATCGGCGAGGCGCTCGCCAATGATCGCCGCATCTTCACCGGTTTCATCCGCGACCTCACCAGCCGTCACAAGATCGAGGAAGAACTTCGCCAGGCGCAGAAGATGGAGGCGGTCGGGCAATTGACCGGCGGCATCGCCCACGATTTCAACAATCTCTTGACGGTGATCAGCGGCAACCTCGAAATGCTCGATGCGCGACTGTCCGATCCCGGCCAGCGCAGCCTGTTGAGAGAGGCGCAGGAGGCGGCGGAGGACGGCGCCAAGCTCACCGGCCAGCTTCTGGCCTTCGGGCGCCGCCAGCCGCTCAGCCCCAAACTCGCCGATATCGGCCAGCTCGTCTCGGGTTTCGCCGATCTCCTGCGCCGTGCGGTGGGCGAAAGCGTCGAGTTGCGGCTGGTCATCAAGGGCGGCCCGAACCAGACGCTGGTCGACGGCTCGCAACTTCAAAACGCGCTGCTCAATCTGGCGCTCAATGCGCGCGACGCCATGCCGCGCGGCGGCCTGCTGACGCTCGAAATCGCCCGCTTGCGGCTGGACGTCGATTACGCCCAGATGTATCCGGAAGTGCGCACCGGCGATTATGTCGCGATCTCGGTGACCGACAACGGCGTCGGCATGAGCGAAGAGGTCAAAGCCAAGGCGTTCGAACCCTTCTTCACCACCAAGCAGGTCGGCTCCGGCTCCGGCCTCGGCCTCAGCATGGTCTACGGTTTCGTCAAACAATCGGGCGGCCATATTCAGATCTACAGCGAACCGGGTCTCGGCGCGAGCGTCAGGCTGTTTCTGCCGGTGGTGGGCGTAGCGGCCGAAGGGCCGGTCGAGGATGAACGCCCGCACGACGACGAGCCTCAGGCGGCGCCGCGCGGCTATGAGACGATCCTGGTGGTGGAGGACGATCCGCGGGTCCGGCGGGTGACCGTCGGCCGCCTGGTGTCGGCCGGCTATGACGTGGTCGAAGCCGGCAACGGCCCCGAGGCCATAGAGATCCTCGAAACGCATCCGGACATCAATCTGCTGTTCACCGACATCGTCATGCCCGGCGGCATGCACGGCGGCGAACTCGCCGATGTGGCGCGCAAGCTTCGCCCGGACCTGAAGGTGCTGTTCACCTCCGGTTACGCCGAGCCCAGCATCGCGGGGCGCGAAATGGTCAACGAAGAGACCTGGCTCAAGAAGCCCTACACCGCCACGGAACTCGCCCTTCGCCTGCGCCAGCTCCTCGATTGATCGTCTCAGACGCCGGCGGCCCTTTGCGCCATGTCAAGGCGCAGCCTGGTTCTCCCGCATAGTCAGTGCCTTGGCAATCTGCTGAAAGGAACTGGAAATGCATGCATTCGTCAAAGCCGCCGCCGGCGCGGCCCTGTTCGCCGCTTTGATGGCGGGCTCCGCTCTCGCCGCCGATGTCGAGGTCCATATGCTCAACAAGGGCAAGGACGGCGCTATGGTGTTCGAGCCCGGCTTCGTGAAAGTCGCGCCAGGCGACAGCGTCACCTTCGTACCGACCGACAAGAGCCACAATGCCGAGAGCATCAAGGACATGATCCCGGCCGGCGCCGAACCGTTCAAGGGCAAGACCAACCAGCCCATCACGGTGACCTTCACCGCACCCGGCGCCTATGCCGTCAAATGCATGCCGCATGTCGGGATGGGCATGGTGGCTTTGGTGGTCGTCGGCGATGCGCCCGCCAATCTCGACGCCATCAAGACCGCCAAGCTGCCGAAGAAGGCCCGCGAGCGTCTCGACGCCGAGATTGCCGCCGCCGGCCTGTGAATTTTTCTCCGGCGGCGGCGCGCCGCCGTCGCCTCGCCCAGATTGATCCGCATGATTGCCTCCGCCGTAGCAAAACGGCGGAGTTCGGCGTAAAAGGCCGTTCGCGATTCTCGAGAGATGCGGCGCATGCGGATCATACTCATCATTGTCGGCTGGCTGTGCGTTGCTCTCGGCGTCATCGGCATTTTCTTGCCGTTGCTGCCGACCACGCCGTTTATCCTCCTGGCGGCCTGGCTCTTTGCGCGGGCGTCGCCGCGTTTCGAACGCTGGCTGTATGAGCATCGCGTCTTCGGACCGCCTTTGCATGCCTGGCGGGACAACCGGTCCATTCCCCGCCGCGCCAAGGTGCTGGCCATCGGCATGATGGCGGTGAGTTTCGCGAGCCTTCTCCTGCTGATACATCCGCCGCTCTGGGTGTCGCTGGTCGTGGGCGGCATATTGTCAGCCTCCGCGGTCTTCGTCGCGACACGCAATGAAGGCCGTATCGGCTGACTTATGGCATCCGGCAGCCGCAATCGGCCGTTTGCCTGCCGATCCGGCGCATTGATTCGCGTCGAGGGCTTGAAGCAGAGCGCCCCGCCCGCTATCGCCTTCATGACTTCGGACGTCTGACAGGAGAGCGATATGAGCGGCGTGGTGAAATTGAGCGTGGACAAGGCGTCCGACCTGATCTTCGACGCGCTGATCGGCGCGGGCGTGGCGGCTCGCAATGCGCGCTACTTTACCGATGCGATCCTGGAGACGGAACTGTCTGGTCTCGAAGGACACGGAATGGACTGGTTGCCGACCTATTGCGCCCATGTCGAAAGCGGCAAGGTCGACGGCGCCGCCAATCCGGCCGTCAAGCGCATGTCGCTCGTGTCTTTCCGCGTCGACGCCAAGAACGGTTTCGCCCATCCGGCCATCGAGAAGGGCTTCTCCCATCTCGTGCCGGCGGCGCAGGAATATGGCGTGGCGGCCATGGCCGTGCACAATTCCTACAATGCCGCCACGCTCGGCTTCCACACCGGCTATCTCGCCCAGCAGGGGCTGGTGGCGCTCGGCTTCGCCAATTCGCCGGCGGTGATGGCGCCGGTCGGCGGCCGCAATCCGGTGATCGGCACCAATCCCTTCTCCTTCGCCGCGCCCGGTCGCAAGGGGCGCGTCGCCTTCCTCGTCGACATGGCGTCGTCGGCCTCGTCCTGGACGGCCGTGAAGCGGGCGGCGGAAAAAGGCGAGGCGTTGCCAGCCGGCGTCGCTTTCGAACGCGGCGGCCAGCCGACCACCGACGCCAAGGCGGCGCTCGACGGCATGCTCGCGCCGTTCGGCGGGCCCAAGGGGTTTGCGCTCGGTCTCGTGGTGGAAGCCATGTCGGCGGCGCTCGCCGGCGCCAATCGGGGCGTGGAAATGGGGTCGATGTCCGAAGACGACGGATTGCCGGTCGGCTCCGGCCAGTTCTTCATCGCGCTCGAGCCGAAAATGTTTTCCGGCGGTCTGTTCGAAAAGCAGATCGAGCGCCTGATCGCCTCGATCACCTCACAGCCTGAAGCCCGCATGCCCAACGACCGCCGCGCCGCCAATCTCAAGCGCGGTTTGAAGAACGGCCTGACGATCGACAAAGCGCTTTACGACCGCATCAAGGCCTATACCGAACGCAACATCTGACGTTTCAGAAGAAGCGATAGGCGTAGTGGAACAGGGGCGACGGCTCCTGGTCGTCTTCGTCGAGAGACGGTCCGGTGGTCTCACGCCGGGCCGGTTGGGCATCCCTGTCGTCGCCGGATTTGGTCGTTCTGACGGCCTTGGGTTCCAATTCCTGTTTGGGAATGAAGAAACCCAGTGTGAAGCCATTCATGCTGATCATTGCCGATCTCCTAACGGATGATGAACAAAGCCATAATGCCGCCATATTTCTTGCTGTAAAGCGCAAATCTTGCGGTCGCTGTCGAACAGCCCGCGCCGAGAGGCGCACGCAGGTCGCCGAACCCCTGGCGGAACGCGACTAACTCCCCGAAAAACAACACCAAAAAGGCCGCCTCGCCCTGGGGCGAAACGGCCTTCGAATTCTACGGTGCTTCAAGGCGATGTCAGATCGACGCGATCAGGACGCCTCTTTTTCCAACATCAGACCGCTGTCGGACTCGGCGTAATCGCCCGATACGAGCCGCTCCAGCGTCATCGTGTCGAGGATCTCGGCGACGGCGTCGCGCACTTCGGTCATCGATTTGCGCACCAGGCACGAGGCCGGATCGGGACAATCGTCGCAGGATTCGAACGCCGTGCGGCTGGCGCAACGGATCGGGGCGAGCGGACCGTCGATGACGCGGATGGCGTGGCCGACACGGATCTCCGCGGCCGGGCGCGACAGCGAATAGCCGCCGGTCGGCCCCTTCTTGGAACGGACGATGCCGGCATTGCGCAATTCCAGCAGGATCGTGTCCAGAAACTTTTTCGGAATATTGTTGGCCAGCGCGATCTCGCCGCTGAACAAGGTTTCGCCCGGAGGCAGTTTCGCCAAGGCGATCAGCGCCTTCAGCCCGTATTTTCCCTTATTCGTCAGCATACCGCACCAATCCAACCACGAACGCCGCCTTCATAGAGCGGCGCTCGCCGTCTATGAAGGCCTCATAGCCTAAATAAGGCGCCCCAAGTTGTTTTTATATGAAATCCTCTGAAAAAATCTGCTTCTTCACGACAATTCTCAGGCCGCGCTGCGTCTTTGCCGCATGGCGAGTTGCGAAAGCGCGAACTTCATCGCCGAAAGCGACGGAAACACCTGCCCGTCCGCATCCATCGCGTGATATTTGACTGCGAGAAATCTCAGCGATTCCCCGTCCCGAATGGCGATTCCGACCGGCTCTCCGGCCAGTTCGACAACCTGCTTCTGCATGATCCGTCTCCATACCCCGGGCCACAACGTGGCTTCGCCCGGCTTGTTCCTGCGTTGAATGTCATCATTTCAGAACATTCCACGCATTCGACAGGAGAGGGTGACAACGAGGTGAGAGTGTAAGCCTTCGCTATCTTTCCGTGGCATGGCTTCATCCTTTCCCGTTCCGCTCCGGACCACCCGAAGACAGGGAGAGAATAACAAAAATAGATAAATACACAGATTTAGTAGATTTCCAGAAATCAACATTGAGAGGATTGTTCGTCTAAAATCGGCGCGCGCCGAAGAAAATTGCCTCGCCTGAAACGGAAATGGCGGCCGCGCGGGCCGCCATGGAGTGCCGGATTTGAAAGCCGCATCAGAAAAACGCCTGAATGCCCGTCTGCGCCCGTCCCAGGATCAGCGCATGGACGTCATGCGTGCCTTCATAGGTGTTCACCGTTTCGAGATTCTGGGCGTGGCGCATCACGTGATATTCGATCTGGATGCCGTTGCCGCCATGCATGTCGCGGGCCTGGCGGGCGATGTCGAGCGCCTTGCCGCAATTGTTGCGCTTGACGATCGAGATCATCTCGGGCGCGAACTTGTGCTCGTCCATCAGCCGGCCGACCCGCAGCGAGGCCTGCAGACCCAACGCGATTTCGGTCTGCATGTCGGCGAGCTTCTTCTGGAACAGCTGCGTGCCGGCGAGCGGCTTGCCGAACTGGTGACGATCGAGGCCATATTGGCGGGCGCGCAGCCAGCAATCCTCGGCGGCGCCCATCACACCCCAGGAAATGCCGTAGCGGGCGCGGTTGAGGCAGCCGAACGGGCCCTTGAGGCCCGACACATTCGGCAGCAGCGCGTCTTCGCCGACTTCCACGCCGTCCATGACGATTTCGCCGGTGACCGAGGCGCGCAGCGACAGTTTGCCGCCGATCTTGGGGGCGGAGAGGCCCTTCATGCCCTTTTCGAGGATGAAGCCGCGGATCTGGCCGTCATGCGCCTCCGATTTCGCCCAGACCACGAAGACATCGGCGATCGGCGCATTGGAGATCCACATTTTCGCGCCGCGCAGGCGGTAGCCGCCCTCGATCTTCTCGGCGCGGGTCTTCATGCCGCCGGGATCGGAGCCGGCGTCGGGCTCGGTCAGGCCGAAGCAGCCGATCAGGTCGCCGGAGACCAGGCCGGGCAGATATTTGTCCTTCTGCTCCTCCGAGCCATAGGCGTAGATCGGATAGATCACCAGCGAGGACTGCACGCTCATCATCGAGCGATAGCCGGAATCGATGCGTTCGACTTCGCGCGCCACCAATCCATAGGCCACATAGGAAGCTTCAGCCGCGCCGTATTTCTCCGGCAGCGTCACGCCGAGCAGGCCGGCCTGGCCCATCAGCTTGAACAGGCCCGCGTCGGTCTTCTCGTCGAGATAGGCCTCGCTGACGCGCGGCAGCAATTCCGCCTCGGCGAAGGCCTTGGCGCTGTCGCGGATCATCCGCTCTTCGTCGGACAGTTGGTCGTCGAGAAGGAAAGGATCTTCCCAGTTGAAGGCGGACTTGTCGCTCATCTCTCACTCCTGAAGAATTTTGTCCGATCCTGCCTTTCGGATACTTCGACGACAAGCCATATTTACTCCGGCGGATATCAGCTTTAGGAATAGCCGATGTCCATGACCCAACGCCGCCTCCTTCCCTCCACCGCAGCCCTCGCCGCCTTCGATTGCGTGGCGCGGCTCGGCAGCTTTTCGGCGGCCGCCGATGAATTGTCGCTGACCCAGGGGGCGATCAGCCGCCAGATCGCCATTCTCGAGGAGCAACTGGGCGTCCGGCTCTTTCACCGCAACGGCCGCGGCGTGGTGCTCACCGAAACCGGCAAGACCTATGCCGAGGGCGTGGCCGAGGTTGTGCGCAAGATCAGGCTTCTGTCGCTGGAAGCCATGTCGAACTCGGCCGGAAACCGGCTCAGCCTCGCCATTCTGCCCACCTTCGGCACCCGCTGGCTGATGCCGCGCATCCCCGATTTCGTCGCGAAAAACCCCAAGATCATCATCAATTTCGCCACCCGCATCCGTCGCTTCGATTTCGACGCCGAGGAGATCGACGCCGCCATCCATATCGGTCAGCCGGATTGGCCGGGGGCCGATTGCCAGTTCCTGATGCATGAGGATGTGATCCCCGTCGCGAGTCCGGATTTTCTCGCCCGCAATCCGGTGGTCAGGCCTGAGGATATGATCAACCTGCCGCGCGTGGAGATGGCTTCGCGGCCCGGCGCCTGGGAGCACTGGTTCGGCAGTCTCGGCGTCGACATCAAATCGAGCGGCGGCATGCGGTTCGAGCAGTTTTCCAATGTCGCCCAGGCCTGCATCGCCGGTCTCGGCGTGGCGCTGATGCCGGTGTTTCTCATCGAAGCGGAACTGGCCAGCGGCCAGCTTGTCACCGCCTATGATCACCGTGTCCGCAGCCAGAGCGCCTATTATCTGGTGCGGCCGCTCGCGAAAGTCTCATATCCGCCGGTCAAGGCCTTTTCGGATTGGCTGATCGGCCAGGTCCGAACCTTCGAGGCCGAGCGGCAGCATTAGAGCCGGCGGTCGCCGGCAGAGGAGGTTCCCATCGCCTGGTCGGCTGAGCGCTATCTGGCATTCGAGGATGAACGCACCAGGCCCGCCCGTGAACTGCTGGCGCGCGTTCCCGAGATCGGCGACGCCTCTATCTTCGATCTCGGCTGCGGCCCGGGCAATTCCACAGAACTGCTGATCGACCGTTTTGGCAAAAGCCGCGTCTGCGGTCTCGACAGCGATGACAATATGTTGAGCGTCGCCCGGCGCCGGCTGCCGGACACGCCGTTCCTCAAGGCCGATCTCGCCGACTGGCGTCCCAGCGCGCCCGCCAGCCTGTTCTTCGCCAATGCGGTGTTTCAATGGCTTCCCGATCATCCCGCGCTTTTCGAACGATTGATGGACGATCTCGTCCCCGGCGGCGCGCTGGCCGTGCAGATGCCCGATAATCTCGACGAGCCGAGCCATCGGATGATGGAGGAGAGCGCCGAGGCCGGTCGCTGGCGCGGCCATTTCATCGAAAGCGTCCGTCGCAATCCGCTGCCTTCCGCCGAGAGCTATTACGATCGTCTGGCGCCCAAATCGATCCGGATCGACGTCTGGCGCACCACCTATTATCACGTGATGACGGGCCCGGAGGCGATCGTCGACTGGGTGCGTGCCACCGGTCTCCGGCCCTATCTCGACAGGGTTCCGGAGGACATGCGGGCGGATTTCCTCGCCGACTATACGGCGCGCATCGCCCGCGCCTATCTGGCGCGAACGGATGGTCGCGTGCTGCTCGCCTTTCCCCGGCTGTTCATCGTCGCGGTCAAGGCCTGAGCGCTATTCGGGAAGCGGCACGGTGACGGCCGGCGCCGTCTCGGACGCCTGCGTCGGTTTGACGGTCGCGCTCGCGCCCTCTTCGGGAAGCGGCACCAGCGCCGCCGCCTGGGTCACGGGTCCCGGCTGTTCGTCGCTCGGAATCGTCACGGCGGCGGCATCTGCGTCCTGCCGCCAATCGTCGCTTGTCTGCGCCTCGACCTTCATCTTGCGCGATCGCGGCTTCGACACGGCCACGGGCTCGGCCGCCGCCACAGGCGCGATGATCGCCGGCTGTGGAGCGATCGCCGCATTGACGCCGCTGCCCGCCGCGTAGCGCAGCATGTCGATGGTCGCGCCGCTGATCGGCCGCATCGTCAGCCCGTCCATCAGCAGGCGTATCTGGGCCTCGTTCAGCGCCGGGTCGCAATAGCGCAGCCGGATCTGGGCGGCGATGCGGTCGTCGGTCAGGCCGGCGAAACCGGTTTTGTCACTGGCGTTGACGCTTTTGATCCGCTGCCAGGCATAGAGGCAGGCGCCGCCGCCGGGCAGGCTGGCGGTGGCATAGCCGTACCGGCCGTTGATATTGGCGCCGAGCGTCGCCCCCATCCGCGCCGAGACGCTTGCCGGCAGCATAGCGCGCATCTCGCGACGGACGTCGGCAGTGCTCGGCGGCTGCAGGAGTGATTTTTCTTTCGGCGGTCCCGCCATCACCGTCAGCAGGTTCTCGCCCGAAAGCGCCGTGCGGTTGGCGTAGACGATCTCCTGTCGGAAGCGATCGCCATCCAGCGACTGCCGCACGAGGAGGGCAGGGCCTGCGAGCTGCGGCAATTGCGCGGCGGCGAATTGCGGCGCGACGGTGGAGACAGAGGATTGCGGCTTGGCCGACACCGCTTGCGTGGTCAGATAAGGATCCGGCCCGGAGGTCGAACACCCGGTCAGCGTCGCAAGCGCTGCGACCAAGGCAGCATGATGAAAACGCGCCATCATCAGCGTCCTCCCACAGTTCCGCCGGTCGTCGCGGCAAGACCCCGCCTGACACCGCCGTCATCGACATAGTCGGCAAGCGTTTCGAAGATCGCCTTGGCTTCGGCCTTGTTGCCGAGATTGTAATGCGCCCAGGCGCGCATCTGCGTCATGTCCACCGGCTCGGGCGCGAGCCGGATGCGCTCGTTGAGCGCATCGAGCGACTGGCGGTAATCCTTGCGGTCGAAGGCGGCGCGCGCCATCTGCCAGTAGATTTCCAACCGGATTTCCTTGTCGCGCGCGACGCCGAGCGGATAGAGCGAGATCACCGCTTGCGCCTCGCTGGTCATTTGATTGCGCAGAAGCGTCAAGGCCAGGCCGTAAGCCGCGTCGCTCTGGGTCTTGCCGCCGCCGGAAAGGGCTGCGCTGAAGGCGGCCTGCGCTTCGGAATTGCGCTTCAGGCCCATCATGCACCAGCCTTTGACCAGTTGGTCGCCGGGCCGGAGCCCTTGCGACGCTTCGCGAGATGCGATCGCCGCCACGCAGTCGCCATAGCGTTTCTGCCCGAGAAGCGCGTCGAAGCCGCCGGCAGCCACGACGCGCCCGCCGCGCCTCGGTTCCGTCCGCACGGGTTCTTCCCGTCGGGGAGCCGCCTCGATGAAATCGGGTTCGCGCGCCTCGGTTTTCGTCTCGACAGCGCCCACCTGCATCCGGTCGATGACGGGCCGCACAGCGGCGCGCCGCGCGCCCTTCTTGGCGAGATGCACGTCGTCCCAGATGGTCGGATAGGTCTTGCCATAGGCCTTGTAGAGCGACACCAGCGCTGCGCGCTCGCCCAATTGCCCTTCTGAAAGCGCGAGACCCTTCAGCCGCGCTTCATTCGGCTCCCAGGCAAAAGCCTTGTCGAACCAGGCGCGGGCGGCGGGAAACTGGCCGCTGTTATAGGCGTACCAGGCGAGGATTTCGGCATGCGGCCCGCTCTTGGCCGCCAGGATCGCTTCGGCGTAGGCGGCCACCGCTTCGGGCTTGACGCTGTCGGCATGCGGCCCGGAGATCCGCGCCGCCAGAGCATTCATCAGGAACACCGGATCGGCGATCAGCGCATCCTTGTAAGTGACGGCGAGTTCGTACGCCTCCTGGTCGCGCGCCTGACCCATCAGCGCCAGATAGAGGCCCTTGGCGTGATCGACGGTCGGCTCGGCCTCGATGGCGCGGCGGAACCAGGCGCCGGCATTGGCGGGCTCCTTGATCTTCAGATAATACCAGCCGAGCAGCGAGAAATCGGCCGGCGCCTTGCCTTCCGTCGCCGCGGCGGACAGCGCGTCGATATCGGCCTTGGCCAGAGGCTCGGTCTTCGCCTTGTCTGTATTGAACTTCGCCACCGCCGTGCGGGTGAGATCCGTGGCGACGCCGGCGAGGCCCGCGCTGATGACGGGATCGGCGGCGAACACCGCCATCACGCCGCGCACATCCTCGGAGGTGAAGTCGCGGGTGGATTTCTTGATGGTGGCGATGAGGGCCGCCTTGGGGATCTGATGGGCGGGATCGCGGAACATCAGCGCGCGGTAAAAGCGCGCCAGCCGCTCGCGATCGCCGAGCGCCGAATAGGCGTCGATCATGTCCCAGACCAGATCGACCTCTTTCTCCGTCGCCGGATCGATCGTCGCGCCGGCGGCGGCCGCGCTCTGCCAGTTGCGCGCCTTCACGGCTGTGGTTACGGCGAAGCGCATCTTCTTGCGCGCCAGTTTGGCTTGGAAATCCGCGCTCGGCTTCCATTCCGGGCGCTCTGCAGCAAGCCGCGCCAGTTCCGCATCGACGCCGGCGAAGTCGTCCTTGCCATAGAGCGTCCAGAGCTTGCTCTCGTCCACCGGTTTGGCCGCCGGCTGGTAGAGATCGGTGGGCATCTCGAAGCCGGGATATTTATATTGCAGCCGGGCGAACTCGGCCTTCAGCCGCGCCTCTTCCTTGCTGCGGGCGTAATAATAGAGCGCCGCCAGTTCGATGGCGTCGGGGCCGGCTACGGCCTTCTCGGACACGGCAACGGGTTGGGTAACGACCGCCGGCTGGGCCATCTTCGGCGTCGTCGCCACAGGGGCGGCGGCCGGCGCGGGCGTGAGGAGCGGGCTGGCGGGATCGGCTGCATGAACAGCATTGGCCGACAGGCAAACAGCGCAGACGCTTGCGAACAGGATGGACCGGGTCATGCGTCGCTCCTTGTGCCCTTGCGTTGGACGACGAAACCCAGCCAGGCGGCGAAGACGCCGATCAGCGCGATCACCAGTCCCACATAGATCTTGAAATTGTCCGACAGCCAGGCCGCGGCGATGCGGCGATAGTTGCCGACGCTCTGCTCTGTCACGTCGCTGAAACGGGGCGAGGGACCAGTGAGGGCGGCGAGCGTCGTCGCATCGGCCGAAATGGCGGCGGAGCCGCCCGACAGTTGCGGCCAGATCTCCGAACTCGCCAGCCTCTGGACGCCGAATGCGAGGTCTTCAGGCGTGTTGGCGCGGATTTCCGTCGTCGCGCCGTCGCCGGCGGAGGCTGTCTGCGCAATGGTCACCAGCGCATTTCCGAGATCGGGCGCGCCCGCCGTCTCAGATTGATAGTTCAGCCAGCGCTTGAAGCGGGCGCCGAGCCTGTCCGCCATCGCGCCGAAGCGGCTCGACCAGGAAAGTTCGGTGTCCGCATCGCTTGCCGATTGCCGGAAGGCGGCGATGAGCTGGTCCTCGCCGCCGGTGGACGTGACGTCGATCGCGCCGGTTTCCTCGAAGCTCACCGATGTGGGAGCCGCGCTCTCCGCTGCGGCGTTTTGCTCCCGGGCATCGCCCGAACCGATCAGCACCAGCGCGTCGCCGGCGACTTCGCCGGTCGGCTTGCCGATCCTGAAATCGGCGTTGACGGGCGCTTGCGCCGATTGAGCGAGCCGCGCCAAAAGCGTCAGCGCCGCGCCCGCCGTCTCCGGCGTCGCCTGATCGAGATAGATAGGGAAGGGCTTGCCGTCGCCATAGGGATAGGCGACGCCCGCCATGGCGCCGAGATCGGGCAGGCGGGTCACGCGGGCGAGCTCGGGCACGCCGATGCTGGTCTTGTCGAGCAGAATATAGCGCGGCTTGTCCTCGTCGCGCGCGTCGGGCGCGCAGGTCCGGTCCGAGGCGCGCGGCAATTCCGCCAGCATCTCCACCCGGTTGACGCCGGGCCGGAAGGCGCGCAGCGGCAGTTCGATCAGCTTCTCGTCGAAGTTCTGGCCGTCCGTGTCGCGGAACGGGAAGGCGTTGACAACGATGTCGTTGACCCGCACCAGCATCTGCGATTGCGGCTCGAGCCCAGGCGCGGTCGCCGCGCTCAGCTTCAGCGCCACGGAGCCGTAATCGGCGGGATAGAAATCGGCCGGCATGGTCATGTCGAAGCGCGTCCGCATCATCCGGCCGGCGAACGTCTCGCTGCGGAAGCCCATGTCCTTGAGCGTCGCGGTCTTGCCGGCGTCGAGCCTGATCTCGCCGAAGCGCTTGCGGGCGTTGAGGTCGCGCAGGCCCGCCATCATTTCCTTCTTCACCGTGGCGACCAGCAGATCGTGAAGGCCGGCGACGTTGGGCGCACGGAAAGTCAGCGCGATGCGGCCCGGCTCTCCGCCCGGCGCGACGCTGACGCCCGCGTCGCCCGCGATCATCAGATAGAGGTCGATGCCCGGCCCGCGGCCCGGACGATCCGACAGGCTCACGGCGAGATCCGGCCGTCCCAGATAGAGGCCGACCGCCTGCGCCACGCTCGACGCGGCGTTCAGAAGCCCGGCGTCGGTCTTGGCGGCGGTCACCACGCGCAGGTCCGTCGCGCCGTTTTCGAGCCGTCCCGCCTTGGCGAGATCGGCGAATGTCGTGACGATGCCGGCGTTGGACGACCTGAAGCCGCTCCGCGCCGGATTGACGTCGGTCCACAATTCGTAGGTGGCCGAGAGCGCGCAATCGACGCGGTGATGCTGCCGCGCCTTGACACGCACGACATTATAGCCGGCGCGCAGCAGACCCGGCGCTGCCTTGAAGCTCCGGGCGGTGAAGTCGAAGGGAGAGGCGATCTTGAACTCGCCCGCCGCCTTGCCGTTGATCTCGACGCTGGCGAGCCCGGTGTCCGGCAGCACCGACACGGCGTTCTTGTAGGAGAGCACGATCTCGCCGCCGGCCTGCGCCTCGGCTTTGCTGGCCCAGAATGTGAATTCCGCCGTGTCGCTCTCGCCGCTCAGGCGAAAGCGCGTCGAAGCCTCGAGGAAGGGGGTCAGGCCGTTTCCGGTTGCGATCGCCGCAGACTGTGTGGCGGGGGCGACGCTCACGCCCGCGCTATTCTGCGGCAGGAGCGGGTTGTCGGCAGCCAATCCCGGCGCGGATGCGACGCAGGCGAGGAGGGCGGCGCCGAGGAGGGTCGTCGACTTACGCACGGGCGCCTCCCGCGGCTCTGGTCAGTTCGGCTTCGATCTCCACCGGCGTCATCTTCACGCTGGCGGGCTTGATCTGGATGGGCGCGTCGGGTTCGGACGTCACCGCGCTCTCGCCGATCCAGCCGAGCGAATAGCGCAGCGCCCGGAATGTTTCCGAGAAGGTCCAGGCGGCGAATTTCACCGTGCCGGCGAAGAAGCCCAGCCGCACCTGCCGCCGGTTCAACCGGTCCTGCAGCACGGCCTGTTTCGAATACATGAGGTCGGCGATCACGGCGAAGGTCGACGGCGTCCGTTCGCGATAGGCGAAACCCCAGGCGGTCGGCGCGTCCGGTGAGCGCCTGACGCCGCGCAGCACCATGTCGGCCGAAATCGCCTCGCCGCCGCGTCTCAGCTCCAATTGGCCCGCGAGCTGGCCGATCTCGGCGGTCTTGGGCTCGCCGTCGAGAAATTCCACCGCCACGCCGCCGCTCGAGGCGTCGCGCACGATCACCGAATGCAGCGTCTCGCCGATCCGCATCAGCGCATGCCGCTTCACCGGCAGGCGCTGGTTGCGGCGGAGTTCGCGCCGTTCGGCCACCACGCCGAGGGCCGCGCCCGCGAGCGCCAGATTGATCAGGTTCCAGCCGGCCACGATCATCAGGAGATCGCCCGACAGCGGCTCGGTCATATAGCGGAAGCCGGAATAGAGCGCGGCGACCAGCAGGATGAAGAAGATCGCGAAATAGGGCTTGGCGATCGGGCTCATGCCGGATTTGTCGAGCGTCTGGCCCTTGGCGGTCACGTTGAAGGTCGGCTTGCGCGGATTGCGCACCACCGACACGATCGAGCCGAACAGCATCACCGACTGCACATATTCATAAAGCTCGGACACCCAAGGCCAGCGCACCCGGCCATAGAGATAGCTCTGCAGCGCATAGGAGGCGACCAGATAGGTGAGCGCGTAAGAGGCGAATTCGGTGATGTTGGACTGGAACACTTCCAGCGAGAAGAAGATGTAGAGCAACGGCGAGAACATGAAGGCCAGCCGCGACAGCGGAAACAGCCAGAACAGGTTGATGCCGGCATAGCAGATGCGCTGCTGCATCTTCAGCCCCTTGGCGAGGAAGGGACGGTTGAGGATGAGGATCTGCAGCATGCCCTGGCACCAGCGCGCCCGCTGTCCGATGAAGGACACGAAGGTTTCGGGCTGCAGGCCGGCGATCAGCGGCTTGTCGACATAGATCGAATGCCAGCCTTGGGAATGCAGCGCCAGCGCCGTCTCGCAATCCTCGGTGATCGATTGGCCGGCAAAACCATTGGTGGTCTCGAGCGCCTTGCGCGACAGCACGGCCGCCGAGCCGCAGAAGAAGGACGAATCCCACTTGTCCAGCCCGCGCTGCATGATCGAATAGAACATCTCGTTCTCCGACGGCATGCGGGCGAAAGTCTGCAGGTTTTTTTCGAGCGGATCGGGATTGAGGAAGTAATGCGGGGTCTGGACGAGGAACAGCTTTTCCGTCTCGCGGAAGAAGCCCACGGTTTCCTTGAGAAAATCCCTGACCGGCGCATGGTCGGCGTCGAACACCACCACGAGTTCGCCGTTGGAGATCTTCAGGCCTTCGTTCAGGTTGCCGGCCTTGGCGTGGCTGTTTTCCTTGCGGGCGTGATAGATCACCCCCATGGCGTCGCACAGCGCCTTGAGTTGCTCGTGACGATGGATGGCGGCCAGCGCCTTGCGGGGATCGCGGTCGTTGCGCTTGGCGTCCGTGCCGCCGTCGTCGAGCAGATAGATCTTGAGCTTGTTCTTGGGATAGGCCATCGCCTTGGCCGCGGCGAGCGTGACCGCGAGCAGTTCGGCGTCCTCGTTGTAGCTCGGCACGAAGACGTCGACGGTCGGCAGGTCCTCGATCTTGGGCAGGCTCGGCGATTGCCGCTTCAGCGGATCGGCCAGCATGAACAGCGACACGAACAGCATCGCCAGGCAATACATTTCGGCGAGATAGAGCAGGAAGCCCGGTATGAAGTTCCAGGGTTCGTAGATGCTCGGCAGGGTTTCCACGGTGCGCCAGTAACCGTAGCGCAGCGCCAGAAGACCGACGAAGCCAAAGGACATCATGCGGAAGATCTTGTTGTCCGGACGGCTCATGGTGAAGAACATGCAACCGAGAGCGCCGAAGCTCAGCACCAGCTGCGCCTGCAGGCTGATCGGCAAAAACAGCAGCGCAAGCCCTGCTGTGCCGGCTACAATTCCCATAATCGAGAAAAACACGCGCGCCATAAGCTCTCCATGCCCCATCACCCAAAGGCCTTCATGGCCCATTCCGAGACAGGATGATCCTATGTCGCCAAAAGCTGCCCAAAAGGTAAATCGGCTGGAAAGGTTCATCGGAGACGGCTAAAACAAGACGAAGTGGTAAAGCTTGGGTTAATTCGGCGCCGGCAAAAGGAAATGACGCAACACCCTGTTGAAACCTTGTAAACCATGAGTATTTTCTGACGCGTCTGTTCGACAGCCGCCCGTTTTCAGCACCGACGGAGCCCCGCATGGCCGAAAGCCCCAAGAGCGTCGCCTTCTGGCGATCCTTCCCGATCTTCGAGGAATTCACCCCCGCACTGATCGAGGAGGTGCGCGGCCTCGCCCAGCAGCGCAAATGGACCGCAGGCGCGGTGATCTTCCAGCGCGGCGATCCCGGCGATTACATGATCCTGGTCGCCTCGGGCCGCATCAAGCTGTCGCTGATCACGCCCCAGGGACGCGAGCTGACGCTTCGGCACATGGAGGAGGGCGCTCTTCTCGGCGAAATGGCCGTCATCGACGGCGAACCGCGCTCGGCGGATGCGACCGCCTCGGTGGCGACCGAGGGCTATGTCGTATCCAAGGCTGATTTCTCGGCCTTTCTCGCCAGAAATCCCGCCGGCATGCAGGCGGTGATGCGCTTTCTCTGCCGGCGGCTGCGCGAAACCAACGAGCAGCTGGAAACGCTGGCGCTCTACGATCTCGATTCCCGCGTCGCCCGCTTCTTCCTTCTGACGATGCGACAGATCCTCGGCGAGGAGCCGCCGGAAGAGGCGGTGCTGAAGATTGGCCTGTCGCAGTCGGAAATCGCCAGCGTCGTTGGCGCCTCCCGGCCCAAGATCAATCGCGCGATCCTGTCGCTGGAGGAAAAGGGCGCCATCGAGCGCAAGGGCGCCTCTATTCTCTTGCGCACCCGCAAGCTGCGAGCCGTGGCCGAGCCCGACGAGGATTGAGACGACGTTATTTCCGCCGGTAGCGGATCGTGTCGAAGCGCGCGGCCAGCGCATCATAAAGCAGCAGCCGCCCGATCAGCGGCTCGCCTGCGCCGGTCAGAACCTTGATCGCCTCCATCGCCATCAGCGTGCCGATCACCCCGGTCAGCGCGCCGATCACGCCCGTCTCGGCGCAGGCCGGCAGCATGCCCTCGGGCGGCCGTTCGGGGAAGAGGTCGCTATAGCGCGGGTTGGGCTTGCCGTCGGCGCCGGTGAGATGCGGCGCGAGCACGGTCACCGATCCGTCGAAACGTCCCACCGCGCCCGACACCAGCGGCACGCCGGCGCGCTCTGCTGCATCGGCGGCGCAGTATCGCGTTTCGATATTGTCGGAACCGTCGATCATCAGGTCGTAGCCGAACACCAGCCCCGGACCGCTGTCGGCGTTGAATCGCGTCTCATGCCGGTTGACGGCGACATGCGGATTGATGTCGCGCACCCGGGCTGCGGCGCTGCGGGTCTTCTTCTCGCCCACCCGGTCGGTGCCGTGGATGACCTGTCGCTGCAGATTGGACAGCGACACCCGGTCGTCGTCGACGATGCCGATCGTGCCGACGCCCGCCCCCGCCAGATATTCGATGACGGGCGAGCCCAGTCCGCCCGCGCCGATCACCAGGACCGCCGCCGCCTTCAGCCTTTGCTGCCCTTGCCCGCCGATCTCCGGCAGCAAAATATGGCGCTGGTATCGCTCGATTTCGGCGGTTGAAAGCGGATCGTCGGTCATATCGGTCTCGGGTCGGGCCAGCGTGATTTCGAATGTGTTAACAAGCGCGGCGCCGCCGCCGCGTCAACAAGAAAAGCGCAGGAAAATCAAGGAAAGGCCATGCGGCGCTTTCTGTCGATAATTTATTCCGCGCTTATGTCGGTCGCGGCTTGCCTTTTCTCCGGATCGACCGCATGGACTGACGATCCCGAAAGGCAGTTTCCTATGTCGCTTCCTCGTCCGCAGGCCGCCACGGCCACCGCAGTCGCCGCCATGCTCCTGGGCATGCTGATGTTCTCCATCAACGACGTGATGGGCAAGTGGCTGGTCGCCACCTATTCGGTGGGCCAGCTGCTGTTTCTGCGCAGTTTCGCCGCGGTGCTGGTGCTTCTGCCGTTCCTGTGGCGCGGCGGCTTCCGCCAGGTGGTGCAAGTCGAACGACCCGGTCTGCAGATCCTGCGCGCGGCTCTCGCCACGGCGGAGGTCTTCGCCTTCTATCTCGCCGTCTCCTATCTGCCGCTCGCCGATGTCATGACCTATTGGCTGGCCGCGCCGATCTATATCGCCGCGCTCTCGCCATTGTTTCTCGGCGAGCATGTCGGGTGGCGGCGCTGGCTGGCCATCGCCATCGGCTTCTCGGGCGTGCTGGTCGCCCTCAATCCGTCGAGCGCCATGTTCACCATGCCGGCGGTCATCTCCATCATCGGCACGATGTTCTTCTCCGTCATGCTGATGCTCGGCCGCTTCCTGCGCAACACGTCCGGCACCGTGCTGGTGTTCTGGCAGATGGCGGGGGCGACCATCGTGGGGGCCGCCACCGTGCCTTTCGAATGGGTGACGCCGACGCTGTTCGATCTTTCCTGGATGGCGATTCTCGGCGTCGTCGCCATGCTCGCCCATATGCTGATGACCTATTCGTTGAAGATCGCCCCTGCCGCCACGGTCGCGCCGCTGCAATATACGCTGCTGTTCTGGGCGATCCTGTTCGGCTGGCTGGTGTTCGGCGACACGCCGACCTTGCCGATGATGCTGGGCGCCGCCCTCATCGTCGCCTCGGGACTGTTCATCTTCTTCCGCGAGCAGCGGTTGAAAAAGGCCGAGACGGTGTTGCCGACCGTGCCCGAGTAGCATCTTCCTGTCTTGAAGAAACAATAAAAACAAGCGCCTGCGCCATCCTGCCGACCTTGACGCGCAGGCCCCTCGCTCTAATTGTCTTCTATGGACAAAAAACAGGGAGGAGTTCGCCATGACCTCGGCATCGGCGCCCATCATCATTCTCAATCCGCTCGACGATGTCGGCGTGGCCCGGGCCAAAATCGGCAAGGGCGAAGCAACCGGCTATCAGGATCTCCTGGCGAAGGATTTCATCGGCCGCGGTCACAAGGTGGCGCTGAAGGCCATCAAAGCCGGGCAGGAAGTGCTGAAATTCGGCCAAGTCATCGGCGTCGCCACCGCCGATATAGCGCCCGGCGAGCATATCCATCTGCACAATCTCGCCATGGTGCCCTCCGAGCATGATTACCAAATGGGGGCAGGCTCGCTGACGGAGGATCTCCTGCCTGTCGCCGAGCGTCGCACCTTCATGGGCTTTGATCGCGGCGGCGGCCATGTCGGCACGCGCAATTATATCGGCGTCATTTCCTCGGTGAACTGTTCCGCCACGGTGTCGCGCTACATCGCCGATCATTTCAACCGCATGGGCGGGCTCGAAGGCTTCGGCAATGTCGATGGCGTCGTGGCGCTCACCCATGGCGGCGGCTGCGCGATCAACACCAAGTCGGAAGGCTATCGCATCCTCACCCGCACCATCCAGGGCTATGCCCGCCATCCCAATTTCGGCGGCGTGCTGATGATCGGCCTGGGATGCGAGACCAACCAGATCGCCCCGATCCTCGAACATTACCAGATCGCCGAGGGCGCGCTCCTGCGCACCATGACCATCCAGCAGACCGGCGGCACCCGCAAGACCATCGAGACCGCCATCGAGATGATCAAGGAGATGCTGCCGATCGTCAATCAGGCGGTGCGCACCGAACAGCCGCTGTCTGGCCTGAAACTGGCTCTGGAATGCGGCGGCTCCGATGGCTATTCCGGCATTTCGGCCAATCCCGCCCTCGGCGTCGCCTCAGACCTGCTGGTGCGTCACGGCGCGACTTCGGTGCTGGCCGAGACGCCGGAGATTTACGGCGCCGAACATCTGCTCACCCGCCGCGCCGTCACCCCCGATGTGGCGAAGAAACTGCTCGACCGCATCGACTGGTGGCGCGATTACACCGCCCGCAATGGCGACGAACTCAACAACAACCCCTCCTATGGCAACAAGCAGGGCGGCCTGACCACCATTCTCGAAAAATCACTGGGCGCAGTCGCCAAGGGCGGCTCGATGCCGCTGAAGGCCGTCTATGAATATGCCGAACCGGTCACCGCATCCGGCTTCGTATTCATGGACACGCCCGGCTACGACCCCGCCGCCGTCACCGGCCAGGTCGCCGGCGGCTGCAATGTCATCTGTTTCACCACCGGTCGCGGCTCCGTCTCCGGCTTCAAGCCTGCGCCCTGCATCAAGATCGCCACAAACACCGACATGTATGACCACATGGAGGAGGATATGGACATCAATTGCGGCGCGATCGTCACAGGCGAAGACACGATCGAGGCCGCGGGTCTACGGATCTTCGAAGACATCATCGCGGTCGCCTCCGGCAAGAAGACTTCGAGCGAGATCTATGATTACGGCGACAACGAATTCGTGCCCTGGCAGGTGGGCGCGATCACCTGAGGATCGAGGGGGCGCTGCTGCCGCCTGAGGCGGCGCATACCCTCTCCTCCGTCATCCTCGGCCTTGTGCCGAGGATCTAAGCCATCGAGCAAAATCAATGCGTTGCAGATGCTCGGGACGGGCCCGAGCATGACGGCGGTGATGTTGTCGGGCATCGACAACCGCTGACAGGCATTCTTGGAGAGTCAGTAAATCCTTATGGATATTGCGCGCCCGTCGTCGCCGTATACACCGCATAAAGCGATGTTGTGGCGGTGATGAACAGCCGGTTGCGGCGGGGGCCGCCGAAGCAGAGATTGGCCGCCGCCTGCGGCGTCAGGATCTTGCCGAGGAGATCGCCCTCTGGGCTGAAGCAGTGCACGCCGTCGCCGGCGCTGGTCCAGACATTGCCGGAGACATCGACCCGGAAGCCGTCGGGCAGGCCCTTGTCGATATGGCAGAAGACGCGGCCGTTGGTCAGCCGCACGCCGTCCTCGACATCGAAGACCCTGATGATGCTGGGCGCCGTGGGATCGTGGCTGACGGCGGAGTCGGCGACATAAAGCCTGGTCTCGTCGGGCGAGAAAGCCAGCCCGTTGGGCTGCAGGAAATCGTCGACGACGACGCTGATGACGCCCGTCGTCCCGTCGACGCGATAGACGTTGCGCGTTTCCTGCTCGGGATCGGCGCGATAGCCTTCATAGTCCGACAGGATGCCGTAGGTCGGGTCGGTGAACCAGATCGAGCCGTCGGATTTCACCACCACGTCATTGGGCGAATTCAGCCGCTTGCCGTCATGGCGGTCGGCGATGGTGGTGATCGATCCGTCCGGCTCCGTGCGGATCACGCGACGGCCGCCATGTTCGCAGGAGACCAGCCGTCCCTGCCGGTCGCGGGTGTTGCCGTTGACGAAATTGTTGTTGTCGCGGAACACGGACACGGT
This sequence comes from Rhizobium sp. TRM95796, assembly GCF_025779995.1. NCBI lineage: Bacteria > Pseudomonadati > Pseudomonadota > Alphaproteobacteria > Hyphomicrobiales > Rhizobiaceae > Rhizobium > Rhizobium sp. TRM95796. The sequence goes on along the minus strand of NZ_JAOXHE010000006.1, from coordinate 359,679 downwards.
TCCATCAGGCGCATAGCGCAGCATGCGCTGGTTGGGGATGTCGCTCCAGAGCAGGCAGTTCTGGTCCGCCAGCCAGACCGGGCCCTCGGCCCAGCGGCAGCCGGAATAGAGCTGGTCGAGACCGGCGCTGCCGACCGTCAGGTAGCGGAAGCGATTGTCGTGGATTTCGTAGATGGACGGGTGTTCTGACGCCATGATGTCCCCCAATTGCTATCGCCGCTTCATCGCGCCGCCGCTCGCGACCAGAATGACCGCGATGATGATCAGTCCTGTCAGGATCAGGCGCGCCCCGGCGCCGAACCCATAGGTGTTGAGCATGGACACGACGAGAAACATGAACAGCGACGCCCCCCAGATGCCCGGCACATTCGAATTGCCGCCCGCCACCGCCGTGCCGCCGATCACCACCACGGCGATTGACATCAGCAGATATTCCGCGCCCATATTGAGCGCCGCCCCGCCCGAGAAGCTCGCCAGCAGGAAGCCGGCGATCGAGGCCAGCACCGCACAGAGCACATAGGTCACGAAGCGCGCGCCGTCGACCGGAATGCCGGCCATGCGGGCGGCGAAGGAGGATTGGCCGATCGCCGAGATCCAGCGCCCGTAAATGGTCTTTTCCAGCAGCAGCCAGCCGGCCACCGTCAGAAGGAAGGCGACGATCGCCACATTCGGCACGCCGCCGATATCGGAGGTCGTGAAGCTCGCGAGGCTTTCCGGCGGCTTGACGCGCAGGCCGCGGTTCGACCAGATCGCGGTCGACTGCACCACGAAGCTCATCGATAAGGTGGCGATGATCGGCGGAATGCGCAGCGCCTTGATCAGCGCGTAATTGGCCACCCCGATGGCGAGACCGCAGAGAATGGCGACGCCGAGACCCATCAGGATCGTGCCTTCGACGCCGTCCATATATTTGAGCGACAGCGTGCCGGCGAGCGTCATCGTGGCGGGCACCGACAGATCGGTATTGCCAGGCCCGAGCGTGATCACGAACATCTGGCCGAGGCCGACGATCACGGAGAAGGCCGCAAATGTCAGCGCCGCCTGTCCGAGCCCGAAGGAGCTTGCGCCGCCGGTGAACAGCGCGGTGACGATAAACACCAGGATGGTGGCCAGGAAGGACCAGATCCAGGGTCGACGGATCAAGCCGATCGCGGAGGTCATGGACGTTTCTCCCGTTTTTCGGCGCGATTGAGCAGCAGGCGCAAGCCCAGCACGATGATGAGGATCGCGCCCTGCGCGCCGATCTGCCAGTCCGGCGAGATCCGGAGGAAGGAGAGGAAGGAGCCGGCCAGCGTCAGCGTCAGCGCGCCGATCACCGCGCCGACGGGCGAGACGCGGCCGCCGACGAATTCGCCGCCGCCGAGAATGACGCCGGCGATCGACAGCAGCGTGTAGCGCAGCGCGATATTGGCGTCGGCGGAGGTCGTCAGCCCCACCAGCGCGATGCCGGAGAGAATGGCGAGCACGGCGGCGAGCGCATAGGCGCCGGCGCGGATGCCGATCACCGACCATCCCGAACGCGCCACCGAGCGGGCATTGCCGCCCACTCCGCGCACCAGCACGCCGAAGCTCGATTTCATCACCACGAGATGGGCGATGAGCGCGATCAGCACGCTCGCCACGATCGCCATGGGCACCAGCGGCGGCTTCGACGTCATCAGCCAGCGGGCCCAGTCGGGCGCCGAACCGCCCGGCGCGGGCAGGATGAGAACCGCAAGCCCGCCCCAGACGAAGCTCATGCCGAGCGTCACCACGATCGCCGGAAGGTCGCGCAGATGAATGATCACCCCCAGCGCGGCGTAGACCGCGACGGCGCCGAGGAGAATGGCGATCCCCAGCACGGGCGAGGTCTGCAGATAGGTCGCCGCGACGCAGGCCGCGAAGCTGACGAAGGTGCCGATGGACAGGTCGAGATCATTGACCGCCATCACCATCATCTGGGCGAGCGTCGCCAGCGCGATCGGCACGGCGAGATTGAACAGCAGGTTCAGCCCGACATAGCTCATGGCGCGCGGCTGCAGATAGAACACCGCCGCCAAGAGCGCCGCCAGCGACAGCGCCGGCACGATCTGGCGGATCGTGTTGGCCGAAAGGCCCATCATGCGGCTTCTCCTTCGAATGAGGCGGTCAGCACATGTTCCTCGGTCACCTCGTCGCCGGTGAGTTCGGCGGCGATGCGTCCGTCGCGGAACACATAGACCCGGTCGCAAAGGCAGATTTCATCCATCTCGGTCGAATACCAGATGAAGGTGCGGCCCGCTTCGGCTTCGCTGCGTAAGATGGAATAGACCTCCTGCTTGGTTCCGACATCGACGCCGCGCATCGGATCGTCCATCAGCACGATGCGGGCCGGCGTCGCGAGCGCCCGGGCGAACAGCACTTTCTGCTGATTGCCGCCGGACAGCGACAGAATGCCGTTGTCCATGTCGGGGGTGCGGATCTCGATGCGTTTCTTCCAGCTGTCGCCGACTGAGCGCTCGCTCCCGGCGTCGACGAAGCTCGCTTTGGACAAGCCGCCGAGCGAGGCGATCGAGAGGTTTTTGAGAATGCTCCAGAGCGGAAACGTGCCGTTCAGCGCCCGGTCGCCGGCGACGAAGGCGATGTCGCGGCCGCGGCCCGGCATCCAGTCGCTGCTGAAGGCCTTGTGCAGCGCCAGCAGCATCTCGGTCTGGCCATGGCCGCCGAGGCCGGCGAGACCGATCACCTCGCCGCGACGGGCCGAGAATGGAATGGTGGAGCCATGGCGGGCGCCAAGCGAAATGACGGTTTCGGTGTCGGCGCGGGCCGTACGGGCGCCGCGGGCATTGTCGCGCACGACGCTGCCCATGGCTTCGACGAGAGAGTTGACGCTGAAGTCATGCGTCGGACGGCTGGCGACGACGCGGCCGTCCTTCATCACCACGATGCGGTTGGAGGCGTCGAAGATTTCGCCGAGAATATGCGAGATCAGCAGCACGGCGCCGCCTTCGGAGACGAAACGCTTCACATAGGCCATCAGCTGGGCGGCGAGGCCTGCGTCGAGCGAGGATGTCGGCTCGTCGAGAATGACCAGGCGCGCAGGCTTGGAGACGCTGGTGAAGGCGATGGCGATTTCCACCATCTGCCGCTCTGCGATCGAAAGGTCGCCGACGGCGGCCGTGCAATCCACCGCATTGCCGGGGAAGATGTCCGCGAGCTTGTCTCTGACAAGCGTGAGGGCGCGGCTCCGCCAGTTCCAGCCGCCGAGATCGGCATGCATGACGCGGGTGTTTTCCGCCACCGTCAGGTTGGGGCAGAGCGACAATTCCTGGAAGACGCAGCGCACGCCGTTGTCGCGGGCCGCCGCGATGCCGCCGGCGCTGGCTGCGCCGTTATAGGCGAGCTCGCCCTGCTGCGGGCTCAGCCCGCCATTGATCACATTGACGATCGTCGATTTGCCGGCGCCGTTATGGCCGACCAGGCCGAGACATTCGCCGGGGCGGATGTCGAGATCGACGCCGTCGAGCGCGCGCACCGCGCCGAAATGAACCTTGACGCCTTTGGCGGCGACCACGGCTAAACGTTCGGCCATCATACTGATCCATTGACGAGAGACGAAAACGGCCCGGACTGAAAAGCCCGAGCCGTTGGATTGCGGCGCCTTACTTGGCGGCTTCGATCACCTTCTGGGCGTCGGCCTGGGAATATTCCACGTTTGCGACGCCGCCCTTCTGGGTGTTGGCGAGGTTCTGCTCGAGATTGTCCTGGTCGATGCGCAGGAACGGCACCACGAGGTCTTTCTTGACGTCCTTGCCGTCGAGGATCTGCTGGGCGACCCAGAAGGCGAGCGTGGAGACGCCCGGCGCGATGGAGACCGACATGGTCTCATAGCCGTTGGCGTCCTTCTGTTGCTTCCACCACTGCAACTCGTCCTCGCGATTGCCCATCACGATGGTGGGCATCTTGCGCTTGGCGGCGTCGAAGGCCTGGGCGGCGCCATAGCCGTCGCCGCCCTGGGTCACCACGGCGGCGATTTCGGGCAGGCTTGGGAGGATGCCGGCCACCGCGCGCTGGGCCACGTCCTGCGCCCAGTCGCCATGCACGGAGCCGACGATCTTGAACTGCGGGAACTGCTTGACGCCGTCATGGATGCCCGCCGAGATCTCGTCGTCGACGAAGACGCCGGCCAGACCGCGGATTTCGAGCAGATTGCCGCCTTCCGGCAGGCGTTTGGAGAGATATTCGACCTGGCTGCGACCCATTTCCTTGAAGTCGACGGCGATGCGCCATGCGCAGGGCTCGGTCACGATGCCGTCGAAGGACACGACGGTGATGCCGGCGTCGCAGGCTTCCTTGACGGCGCCGTTGAGCGCGGTCGGAGAGGCGGCGTTGATCACGATCGCGTCATAACCCTGGAGGATCATGTTCTGGATCTGCGCGGCCTGTTCGGTGGCCTGGTTTTCCGCGGTGGTGAAGGGGTCGGCGGCTGCGACCACGCCGGCCTTCACGGCTTCCTTGGTCACCTTGTCCCAGCTCGTCAGCATCGCCTGACGCCAGGAATTTCCGGCGTAATTGTTGGAGAGCGCGATTTTCTTGCCCGACGTGTCGGCCGAGGCGGAAAGCGGCATTGCGGCGGACAGCACGGCGGCTGTCGCCAGGAGTAGCGTCCTGAACGTCATCATCTTCCTCCCTGTTGAACCGGCTCCTCTCGCCGGCTTCCGGCGCCGTCCTCCCGGCGTCCGAAATAGTTCTTGCACTGAGGCCATCGCTCTCAGTAAAGCCATGATGGAGCATTCGGCGCGGCCTGTATAGGCGGTTCACGGCAGCGACCTTGCGGGAAAGCGCAGAAAATTTGCGGGATCCTGCAAGACGGACGCGCCCCTCGAAGCGCTATGTTCGGCTGGTTCGCAACCGGCGGGAGGAGAGACGCCGGCGGCAGGGAGGATTCCGCGATGCTCGACACGACGCCGCTGCTCAGCCAATATCTGACGATCTCGCGCCTGCTGGCCGGGCAGCTGGATTTCAGCTCGGCCATCCATGCGGTGGCGCAGGAAATCAGCCATATCATCCCGCATGATCACATGGATGTCTGCATCACCACGCCGGATGGTCTGTTCCATACGGCTTACGAAAGCGGCTTCGAGACCGACTGGGGCCGCAGGCCTCCGGCGCCGCTCGACGGCAGCCCGATCCGCACACTGTTGTTCGGCGAAGTCGACATGCTGCTCACCGACGACGCCTGCGCCGATCCACGCTTTCATTTCGAGGGCGCGTTCGACGGCCCCATCCTCGAAGGTCTGCTCAGGAGCCGGCTGCATGTGCCCTTGAAGGTGCAGGGCGACATCATCGGCGCCTTTTCCTGCTCCAGCCGGCAGGCGGGACTCTACAGCGTCGCCGATGTCGAAAAGGCCCGGGCCATTGCCGATCTGCTGGCTCCCTATTTCTTCGCGCTGCGCGCCGCCGACCAGGCCAAGCGCTCGGCGATCGTCGAGGCCGAGGCCCGCGCCCGCGAAGAAGGCCTGCGCCAAGGCGCGCTGAAGCTTACCGAAGCGCTGGAGGCGGAACGCCAGCGCATCGGCATGGACCTGCACGACCAGACGCTGGCCGATCTCACCCGGCTCGCCCGGCGCATGGAGCAGCTGACCCGCCAGCCGGATGTCACGGGCGAGGCGCTCGACCCGCTGTTTCGCGGCCTGCAGCATTGCATGCAGGATCTGCGCGAAATCATCGAGACGGCGCGGCCTACGGTGTTGCAGCTGTTCGGCTTCGCGCAGGCGGTGGAGAACCATCTGGAGCGCTCGACGCGCGACAGCGGGCTCGCCTTCCACTGGGAGCTGATCGACGATTCCCCCGGCGCGATCGACGCGCTCGACCAGCCGGTGGCCACCGCTCTCTTTCGCATCGCCCAGGAGGCGATCAACAACGCCATCCGCCACGCCCATGCCGACCGCATCACGGTGCGGTTGCGGCGCACCGGTCGCGCGCTGATCATCGAGGTGCGCGACAACGGCGTCGGAATTCCGCCCGCCGCCAAGCGCAGCGGCGCCGGCATCGACAATATGCGCACCCGCGCCAGGCTGATTTCGGCCCGCTTCGAGATCATGCGCAACCGCGACAATCGCGGCTCGACCGTGCAGGTCAGCCTGCCGCTCGCCGCGCGGGAGGCGGTGGAATGAAAGTCCTGATCGTCGAGGATGATCCGCTGCACCGGTCCTATCTGCATGAGGCGGTGCGGTCGGCGCTGCCGGAATGCGAACAGGTGCTGGAGGCCGACAATGGCGGGGCCGGCGAAAAGCTCGCCCGCGAGAACAAGTCCGCCCATGTGGTGATGGATCTGCAGATGAGCGCCCGCAACGGCATCGAGGCGGCGCGCACCATCTGGAAGGAGCGGCCCGACACGCGCATCCTGTTCTGGTCGAACTATGCCGACGAAGCCTATGTGCGCGGTGTCTCCCGCATCGTGCCGCCGGGCGCGGCCTATGGTTATGTGCTGAAATCCGCCTCCGACGACCGGCTGAAGCTGGCGCTGCGCAGCATCTTCATCGAGAGCCAATGCGTGATCGACCGCGAGGTGCGCGGGCTGCAGCAGAAGAGCCTGGGACACGCCAACGGCTTCACCGACAGCGAATACGAAATCCTCGTCGATATCGCGCTGGGCCTCACCGACCGCGCCATCGCCAAGCGGCGCAATCTTTCGCTGCGCTCGGTGCAGAACCGGCTGCAGCAGCTCTATGAGAAGCTCGACGTCTACCAGCCGATGACCGACAGCGAGGAGAGCCGCTTCAATCTCCGCGCCCGCGCCGTCACCGTCGCCTTCCTGCGCAAGCTCCTGAATTATTCGGCTCTGGAACGGGCCGAAGCCGAACTGGCGGAATGGCTCGCGGGCCGCTGAGCGTCACGCCCGATTGGGATAGCGCAGCGCCAGAAAGGCCGTCAGGCCCGCCACGGCGAAGATGTTGATGTTGCGCAGAGTGGCGATCTGGTCTTCCGTCCAGGGATAGAGCGGCCCGCCGGTGCGGCCATGGAACAGGACGAAGGCGACAAACAGCGCGATGGCAAGCCCGCGCTTGATGAGCGCCTCGCTCTGCCGGAACGACAGCGCGATGATCATCATGCAGGCGATGAGAAACAGTTCCGTGCCTGACGCTGCGCCGAACAGGTAGGTCTCCGCGATCGTATCGACGGCCCCGGCGATCGGCAGCGCGATCCGCGCCTGGAGGCCGTTGCGCCGGGAAAGCCAGATCACCAGCGCAAACAGCGGCGCCCCGAGCATGGTGAGGCAGGAGGTCAATGTGCCCTCGCCGACGAACCACCAGACATAGAGCGGGTAGAACGGCTTGTTGAGCAGGATCACCCAGGCGACGGTGACGCTCGCCTGGGTCAACAATGCGTCGTCAGCCGCGCCGGCCTGTTGCGGCAGGGTCATCTCAAGCGCTCGTCTGCACCGGCTTCAGCCGGTAATGGCCCACACCCCATTCCTCGCCGCCCGCATGGCCGAACAGTCCGGCGGTCGCGAGAAAGAACAGCCGCCAGCGACGCTTCCAGAGAGCGGCGTCGGCGCCATAGACATCACGGAAGATCTGATCAATCCGCGCCGCGTTCGCGTCGAAATTCTCCAGCCAATGCAGCGCCGTGCGGCGGTAGTGCATGCCCGACCAGCGCCATTCCTCGTCGATCTCGAACAGGTCGGAAAAGCGCTTGGGCAGATCATGCGCCGGCATGATGCCGCCGGTGAAGAAATGCTGGGCGATCCAGTCGGCCGGGTCGTTGTGGTCGAAGCGGTAGGAGCGGGACTTGTGGGTGAAGACGTGCAGGAACAGCCGTCCATCCGGCTTCAGCCAGCCGCGCACCCGTTCCAGAAGCGCCTGCCAGTTGGACATATGCTCGAACATTTCCACCGAAACGACCCGGTCGTAGCCGCCCTCGGGTGAGAATTCGTTCATGTCCTTGGTGATGACGGTCAGGTTCTTGAGTCCGCGCGCATCCATCTGGCCTTCGATATAGGCGCGTTGCGTGCGGGAATTGGACACTGCCGTGATGCGGGCGTTGGGGAAGGTTTCGGCCATATAGAGCGACAGCGAACCCCAGCCGCAGCCGAGTTCGAGAATGTCCTGTCCGTCCCGGAGATCCGCATGCCGAACCGTCTCGGCGAGAGCGGCCACTTCCGCCTCGGCCAGCGTGGTCGTTTCGGTGGGATAGAGACAGCTCGAATATTTCCGCCGCGGCCCGAGCGCCAGCTCGAAGAATTCGGACGGCACTTCGTAATGCTGCTCGTTGGCCTCGCCGGTATGGGTGGCGACCGGATAGTATTTCATCGAGGCGGCAAAGGCTTCTTCCTCGCTTTCCGGCGTGTCCGCCAGCCGCCGCTTGGTGCGCCCGCAAAGAAAGTCGATGCCGGCCAGCGTCAGGGTGTCGGGAAGGGCGACGCGTTCGGCCGCATTGATGGCGAGAGCGATCAGGTTCATGAGCGGGCTTCCTTGATGGCGGCTTGGGATTGACCACGGCGCGGGCCGGGAAAGAAGGCGTTGACGCGGGCCTGCAACGCCCGGAAGGCGTCGCCGCGCGAGCGCAGCATATGCGCTTCGAGCGGCGGAATGCCCGAGACATGCACGAGCAGCCAATACATCAGCGCCGGCGCCGCGAATGCGCTCAGGCCGACCGGATGAGCGCCCGAGAAATCGAGGGCGAGCAGCGGCCAAGCGCACCAGCCCAGCCATTCGAAGAAATAGTTCGGGTGGCGGGAATAGGCCCAAAGCCCGACCTCGCAGATCTTTCCCTTGCCGTGATTGTCTCTGCGGAACCGAGAGAGCTGCCAATCGGACACTGCTTCCCCCGCAATCGCGATCACGGCGACCGACAGCGCGAGGATATCGAGGAGACCGAAGGCTGCCGGATTGGCGGCCGCCGCATAGACGGCCAGCGCCAGCACCAGCGCGCACACAGCCTGCACCTGCAGGAACAGAAACAGCCGGAAGCCGGCGCGATCGCCCCATTCGTCGATGAGCGCCTGGTAGCGCGGATCCTCGCCCGCGCCTTTGGTGCGCGCAGCGATATGCAGGCCGAGCCGCAGCGACCAGAGCCCGATCACGCCGAGCGCAACCCAGCGCCGCGTCCCGTCCCCGCCTTCGGCGATGAGGGCGGCAGTGACGCCGCCGATGCCGACGGCGAAGGACCAGATGGAATCGATCCAGCCGCTCGATCCGGTGCGCCGCTGCGCCGCCCAGGCGATCGTCATCAACAGGCTCATCATGATCGCGAGGAGTATTGCGCCGGTGACAGTCATGGTCCGCCTCATGAGGCTGATGGAAATGGATTGTTTCTGTTTACGCAGCCGGCCTGCAACCGGTTCTCTCGCTGCGCATTTCGGCTTCGCCACGATCATCCGTCAAAAAATCGTCGGCGATGAAACTGTCGCGCAAGCCGCTGCGTAGACAATGGCGATGCAACCAGACTGGAGCGCAGACCCCTATGGCCTTTATGGAACGACGCCTCGGCGAAAGACCGCTGGATATCGCAGTGATCGGAACCGGGATTTCAGGGCTGTCGGCGGCATGGCTGCTCTCCCAGCGTCACAGCGTCACCGTCTACGAAGCCGCCGATCGGGTCGGCGGCCACAGCAACACGGTGGAATTCGATCATGCCGGTCAACGCGTTGCGGTCGACACCGGTTTCATCGTCTATAACGAACGCACCTATCCCAATCTCACCGCGCTGTTCAAAACGCTCGATGCGCCCAATGTCGAAACCGACATGTCCTTCGCCGTCTCCATGAACGGCGGCGCCTTCGAATATTCAGGCTCCGACCTGTTCCGGCTGTTCGCCCAGCCGTCCAACGCGTTCAAACCGCGCTACTGGCGCATGTTGTCCGACATTCTGCGCTTCTACCGAAACGCCCCGCGCGACCTGCCCGCGATGGGCGACATCACGCTGGACGACTATCTCGAGCGCAACGGCTACAGCCGCAGCTTCCGCGAGGATCATCTCTATCCCATGGCGGCCGCCATCTGGTCGACGCCGGCGCTCGATGTCGGCGATTATCCCGCCGCCTCCTTCGTGCGCTTCTGCAGCAATCATGGTTTGCTCGATGTCGTGAATCGTCCCAAATGGCGGACGGTGCAGGGCGGCAGCCGCGAATATGTGCAGCGCCTCAGCGCCGGTTTCGCCGACCGCATTCTCACCTCCACCCCGGTCGCCTCGATCAAGCGGCTGGGCGGCGCGGTCGAGATCCGCGATGCGAAGGGCGGCGTCCGCCGCTTCGACGACGTCGTCGTCGCCACTCATGCCGATCAGGCGCTGTCCATGCTCGCCGATCCCACCGAGGACGAACGTCGCCTGCTCGGCGCCTTCCGTTATTCGCGCAACGAGGCGGTGCTGCATTCCGACGCCAGCCTGATGCCGAAGCGCCGCTTCGCCTGGTCGGCCTGGAACTATCTCGCCGACAATCGCGACGGCCAGCGCGGCCTGTCGGTGACCTATTGGATGAACAGGCTGCAGCCGCTGGGATCTGCGCCGCCGACCTTCGTCACGCTCAATCCCTGCCGCGAACCGCATCCCGACAGCGTCCATCTCCGGCAGATGTATGAACATCCGATCTTCGATGTCGGCACCCAGCGCGCCCAGCAGGAATTGTGGTCGCTGCAGGGACATTCCAACACCTGGTTCTGCGGCGCCCATTTCGGCGCAGGTTTTCATGAGGATGGGCTGCAGGCCGGCCTCGCGGTGGCCGAGGATCTCGGCGGTCTCCGCCGTCCCTGGCAGGTGCAGGCGGAATCGGCTCGCATCGTGCGTCGGCCGCTGGCGCTGCCGATCAGGACGGAGGCGATGGCGTGACGCCTTTTCGCTCGGCGCTCTTTCCTGGCCATGTCACGCATCTGCGCGTCAAGCCGCGCCGGCACAGCCTCGCCTATCGCATCTATTCGCTGCTGATCGACCTCGACGAACTCGACGCGCTGGACAAAAAGCTGAAGTTCTTCTCCGTCGACCGCTTCAACCTGTTTTCCTTCCGCCGCGCCGATCGCGGCGACAGGTCGGGCCGCGATCTGCGTGGCCAGGTCGAGGCGGCCATGCGGCTGTGCGGCGTCGAACCCGACGGCGGTCGCATCACGCTCCTGACCATGCCCCGACTGCTCGGCTGGGCCTTCAATCCGCTCAGCATCTTCTTCTGCCATCGCGCCGACGGCGGCCTCGCCGCCATCCTCTGGGAGGTCGACAACACCTTCGGACAGCGCCACGCCTACATCATTCCGGTCCATGGCGACGCCTCCGGAGAGATCGAACAGAGCTGCGACAAGGCTTTTTACGTCTCGCCCTTCATGGAGATGGATCTCAAATACCGTTTCCGCGTTACGCCTCCGGACGACCGTCTCGCGGTGAAGATCGACGTGTCGGATGCTGAAGGCCTCGTATTGACCGCCCGACATCTGGCCAAGCGCGCCGAACTCACCGACGCGGCGCTTCTGAAAGCGTTTTTCATGATCCCGCTCCTCACGCTGCGCGTGGTCGGCGGCATTCACTGGGAAGCGTTGAAGATCTGGTTGAAGGGCGTTCGTCTCAGGCCGCGTCCGGCTCCGCCGGCCGACCCCGTGTCGGTGGGCGATTTGCCGGTGCAGCCGGCGGAGTGATCCGCTCCCGCCCACGCCGTCGTATGTGCGATCAAAGAGGAGAAGCGTCATGAAAGCATTGATTTCGACCCTCGCCGCGCTTGCCGCTCTGAGCGCGTCGGCCCACGCCGCCGATGACAAGCTGTTCGGCAACTGGGCCCGCGGCGACGGCAAGGCGCGCGTCAAGATCGTCCGCTGCGGCGGCGATCTCTGCGCCATCAACACCTGGATCAAGCCGGGCACCGAGGATGAAAAGACCGGCGACAAGCTGGTGATGAGCGTCAAGCCCACCGGTCCGGGAAAACTGTCCGGCACCGCCTTCGATCCGCAGCGCGACCGCAGCTACCGCATCAATCTCACCGTCAACGACACGTCCATGACCACGGAAGGCTGCATTCTCGGCGGCCTGCTGTGCAAGGGCGTCGGCTGGACGCGCATCAACTGAGGATATTTCATGGCCGCCCTGTCGATCAAAACCGCCGCCGTCGCCTATCTTTCCACCGGCATCGCCTTTGCGGTGATCGACTCGATCTGGCTGACCACCATGGCCAACCGGCTCTACCGGCCCGTCATGGGCGACATGCTCGCCGACCAGTTCCGTCTCGGCCCGGCGATCGCCTTCTACCTGATCTTCATTGCCGCCCTGGTGTTCTTCGCCATCCGCCCGGCGCTGGCGGCCGGCGATTGGAAGGTGGCGCTCCTGCATGGCGCTTTCTTCGGCTTCGCCGCCTACGCCACCTATGATCTCACCAGCCAGGCCGTGCTGCGCAACTGGTCGACCTTGCTGACCATCGCCGATCTGGCTTGGGGCACCTTCCTCTCCGCATCTTCCGCCGTCATCGGTTATAAGGCGACGCGGATGCTGACTGGGATCTAACCCCCTTGCGTCCTCGCGCAGGCGATTGCATGTTTTGCAGATGCGACGAGCTCTGAGCGCGATGGGTATTTATGCAAAGCGAGCGCTGGCCGGTTTAGCGCTGGCCTGCCTGTCCATAAACGCGGCTTCCGCCGCCGAAAAAGCCTGCGATCCCTATGCCGTCAGGGTGGCGACTGACCCCGTTCCCTATCAATGGCCGCACGGCCTGAAACGCGCCGACCAGCTCATCGCTCAGCCGCCGGCGCGCGCCGACATCGTGCTTTTCGGCGATTCCCTGCTCGCCAACTGGCCCGAGGATCAGATCCGCCGGCAATTCGGCGCGCGCCTGGTGTGGAACGCCGCCGTCGGCGGGGCCATGACCCAGCATGCGCTGTGGCTGCTGGAGCGCATGCAGGGCCGCGCGCCTCAGGCTTTACGCGTCGTGCTGCTGGTCGGCACCAACAATCTCACTTATGACTACATGCCGCCCTGCGCCATCGCCGCCGGCATTCGCAAGGTTGCCGAGAAGGCGCTGGTCGTCTGGCCGAAGGCGCGGCTCGATCTCGTCGCCGTGCCGCCGCGCGGCGCGGATTTCCGGTTCCGCGACGTCGACCGCAAGGCCCTCAACGCCGAACTCGCCGCCTGGGCAGCCGGTCGTGACCGCATGCGTTTCGTCGAAATCGATACGGCCCGGCTGACCTGCTCGGCCGGCGACGCGCCGTCGGACCCGAAGCGCCCGACCTGCGGCAACTATGCCGACGACTACGGCCATTTCCGTCGCGCCGGTTATGAGGTGATCTTCTCGGCTCTCGCGCGCTGAACGTGCTCAGTGCAAGACGATCTCGCCGTCGATCCGCCGCCATTCGTTGGGACCGATCAGCCGTTTGTGGCTGTAGCGGACCGAATGCAGCGCCCCATCCAGTTTCTTCTCCCAGAAGTCGAGGAATTTGCGCATCTGCGGGAAATCGGGGGCGAGATCGTAATCCTGCCAGAGATAGGTCTGCAGCACGGATCTGAAATCGGGCATTCGGTAGAGAATATGGGCGGTGGTCAAACCATACCCTTCCATTTGAAGGGTGAAGTCATGCGTAGCCTTCATGCGGTTTCCCTCTCATGGTCAACGCAGAAATTGTGCCACGCGGGAGGCGAATTGCAATAGAAAAATGACAAAAGACCGTTATAAATCATGTTGTTAGCAGCCATTTTGCGCGAGTGCTGATTTTTTTGATTCCTCCCTCTTGAAAACGAAAAACCGCAAAACCAGATTTTTGCGCGTCGGACGCCGGGAGCGGGTCCGACGCCCCGTCCGGTCCTCCGCCGGTCCGGGCGAGGGGAAAGCAAGCATTGTGTTTGTCCAGGAGGAAAACATGAAGTTCAGACCGTTGCATGATCGTATCGTCGTTCGTCGCGTCACGTCCGAGGAGAAGACCAAGGGCGGCATCATCATTCCCGACACCGCCAAGGAAAAGCCGCAGGAAGGCGAAGTTCTCGCCGTGGGTCCGGGCGCCCGCAACGAGCAGGGCCAGGTCGTGGCGCTCGACGTGCGTGTCGGCGACCGCGTGCTGTTCGGCAAGTGGTCGGGAACCGAAATCAAGATCGACGGCGAAGAGCTGCTGATCATGAAGGAAGCCGACATCATGGGCGTCATCGTGACCCCCGTGGCGGAAAAGAAGGCCGCCTGATCGCCTCATCCCAAATTCCATACAGTCATAAACTGCTGCCTATGAAGGAGTGACCCATGGCTGCGAAAGACGTGAAATTCAACACCGATGCGCGCGAGAGAATGCTGCGCGGCGTCGACATCCTCGCCAATGCGGTGAAGGTGACGCTCGGTCCCAAGGGCCGCAATGTCGTGATCGACAAGTCCTTCGGCGCGCCGCGCATCACCAAGGACGGCGTGTCGGTCGCCAAGGAAATCGAACTCGAGGACAAGTTCGAGAATATGGGCGCGCAGATGCTGCGCGAAGTCGCCTCCAAGACCAATGATCTCGCCGGCGACGGCACCACCACCGCGACCGTTCTCGCCCAGGCGATCGTGCGCGAGGGGGCCAAGGCCGTCGCGTCGGGCATGAACCCGATGGATCTGAAGCGCGGCATCGATCTGGCCGTCGACGCGGTGGTCAAGGATCTCAAGGCAAATGCCCGCAAGATCTCCAAGAATGAGGAAATCGCCCAGGTCGGCACGATCTCGGCCAATGGCGACGCCGAAATCGGCCGCTATCTCGCCGAGGCCATGGAGAAGGTCGGCAATGAAGGCGTGATCACGGTGGAAGAGGCCAAGACCGCCGACACCGAACTGGAAGTCGTCGAAGGCATGCAGTTCGATCGCGGCTATCTCTCTCCTTATTTCATCACCAATCAGGACAAGATGCGCGTCGAACTCGACGATCCCTATATCCTGATCCATGAGAAGAAGCTGTCGAACCTGCAGGCCATGCTGCCCGTGCTCGAAGGCGTGGTGCAGTCCGGCAAGCCGCTGCTGATCATCGCCGAAGACGTCGAGGGCGAAGCGCTGGCGACGCTGGTGGTCAACAAGCTGCGCGGCGGTCTCAAGGTCGCCGCCGTCAAGGCGCCGGGCTTCGGCGATCGCCGCAAGGCCATGCTGGAGGACATCGCCATCCTCACCGGCGGCACGGTCATTTCGGAAGATCTCGGCATCAAGCTGGAAAATGTCACGCTCGCCATGCTCGGCCGCGCCAAGAAAGTCTCGATCGAGAAGGAAAACACCACGATCGTCGACGGCGCCGGCTCCAGGACCGAGATCGACGGCCGCGTGAGCCAGATCCGCGCCCAGATCGAGGAAACCACCTCCGATTACGACCGCGAGAAACTGCAGGAGCGCCTCGCCAAGCTCGCGGGCGGCGTTGCGGTGATCCGCGTCGGCGGCTCCACCGAAGTCGAGGTCAAGGAGAAGAAGGACCGCGTCGACGATGCGCTGCACGCCACCCGCGCAGCCGTCGAGGAAGGCATCCTGCCGGGCGGCGGCGTCGCGCTCCTGCGCTCCGTCAAGGCGCTGGACGGTCTTGCGACCGCCAATGACGACCAGCGCGTCGGCATCGACATCATCCGCCGCGCCATCGAAGCCCCGGTGCGCCAGATCGCGGAGAACGCCGGCGCCGAAGGCTCGATCATCGTCGGCAAGCTGCGCGAAAAGTCCGACTTCTCCTATGGTTGGAACGCCCAGACCGGCGACTATGGCGACCTCTTCGCCCAGGGCGTCATCGACCCCGCAAAGGTGGTGCGCACCGCGCTCCAGGACGCCGCCTCCGTGGCCGGTCTCCTGATCACCACCGAAGCCATGATCGCCGAAAAGCCGAAGAAGGAAACCGCTCCCGCCATGCCCGCCGGCATGGACTACTGATCGGACGGACGATGCGCCCCTTCGCCACACCGGCGAGGGGGCTTCATTTCATTGTAATCGCCTCCTCCGTCCTGCACCGCCCCTCATCCCTCTGCCGGGACCTTCTCCCCGCGCCTGCGGGGAGAAGGAGGATGTGGCAATGTCGGCGCTCCATCGCCCTTCTCCCCGCAGGCGCGGGGAGAAGGTGGCGGCAGCCGGATGAGGGGCAGCGCACGCCGTCAACCGCAAACGGAACCCTCACCATCGTCTTGCTCGGGCCTGTCCCGAGCCTCTGCAACGCTTTGATTTTGCTCGCTGCCTCAGATCCTCGGCACAAGGCCGAGGATGACGACGAGGAAGGGGGAAACCCCCTCTCCAACCCCTCCCCACAAGGGGGAGGGGCTTGCGCTGCCTCACCCTCCAAACCCAAGCGACCTCTCCTCCGCTAGGCTGAACTGTGGGACGCCGGCGGCAGACCTGGGTTAAGCCCCTCCCCCTGTGGGAGGGGTGGGGGAGGGCCTTCCTCAAAAAATCACCCTCCCGAAAATATTTTCATCCCCCACCCTCCCACGCCCCTTATCCTTGTCTCGTCCCATTATCGGCTACACCGCGAGGCGTCGCGGCGAGATGGGGCCGGCGCTGGGGAAAGGGGGACGACGTGAACTCCCTTTCTCCGGGGCTTCGAGAAACGACGACCCCCGAAGACTGGGGACCTGGGCGTGAAAGCGTCCCCCCAGGGTGGCGTCTCGAAAGGGACGTTACAGTAAGGCCCGCTTTAGAGGCGGATTACCCGCAGGCTCGACCTGCGGCGACGAGCGTCAAGTTCGAGGCACAAACCGCCGAATGCGGGGCGCGACGAGCGTCATTAAAACTAAACAAACGAGGCGTTCTTCGCGCCCCGGCCGAGCCCGCATGGGCGAAGCGAGACAATGACGGACAACTCCGGGCGTGATGACGCGGCGGAGCGAAGATCCGCGCCCGCTCTTTGAACCGAGCTCGATTTTGAAGACGATAAAGCGGCGCAACACCGACGTGATCGCCGTCATGCCGCGCCGCATTCATAATGCCGCTTAAGCCCTGACCTCTTCCAGTTCGATCAATGTCCCGAAGAAGTCCTTGGGATGCAGAAACAGCACCGGATTGCCATGCGCGCCGATCTTCGGCTCGCCGCCGCCGAGCACGCGGGCGCCCGCCGCCACCAGATGATCCCGCGCCGCCTTGATGTCTCTGACCTCGTAGCAGATGTGATGCATGCCGCCATCGGGATTTTTAGTCAGGAAGGCGGCGATCGGCGAAGCCTCGCCGAGCGGCTCCAGCAGTTCCACCTTGGAATTCTCGAAACTGACGAAGACCACGGTGACGCCGTGCTCCGGCAGCGCCTGCGGCTCAGAGACTTTGGCGCCGAGGCTGTCGCGATAGCGCGCGACCGCCACGTCCAGATTGGGCACGGCGAGCGCGATATGATTGATGCGTCCGAGCATGGCAGGTCCTATTCGTTGCGTAATTTGCCTTCGGCGAGGTCGAGCACGGCGCGGGCCGCATCGACCACATTGGCGCCAGGGCCGAACACGGCGGCGACGCCGGCGTCATAGAGGAACTGATAGTCCTTGCGCGGAATGACGCCGCCGCAGACCACGATGATATGGCCGGCGCCCTTGGCTTTCAGATCCTCGACCAGTTCCGGCAGCAACGTCTTGTGCCCGGCCGCCAGCGACGAGACGCCGACCACGTCGACCCCCTTTCCGATGGCGAGATCGGCGGCTTCCCCCGGCGTCTGGAACAAGGGGCCGGCGACCACGTCGAAGCCGATATCGCCGAAGGCCGAGGCGATGACTTTGGCGCCGCGATCATGGCCGTCCTGGCCGAGTTTGGCGACGAGGATGCGCGGCTTGCGACCCTGTCTTGCCACATGCTCCGCCAGCCGGCTGGCGATCTGCCGGTATTCCGGATCCTCGGCGCTCGCGGGGCCATATATGTCGGAGACCACTTCCGGAACCGCCTCGTAATCGCCGAAGACGCGGCGCATCGCGTCGGAAATCTCGCCGACGCTGGCCCGCGCCCGCGCCGCATCCACGGCGGCGGCGAGCAGATTGCCTTGACCCGATCTGGCGACCTGTTCGAGCGCGGCAAGCGCCGCTTCGCAGGCCTTGGCGTCGCGCAACTGCCGGGTCTTTTCGAGCCTTCGGATCTGCGCCTCGCGGACGGCGCGGTTGTCGATGTCGAGCGTGTCGATATCGGCTTCCTCGGCGAGCCGGTATTTGTTGACGCCGACGATCACCTCTTCGCCGCGATCGACCGCAGCCTGCCTACGGGTGGCGGCCTCTTCGATCAGCCGCTTGGGCAGGCCGGTTTCGATCGCCTTGGTCATGCCGCCGAGGCTCTCGACCTCCTCGATCAGCGCCCAGGCCTTTTCCGCCAGCTCCGAGGTCAGGCTTTCGACATAATAGGAGCCGGCCAGGGGATCGACGACCTTGGTGACGCCCGTCTCATGCTGCAGGATCAACTGGGTGTTGCGGGCGATGCGGGCCGAAAATTCCGTCGGCAGCGCGATCGCCTCGTCGAAGGAATTGGTGTGCAGCGATTGCGTGCCGCCCAGCGCCGCCGCCAGCGCCTCATAGGCCGTGCGGATGATATTGTTATACGGGTCCTGCTCCTGCAGCGACACGCCCGAGGTCTGGCAATGGGTGCGCAGCATCGACGATGACGGCTTCTTCGGATTGAACTCCGCCATGATCCGCGACCAGAGCAGCCGCGCCGCGCGCAGCTTGGCCGCCTCCATGAAGAAATTCATGCCGATGGCGAAGAAGAAGGACAGCCGCCCTGCGAATTCGTCGACATCGAGCCCCTTGGCCAGCGCTGCGCGCACATAGTCGCGGCCGTCTGCCAGCGTGAAGGCCAGTTCCTGCACGAGCGTCGCTCCGGCCTCCTGCATGTGATAGCCGGAGATCGAGATCGAGTTGAATTTCGGCATTTCCCGCGCCGTATATTCGATGATGTCGGCGACGATCCGCATCGAGGGCTCGGGCGGATAGATATAGGTGTTGCGGACCATGAACTCCTTGAGAATGTCGTTCTGGATCGTGCCCGACAGATCGGCCCGCGCCACGCCCTGTTCCTCGCCCGCGACGATGAAACTGGCCAGAATCGGGATCACGGCGCCGTTCATGGTCATCGACACCGACATGTCCTGAAGCGGGATCTTGTCGAACAGGATCTTCATGTCCTCGACGCTGTCGATCGCCACGCCCGCCTTGCCGACATCGCCTGTGACGCGCGGATGGTCGCTGTCATAGCCGCGATGGGTGGCGAGATCGAAGGCCACCGACAGGCCCTTCTGCCCGGCCATGAGCGCCTTGCGATAGAAGGCGTTGGATTCCTCGGCGGTCGAGAAGCCGGCATATTGCCGGATCGTCCAGGGCCGGCCGGCATACATCGTCGCGCGAGGGCCGCGGGTGAAGGGCGCGAAGCCGGGCAGGGAGCCAAGATGGCCGAGATTTTCGACATCCGCTTCGGTGTAGAGCGGCTTGACGTCGATGCCCTCGGGCGTCTTCCAGGTCAGCGTCTCGGGCGAGGTCTTGAGTTCGCGCTCGGCGAGTTTTGCCCAGTCGGTAAGCGTCTTGGTGTCGGTCATTGGGCGATCCTCTTTGTCAGTGGAGTCAGGCATATGCCTGAAATACGTCTGGAATTGACCGCGATGCTACCGAGTAGTACTCTGCGGCTCTAGCAGGAGGGCATTCCCATGGCGGTAAAAGCGTCCGTGTCGATTTCCGAACAGCAGGAAAAGTTTGCCCGTCGTCTTGTCGCCGAAGGTCGCTATGCGAGCCTGAGCGCCGTTGTTCAAAAGGGGTTAGAGCTTCTTCGCGAAGAGGCTGAACAGAAAGAGGCCGACCTCGTCGCGCTGCGAGCCTTGATCGCCGAGCGGGAAGCCGATGAATTCCTGGATTTGGAACAAAGCGATCGGCAGATCGAGAAGATGATCGCCGCCAAGAAGGCCTCTTATGGCCTATAGACTTGTCCGGTCCCGCAAAAGCATCAGGGATCTCGACGCAATCTTTGATCACCTGATCGAGTCCTACGTCAATCTTGGCGACGCCCCGGTGGATGCCGCAAGCCGAGCAGCCAGCAGGATCTGGGCGATCAGAACATCTATGAACGCCATCGCAGCTGCGCCGCATCAGGGAACACGTGTTGAGAAGATTGCCGCAGGTTTGCGTTGCGTGACCAAAGAGCGGGCGATATTTTACTTCAAGGTTGACGATGAAGCGAAGGTCGTTCGAATTCTGGCGATCTTCTTCAGCGGGCAGGATCATCAGCGGCATATCCTGAGGCGCCTCGGCATAGATCTTTGAATTAAACGGCGCCGTCAGCCTCGTCATCCGAAATCCCATCTCACTCGAACTCCATGATCACCTCGTCGACGGCCAGACTCTGGCCGACCGACGCCTTCACCGCCTTGACCACGGCCCGGCGCTCCGCCTTCAGCACATTCTCCATCTTCATCGCTTCGACGGTGGCGAGGCTCTGGCCGGCTTCCACCGTGTCGCCGTCTTTCACCAGCACCTGGGTGATGACGCCCGGCATCGGGCAGAGCAACTGCTTGGAGGTGTCGGCGGCTTTCTTGACCGGCATGAATTGCGAGAGTTCGAAGACGCGCGGCGTCATCACCTGATGCACGAGATCGATGCCGCGGAAGCGCAGCCGCCAGCCGGTGGAGGACTTGGCGATCTTAACGCCATAGGACTGGCCGTTGATGAAAAAGCGGCCATGCTGGTCGCCAGGCGTCCAGTCCGATTGCACCGTGAAGGCGACGTCGTCGTCGAAACTCAGCGCCATCACGCCGGCCTCGAGGCTGGCGCCCACCGGCCAGTAATATTTGCCGCCGGTGGCGACGAAGCTCGTCCCCATGGCGCGGCTGTGGTTGGCGAGCGCGCCGGAGATCTTCGTCTTGCGCTGTTCGTCGGTGAGATGGGCGAAGGTGGCGATGGCCGCGAGGATGCGGGCCTGATCCATGTTGGGCTCGACGCCCTGGAAACCTTCAGGCCATTCCTCTGCGATGAAGGCGGTGGTGATGTTGCCGGAATAGAAGCGCGGATGCGCCATCACCGCCGACAGGAAGGGCAGGTTGTGGCCGATGCCCTCGACCTCGAAATCGTCGAGCGCCCGGGCCATGGCCTCGATCGCCTCGCCGCGGTTCGGCGCCCAGGTGCAGAGCTTGGCGATCATCGGATCATAATACATCGAGATCTCGCCGCCTTCGAACACGCCGGTGTCGTTGCGGGTGATCGTGCCGTCGGCGAGATGGCCCTCCTGCGGCGGGCGGTAGCGGCTGAGCCGGCCTATCGACGGCAGGAAGCCGCGATAGGGATCTTCGGCATAGAGCCGGCTTTCAATCGCCCAACCGTTGAGCGTCACGTCCTCCTGGGTCAGCCGCAGCTTTTCGCCATTGGCGACGCGGATCATTTCCTCGACCAGATCGATGCCGGTGATCAGTTCGGTGACCGGGTGTTCGACCTGCAGGCGGGTGTTCATCTCGAGGAAGTAGAAATTGCGCTGGCCGTCGACGATGAACTCGACGGTGCCGGCCGAATGGTAGCCCACGGCTTTCGCAAGCGCGACCGCCTGTTCGCCCATCGCCCGGCGGGTCGTCTCGTCGAGGAAGGAGGAGGGGGCCTCTTCGACGACTTTCTGGTTGCGGCGCTGGATCGAGCATTCGCGCTCACCGAGATAGATCACCTCGCCATGCTTGTCGCCCAGCACCTGGATTTCGATATGGCGCGGCTGGTCGACGAATTTCTCGATGAAGATACGGTCGTCGCCGAAGGAATTGCGCGCCTCGTTCTTCGAGGATTGGAAGCCTTCCCGCGCCTCTGCCTCGTTCCAGGCGATGCGCATGCCCTTGCCGCCGCCGCCGGCGGAGGCCTTGATCATCACGGGATAGCCGATCTCGTTGGAGATCTTCACCGCCTCGTCGGCGTCGGCGATCAGGCCCATATAGCCGGGAACAGTGGAGACGCCGGCTTCGGCGGCGAGCTTCTTGGAGGTGATCTTGTCGCCCATCGCCTCGATCGCGCCGACCGGCGGGCCGATGAAGGTCACGCCCTCTTTCTCAAGCCGTTCGGCGAAGGCGCGGTTTTCCGACAGGAAGCCGTAGCCCGGATGCACGGCGTCTGCTCCGGTCGCCTTGATCGCTTCGATGATCTTGTCGATGACGAGATAAGATTGGGCGGACGGCGCTGCGCCGATATGCACCGCCTCATCCGCCTGCTTCACATGCATGGCGTCGCGATCGACGTGGGAATAGACGGCGACGGTGGCGATGCCGAGCTTCTTGGCCGTGCGGATGACGCGGCAGGCGATCTCGCCGCGGTTGGCGATGAGGATTTTCTTGATCATGCGTCTTCGTCTCCCTCGCCGCGGCCGGGCTTGTTGTCGTTTTCCGCGCGAAATTTGCTGTCATAGGGCATCATCCAGATGGCCGAAGCGGTGACCGCCGCGCCGAAGGTTAGCGCGAGCGGCACGGCGATGAGGATGATGGGCAGGATGGGCGTCTCGGCGCGCGCGATGCGGCTGCCGATCCCGCCGATATCGAGCAGAATGAGAAGGGCCGCGATCATCAGGCCCAGAAAGACGCCGAAAGCGGCGTTCAGGCCCATGAAACGCAGCATGCGCCAGTGATCGGCGCGGGCTTCCGTGGGTGTGAGTTTCGGCTTGATGCCCATGATGGCGGTCCTCATCGCGACCCGCCTTGCGGTGCGCCGTCAGAAGGGGTCCCGGCCGGTTTCGCGTTCCTGATATTTCGCTTCATAGGGCAGCACCCAGATGGCGATGCAGACCGCCACGGCCCCGAAGGTGAGGCCCATGGGAACCGCGATCAGAAATACCGGAATGATTGGATCCGAAGCGCGCGCGAGCCGCGAGCCCAGGCCGCCGACATCCAACAGGAAAATCGAACTCGCGCAGATCAGGCCGAACAACAGTCCCAGCCCAAACCGCATCGCCATGAAGCGCAGCATCGCCTCGTGGTCCTTTCGCGCCTCCTCGCGCGTCAGGATTTTTCTCTCCGCCATCGCCATCCTCCCGAAAGCAGCAGGCGGACAGTGTGCGGCGGATTGTCGCTGCTGTAAAGCGTTCGCTTAAAAAACTTTGAGGCGCATCAAAGGCTTGACGCTTGTCAATTCTGCTGCGCGAAAGGCGGGGCTGGCTCATCGGGCTGATCCCTCAGAGCGGCATCGTGTCGTGCTTGCGCCAATGGCTCTCCTGCTTCTTGGAGCGCAGCATGGCGAAAGCGCGGGCGATGCGTTTGCGCGAGGAATGCGGCCAGATCACCTCGTCGATGAAGCCGCGCTCGGCGGCGACGAAGGGATTGGCGAACCGCTCTTCATAGGCGCGGGTGCGCTCGGCGATCTTTTCGGCGTCGCCGAGTTCGGCGCGATAGAGGATCTCGGTCGCGCCCTTGGCGCCCATCACGGCGATTTCGGCGGTCGGCCAGGCATAATTGACATCGGCGCCGATATGTTTGGAGGCCATGACGTCATAGGCGCCGCCATAGGCCTTGCGGGTGATCAGCGTCACCATCGGCACGGTGGCCTGGCTATAGGCGAACAGGAGTTTCGCGCCATGCTTGATAATGCCGTTATATTCCTGGGCCGTGCCCGGCAGGAAGCCCGGCACATCGACCAGCGTCAGCAGCGGAATGTTGAAAGCGTCGCAGAAGCGCACGAATTTTGCCGCCTTGCGCGAGGCGTCGATATCGAGGCAGCCGGCCAGCACCATCGGCTGATTGGCGACCACGCCGACCGTCTGCCCCTCAAGGCGGATGAAGCCGGTGAGGATATTGCGGGCGAATGCCTCGCCGATCTCGTGGAAATCGCCTTCGTCGGCGATCGCCAGGATCAGTTCGCGCATGTCATAGGGCTTGGCCGCGCTGTCGGGGATCAGCGTGTCCAGCCGCGCTTCCAGCCGGCTCGGATCGTCGTGGAAGGGCCGCACCGGCGGCTTTTCGCGGTTGTTGAGCGGCAGGAAATCGAAGAGATCGCGGATCTTGAGCAGCGCCTCGATATCGTTGTCGAAGGCGCCGTCGGCGACGGAGGATTTCGACGTATGGGTTTTGGCGCCGCCGAGATCTTCCGCCGTGACGATTTCGTTGGTGACGGTCTTCACCACATCGGGGCCGGTCACGAACATGTAGGAGCTGTCGCGCACCATGAAGATGAAGTCGGTCATGGCGGGCGAATAGACAGCGCCGCCGGCGCAGGGACCCATGATCACCGAAATCTGCGGAATGACGCCGGAGACTTCGGCGTTGCGGCGGAACACTTCGGCGTAACCGGCGAGCGAATCTACACCTTCCTGGATGCGCGCGCCGCCGGAATCGTTGAGCCCGATCATCGGCGCGCCGTTGCGGGCGGCCATGTCCATGATCTTGCAGATCTTCTGGGCATGCGTTTCCGACAGCGAGCCGCCGAACACGGTGAAATCCTGGCTGAAGACATAGACGAGGCGGCCATTGATGGTGCCCCAGCCGGTGACGACGCCATCGCCGGGGATCTTGTCCTGCTCCATGCCGAATTCGACGCAGCGATGGGTGACATACATGTCGTATTCTTCGAAGGAGCCTTCGTCGAGCAGCACGTCCAGCCGCTCGCGCGCGGTCAGCTTGCCCTTGGAATGCTGGGTGGCGATGCGACGCTCGCCGCCGCCCAACTTTGCAGCGGCCCGTCTGTCTTCCAGCTGTTCGAGAATCTCGCGCATGTGGCTCCCACCCTTCCCGCTCGGCATGTTCGTTTTCCTTTACGTCCGAACCGCGCCTGCTCCTAGAGTTGAACAGGCGAACTTGCGCTGTTTGCAATACGACGAACTGAGAATTGCGAATTTGCGAAAAATGCGCAAGTCTGACGACGACAATGGCGGAGAGATGCGACAATGGCGATCGGAAAACTCTATATCGGCCGCAAGGTTCGGGAGTTGCGGCAGATCAACAAGGCTACCCAGGCGCAATTCGCCGAGCGAATCGGCATCTCCGTCAGCTATCTCAACCAGATCGAAAACAACCAGCGCCCGGTCTCCGCCGCGGTGCTGATTGCGCTGGCGGAGAAATTCCGCGTGGATCTCTCCGATCTTTCGGCGGGGGAAGGCGACCGGTTGCTCTCGGCGCTGACCGAGGCGCTCAACGATCCCCTCTTCGAGGCGCAATCCGCGAGCCTGCAGGAGTTGAAGCTGGTTGCGCAGAATGCGCCTGGCGTCGCGCATGCGCTGATCGCCTGTCATCGCGCCTACCGGCACAATTCCGAACAGCTCGCCAGCATCGACGACACGCTGGGACGGTCGCCGGGCATCGCCGAGAACACGCCCTATGAGGAAGTGCGCGACTTCTTTCACTTCGTCGACAATTACATCCATGATCTCGATAGCGCCGCCGAACGTCTGGCCGCAGAGATCGGGCTCGGCGAAGCCGATCCGAGCGCGCCGCTTGCCGCTTTTCTGGAGCGGGCGCATGGCGTGCGCATTCGCAAGGCGCTCACCGAAGACGACATGATCCGCAGCTATGACCGGCAGGCCAAGATCATGACGCTCAACGCCTATCTGCCCGCCGCCACCCGCGATTTCCAGATGGCGCTGCAGATCGCGCAACTCGCGCTGCCCGACATGATCGACCAGATCGCCCGCAATGCCGGCTTCCGCACCACGGAAGCTTTCGAAATCTGTCGCATCGGCCTGCAGAACTATGTCGCCGGCGCGCTGATCCTGCCCTATCGGGTGTTCATGGAGGCCGCGCGGGCGCTCAGGCATGATCTCGATCTGCTGGCCATGCGCTTCGGCGCCAGCCTGGAGCAGGTCTGTCATCGCCTGTCCACGCTGCAACGGCCCGGCGCCAAGGGCGTGCCGATCTTCTTCGCCCGCATCGACCGGGCCGGCAACATCACCAAGCGGCATTCCGCCGCCAAGCTGCAATTCGCCCGTTTCGGCGCAGCCTGTCCGCTATGGAATGCGCATCAGGCTTTCGAACAGCCGGGCCGGATCATAAGGCAGCTGGCGGAGACGCCCGACGGTGTCCGCTATCTCTGTTTCGCCACGCAGATTTCCAAGGGCGGCCGCGGCTTCCGCAAGCCGCAGCAGCATTACGCGCTCGCGCTGGGTTGTGAGATTTCCTATGCCGACAGCTTCGTCTATGCTGACGATCTCGATCTGGACAACCGCGCCGCCTTCGATCCGATCGGCATCTCCTGCCGGATCTGCGAGCGCGGCCAGTGTCCCAGCCGCGCCATGCCGCCGCTCAAGGGGCGGCTGGTGATCGATCACGACCGCCGCGCCGCGCTGCCTTACGCGCTCAGGGAGAATTGAAGGTCTCTCACCTTCAATGCGCCTCGTCCCAGTTCTTCGCGGCGCGGGCGTCGACGGCGAGCGGCACGCTCATTTCGATGGCCGGGAAGGCGGCGTTTTCCATCACCTCGCGGATGACCGGGATGGCGCGGTCGGCCTCGTCCTCGGTGGTCTCGAAGATCAGTTCGTCATGCACCTGCAGCAGCATGCGCGCCTTGAGTTTCGCCGCGTCCAGCGCCGGCTCCATCTTGATCATGGCGCGGCGGATGACGTCGGCCGCCGAGCCCTGGATCGGCGCATTGATCGCGGCGCGTTCGTTGAAGGCGCGAACGGACGGATTGGACGAGCGGATCTCCGGATAGTGGATGCGACGGCCGAAGATGGTTTCGACATAGCCCAGCTCGCGCGCCTTGGCCTTGGCCTCTTCCATATAGGCCTTGATGCCGGGGAAGCGCTCGAAATAGCGCTTGATGTAATCGCCGGCTTCCGACCGCTCGATGCTGAGCTGATTGGCGAGGCCGAAGGCGGAGATGCCATAGATGATGCCGAAATTGATCGCCTTGGCGCGGCGGCGCACATCCGACGGCATGCCCTCGACCGGCACGCCGAACATTTCCGACGCCGTCATCGCGTGAATGTCGATGCCTTCGGCGAACGCTCGCGTCAGCTGCGGGATATCGGCGACATGGGCAAGCACGCGCAGTTCGATCTGGCTATAGTCGGCCGAGATGAGAACATGACCCGGCTCGGCCACGAAGGCGGTGCGAATCTTGCGGCCCTCGGCGGTGCGGACCGGGATGTTCTGCAGATTGGGTTCCGACGATGACAGCCGCCCCGTGGTGGTGGCGGCCATGGCGTAGGAGGTGTGCACCCGCTTGGTCTCGGGGTTCACGTAAGACGGCAGCGCATCGGTATAGGTGCTCTTGAGCTTGGTGATCTGGCGCCAGTCGACGATCTTGCGCGGCAGGTCATGGCCTGCGGCTGCGAGATCTTCCAGCACCTGCGCCGAGGTCGACCATTGGCCGGTCTTGGTCTTGCCGCCGCCGGAATCCAGACCCATCTTGCCGAACAGGATTTCCCCAAGCTGCTTGGGCGAGCCGATATTGAATCGCTCGCCGGCGAGCTGATAGATTTCGTCCTCGATGCGGGCGGCGGACTGGGCGAGTTCGCCCGAGAGACGCGAGAGAATCTGCCGGTCGATGGAAATGCCGCGCGCTTCCATGCTGGCGAGCACGGTGGCTAGCGGTCGCTCCAGCCGTTCATAGACGCTTGTCAGGCTCTTGGCGGCGAGCTGCGGCTTCAGTACGTGCCAGAGGCGCAGCGTCACATCGGCGTCCTCGGCGGCGTAAGCCGTTGCTTTGTCGATATCGACCATATCGAAGGTCACGGCGCTCTTGCCGGAGCCGGTCACGTCCTTATAGGCGATCGGCTTGTGGCCGAGCCAGCGCTCCGACAGCGTGTCCATGTTGTGCAGCGTCGCGCCGGCGTCGAGCACATAGGACATCAGCATCGTGTCGTCGTAACGGGCGACCTCGATGCCGTGGCGCTTCATCATCAGCCAGTCATATTTGATGTTCTGGGCGACGACGAGGATCGCCGGATCCTCCAGCATCGGCTTCAAGATAGCGAGCGCGTCGCGCAGCGGGATCTGGCCCTCGGCGATGCCGCCGCCGAGCAGATCGCCACGGCCGGATTTGTGGCCGAGCGGGATATAGCAGGCGCGGATCGCGGCGCCCGAGGGATCGGCGGCATTGTCGGCCACGGCGAGCGAGACGCCGCACAGTTCCGCCTGCATCGGATCGAGCGAGGTCGTCTCGGTGTCGAAGGCGACGAGGCCGGTGTCGCGGGCGAGCGTCACCCAGGCGTCCAGTCGGGCCGTGTCGCGCACGGTCTCATAGGTAGACGGATCGATCGGGCTCGAGGCGAAAGCCTGGACGCGGGCATCCGCCAGCGCCTTCGGGGTGAAGACGGGGTCGCCGCCGACGCCTGTGGCCGACGCATCGCCCGCAGGCTTGGCCGCAGTGGAGGTCTTGGCGGGCTTGCCGTCTGTGGCGGCCGTATCGAGATCCGGGCCGTGGGCTGCGCCGCTCCATTCGATCTTGACCGAGGCGGGCTCGATTTCGGCCGCGTCCGCGCCGGTTGCTTCGGCGACGCGGCGGGTCAGTGTGGTGAATTCCATCGTCTTGAGGAATGCAACGAGGCGCGGGCCGTCTTGCGGATGCAGCACGAGATCCTCGAGCGGCGCGAGATCGGGCACATCGGTCTTCAGCGTCACCAGCTGGCGCGACACCTGGATGAGGTCGCGGGCGGCGAGAATGCTTTCGCGGCGCTTCTCCTGCTTGATCTCGGCGGCGCGGGCGAGCAGCGTGTCGAGATCGCCGAACTGTTCGAGGAGAGACGCGGCCGTCTTCGGGCCGATGCCGGGCACGCCGGGGACATTGTCGGTGGAATCGCCGGTCAGCGCCTGTAGGTCGATCATCTTCTCGGGCGGCACGCCCCATTTCTCGATCACTTCCGGGATCGAGATCTGCTTGTCTTTCATCGCGTCATACATATGCACGCGCGGGGTCACGAGCTGCATCAGATCCTTGTCGGAGGAGATGATGGTGGTCTCGGCGCCGAGCGCCTCGGCCTGGCGGGCATAGGTGGCGATGATGTCGTCGGCCTCATAGCCCTCGGTCTCGATGCAGGGCAGGTTGAAGGCGCGCGTCGCCTCGCGGATCAGGCCGAATTGCGGGATCAGATCCTCGGGCGGCGCGGAACGGTTGGCCTTGTAGTCGGGATAGATCTCTTTGCGGAAGGTGGCGGAGGAATAGTCGAAGATCACCGCGAAATGGGTGGGCGTGACGCCGACATCGGTGTTGCGCGCATCGACGAGCAGCTTCCACAACATGTTGCAGAAGCCCGACACCGCGCCCACCGGCAGTTTGTCCGACTTGCGGGTCAGCGCCGGCAGCGCATGGAAGGCCCGGAAGATGAAGCCGGACCCGTCGACGAGGAAAAGATGATCACCGTTTTTCATGGGTCTGCTGTTAGCATGCGGCGGAAGAGTCGGAAAGACGAAGCGGTCGGCAGGGCGGAGAAATGGGCGCTTGCGTGATGCGCTGCGCTCTTGCCCGCGTCATCAGGTGTGCTATGTCCTTGCCCATCGAAAAAGGGGAAGACGCATGGCCTTCGCACCGCAGGCGGGACTGGTTCGCACGATCGCCGAGACGGTCGGAGACTATCGCTCGGGCTCGCCCGCCCTGGTGAAATTCGCCATGGAATGCGGCATCGCGCTCAACCGCCAGCCTATTATCAGCAAGGTCACGGTCAAGCCGACCATGCGCGACGAGCGCTTCCAGATCGGCGACGAGGCCTATAAGGGCAAATTCGCCTCCGACCGCGACGCCTTCTTCGCGGCCTTCGACGCCTTCATGGCCAATGGCGAGTTTCTCGCCTGGAACGGCCGCGCGCCCATCGCCCGCGGCGTGCCGCCGATGAAGGCGCTGAGCGAGAATTTCGCTCATCCCACTTTCCAGATCGACATGACCAGCCGCCGGCGTGGCGAGCCCAAGGAAACCCGCTACGCCATGTTGTTCGTCGGCTTTTCCGATGACGAGGCGGCCAAAGCCTATGCGGACAGGCTCGCCCATCTGGTGATGTGATCAGGCTTGACGATTTCTCGTAAATGGGATTATTTCTCGTTTATGGAAGAAATTGATCCCCTCGACGCCCAACTTGCCCAACGATTGAAAGCGCTGCGCGCCGAGCGCGGCTGGTCGCTCGACGACCTCGCGCAAAGAAGCGGGGTCAGTCGCGCCACGCTGTCCCGCCTCGAAAAGGCCGAGGTCAGCCCGACCGCCAATGTGCTCGGCCGTCTCTGCGGCGCCTATGGCATGCCGATGTCGCGGCTGATGCGCATGGTGGAGGACGCGTTTACGCCTCTGGTCCGGCCGGAAAACCAGCCTGTCTGGACCGACGCCAGCCTCGGCTTCGAGCGCCGTTCGGTCTCGCCGCCGGCGGCGAGCCTGTCGGGGGAGGCGGTGGAATGCCGGCTGAAGCCGGGAGCCCGCATCGATTACCAACTGCCGCCGCGCCCCGGCCTCGAACATCACCTGATCATGATTGCGGGCGGCCTGGCGCTGACCATCGAAGGCCGGACCTATGACATCGGGCCCGGCGATTGCCTGCGCTACAAGATATCAGGCCCCTCCAGCTTCCGCGCTTCGGACACGGACGGCGCGCATTATCTCCTGTTCATCGTCTGAGGTTTTGATATGAGCATTGTCCACCTCTCCGCCGCCGATATCGAGGCGCGTATCGCCGAATTGTCGGACCTCCTGCATGCCTGCGTGATGGACGGCGCGAGCGTCAATTTCGTGATGCCCTATGCGATGGAGGACGCCGAGCGCTTCTGGCGCAAGAAGGTGCTGGCGCGGATGGACGACGGCTTGCTGACCGTGCTCGGCTGGATGGAGGGCGGCCGCGTGGTCGGCTCGGTGCAGCTCGACGCCGACACGCCGCCCAACCAGGCCCATCGCGCCGACGTCAAGAAGATGCTGGTGCATCCCGCCTACCAGCGCCGCGGCATCGGCAAGGCGCTGATGGCGGCGGTGGAGCAGGTCGCGCGCGACAAGGGGCTCACGCTGCTGACGCTCGACACCCGCTCCGGCGACAAGGGCGAACCGCTCTATCGCGCCTCGGGTTTCGAGGTCGTTGGCGTCATTCCCGGCTATAGCCGCGATCCTTTCGCGGATGTCTATGACGCCTGCACGTATATGTACAAGCAGCTCGCCTGACATCTCGGACTATAAAACGCGCACAATGGATGCGCGTAAGCTCCTCTTGTTTTGTCGAAATTATAGCGCATGATGCCGCCACACAATAATCTACGGAGGAACATCCATGCGTCAGATCGGACATTTCATCGGCGGCAAGCAGGTCGCCGGAACTTCGGGCCGCAAGCAGGGCGTCTTCAACCCCGCCACCGGCGAAATCCAGGCTGAAGTCTCGCTCGCCAGCGCCGAAGAACTGAACGCCGCAGTCGAGAACGCCAAGGCCGCGCAGCCCAAATGGGCCGCCACCAATCCGCAGCGCCGCGCCCGCGTCTTCATGAAATTCGTGCAGCTGCTCAACGACAACATGGATGAGCTCGCCGCTCTGCTCTCTTCCGAGCATGGCAAGACGATCGAAGACGCCAAGGGCGACATCGTCCGCGGCCTCGAAGTCTGCGAATTCGTCATCGGCATTCCGCATCTGTCCAAGAGCGAATTCACCGAAGGCGCCGGCCCGAACATCGACATGTATTCGATCCGCCAGGCTGTCGGCGTGGGCGCAGGCATCACGCCGTTCAACTTCCCGGCCATGATCCCGATGTGGATGTTCGCGCCGGCCATCGCTTGCGGCAACGCCTTCATCCTCAAGCCGTCCGAGCGTGACCCGTCCGTGCCGATCCGTTTGGCCGAACTGATGATCGAAGCCGGCCTGCCGGCGGGCATCCTCAACGTCGTCAACGGCGACAAGTCGGCCGTCGATGGCCTGCTGACCCATCCCGATATTGGCGCGATTTCGTTTGTCGGCTCGACCCCGATCGCCCGTTATGTCTATGGCACGGCGGCGATGAACGGCAAGCGCGCCCAGTGCTTCGGCGGCGCCAAGAACCACATGATCATCATGCCGGACGCCGATCTCGACCAGGCGGCGCAGGCGCTGATGGGCGCGGGCTACGGCTCGGCCGGCGAGCGCTGCATGGCGATTTCTGTGGCTGTGCCGGTCGGTGAAGACACCGCCAACCGCCTGATCGAAAAGCTGACGCCGATGGTCGAATCCTTGCGCATCGGTCCCTATACCGATGACAAGGCCGATATGGGTCCCGTCGTCACTAAGGAAGCGCGCGACCGCATTCTCGGCCTGATCGACAGCGGCGTCGAAGCCGGCGCCAAGCTCGTCGTCGACGGCCGTAATTTCAAGCTGCAGGGCTATGAAAACGGCTATTTCGTCGGCGGCTGCCTGTTTGACCATGTCACGCCCGACATGGACATCTACAAGACCGAAATCTTCGGACCCGTCCTTTCGGTCGTGCGCGCCAAGACCTATGAAGAAGCGCTCGACCTGCCGATGAAACATGAATACGGCAATGGTGTCGCGATCTACACGCGCGACGGCGACGCCGCCCGCGATTTCGCATCCCGCATCAATATCGGCATGGTCGGCGTCAACGTGCCGATCCCGGTTCCGCTCGCCTACCACTCCTTCGGCGGCTGGAAGTCGTCGTCCTTCGGCGATCTCAACCAGCACGGCACTGACTCCATCAAGTTCTGGACCCGCACCAAGACGGTTACCTCGCGTTGGCCGTCGGGCATCAAGGACGGCGCCGAATTCGTCATGCCGACGATGAAGTAAGCGCAGCCGCGTAAATCAGACAAACCCGCCGGAAGCCCTGTTTCCGGCGGGTTTTTAATTTGAAGTTTTCTGGAGCTTGGGTTTACAATCTAGACGGGATGTGATTCCACTTCAACGGAGCTGGGAACAGTCATTCGCATGCGCATTTTTGATGAGGCGGAAGTTGCGGGGACTGTCCTTTTGGACAAACTGCCTACTTCAATGGATTGCGCATGACGTCAAAAGACTTGCAGCCGGCCGAAACGTCGCCGCTGCTCAAATTTGAATTCCGCGGATCGGCACGCGAATATTTTGGCATCTGGATCGTCAATGTTCTGCTGACCATCGTGACCCTCGGCATCTATTCTGCATGGGCGAAAGTCAGGCGGTTGCGCTATTTTTATGGCAACACGGTGCTTGACGGCTTCGGCTTCGATTATCATGCGAGAGGCAAGCAGATCCTGATCGGGCGCCTGATCACATTCGCCTATCTGGTCGCCTACAACGTCGCGATCAATCTCTCGCCTATTGTCGGCGGCCTTCTCGGGCTCGGATTTCTGGTGTTCCTGCCTTGGATCATCGTTCGCAGCCTGCGCTTCAACGCGCGGGTCACGAGTTATCGAAATCTTCGCTTCGACTTTGTCGGCGGCGCCTGGGGCGCCCTTCGTTCCTTTTTCCTTGGCGGGCTCGTTGCCGGACTTTCGCTCGGAATTCTCGCGCCCTTCGCCAGCCGCTGGGCCTATCGCTATGTCATCAACAATCTGCGTTATGGCGGCAAGTCGTTCTCGACCGATGTGAGGCTGGGCGAGATCTATCGCGGCTGGCTTTTGCCCGCCCTGATGTTCGCCCTCGGGATCGCGCTCCTCGGAGTGATCGGCGCTTTTGCTGTTTTCCCTTACATCGCCGAGGTCAAGCAAAGCCTTGCGGATGCGGATCAGAACCGCCGGGTGGCTGTCGTCGTCGGCCTCTTCTATCTGGCGATGTTGCCGGTGCTGCTTCTCTACATCGTCGCCGGGATTGTCTATCGCATCGGTGTGCGCAACATCGTTCTCTCCCGCAGCGAAATCGAGGGGGGGCACCGGCTGTCGAGCGCCGTGCCGAGATTCGGCTATGCCTGGGTGGCCATCTCCAACGTGTTCGTGACCTTGGCGACCCTGAGCCTTATGCGCCCCTGGGCGGCGGTGCGTGAATGGCGCTATGTCGTCGAGCACACGGGACTGCAGCCGAATGGTGAACTCACCACCGTCGTGACAGGCTTGCAAAGCGAAGGCTCGGCCGTAAGCTCCGAACTTCTGGACATCGAGGGCTTCGACTTTGGCTTCTGACGTCGTTCGACTGTCCGGTCACTGGCATCCGCCCGGCGCCAATTTGGCGACGCCGGCGGAGCTAAACGGCGGGACGGATCGCCTTGAGGTCAAGACCGACGACGGCGCGGTGCAGGCGGTCGCGCCGCTGGGCGACGTGCGCGTGTCTGACCGGATCGGGTCGGTTCCCCGCCGCTTTGCCTTCATCAATGGCGGTCTGTTCGAAACACCTGACAATGAAGGCGTGGATGTCTTCCTCAGAGCCGCGCGGGCCGATCGCAGCGGCTGGATTCATGGCCTGGAACGGTCTCGCCCCCGCCTGGCGTTCTTCGCCCTGGCCATCATTCTGCTGGCGTTCGGGATCTATCGCTATGGTTTGCCGGCGTTGGTCGAGGTTGCCGTCCGGGTGACGCCGCCTGTTGTCAACGATCTGCTGGCGGAGGGCGCGCTGCAATCCCTCGATCGGACCTTGCTATCCCAAAGCGCGCTGTCGGAAGACAGGCAAGACGAGATTCTGGAAGAATTTTATGAACTCGCGGCGAATGGCGATCGCGGCGTCGGCGGTTACAATCTTGAATTCCGCGACGGCGGCTATATCGGTCCCAACGCTTTCGCCCTGCCAAACGGCGTCATCGTGCTGACGGATCAACTGGTTGAGCTCGCCAGGGGCGACAACGATATGATTCTCGGCGTGCTGGCGCATGAGATCGGTCACGTCGACCACAAGCATTCCCTGAGACAGGTTTACCGCGTGGCTGGCACTGCGGCGTTGATCACGCTGATCGCCGGCGACATCGGCAGCGCCTCCGAAGATATGCTAACCAACGGCGCGGCGCTGCTGACGCTTTCGAATTCACGCGCTGCGGAGGAGGAGGCGGACCGGACGTCCGTCGAGCTGATGAAGAAAGCAGGACGCGATCCTGCGGCGATCGGACGGTTTTTCGCGATTCTCGAAGCTAATTTTGGCGATAGCGAGGGACCTAACATGCTGTCCACCCATCCCGCCACGCCGGAGCGGCGCAAGGCCGTCGAGGCTTACGCC
The DNA here is from genome assembly GCF_025779995.1 of Rhizobium sp. TRM95796. NCBI lineage: Bacteria > Pseudomonadati > Pseudomonadota > Alphaproteobacteria > Hyphomicrobiales > Rhizobiaceae > Rhizobium > Rhizobium sp. TRM95796. Next base: position 324,896 of record NZ_JAOXHE010000006.1, on the reverse strand, counting down.
CGTGAATTGAACAGCAAGAAATAAAGAAGGCGACCGGTTGCCCGGTCGCCTGGTTTCATCGCTCGACTTACTGCGACGGGCCGTCGTTGAAGCCGACTTTGTCGACGAGTTCGGACGCCTGCTTGCGGTATTTGGCGACGTCGGTCAGCGGCATCTGGTCGGGCTTGATGGTCCCGAAGCTCTTGACCACGGCCGACGGCTCGGCGCCCGGCAGCACCGGATATTCATAGACCTGCTCGGCATAGATTTCCTGGGCGGGTTTGGACGACAGGAATTCCATCAGCTTGATGGCGTTGTCCTTGTTGGGGGCGTATTTCGCCAGCGCCATGCCGGAAATGTTGACATGCGTGCCGCGATCGCCGGCATTGGGGAAGAGCACCTTCATCGCCTTCACCCATTCCTTCTGTTCCGGCTCCTTGTCGTTGGTCATCATGACGCCGACATAATAGGTGTTGCCGAGCGCGATGTCGCATTCGCCAGCGGCGATCGATTTCGCCTGGCTGCGATCCGAGCCGTTGGGCTTGCGGGCAAGATTGTTCTTGAGGCCGGTCAGCCAGGTCTCGGTGAACTCGGCGCCGTGATGGGCGATCATCGAGGCGAACAGGCCGATATTGTAGGAATGCTGGCCGTCGCGGATGCAGATCTTGCCCTTCCACTTGGGATCGGCGAGCTCCTCATAGGTGATGTCGTTCTGGGCGACGCGATCCTTGGAGGCATAGACGACGCGGCCGCGGGTGGTGAGGCCGAACCATTGATTGTCGGCGTCGCGATACTTGACGGGAATATCCTTGTTGATCGTCTCGTCGACCACCGCTTGGGTCACGCCGCCTTCCTTGGCTTCGGTCAGGCGGGCGATGTCAACGGTGAGGATGACGTCGGCCGGCGAGTTTTCGCCTTCCGCCTGGATGCGCTCGACCAGGCCCTTGTCGAGGAAAAGCACATTGGTGGCGATGCCGGTTTCCTTGGTAAAGGCGTCGAGCAGCGGCTGGATCAGCTCCGGCTGGCGATAGGAATAGATATTGACCTCGCCATCGGCATAGGCAGCGCCGGCGCTGAGCGCCACTGCAAAAGCCGCGAATACACCGGTCAGTTTCGATTTCCCGCGCAAGGCTTCCTCCTAAAGTTGACTATTTGCGTTTATTTTAGCAAGCTTCGGTAAAGGCTGGCGACGCAATATGTCAATACGTCGAAAAGTCTATAACATGATTGTGATTTTCACGTTTTTGGAATTGTTCCAAACTACGCGAAGGTCTATATAGGCTGAGAAACCAGCCAGGGAGCCTTTCGCATGCGGCTGACCAAGCAGACCAATTACGCGGTGCGCATCATGATGTACTGCGCCGCCAATGACCCCAATCTGAGCCGCATTCCGGAGATCGCGCGGGCCTACAACGTCTCCGAACTGTTTCTCTTCAAGATCCTGCAGCCGCTGCATAAGGCCGGATTGGTCGAGACATTGCGGGGCCGCAATGGCGGCGTTCGCCTGGGGCGCGCCGCAGACAAGATCACGTTGCTCGATGTCGTCCGCGTGACCGAAGAGAATTTTTCCATGGCGGAATGCTTCGACGACGGCGCGGCTGATTGTCCGTTGATCGACAGCTGCGGGCTGAATTCGGCGTTGCGTCGCGCGCTCAACGCCTTTTTCGAGGTGCTGTCGGAATACACCATCGACGACCTCGTCAAGGCGCGGCCGCAGATCAACTTCCTGCTCGGCCTGGAAGAAATGCCGCCCGCCAACGCCGCGGCCTGAGCAAATACCCAGTTGATGAGCAAATGCCAGAATCCAGGTCCGAAGGATCTGGATTTTTTTTGCGCGGTCATCTAAATCGTTTGAAGTGTTAGCGCGACCTTGGGAGGGACGAGAGATGATCCTGTGCTGCGGAGAAGCCCTGATCGACATGCTGCCGAGGCAGTCGACGCTGGGAGAAAACGCTTACGCCCCCTATGCGGGCGGCGCGATCTTCAACACGGCGATCGCGCTCGGACGGCTGGGCATCGAGACCGCCTTCTTCACCGGTCTCTCCAACGACATGCTGGGCGACGTGCTGCGCGAGACGCTGACGGCGTCGAAAGTGGATTTCAGCCTCTGCGCGCTGTCGGACCGACCGACCACGGTCGCCTTCGTCAAGCTGGTCAACGGTTCGGCCACTTACGCCTTCTATGACGAGAACACCGCCGGGCGCATGTTGTCGGTCGACGATCTGCCGATGCTGGGTGAGGATTGCGAGGCGCTGCATTTCGGCGCGATCAGCCTGATCCCCGATCCCTGCGGAGCGGCCTATGAGGCTTTGTTGATGCGGGAGGCCGATTCCCGCGTGATCTCGCTCGACCCGAACATCCGCCCCGGCTTCATCAACGACAAGCAGCACCATATGGCGCGCATCCTGCGCATGGCGGCGAAATCCGACATTCTGAAATTTTCGGACGAGGATCTCGACTGGTTCGGCATGCCCGGCGACCACGACATGCTCGCCAAGGAATGGATCGCCATGGGCGCCAAGCTGGTGGTGATCACCAAGGGCGCCGACGGCGCGGTGGGTTACACCGACACGCTTAAGGTGGAGGTTCCCAGCGAGAAGGTCACGGTGGTCGACACGATCGGCGCGGGCGACACGTTCGACGCGGGCGTTCTCGCCTCGCTTAAGCGCGACGGCCTGCTGACCAAGGCGTCGGTCGCCAATCTCTCGGAGCAGGCGGTGCGCAACGCGCTGGCGCTGGGCGCCAAGACGGCGGCGGTGACCGTGTCGCGCGCCGGCGCCAATCCGCCCTGGGCGCATGAAATCGGTCTCTGACCGGTAAGAAGTCCGAGACGCCCTCGCGGCGTCTCAGAACTCGACTTCGAGTTCGATGATCTCGTCGGCTTCCGCCCGGGCGCCCTCGATCCATTCCTTCACCAGCGGCCAGTCCATCACCCGGTCGCGATAGGCGGCGAGAGCGGGTTCCAACTCCACCGCATAAGTGAGAAAACGCGAGCAGACCGGCGCATACATGGCGTCGGCCATGGTCGGCTTGTCGCCGAACAGCCAGGGGCCGCCATAGGCGGCGAGACACTCCGTCCAGATCGCCTTTATCCGCTCGATATCGGGGCGCGCGCCGGCGAACACCTTGAAACGCTCGTGACGGGCCTTGATGTTCATCGGCAGCGCCGAGCGGAGATTGTGAAAGCCGGAATGCATTTCGCCGGAGACGGCGCGGCAATGGGCGCGGGCGGCGACATCCTTGGGCAGCAGCCCCGCCTTCGGCTTGATCTCGGCGAGATATTCGCCGATCGCCAGCGTATCCCAGACGCTGACCGTATTGTGGTTGAGCCGCGGCACGAGCACGGAGGGCGACAGGAGCAGCAATTCGCGCCGCGCGCCTTCGTCGATGTCGACGGGCCGCTCCTGAAACTCCAGGCCCGCCATGCGGCAGAGAAGCCAGCCGCGCATGGACCAGGAGGAATAATTCTTAGAGGATATCGTCAGAGTCGTTTCGCTCATCACGGCCTCCCGCCCGTGCAAGTCTGCACGCAGTATTTGCTGGTCTTGCCCGTAAAAATGCACTAGTTTTTTGCAATGCACAATGGCTTTCACAGCCGAAGCAGAGGTGTGGCGATGCTCTATCAGGCCTACCAGTTCCAGGACGACATGGTCGCGCCGCTGAGGACGATGGCGCGGGGATGGATGGACTGGTTCTCCGCCAATTTCCCCATCCGCGATCATGCGCTCGGCCGGCACTGGCTGGCGGCGCTGGAAATGGTGTCGCGCTACGAACTCAGCCACACCCGGCCGCCTTTCGACATTCGCCGCGTGCCGGCCGGAAATGCGGAGGCTTCGGTGACCGAGGAGGTCGCTCTCAGCCTGCCTTTCGGCGACCTCCTGCATTTCCGCAAGGACATCGACATGCCGCAGCCGAAGGTGCTGGTGATCGCGCCGCTGTCCGGCCACTTCTCCACCCTGCTGCGCGGCACTGTGGAAACGCTGCTGCGCGATCACGACGTCTACATCACCGACTGGAAGAACGCCCGCGACGTGCCGATCAACGCCGGCTCCTTCGGGGTGGAGGATTATATCGCCTATGTGATCCGCTTTCTCGAGGAGATCGGGCCGGGCGGCCATATCCTCGCGGTTTGTCAGCCCTGCGTGCAGGGGCTGGCGGCGGTGGCTGTGATGTCGGAGGACAACAATCCCGCCACGCCGCGCTCGATGACGCTGATGGCCGGGCCGATCGATCCGCGCGAAAGCCCGACCGAGGTCAATGAATTCGCCGTGTCGAAGTCGCTGGCCTGGTTCGAGCAGTCGGTGATATCGCCGGTGCCCTACCGCTATGGCGGGGGAGGGCGGCGGGTCTATCCCGGTTTTCTGCAATTGACCGCCTTCATGGCGATGAACATGGACCGCCACAAGACGGCGCATCAGAAGCTCTACGACCACCTCGCCGCCGGCGAGATCGAGGCGGCCGAGAAGATCAAGGCGTTTTACGACGAGTATTTCGCGGTGCTGGATCTGACCGAGGAATTCTACATCGAAACCATCGACCGCATTTTCCACCGCGCCGAACTGGCGACCGGCCAGTTCCAGTATCGCGGCCGTAAAATCGATCCCGGCAAGATTCGCCGCACGGCGTTGTTGACGGTCGAAGGCGGCCGCGACGACATCTGCGCGCTCGGCCAGACGGCTGCGGCGCATGATCTCTGTGCGTCGCTTCGTCCGCATCTCAAGCGCCATCACCTGCAGGCCAATGTCGGCCATTACGGCGTCTTCAACGGCCAGCGCTGGGACAACGAGATCTATCCCGTCGTCCGCAACCATATCCTGATGATGGAATAGGCTTGCCGCAAGCCGCGTTACTGCCACACCACGATGCGGGCGTGATAGGGAACGCGCTCGTAGAGATCGATGACGTCCTGATTGATCAGCCGCACGCAGCCCGACGATACGGCCTTGCCGATCGAGCGCCATTCGGGATTGCCATGCAGGCGGTAGAGCGTGTCCTGCCCGTTCTGGAAGATGTACAGGGCACGGGCGCCGAGCGGGTTCTTGAGACCCGGCTCCATGCCGCCGTTCTCGATGGAATATCGCTCGAGCTCCGGCTGGCGCGCCACCATTTCCCGCGGCGGCTTCCAGCGTGGCCATGCCTGGCGCCAATGGATGACGCCTTCGCCCTGCCAGGCGAAACCCTCGCGGCCGATGCCGACGCCGTAGCGCATGGCGGTGCCGCCGGGTTCGACGACATAGAGGAAGCGTTTGGGCGTATCGACAATCACCGTGCCAGGCGCTTCGCCGGTGGGGTCGACGACACGCTGGCGATAGAATTTCGGGTCCATCTGCCGGTAGGGGATGGCCGGGATCAGGAAGCCGCCGTCGGACACCGGTCCGTACATCACCGCCAGTTCGGCGTCGGAGGGGGCGGTGACCGGACGCGTAACCGGCTGCGGCGCCGGGGGATTGGCGATCCGCGAACGCTCGGTGGCGCAGCCGGCCAGGACGGCCGTGGCCGAGGCCATGCCGAACAGCATGCTGCGGCGTGTAGTGACGATATTTGTAGACATAACGACTCGATTCAATTTCCGGGGAGGAAGAACGTCTCCTGTCTAGCGCCCCGCTTTCGCCGGCGTCCCGGAGACGGCCATCACATTTGCGGCATTGAGTCTGTTCCGCGTCGGGCTGTTACATCATCGCGACAGCGATCGTCGCGACGAGCCATGATCGGGATCGACGAGTCGCTGGCCGACGCCTCCGAGCTCTCGCCGCTCCATCGCCAGAACAGGTCGCGCCATTTCGATGCGGCGCCGATCGGGGCTCGATCAGGCGCGGCGCGGCAGCACGCGGTCGGGCGGGCGGTGGCCGTCGAAATAGGTGCGGATGTTGATGATCACCTTCTCGCCCATGTCGATGCGGCCTTCGATGGTCGCCGAGCTCATATGCGGCAGCAGCACCACCTTGTTCTCATGGGCGAGCTTCAGGAGCTTCGGATTGACGACCGGCTCGTTCTCGAACACGTCGAGACCGGCGCCGGCGATCTTGCCCTCGCGGATGCATTTGATCAGCGCCGTCTCGTCCACCACGCCGCCGCGGGCGGTGTTGACCAGATAGCTGGTCGGCTGCATCAGCGCCAGCCGCCGCGCCGACATCAGGTGATAGGTGGCGGGCGTCGAGGGACAATTGACCGAAACGATGTCGACGCGAGCCAGCATCTGGTCGAGACTGTCCCAATAGGTGGCTTCGAGCGACGCCTCTGTCTGCGGGCTGACCCGGTGGCGATTGTGGTAATGAATGGCGAGGCCGAAGGCCTTGGCGCGCCGCGCCACCGCCGTGCCGATGCGGCCCATGCCGATGATGCCCAGCCGCTTGCCCCAGATCCGGTGCCCGAGCATCCAGGTGGGCGACCAGCCTTCCCAGTCGCCCTTGCGGTCGGTCAGCACGCGCGCGCCTTCGGCGAGCCGGCGCGGCACGGAGAGGATCAGCGCCATCGCCATGTCGGCGGTGTCTTCGGTGAGCACATTCGGCGTGTTGGTGACGGTGATGCCCTTGCGGGCGGCGGCCTCGACATCGATATGGTCGATGCCGTTGGAAAAGCTGGCGATCAGCTTGAGCTGCGGCCCGGCGGCCTCGATCAGCTCCGCGTCGATTCGGTCGGTGACGGTGGGGACAAGGACATCCACCCGTTCCATGGCGGCGACGAGCTCCGCCCGCGATCGCGGCTTATCGTCGATATTGAGCTCGGCCTCGAACAATTCGCGCATCCGGGTTTCCACCGGATCGGGCAGCTTGCGGGTAATGTAGACCAGAGGCTTTTTCTTGTTCGACATGCGAGCTTCCGCGATCCTGTTGACGGCCCGTTAACCAAGTTGGGCGATGCTCCCGGCGGTAAGCATAGTCTTAATCAGACCCGCCTGTGAAAACAATCGCTTCCTTCTCCGAGGGCGGCGTCCGGCCCTGTTCTTCCCCGGCATGTGGTCTGGCCGGAGTGTCCATATGACAAAGCGCAAATCAGCAGTTTTCATCGTCGCCCTGCTCGCTCTCTCCGCCGGTCTTGCGGCGCCGATGGAGGCGTTCGCCCAGGCGGCCAAGGGGTCGACCGGCCTGCCATTGCCGCGTTTCGTGTCGCTCAAGGCCAGAAAGGTCAATCTGCGCGTCGGGCCGGGGCAGGACTATGCGGTCTCCTGGCTCTACACCAAGTCGGGCCTGCCGGTGGAGGTGATCCAGGAATATGACAATTGGCGGCGCATTCGCGACGCCGAGGGCGCCGAAGGCTGGGTGTTTCATTCTCTGCTGTCGGGCGACCGCAGCGCGCTCGCGGCCCCCTGGATGCGCAACAAGGGCGCTGATGTGTTCGTCAACATGCGCGGCGATTCGCGTGACAGCGCCGGCGTCGTCGCCCGGCTGCAGCCGGGCGTGGTCATCAAGATCGACGAATGCAATGGTCAATGGTGCCACGGCGAGGCCCAGGGCGTCGAGGGCTGGGTGAGCCAGGCCGAAATCTGGGGCGCCTATCCGGGCGAAGCCTTTACAAAATAAAGCCGGCGTCCAGCGCGGCCTGGCGCAGAGACCTTTGCACGCGCGGTCCGATATGCTGGATCACCAGGCCCGCGGCGAGGCTGCCCAGGCGACCGCAATCCGGCAGGCCGAAACCGTTGGTGTAGCCGAACAGGAACCCCGCCGCATAGAGATCGCCCGCGCCGGTCGTATCCACCACCGTGTCCACCTTCAGCGGCTCAACCGGAATGCGCTCGCCCTTGGCGACGATGATCGAGCCTTCTTCGCTCAGCGTCACCGCGGCGAGGTCGCAATCCCGAGCAATCATGTCGAGCGCGCCGTCGAAATCCGAGGTCTGGTAGAGCGCCAGCAGTTCGGCGCGATTGGCGAAGACGATGTCGACGGTCTGCGAGCGCATCAGGTCGAGGAATTCGTCGCGCCAGCGATCGACGCAGAAACTGTCCGACATCGTCATCGACACTTCGCGGCCGTTTTCATGGGCGATGCGGGCGCATTCGCGGATCGCCTGCTTGGCGCGCGGCGGATCCCAGAGATAGCCTTCGAAATAGGTGACCTTGGACTTGGCGACCACCTCCGGCTCGACGTCCTCGACGCCCAGTTCGACGCAGGCGCCGAGATAGGTGTTCATCGAGCGTTCGCCGTCGGGGGTGATGAAGATCATCGAGCTCGCGGTGGGCGGCGTGCCGCCGAGCGGCGGCGTGGCGAAATGCACGCCCTGCGCCTTCATGTCGTGAGCGAAAATCTCGCCGAGCTTATCGCGGCTGGTCTTGCCGAAATAGGCCGCCTTGCCGCCGAAGCTCGCGACGCCCGACGCGGTGTTGCCGGCGCTGCCGCCCGAGGCTTCGATCGCCGGCCCCATGCGCGAATAGAGCAGCGCCGACCGTTCGGCGTCGATGAGATTCATCGCGCCTTTGGCGATCTCGTTGTCGACCAGAAAATCTTCTTCGCAGCGGGAGAGAATGTCGACGATCGCATTGCCGATCGTGAGCACATCGAAAGCGGTCATTGCCAAGCCTTGCAAGGTTCTTTTTCATGCAAGCTATGGCTTATTTCCGATGTCCGGAAAAGGGCGGAAGGCGGCGAGAAACGCCGCCCTCCGCAAAAATGTCACTCTGTCAGCCGTTGGTGGCCAGCACGACCACCTGATCGCCCTCGGAGAACGTCACCTTCTGGGTCTTGACCGGATTGATCTTGACGCCGCCGAGGCGGCGGTCGTCGGCGGCAACGCCGCGCTGGCGATAGCCGATCACGGTTTCGCCGCGCATCAGGCCGGCCAGCGTCAACTGATAGAAATCCACCGTCGCGCCTGGTTGCACGTAATTGGACGCCGGGCGGAGATAGAGTTCCGCACCCTCTTCATCGAGCAGGCTGCCGAAAATGCGCGCCATGAACTCGTTCTCGGCCGCCTGCGCGAGCATCAAGCTGACCAGTTTGTTGCTGACCACGAAGTCGTCGGCCTTGGAAACTTCGGCCAGTTCGCGGTTGCGCACGTCGATCATTTCGGAGACGACGCTGGAGCGGCGACCGGCTTCCTCGGCGATCTGGCGCAGATGCAGCAGCGTGACCAGCGTGCGCGTGTCGGCCGGCTGCGGATCGAGATCCTCGTTGTAGCCGAGCACCAGAATGTGATCGTAGGACAGCGGATCGAGGGCGCGGATTACAGCCCGTGAGGACGAATTGGCGTGGCGAATGTCGAGGGTGAGATTGTCGGAAGCGAGACGAATCCCCGCGGTCTTGCCGGCGAGATCAGGCGTATCGGCGACGATCGTCAGCACCGAGCCGGGCGCCACGAAGCGCGACAGTTCCGTGGCGATCAACGGCGCGCGGCGATTCCAGCCGAGAAGCAGCGTGCGCTCGGGCTTGATCGCATCGGTTCGGGCGGCGTTGAACATCGACGTGTCGATGCCGCCCTGCAGGCCTTTGACTTCGATGGCGTCGTCGTCTTCGGCGATGACGATCAGGCGTTCGTCCGTGAGGATCTTGCGGTCTTTCGCCGGATTGAGCTCGACCTTGCCGTCGGCGGTGACGAGACCGATCAGGGTCGACGTCTCGAACGCCAGGCAACCCTGGCCATAGAAGCGGCCGGCGAGCGGTTCGGCGTCGATCGTATAGATTTCCGATCCGTCGAAATCGAGCAGTTCGGTGTAGACGGCGCTGAGGCCAGGCTGACGGCTGGAGTGAACGACGATGCGCGAGATCAGGTCGTCGGCCAGCACCAGTTGCGTTTCGTCTCCGCCGACGATCGCGCCGAGTTCGGCATTGTCGATGTCGCGGATCTCAGCCGCGACCCGGTATTTCTCGGTGCGGCGATGCGGATTTTGCGTGATGGCGAGAATGGTCTTGATGACGCTGGAATCGGGATCGGCGGCATCCGGAGACAGGATGACGATCGAGCGCGATGCATTGGGGTTGACGATCGCGAGATCGGTGAGATCGGTGGGATCGCCCGAGCGGCAGATCACCTTGGTGTTCTTGAGGTCGTCGATCTTGGCGGAGATTTCGTCTTCCATCTCCACCTTGTCGCGATCGGCCATGATGACGATGCGCGGATTGCGGCGGCTCTCATTGGCGATCACGAGTTCGGAGATCACGTCGAAGATCGACGGCGACCAGTTGAGGATGATCGTGTGCTCTTCTTCCAGCACCTGCGACCGGCCCTTGCGCAGCTCGTCGAGCTTGTTTTCGATGCCGGAGGACAGGATGCCGATCAGGGTCGAGACGACGAAGATGCCGGCCAGCGTGACGAGCAGCATCACGAAACGGAACACCCAGCCGGTGTCGCCGCCCATCGTGCCTGCGTCCAGCGTGCGCATCAGCGATTCCCACATGGCCTCGGCGAAAGTCAGCGCCTCGCCGTCCGCCTGGGTGAGGCCGGTCAGCGAGATGATCGCGCCGAACACCATGATGATGACCAGTGAGATGATGCCGAGCCAGCCGATCAGCGCGCCTGTGCCGGCCGCCATGGTCTGGTCGAACCAATAGCGAAGTTTGCTGGTGAATTTGACGTTGTTTTTCACGCGTGCCCCCGAGAACCGCTGCGGCTTTCGCCGGCGTTACAGCACTATCGCCGACGAAAGCGCAAGACTTTTGAAACCATACCCAAAAATGACGGTTAATAGGCGTAGTTTATTCGTCGGCTAATGGCCTGCCGACCGCTGAATGACCCTCACCAGGCGCCTTTTTCCTCGCGCACGATCTCATGCAGGAAGTCCGCGACGATACGGACACGGGCGAGATCGCGGACGCTTTCATGAAAGATCGTCCAGTAGCTGCGGGTGATCGAAACGTCAGGCAGCACCCGAACGAGATCTCCATGCTGGCGGGCGATGTAATTATGAAGGATGCAGACGCCTGCGCCGGCCCTGACGGCCTCGGTCTGGCCGATCGCCGAGGAGATCTCGAAGCCCGCCGACCAGTTGCGCATCACTTCGCCGGTGAAGTTCAGCGATTGCGAGAAGATCAGGTCCTCGACATAGCCGATGCGCCGGTGCGATTTGAGGTCCTCGCCGTCGACGGGCATGCCGAAGCGCTCGATATAGCCGCGCGATGCGTAGAGGCCGAGCGTGTAGTCGGTGAGCTTCGACGAGACGAGCCGGCCCTGTTCCGGCCGTTCGAGCGTCACCGCGATATCGGCTTCGCGGCTCGACAGCGAAAAGGACCGCGGCACCGGCACGAGCTGGATGCGCAATTCCGGATGCCGCTCGATCAGCCGGCCCATGCGGGGCGCGAGGAAGGACACGCCGAAACCGTCGGGCGCGCCGATGCGCACCGTGCCGGCGATGGCCGCGTCTGTGCGGCCGAGGCGGGCCTGCGCCTCCAGCATTTCGTTTTCCATCCGCTCGGCGGAGAGAAGGAAGGTCTCGCCTTCGGCGGTGAGTTCGCAGCCATTGGTGCGGCGGATGAACAGTCGGGTTTCCAGCGCCTCTTCCAGCGATGTCAGCCGTCGCGACAGCGTCGCATGATTGAGGCCGAGACGGCGTGAGGCGGCGAGGATCTGGCCGGTGCGGGCGACGGCGAGAAAGATGCGGATGTCGTCCCAGTTCATCGGCGCTCACCGAAGTGGCGCGGGAACAGGATGCTCCCGCGCATGATCATGATCAGGACAGAGCGGCGACGAGGCCGGCGGTCGAGGAATCCAGGCCCTCGGTCCCCTTCTTGCCCTGCACCACCGGCAGAAGGCCGGTCGCGAGCTCCTTGCCGAGCTCGACGCCCCACTGGTCGAAGGAGTTGATGCCGAACAGCACGCCTTCGACGAAGACGCGATGTTCATAGAGCGCGATCAGGCGGCCGAGCGCAAAGGGCGTCAGACGGTCATAGACGAAGGTGATCGACGGGCGGTTGCCGGTGAAGACGCGATGCGGCGCGATATGGTCGATCTTGGCCTGATCCCAGCCCATGCCGGAAAGCTGCGCCTTGGCTTCCTCCAGCGTACGGCCCTTCAGCAGCGCCTGCGACTGCGCCAGGCAATTCGACATCAGCAACTCGTGCTGATAGCGCAGCTCCGGCTCGAAGCCGGTCTTGGCTATCATGAATTCGACCGGGATCGTGTCGGTGCCCTGATGCAGGAGCTGGAAGAAAGCGTGCTGGCCGTTCGTGCCGGGCTCGCCCCAGACGACGGGGCCGGAGGAGCCGTTCACGGGGTTGCCGTCCATGGTCACGCCCTTGCCGTTGGATTCCATGTCGAGCTGCTGCAGATAGGCCGGGAAGCGGCTGAGGCGCTGGTCATAGGGAATGACGGCGCGCGAGGTGTAGCCGAGAATATTGCGCTGGTAGAAGCCGATCAGGCCGAGGATCATCGGCAGGTTCTTGTTGAGCGGCGCCGAGCGGAAATGATTGTCCATCGCATGCGCGCCGTCGAGGAATTCTCCAAAGGCTTTTTCGCCGATGGCGATCATCAGCGGCAGGCCGATCGCCGACCAGATCGAATAGCGGCCGCCGACCCAGTCCCAGAAACCGAAGACGCGGCTGGGATCGATGCCGAAGGCGGCGACCTTGTCGAGCGCGGTGGAGACGGCGGCGAAATGATGCTGCACCGCGCCTTCGCCGAGCGCCTTGGCGATGAAGGCGCGCGCCGTCTGCGCATTGGTCATCGTCTCGATGGTGGTGAAGGTCTTGGACGCCACGATGAACAGCGAGGTCTCGGGATCGAGAAGCTTCAACGTGTCGGCGATATGGGCGGCGTCGATATTGGAGACGTAATGCAGGCGCGGGCCGTCGTGGTAGGGGGCGAGCGCCAGCGTCGTCATCACCGGGCCGAGGTCGGAGCCGCCGATGCCGATATTGACGACATCGGTGATCTTCTTGCCGGTCGCGCCTGTGATCGCGCCCGAGCGCACGCCTTCGGCAAACTTGCCCATGGCGGCGATGACGGCGTTGACGTCGCCCATCACATCCCGGCCGTCGACGAGCACGGGGGCGTTGGATCGGTTGCGCAGCGCTGTGTGGAGCACAGCGCGGCCCTCGGTGAAATTGATGATCTCGCCCTTGAACATCGCCTCGCGATTGCCGGCGACATCGGCGGCTGCGGCGAGTTCGGTGAGCAGCGCCATGATCTCGGTGTTCACCGCCGTCTTCGAATAATCCATCAGCAGGTCTTCGAACCAGGCGTGATAGGCGTCGAATCGACCGGAATCGGCGGCGAAGGCGGCGCGGATATCGGTGGCCTTCGTGGCTTGGGCGGCGTCCTTCAACTTGGCGAGGATAGTGTGCACGGTCTTCTCCCGGTGTTCATGCTGGCCGGAAACTAGCCATTTCAATCGATTATATCAAGGCTGCGTCGCGCGCTTGGTCTTGGCGGCCGCAGCTGCCTCGGCGGGACGGATGCGCAGGCGGGTGACGCGGTTCTTCAACCGCTTCATCACGATAAAGCGCTTGCCGTGAAAGGTGAAGGCCTGACGTTCGTCAGGAATGGAGCGGGACTCGTGGATGACGAGGCCGGCGATGGTGGTGGCCTCGCTGTCGGGCAGGCTCCAGCCCATGGCGCGGTTGAGATCGCGGACGGTGACGGCGCCGTCGACGACGATGGATCCGTCGGCCTCCTTGCGCACCCCCTGCAGGCCGATGTCGCGATCGTCGGTCATGTCGCCGAGCACGTCTTCGAGAATGTCCTGCATGGTGACCATGCCCTGCATGTCGCCATATTCGTCGACGACGATGGCGAAATGCGTGTTGCGCTTGAGGAAAGCGCCGAGCTGGTCGCGCAGGCTGGTGGTCTCGGGAACGAACCAGGGCTTGTCGGCGATCCTGACGATATCCAGCGTCTCGGCGGTCGCGCCGGGTTCGGCGAGCGCCCTGAGCAGGTCTTTGGAATGCAAGACGCCGATGATGTTGTCGATCGAGCCGCGCCACACCGGCATGCGGGTGAAGGGGCTGTCGAGGATCGCCCTTATATTGACCTCGGGCGGATCGTCGGCGTTGAGCGCCTTCATCCGGGTGCGGTGGATGAGGATGTCGGCGATTTCGCGTTCGTCGAGTTCGGCCCAGCCCTGCGGTTTCTCGCGGCCGTTTTGCGCGCCATTGCGCCCGTTCTGCGGCGCGGGAGCGCTGTCGTCATGGCCTTCGGCCTCTGTGACAGGGTCGGGCCGCCCGATCAGGGACAGCCAGAGACGTCGCCAGAAGCCGGTCTCGCGCATGGCTCAGCCTCGCTTTTCCCGGAGAAACGACAGGACTTCGGAGGCCGGCACGTCGTCGGCGACGAAGCTTTCGCCCAAGCCCCGCGTCAGGATGAAGGTGAGCTTGCCGCCCTTGACCTTCTTATCCTGGGTGATGGCCTCCAGCAGCGCTTCCGCCGGCGGCAGTTCGCCGGGGATTTCGTCCATGCGCGTCGGCAGGCCGACCGCCCTGAGATGCGCCTCGACGCGGGCGGCGAGATCGGGGCTAGCCAGATTCATGCGCGCCGAGAACTGATGGGCGAGCACCATGCCGATCGACACGCCTTCGCCATGCACCAGCCGGGCGGAATCGTAAGCGGTGGCGGCTTCCAGCGCATGGCCGAACGTGTGGCCGAGATTGAGCAGCGCGCGCAGGCCGTTTTCCCGCTCGTCCGCGGCCACGACATCCGCCTTGGCCTGGCAGGACACGGCGATGGCCTGGATGCGGGCGTCGCCGCCGGCAAAGACGTCGCGCCAATTTTTCTCCAGCCATTCGAAGAAATCGGGCTTGTCGATCAGGCCGTATTTGGCGACTTCGGCATAGCCGGCGCGGAATTCCCGCGGCGAGAGCGTCGTCAGCGTGTCGCTGTCGGCCAGCACGAGATCGGGCTGGTGGAAGACGCCGATGAGGTTCTTGCCCTGGCGGGCATTGATGCCGGTCTTGCCGCCGACGGAGGAATCGACCTGAGCCAGCAGCGAGGTCGGGATCTGGATGAAGCGGGTTCCGCGGCGGACGATACCGGCGGCAAAGCCGGTGAGATCGCCGATCACGCCGCCGCCGAGCGCGATCACCGCGTCGTTTCGCTCGATCTTGGCGTCGAGCACGTGGTCGGTGACCGCCATCAGATGTTCATAGCTCTTGGTCTTCTCGCCGGCGGGCAAGGTCAGCGGATGAACCGAGATGCCCTGGGCAGCCAAGCTGTCGGTCAGCGGGCCGAGATAGATCGCGCCGACATGTTCGTCGGTGATCACCGCCATGCGCTTGCCCTTGAGGCGGCTGGCGATGGCGTCCCCCGCCTTGGCGATCAGGCCGGGCCCGATCAGAATGTCGTAGGCGCGGTCGCCGAGATCGACATGGACGGTGCGGGCGGCCTCAATGCTCATGGGTCTTTTCCATTCTCGGGCTCAGGAAGGGTTCCAGCGATCGCCGCGATCACCTCGTCCGCCACCTGTTCTTTCTTCACGTCGCGCGATTTCACCTTCAGATGCGCCTCGGCATAGGTCGGGTAGCGGGCGATCATCAGGTCTTCGAGCGTCTTTTTGGGATTTTCCGTGCGCAATAGCGGCCGCGTGTCGCGCTTGTTCACCCGCTCCCACAGCGTGTCGAGATCGGCGTCGAGCCAGAGCGACAGTCCGTTGTTGCGGATGGCGTCGCGGGTCTCCGCCGTCATGAAGGCGCCGCCGCCGGTCGACAGCACGCGCGGACCGGTGCGGAGCAGCCGACGGATTACCCGGCTTTCGAGCTTGCGAAATTCCGGTTCGCCATAGGCGGCGAAGAGTTCGGAGATCGTCATGCGCGACACGCGCTCGATTTCATGGTCGGAATCGACGAAGGGAATGTTGAGTTCATGGGCGACGATCTTGCCGATCGCCGACTTTCCCGCACCCATCAGCCCGACGAGAACGAGATTGCGCTTGCCGAGCGCCCGGCGTGCGCGTTCGGCGCTGTCGTCGCCGGCGTGGCTGAACACGTCCATCTGACCCTTTCCCCGGCCGCGGCCGTCATCATCTTTGGTTCCTATCGGAAAAACTCGCGCTTGCGTCAAGCGGCGGCGGGAAGGACCTCCGGGATTTGCTCAATTTCGAAGGACTCTGTAAAGAGTTGGGGAACTAGTTTCGCGGTCTGTCTGCAAGTCCGCCGGATGTCGAGGCCCATGCCCACCCTTTTCAGATTTCTTTATTGGTGCGCCATTCTCATCGGGTTCGTCTACGCCATCCTGTTTTCGCTCGCTTATCTGGTGGAGCCGCGCGAACGGCCGGCGGTGATCGAAATCCCGGCCGCCCGCACCAATCCCGCGCCATGAGGGAAAAATCATGAACGATCTTTCCGCGGCGCATGCGGAAGCCTTTCTGGAGATGATGAGCGCCGAGCGCGGCGCGGCGCACAACACGCTCGTTTCCTATGAAAAGGACCTCGACGAAGTCCGCGCTTTCCTGAAAACGCGCGGCGCCACTTTGTTGACGGCGAGTTCGGACGATCTGAAGGCCTTTCTCTCCCATATGACCCAGGAGGGCTACAAGGCCTCCTCGCAGGCGCGCCGGCTGTCGGCCATCCGTCAGTTCTATAAGTTCCTCTATGCCGAAAATCTGCGCGGCGACGACCCGACCGGCATTCTCGACGCCCCAAAGAAGGGTCGCGCCCTTCCCAAGACGCTGAGCGAGAACGACGTCAACAAGCTCTTGGCGCTGGCCGCCGAAGAGGCGAAGGCGGAAGGGCCGGGCAGGCTCGACCGTCTCAGGCTGCTCGCGCTCGTCGAACTCTGCTACGCCACCGGCATGCGCGTCAGCGAACTCGTCTCGCTGCCGGCCCGCGTGCTGGCCGAGGAAGGGCGCTTCCTGATCATCAAGGGCAAAGGAAACAAGGATCGGCTGGTTCCGCTGACCCGGGCGGCGATCGCGGCGCTGGCAGCCTTCGGGGAAGAGCTTCGGCGCATCCATGGCGACCGCGAGTTCGACTTCCTGTTTCCCGCCGACAGCGCCTCGGGCCATCTCGCCCGCCAGGTCTTCGCGCGCGATCTCAAGGCGCTTGGCGCCCGCGCCGGCATCTCGGCCGACAGACTGTCGCCGCATGTAATCCGCCACGCTTTCGCTAGCCATCTGCTCGCCCATGGCGCGGATCTCCGCGTGGTTCAGGAACTGTTGGGACATTCCGACATTTCCACGACACAAATCTATACCCATGTATTGGATGAAAAGCTCAGGGAACTGGTGGAAACGCATCACCCTCTTGCCAAACAGGCCAAAAACAGGGATTAGACCCGCAAAACCCACGGCCAGACGCTGAACTGGAAAGCCGGAACGGAAGCTGATGTACAATTATCTCGATTTCGAAAAACCGATCTCCGATCTCGAAGGCAAAATTCTCGAACTCAAGAATATCGCGACCGAGAACGAGAGCATCGACACGTCGGAAGAGATCGGACGGCTGGAAGCCCGCGCCCGCGACGCCATGGCCGACATCTATTCCAAGCTGACGCCGTGGCAGAAGACCCAGGTTGCGCGCCATCCGCAGCGGCCGCATTTCGTCGAATATCAGAAGGCGCTGTTCACCGAGTTCACGCCGCTGGCAGGCGATCGCAAATTCGCCAATGACGACGCCATCCAGGCCGGCTTCGCCCGCTTCCGCGGCCAGCCGGTGGCGCTGATCGGCCAGGAAAAAGGCAGCGACACCAAATCGCGCCTCAAACACAATTTCGGCTCGGCCCGTCCGGAAGGCTATCGCAAGGCGATCCGCATCATGGAGCTCGCCGACCGCTTCAACATGCCGATCGTGACGCTGGTCGACACCGCGGGCGCCTATCCCGGCGTCGGCGCGGAAGAGCGCGGCCAGGCCGAAGCCATCGCCCGCTCCACCGAAACATGCCTGAACGCGCGCGTGCCGATCGTCTCGGTTGTGATCGGAGAAGGCGGCTCGGGCGGCGCCATCGCCATCGCCACCGGCAATCGCGTCTACATGCTCGAACATGCGATCTATTCGGTGATCTCGCCGGAAGGCGCGGCCTCCATTCTCTGGCGCGATTCCGCCCGCGCCAAGGAAGCCGCCTCCAACATGAAGATCACCGCCGAGGACCTGAAAGCGCTCGGCGTCATCGATGGAATCATCCCGGAGCCGGTAGGCGGCGCCCATCGCGATCCGGAGCGCGTCATCGCCGCCACCGGCGACGTGATCGCTTCGGCTCTGACGGAACTGGCGCAGAAAAATGATCTGCGCGCCGAGCGCCGGCAGAAATTTCTCGAAATGGGACGTAATCTGTAAGCTTTTCGCGCTTCGTCGCCAAAACTCGGCCATATTCGCGCCGCTCTCTTGCCGCGTCGCCGAAAGCGCGCCCGTGTCAGAGCTAGGGCTTTGATATGATTAACGGGATGTGAATATTCCGTTAACGGTTTCTGCTCTATAAGGCGTAGCTGACGTGATTCCCGGCCTGCTCAGGGGCCCTTTATGTGATGGCGGACATGGTTGCAAAGCGTATCGGCATGGGTTTGGCGATGGTTCTCGCTCTCGGAGCGTTGGCTGGTTGCACCCAGGACACGCTCGAAATCGTCGCGGTCAACAATCGCGTCGAGCATCCTCTGCCGGCCAAGATGCAGCAGAAGCTCCGTAAGCTGAACATTTCCACCTCCTCCCCGATCATGATGCGCATCTTCAAGGAAGAAGAGGTGATGGAGATCTGGAAGGCGGATGTGAACAACCGCTACCAGCTCGTCGCCACCTATCCGATCTGCGCCTGGTCGGGCCAGCTGGGGCCGAAGAAGAAGGAAGGCGACCGCCAGGCGCCGGAAGGCTTCTATACCGTCGCGCCCGGCCAGATGAACCCGAATTCCAGCTATTACCTGTCGTTCAACATCGGCTATCCCAACAAATATGATCGCGCCTATGGACGCTCGGGAAGCAATCTGATGGTGCATGGCGCCTGCTCGTCGTCGGGCTGCTATTCGATGTCGGACGCCGCCGTGTTGCAGATCTACGCTTTCGCGCGCGACTCCTTCCGCGGCGGGCAGAAGGCGTTTCAGATCCAGGCTTTCCCCTTCCGCATGACGGCCGACAACATGGCCAAGCACCGTTCGTCAGAGCATTTTCCGTTCTGGCAGAACCTAAAGACCGGCTACGACTATTTCGAGATCACCAAGCGGCCCCCGGAAGTCGAGGTCTGCGAGAAGAAATATGTCTTCAACCAGACGGGCGGGCGTTTCAGCGCCGCGGGCAAGTGCCCGGCCGACTCCACGCCGCAGGCGCTGCTGAGCGCCTACGCCTCCTATGACAAGACCTACCAGACCGAATTCGCCAAGGCCTCGGCCAAGTGGGGTCCGAACGACTGGAAGGACGTGGCCGAATTCGATCGTAAGGCGCAGGAACGTCTCGAGCGTCGGATGGGCAAGAAGAAGAACATTCCGAACGACGCCGAATATGTGCTCGTCGACCCCTCCGCCAAGCTGACCCCGACCTCGGACACCGTCACCAGCTATTCGGCGGCTTACGCCAAGGTCGAGGCGATCAAGAACAACGAGCCGCCGAAGGTCGAGTATATCTCGGTCGCCGAACTCGAAGCGCGCAAGAAGGCTGCGGACGCCAAGCGCAAGGAAGAGGAACGGCTGGCCAAGGCCCAGGGACGCGTCAAGGCGCCGATCCCCGAGCCCAATCCGATCAAGCCGGTCATGCAGGCCGCCGCTCAGCCGGCTGCGCAGGACGACACGTCCGTCTGGTCCTTCTTCCGCCGCAAGCCGCCGCAAAGCGCGCCGACACAGCAGGCCAGCGCAGATCCCGCCGCCGCCATGCCGCAGGCCGCAACAGCGTCTGCGCCGGCTGAAAAAGCCGCCAGAGCGGCGACGGCCAAGTCCCCCGCCGTCGCTCCCAAGCCTGCGACGCCGGCCGGACAGCTCGCCTCTGCGGAACAGCCCACGGCGCCCTTGCAGACCGCCCCCGCGCCCGAGCAGAAAAAGCCGTTCTGGAAAGTCTGGTGATGCTTCCGGGCGAGCCCGATCTCGTGCTCGATCTCAAGGGTCTAAAATGCCCTTTGCCGGTGTTGAAGTCGCGAAAGGCGATGGCCTCGCTGTCAAGCGGCGCGCTGCTGCGCGTCCTGACGACCGATCCTTTGGCGGGGCTGGACATTCCGCATTTCTGCCGTGAGGACGGTCATACGCTGATTGCCCAGGAGCGCGGCGAACAAGGGCATGTCTTCCTCATTCGCCGCGGCTGACGGCGTCAGACCAGTTTCTGCTTCAGGAATTCGACGGTGCGCGACCAGGCGAGATCGGCGGCCTTCTTGTCGTAGCGCGCCGCCGACGCATCATTGTTGAAGGCGTGGTTGACGCCGTCATAGATGAAAATCTGAAAATCCTTCTTGTCGGCGTCCAGCGCCTGCTTAAAGGCGTCGATGCCTTTGTTGATGCGGTCGTCGAGGCCGGCGTAATGCAAGAGAAGCGCCGCCTTGATTTTCGGCACATCCTCGACCGGCGGCTGCGCGCCGTAATAGGCGACGGCGGCTTTGAGTTCCGGCGCGGCGGCGGCGAGCAGATTGACCTGCTTGCCGCCCCAGCAGAAGCCGACCGCGCCGATCGCGCCAGTGGAGCGCGGATGGGTCCTCAGGAACGCCATGGCGGCGATCAGGTTGGAGGTGGTCATCGGCTGGTCGAGCTTGGAAATGTCTTCCCGCGCCTGATCCTCGTTGGCGGGCGTGCCGCCCGAGGGCGACAGGAGGTCGGGCGCGATCGCCAGGAAGCCTTCGAGCGCCATCCGCCGGGTCACATCCCTGATATGATCGTTGAGACCGCGATTTTCGTGGATCACGATCACGGTCGGCAGTTTGCCCGGCCTGTTCTTGGGCGCGGCGATATAGGCCGAGATTTCGCCGGGCGCGCCGCGATAGGTGGTCGTGGCGGTTTCCAGCCGGTTGTCGTCGGGAGCGATGATTTCCGCCTGTGCGGCGCTCGCTCCGATCAGCGGGGCAATGGCGGCGGCCGCGCCGGCGGAGCCCGCCAACAGCTGCAGCTTGCGCATGAAATCGCGCCGGTCGAGCGTCAGATGGGTGTATTCGTCATAGGCGTCGATCATCGCCTGGGTGATTTTCGGCTTGTCCATGGCGGCCTCCTTCATGGCTGAAGGCGACAATGACCCGGACAAGGCGCGAAAATCGAGGCGAAAGCGCCGGAGAATGCCGACGCTCTCGTCAAAACAATGTGATGGAACCGGTGAGGGCTCCAGCCCGTTTCCCGGGGTTATTCGATGTGCCAGCCATGGCTGACGATCACCGACTGGCCGGTCAGCGCATTGGTCTCGAAACCCGCGAAGAACAGCGCCACTTCGGCGACGTCTTCGATCGTGGTGAACTCGCCGTCGACCGTTTGCCCCAGCATCACCTTCTTGACCACCTCGTCCTCGGAAATGCCGAGCGTCTTGGCCTGTTCCGGGATCTGCTTTTCGACCAGCGGCGTGCGCACGAAGCCCGGGCAGATGACGTTGGAGCGGATCTTGAAAGGGCCGCCTTCCTTGGCCACCGAGCGGGCGAGGCCGAGCAGGCCGTGCTTGGCGGTGACATAGGCGGCCTTCAGTGGCGACGCCTCCTTGGAATGCACCGAGCCCATATAGATGATCGCGCCGCCGCCTTGCTTCTGCATCAGCGGAATGCAGGCCTTGGTAGTGAGAAAGGCGCCGTCGAGATGGATGGCGAGCATTTTCTTCCAGTCGGCGAAGGGAAATTCCTCGATCTTGTGGACGATCTGGATGCCGGCATTGGAGACGAGGATGTCGACGCGGCCCCAGGTCTCAGCCACCTTGGCGACGCCGGCATTGACCGCGTCCTCATTGGTCACGTCCATCTCCACGCCGATGGCTTCGCCAGGGCCCAGTTTGGTGAGTTCGGCGGCTGCGGCGTTGGCGGCGTCGATCTTGAGATCGGCGATGGCGACGCGCGCGCCTTCCTCGACATAGCGCTTGGCGATGCCGTAGCCGAGGCCGCTGGCGGCGCCGGTGACGATGGCGACTTTGTCCTTCAGTGTCATGGCTTTCTCCTCATGCTTGCGGCGCGTTACGCCCAGCTCTTCCAATGATCGATGGCGACGAAGCCATCTTGGGGAATCTGACGATGTCTCCAACTCTCGCAGGACAGCGTTTCCATGACGTCGTCATAGCCCGCCTTCCAATGCTCCTCCATGGTCAGCCGCGAGAACTCGTTGTCCATGGAATGGGTCTCATAGGCTTTTCGCCGGTAGATCAGGTGCACGACGGTCACCGCGCCCATATCCTCCTGGCGGCGCAGGAATTTGACGTCGGGGTCGTCGGCGAGGTTGGCGGGCAGCTTCTTGAGCAGCCGGCGGATGGCTTTGTCGATCCGCTCGTTACGGGCCGCCTCGTTGGTGTTCATGCGGGTGCGGCTCGAAAAGCGGATTTCCTTTTCGCGCGCCAGCACGTCGGAAATATCCTGCGGCATGCGGCCGCGCGCCGAAAACAGGTCGACTTGGAAGATGCAGAGATCGTCGGACGTCTTGCGCTGGTCCATCACCCATTGCAACGGCGTGTTGGAGACGAGACCGCCGTCCCAATAGAAGTTGCCGTCGATCTCCACGGGCGGAAATCCCGGCGGCAGCGCGCCGGAGGCGGCGATGTGGCGGGCGGTGATCCTGTCCTGGAAATTGTCGAAATAGGCGAAGTTGCCGTTGACCACATTGACCGCGCCGACCGACAGCCGGACCTTGCGGCGGTTGATCAGGTCGAAATCCACGAGCTCATCCAGCGTGTCGATCAACGGCGTCGTGTCATACAGGCTGATCCGCGCCTCGGGCTTGGTCAGGTATTGCAAAGGCAGAAAAGCCTGCGGCAGATAGAAGCCATTGACGCCCGTCAGCGCATTGAGCGCGGCTGAATATTCGTTGAACCATTTGCGCGCCGGCTGGTCGAGCATGAAGGGCAGGGCGGACGGGCCGGAGGAGACTTTTTCCCAGAACTGCCTGAGATGCTCGACGCGCTTCTCCACCGGACTGCCTGTGATGATGGCGGAATTGATCGACCCGATCGAAATGCCGGCGATCCATTCCGGCCTGACGCCGCTGACATGCAGCGCTTCATAGGCGCCCGCCTGATACGCGCCGAGCGCGCCGCCGCCCTGCAGCACCAGGATCTTCTTGTCGTGTCCATTCTCCATGCTCGGTCCTTCCAGTCGTCGACGACAGCGACGTTACCTGGAGCATATGGAAATTCGATGTGCGCTGCACAAATTAAATTGTCGCAAGGCGGAGTTTCGAAATTCGCCAATTGAAAAGGGCGGCCTTGTGAGCCGCCCCCTCGGAAATGTGATTGGGTCGAGCTCACGCCCCGCCGGGATAGTTCGGGCTTTCGCGGGTGATGGTCACGCCGTGGGTGTGGCTCTCGCGCAGGCCCGCGCCGGAGATACGCACGAAGGTCGCCTTGTCCTGAAAGTCGGGAATGGTCTCGCCGCCGACATAGCCCATGGCGGCGCGCAGGCCGCCTGCGAGCTGGTGGAGCACGGCGGAAACCGGTCCCTTATAGGGAACCTGGCCTTCGATGCCTTCGGGCACCAGCTTCAGCGTGTCGCGCACTTCAGCCTGGAAATAACGGTCGGCCGAGCCCCGCGCCATGGCGCCCACCGAACCCATGCCGCGATAGGCCTTGAAGGAGCGGCCCTGGTAGAGATAGGTCTCGCCCGGGCTCTCGTCGGTGCCGGCCAGCAGCGAGCCGATCATGCAGGCCGAAGCGCCGGCGGCGATGGCTTTGGCGAGGTCGCCCGAGAACTTGATGCCGCCGTCGGCGATCACCGGGATGCCGGCCTTGCGGGCCACGTCGACCGCGCCCATGATGGCGGCGAGCTGCGGCACGCCGACGCCCGCGACGATGCGGGTGGTGCAGATCGAGCCCGGGCCGATGCCCACTTTCACCGCGTCCGCGCCGGCGTCGATCAGCGCCTGCGTGCCGGCGGGCGTTGCGACATTGCCGGCCATGATGCGCACGGAATTGGAGATCTTCTTGGCGCGGGTCACGGCGTCGAGCACGCGCTGGGAATGGCCATGCGCGGTGTCGATGACGAGCAGGTCGACGCCGGCGTCGATCAGGCGCTCGGCGCGCTCGAAGCCATCTTCGCCGACCGAGGTGGCGGCGGCGGCGCGCAGGCGGCCCTGGGCGTCCTTCGAGGCGTTCGGATTGAGCTGCGACTTTTCGATGTCCTTGACGGTGATGAGGCCGATGCAATGGCCGGCGTCGTCCACCACCAGGAGCTTTTCGATGCGGTGGTGATGCAGCAGCCGCTTGGCTTCGGCCTGATCGACGTTTTCCCGCACCGTGATCAGGTTCTCCCGCGTCATCAGCTCATAGATCTTCTGATTGGGATTGCTGGCGAAGCGGACGTCGCGATTGGTGAGAATGCCGACGAGGCGGCCGGTGCGGCCGCTATTGTGGTTTTCGACCACCGGAATGCCGGAAATGCCGTGCGCCTTCATCAGGCCGAGCGCTTCGGCGAGCGTGGCGTCGGGGCCGATGGTGACGGGATTGACCACCATGCCGCTCTCGAACTTCTTGACCTGGCGGACCTGTTCGGCCTGTTCTTCGGGCGAGAGATTGCGATGGATGACGCCGAGGCCGCCGGATTGCGCCATGGCGATGGCGAGACGGGCTTCGGTGACCGTGTCCATCGCCGCCGACAGCAGCGGCAGGTTCAGTTCGATGTCCTGGGCGATTGTGGTGGTGATGTTGGTCTGGCCCGGCATGACCTCGGAATGTCCGGGCTGCAAGAGCACATCGTCGAAGGTGAGGGCCTCTAGGCCGGTGATGGTCTCAATGATGCGGGCCATGCCATGTTCCTTATACCTGGCCGATGCGGCCGGGACGCCGCAAGCGGGAAAACCTTTCGGAAGATGACGAGGGCTGCTAACACGGAAAATGCGGGAAGGGAACTGCCTCCCGCATGAAAGTTCCATGAATTTTCGCAGGCGCGAAGAGCTGATTACTGATCGAGCGGTCGCGCCCGGGGAATGGGAGCGGGGCCGATCAGAGCAAAAGCCGAGAAGTCGTCTCCGGCGGATGGAGCCGCGGCATAGGCCGCCAGCGGAACCGGATCGGCTGCGGGCCCACCCGTCGAAGGCTCATACTCGGCCCCTGCGGCCGCCCCGACCGAGGGCGCGCCGAGCACCATGGCGCAGGCCTTGGGAAGATTGGCGAGCGTCAGCTGGCGCGGCTTCACCGGCTTGGCAGGTTTCTTCGGCGGCGTTTTCGGCTTGTTGTTGCCCCAGGGCTCGTCGGTGAACCACCAGGCGAGCGGCTTGCCGCAGCCGTCGCCATCGGGCGGATCGGCCTGGTCGGTGCAGCCTTTGGCCCCCGGCGGGCATTTCATGCGAATATGGAAGTGATAGTGGTGGCCGTAGATCGGCCGGACCTTGGAGAGCAGCGTGCGATCGCCGCGCCATGTCTCGCAGAGCTTCTTCTTGATGCCGGGATGGACGAAGACCCGCTCGACTTCCGGATAGCTGGCCGCCGTCATGATGATGCGGGCATGCGCCGGCGTCCATTTGTTGGGATCGACCGTCAGCGCGCCTTTGCGCAGCACCGAATTTTCCGGAAACGTCTCGCGCTCCTGATAGGAAAGCTGCCGGTTCGGCATCGGCGTCAGCCAGATGTCGGCGTCCAGCCCGATCTGGTGGGAGGCGTGCCCCGTCAGCATGGGGCCGCCGCGCGGCTGCGAGATGTCGCCGACCAGGAGACCGGACCAGCCGGCCTTTTCCTGGCCGTCATAGGAGAGCCGCTCGAGCAGCGCGATCATGCGCGGATTGCCCCAGCGCCGATTGCGCGACAGATGCAACACCTGCCAGGCCGGCCCGTCGACCGGAATGGCGACGCCGCCCGACAGGCAGCCTTTGGCGTAGAAGCCGATCGACGCCGCTTGCCCCCGCGACGGCAGCGTGACCTTGCCAAACAATTGCTTGGCGGGCGTGGTCTCGTCCGCGACGGCGCCGAGCGCGCTCGCCGCTATCAAAATCGCGCCCAGCCACGCCTTCATGATCTTCCGCATCAATGACGCATCCTTCCTTTGCCGTAGCGACCGCCGCAGCCGGCAGGTGATTTGCGGATCAGAATACATCAAACTTGGCTGAAATTGGCCGTCGCGCCGATTTGCGGGGAAAAGGACGCGTTGGAATGGCAAATTTGCCACGATCATTTTTTCACATAAGATAATAAGCAAGATTCGAACATCGAACAGCAGGCGTTTTTCATGGGCTTTTTCGCACGTTTGGGAATACTCACCCCGGCCATCGCGCTGATTGCGGGGCTGGCCGCAGCGCCGGCCTCTGCCGAGGAAGGGTTCTGGACCAACGGCGTTTCCAGCCTGGGAGAGTTGAAATACAAGCCGGGCTTCAGCCGCTTCGATTACGTCAATCCCGATGCGCCCAAGCGGGGCGTGCTGCGCATGTCGGAATTCGGCGTGTTCGATTCGCTCAATCCGATCCCCAACAAGGGTAACCTCGCTTTGCCGGCCGCGGCGCTGGTCTATGAAACCCTGATGAAGCCTTCGCTCGACGAACCCTTGTCGACCTATGGGCTGATCGCCGAAAGCGTCTCCTATCCCGAGGACTATTCCTCGGTCTCGTATCGTCTCCATCCCAAGGCTGCCTGGGCCGACGGCAAGCCCATCACCGTCGAGGATGTGATCTTCTCCTTCGACAAGGTGAAGGAATTCGATCCCGCCAAGGCGTTCTATTACCAGCATGTGATCAAGGCCGAGAAGACCGGCGAGCGCGAGGTGAAGTTCACCTTCGACGAAAAGAACAATCGCGACCTCGTCGCCACCGTCGGGCAGTTGACCATCGTGCCGAAACATTGGTGGGAGGGAACCGACGCCCGCGGCGTCAAGCGCAACGTCGCCGCCACCACGCTGGAGCCGGTGATGGGCTCCGGCCCCTACAAGCTCGTGGCGATCTCCCCCGGCTCGACGCTGACCTTCGAGCTTCGCGACGATTATTGGGGCAAGGACCTGCCGGTGAATATCGGCTACAACAATTTCAAAAGGATCGAATACACCTATTACGCTGATATCGACGTCGAGTTCGAAGCCTTCCGCAGCGGCGACAGCGACTTCTGGGCCGAGAACGAAGCCAAGCGTTGGGCGACCGCCTATGATTTCCCGGCCGTGCAACAGGGCAAGGTCAAGAAAGAAGAGCTGCCCAACGACTACCGCTCATCCGGCGTGATGGTCGGCTTCATCCCCAATCTTCGTCGCGAGCAATTCCAGGATGCGCGGGTCCGCGAGGCGTTGAACTACGCTTTCGATTTCGAGACGCTGAAGCGAACGATCTTCTATGGTCAGTATAGCCGCATCAATTCCTATTTCTTCGGCTCGGAGCTGGCCTCGTCGGGACTGCCGCAGGGCAAGGAGCTCGACCTTCTTACAGCGCTCAAGGACAAGGTGCCGCCGAGCGTCTTCACCACGCCCTATTCCAATCCTGTCGCGGGCGACGAAGGCAAGCTCAGGCAGAATCTGCGCAAGGCGCTCGGTCTGTTCAAAGAGGCCGGCTGGGAGCTGAAAGGCGGCCGCATGGTCAACGCCCGAACCGGCAAACCCTTCCAGTTCGAGATCCTGCTCAGCTCCAACATCATCGAGCGCGTGGCGTTGCCCTTCGCCACCAATCTCAAAAAGATCGGCGTGACCGCGACGGTGCGCTCCGTCGACGCCTCGCAATTCACCGAGCGCTGGCGCAAGCGCGACTTCGACGTGATGTATCAGGGCTGGGCGCAGAGCCTCAATCCCGGCTCCGAGCAGGCCGAATACTGGGGCTCGAAAGCCGCCGCCGCCGAGGGCACGCAGAACTATGCCGGCATCGCCAATCCCGCCATCGACGCGCTGATCCGCAAGATCATCTTTGCGCCCGATCGCGACAACCAGGTAGCCGCCGTCAAAGCGCTCGACCGTATTCTCCTGCACAATCATTACATCGTCCCGTCCTATACGCTGCGAACCAGCCGCATCGCCTATTGGGACAAGTTCGAGCGCCCCGAGGAATTGCCGCATTATTCCTCGGGCTTTCCCTCGATCTGGTGGGCCAAGGGCCGATGAAGCCTCGCGAAAGCCTGTGAGGCTAATGCAAGCGCGATATCTGACCAATCCCGTCATGGAGACCTCGTTGCAGATCTTGACAGTCACGCCGCTTCGCGGCGGCCCGAACCGGGAGAGCTGAGATGGCCGCTTATATTCTGAGGCGACTTCTGCTGATCATCCCCACGCTGCTCGGCATCCTGCTTCTGTCCTTCATCATCGTGCAATTCGCCCCCGGCGGACCGGTGGAACAGATGATCGCCGATCTGACCGACCAGAACGGCGGCGACCGTCTCTCGGGCGGCGGCAACGAATTGTCCTTCAATGAAGCGTCCGACAGTTCCGGACGGTATCGCGGCGCTCAAGGGCTCGATCCGGAGCTTATCGCCAAGCTGGAAAAGCAGTTCGGCTTCGACAAGCCAGCTTGGCAACGCTTCGGCGAGATGGTGTGGAATTACGCTCGTTTCGATTTCGGCCAGAGCTTCTTCCGCGACGAGAGCGTCGTCAATCTGATCGTCGAGAAGCTGCCGGTGTCGATTTCGCTGGGCGTCTGGGTGCTCCTGCTCTCTTACGCGATTTCAATTCCGCTCGGCATTCGCAAGGCGGTGTCGGACGGATCGAGCTTCGATGTCTGGACGTCTGGCGTGGTGATCATCGGCTATGCGGTGCCGGGTTTCCTGTTCGGCATTCTGCTGGTGGTGCTGTTCGCCGGAGGGTCCTTCTTGGACTGGTTTCCGTTGCGCGGCCTGACCTCGGACAATTTCGACCAGATGAGCATCGGCGGCAAGATCGTCGACTATATCTGGCATCTGACGCTGCCGATCTCGGCGTTGCTGATCTCTTCCTTCGCCACCACCACGCTGCTGACCAAGAATTCCTTCATCGACGAGATCAAGAAGCAATATGTCGTGACGGCCCGCGCCAAGGGGCTGACTGAACATCGGGTTCTCTATGGTCATGTGTTCCGCAACGCGATGCTGATCGTGATCGCCGGTTTTCCGGCCGCCTTCATCTCGGCCTTCTTCACCGGCTCGCTGTTGATCGAGAACCTGTTCTCGCTCGATGGCCTGGGACGCATGGGCTATGAGGCAATCATCAAGCGCGACTATCCGATCGTGTTCGGCACGCTCTACATCTTCTCGCTGCTCGGACTGGTCGTCGGTCTTCTCTCCGACCTGATCTACACCTGGGTCGATCCCCGCATCGATTTCGAAAAGCGGGAGGTGTGATCATGGCCGAGACCGTCAAAAAGCCCCGGCTGTCGCCGGTCAACCAGCGCCGCCTCGCCAATTTCAAGGCGAACCGCCGCGGCTACTGGTCGTTCTGGATCTTCATGCTGATCTTCGGCCTGTCGTTGTTCGCCGAAGTCATCGCCAATGACAAGCCGATCCTCGTTTCGTTCAAGGGCCAGTTATATGCGCCCATTATGAAGGATTACGAGGAGGCGACCTTTCTCGGTGAGGAAGGCTTCTTGCCGACCACCGATTACAAGACCGATCTGGTGCGGGAAAAGATCGAGGAAAACGGCTGGATGATCTGGCCGCCGATCCGCTATTCCTATCTGACCGCCAACACCTATGTGCCGACATCGGCCCCGACCAAACCCTTCTGGCTGATGCCGGAGGAGCAGCGTTGTTCGGCCTATCCGCTCGGCGACAAGGATCCCAACTGCACGCTCGGCAACATGAATTGGCTGGGCACCGACGATCAGGCGCGCGACGTGTTCGCCCGGATCATCTACGGCTTCCGGCTGTCGGTGGTGTTCGGCCTGGCGCTGACGGCGGCTTCGGCCGTGTTCGGCGTGACGATCGGCGCGATCCAAGGCTATTTCGGCGGCATGACCGACCTGATCGGCCAGCGCTTCATCGAGATCTGGTCGTCGATGCCGGTGCTCTACATCCTGCTGATCATGGCCTCGATCCTGCCGCCCGGCTTTTTCGTGCTGCTCGGTATTCTCTTGCTGTTTTCCTGGACGAGTTTCGTCGGCATCGTCCGGGCGGAATTCTTCCGCGCCCGCAATTTCGAATATGTCCGGGCTGCCCGCGCGCTCGGCGTCGGCAATGCCGTCATTATGTGGCGGCATCTTCTGCCCAACGCCATGGTGGCGACGCTGACCTTCCTGCCCTTCATCCTGTCGGGCTCGATCAGCACGCTGACGGCGCTGGATTTCCTCGGTCTCGGCATGCCGCCCGGCTCGCCCTCGCTGGGGGAAATGGTCGGACAGGCCAAGTCGAACCTGCAGGCGCCCTGGCTGGGCTTCACCGCCTTCTTCACGCTCGCCGCCATGCTGTCGCTGCTGATCTTCATCGGCGAAGCGGTGCGCGACGCTTTCGACCCGAGAAAGACCTTCGGATGAGCAACTCTCGCTTTCCGATGGTTTTGGCTTTAGTGTCGGGGTGGTCCAGATCAGGAGGCCGCCGATGAACAAGATCGTGCGCGAGCACTATCCCGTTTCGCAATTGCCCGAGGATCTGCGCGCGCAGTTTCCCGGCGTGGAGACGGTGCGGCTGGTGATCGAGGAGGGCGCTGCTCGACAGGCGGAGAATGCCCCGTTGGGTCGCAGCGAAGGTGAGGATTTCTGGGCGACGCTGCAGCAAGCAAGAGCCTCGCTGAAGAAACCCAGGTCTCTAGGAGACGCGGTGGCTGACATCAGAGCCCTGCGCGATGAATGGGATGAGGAATGACCTTGTTCCCGCTGGTGTATCTCGACACCAACATCTTGATCGCCTTCCTCGAAGACGAATCCGAGAAGGGCGAGGCTTTGCGCAGGATGATCGCAGGGCATCGCCGATCGGAAACCGCTCCCCGGTTTCTTACCAGCGCCCTGACTTTTTTGGAACTGCTGGTGAAGCCCTATCGAGAACGCGCACTTGCAGCGGCCAAGTTTTATGCAGGACTGAGGTCGGGCAGTTACTGGCTCTCGGTCGTTCCAGTTTCCGAGCAGGTTCTCGATCTCGCCGCCGCTCTCCGCGCCGCCCGCCGGTCGCTCAAGCTGCCCGACGCCATTCACGTCGCAACCGCCATGCAGGCGGGCTGTTCGCATCTCTTGACGCAGGACGAAGGCATCAACGCCGGCGAGCCCGCCATTCATCCCCTAACTGGCGTCGCGCTGACGCCCGCGCCGGTGATCCGGCCCGATGCGCCGACTTTGGCCGCCATTCTCGAGGATCTCACACGATGACTGAGCCGCTGATTTCCATTCGCGATCTCTCCGTCGCCTTTCACCAGGGCGGCAATACGTCGATGGCCGTCGATCATGTCAGCTTCGACATCGCCAGGGGTGAAGTGGTCGCGCTGGTGGGCGAATCCGGCTCCGGCAAATCGGTGACAGCCAATTCGATCCTGAAACTGCTGCCCTATCCTTCGGCCTCGCATCCGTCCGGCCAGATCCTGTTCAAGGGGCAGGATCTCCTCAACGCCCAGCCGGAAGCGCTGCGCAAGGTGCGCGGCGACGACATCACCATGATCTTCCAGGAGCCGATGACCTCGCTCAATCCGCTGCATTCGATCGAGCGGCAGATCGGCGAGATCCTGGAGTTGCACCAGCCGATCCGCGGCGCGGCCACCCGCGCCCGCGTCATCGAACTGTTGACCCAGGTCGGCATCCGCGAGCCGGAAAAGCGGTTGACGGCCTATCCGCATGAATTGTCCGGCGGGCAGCGCCAGCGCGTGATGATCGCCATGGCGCTCGCCAACCGGCCGGAACTGCTGATCGCCGACGAGCCGACCACCGCGCTCGACGTGACCGTGCAGGCGCAGATCCTCGAATTGCTCGGCACGCTCAAGAGCGAGCATGGCATGTCGATCCTGTTCATCACCCACGACTTGGGCATCGTGCGCAAGATCGCCGATCGCGTCTGCGTGATGACCAAGGGCAAGATCGTCGAGATGGGGCCGACCGCCGAGATCTTCGCCAATCCCCAGCATGGTTACACCCGCAAGCTCCTGGCCGCCGAACCCAAGGGCGAGCCGCCGCCGACAGACGCCGACAAGCCGATCGTGATCGAAGCCGACGATGTCAAAGTGTGGTTCCCCATCAAGACCGGCTTCCTGCGGCGCGTGACCGATCATGTGAAGGCGGTGGATGGCGTCGATCTCACGCTGAAGGCCGGCCATACGCTTGGGATCGTCGGAGAGAGCGGTTCGGGCAAGACGACGCTTGGGTTGGCGCTCACCCGGCTGATTTCGTCGCAGGGCCGCATCGCCTTTGTCGGCCAGGACATCCAGGGGCGCGGTTTCGCCGAGATGCGGCCGCTGCGACGCCAGATGCAGATCGTCTTTCAGGACCCCTATGGATCGCTGAGCCCGCGCATGTCGGTGGCCGATATCGTCGGCGAAGGGCTTCTTGTGCATGAACCGCAATTGACGGCCGAGGAGCGCGATCGCACGGTCGCCGAGGCGCTCGCCGAGACCGGGCTCGATCCCGAGACGCGCCACCGATATCCGCATGAATTCTCCGGCGGCCAGCGACAGCGCATCGCCATCGCCCGCGCCATGGTGCTGAAGCCGAAATTCGTGATGCTCGACGAGCCGACTTCGGCGCTCGACATGAGCGTGCAGGCGCAGGTGGTCGATCTCTTGCGCGACCTGCAGGTCAAGCATCAGCTCGCTTATCTGTTCATCTCCCACGACCTCAAGGTCGTCCGGGCGCTGGCCAACGACATCATCGTGATGCGCAATGGCCAGGTGGTGGAAAAAGGCCCGGCCGGGGACTTGTTCGCCAATCCGCGCGAGGAGTACACCAAGGCCCTTCTCGCCGCCGCCTTCAACATCGAGGCGGTCAAGACCGCCGCCATCCGCCAGTGACAGGTTTCGCATGACCACCAAAAGCCCCATCATCGTCGATCTCCGCTTTCATCCCGATCAGGTCGCGGAGGGGTTGAAGACAGCTTTCCCGGGCCGAGAAGTGATCAACCGCGCCGACCCCGCCCAGCGTGACCGCGATCTCTCCGGCATTTCCTACGCTCTGCTATGGAAGCCGCTCGACGATCTCTTCGCGCGCGCCAAGGATCTCAAAGTGCTGTTTTCCGGCGGGGCGGGCGTCGATCATGTTCTGACGCTGCCCGGCCTGCCCGACCTGCCGCTGGTGCGCTTCGTCGACCACACCCTGACCACGCGCATGAGCGAATGGGTGGTGATGCAGTGCCTGATGCATCTGCGCCAACACCTCGCTTACGACGGCCAGCAGCGCGCGGGCGTCTGGAAGCCGCTGGCGCAGCCTGAGGCGGCCGATCTCACGGTGGGCATCATGGGCATGGGTGTGCTCGGGTCTGACGCCGCGCGCAAGCTGAAGGCCATGGGCTTCAATGTCATCGGCTGGTCAAAGAGCGGCAAGCCGGTGGATGGTGTTCCCATGCATGCAGAGGCCGATCTCGACCGCTTTCTCGGCCAGTCCGACATGCTCGTCGGCCTCCTTCCGCTGACGGCGGAGACGCGCGGCATTTACAACCGTGATCTGTTTTCCAAGCTCAAGCGTGACGGCGCGCTCGGCGGCCCGGTCTTCATAAATGCCGGCCGCGGCGGCAGCCAGGTCGAGACCGATCTCGTCGAGGCGCTGCAGTCGGGCCTGCTCAAAGCCGCCTCGCTCGATGTGTTCGAGGTCGAGCCGCTGCCGGAGGCCTCGCCGATCTGGACGCTGCCCAATGTGATCGTGACGCCGCATTCGGCGGCGGATTCGGATGTCTCGGCTCTGTTTGCCCATGTCGAACAGCAGATCGACCGTTTCGAGCGCGGCGAGGCGCTGGAGCATGTGGTGGCGCGAGGCGCAGGTTACTGAGGATTGACGAACAGCATGTCGAGCGGGGCTTTCACCGGGATCACCGCGGTCGGCTCCGCTGACAGTTTCCCCTCGGCGAAGTCCCAGTCGAACAAGGCCACGGCATCGATTTTCTGATTGGCGACCGCGAGGCGCCGGGCGGCCCGATCGAAACGGATGGCGCGCGGAAATCCGCCGCCGCACTCATACTCCGCCTTCAGTGTCGGCAGGCCGCTTTGCGGATCGATCCAGAACACCGCGATCGTATCGGCGCCGCGATTGGCGACCAGCAGATGATGGCCGTCGGGCGTCACGAGAACGCCCGAGGGGTAGTTCCGGCTTTTGGGCTTGCGATGCGTGGCGGGCAGGCTGGCCGCCAGTCGAAGTCCTTCATCGTTGACCGACAGGGCGAGAACAGTCGAATCCAGCTCTCCCGTGACATAGAGCATGCGGCCATTGGGATGAAACACGGCATGGCGTGGACCGGCGCCCGCACGGGTTTCCGTCTCGCCTTCGACCGTCAGGCGTCCCGCGCGACTGTCGAAACGATAGGTAAACAATCTGTCCGCGCCGAGATCGGCGGCGACGAGGCGGCGATTGTCGGGGCTGATGGCGACCGAATGGCAGTGTGGACTTTCCTGGCGCGCATGGTCGGGGCCGCTTCCTCGATGCGTGAAACGCGCGATCGCATCGGCCAGGTCTCCGCTGTCGGTCAAGGCAAAGACGGCGAGCGAGGCGTCGCCGGACGCGGGCATGGCTTGGTAATTGGCGACGAACAGAAAGCGCTCCGTCCTGTCGAGGCAGAGATGCACGGCGGCGTGTCCGCCTGTCGACTGCGACCTCAGAGCCGCGAAGGTTTTGTTCTCGAAGCGTAGGGCCGTCGCCAGCCCCGGTCCCTCCGGTCTCTCGCTGGCCACATAGATGGTCCGGGTCTTGCTTGACGCCGCCAGAAAGGACGGGTTGGGGGCAGCCGAAAATTCTGTCGTCGCGCCGCCGAGGCGATGGATCGCGAGCGCGCCCGCGCCTGGCGCGGCGCAGCAGATCAACAGATGGGATTCCGGACTCATCAGCTTTTCCGATCGTGAAACGCGAGCGCCTGTCAGCTACGCGTTGACGTTTACGTCAATGTCAACTAGTCTTTGCTTGCGTGAGGAGCAAAGGCGATTAACATTCTGTCGAGGAGAGCGCAGGATGTCAAAAATGCGCTGGGAGGAAACAATGAACGCATTCGATTCGAGCTTGCAGCCGATGCCCGGCGACAGGCCGTGGCTCAAGTCCTATCCCGAGGGCGTTCCGTCCGAAATCCAGCCCCTGAAGCACGCCTCGCTCGGCGAGTTGTTCGAGGACGTCGTCAGCCGCAACGGCCATAAGCCGGCCTTCACCTGCATGGGCAAGACGCTGAGTTTCGGCGATATCGACGTGATGTCGCGACAGGTAGCGGCCTGGCTGCAACAGAAAGGGCTGAAGCGCGGCGATCGCGTCGCCATTATGTTTCCCAATATCCTGCAATTTCCCGTGGTCGCGCTCGCGGTGCTTCGCGCGGGCTTCGTCGCCGTCAATGTCAACCCGCTCTACACGCCGCGCGAACTGAATTATCAGCTCAAGGACGCCGGCGCGAAACTTCTGTTTACGCTCGAGAATTTCGCCGCCACCGTACAGCAGTCTCTGCCGGGCACCGGCGTGGAGACGGTCGTTGTCGCCACCATGGGCGATCTCCTCGGCCTCAAGGGCCATCTCGTCAATTTCGTGGTGCGCAAGGTCAAGAAGCTGGTGCCGCTCTGGACGCTGCCGGGCCATGTGCCGTTCAAGAGCCTGATGGCAGAGGCGCAGACGATGCGTTTTCGCGCGGAAAACGTCTCCGCCTCCGATGTCGCCTTCCTGCAATACACCGGCGGCACGACCGGCGTCGCCAAGGGCGCGGTGCTGACCCATGGCAATATTCTCGCCAATGCGGAGCAGACGTCGGTCTGGTTGTCCGTGCTCTACCGGCGGGCCGGGAAGCCCGAGGATTTCACCTTCATCTGCCCCCTGCCGCTTTACCATATCTTCGCGCTGACTGTGAATCTGGTGATGGGCATGAAGGAGGTCGCGCGCAATGTGCTGATCCCCAATCCGCGCGATATTCCCGCCTTCGTCAAGGTGCTGCGATCGGAGAAGATCCATGTCTTCCCCGGCCTCAACACGCTCTTCAATGCGTTGGTGAACAACGAGGAGTTCAAGAAACTCGATTTTTCCAAGCTCATTCTCAGCCTGGCGGGCGGCATGGCCTGCCAGAGGCCGGTGGCCGAGCGCTGGCAGGCGGTGACCGGTTGCCCGATTTCCGAAGGCTACGGCCTGTCCGAGACTTCGCCGATCGCCACGGTCAACCGTCTCGACGCGGGCTCCTTCACGGGCACGATCGGCCTGCCGCTGCCCTCGACCGATATCCAGATCCAGGATGACGACGGCAGGCAGGTTCCGCTCGGCGTGGTCGGAGAGATCTGCATCCGCGGCCCGCAGGTCATGTCCGGCTATTGGAACAAGCCCGATGAAACCGCCAAGGTGATGACGCCGGACGGCTTCTTCCGCTCGGGCGACATGGGCGTGATGGACGAGAACGGTTATATCCGCATCGTCGACCGAAAGAAGGACATGGTGATCGTCTCGGGCTTCAACGTCTATCCCAACGAGGTTGAAGAAGTGGTGGCGTCCCATCCCGGCGTGATGGAGGCGGCGGTGATCGGCGTGCCCGACGAACATTCCGGCGAGGCGGTGAAACTGTTCGTGGTGCGCAAGAATCCGGATCTCACCGCGGCGGAAATCAAGGAATATTGTGCGTCGAGACTTACCAACTACAAGCGTCCGAGGCATATCGAATTCAGGGACAGCCTGCCGAAATCGAATGTCGGCAAGATCCTGAGAAAGGAATTGCGCACCTAGCCCGACCAGCGATAGCGACTGGATACGTCGATGAATCGTACCGGTCCGCCCGGAGCACGATCGTCGAACACCGCCGCCGTCAGGCGATCGCCGAACACGCAGCCGCTGTCGATATTGCTGCGCCCGCCGCGCGTGACGGGATTTTCGTCACGCGGCGTATGGCCGTGGCAGAGATGACGGCCGAAAAAATCGCCGTGGTCGTCCTCGGGTTGTGGCCTGCGCCAGATCAGCGTGTTCTCGTCCTGGTCTTCGAGAGACTTGCTCCGGTCGAGGCCGGCATGAGCGAAAACACGGAATGAATCGACATGCAGCAGCGGACGCTGCTCGAGCCAAAGGCGATGCGTCTGCGAAACCTCGCCGCGATAGGATTGCAGCGTTTCCTCGCCGCCGTTGCGCAGCCAGAAGCCTTTAGGGTCTCGACCTTCGAGCGCTTCGAGCATCATGCGCTCGTGATTGCCCAGCAATGCGATCCAGCGCCAGTCGCGGGAGCGTGGCCCGGCCATAACGCGTTCGATCACCCCGGCGCTGTCGGGGCCGCGATCGACATAGTCGCCGAGAAAGACCACCGTGCCTTTGTCATAGGCGAGGTCGATGATGTCCAGAAGGCTGGCGAGCTCATTCAGGCAGCCATGGATGTCGCCGATGGCGATGGTGACGCTCATGATGATCTTTCGGGCCAATCAGCCGGGTGGCAGCGGCGTCCAGTCTTCCACGATCTCTCCGCCCGAGTAAACCGCGATCGGGCCGAATTGCTGCAGCACCGCTTCGCTCTGGCTCGGGCGGAGAAAGGTGAAATCGCCTTCCCGCGCCGTGGAGCCGTTCGGCAGCGCCATGAATTGCTGGTTGGAGCTTTGCCCCCAAAGCGCATTCTCCCGCATCCCATCGGGATGAACGGCGGTCGCCATCCATTTGCCGCCATAGAGAAAGCAGCCCTCGCGCGGAAACCTGCCGAGCGTCTGCATCAGGCTGGTTAAAAAGGACGGGCCGGGCAGTTGCGCCTTGACCCGCTTGAGGATCGGCGTGGCGATGAACAGGGCCGGCAAGAGATCGATGAGCTCCACGCTGTCGAAATCGGTCGGCTTGAGAAAGGCCGAACCCATGGAAATCTCGTTGGCGAGATCAGGTCCATAGCCGAGCGCGGTGTTGCTGCCGCCGATATTGAGGATACCGCGTTCTCCCGGCGCCAACGCATCGACGAATGTTCTATAGCGCTCGAGCACGCGGGCGCGCTCGCCTGCGGGGCCGCCGGCGAAGCCCGGCAGTTTCGGAATATGGGCCTCGTAGCCCATCACGCCTACCAGATGCAGGCGAGAGAATTGAGGTCCGGAAAAGGCGGATTTCATCTCCGCCGCCGAAGCGAAGCCGCCGCGATGCATGCCGACATCGATTTCGGCCGCGACGCGCAGATCGAGGTCGAACGCGGCGGCGATCTCCGCATAGGCTTTCGCACGCTCGGCGCTGTCGACGAGATGGACGGTGCGGCGGGTCAGCGCCTGCCGTTCCTCGGCGCCCGCCTGCCGCAGCGCCTGTTTCAGGGCGGCAGCCGGCATCGGCTTGCCGAACAGGATTTCGGCGTCGGGATGGGCGGTCAGGACAGCGCGGGTGATCGGCAGGTGGAAACTCATCACCCGCTGTGTCCCGAGACGCGTCATCAGGCGCGCCAGAAGCGCGGGAACGGCGAGCGACTTGTCGACCAGGCGCAGGCCATGACTTTGCGGCTTCTTGCGCGCTGCGATATCGGCGTTGGCGTCCAGCCGGTCGCGATCGATGACGAGCGTCGGCTGAAACCGGCCGGCCTCGACCAGCGCCCGGCCGAGCGCGCCGAAATAGGATGCGCTGCTCATGCCTCGAGCAGCCGCTTGATATACGGGGTGACAAAGCGTCCATCCGGGTCGAGCATGCGCCGCACCTCCATCGCGTCCTTCCAGCGGGGATAGAGTTTGGCGAAGTCGGCGCCGGTCAACGTATGCATCTTGCCCCAATGCGGACGGCCGCCATAGCGGCGGAAGATCGGTTCGGCGGCGCGCTGGAAGGCGATGGGGTCTTCCGCCGCGTCGTGATGAATGGCGATCGAGCAGGTCTGTCGCTTGTAGAAAGGACTGAGCCAGATCTCGTCGGCGGCCACTGTGCGCACTTCCATCGGGAAATAGACTTCCGGAAAGCGCTTTTCTGTAAGTTCGATGATTTCGGCCAAGGCCTTGGGACCCTCTTCGACGGGCAGATGGTATTCCATTTCGTTGAAACGGGTCTGCCGGTCGCTGGTATACACTTTGAGCCAATTCTCGACATAGTCTTCGCGCGGCAATTTGCGCATCGCATCCGAAATCAACCTGCGGCGCAGCCAGGGAAACCACTTCAAGAGATTGCGCGCCAATTTCAGTGTCTTCAGTCCGTCTTCGTCATCCTCCGGCGGTCTCGAGGTCACCGGCTCGTCGGTGATGTCGCTGGCGAGGAACATCGCTTGGCCGGAATAGGGGACGAAATAGAACTCTGCCGAGCGGTGGGCGGTCATCATCGAATGGAAATTGGCGATCATGTCGCCGATCGGCAGCACCCAGCGGCGCTTGCGCATCCGATAGGTCGGCAGATTGTTGAGCGTCACGGCGCTGACGATGCCGAAGGCTCCGAGGCTGACGCCGACGGCGTTCATCATCTCGCCATCCGCCTCACGGGTGAAGAGGAGTTTTTCACCCTTGCCGTCTATGAGCTCCATATGCTGCAGCAGCGTGTGATAGGCGCCGAGCGTCGAGCCCGTGCCATGGGTGGCGGTGCCCAACGCGCCGCCGATCGATTGTTTGTCGATGTCGCCCATATTGGCCAGCGCCTGGCCGACGCCGTCGAGAATCCTGGTGAGATTGCCGAGTTTGGTGCCGGCGCGGACCGTGGCGCGGCAGTTATCGTCGTCGTGGGTCACCAGGCCTTCGATATGATCGAGCGACAGGATCGTGCCGTCGCTCGGAACCAGCGGCGTGAAGGAGTGGCCGGAGCCGACGACGCGGATAGGACCGGGCGCCGATTTCACGATTTCCTGCAGCGCCTCGACCGTCTCGGGCGTGTCGAAACGCTGTGGACGCGCGGTGACATAGCCCGACCAGTTCGACCAGATTTGCGGCGCATTCATCCTGTCATATTCCTCTGCGTCTGGATCGTGCGAAGCCGAAAGACAGCGTCAGCGCCAGACTGACCAGAGCCGATGCGCCGGCGAACACGGCGATCGGCCTGTAGTCGCTCCCGGTGACGAAAAACGAAGCTCCGGCGGGTCCGAGCGCGCCGCCGAACAATTGTGCGGCGGGCGTGAGCAGCGCGGTTCGCCGCGTGCCGTCCGCCGCCACCGTCATGGCGATCTGCCAGGGGGTGACGAACAACAACAGGAAGCCCGAAGTCAGCGACAGCAGCCAGAAAAAGGGCAGCGAAACCTCTCGGGTGAAAGCGGCTCCGATGCCGACCGCGACCAGCGCCGAGAGCGTCAGCATGCCGACGAAGGGGATCTTCGGCTCCAGAGCGGTGGCGGCGACGGCTCCGGCGACCTGGGCCAGGAGCGACACCGACACGATCAGGCCGACCGTCGCCGAAGGGACATCGTTCTGCGCGCCGAGCGGCTCGAGAAACGCCCAGATCGATCCTGTGAACATATAGAGGGTGAAGATGGAGAGAAGCGCCAGGGCCGGACGAAGCGCGAGCATCGCATGGGGGCGAAG
Source organism: Rhizobium sp. TRM95796 (assembly GCF_025779995.1). Lineage (NCBI taxonomy): Bacteria > Pseudomonadati > Pseudomonadota > Alphaproteobacteria > Hyphomicrobiales > Rhizobiaceae > Rhizobium > Rhizobium sp. TRM95796. The sequence goes on along the minus strand of NZ_JAOXHE010000006.1, from coordinate 284,648 downwards.
CGCAGCGTCCGCCGAGAGCGGACCATAGTCGTCGAGCAGGCGCGGCGCGATCAGGAGGCCGGCGAGAGTGACGCCGGTCAGGAAGACGAAGCTGCCGGTGGAGCCCCAGACCGGCGCGATCGCCAGCGCGATGACCGCCGCGGCGAGGCTCTGGGCCAGTGTCTGGACGATGATGAACCAGCCGCCATTGCGGCCGGGCGACGGGCTTCGGGCGATGAGTTCGATCGCGATCGCGATCAGCCCGCCTTGCGTGAACCCCGCAAAGACCCGGATCAGGATGAGCCACAGGGGGCTAGGTGCGAAGGCTGTCGCGGCGTAAGCGGTAGCCGTCAGGACCAAAAGAACGGACGCCTTCAGCCGCATCGACCCAGGCCCGCCGATCAGGTTCAGCATGGCTGATCCAAGGCCGATCGCCAGCATTTCCAATGTAGCGAGAATGGCGATCTCATCGAATGTCGCCCGTCCCTCGGTGAAGAGCCCTCCGAGCAGAACCGGCTGCAACCCCAGCGACAGGGCGCCCAGAGAGCCGACGGCCATGGATGATGCGAGGTCGCTTCGACGCCATGACGTCAGTTCTCGGCGCATGGATGCGCCATTACCCATCTGCACGCCCATCCCCCCGCTTGCTTTTTCTTGCGGATTGCTCAATTGGTTTTGTTTATATTCCCCTTATAAAGAAGCTGACAGTTGATCATCTTTTTGTCAAGTAGGGGCGCAGAGGGAAGGGCCGCCGAGGCATGCAGGATCTGGATTCCAATTTGAGGCGTTCTCCGAAACAGGATCGCAGTCGGGAGCGCGTCGAGGAAATACTGGCCGCCGCCAAGCAATTGATCGGAGAAAAAGGAATCGACGCGGTCAAGATGCGGGAAATCGCGGCGTTGGCCGGGGGACCGATCTCCTCGCTCTATCAGTATTTTCCCAATAAGTCCTCCATCGTGTCGATGCTGCATAACCAATGGATCTCGGAACTGGATTCGGTTCTCGGCAGCGGTCTTGGAAAAGCTGGAGATCTCGACGAGATCTGCAACGCCGCCGTCGCCCTGCTCGACTATTACTACCGCCGCATTGTCGGCGATCCCGCCATTCTCGACATGGTAAACGCGGTCCAGGCCGACAAGAGCTCCAAGGGCGCCGATATCGCCGCCACGCGCCGCCACGCCGACCAGTTTTCGCAGAGCGCACGACCGTTTATCGCCGAAGAGCAATTCGAGGCGTTTCAGCGCGTGACGTTCCTGATGTTCCAGCTGGCGAGCGGAGCTGTGCGACTGGCCCTTTCGCTCGGGCCCGACGAAGCCGATGCGGTCATCAACGACTACAAGATCATGATCCGGACCCAGCTCGCCGCATTCGCGCGCTGAGATCCGGATCACGGAGCCCGCGCCCGGAAAATCGGCAGAAAAAAACCCGGTGCATCGCTGGGAGGCAATGCGACCGGGCAAATGGCAGGGTCTGCTTGGCGAAACCCTGCGGGGAAACGCGTGCGCCTTTCAGCAAAGGCGAAATTTCTCAGAAGCGGCGCATGCCGCGGACGGTCTTGTCGCGCGCCTGGATCAGAGCGGCGTAGGGGTTATCCCTGAACGCCCGTTCCAAAGCATCGTCGATGTCGCGCCGGTTCAAGCCGATGTCGGCCAGTTGCGCGTCATCGAAGTCGCGCATCGACGCAATCACGCGACGGTTTTTGTACGTCCGATAGATTTGCACAAGCCCGCGCAAGGGGAGTACCGTCCAGTTCTGCAAAAAAATTTTTATGCCGGACTCTGCGCTTGCCGCATATGTGTCGCGCGTCGCCATTGAACTCTCCCCGGTCGGGCCATCGCCATCGTCTGTCTCGATGATGGCCACATAAAAAGAATCCTATTGATCAGTCCAACGAATGTTTCTAATCGTTATCATCAACGGTTCTTATGTGTAGGGGGTGCGCATGTCCACGCCGCTTGATATCGATCAGTTGCAGACCTTCGTCGCGATTGCGGATGCGGGCAGTTTCACCAAGGCCGCCGAACGTGTGTTCAAGACCCAATCGGCGGTGTCGATGCAGATGCGGCGGCTGGAGGAACGCATCCGCAAGCCGTTGTTCGTGAAGGACGGGCGCGGCAACCGTCTGACGCCCGAAGGCGAGAAGCTGCTGAACTATGCCCGACGGATGATCCGCCTCAACAACGAAGCGGTCGCCGCCTTCGACGACAACCGTCTCGAAGGCACGCTCAGGATCGGCACGCCCGATGATTATGCCGACCGTTATATGCCGGAGATCATCCAGCGCTTCGCGCGATCGCATCCAAACGTCGAACTCTATATCGAATGCGAGCCCTCGGTGGCGCTGGCGGAGAAGATGGCGCGCGGCGAACTCGATATCGCGCTCGTCACCCACAATCCGCTGGAGCGCGAATCGGAAGTGGTGCGCACCGAACCGCTCTGCTGGGTGACCTCGGCCAACCATCCGCTGCCGGACAACGCTCCGGTGCCGCTGGCGTTGGGCCGTCGTGATTGCCAGTGGCGGCGGCTCGCCTGCGCCTCGCTCGATTCCATCGGCCGCGAATATCAGATCCTTTTCACCAGCTGGTCGTCCACCGTCGTCGCGGCCGCCGTGCTGGCCGGCATGGCCGTGTCGGTGCTGCCGGAATCGGCGCTGCGCACCGGCATGAAGGTTTTAGGGCAGCCGGACGGCTTCCCGCCGCTCGCGCCGGTGCAGATCGGCATCATGAAGCGCACGGGCCTGTCGACCTCGCTGACCAACGCCATTACCGCCCATATCTCCGCCTGCCTCGACAACATCACGCCCGCCAATGTCGACGACGAGCTCGATCGCGACGTGAAGATGTGGCCTCGCATGCCGCGTCTGAAGGCGGGGCATATGCTGCCCGGCTGGTGAAGTCTGGCGTCGGCGGATGGCGCATATTACGAAGTTATGATCTTATCAGCAGGCCGCAAATCGGCCTGACCGGGGCGCATTTGAAATGACATTCGGCGCCCCGGATCCTAGAGTCGTCGCCGACGACTGCTCCTTTCACATGACGGAAACACCATGGCCGACCGCTCCTTCACCACGATTGAAAATCAATGGATCACGCTCAAGGACGGCACGCGTTTGGCGGCCCGCATCTGGATGCCGGACGATGCCGAGGCCGATCCGGTTCCGGCGGTGTTCGAATTCCTGCCCTATCGCAAGCGGGACGGGACCAGCCCGCGCGACGAATCCACCTATCCGGTCTTCGCCGCAGCCGGCATCGCCGGCGTCCGGGTCGATATCAGGGGTTCGGGGGAATCCGACGGCGTGATCGACGGCGAATACACGCCGCTGGAACTCGCCAACGCCTGCGAACTTATCGCCTGGATCGCCGAGCAGCCCTGGTGCAACGGCTCGGTCGGCATGATGGGCATTTCCTGGGGCGGCTTCAATTCGCTTCAGGTCGCGGCGTTGCGGCCGCCTGCGCTCAAGGCGGTGATCTCCATCGCCTCGACCGTCGACCGCTACAACGACGACATCCATTACAAGAACGGCTGCCATCTCTCGGCGCAATTGTCCTGGGCGGCGACCATGCTCGCCTATCAGTCGCGCTCGCCCGATCCGGAACTGACCGGCAATCGCTGGAAGGAAATGTGGCAGGAGCGGCTCGACGCCGAACCTTTCTTCATGGAGGAATGGCTCGAGCATCAGCGTCGCGACGACTTCTGGAAACATGGGTCCATCTGCGAGAATTTCGACGACGTCGAAATTCCGACGCTGGTGATCGCCGGTTGGGCCGACGGTTACCGCAATACGCCCCTGAAGGCGGTCGAGGGACTTGGCGAGAAGTCCAAGGCGATCATCGGCCCCTGGGTGCATAAATATCCGCATTTCGCCTGGCCCAAGCCGCGGGCCGATTTTCTCGGCGAAGCGATCCGCTGGTGGAGCCGATGGTTGAAAGGCGAGGAGAACGGCGCCGAAGATCTGCCGCAGGTGCGCGCCTATATCATGGACGCCGTCAAGCCGGCGCCGCGCCGCGATTTCGACCCGGGCTTCTGGATCGCCAAACCCCGCTGGACCGCGCCCGAGATGGACGTGCTCCGGCTCGACGGCGCTCGCACGCTGTCTATCGACGGCGCAGCCCGGGCTGAGGAACGGATCGAACTTCGTTCGCCGCTCGCCACCGGCACGGCGTCGGGCGAATATTTCACCCTGAAGCCGGACGCCGAAATGGCGGTCGACCAGAGAGGCGACGACGCCGGTTCGCTGGTGTTCGAAACCGCGCCGCTGACGGAAGCCCACGACTATCTCGGCATGCCCGTCATTCGTCTCACGCTGAAAGCCGATGCGGAGCTCGCCAATCTCTGCGCCCGCCTAGTCGACGTCCATCCTGACGGGACGGCGTTGCGGGTCAGCTTCGGGGTTCTAAACCTGGCGCACCGGATTTCCAATGAGCGCCCCGAGCCGCTCGTCCCCGGCGAAGACACGGAGATCGAGTTGACGCTGGACGCCTGCGGTTACCGGTTCGAGCCGGGCCATCGCATCCGGCTGTCGCTGTCGACCGCTTACTGGCCGATGATCCTGCCGCCGCCGACCGACGTGACGCTCGATATCGACCTCGGCTCGGTCGAACTCATGCTGCCGAAGCTGGGCGAGGCCGAGCGGATCGTCATGAAGGAGCCGGAGGATCCGTCGCCGCTGCCGACCTATATCGAGCATGCGCCTGGCGACACCAGCCGATCCGTGACGCGTGACCTGACCCATGCCCGCACCGAATACCGCATCCATGAGGACACCGGTCTGCACGAACATCCCGGCACGGGATTGTCGAGCCGGCAATTGCGCGAAGAGCTCTGGACGATCGCAGACAACGACCCGACCTCGATGAGCGGCGTCTCGGTGTGGACCTGCGACATGTCGCGGCCCAACTGGTTCGTGCGCACGATCTCGACGGCGCGCATCGCCTGCACCGCCACGGACTGGATCATCGACGCCGAAGTCGTGGCGATCGACGGAGAGGACGAGTTCTTCCGTAAGTCCTACGCCAAGACTGTCCCGCGCGATCAAATGTGAGATCAGGCGGACTCGACCGGGACAGGCGGCGGCAGCGAGTTGACGAAGGGCGCCGGCGCCTCTCCCCTTTGGCGCCGCCGCAGTCGGAACAGGATGTCCGTCTCCCATTTCGACGAATCCGGCTCGGTCAGATCACAGACTTTGAAGATGTTGAGAAGACAGCCGAAATGCAGGCCCTTCTCGTCACGCGTGCTGTCGATCGTGTACTTCATGTAATTGGCCCATTGGATGGCGATCACATGAACGTCGCGCAGACGATCATAGGGGCCGTGCCAACTCGCCTGCAGATAGTCGGCGGCCGGCAGGCTGCCGGCATGAAAGGGGCCGTTGGCGCGCATGGGCCTGTCGGTGAAAAAGCCGAAATCGGCTTCGAGATTTTCAAAATCCCGGAAGGTTTCCAACCGGAGAAACGCGGCGCCGATGTCCTTGACGCCTTGCTTGACCGCTTCTTCCTTCGCCTCGTGGAAGAACACCCGACACTGCTGGCTTATCAACCGCGCCGAAAGCCTCGACCGCAGGGAAATGAAGTTCTGTCGCTTGATGTGGATTTTCTGCGGCATGGACAACATTGGGCGGGTCGCTCTCTTGCGGGGCTGTCGGCTTTAAATCGGCGCGAATATTCCAGTTGCCGAAAATACATTATCTGATAGGCGCCTTTCCCGCTTCCGGCAAGAGCTTTAGGCCCGCATAAGCTTCTTGGCTCAAGACTTGGACAGATGGCCCATCGAGCGGCAGGATGATTCGCGGGTGAAGCAGACATGAAGGCTGTGATTTTGGCGGGCGGGCTCGGCTCCAGACTGGCCGAGGAAACGCATACGCGTCCCAAGCCCATGGTCGAGATCGGCTCCCGGCCGATACTCTGGCATATCATGAAAATCTATTATGCGCATGGCGTGCGCGATTTCGTGATCTGCTGCGGCTTCAAGGGCTATATGATCAAGGAATACTTCGCAAATTACAGCCTGCACATGTCCGACATCACCTTCGATCTCGGCGCGAACAGGTTGGAGTTCCATCGTCAGAACGCCGAATCCTGGCGTGTCACGCTGGTGGATACGGGCGAGAATTCGATGACCGGCGGCCGCCTGAAACGCGTCGCCGCCTATCTCGATCCGAACGAACCCTTCTGCTTCACCTATGGCGACGGCGTGGCGGACACCGACATTTCCGCGACGATCGCGTTTCACAAGAGCCATGGCAAGCTGGCGACCGTCACCGCGGTGCGTCCGCCGGCCCGCTTCGGCGCGCTGCGCTTCGAAGGCGACGACGTCACCGGTTTCGTCGAAAAGCCCGAAGGCGAGGGCGGCTTCATCAATGGCGGCTTCTTCATTCTGGATCCCAGCGTCATCGATCGCATCGAAGGCGACGCCTCCAGTTTCGAGGGCGAACCTCTCGGCAGCCTCGCCGCGGACGGACAGCTGAAGGCCTGGTTCCACAAGGGCTTCTGGCAGCCGATGGATACGCTGCGCGACAAGATTCAGCTCGAAAATCTCTGGGCGTCCGGCAATCCACCCTGGAAGGTGTGGTGATGGACGCAGACTTCTGGCGCGGAAAGCGCGTCCTTCTGACAGGACATACTGGCTTCAAGGGCGCCTGGCTCGCCTTTTGGCTCAAGCGACTGGGGGCCGAGGTTGCGGGACTGGCGCTCGATCCCGCCTCGGATCGCCCGGCGCTGCATCTGCTGCTGGGCGGATCGAGATATGGCTCAGACATCGTCGATATCCGTGACCGCGACGCGGTGAAGGCACGCGTCCAAGCGGTCGAACCCGACATCATCCTGCACCTGGCCGCGCAGCCTTTGGTTCGCGCCGGCTATCGCGACCCGCTCGACACATTCGAAACCAATGTGCAGGGCACGGCCAACCTGTTGGACGCGGCGCGCTCGATCGGCAGCCCGCGCGTCATCGTTTCGATAACCACGGACAAGGTCTACGAAAACGCCGAGACCGGCACGGCGTTCACTGAAACCGATCCGTTGGGCGGACATGATCCTTATTCCGCATCGAAAGCGGCGGCCGACATCGTCACGTCGAGCTACCGACGGTCATATTTTCTCCCGCGCCAGATCGGCGTCGCCACGGCGCGGGCCGGCAACGTCATCGGCGGCGGCGACTGGGCCGACGACAGGCTTATCCCGGATGTGATCAGGGCGTTCGAGTCCGGAAGCGCGCTGGACATCCGACGGCCGCAAGCGGTGCGGCCCTGGCAGCATGTGCTCGAGCCGCTGCATGGCTATCTGCTGCTGGCGGAGAGACTATGGCGCGATCCCGGCGCCGGGCCTGCCTATAACTTCGGTCCGGGTTCTGAAAGCGCCGCCAGCGTGCGCGACCTCCTGGAGCGTTCGTCCGATCATTTCGACCTCTCGCGCATCCGCTGGGGCGATGGCGGCGAGGGGCCGCATGAAGCAGGGCTCTTGACGCTCGACAGTGATCGCGCCCGAACCGAACTTGGCTTTGCGTCGCGCTTCGATCTCGACGAGACGATCGACCGGACCTGGCGCTGGTACAAAGGTCTTGCCGGCGGCGTCTCCGCCGAAACTCTGTGCGGCGACGACATCGACGCCTTCGAGGCGAGGGCGGCCCGCGCCGAGGCCAAGGAAAGGACATCCGCATGACCGGTCGTTTCGACGCCAGCCGCACGCCGCTTTCCGGCCTGATCCTCCTGAAACGCAAGCGGCTCGCCGACGATCGCGGACATCTCAGCCGGTTGTTCGACGCCGAGGGATTGACGGCCTATGGCTGGCTCGGCGGCATCGCCCAGGTCAATGAGACGGTTACGCTGAAGCGGGGGACGGCGCGCGGCTTTCATTTCCAGAAGCCGCCCGTGGCCGACGCCAAGCTCGTCACCTGCCTGCGCGGGGCAGTGCTCGACGTCGCCGTCGACATCCGCAAGGGCTCGCCGACATTCCTGCAGCATTTCGCCGCTGAACTCACCGCCGACAATTGCGCCTCACTCCTGATCCCCGAAGGCTTCGCCCATGGCTTTCAGGCGCTGAGCGACGACGTCCAGTTGCTCTACGCCCATTCCGCCCCCTATCAGGCGGAGTCGGAGGGGGCGCTCAATCTCGCCGATCCTCGACTGGGCGTGGACTGGCCGTTGCCACTCGCAAACCTGTCGGAGCGGGACCGGACCCATCCCCTGCTCGGCGAGGCCTTCGAAGGAATAGAACCATGAAATGCCGGCATTGCGGCGGCGGGACATTCTGGCCGTTTCTCGATCTGGGGACGGCGCCGCCCTCCAATTCCTACCTTTCGGCGGAAAAACTCGCGGAACCCGAACTCTGGTATCCGCTGGTGATCAGGACATGCTCGACCTGCCTGTTGACCCAGACCGAGGATTTCGCCAGCCGCGAGACATTCTTCTCGGACAGCTATGCTTATTTCAGTTCGTTCTCTATCTCCTGGCTCAAGCATGCCGAGGCCTATGTGACGGCGATCAAAGCGCGATTCGGCTTTGCCGATGGGGCGCGACTGGTCGAAATCGCCGCCAATGACGGTTATCTCCTGCAATACGCCAAGGCGGCCGGCTTTTCCTGTCTGGGCGTCGAGCCGACTGCGAGCACGGCCGCCGCCGCCCGAGACAAGGGCCTCGACGTCGTCGAAGAGTTCTTCGGGCTCGCGCTCGCCGAACGCCTGAAAGCCCAGGGCTGGAGCGCCGACCTGATGGCCGCCAACAATGTGCTCGCCCATGTGCCGGATATCAACGATTTCGTCTCCGGCTTCGCCTGCCTGCTTCAGCCGGAAGGCGTGGCGACTTTCGAATTCCCGCATCTGCTCAATATGGTCGAGGAGCGGCAGTTCGACACCGCTTATCACGAACACTACTCCTATCTCTCGCTGCATGCGGTCAAGCGGGTGTTCGACGCAAACGGTCTCCGGATCTTCGATGTCGAGACGACGCCGTGGCATGGCGGCAGCCTCAGGGTCTTCGCCTGCCGTGCGGACGCGCGCTCAAGGCCTGAGCAAGCCTCCGTGGGCATGATGATGGCGACCGAGGAACGAGCGGGGCTGCTTTCGGCTGAATTCTATACGGGATTTCAGGCCGAGGCGGAGCGGGTGCGAAACGATGTCGTGGCCTATCTGATCGATTGCCGCCGGAAGGGCCTCAAAGTCGCGGCCTATGGCGCGGCTGCGAAAGGCAATACGCTTCTGAATTTCGGCGGCGTGAAGCGCGACCTTCTCTCGTTCGTGGTGGATAAAAATCCGGCCAAGCAGGGCGCGTTCCTGCCGGGCAGCCGGATTCCCGTGGTCGACGAAGCGAGGCTGAAAGCCGAAAGGCCCGACAGGGTGGTGATACTGCCATGGAACATCCAGAACGAAATCATGACGCAGCTTTCCTATATCAGAGACTGGGATGGGAAGTTCGCGACAGCCATACCGACGCTTCGGGAGATGTGACGACTCTCGCCGTCATCGACGCCGTCGCCCCGATCCTCAAGCCGGTCGACATCGCAGTCGAGGCTCCCAAGAAGGGTCCGCGCCGGGCTCATGCCTGATCGCAGGCCGCGACTGTCGCTCTGCATTCCCACGCGCAACCGCCCGGCTTGCGCGCAACGCACGCTCGTCGATCTCCTCGGCAATCCCCGAGGGGACGTGGAGATCATTGTCGCCGACAATTCTGACGCGGCCCTGTCGCTGGCTGCCTTGGCTCAGACCATCGACGATCCTCGTCTCATCTATCTGCCGCCGACAGACCGAGCGCTGTCCATGCCTGACAACTGGACCCGCGCCGTCGCCGCCTGCCGGGGCGACTGGATCGTCGTCATCGGCGACGACGATTTTTTCGATCTCGACATGGTCGGTTGCCTCGACGCGATCGAAGCGCGAGCGACCGATGTCGATTGCATCGGTTGGAACCGGCTGTCCTTTGCCTGGCCGGACAGTCGCCGCATCCCCGGCAATATGGCGCTGCAGCTCGGCAACCGCGCCGCCGAGACCCCGCGCGCCCAGTTTTTCGACAGGCTTTTCGGCTGGCGCGGCGCGAGTCATGTTCCGTCGAGCGCCTATTCCATCTATCACGGCGCCGTCAGGCGCGATCTGGCCGAAAGGATCGCCGGGCGCTATGGCCGCCTGTTCGAACATGCCGTGGTCGATTACGAATGGTCCTGCAAGCTCGCCGTCGATGCGACGCGCTTTCTCTATGTCGAGCGGCCCTTTTCGGTGGCGGGCGTCTCCGCGGAAAGCAATTCCGCCGCCGCCGGTGATTTCACCAGGTCGCAAGCCAATTATCGGGCCATGATCGCGGAGCATGGCGTCGGCGAAGAGACGAGCGATCGGACGAAGGATTTTCCCTTCGGCCCCCATCTCGGCGTCGCCGGCTGCATCCTCGGCGTCCAGCACTGGTTCAAGCAGAAATATGGGGTCGCCTATGAGGGATGGCAGGAAAACTTCGTAAAGGCCCTGGTCCGCGACTGTGAAAACGGCGACGGTCGAGACGGCTTCGACCAGCAGGCGGCGGCCTGCCGCTCGGCGCTCGCTGCGTTCGAAGACGGACGGTGGCTTGCTGAATTCCGACCGTGCTATCGCAGCCGCAAACAGGCTCAGGCCTTGACTGGCTTGCGCGGCCGAACGCTTTATATCGACGAAACAGTAGCCGACACGCCGGCCCAAGCGTTGCAATTCACCCGACAGATCGTCGAGCCGCTCGACAGGCTGACATTTCTTTTCGAGCCGGCGGACCGCTCTCCGCCGACAGCCAGTTTCGCTTAAGCCAAAACGGCTAGTCTCCGGCGATCACGGAGTTCTCCCATGCCGGCCCCAAAGCCCGTCCTGTCCATTTGCGTGCCGTCCCGCAACCGTCAGCCCTATTTCAAGCAGACGATCGAGGCGTTGCTGCGATCGGATCGAAGCGATGTGGAATTCGTCTTCGTCGACAATTCCGACCAGCCCCAAATCATGGACGACTTCATGCAGGCGCGGCGCGACGACCCGCGCATTCGCTATGTGACGAGCGGGGAGAAGACCCGCTCGATGCTGGAAAACTGGAATGTCGCCATGGAGGCCTCGACGGGGCGTTGGGTGACCTTCATCGGCGACGACGATTACGCCGATCCGGACGCGGCCGGCGTCATTCTCAAGATCGAGGCGGAGCGGCCGGGCGTCGAAGCCATCGACTGGGCGAAACTCTTCTACACCTGGCCAGACGGCGAAAAACCCGCCTCCGGACAGATCATCCAGACGCTGACGGCGGTGCATGACGTCTCGCATGACCTCATCAAGGATCGCGCCTATCGCTTCCGCCAGGCGAGCAATATCATCGTCTCCGGATTTTCGATCTACCATGGCGCGGTTTCGCGCAAACTCATCGATCGCATCAAGGCCCGCTATGGCGGCGCCTTCTTCGAATTTCCCGTGGTCGACTATGAGAGCATCTACAAGATCATCGCCAACGGCAAAGGCTTCGTCCATTGCGCCCGGCCGCTGTCGGTGCTCGGCGTCTGCCCGATGTCCAACACCGCGGGCATCAAGAGCCTCAAGGATCAGGAAGCGAAGCAGGCGTTGTTCGACAAGGAGCTCGATGCGCCGCTTGACCAGATGGACTGCTTCAAGGACTATCCTTTCAAGAGTCGTTTCGGTCTGATGGCCTGCATCGGCATGGTGCATCACTGGTTCTCCAAGCGCCATGGCGTCGCCTTTTCCGGCTTCGAGGACAATTTCGTCCAGGCCTGCATGAACCAGTGCGCGGCCGCCGCCTCGGCCGAGGATTTCGAGATCACCGTCGCCCGCTACCGCACCGCCTTCTCCAAATGGAAGGGTGGTAAATATCTGCGGCAATTCAAGCCGGTCTATCCCGAACGGCCGGGCAAGCTGCCTCCCTTTTCCGGGTTGACGCCCGACAGATTGCTCGTCGTCAACGCCGACAACCCCCATTGCCGCACATGCGAGGATTATTATCGCTTCGTCTCGTCGGCGCTTCTACCGGTCGGAGAGATCGTCGCCGACTTCCAGTTCGTGGTCGACGAAAAGGCGAAAAAGCGCGCATGATCAGGGTCCGGCATAAAAGCTTTGTTTGCATTTGCGGACCTATAGTTAACGCAGCCGAAAGACGGGCTGTCACCGAGGCGGAGAAGGAACGTTCGACATGCTGACATTCCAGCAAGCCAAGGATCCGCAATTCATGGCGATCCGGGCGCGCAATCTGACCGCCGCCCTGCTCGATCGCAAGATCCTGACGCTGGTCATCGAGGCTGCCTCGGCCTGCAATCTCAAATGCACCTTCTGCGACGCCCATTCCGGCCGCGCGCCGAAATTCCGCGAGCACGCCGGCGTGATGAAGGAAGAGACCTGGGAAAAGATCCTGGCCGATCTCCGCGTGTATGTCGCCGAGCGCGGGCCGCTGGCGATGATCCAGTTTCACGGCAATGGCGAGCCGCTACTCAACAAGAAGATCGGCGCGATGATCGCCAGGGTGAAGTCAGAAGGCTTCGCGCTCAAGACCCGGGTCATCACCAACGGCATTCTGCTCAACGAGGCCAAGGCGCGGGAACTGATCGCCGCCGGTTTGGATGAGATCCATATCAGCGTCGATACGCTGGACCGCGACAAATACAATACGGTGAAAGTCGGCGACTACGCCGAACGGGTGCTCGCCAATCTCCGCGCCGTTATTCCGGTCGTCGAAGCCGAAGGCAGGACCGAACTCTACATCAAATATTTCGCCGCCGAGGAGGACAATTCCTACGGCATCACCCAGGCGGATTCGGATTCTGTGTTCGATGAATTCGCGGAAGCCGCCCGAAAGTCCAATGTCGTGCATCTCAAGCAACAGCCGCTGGTCGATGTCGGCAAGGGCATGCTGGACGGCAAGGACGGCATGGCCGCCCCTTGCGAAATCCCCTTCTACCTTCTCTATGTCATGCACAACGGCAAGGTTTCGGCCTGCTGCTCGGACGTGTTCAACGGCCTGACCGTGGGACATCTGATGGAAGAATTAGCGCCCGCCAAGGCGCATCTGGGCGGTTCGATCCTCGAGGTCGTCGATTCGGTTGCTCTTTACGAGATCCGCCGCAAGCATCTGAACGGCGGCTGCAACGACATCAAGCTCTGCGCCGGCTGCGGCAACCGCACCGCCGTCGACGTCTCGCAACTGCCCGCCGATATCAGGCGGCAGCTGGATGCGGCGATCGTGCCCCCGAGCGCTGCGCAGGCGGCGGAATAGCTCCACATATCACTATGACGTGAAAAAGCCGGGCGTTCGACCCGGCTTTTCTCATTGCCAAGCGTGGCTTGTCTCATACCCGCTTGAGGAACCCATCCGGCGACGCGGTGATGGCGATCTTGTGTTCGATCGTCAGGTCGATGTCGAGGTTCAGCGGCTGGCCGTCGCGGCCCTTGCGGCCCTCGCTTTCGAGGCGCTTGCGATATTCCCAGACGGCGGTCTTGGGATTGTCGCCCTTGCCCCAAGGGCGGTCGGCGGTGAAGCCTTCCGGCAGGTCTTCGACGCCGGTGTCCCACACCACGCAATAGGAGCCCTTGCTGACATAGGGCGCGTAAAGCTCCAGTTCCTCAAGCACATGCTCATGCGTATGGTTGGAATCGAGGAAGACCATGATCCGCTCATAGCCTTGGGCATGCTGTTCGATCTGGGCCATCACCTCCGGGGAGACCGACGAGCCCTCGATCAGGAGGATCTTGTGGCGCATCGGATGAGCGTCGATCGCGGAACGGTTATGGGCGCGGATGTCGATGTCGACGCCGATCACCTTGCGGCGGCTCGCCTTGGGGTCGAGCACCTTACCTTCGACGACGGCGTCGCAATAATCCATGAGCGCCAGCATCGAAGCCGAGGTCACCAGCGAGCCGCCATGGGCGATGCCGGTCTCGATGATCAGGTCGGGTCGGCAGGCCCAGATCAGTTCCTGGATCGCGTAGAGGTCCTGCGGCACCTGGATGACGGGACGTCCGAGCCAGGTGAAATTCTGCGCATAGCCATGCCGGATCGATTCCCGCACCCAAATATTGGACAGGCCGAGAAAATCTCTGTCTTCGCCGATCTTGCGGATATTGTTGGCGACCAGTTGGCGGAAATGTTCGACGGGATCCATGACGGCTTCCTTTCAGGTCTCGACCCAGGCGTAGAGCACCGTTTCCATGAACTGCGGCGAGTGATGCCGCAGCGCGAAACGATAGTCGGGAACGAGCGATTTGATGGCCCGGCTGATGACCGGAATATCCGAGGGGTAGTGATAGACGCAGATGGCGAGTTTGGGCCTGTGACGGCGGATGGTCTCGGCCGCGCCCTTGAGCAGCGGCATTTCCATGCCCTCGACATCCGCCTTGATCAGGCTCACCCGCTCGCCGGCGAGATGCGCGTCGAGAGACAGGATCTTGAACGGGTGCTCGCCGGTGTTCGACAGCGCCAGGCTGGTCATGTCGCCGCTGCTGCTCGCCGCCGATCCGGTTTCGTCACTCTCGCCGAGCGCTGCGGGAATGACGGTAATCTGATCCTCGTCGAGCGCCCATTCGCTGAGCAGTCTGCGGCGGCGATTGGCGAGCGCGCGGAACTGGCGCATGCCCGGTTCGAAACACAGGGCGCGATGAAAGACGCCGTTCTGGCTCCAGAGAAAGCGTTCGAGACTGTCGCCGACATAGGCGCCGGCGTCGACATAGATTTCCTTTTCCGACCCGCAGAACTGCGGCAGGCAGAAATACTGGTCGCGCTCGAACTGGGCTGCGACATGCGCCTTGTCGCCCGTCAGCATGGTCGCCATCACGGCCCGCAGCGTTTCTCGGGATCGGTCGTCGTCCAGCCAGTCGTCGTGAATCTGCTTGTAGGCGTCTATATCGTGCGCAACATAATGGGCGTCGACTGAAACATGCGGGATGCCGAACGCGGCGAGCTTGGCCGAGACTTCGCGTACCGCATGCCGCGCGCTGATGAAGACGAAGGCCGGTTCGTCGGTGGCGAGATGCGCGGGCGCGCGAATTTCCAACCCGTCGACGATCTGTCCATCGAGATCCGGCTTGCCGTCATAGGCGCATTGGAGCGTGACGCCCCGGCTTTGAAGGTCCTTGTGGGCGAAGCGCCCGAGAAAACCGTAGCCATAGAGCGCCGCAGGCCTTGCGCCCGTCAGCACGCTGTCCGGCGTGGACTGCCGCACCTGCGCCGCCCAGTCGGCCAGCCTGTCGAAATCGGGCGTCATGCCTCTGACCTTTCGCGAGGCAGGGCGTAGAGCACCGCGCCCGTGCCGCACCAGGCGTGCAGCCGAAGGAGAAAGCGATAATTCTTAAGCGTCTGCATCAGGTAGAGCGGCGTGCGCCAGACGCCGTCGTCGTTGTGATAGATGGTGGCTGCGATGATCGGGCGGTGTTTGGCCAGTGTTTGGCTGGCGCCCTTGAGGGCGTCGAGTTCGCCGCCTTCGAGGTGGAGCTTCAGGAAGCTCGGCGCGAGATCGAGGTCATCCAGCGCACGGAGTTGCGCCAGCAACCCGCCTGTGACCGAAAGCTGCGAGGCGTAACCGAGGCCATGATGGAAGGCGGCTTCTCCATTGGCCGCGCCGAGCGCGCAGTCGAGGTTGATCGGCTGCTTTTTGATATTCGGAAATGCGGCTGCAAAGCCTTGCTCCATTTCGGCGCGATTGAGCGGATCCGGCTCAATCGCGGCAATGCTATCCCAATCGGGCCGCCGTCGCGCAAAATCCATTGAGACATTCCCGCGATACGCGCCGGCATCCACGAAGCGCTCGCCAGGTCCAAGAAGCGTCTCCACCTCCGGAATGAAATAGCGATTGGATGGATCGATGGGCGCGCCGTCGAAGGTCCACTCCTGGCGCAGTCTGCGCCAGGCGAGAAACTGCAGGTGGTGGGCGCGCGATACGTCGTCTTCGAGACCCTGCAGGACATGGACGATCATTGCCTGATCATGCGCCGCCAGTGTTTCGAACCGCCAGCCGTTGGACAGGGGATGAATGTGACGATAGCGTTCGGAGAAATCGTAGAACGGGGCGACATGCTGAAAGCCATGGTCGTAAAGGGCGCTCTCGATCGGCGCATAAGCCGCCGTCGCCACCGTCACGAGGATCTGCGCCTGGTCCTTCAGCGCGTCCGGCGTCTCCTCCGGGGCGTAGATGGGAATGCCGTCAAAGACGGGATTGCGGCGAGCGGCGTCGGGATTTCGGTCGATGAGGAAGGCGGGTTTGATCCACAGCGCCGTCAGCACGTCCAGCGCCATGCGGCCGAAATCGCCGGCCCCGTACAGGCCGATGCGAAGATCGTCGCGAATGGGCGCGACGTAAGGCGATCCATTGGCGATCTCTTCGAGAAGACCCACCGATCGGACGACGCCGGGCAGGGTGGAAAACGCGCGCGCGCCATGCCGCATCCGGGCGCTGCCTGTCATATCCAATAGCTGCGGCATCCTACGAATCTCTGGTTAACGACGCCCACCATATTCCCACCATCCTTGCACGGAGCTATTCATCGGACTGATATCGCCATTTCGAGAATGGAACCGGAGGATTGCTTGAAAACGGTGCTTGTGACAGGTGGGACCGGCTTTGTGGGGCGCCAGATCGTCAAGTCGCTCCTGGCCCGCGGTCACGCCGTACGGATGACGGCCCGACCGGGGCGCGTGAACCCCAGTGACCTCGTGGGGCGGATCGAGATCGTGCCGACCCTCGATCTCTTCGACGAGAACGAGGATTGGTGGCTGTCGCGGCTCGAAGGTGTCGACGCCGTGATCCATGCCGCCTGGTATGTCGAGCCCGGCCTGTATCTCGATTCTGCGGAAAATATCCGTTGCCTGCGAGGCAGCCTTAGGCTCGCCGATGCGGTCTGTCGCGCCGGCGTGCAGCGGTTCATCGGGGTCGGCACCTGTTTCGAATATCGGCTGCCCAACGCCGCGATCACCGAAACATCTCCGCTCGGTCCAGTCACCGTTTATGCTGCGGCGAAACTCGCCCTCTATCTTGCCGCGCGTCGTCGGTTTGCGGCGGCGGGCGTGGATTTCGCCTGGGCGCGCTTGTTCTATTTGTACGGGGAGGGGGAGCATCCGGCGCGCCTCTTCCCGAGCCTGCATCGCAGGCTCGGGGCCGGCGAGCAGATGATCCTGTCGGCAGGCGACAAGATTCGCGACTTCCTGGATGTCGAGATCGCCGGAGCCGACGTGGCGGGATTGATCGACACCGGCCAGACGGGCGTCGTCAATGTCTGCTCCGGCGAGCCGGTGACTTTGCGGGACGCGGCAGAGCGGATCGCCGATCTCTACGGCGCGCGACACCTGCTAAGCTTCGGCGCCGCGCAGGTGCATCCGCGCGATCCGCAGGCGGTTGCCGGGGTTTGCAACGTCGCCGAACGTTGAACCGTGCACCGGCGGACAAATGAGAAGCGGCGGAGGTTGTCCCCCCCGCCGCGTGTTCTGAAGCTGTCGGGCGTGCTCAGCCGGCGCGACGGGCGTCGACCGAATAGGCGCCGGGGCCAGCCACGGCGAGCAGGATATAGCCGCCGGCAAGCGTGATATTCTTCATCAGCATGATCGAGTTCAGCGCGTTCAGCCAGCCGAGCGCGGCTTCCGGCCAGCCGGGAACGGCGATCGTGCCGCTGTGAAACACGGCGCCCGTGAACACGCAGAAGACGGCCAGAGCGAAGCCGGCAATCTTGGTCTGGAAGCCGACGAGCACGGCGAGACCGGCCACGAGTTCGAACAGACCGGCGAGATAGGCCAGCGCTGTGGCGGCCGGCATGCCGGCTCCGGCGATCATGCCGGCTGTCTGACCGGGATCCATCAACTTGCCGAAGCCGGCCATGATGAACATGAAGGACAGAAGGATACGCGCGATGAGAATGAGGATGTTGTTGGTCATTGGACTCTCCATTTCGATGGAGGGACTAAACCACGTCTTAATTGTTTAAGATATATCCAAGACTGAAGACGTTTTGTCTCTATATTGTGAACAGTCCAATTGGAATCCGAAACGACGCGATCGCTCCGGAAGAGCAACGACCCCAGATGAGAAGAGCCGCTGCGCCTGCGGCGCTCAATGAGACCCTTGAGCAGGAATGATCCGCGGAAAAATGAACACGCCGCGCATGGCGCCGTGGACCGTATCGCCGAAACCCATCGATTCCCCGACGCACATGACCGGTTGTCGTTCTTCCGGACCGCAGATGATATAGGTCGAGAAACAGAAGGACGACGGGGAAGACGACGCGTCTTCCAGCAGTTCGAGAATATGGACGCGATCATTCGGCTCGTAGCAGCGCAGCAACGTCAGAAGCCCGCATTCACCTTGCTCGAGTCCGTGGAAATAACCACTCACCCGGCCGATCTGGAATAAACCGTTCGCCAGATCGCCAACCCAGGCTTCCGTCGAGCAGAACCGATCGATGTCGTGGGCATCGCTGTCGCCGAGATCGGCTACGAGGGATTGACGAAGAAAGCTTGTCGATTTCGAAATCCTGAACACGTCGATTCCTGCCCGATCAATGATTCAACATATGGGTTGAACACCACAAACCGCGTACCCTCGGTCGCATCGACCAATTCAAAATACGAGGGCGCGCCTATGTCTACGATTAAGTCACCACAAACCAGATACGTATAGGCCGGAAACCTACATTGTCACAATATGCCCGGCGCCGCGCATCATGATGATTCGGTGCTCTTTTATAAGTTGTTTTAGCATCCGCACAAGCCATGAATAACACCCTAATCGTCGCTTTGAAATAGGGTTCGGTCATGTTTACTCGGGAAAAACTACCGGTCGTCCCAATCTTTGCTAAAGTTCGAAATCATAATTCCATGATATATAAACAAATTCAATACGCCTCACAGATAAAAATAAGAAAAAATCGAGAAATAATCCAAATTTGCTTCGAAGCGCCTAATGAATATTCAGTTTCTAAATGCTCCACTCAAACGACGAAGACCAAAAAATTAGACGATTCCAAGTTTTTTGGCAGATCGCTTTTACTTGTCTTCATTAGTGAGGCAGCATCGCCGATATATTGATGGTGAGTTTTTCATCAAGTCTAAATGAGAGGCATCCGACATCTTTCGCGCATGGTTGGGTTTCGTCGCTCCTTCTGTCAACATGATCGCCTGCATCCGAGTTCGACGGTGATCCATTCTCAACCTGTCGACGTCGGCGAAAGGCAGGTCTTTCGCCGACGTCGCGAAACACTTGCGGCCCGTCAGGCCCGCATGCGGCGCGCGACCGCCTGCAGTGTGTTTGCGCCGGCGGAGCCGGAGGTGCGGAAGCGGGCGACCAGGTTCTTCAAGCTCTCGGCTTCCTCGCTGAGCGTCATCGAGGCCGCCGTCGTTTCTTCGACCATGGCGGCGTTTTGCTGCGTTACCTGGTCCATCTGGTGCATGGCGGAGTTCATCTCCTTGAGGCCCGTCGCCTGCTCGCTGGCGGAGACCGAAATCATCTTGATCAAGCCATTGATCTGCAAAACCTGCTGCGCGATCGCCTGCAACGTTTCGCCGGTCTGCGCCACCAGATTGACCCCGTCATGAACCTGCGCTTCGGAGGCGCTGATCAGCGTCTTGATTTCCTTGGCGGCGGTCGCAGAACGCTGGGCGAGTTCGCGCACTTCCTGCGCCACGACCGCAAAGCCCTTGCCGGCCTCTCCGGCTCGGGCGGCTTCCACGCCGGCGTTCAAGGCGAGCAGATTGGTCTGGAAGGCGATTTCGTCGATGACGCCGATGATGTTGGAGATCTGGCCCGACGACTGCTCGATGCCGTGCATAGCCCCGATCGCGCTCTGGACGATCTTGCTGGAATGCTCGGCGTCGTTCGAGGCCTTCTGCACCGCGCTCGCGGCGTTTCGGGCGTTTTCGGCGCTCGATTGCACCTGTTCGGTCAGTTCGTTGAGTGCGGCCGCGGTTTCCTCCAACTGCGCCGCCTGCTGTTCGGTGCGACGCGACAAATCGTTGGCGCTGTTGGAAATTTCGGTCGTGCCGCCGTTGATCGCGCCGACTGCGGCGTTGACCATCTGCACCGTCTGCTCGAGGCTCTCCACGGCGGAGTTGAAGTTGTCGCGTAGGCTCTGATATTCCCCGGGGAAGGCTCCGTCGATCCGGCAGGTCAGGTCGCCGCTCGACAGTTTTTCGAGCGCCTTGCCGACTTCCGTCACCACGAGGGTCTGAACGCGGGCGTTTTCAGTGCGTTCATGCTCGGTCCTCGAGCGTTCGGTCTCGCTCGCCTGGCGATGCGCTTCGGATTCGCGCTCGACCTCCTGAGAGCGGGCTAGCTTGTGGCGGAAGCCTTCCAGCGCGCGCGCTACATCCCCGGTTTCATCGGTATGCTGCTGGCCGGAGACCGCATGCGCATAGTCGCCCTTTTCGAGCCTGACGACATCGGCGATGATGCCACGGATCGGACGTTGAACGAAGGCGCGGACGGCGTAGTAGAGACCGCCCAGGACCGCGAGCAGCAGGGCGACGCCGCCGGCGACCATCATGATCGTCTGGTCGCGCACCGGGCCGGCCAGCGCCGATTGCGGAACGTCGATCAGCAGCACCCAACTGACGCCGAGTCCCGGAAGCTCGAAAGGATAGACCAGGCGGTTGAAGCTCTCGCCGTCGGCGCCGTCGAGATCGTCGATTTCGGCCAGCTTGCCGGACTGCATCGCGGACGCCACCACCTCGGGCGCGGCGCCGTCATAGGCCTTCATCATTTGCTCCGGCTGCGGCGCGACGAGCCATTTGCCGTCCTGAGACACGAGCATCACGCGACCGGTGCCGAACGGCTTCAGCGCCGAAAGCGAGTCCGCTAGCATGCGTAGCGAGATGTCCACGCCGCCGACGCCGATCAGCTTGCCGTTGGAAAGCACCGGATAGGAGATCGAGCTCATCAGGGTCGGGACTTCGGTGCCTTCGGCGCGATAGGGTTTGGTGATCGAACCCTTGAGGGTTTTTGCCGAGACCGCATACCATTCCGCCGGATAATCGGCGCGGAACGTCGAATAGAAGGCTTCGCCCGTCTTGCCCTTGGACCAGTAGGGCGTGAAGATCCCCTCCTCATTGGCGCCGAGATCCTTCTGGTTCTTCACTTCGTCCTTGCGGCCGTCGAAGGCCTTTGGTTCTTCGGCGAACCAACTGCCGAAGGCCATGGGGTGCTGTTCGAGATTGGCCTGGAGAATGGCGATCACGCCTTTGCGGTCGAGCGATTTGTCCTGATGCGCGCGGCCGATGACCCCGGTCATGGTGCGGGCGGCGCTCGCGAGTTCGCTGGTCTGCCCGGCGATGAGCGAGGCGATGGATTTTGCTTCGGTCTCCGCCTGGTTCTGGATCAGCGACTGCACGCGATCACGGGTCTGGGAAATCAGGAAGAAATTCGATGCGATCAGCAAGGCTGCGATCGTCGCTCCGGTGACGAGCAGGAGCTTCATGGCGAGTGATTTCGGCGCAAAGGACGTCATTGGCGGTCTAACCTCGGGAGACGACGGGGTGGACACCCTGTCTTCGACAACTGCGCCATGATCAGTCGCAACTTGTTTCCAATTCGCTAAATTTTGCCGCGACCATATTAGATTTCATAAACCTGTCATATAAAATGGCCGGAAAAGCATCGCTCTCCCGGCCGAAATGCGGAAATATTGATATTGCTGCTCAAATATTGCGCAGCTCGGCTATGAAGGGGATGGAAGGCTGGGCGCCGGGCTTGGTGCAGGCCAGCGACCCGGCGACGGCCGCCTGACGCAGGCATGATTCGAAATTGAGGCCGGCATCCAGCCCGGCCGCGAAATAGCCGCAGAAAGTGTCGCCGGCGCCGACCGTGTCGATAGGGTCGATGTCGAGGCCGGCCGCCGTCAGATAGGCCCCCTTGTGCATGGCCGCGACGCCGTCCGCGCCGAGAGTGACGATGAGCGTTTGCTGGAACTGCTTGTGGCGGGCTTCCATGGCCTCCTTGCGCTGCGTCGCCGAAAGGTCGGGACGGCCGACAAGCAGTTCGAATTCGGTTTCATTGGCGATCACGTAGTCCGCCATCGCCGCGAGCCGGGACGCGTCCTCTGTGAAGGGAGCGATATTCAGCAGCGTGCGGACCCCGCGGGCGCGGGCGGCGGCAAGCGCGGCCTCGATGGTCGCCGCCGGAATTTCCAGCTGCAACATCAGGATGTCGCCACGTTTCATCGACCCGACAGCCGCTTCGGCGTCCTCCACGCCGACCGTTCCGTTGGCCCCGGCAATGATGGAGATGACGTTTTCGCCATCGCCGCCGACGAAGATCAGCGCGACGCCGGTCGCGGTGGCGGCGCTCTTGATGCGCGCCAGGTCGACGCCGTCATACCGGAGATAAGTGAGGGCGGGGCCGGCGAATTCATCCTCGCCGCAAGCGCCGGCCATCGCCACCTGTGCGCCGGCGCGCCGAGCCGCCAGCGCCTGATTGGCGCCCTTGCCGCCCGGCGCGGTCGTGAAGCGGTCGCCGGTCACCGTCTCGCCGGGCTTCGGCAGGCGCGGCACATTGGCGATGAGGTCCATATTGATGGAGCCGAGGACTGTGATCATGGTTCTTCCCGCAGGTCGCTTGTTTTTCTTGATGCGCCTTTGTCGCCCGCCGCTCAGTCCTCGTCAACCAGCCTCAGCTTGAGAAGGCCGGTCTTGCTCTCGGCCGCCTTCTGCGCCGGAGGCTCGACCGGCGTCTCCGGCGCGTCGAACTCCATCGCTTCGATTTTCTGCCCGCGTCGCGATACTTTGTCGGTGGCCGCGATCACCATGTCGACGTCCTTCTGAGCCGCAAGGAAATGCCCCTGCAGCTTGCGCACCCGATCGTCGAGGCGACCGACATCCTCCATCAGTCTGATGACCTCGGCCTGGATCACATGCGCCTGTTCGCGCATGCGCTGGTCCTTCAGCATCGACTGGATCAACTGGATCGACAGGAGCAGGAGGGACGGAGAGACGATGACGACCCGGCTGCGATGAGCGGTCTGCGCCACGGCTTCGAACCGCTCGTGCAGATCCGCGAAGATGGATTCGGACGGCACGAACATGAAGGCCGTGTCCTGCGTCTCGCCGGCCAACAGATATTTCGAGGCGATGTCGCGGATATGGACTTCCATGTCGCGGCGAAATTGCTGGGCCGCCGCCTTGACCCGTTCTGGACCACCCTCGCGCATCGCATTCCAGGCTTCGAGTGGAAATTTGGCGTCGATCACCAGCGACGGCTGTCCGTTCGGCATGCGGATCAGGCAATCGGGACGCGCGCCGTTCGAAAGCGTGGCCTGAAAGCGATAGGCGCCTTGTGGAAGCGCATCGGCGATGATCGCCTCCATGCGTCCCTGACCGAAGGCTCCGCGCGTCTGCTTATTCGAAAGGATCGACTGTAGCGAAACGATGTCCTTCGCCAGCGTCTGGATGTTGGTCTGGGCGGTGTCGATCACCGCCAGCCGTTCCTGAAGGCGGCGGAGGTTTTCATGCGTGGCGCGGGTCTGTTCGGTAATCGTGGCGCCGATCCGCTGCGTCATGCCGTCGAGCCGCTGATTGACCGTCTGGTTGAACTCCGCCTGGCGCGCGCCGAACATTTCGGTCATCGCCGCGATACGGCCCTGCATTTCCGTCTGCGCCTTGAGGATCTGGTTGAGCCTGAGCGCGTCGTCCTCCGCCTTCGCCTCGAGCGCGTCCGCGAGCTCTTCCGCCTCCAGCCTCTGGCGTCTCGATCGGAGCAGCAGAAGCCACAATATGGCAATGGCGGCGCCGACGGCGAGAACGGCGTGGGTCGGCGTGATCATGTCCAGCCCGATACCAGGCGTCGTCAGGAATGCGTTCATGGAGCAATCCTAGCAGATTCGCGGATTCAATCCAGATCAAAACGGGAACACGCTTATGGAGGCATCAGCTTAAACTTTCGTAAACCAAATATGGAAAGCAAAGATCACCCGAAAGGCGACGCGACATTGTTTTGATCTTGATCAAGATTGCCGCAGAAACGCCGGCTACTCTCCAGGACATGTTCGATATTCGCGACATGGCTAGGGGTTTCTCCGGGTTTTTTTAAGAAAACTAATAAGACATAGCTAATATGCGATTAACCAATCGGGCCTACCCTCAAAAGCTAACGGGCTGCCGACATACAACTCAATCCGTGGGAATTCCGCATCATGACTTCTTCGTCTCAACACACGACCGCGCTTCGCCAAAGACTGGATTTTCTGGGGGTGGATGCTGCGGCGCAGAAGGAGTTGCAGAAGCTCAGTCCGCTGGTGTCCGAACTCATCGGCCCCGCCCTAGACATGTTCTACGCCAAGGTGCGCGCCAATCCCGAAACCGCCCGGTTCTTCAAGAACGAGTCCCATATCAGCGGCGCGAAGAGCGCTCAGGCGAAGCATTGGGCCATCATCACATCCGGCGCGCTGGATGACGCCTATGTCAATGGGGTGACCGCGATCGGCAAGACGCATGCCCGGATCGGCCTCGAGCCCCGGCTCTATATCGCCGGCTATGCGCTGGTGCTGGAACAATTGATCCATGGCGTTGTGGCCAGGAAGCAGAGCGGCTTTTTCTCGAAGTCCAAGAACAAGTCTGTCGCCGAAGACATTTCCGTGATCGTCAAGGCGGCGTTGCTCGACATGGATTACGCCATCAGCGTCTATCTCGATGAACTGGCGTCGCAGCGCGAACGGGCCGAACGCGAGAGAGCCGCCGCCGAGGCGGAGCAGACCGATGCGATGAGCAAGCTGGGGCGGATGCTGGAAATGCTTTCCGCCGGCGATCTCCAGACGCGTTTCGCCAGCGAGATGCCGGAAAAATTCGGCGCCATGGCCGGCAATTACAACAACGCCGTGGAAGCGCTCCGGCAGTCGATGGAAAACGTCCGCATCGCGGCTCAACAGATACTCGACGGCGCGCAGGAAATCGCCAAGGCGACCAACGACCTTTCCGGCCGGACGGAGCAGCAGGCCGCCAGCATAGAACAGAGTTCCGCCGCGCTCCATGAACTGTCGGAAAACGTCACCTCGACTGCGACCGGCGCTCGTACGGCGTCCAGCGTGGCGCAGGAAACGCTCGGCGTGGTCAAGACCTCGGGCGCGACCGTGCTCGAAGCCGTCGCGGCCATGAGCGCGCTCGAAAAATCCTCGACGGAGATCTCCAAGATCATCACCGTCATCGACGAGATCGCCTTCCAGACCAATCTGCTCGCGCTCAACGCCGGCGTCGAAGCCGCGCGGGCGGGCGAGGCGGGTCGCGGTTTCGCCGTCGTCGCCCAGGAAGTCCGGGAGTTGGCGCAGCGCTCGGCCAACGCCGCCAAGGAGATCAAGGGGATCATCGCCGAAAGTTCGAACCAGGTGCAAACAGGCGTTTCCCTGGTCAATCGCTCCGGCGAGTCGCTCGGCGACATCACGACGCGCATCGTCGAACTGACGAGGATCATTTCCGATATCGCGTCCGCCGCGGACGAACAGTCGTCCGGCCTCAAGGAAGTATCCGCCGCGATCAGCAGCCTCGATACGATCACCCAGCAGAATGCCGGCATGGTGGAGAAAAGCTCGGGCGAAGTGCGCGCGCTCGCCGCCGAAGTCGAGCGGCTCAACGGCGTTCTCGACGAATTCAAGACCGGCGAACCGACCCGCGACGCGAAGCGAGTGACGAGCGCCGCACGTCAGGCCGCCTGACGTTCACTTCGTGCCGAAGGGAAGCGCCCGGCCTGTTGCGCAAGCCGGGCGGCTGTATTATGGAGGCGAAATGACGATCAAGCCGCTCATTATTTTGCCCGACCCGATACTCCGCCAGACTTCGGCCCTGTTCGAAGACGTGACGCCGGAGGTGCGGACGCTCGCCGCCGACATGCTGGAGACGATGTATGACGCGCCCGGCATCGGGTTGGCCGCCATCCAGATCGGCGTTCCCAAGCGTGTCGTGGTGATCGACCTTCACAAAGAGGGCGAGGAAAAGAAGCCGCAGGTCTTCATCAATCCTGAAATCCTGTCGTCGAGCGACGCCAGGTCCAGCTATGAAGAAGGCTGCCTGTCGATCCCGGATTACTACGCCGAGGTCGAACGTCCCGCGACCATCCGCGTTCGCTACGTGGATCTCGACGGCAAGGCGCAGGAAATCGAGGCCGAAGGCCTGTTGGCCACCTGCCTGCAGCATGAGATCGACCACCTGAACGGCGTGCTCTTCATCGACCATATCTCGCGCCTGAAGCGCGAGATGGTGATCAAGAAATTCACCAAGGCCGCCAAGCTCCGCGCCTGATCATTGCTCGCGGATCGTGGTCCTGACCATGTCGCCGCGGATCTGGATCTCCGGTTTCGCTCCCGGCGTGTTGGGCAGCGCGCTGTCGATATAGGATGCGACTGACTGCACCACATAGCTGATGGCCGTACCGGCCGGAAAGATCAGCGTCGCATCCATCATCTTGCCCATCAGCCGGATGGTTTCTGATTTCCGCACCTCGTCGAAGGCGATCCGGGCCCTGAGCGCCGCGCCGGACAGTGAGATCGCATCGGCATGCCCTTCGACATCGACATCTCCGGCATCAGACTTGATATCCAGCACCGAGAAGTCGCCGGCGAGCTTGATCGCCGAGGCGCGCTGGTCGATCAGCACGGCGGCGTCCGCTCTGAGATTGGCCTCGAGCTCCAGCCGGCAATCGTCCCAATCGAAGTCAAAGGGCGCATCGCCGGTGTCGACGATCAGCGAACCGCGTTCGACGCGCATGGAGCCCGTCATGGCGCAACCGTCGTCGAACCAGCTCGAACGCCAGAGAGCGCCCCAGCCGCTTCGGATTCCCAAGAGTTTGGCTTCGAACGGAGCGGCCGCGTCCGTGTTCACCGTCACGCGGCTTGCGGCGCCGCGAACTTCGACGCGGTTGACGCTCGAGAGATCGACGGGATCTGAGGCCCGGGCTTCCGACGTCCAGAGCGACACGGCGGCGTCGAGGGCGATGATTGCCGCGACGCTCGCGGCCAGTCCAAGGAAGAGAGTTTTCTTGCGCATGCTGCGCCTCCTGTTGCGATGAAGAATGGAAACGAGAATGACGATGCAGCTGGAAACGGCGACCTGAAACGCGTTTGAGGTCGCGCAGGATCGCGATTAAGGACAGAAGCATCGCACTTCTGTATTTGCCGATGGACTGCCGATGATTCTGCTGCCGCTTCCCTTTGTCGTCGCCTTGTTCCTTGCGGTCTTTGCGGTTCGCTATGCGCGGACCGCGCGTGAGCGGGGCGATGACGCATTCGCCTTCGTCGCATTGATGACGCTGTTTGCCTTCCAGTCCATTCTGGTGGGCGCGCGTTGGGGATATGGCGCGACGGCGCTGCAGCCCTTCATGGCGGCGATGGCGAGTCTGTTGCCGCCTGCGGCTTTCCTTGCTTTTCGCGGATTGACGGGGGGAGCGGCGCGGCCGGGTCTCGCGGACTGGCCGCATGCGCTCTGGCCGGTATTGGTTTCCGGTCTGCTGTTGATGTCGCGGGATTGGGTCGGCGCGGTGATCATTCTCGATTTCCTCGCCTATGGCGTGCTGCTGCTGGCGATGAGTCGCGGCGGGCCGGACCGGCTGATCTCGTCGCGTCTCGACGGCGTCGTCACGTCCTATCGGGCGCTGCAGATCACGGGGGCGACGCTGATCGCCTCGGCGTTGTCCGACATGCTGATCAGTCTCGATCTCGCTGTGTTCGCCGGCCGGTATTCGGGGGCGATCATCTCGTTTGGAACGACGGTCAGTCTGATCGTCTTGTCGACCGCGGCCGCGCTTGTCGATCCGGCGCGGATGGACAAGCCGGAAGACGACGATGCCGGCGGAGAGGGAGAGCGCGGCGAAACGCCTTCCTCTTCCTCGGCGGCCAACGAGGAAGACCGGGCCATCGCCGCCGCGCTCGACGCGCTGATGGAGAAAAACGCGCTCTATCGCGATATGGAACTCAATCTCGTCAGGCTCGCGCGCAAGCTCGGCAAAACCACCCGCGCCGTTTCTCGCGCCGTCAATCGCTGCCATGGCGTGTCCGTCTCGCAATATGTGAACGGCTTCCGTGTAAAGGAGGCCCAGCGACTGTTGCGCGACACAGAGGAGAGCGTCGTGCAGATCGCGCTCGAGGCCGGGTTCATGACCAAATCCAACTTCAATCGCGAATTTTTGCGCGTCTCGGGCCAGAGCCCGAGCGACTGGCGACGCGCGGTCGGGAGCCAAGGGGCTTGATCTTCTCCGCTCAAGAGGCTTGAAGGGGCGATCAGCCGGAGATCCGCCATGCCGCTCAGAATCATTTTCATGGGAACGCCCGATTTTTCCGCGCCCGTCCTCAAAGCGCTGCAGAGCGCAGGTCACGAGATCGTCGCCGTCTATTCGCAGCCGCCGCGGCCTGCCGGTCGCCGCGGGCTGGAGCTGACGCCGTCGCCGGTCCACAAGGCGGCGGATGAACTGGGTATCCCGGTGCGCACGCCGGTGAATTTCAAGGCCGCCGAGGATGTCGAGGCGTTCAAGGCGCTCGGCGCCGATGTCGCCGTCGTCGTCGCCTATGGCTTGCTGCTGCCTGTGTCGATCCTCGAGGGAACGCGGCTCGGCTGCTACAACGGCCATGCCTCGCTTCTGCCGCGCTGGCGTGGCGCCGCGCCCATCCAGCGCGCCATCATGGCCGGAGATGCAAAGACCGGGATGATGGTGATGAAGATGGACAAGGGGCTCGACACCGGCCCGGTGGCGATGACCCGCGAGATCGCTATCTCCGAGACAATGACCGCCGGTGAACTGCATGACGCCTTGTCGGAGATCGGCGCAGGCCTGATGGTCGAGGCGATGGCTGCGCTCGAGGCGGGAACGCTGACGCTGACGCCGCAGTCCGAAGACGGCGTGCTCTACGCCGCCAAGATCAGCAAGGACGAGACGCGCATCGACTTTTCCAAGCCCGCAGCCGATGTGCACAACCACATTCGCGGCCTGGCGCCTTTCCCGGGCGCTTGGTTCGAAGCCGATTTCGGCGGCAGGACCGAACGGGTCAAGGTGCTGGCGTCCGAGCGCGTTTCGGGGGCGGGGGAGCCGGGAACGGCGCTCGACGACCGCCTCACCATCGCTTGCAATGAAGGCGCGGTGCGCCTGTTGAGGCTGCAGAAGGCGGGCGGCAAGCCGCTCGACGCGGGCGATTTCCTGCGCGGGCTTCCCATCGTCCCAGGCGCGAGGATCGGCTGATGCCGCGTTACAAGATGATCGTCGAATATGACGGCGTGCCCTATGTCGGCTGGCAGCGCCAGGACAACGGCAAATCGGTGCAGGGCGCCATCGAAAAGGCCATCTTCGCGATGACCGGTGAAGAGGTGAGTTTGCGCGCCGCCGGCCGCACCGATTCCGGCGTGCACGCTTTCGGACAGGTCTGTCATGTCGATCTCAGCCGCGACTGGAAGGCGGCGACCGTGGCCAATGCCGTCAACGCCCATCTCGCCATGGAGGAGGAGCGGGTCGCCATTCTCTCGGCCGAGCAGGTCCCGACCACCTTCGACGCTCGTTTCTCCGCCACAAAACGCCATTATCTCTATCGCATCATCAACCGCATGGCGCCGTCGGCCATCGACGCCGAGCGCGCCTGGCATGTGAAGAAGCCGCTCGATGCGGAGCGCATGCATGAGGCGGCGCAGGAATTCGTCGGCCATCACGATTTCACCACCTTCCGCTCGTCGCATTGCCAGGCGAAGAACCCGCGCCGCACGATCGAGCGGGTCGATGTCACGCGCAACGGCGACTATGTCGAAATCCGCGCCTCGGCGCAGAGCTTCCTGCACAATCAAATCCGCTCCTTCGCCGGCACATTGAAGATGGCGGGTGAGGGGAAATGGAGCGCGCTCGACATTCGCGAGGCGCTGCTCGCGCGTGATCGCGCCCGCTGCGGACCGGTCGCGCCGCCGCATGGTCTGTTTTTCATGCAGGTGGATTACGGCGACCTGTCGACGCTTCTGACGCTCGATGACGACGAGTCAGCCGAAGGATAGGCCGAGCGCGTCGATGGCGTAATATTGGGTGAGCATCGAACCTGCCGTGATGGCGATGACGAAAGCCGTGGCCGGCAGCGCCTTGCGTTCGGTCAGCTGCAGCATGACCATGACATGCGCATAGCCGGAGACGAGGTAGAGAACGAGCGCGATCGAGGCTTGTACGTCGATATTCTCAGGCGCAACGACCATTGATGCGGAAATGGCCATCAACATCCATTGCACCGGGACGCTCAGCCAATTGAGCAGAATGACAGCAGGGCGAAAGCGCGAGGCATAGCCTGCGGCGCTCATGGCGGCGTAGAGAATGGCGTAGGGCGCGGTCCAGGACAGAAGGTCGAGAAACAGCAGGCCCGACCAGAAACCATTGCCGAGATGGGTGTTTTCCGGCATGCCCTGTAGATAGACGGCCCGCGTTCCCCAGAGATCGAGGAGAATGGGCGGCAGGCAATAGAAAATCGCCCACCATGACCGCCAGAACCCGCGGTCGCTCAGGTCGAGCCACTGAAAGCCCTCGCTGCGGCCGCGGATCAGCAGCCACAGGCCATTCAGATAATAGAAGACTTCCTCACGCCCCGGCATCTCTGAACCAGTCGGCGATGAACGTTTCATAGATCCGCGTCAGCGCTTCGAGTTCCGACACGCTCACGCGCTCGTCGACCATATGCATGGTCTGGCCGACCAGGCCGAACTCGACCACCGGGCAGTAATCCTTGATGAAGCGGGCGTCCGACGTGCCGCCCGTGGTCGACAGTTTGGGCGTGGTCCCCGTATGCCGCTCGATCGCGCGCGACAGCGTGCCGATCAGCCGCTCGTCGCGGGTCAGGAACACATGGCTCGGTCGCTCCGCCCAGACGAGTTCATAGCGGGCGGGTTCGCGGCCTGGCCGCAGCGCCAATGATGCTGCGCCCTGATCCAGCCGCCGGATGATTTCCGCCTTGACCGTGTCGGCGGTCCAGGCGTCGTTGAAGCGGATGTTGAAGGCGAAACTGACCTTGGCGGGAATGACATTGGTCGCCTTGTTGCCGGCGTCAATCGTCGTCACTTCCATGTTGGACGGCTGGAAATCATCGGTGCCGTGATCGAAGGGCGCTTCCATCAGTTCCGTCGCCATGGCGAGTGCGGCGCGAACCGGATTTTCCGCCAGATGCGGATAGGCGACATGGCCCTGCACGCCATGCACCGTGACCGAGCCGGAGACCGAGCCGCGGCGGCCTATCTTGATCATGTCGCCGAGATTGTCCGGATTGGTGGGTTCTCCCACCAGGCATGCGTCCCAACGCTCGCCCTTGGCATGCGCCCATTCCAACAATTTCACCGTACCGTTGACGGCGGGACCTTCCTCGTCGCCGGTAATCAGGAAAGAAATCGAGCCCCTGGGCGCGCCATGCTTTTCGATATGGCGGGCGACAGCGGCGGCAAAGCAGGCGACGCCGCCCTTCATGTCGACCGCGCCACGGCCGAACATCACGCCGTCATGGATTTCGGCGCCGAAGGGCGGGTGGCTCCAGGCGGCTTCGTCGCCCACCGGCACCACGTCCGTGTGGCCGGCAAACATCAGATGCGGACCTCCGTCGCCCAATCGCGCATAGAGATTGTCGATATCGGGCGTTCCGGCCTCGCTCATCGTCATCCGTTCGACCTTGAAGCCGAGCGGCGTGAGGAGCGTATCGAGCAGCGCCAGCGCGCCGCCCTCGTCGGGCGTCACGGAGGGGCAGCGAATGAGCTTTTGAAGATTATCAATCGGATCGGTGACAGGCATGATGGTCCAGCGTTAGCCGATGAATGCGGCTCTGTCACGGGGAAAAAACGGCGCGCCAGGCAGCGCGCCGCGTGGCGTCGCTGCGCCTCAGTCGCGCAGCAATTCGTTGATGCCCGTCTTGGAGCGGGTCTGGGCGTCGACGCGCTTGACGATGACGGCGCAATAGAGGTTCGGAGCAACAACGCCGTTCGGCATCAGATTGCCGCTGCCCATCGAGCCGGCGACGACGACGGAGTAGGGCGGCACTTCGCCATAGGTGACTTCGCCGGTGGCGCGGTCGACGATCTTGGTCGACTTGCCGATGAACACGCCCATGCCCAGCACCGAGCCTTCGCGCACGATGCAGCCTTCGACGACTTCAGAGCGGGCGCCGATGAAGCAATTGTCCTCGATGATGGTCGGGCCGGCCTGCATCGGCTCCAGCACGCCGCCGATGCCGACGCCGCCCGACAGATGCACATGCTTGCCGATCTGGGCGCAGGAGCCGACGGTGGCCCAGGTGTCGACCATCGTGCCTTCGCCGACATAGGCGCCGAGATTGACGAAGGACGGCATCAGGATGGCGTTGGGGGCGATATAGGCCGAACGGCGGACGACGGCGTTCGGCACGGCGCGGAACCCTGCCTTCTCGAATTCGTTGGCGCTCCAGCCGTCGAATTTCGACGGCACCTTGTCCCACCAGGTGGAATCGCCCGGGCCGCCCTTGATGATTTCCATGGCGTTGAGGCGGAAGGAGAGCAGAACCGCCTTTTTGAGCCACTGATGCACGGTCCAGGAGCCGTCCTCGCCGCGGGTCGCCACGCGCGCCTTGCCGGCGTCGAGCAGGTTCAGCGCGGTTTCGACGGCGTCGCGGATCTCGCCCTTGGTCGAGGTCGAAACGGAATCGCGGTTGTCGAAGGCGGCGTCGATGGTCTTTTCGAGCGAGGCGAGGTCATGGACGGTCATGGGAATTCCTTAAGCTTTGAAGGATTATCCTGCCAGAATAACGAAAAACTGGGCCGGTCGCGGCTCTATAGCGGATGGAAATAGGCATGGCAAAGGGGAAAACCGACGAACTCAGGCGCAAGGACGGCGTATGGGACCCTCTGCGGAGCAGCCGCAGCGACCTCAAGCGCGCCGAGCGCATTCCGGGAACGCCGCAATCCCTGTCGCCAGCCTATCGCCTCGCTTTCGCGGACAATGATTTTCTCTGCCGCGAGGAGTTGCGTCCGGTGCGGCTGCAGCTCGAATTGCTCAAGGTCGAGATGATGCTGACCGAATATGGCATCCGCTCGACGGTGGTCATGTTCGGCGGCGCTCGCATTCCCGCCCCCGGCCAGAAGGCTTGGGCGGCCAAGAACGCCGGACAGAAAGCCAATCTCGAGGCAGCCTCGGTTTTCTACGAAGAAGCGCGCAAATTCGCCCGCCTGTGCTCGGAATGGTCCGCAGGCCATGACTACAAGGAATATGTCGTGGTCACCGGCGGCGGCCCGGGCGTGATGGAAGCGGGCAATCGCGGCGCTGACGATGTCGGCGCGCCGTCGATCGGGCTCAACATCGTGCTGCCGCATGAACAGGCGCCGAACCCTTACGTCACGCCGGAGCTCAGCTTCAACTTCCACTATTTCGCCATTCGCAAGATGCATTTCCTGATGCGCGCCAAGGCGGTGACGGTGTTTCCGGGCGGCTTCGGCACGCTGGACGAATTGTTCGAGACGATCACGCTGATGCAGACCGGGCGCATGGCGAAAGTGCCGCTGATCCTGTTCGGCGAGCAGTTCTGGCGCAGGGTCGTCGATTTCGACGCGCTGGCCGAATTCGGAACGATCGCCCCCGAGGATGTCGAGTTGATCAGCTTCGTCAACACCGCCGAAGAAGCCTGCGCCATCATCAAGCGTTTCTATGAAAAGGAAAACGGCGCCTCCTGACGGAGACGCCGCGAGGTCATGGCTTGAAGCGGGTCAGCCCTGCTTCTTGCCCTTTCCGGCCAGGAATTCCTGGGCGGTGATGAAGCCGTCCTTGTTGGCGTCGCGGCGCTGGAACATGCGGTCGGCGACGCGGTCGAGCTCCTCTTTCGACAGCTTGCCGTCCTTGTTGGCGTCGATCCGGTCGAAATGCTTGATCACGCCATTCGGCAGCCGGGCCGGTTTTACGGGCGCCGCATTCGGTTCGGCCTTCACCTTCTGGCGATAGGCCTTGAGCGCGTCCTTGCCGGCTTCGACTTCCTGCTTCGACAGGAAGCCGTCCTTGTTGGCGTCCACCACCGAAAGGGTGGCGTTCATTGCGGCTTGCATTTCCTGCTTGGAAACCTTGCCGTCCTTGTCGGCGTCGAGCCGCTTGATCATGAAGGCGACGCGCTGTTCGCGCTTGGCGGGATCCTTTGCGGCGCCGGTCGGCGTGGTGGATGCGGCAAACGCGGCGCCGCTGGAGGCTGCGACGGCGAGCGCGAGTGTGGAGGCGATGAGGGTCTTGGCGTTCATGATGTCAACCTTTCTCTGGTCGTGGCCGGGCAGGGGGAGGAACCGGCTTTGTCATCGCCGCGCCTGAGATATCCGGCTGCGACGTTGACGACATGAATAGAGGAAGGGCGCTGAACGGGGCCTGAATGACCCGTTCAGTTTCGGGATCAGACGACAGCGCGTAGAAAATCCGCGAGATTATCGGTGATGTGATCGATCGTCGGATCGTTCTCGTCGGGGATTTCCCACCGTTCGAGGTAATGTTCCTTGCTCTGCGGAACGATCAACACCGTCTTCATGCCGAGCGCGCGCGGGATTTCGAGATTGCGCGGAAGATCCTCGAACATCGCGGCTTTTCGGGTTTCCACCCGGTGCAGGCTCGCGAATTTGTCGTAGGTCGAACCGGCCGGCTTCGGCACGAAATCCGCCGCGACGATATCGAAGATGTCTTCGAAATGATGGAGAATGCCGAGCGCGCGCGCCGCTTCCTCGGCATGTTTGACCGTGCCGTTGGTGAGGATGAATTTTCGTCCCGGCAGCGCCTTGATCGCCTCGCTCAGGCCTTCGTCCACGGCCAGCCCCGAATAGTCGATGCGATGGGCGGCTTCCAGAAAGGCCGCCGGCTCGATGCCGTGATGATGCATCAAGCCGCGCAATGTCGTGCCGTGGTCATAATAATACTGTTTCTGCAGCTTGCGCGCGTCCTCGGGCGCAAGGTCGAGAAGCTCCGCCACGAACGCGGTCATATTGCGGTCGATCTGCGCGAAGAGATCGACGTGATGCGGATAGAGCGTGTTGTCAAGGTCAAACACCCATTCGGTGACATGGGCGAAATCGGATTTTTGAGGCAAGGCGCGTTTGTCGGTCATGCCACGGGTTATGACAGGGATCGGAAAATTGGCAAGTCTCTTCGGCTACGCCGATTAGAACGCCTGCCCGACCAGCACGCCGGCGCCGGCGAGAAGGGCCAGCGTCCTGAACACGCCGAGCCTGAACCTGAAAAGTGCGATGGCCGCCAGCATCGTCAGTGCAAGTTGGACGAGATTCACCGACGTCGGGTCCGGGAGGCTCGTGCGGAAGGGGCCGGCCTCGATCGCGACATGCCGGCCAAAGACGACATGCGTTGCGAACCAGAGCGCCAGATTGAAGATCACCCCGGTGACCGCCGCCGATATGGCGGTCATCGCTCCCGAGAGCGCCCGATTGGCGCGCAGTCGCTCGATCCAGGGCGCGCCGAGGAAAATCCAGAGAAAGCAGGGCGCAAAGGTCACCCAAGTCGTGAGCGTCGCCCCGAGCGCGCCGCCCGCGAGCGGCGACAACGCGCCTGATCCGCGAAATCCGGCGATGAAACCGACGAAGCTCAGCACCAGAACCAGCGGCCCCGGCGTCGTCTCGGCGAGCCCGAGTCCATCCAGCATCTCGCCCGGCTTCAGCCATTGGTAATGATCGACCGCCTGTTGCGCGACATAGGAGAGAACCGCATAGGCTCCGCCGAAGGTGACGACGGCCATTTTCGAGAAGAACAGGCTGATGTCGACATAAACGCTCGATTCGAGGCCGAAGGCGAAGAGAAGTCCGAAAGGGGCGGCCCATAGCGTCGTCCACACGAGCGTGGCGAGAAGCGAGCCGCGCCAACTGGCCGGCCGTCCTGGATGATCCGCATCGATGACGGCCGGCAGATCCGCGCCGGCGGCGTGATGCCCGCCGGCTGAAAACACATCTGGCGCGAAGCGGAAGCCGGTATAGCCGATCAGCGCCGCCGCGAGGATCACCAGAGGAAAGGGCGCCGCGAAGGCGAAGAGCGCAACGAAGGCCGCGACTGCGACGGCGCGCATCACATTGTTCTTGAGCGACCGTTTACCGACACGGATCAGCGCCTCGACGACGATCACCAGCACAGCCGCCTTCAAGCCCATGAAGGCGCTGTCCAGCAGCCCGGTCTGGCCCCAGACGGCGTAGATGGCGGAAAGAGCGAGAATGACCAGGAAACCCGGCGCGACGAAGAGCAGACCGGCCATCAGGCCGCCGCGCCAGCCATGTAGAAGCCAGCCGATATAGGTCGCGAGCTGTTGCGCTTCCGGGCCCGGCAGCAACATGCAGAAATTGAGCGCATGCAAAAAGCGGCTTTCGGAGATCCAGCGCCGCTCGTCCACGAGTTCGCGATGCATCAGGGCGATCTGTCCGGCCGGGCCGCCGAAGCTGAGCACGCCGATCCTGGCCCAGACGCGCACGGCGTCGCCGAAACTCGGATGGGCGGGGCGTGCGGGGAGCTGTTCGAGATCGCTCATTCTGGTCCCGCATTTACCTTGTCGAAATATTTTTCCGACGGCGGAACCTTGACTCTCGCCCGCCTCGAACCTAAATCCAGGCCGCTAGCACTCCACAGGAGGGAGTGCTAACAACCTTTCCCCCGGGCCTGACCCGGTAATGTCATTTGATCGAGGAAACAGACAATGGCAAGCACCAATTTCCGTCCGCTTCATGACCGCGTCGTCGTTCGCCGCGTTGCATCCGAAGAAAAGACCAAGGGCGGCATCATCATCCCCGACACCGCCAAGGAAAAGCCGCAGGAAGGCGAAATCGTCGCCGTGGGCTCCGGCGTTCGTGACGACAAGGGCAATCTCGTCGCTCTCGACGTCAAGGCCGGCGACCGCGTCCTGTTCGGCAAGTGGTCGGGCACCGAAGTCAAGCTCGATGGCGAAGACCTTCTGATCATGAAGGAATCCGACATCATGGGCATCATCGGCTGATTGCCGATCTCGTCAAATTCCAAGCAAACCAATGGGCAATGAGCCCGGGAGTTTTCCAAAATGGCTGCTAAAGAAATCAAGTTTGGCCGTAACGCGCGCGAAAAGATGCTGCGCGGCGTCGACATCCTCGCTGACGCTGTAAAGGTCACGCTCGGCCCGAAGGGTCGTAACGTCATCATCGACAAGTCCTTCGGCGCTCCGCGCATCACCAAGGACGGCGTCTCTGTCGCCAAGGAAATCGAACTCGAAGACAAGTTCGAAAACATGGGCGCCCAGATGGTCCGCGAAGTCGCGTCCAAGACCAACGACATCGCCGGCGACGGCACCACCACCGCCACCGTCCTGGCCCAGGCCATCGTTCGCGAAGGCGCCAAGGCCGTTGCCGCCGGCATGAACCCGATGGACCTGAAGCGCGGCATCGATCTCGCCGTCTCGGAAGTCGTCAAGGATCTCCAGGCCAAGGCCAAGAAGATCTCCACGTCGGAAGAAGTCGCCCAGGTCGGCACGATCTCCGCCAACGGCGACAAGCAGGTCGGCGCTGATATCGCCGAAGCCATGCAGAAGGTCGGCAACGAAGGCGTCATCACCGTCGAAGAAGCCAAGACCGCCGAAACCGAACTCGAAGTCGTCGAAGGCATGCAGTTCGACCGCGGCTACCTCAGCCCCTATTTCGTGACCAACGCAGAAAAGATGATCGCCGATCTCGACGACGCTTACATCCTGCTGCACGAAAAGAAGCTCTCGAACCTCCAGGCCATGCTGCCGGTGCTCGAAGCCGTCGTCCAGACCGGCAAGCCGCTGCTGATCATCGCTGAAGACGTCGAAGGCGAAGCTCTCGCCACCCTCGTCGTCAACAAGCTCCGCGGCGGCCTCAAGATCGCCGCCGTCAAGGCTCCTGGCTTCGGCGACCGCCGCAAGGCCATGCTCGAAGACATCGCCATCCTGACGGGCGGCACCGTGATCTCCGAAGACCTCGGCATCAAGCTTGAAAACGTCACCCTCGACATGCTGGGCCGTTCCAAGAAGGTTTCGATCTCCAAGGAAAACACCACGATCGTCGACGGCGCCGGCCAGAAGTCCGACATCGAAGGCCGCGTCGCCCAGATCAAGGCCCAGATCGAAGAAACCACCTCCGACTACGACCGCGAAAAGCTGCAGGAACGTCTTGCCAAGCTCGCTGGCGGCGTTGCCGTGATCCGCGTCGGCGGCTCCACGGAAATCGAAGTCAAGGAACGCAAGGACCGCATCGACGACGCGCTCAACGCGACCCGCGCTGCCGTTCAGGAAGGCATCGTCCCCGGCGGCGGCACCGCTCTCCTGCGCTCCTCGACCAAGATCACCGTCAAGGGCGTCAACGACGACCAGGAAGCCGGCATCAACATCGTCCGTCGCGCCCTGCAGTCCCTGGTTCGCCAGATCGCAGACAACGCTGGCGACGAAGCTTCCATCATCGTCGGCAAGATCCTCGAAAAGGACAACGACAACTTCGGCTACAACGCCCAGACCGGCGAATTCGGCGACATGATCACCATGGGCATCGTCGACCCGGTCAAGGTTGTCCGCACCGCTCTGCAGAACGCAGCTTCGGTTGCTTCGCTGCTGATCACCACCGAAGCCATGATCGCCGAACTTCCGAAGAAGGAAGCTGCCGGCGGCATGCCGGGCGGCATGGGCGGCATGGGCGGCATGGACATGATGTGATAGGCGCTAGCCTATCACACACGTCCATAAAGCCGCCCATCAACTGGGACGGTTCAGCGCGTCAAGCGCGCTGAACAGGCGGCATGGACATGATGTGATAGGCGCAAGCCTATCACTCTGATCTGCCGATCAGAATTGGGGAGCGGTCTTCGGGCCGCTCCCTTTTCATTTGTTGGAATAAAAAAACGGCCCCAGTTTCCTGAGACCGCTTTGACTCGCTTACGGATGCAATCAAAGGCGTCCGACCCGCTCCGTCAACAGGTCGAAGAAGGCCTGGGCGTCGATATCCTTCATCACCATGGCGTTCTTCTCGCGCTTGGTCACGCGCCACCAGTCCACCACGGTCATGCCCAGCGTCAGTTCAGAAGCAAGTTCGATCTCGACATTGCAGTGGCGACCGGAAAAGATTTCCGGCTTTATGAGATAGGCGATCACGGTCGGGTCATGCAGCGGCCCGCCGTCGGAGCCGTATTTCTCTACGTCGAAACGCTCGAAGAAATCGAGCATATCGGCGAGCGCCACGCCCGCGCGGCTGCCCAGCGCGCGGATCTTTTCGACACGCGCTTTCAACGTCAAAACCTTGTGCGTCAGGTCGAGCGGCATCATCACGATGGGCACGCCGGACTTGAAAACGATGTCGGCGGCTTCCGGATCGACATAGATGTTGAACTCGGCCGCTGGCGTGATGTTTCCGACTTCGAAATAGGCGCCGCCCATCATCACCACTTCCTTCACGCGCGCGATGATGTCGGGCGCATGCTGGAAGGCGGTGGCCACATTCGTCATCGGCCCGAGCGTGCAGAGCGTCACGGTCCCCGCCTCATGCGTCCGGAGCGTATCGATGATGAAGTCGACGCCGTTCATGTCCTGCAGCGGCATGGTGGGTTCGAAGAGTTCGGGACCATCCAGGCCGGTCGGTCCATGGACATATTCCGCCGTCACCGGCGGCCGCTTCAAGGGACGTTCGCAGCCGGCGAAGACCTTCACGTCGGGACGACCGGCAAACTCGCAGACGATGCGGGCGTTGGTTTGCGTGCGCGACAGCGGCACATTGCCGGCGACCGTCGTGACGCCGAGAAGGTCGAGCTCTAGCGGCGAACCGAGCGCGAGCATGATGGCGGCTGCATCGTCCTGGCCGGGGTCTGTGTCGATGATGATCTTTCTCGGATTGGCCATGTCGGCGCCGGTCCTCTTCTTATTGATTTCTCGGCGACTATTGCCTGTGGGCGCCCCGAGCGCAAGCGTCTTGCAACTCTATCGCCAAGTCACCATATGTCGTTCTGCCGGACGCTTGAACGAGGCCCGGCGATTGTCGCTTGCAGCCAAGGACATGAACGGAATGAACACGCGCATTGCCCCTTTCGCCAGCCCGCTTCTTCTGGGCTTCGACGCCATGGAGAAGACGCTGGAGCGTCTCGCCAAGAACAATGACGGCTACCCCCCGTACAATATCGAACGTCTGAAGGCCGACGCCCCCGCCGGCGAGCCCGAACGCCTGCGCATCACGCTCGCCGTGGCGGGTTTCGGCGAAGACGATCTCGACGTCACCACCGAAGAGAACCAGTTGATCATCCGCGGTCGCCAGGCCGAACAGGGCGAGCGGGAGTTTCTCTATCGCGGCATCGCCTCCCGCCAGTTCCAGCGTTGCTTCATGCTGGCGGATGGAATGCAGGTCATCGGGGCCAGCCTCAAGAACGGACTTCTCTCGATCGACCTCATCAGGCCGGAACCCGAAAAACTTGTGCGAAAAATTAACATCTCTGTTTCAGAATGATGGTTGGACGGGATTGGCCCCGCGTCTTCCGAAGCATGAAGGAGGCAATAGAATGGCCGCTAGACCCACACTGGATAGCTTGACACGTAGCGAGTTCGCGCATCTCGGCGCTGGTAAGCTCGGCTATATCCGCAAGATGCGTTCCGAAGACGTGTCGCGCGTTTTCCCCGAAGCCCCGAACCTCAATCCGGGCCTCGATCTCTGGGCGTTGTTCGGCGCCGACGGCACGCCGATCCTGCTGACCGACAACCGCTCCTCGACCTTCTTCAAGGCCGCAGAGGATGATCTGCAGACAGTCAGCCTTCACTGACAGAGAATTGCCGCAGCCCGGTCGATATGCCGGGCATGCGGTCTTCCCGACGGACCCGATCCCATGCTCGCGCCTCAACTGCTGGATGGCGCGACGGGCGGGCAGGGTGTCAATGGCGCGATGGATTATGCCGCGCCGAAAAGGCAGCCGTACGGGATGATGCGGCCGCGCGAAGCGTTTCCAGATTTCGATAGAGTGAAAATCAGAGGCGACGGAAGGTGAGATAGGCCGAGGAGCGGCCTTCGCGCCGGGCTTTCGCTTCGTATCGTGTGCCCGGCCAATTGGGAAAGGGCGCAAGCCAGTCGCCGGCGTTGCGCGCCGTCCATTCGAAACCGGGATGGCGGTCGAAATGTTCGAGCGTCCAGTTCACGTAGGTGTCGATGTCGGACGCGAAGCAGAAATGTCCGCCCGGCTTGATGACGCGATGGAACCGCTCGACATTGACGTCCGACACGAAGCGGCGCTTCCAATGGCGCTTTTTCGGCCAGGGATCGGGATAGAGCAGATCCACCTGGTCGATCGAGGCCTCGGGCAGCCAATCGAGCACCAGCGTCGCATCGTCGTCGAAGACGCGGATGTTGCGAATGTCTTGCTCCTCGACACGCGCCAGCAGTTTCGCCATGGAATTGACGAAGGGCTCGACGCCGATAAATCCCGTCTCCGGATTTTCCAGCGCGCGA
This sequence comes from Rhizobium sp. TRM95796, assembly GCF_025779995.1. Lineage (NCBI taxonomy): Bacteria > Pseudomonadati > Pseudomonadota > Alphaproteobacteria > Hyphomicrobiales > Rhizobiaceae > Rhizobium > Rhizobium sp. TRM95796. The sequence goes on along the minus strand of NZ_JAOXHE010000006.1, from coordinate 243,358 downwards.
TGAAGGAGATGTTCTCCGCCGCCGAAGCCGCTTTCGAGCCGGATCTGCGTAACGGGAACTGGAAACAACGCGGCCAGCGAAGATGGAGCAGGCTTGGAGAGATCGAGTTTCAGCGCCGACAGGGTTTGGTCCATCACGCGAAGCTGATTGACTCTGAGCGCCTTGCCCTTGCGCCGACCGAAGAAAGCTTCGGTCGCGCGCGAAGGGCGCTCGTTCTGATCGTCGGACGCGCTCACGAAGCCAAGGCTTCCTTGAGCGGCTTGACGAGATCGAGCTTCTCCCAGGAGAAGGACCCGTCACGGCCCGCCTTGCGGCCGAAATGGCCATAGGACGAGGTCTTCGCGTAGATCGGCTTGTTGAGGTTGAGATGGCGGCGAATGCCGGTCGGCGACAGATCGATCACCTTGCGGATCGCAGCCTCGACCTGATCCTCGGTGACCTTCTTGCCGGTGCCGTGCAGATCGACATAGATCGACAGCGGCTGGGCCACGCCGATGGCGTAGGACAACTGGATCGTGCAGCGATCGGCGAGACCGGCGGCCACGACATTCTTGGCGAGATAGCGCGCGACATAGGCGGCGGAACGGTCGACCTTGGTCGTATCCTTGCCGGAGAACGCGCCGCCGCCATGCGGGGCCGCGCCGCCATAGGTGTCGACGATGATCTTGCGACCGGTGAGGCCGGCGTCCCCGTCGGGTCCGCCGATGACGAATTTGCCGGTCGGGTTGATGTACCAGACGCAGTCCTCGGCGACGGGCAGGTCGCCGAGAGCCTCGTGAATGAAGGGTTCCACGACGCTGCGGACCTTCTGGGAATCCCAGGACGCGTCGAGATGCTGGGTCGAAAGGACGATGGAGGTCGCCTCGGCGGGCTTGCCGTCGACATAGCGCACCGTCACCTGGCTCTTGGCGTCGGGGCCGAGCTTGCCGGCGTCGCCTTCGCCTTTGCGGCGAGCTTCCGAGAGCAGTTGCAGGATGCGGTGGGAGTAGTAGATCGGCGCCGGCATCAGGTCCGGCGTTTCGCTGCAGGCGTAACCGAACATGATGCCCTGGTCGCCCGCGCCTTCCTCGCCCTGCTTGTCGGCGGCGTTGTCGACGCCCTGGGCGATGTCGGCCGACTGCGAATGCAGCAGCACGTCGATCCTGGCGGTCTTCCAGTGGAAACCGTCCTGCTCATAGCCGATGTCGCGGATTGCCTTTCGCGCCGCGGCCTTGAACTTCGACGGATTGATCTGGTCGACGCCGTTCTTGTCCTTTTTCATCAGGCTCGGGGGGAGCCGCACTTCGCCGGCGATCACCACGCGATTGGTGGTGGCGAGCGTCTCGCAGGCGATCCGGACCGACCAGGGGTCGATTCCGGTCTTGATGGCTTCACGATAGACGAGATCGACGATTTCGTCGGAAATACGGTCGCAGACCTTGTCTGGATGACCTTCAGATACCGACTCGCTGGTGAACAGATAGCTGGAGCGCATGCGGGATTCCCCTCAATGAAAGACCGAAGCATGTGTAGTCATTCGCCTGTGGAAAAACAAGCGTAGAAGGACATAAATATATCTTTATATGAGGCTGTTTACGCTTCGTTAACGGAGAGGGGCGCGAGCAGGTTTCACCGCTGCGTCGAAGGCGACGCGGCGTGTAGGGACCAGCGATTTCGGGATGTTCGTTTGCGACAGGGTGGCGCGCGTAGACGCGGCCGGATGCGGGCTTCGCTTCGGAAACCCGCAATCCAGATGCGGCGTTATTCGGTTTCCGCCTCTGCGGCGAGAGCCTTGACGAGGTCGACGAGCTTACGGCGAACCTTCTGATCGGTGATCTTCACGAAAGCGCGGTTGAGCTGCAGACCTTCGGAGGACGACAGGAAATCGACGACGTAGTTCGAGCTGGAGGCTTCAGCCATGCCCGACGCGGTATTGGCCGGATTTCCGTCGGGAGCGTCTTCGAAGAAGAACGACACGGGCACATTGAGAATGCCCGAAATCGCCTGCAGCCGGCTGGCGCCGACGCGGTTGGTGCCCTTCTCGTATTTCTGGATCTGCTGGAAGGTAATTCCCAGGCTCTCGCCCAGCTTTTCCTGGCTCATGCCCAGCATGGTGCGGCGAAGGCGAATCCGGCTTCCCACGTGAATGTCGATCGGATTCGGTTTCTTCTTGTTTTCTATCATTTTTTGGTTCCGGTGATGTGTGCCCTGCAGTTCTGCCGCCAATACGGGAGGATTCGCAAACCGAACGTTGCATGTCGTTAATCGATGACGTGTTCCAGCATTTTCCTGAACTCGTCGATTACACTATGCCTTTCCATGGGTTTTTGGTCAATTGCGTTCGAAAACAAAACCCATGCGAGCAAGCAATACAATCAAAAAACTAGATAATAGCAACAACCCGAAGAGGAGTGTGCGGTAGGCTTTTGGCACAATTGTGTCGATCTTGGCCGGAATGGTTGTATCGATGAAACCTTTTGCGCCAAAAGCGAGACCGGCCGTGACTCTTCCTCTCGGATCGATGACGGCGGAAATGCCGCTATTGGCGTCACGGATCACCGGAAGGCCGGTTTCCACCGCCGCCAAACGCGCCTGCAGGAAATGCTGCCACGGACCGGGACTGACGCCGAACCATTCGTCATTGGTGATATTGAGGATCACATCGGGCGCATCGGGGCCCTCAGCCGTGATCTCCGAGGGAAAAATGATCTCGTAGCAGATCAGCGGCAACAGCTTGAAACCGTCGGGCAGCGTCAGCATGCCGCGCTGGAGGGCGGCGGAGAAGCCGCCCGGCATGGCGGCGACCGCCTGCAGGTTCAGCTTGCGGAAGAAATCCTCGAGCGGCAGAAACTCGCCGAAGGGCACCAGATGCACCTTGTCGGCGGCGCCGATGATCTGGCCCTGGGAATCAATCATATAGATCGAGTTGTAATAGCGCTCCTCGGCCCCGCCGCCTTCCACCCGCACCGCTCCGGCGAACAGGATCTGGCCATCTTCGAGCGCGTCCGAGATCAGCGCCAGCGCATCCGGGCTCTGCGTCAGAATGAAGGGCACGGAGGTCTCTGGCCAGACGATCAACCGCGGCGCCTTGCCGCCCTCGGCCGGCGGCGCCTTGGTGAGATCGAGATGCGCCTGAAACACCGCGGCGCGCTGGTCGTCATCCAGCTTATCGGCCTGCGAAATGGCCGGCTGGACGAGCCGGACCACGCGGTCGGTCTGCGCCGCCTGCGGTGCGATGTAAAGCGCATAACCGCCATAGCCGAGATGCGCGGCAAACAGCAGCGCTGCAAGGCTGAGGCCTGCCGCGCGGCCTCGATACGAGGCGAACAGCGCCGGGGCGGCGAAGACAAACACCGCCGCCATGTTCATCGTGTGTCCGCCGACCAAAGCAAGGCTCTGCATCATCAGCGGGAAGGGGGTCAGGCCCTGGCCGACCGCGTTCCAGGGGAAGCCGGTGAAGACGACGCCGCGCAGCCATTCGGCGAGGCCGAAGCTCGCAGCGAGCGCCACGATGCGCAGAAAGCCGTCGGTCCAGAGCATTCGGGCCAGCGCCGCCGCCAGGCCATAATAGATCGCGAGATAGGCGGGCAGCCCGACAGCCGCCAGCGGCACCGCCCAGGCGAATTCGTCGGCGTCCACCAGAAGGGCATTGGCGGTCCACCACAGGCTCGCGACGAAATAACCGAGCCCGAAGGTCCAGCCGATCAGGAAAGACGGCCAGCGCCTGAGGATGACGCCGCGATCCGGATTTCCGGACGCGCCGTCGATCAGCCAGACCAGAACCGAGAAAGACACGAAGCCGGCTGGAAACAGGCCGAAAGGCGGCAACATCAACGCCGCGAACGCTCCCGCTGCGAGAGCGATCGCCAAACGCCTCCATCCGGCGCTCAACATGACCATCGCCGCGATGCGCTCCATGCCCGTCTTCCCTCAAATGCGAATCAATTGCCGAAGTTTTGCAGCATTCGCCGCACTTTGTCCCGTCTGACGCAGATGCTTGTTTCGACAGGCAAGAATATGCCAATGAAGATTGGAAACGTGATTTGGCCGTCTGCTTGCGTCTTTCCTGCCGCGCAGCGGATCGGGCCTCATTGGGAGCAAGGTTCACATGTCTCAAGATCTCATCGTCCCGGTTATTCTGGCCGGCGGCAAGGGCACGCGGCTCTGGCCCATGTCGCGTTCGGCGCGGCCGAAGCAGTTTCTGGCGTTGACCGGCGACGACAGCCTGTTCCAGCTCACTCTGAAGCGGCTCAAGGATCCCCAGCGCTATGGCAGGCCGATCGTCGTCACCAATTCCGAATATCGTTTCCTGGTCGCCGAACAGGCGCTGGAAGCCGGCGTCGAACTCGAAGCGGTGGTCCTGGAGCCGATCGCCCGTAACACGGCGCCCGCGATCGCCGCCGCGGCGCTGATCGCCGCGAAGAATGGGCCGAGGCTCGTGCATGTGCTGGCCTCGGATCACAATATCCGCGTCGACGACGCCTATGTGACGGCGATCGACACCGCCACGGCCGCCGCGCGCGCCGGACGGCTGGCCACTTTCGGCATCACGCCGACCTCGCCCGCCACGGGCTTCGGCTATATCGAGGCTGGAGCCAAGGAAGCCACGGGCGCCCATGTCGTGCAGCGCTTCGTCGAAAAGCCGAATGAAGAGCGCGCCAAGGAAATGCTGGCGACGGGGAACTATTACTGGAACTCCGGCATGTTCCTGTTCAACTCCGACGTCTTCCTGAGCGAATGCGCTGCCTTCGCGCCCGACGTCCTCGCGGCCGCCAAGGCTTCGGTCGACCATGCCCGCATCGACCTCGATTTCGTCCGGCTCGGCGAAGCCGAGTTCGCCAAATCGCCCGACATCTCCGTCGACTATGCGATCTTCGAACACACCAAGCTCGCCTCGGTCGCGCCGTCGCCGATCCAGTGGTCGGATCTCGGCGCCTGGGACGCGGTGTGGAAGGAAAGCGAATGCGACACGGACGGCAATGTCGCGCGCGGTCCGGTCAATCTCTACAACACCAAGAATTCCTTCGTCTTCTCCGAAAGCGCCCATGTCGCGGTCAACGGCGTCGAGGATGCGGTGGTGCTGGTGTCGGAGGACGCGGTCTATGTGGGCAAGCTCACCGATGCGCAGGATGTCGGCAAGGTCGTCAAGGATCTGATGAAGAACCCGGCGACCGCCAAGCTAACGGAAGAGCATCGCACCAGTTACCGTCCCTGGGGCGGATACACCTCCGTGCTGATGGGCGAACGTTTCCAGGTGAAGCGCATCTTCGTCAAGCCCGGCAAGCAACTCTCGCTGCAGAAGCATCACCACCGCTCAGAGCATTGGATCGTGGTGCGCGGCACGGCGGATGTGCAGATCGGCGAGACCAAGCAGATGCTGCGCGAAAACGAGTCGATCTATATTCCGCAGGGCGAGTTGCACCGTCTCTCCAACCCCGGCAAGATCCTGCTGGAACTCGTCGAGGTTCAGACGGGATCCTATCTCGGCGAGGACGACATCGTCCGTATCGAGGACACGTTCGGGCGGACTTGAGGTCCGCCCGCGCCGAAACAGGCTGTCTCAGCCTGAGGTCGACAACGCGACGAGGCCAGTCCTGCCCTTGTGCAGGAAGTAGGCCTTGTCGAACAGGTTGGCCCCCAGCGCATCGGCCCGCCTGACATCCGTGTAATCGGGCAGGGATTTTCCCGACAGCTCGAAGCGGCGATCTATCTGCGACAGGCAAGCGATGCGCATGCGCTTTTCCTGCGCCAGCGCGCGCAGGCGGGTGACTTGATCCCGCAGTGGCGGCGACCGCCGGTTCTGGTCGAGCAATTGAAGGTAATCCACGATAGCGATATCGCCTGGCTGGGCCGCGCCGAGCCGCGAGATGATGTGATCGGCGTCCAGCCCATCCGTCAGATCGATCTGGAGTCGATCGGACGTCACGACGTCTCGGCGATCGAGCCGCAGCAAGCGCGCTTGAATGGCGGGCTCGGTTTCCTCCAGTGAGAAGATGGAAGCGCGATGACCAGATCGCACGGCGTCGGCGGCCCAGATCAGGCCTGTCACTGTCTTGCCCTGGCCGGGTCGTGCGCCGATCAGCAGCAATCCTCCAGGGGCCGAGACCAGATTTGGTTCAGGGTCCGCCTGCCGGGTGATCGCGGATGAGAGGTGGCTCCAGGCTTGAAAGCCTTCTCGCCGGGCGATCTGGTCGAGCGCATCATGCAGTGGAATATTCTTTGCGCGCGACAGCCGCCGCGCCTGACGTTTGAGCAGATAGATCGGATATGTCATCGGAACCTCGCATAGCGAGCGGATACGCAACCCCTCCTTATGCAGCGCTCGCGGCTGTTCCAACGAAAGACGCCCGGCATGATCATGCTTCCCCGGCGGAGGGAGGGAGGCGCGGGCCGCGCCTGCCTTATGCATAAGCGATTTAACGCCGCTTCGCCAGAGGGCGAATGGTCCCCGCCGACGGTTCGGTCCGCGCCGTTACTTTTTGCGGACCGTGAAGCTCCAGTACCGATCCGGGCCGGCGGCGAGGTTGAAGCCGATTTCGCGGACGCGCACCGAGGAGTAGCCGACACGGCGGATCAGTTCGAGCCACATCGAGCGACCGAGCACCGAGTAATGATTGGGATTGGTCTGATGGTTGGCTGCGGTGTCGGGCGCCGGAACTTCCATATAGAGCACCCCGCCGGGCTTCAGCACGCGATAGGTTTCGGCCAGCGAGAAATAAGGGAAGATGCTGTGCTCCAGCACATGCCGCGACCAGACCATGTCGAAGGTCTCGTCTTCAAAATCCAGGAAGGACAGATCCATTTCGACGGCGTTGTAGCCCTTTTCGCAGCAGATCCGCACATCCTCGCCGATGGCGATGCCGACAGCGTCGAGCTTGTCGGCGGCGAAATGCTTGAGCGCGACGCCTTGGCCGCAGCCGATGTCGAGAACCTTGGCGCCTTGCGGCAACGGATGCTCCTCTTTCAGCGCCTTGTAGGAAGAGGCGGTGATGGAGTCGTGAAGCTCGGTGGCCGTCTCGGGATAGACGTCCTTCCAGAGGCTTTTCAGGAATTTGTCGAAGCGTGCGTATTTCGCTTCCAGTGAATAGGTTTCCGGCTGAATCTCGGAAGAGATGATTCTTTTCGTTGCCTGCGCGGCCATTGGACTTGCCCCTGTGAAGCGATCGCCCTGTCGATCGCTGAGACAAAAAGTAAACAAACATGGTAAATGAAGACTTAAGAAAACTATACAAGTCGTTAATGTAGTTTTTCTTATAAGCGTCCATGCGCGGCGACACATTCCGAAATAGCGTGGCTCCGCATCGGCGCGGTCCTGTGTGCGCACGCGCGACAGACCAAGAAAATCCGTCTCCGAAGAGTCATGCAAACGCACAAGCTTCGCCTGTCTTGTGGACGCAGGCGCGACCTGAAAGCGGTGTAGCTCCGCGCGACATGCGCCTGATCGGGGGAAGCCGAGACCGCGCGCCGAACCGTGTCTTCCGGCGACTGCTCTCTAGTTGTGCGTCGCTCCTCCATCTTCAAAAAATACCGGTGCGCAATGAGAAAACGCCGTGGCGGGAACGGCTTTCGGCCCGAGGCGTTGTGCGGAATGAAAGCCAAACCGGAAAACCGCATGACCCAGGACGCCCTTGAGACGCGCGCAGACAAGAGCCCCGCCGGCGGCTCGGGCGAAGACATGTCCACGATCCTCGCCCGTAACATCGAAGCGCTGACCCAGAGGAAGGCTGAGGACGACCGCAAACGGTCGCGTCAGACCCGAATCGCAGCCGGCATCAGCGCATTTGCCGGCAGCATGACCTTCGTCTATCTGCACATCGCGATTTTCGGGCTGTGGATCGTCGTCAATCTCGGCTGGTTGCCTCTGATTCCCGCCTTCGATCCCACCTTCGTGGCGCTCGCCATGGTCGCTTCTGTCGAGGCGATCTTCATCTCGACCTTCGTGATGATCAACCAGAACCGCATGGCGGCGCTGGAAGACAAGCGCGCCGAACTGAGCCTGCAGATTTCGTTGCTCGCCGAACATGAAACGACGCGGCTGATCAGCATGGTCGAATCGATCTCGCGTCATCTGGACGCGCCGGTGACGGTGGCTGATCACGAACTCACGGACCTCAAGAAAAACTTGCCGCCCGAACAGGTGCTGTCGGAAATCGAAAAACAGACCCGCTGACCGGAATCGATAGGGGGTGTGGCGTTGGAGTGTGGATACGCAACCGTCGATGATCATGGCGCGGCTGAAGCGATGGACGGAGCCATTGTGCGAAAATCGGCGTGGACCGGTTCGCTGACGCCTTGGCCCTCCACGAGCTCAAGGGTCTTGGCTTTCCAATCATCTCTATGGATGCTCGGCGTGCCGCGGATGGCCGTATAGCTCAGCTTGGAAGACGGACGAGGCGGAAGCGCATACTCTTTCGGAGATTCCGACGAGCGGTCGGCGTTCACCGGTGCGAGGACTAACCGACTAAAATGTCGTGACATTCTGCAGTGACGTAGTTTCTGTGAGTTCTGGGAAGTAAATTTGGTGGAGTAGCCAGTTCCACCAGTTTTGGTCTGGAAACAGGCGAAACCTTCAGGGGCTCTGGTCTCAAATAAAACCCGAAAAATCAAATATGTAGGCGAGTTCCGAGTTTTTGGGTCTACACAAAGCCACTGGAAAACAGGTCAAATCGTTGTCGTTATCTGGGATCGGATTGCTGTTCCGTGAGATGAAATTGCCGGTAGCTGAGCCGCCTTTGCATTCTGTCTCGATCCCATTGCAAATAAACGAACGGCCGTTGCCGCCTCACGGACGCGTATTGCTGTATAGTGGACCGTCTTTGCATCATGCCGCATGCGGGGTGTCGTTATCCGAGTTCCTCTGCCAAGCAGCTGACGACGGCCATTTGGCAGACGTTCTAAACTGAAAAGCTACCGGAAATGGGGGCAGAACAATTGGGTGGGCGACCGGCAGACCGCCCTCTGCTGCAGCCTACGGAGGGCCGCCAGCGGCCACGTCTGCAGCTCCATTGGTACTCAAGGGGCTATGCTCACCACCCCATAACAGCATCTATGCTACAGGGCATAATTGCTCAACTTGACCGGCGATTTGCCGGTCATTATGGGTGACTTTCAATGTCATCGCGTCCATCCTGGCATAGCCAAATCGAACGGCGGGAATTCCCAAACTCAGGAGTGGATATTATGCGCTAGCTGACCCCGCTTGTTGATTTCCACTGAGAGCTGACCCGGCGCAGCCAGATATTTCCATTGAGAATTGACCCATGTTTCAACCGTCCCTCGCATGTTTTCAGCGGGGGCTCTGGAGTGATCGACATGGCGTTACTGAGCGTAATCCGACGCTGGCATTTTCGAGAGCATCTATCGATCCGGGAGATTTGCCGCAGGACCGGCTTATCCCGGAATACCATCCGCAAATATCTGCGAGCCGGCGGCGTGGAGCCGAAGTTCAACGTCCCAGAGCGGCCGAGCAAGCTTGATCCGTTTGCAGATCGGTTATCGGCCTGGCTGAAGACGGAGTCGAAGAAGAGCCGCAAGCAGAAGCGGACGATGAAGCAGCTACACGCTGATCTTGTCAGCCTCGGCTACGAGGGGTCCTACAATCGTGTGGCGGCATATGCGCGGGAATGGCGCAATGATCGTCAGAGGGAATTGCAGACGACGGGCCGCGGGACATTTGTGCCCCTGGCGTTCGAACCAGGCGAAGCCTTCCAGTTCGACTGGTCGGAGGACTGGGCGATCATCGGCAATGAGCGCACCAAGCTGCAGATCGCCCACACGAAGCTGAGCTACTCCAGGGCCTTCATCGTCCGGGCATACCTCCTGCAGACGCACGAGATGCTGTTCGATGCCCATAATCATGCCTTCCGCGTCTTCGGTGGCATTCCTGGTCGCGGCATCTACGACAACATGCGTACGGCGATCGATAAGGTCGGTCGTGGCAAGGAGCGCGACGTCAATGTCCGCTTCATGGGGATGGCCAGCCATTATGTGTTCGAGCCCGAGTTCTGCAATCCGGCTTCCGGCTGGGAGAAGGGACAGGTCGAGAAGAACGTGCAGGATGCGCGTCATCGCTTCTTTCAACCGATCCCGCGCTTTCCATCACTGGAGGCCCTGAACGATTGGCTTGAGGAGCGTTGCAAAGAGTTTTGGGCCAAGACACTCCACGGTCAGATGCGTGGCACTATTGCCGACATCTGGGCCGAGGAAGTTCCTGCTCTCATGCCGCTCTCCAGGCCGTTCGACGGGTTCGTCGAATATACGAAGCGGGTCACGCCCACCTGCCTCGTGCATCTGGAGCGCAATCGCTACAGCGTTCCGGCATCCTTCGCCAATCGACCGGTGAGCCTCAGGGTCTACCCGGATCGGATCGTGGTTGCCGCAGAAGGCCAGATCGTCTGCGAGCACCGCCGCGTCATCGATCGTTCCCATGATCGGCCAGGACAGACCATCTACGACTGGCGTCACTATCTGGCGGTGGTGCAGCGTAAGCCCGGAGCTCTTCGTAGCGGTGCACCGTTCATCGAGCTTCCCGATGCATTCCGGACCTTGCAGCAATACCTGCTCAAGAAGCCGGGTGGCGATCGAGAGATGGCCGATATCCTGGCACTCGTCCTTCAGCACGACGAACAGGCCGTGCTGTCGGCTGTCGATATGGCGCTGAAGTCTGGCGTTCCGACCAAGACGCATGTGCTGAACCTGCTGCATCGGCTCGTTGACGGCAAATCCTTCACGCCGCCAACCCTCGACACCCCTCAGGCACTGACGCTCACCAATGAACCCAAGGCTAATGTTGAACGATACGACACCTTGAGAAAGACGGAGGCTCGCCATGCGTCATAATCCAGCAAGCGGCGCGATCGTCATCATGCTGCGGCAGTTGAAGATGCATGGCATGGCCCAGGCCGTCGGGGAACTTACTGAGCAGGGATCGCCCGCGTTCGAGGCTGCCCTTCCGATCCTGTCGCAGCTTCTCAAGGCGGAGACAGCCGAACGAGAGGTCCGATCGACCGCGTATCAACTCAAGACGGCACGCTTCCCGGCCTACCGTGATCTGAACGGCTTCGACTTTACCAGCAGCGAGATCAACGAGGCGCTCGTGCAACAGCTTCATCGCTGTGACTTCCTCGATGACGCCAACAATATCGTTCTGGTCGGCGGACCTGGCACGGGCAAGACGCACATTGCCACCGCGCTCGGCGTTCAGGCCATCGAACACCACCACAAGCGAGTGAGGTTCTTCTCGACGGTCGAACTGGTCAACGCGCTTGAGCAAGAGAAGTCGCAAGGCAAGTCGGGACAGATCGCCAATCGGCTCGTTCACTCTGATCTCGTCATTCTCGACGAGCTGGGATACCTGCCATTCAGCGCTTCAGGCGGGGCGCTGCTCTTCCATCTGCTTAGCAGACTTTATGAGCGCACCAGCGTCATCATCACCACCAACCTCAGCTTCAGTGAATGGGCAAGCGTCTTCGGCGACGCAAAGATGACCACCGCACTGCTCGACAGGCTCACCCACCACTGCCACATCCTCGAAACCGGAAACGACAGCTTCCGCTTCAAGAACAGCTCGGCCCATCAGCCCAAAACATCAAAGGAGAAACGCAGGAACTTGACCCCGACCAACAACACGAACAATACCTAAAGGCGAGTCAATTCTCGGTGGAAACGCCGGGTCAGCTCTCAGTGGAAATCAACATCCAAGCTCACCGAAGCCTTCGCCTATAGCAGCGATGACAACATCACCTCGCGCGGCCGGAGAAACATAACTTACACATATGCAAACGCCCGACCGCACGCCATCTCCTCCTTCACGATCGGCAGCGGCGACAGCGCCGGCTGCTATGTCGTAAACTATGACGCAAACGGCAATATCACCAAGGAAACCAACGACGCTACAAAGGAGGTTCTGCGCACCTTCTCCTGGGATGCGCTCAATCGCCTCTCCACCGTCAATATGACCGGCGGCAGCGCCTTCACCACCTATGTCTACGGCCCCAACGGATCGCGCGCCAAGAAGATCACCAAGAAATCCAGCGCCGACAATGCGGCGATCGTCTATCCGATCACCCTTTATCCCGACGCCACGACCGAAATCTCCATCAGTTCCACCGGAGCCGCAACCTTCACCCGCTATCCGTCGCCCGACTTCAAGGTCGTCGGATCGACAAAGCGCTTCCTCTTGCGCGATCATCTCAACTCCGTCCGCAAGATCCTCGACAGCTCAGGCGCAGAGGTCGAAAAGACCCTCTACGCCGCCTATGGCGAGATGACCAACACCGACATGCAGTCCCAGATCGGCTATATCGGCGAACGATACGACCCCGAAACCGGCCTGCTCTATCTCAACGCACGCTATATGGACCCCATCAAAGGCCGGTTCATATCACCGGACAGCTACGATCCGACCGAACAAGGCGTCGGCACAAACCGTTACGCCTACGCCGGAAACGAACCCATTAATTATAGCGATCCAAGCGGGCATAGCTTCTTTGGCGACATCAAGGATGCGCTCGGTCTCACAGGTGACGACAGCGATGTTGACACAGCGACATCATCGGTCGGCGATCCCGGCGTGAATGCAAGCTCGCGAGATCAAACGTCGGCTTCCGCCGATGTCTCCAACGTCAGCCTCGACGTCGAAGATGACCCGAATGAAGAGCCCACAGAACTGAAAAAATTGGTGGTTATTTCGGACTATGAAGATAAGGATATAGAAGACCCCGATCGCCAGAATTTGGATGCTGTCTCCGGTGCCCGAGATACACCAAGGGACGTGGAAGTTGCTGGCGTAAAGGATGTTTGTTGTGCGTTAAGCCTTTTTCTTAGCGGTATAACAGGTGATCCGGTAATAGGTGCAAAAGATCCCATGGCCCTAGAGTCGGTAAAAGAGGTTGAGCCCGAACTGAATTTTAGCCTGACACGAAAGGGAAAGAAAAAGAAGTAGCGGTAAAACACAAAATTTCGCGCGGAGGTTGATATGGGCGATTCTGTTGAAATTCTAGAAAACCGGGCTCTCGAGCTTATAAATTCAGGAGCTGGCGAAGAAGCTGTTAAGATATATGAAGCAATTGGCAGAAGCAATCATGAATTGTATGGGGCCTCCAACTATAAGATTGGATCCATTTACCAGAATGGAAAGGGAGTTACTCCTAATCTTGAGTTGGCTTTGCACTTTTACGAGAAAGCCGAGCAACAAGGATTAAAAGTAGCTTCATACAGCCTTGGTGTAGTGCGCCAGGAGAGAAAGGATTACTCCAAGGCGTTGGAACATTTTAGAAGTGTTGCTGATTTAAATCCGTCTGCAGCCTACTGGTGTTACCGCATATTGCTAAATTACCCCGATTTGAGGTCGTCCGAAAACGAGGAATTGTACTATCTGGATCTTGCGTGCTCTCTTGGACATCTTGTGGCCAAGCGGGCATATGCGCGCATTTGTCTGACGGGCCAGCGCGGTTTGATTGACTTTTTATATGGAGCGATGATCTACATCAGGTTTCCATTTGAACTGTTCTTCGCTATAAAAAACAAGAAAATATTCTATTTTCAATAATCTTCGGCGAAGAATTCGCACATCACTGATTTCGCTTTGTAATATTCCGCTTTCAACTATTGAATTCTGCAGGATTTCGCGGTTGTGGGCGGCGGAAACTTGCAGTTGCGCGACCTTGCAGATCATGATTCTCTGTGTCCGGCAGGGTGTTCATGGGAGCATTGGCATGCGTCCGAGGGGGGGTAATTGCCCACCCCCTTGCCAACGGTTGAAATTGCTGAATCCATGGCGCGATGGATAGAGGTGATTTGCAGCGTCTTACGAAGGACGAATTGATCGAGCTGGTGTTGCGGATGCAGCACCCGGAGAAGACATACCGCACGTCCTCGAAGCCGCCATCGACTGACCGCAAGAGCGTCGCGAGCAATCGAAGCCTGGCGGCGCCAAGCCTGGGCATGAGGGTCACAGTCGTGCGCTGACCGACAAATTTGACCGCATCGTTGAACATCGCCCCGATCAATGCGCCTGCTGCGGAACTTTGCTGGCGCACGATCTTGCCGCTGTGATCGTCAGCGAACATGACGCGATCGAACTGCCCGACATCAAGCCGTTCGTCGAGCGCCATCAGCGCTTGATGGTGAACTGCCCCTCTTGCGGCGAGCGTATTGCTGCGCCCCCGCCCGCTGCTGCAAAAGGCACGCCATTCGGTCCGCGCCTGCATGCGGTGGCGACCTATCTCAAGACCTTCCAGGCTCTGTCCTATGAGCGGCTTCAGCGCGCGTTGGCCGACCTGCTTGGGCTGACCATCAGCCAAGGCGGCCTCATGAATATGCTGCGCCGGGCGCAAAGGGCTTTCGTCGCCGAGCGCGATATCGCTGTTGCGGCTCTGCGCCAGGCCAAGGTTGTTGCATCGGATGAAACCGGCGTGCGGATCGAGGGCAGCAATTCCTACCAATGGGTGTTCCGCTGCGCCGAGGCTATTGTCCATCAGGCTGCCCCATCGCGCGGCGCTGTCGTTGTCGAGACCCTGATGGACGGCCACCGCCCACAGGTTTGGTGTTCCGATCGCTATTCGGCTCAGCAAGGCCATGGCGCTGCCCATCAGACATGTCTTGCTCATCTGGCGCGCGATGTCGCCTACGCCGAACAGGCCAGCGAGGACCTGCTCCCCTGGCGACTTCGGTTCTGGCTCAAACAAGCCTTTTGCCTGGCCAACGGCATCGCAAGCCTTGCCGCATCGACCATCGCCGCCAAGCGGCGGGCTCTGGAGAAAAGTCTCTATGACATTCTCACGACATCGACGCACTGCGCGTTTGCCGGAAAAGTGCAGAACAAGTTCCGGCGAGCCCGCGATCAGCTCCTGACCTTCGCCCTCCATCCGGGCTTGGTCGAACCGACGAATAACGCCTGCGAGCGCGCTTTGCGACCCGCCGTCATCCAGCGAAGGGTTACCAACGGCTATCGCGCCATGTGGGCTGCAAAGGGAGAGGCCGATATCCGCACCGTCGTCGACACGGCGCGCCTAAAGCCGGGAGCCAATACCTTCGCAACCATCCTCCAAACCATCACAGCCTGAAATCGGCGCGAAATGGGCCGTGGGCAATTACGTCCCAACGACCACCATCGGGTAGGATACAGCGGCTAGCCTGGCAACCTTCGCGCTAAGCTTGGATGTCCGCTTGTCGTTAGCCGGCTCCCAAAAGCCGCTAGTCTATATTCGGCCCAAAATCAGACGTCTGCCGACCAACTTTGGAAGCTGATCCTTTAAATTTGCTTCCTGGTCATGTCTTGCAAAATAGGATCACGTATTCAGGCTACTGAAGGCACATATAGTTGTTTTTATTATTCTAAGTTATCCACATATTCTTTCATATTGTCTTTTATAACCATTTCCACCCCCTGGTCGAACATTTCTTCAAAGCGGCTTTAAGACCCCTTCAAAGGCGCTTCAAAGCCAGTTTCAGACCAAAGCCGGATTTTCCGATTTTGCAGCTCGCATAGGTTGAGTTTACCACCTTTCCTCACTTGCACCTGACCTCACCATCGCAAATCATGAAGACGTGATTTGTTTGACGCTTTTGAGGTCTCTCATGAACACGCATTCGCCTTCGATTGAACTGCTGCCGGTCGGATCTTTGCGACCCTATGCCGGCAATGCCCGCACCCATTCCAAAAAGCAGATCGGCCAGATCGTCGAGAGCATCAGGCGGTTTGGCTTCACCAATCCGGTGCTGATCGGTGATGACGGCGAGATCCTGGCCGGCCACGGCCGGGTGAGGGCGGCCAAGGAATTGGGATTGACGGACGTGCCAGTGGTGCGGCTGTCGCATCTGACGCCGGCCGAGCGGCGCGCCTATGTGCTGGCGGACAACAAACTGGCGCTGAATGCCGGTTGGGACAGCGAGGTCCTGGCGATCGAGCTGCAGGGGCTCATCGATCTCGATTTTGACGTGACGTTGACTGGCTTCTCGCTGGCGGAAGTCGACTTCGCTCTCGATCATGCCCGTGAGGCGTCGCCGGCGACGGTGGATGATGACGCCGATCGGATTGTTGCGCCATCGTCCGGGCCGTCGGTCAGCCGGATGGGCGATCTCTGGCGGCTCGGCCGGCATCGGCTGCTCTGCGGCGACGCGCGGTCGAGCGAAGATGTCGATCGGCTGGTGGAAGGAGAGAGCATGGATCTCATCTTCACCGATCCGCCCTACAATGTGGCGATCGACGGCAATGTCGGCGGACTGGGCTCTATGCGTCACCGCGAATTCGCCTTTGCCTCCGGCGAAATGAGCAGGGAGGAGTTCACCCACTTCCTGACAGTGACCTTGAACAACGCCGCCCGCGTCGCCAGGGATGGAGCCATCGCCTTTGTCTGCATGGACTGGCGTCACATGCGCGAGATGCTCGACGCCGGCGAGGCGGCATTCTCGGAGCTGAAGAACCTCTGCGTCTGGAACAAGACCAATGGCGGCATGGGCACCTTCTATCGCTCCAAGCATGAGCTGGTCTTCGTGTTCAAGGTTGGCTCTCAGCCGCACACCAACAGCTTTGGTCTGGGCGACAGCGGTCGCTACCGCACCAATGCCGGCATCAGCAGCCTCGGGGCTAAGCGCATGGAGGATCTGGCCATGCACCCCACCGTCAAGCCGGTGGCGCTGGTGGCGGACGCCATCAAGGATTGCTCGCGACGCGGCGAGACGGTTCTGGATCTCTTCGGCGGATCCGGCTCGACGCTGATCGCCGCCGAGCAATGCGGAAGGGCCGCCCGTCTCATCGAATATGACCCGCTTTATTGCGACACGATCATCGAGCGCTGGCAGCGATATACCGGCAAGCAGGCGGTGCTGGAGGGCAGGGGAGATCAAGCCACATTCGAGAGATTGCGAGAAGAGCGGCTGGAGGGGCGCGTTCACAGTGACGCCGGCGAGGAGGTCCTAACCCAACCGTCAAGCACCTCACGCTCCCAACCAACTACCACAGCCAACACCCGCAAGCCGAGGAGCCGCCGCCATGGATGAAGAGGCGATCAAAAGACAGATCTTGTTCGGCGAGTATAGCGAGCCTAGGCGTCCGGCCAATCGCGGCCAGTTCCAGAAGGGCAATCCGGCAATCCCAAGGGGCGGCCGAAAAAGGCTGTCGCCGATCAGGCGCTGTTCGATCAGCCGATGCTGTCGGCGGCGCTCGCTCTTGCCGATAGCCATGTGCCGGTCCGGGAGGGCGGGGAGACGCACTCCATTCCCTGGCGCGAGGCGATCATGCGCTCGATCTTCACCAATGCCGCCAAGGGTAATGCCCGCTCTCAAACTCTGGCCGTGCACACCATCATGCGCGCCGACGCGGAGAGGGCGCGCAAGCGCGCCGAGGAGATCGCCTTCTGGCGGGATTATCAGCAGAAGACCTGGGCGGAGATCGAGACCGCCAAGACGAAGGGGCTGCCGCCGCCAACGCCTCTGCCTCATCCTGACGATATCATTCTGCATGAGAAGGAGGGCGTCCGCTTCCTCGGTCCCATTGACGAAGTCTGGCAGGCAAAGTTGGAGGAGACTATTCGCTATAGGGATGTGCTGATCATGCAGGACGCGCTCGACCAGCGTAGCGACAGCCGTCTCGACGGCGAGCCGATGCGTGAACCCGGAGCGGCAGGTTTGTGCGCCCATCTCCTGGAGAAGGGCATTCCGCCACGCATGAGGCTCAGCGACACCGAATGGGTTCTGCGGATGATGAAATATGAGAACATGCCGAAGCGGGTGCTGATGAAGGAGCTCTATGGCGCCTGGCGCAGCCTCGGCAAAGACCTGCCGCGTGGCTATGTCTTTCCGGAGAAAACGGTCATGCTTGAGAACGTGGAGATCATTATGAACGAAGTCCGTGAGATCCTGGCCGCCGAGGCATGATCGCGGCGTCGGCGGCGCGGGGCGGAGGAAAAAGTTTTTTCGCGCAGCAGGGCTGGCTGTCTTGTCCCAACAGCCCGCGCCGCCGGCCCCACCTCGCCAAGACGGGGTGGGATCTGGGATAACTTACTACCGAGCGAACTTCCCGCGCAGGCGACTGGACTTCAGCCGCAAAGGAAGCATTGCTGTGCAGGCGGAGAGGAGCTCGCCTCCGCCTGCCCACGCCCGCCACAACTATGCGGGCTTTCGTCAGTGCAAGCGCTGGATGGTCCGGCGCATGGACTTTGACAGAGGCTTACATGTCGATCATCACCAATATCCGCAAATCGGTTCGCAGCCATATCGCCGGCGCAAGAGCCGCGCAGCTGACGGCGCCGGCAGAGCACATCACCTTATCACCCGCCGCTCCGATGGCGTCTGTAGGCGCCGACACGCCACCGTCGGCATCCCGCAAGGCTGGGAAGAAGTCGCCGAGATCCGCAAAGGACGCAGCCGCCGTCGACAACCAGGAGCAAGTTCGTGGAACGTTGGCGCCATCCGCTTCCAGAACAGATGCCCAGGCAGAGCAGATGGTCCAGGCAACCAAGACCGCCGAGATAAACTGCGCCTCAACGGTCAAAGCCCGTAAGACCGATCTCGTCTGGACCTGCTCAATCGTGACGCCGGTGCCTCGATGGCCGACCTGATGGCGGCGACCCAATGGCAGGCCCATTCGGTGCGCGCCTTCCTCTCCAGCGTCATCCGCAAAAAGCTCCAGCATCAGGTGATCACAGAGAAAGGGGAGGATGGCGTCAGTCGTTATCGGCTGGTTCGCGATGATGATCGGGGCCATGGTGGCGCCGCCGACGAAGTTGATGGGAATGCGCTGGAGAGCGACGCGAAGGCTGCTGCCAAGACTGCGGCTGCCACAGCCCTGCAGAGCGCCGCCACGACCGAGGTTCTCTGACATGGCCAAGCGCAAGCCAATGCTGGAACACCAGCTGCAAGCCCTCGATCGTCTTCCCCGTGCCGATCTCATCGATCTCTGGCGCAAGCGCTATGGCGCGCCGCCGCCATCAGGCGTGCGCCAGCCTTTGTTGATACGTTCGGCGGCCTGGCGCATCCAGGAAGATATGCTCGGCGGACTGTCCGTCAGCGCCACGCGGCTGTTGAAAGCAGCCATCAGAGCTGCCGAAGCCAAGCTTGCCGCCCGGTCGGCTGCTGCTTCGGTTGCGGTGGCCTCTTCAGAACCTGCTGAAGCTGTCCCTGCTGTTCTTGTCTCCGAAGCAGCAGATCGGCAGCCTCACATCCGATCCATTCCTGTCTCCGGCGCGCGGCTGATCCGCGAGTGGAATGGCAAGCGCTATGTCGTCGATGTCTTGCCAGAGGGATATCTGCTGGATGGCAAGATCCACCGCTCGCTGACAGCCATCGCCTATGCGATCACCGGGGCAAAGTGGTCCGGCCCGAGGTTCTTCGGACTATGAGCGAGAAGGGCCGACTGCGCTGCGCCATCTACACCCGCAAATCGAGCGAGGAGGGGCTTGACCAGAGTTTTAACTCGCTCGACGCCCAGCGCGAAGCCTGCGCCGCCTTCATCACCTCGCAGGCGAGCCTGGGATGGCGTCTGATCCCGGAACCCTACGATGATGGCGGCATCTCCGGCGGCACGCTGGAGAGGCCGGCCATCCAGCGCCTGCTCCAGCATATTCGCGAAGGTCGGATCGACATCGTTGTCGTCTACAAGATCGACCGTCTGACCCGATCGCTGATGGACTTCTCCAAACTCGTCGATGTCTTCGACCGCCATTCCGTCTCCTTCGTCTCGGTCACCCAGCAGTTCAACACCACGACATCGATGGGGCGCCTGACGCTCAATGTCCTTCTGTCCTTCGCCCAGTTCGAGCGCGAGGTCACCGCCGAACGCATCCGCGACAAGATCGCCGCCTCCAAACAGAAGGGCATGTTCATGGGCGGCCGCGTGCCGCTCGGCTACCGTCTCGACAATCGCAAGCTGGAGGTGGATGAAGCCGACGCCGATTATGTTCGCCATCTCTTTCGTCGCGTGGTTGAGCTCAAATCGGTGAGCGCGGTCAAACATGAGATCGACGCCGCCTGCGAATCCTATGCGAGGAGTAAACCCGAAATGGAGACGCCGCGTCGCTGGCGGGCCATGACCCATGGCCAGCTGCGCTATCTTCTCTCCAATCCGACCTATATCGGCAAGATCACCCATAAGGGACGCATCCATGACGGGGAGCAGCAGGCGATCGTCTCCCAGGACCTCTTCGATGCGGTCCAGGCCGAAATCAGCGAGATCCGCACTGGGGGCCGTCGCGGGCGCGGAGCGCCCGACATCCATCTGCTCAACGGCATCGCTTTTGACGAAACCAGTGATCGCCTCAGCCCCTCAAGCGCAGCAAAGGGCTTGAAACGCTATCGCTACTATCTCTCTCATCGCCTGCAAAAGAACTCCAGGGGCAGAAAGGATGGATGGAGACTTCCAGCCGACGAGCTGGAGCGCATCGCGCTTTGCCAGGCCAACGCCGTTCTAGAGAATACCAATATAATCTCGACCTGGCTGGAACAGGCGGGAGCCGGAACCGCCATCGCCGCCGCACTGGACCGGCTCAACGATCTCAAGGACGATCTCGCCTCGCCGGATCCGTTCCGCCGTCGGGATTGCATCCGCCTGATCTTCAAGGCGATCACGATCGCTCCCAGCGACATCCGATTTGACATCAATCGGGACGCCCTTATCAAAGCCTTGATTCCCGAAGATCAACAAGGCGCGATAAAACCAACAATCCCCAGCGACGATCCCCAGGATGACGAAACCTCCACCATCACCATTCCGATGACCATGAAGCGCCGCGGCGTCGAGATACGGATGGTGGTTCAAGCAGGCGCCGGGCGAGAGCCGGATCAGGCGCTGATCGATCTCATCGCCCGAGCGCATATCTATCTCAACCGGCTCACCAATGGCTCGGCATCATCGATCGCCGAACTCGCCGATCAGCTCGGTGTGCATCGCGCCGATATCAGCCGCATTCTGCCGCTGGCCTTCCTGTCGCCGCAGCTGACCGAATCGATTCTCTCCGGTCGTCAGCCTGCTGATCTCACCGTCCGCACCCTCTCAAGGCTGGTGGACATTCCTGCAAGCTGGGCGGAGCAGGCAACGCTGCTCGGCGGGTAAAAATACCACCAGACTGTCCCAAACGATCATCCGCAGTCCGTGTCTTCAAGGCGCGGGCTGCCCTCATTGCATGCGGACGTATCTAGACCACCACGCCCACCCGGCAAAATTAGTGGACGCAGGTGAGGGCCGACAGAGACTGCAGCCGGGAAAGGGCGGAAAGAGAGGAGATATCGGCAGGCGTCTGGGGGAGATAAAGAGACAGCGCGAGCTAACCCACGGAAATGTCAAGTCTCTTTGGATCGGTGCAGCTTTGGTGAGTTCTGGGAAGAAAATTTGGTGGAGCTAAGCGGGATCGAACCGCTGACCTCTTGCATGCCATGCAAGCGCTCTCCCAGCTGAGCTATAGCCCCATCCTTGCCGTGTCCGGCGGGTGGTCCCGACCTCGTTTCCGTGTCGGTGGGCGCTGTATATTGTCGCTTATTCGGATTGGCAAGCGATAAAATGAAATCGGGCCGATTTTTTTTATCGGCCCGGAAAAGTCAGCAAAATCAAACTTCGTCTTCGTCGGAGCCGACGCCGATCAGGCCGGTCATGTCGTCTTCGTCCTCATCCTCGTCCTGTTCGAGGAAGGTGTCGTCGTCATCGTCGCCGATATCCACGTCGTCGTCGCCGAGATCCGGAATTTCCTCGGAGCCGGCTGCTTCGTCGTCGGCTTCCTCGAGCGAGACGAGTTCGACTTCCGTGGTTTCGGTGTCGACTTCCGCCACATCCTCTTCCTCGTCCTTCTCCAGAACCTTGGCGACGGAATGCTCTTCGAAGAAGGAGAGCGGGTAGGACTTGCCGGTATAGGGCGACACGACCGGATCGCGGTTCAGGTCGTAAAATTTCTTGCCCGTTTCCGGGTCGATGCGCTTGGTTCCGAGTTCGGGTTTTGCCACGTCTAGACCTCTTGAGTGGTAAGCTTGAAAAGAAGCCGTCCGAAATGCCGGAAACGGCGGGCGCCACGAACGGCGATGGTCATTTTCAGGGATCACGCCCTTATCTTTGTTGGGCGCGTCTGTCAAAGCCTAATCGCCCCGCGAATCAGCGGCGCGCCTCGATTATGGTCGAAAGTCAGGGGCCGCCGATACGGCTTTCTCCGGTCTCCGGCGTCTATGGCCTATCGTCGGGCGTCGCAGCTCTTGCCGATGCCGACGCCTCGGAGGATAAGGATGGACGCCATACCGAGAAAGGCCGATCATGTACACGTTCTTCTTCACGCCCGGCACCTGCGCGCTGGCCGTCCGAATCGTCCTCGAAGAAATCGGGGCGCCACATGAACTGGTCCGTGTGGATTTCTCCACACAACAGCAGACCTCGCCCGACTATCTCGCGGTCAATCCCAAGGGGCGGGTGCCTGCGCTCATCACGGATCGCGGCGTGCTCACCGAGACCGCGGCGTTGCTGCCCTATCTCGCACAGGCATTTCCCGAGGCGGGGCTGGCGCCGCTCGACGATCCCTTCGCCTTCGCCGAGATGCAGGCGTTCAATGCCTACCTCGCCTCGACCGTGCATGTCGCACACGCCCATGGCAGGAGAGGCGCGCGCTGGGCGTCGGAACCGTCCTCGCTGGAGGACATGAAGCGCAAGGTGCCGGAAACCATGGCGGCCTGCATGACGCTGATCGAGCGCGATTTGTTTCGCGGCCCTTGGGTAATGGGACAAGCCTATAGCGTGGCGGACGCCTATCTCTTCACCGTCGCGACCTGGCTGGAAAGCGACGACGTCGATATCGCCGGCTTCCCGCGGATCGCCGAGCACTACCGCCGAATGGGAGAACGTCCCGCCGTGCGCCGGGCGCTCGCCTGAAGCGAAGTTCGGCCGCGATGAGGTAAAGTTTTGTAAGAGTTTCGCCTTCGCCTTTGACGCGCCCCAAGCCTCTGCCTACATCCCATCCAGGACACAATGCGCGTTTCGTCCCGAACTATCCGGTCGCATCCCGGCGATCATGGACGAGCGGACCGGTCGCGCCGGATGCCATGGAGTACCAGGACGATGAAGAAATGGGCGGGCTGGCTGACGCTGGCGATCCTGCTGATTGCGGCAGCCGGGGGGTATATCTGGCTCAACAGGGCCGAAACCGGCGATCCCCTCGCCAATGTCATCACCGCCAAGGCCACCCGGGGCGACATCGAAGTCGCGGTTCTGGCGACCGGCGCGGTGCGGCCGGCAAGGCTCGTGGCGGTGGGCGCGCAGGCGTCGGGCCGTATCACCGATCTGCATGTGACGCTCGGCCAGAAAGTCTCGGAAGGCGATCTGGTCGCCGAAATCGACAGTCTCACCCAGCAGAACGCATTGAAGACGGCGGAGGCCGCGCTCGCCAATGTGCGGGCTCAACGCACCGAAAAGCAGGCCACGCTCACTTACGCCGAATCGGCGCTCGAGAGATCGCGACAGGGGCTGGCCAGCCGCGCCACCTCGCAAGACGCATTCGAGAACGCCCAGACGGCGGTGTTTACGGCGCGGGCGCAGATCGCCGCCCTCGATGCGCAGATCGCCGAGGCGCAAGTGGCGGTCGCCAGCGCAAGGGTGGATCTGGGTTACACCCGCGTCACCGCGCCGATGGATGGAACCGTCCTGCTGGTCGTGGCGCAACAGGGGCAGACGGTCAACGCCGCCCAGACCGCGCCGACCATCGTCGTCCTCGGCCAGATCGACCGGATGCTGATCCAGGCCGAGATCTCGGAAGCCGATGTCGTCAATGTGAAGCCGGGCCAGGACGTCTATTTCACCGTGCTCGGCGACGGCGCCCGTCGCTGGGAAGCCAAGCTCGATTCCATCGACCCGGCGCCGGACAGCCTGCGCTCGGATTCGGAGATCTCGACCTCCAGTTCCTCCAGCAGCGTCGGCAGTTCGTCGTCGACGTCGGAGGCCATCTATTATTTCGGCCGTTTCACGGTTCCCAACACGGACGGCGTTCTCAAGACCTATATGACGGCGCAGGTGCATATCGTGCTCGGGCGCGCCGAAAATGTGATCCTGGCGCCGGCCTCGGCGATCCAGCCGCCGGCAAAACCCGGAGGCAAGAGCCGTGTCGAGGTGGTCGGGCCGAACAAGACGATCGCATTCCGCGAGGTGGAGACCGGCCTGAGCGACAAGCTGCGCACGGAAATCAAGTCGGGGCTGGAAGAAGGCGACGTGATCGTGACCAGCCGCGGCTCGACGACGGCTGCGGCGGCGGACGGCGTCGGTCGCCCTCCGATGAGGCTCTGACCATGACCGACCCGCTCATTTCCCTGACCAAGGTCCGCCGCGAATTCCCCGCGGGCGAAGATGTGATCACGGTGCTCAAAGATGTCGATCTCGAAATCGCGGCCGGCGAATTCGTGGCGATCATCGGACCCTCGGGATCGGGCAAATCGACGCTGATGAACATTCTCGGCTGCCTGGACCGGCCGAGCGGCGGCGGCTACCGCATCGGCGGCAGGCTCACCACGGATCTCGATCCGGACGAACTCGCCCAGCTTCGACGCGAGCATTTCGGTTTCATCTTCCAGCGCTATCACCTGCTCGGCGAACTCTCGGCCCTGTCCAACGCCGAGATCCCGGCGATCTATTCCGGCATGTCGGCGTCCGAGCGGCGCAGCCGCGCCAGGGCGATGCTGGAACGGCTGGGAATGGGCGAGCGCCTGAGCCACCGTCCGGGCCAGCTGTCGGGCGGCCAGCAACAGCGGGTCTCGATCGCGCGCGCTCTCATCAATGGCGCCGACGTGATCCTCGCCGACGAACCGACCGGCGCGCTCGACACCAGGACCGGCGAGGAGATGCTGAAGATCCTCGAAGAACTGAACGCCGAGGGCCACACGGTGATCATCGTCACGCATGACATGGCCGTGGCCCGACGCGCTCATCGCGTGGTGGAAATTTCCGATGGACGCATCGTTTCGGATCGCCGGACGGAAGAGGCGGATGCGGCCGAGGCGGTGTCCGATGGAGATTCCCGACGAAAGGTTTCGGCGGGAAACGCCGTCATGGCCGGGTTGGACCGGTTCGGCGAAGCCTTCCGCATGGCCCTGATCGCGATGAACGCGCATCGTCTGCGCACGTTTCTCACCATGCTCGGCATCATCATCGGCATCGCGTCCGTCGTCAGCGTGGTGGCGATCGGCGCGGGGTCGCAACAATTGGTGCTGCAGGAAATATCGCGTCTCGGCGCCAATACGCTGGAGATTTTTCCCGGCAAGAATTTCGGCGACGTGCGCTCCGAAAAGGTCCAGACTCTCACCCTCGCCGACGCGGAGGCGCTGGCGGCCCAGCCTTACGCGGCCGGCGTCACGCCCACGGTCACCAAAAGTCTCACCCTGCGGCGCGGATCGCAGGAAGCCTCGGCGCTGGTCAACGGCGTCGGCCCCGGCTTTTTCAGCGTCCGCAACGCCGCGCTCGCGTCGGGCCGATTTTTCGATATTGCGAGCGTGAACGCCCGCGCCCAGGACGTGGTCATCGACGACAACACCCGAAAGACGCTGTTTCCGGATGAGGACGCGGTCGGGCAGATCCTGCTCGTGGGCGCGGTGCCCTGCCGCATCATCGGCGTCATCGAACCGCAGGAACAAAGCTTCGGCGGGTCGGGCAATCTCAATGTGTATCTGCCCTTCACCACGGTTCAGGCGCGGCTGACGGGGGAGACGAGCCTGCGCTCGATTCTCCTCAAAGTGTCCGACGACGCCAGCACCACGCTCGCCGAACAGGTGGCGACGGAATTCCTTACGGCGCGCCACGGAACCAAGGACTTCTTCATCTTCAACACCGACCAGATCCGCCAGACGATCACGGCGACCGCCGAGACGCTGACTTTGCTGGTTGCGGCCATCGCGGTGATCTCGCTGGTGGTCGGCGGCATCGGCGTCATGAACATCATGCTGGTGTCGGTGTCGGAACGGGTGCAGGAAATCGGGGTGCGGATGGCGGTCGGCGCGCGGCGCTCCGATATCCTGCAGCAATTTCTGACGGAAGCCGTGCTGGTCTGTTTCGTCGGCGGATTTCTCGGGGTGGCGACGGCCTTCGGGCTCGGCGGACTGGTCTCGCTGCTCACCGACAAATTCGCGTTCATCTACTCGACGCCGTCGATCATCGGCGCTTTCGTCGTGTCCACGCTGATCGGAATCCTGTTCGGTTTCCTTCCGGCGCGCAACGCGTCGCGGCTCGATCCGGTGGTCGCCCTCAGTCGGGCGTGACGCGTCCGTAGCCGCGACAAACGATGCGTCGCCCCGGCATTTTTTGCGCCTGCGCTTGGCAAGGCCCATGTCTCTGCCTATGAAAACACCCGCGTGAGTGCGACAGTTTCATGATTCTTGCCACGATCAGGGTTTGGGAATGCCGACAATAGCCATCGATGGCCCCGCAGCTGCTGGAAAGGGAACGCTGTCCCGGAAAATCGCGGACGCCTATGGCTTTCATCATCTCGATACGGGCTTGACCTACCGCGCCGTGGCCAAGTCCATGCTGGATCAGGGGCTGCCGCTCGACAGCGAGGCGCAGGCGGCGGATGCCGCGCGACGGCTGGATCTGTCCAGCCTCGACCGGACCGTACTGTCGCAGCATGCGATCGGCGAAGCCGCCTCCCGCATTGCGGTGATGCCGGACATGCGTCGCGAACTCGTCGAGGCGCAGCGCCGTTTCGCCCGTCGCGAGCCCGGCGCGGTGCTCGATGGACGCGATATCGGCACTGTGGTCTGCCCCGATGCCGATGTGAAGCTCTATGTGACGGCGTCTCCCGAGGTTCGCGCCCAGCGTCGCCTGGATGAAATCCATGCCAATGGCGGCTCGGGTGATTTCGACACCGTACTCGCCGACCTCGTCAGGCGCGATGCGCGCGACATGGGCCGCGCCGACAGTCCGTTGAAACCAGCGGCTGATGCGCACTTGATTGATACGTCCGAAATGGGTATAGAGGCGGCGTTTCAGGCAGCGAAAGCGATTATCGACGAGCGCTTGAAATAGGTTTTCCTGTATTCCGCGCGCCGGATCTGCCCCGTTTTTGAGGGCCGGACTATGGGGAAGGCCTGTGTTTAACCACTAACCCCGGCGCTTTCGGCGACTTCTGGACAAGACGTCGCCCGTTTGGAGAACCAATGTCCGCAGCTAACTCCCTGAAGGAGGACTTCGCGTCCCTCCTCGAAGAATCCTTTTCCAAGGTCGACCTCGCCGAAGGCTATGTGACCAAGGGCATCATTACCGGCATCGAGAAGGACGTCGCCATCGTTGACGTCGGCCTCAAGGTCGAAGGCCGCATCGCGCTCAAGGAATTCGGCGCCCGCGCCAAGGACGGCACGCTGAAGGTCGGCGACGAAGTCGAAGTTTATGTCGACCGCATCGAAAACGCCATGGGCGAAGCTGTCCTGTCGCGCGAGAAGGCTCGCCGCGAGGAAAGCTGGACCAAGCTGGAAGTCAAGTTCAACGCCGGCGAACGCGTCGAAGGCGTGATCTTCAACCAGGTCAAGGGCGGCTTCACCGTCGATCTCGACGGCGCCATCGCCTTCCTGCCGCGTTCGCAGGTCGACATCCGTCCGATCCGCGACGTCACCCCGCTGATGCATGTTCCGCAGCCCTTCGAAATCCTCAAGATGGACAAGCGTCGCGGCAACATCGTCGTGTCGCGCCGCACGGTTCTCGAAGAGTCCCGCGCCGAGCAGCGTTCTGAAATCGTCCAGAACCTCGAAGAAGGCCAGGTTGTCGAGGGTGTCGTCAAGAACATCACCGATTACGGCGCATTCGTGGATCTCGGCGGCATCGACGGCCTGCTGCACGTCACCGACATGGCCTGGCGCCGCGTCAACCATCCGTCGGAAATCCTGTCCATCGGCCAGCAGGTCAAGGTTCAGATCATCCGCATCAACCAGGAAACCCATCGCATCTCGCTCGGCATGAAGCAGCTCGAGTCGGATCCCTGGGGCGATATCGGCGCCAAGTATCCGGTCGGCAAGAAGATCACCGGCACTGTCACCAACATCACCGACTACGGCGCGTTCGTGGAACTGGAGCCGGGCATCGAAGGCCTCATCCACATCTCCGAAATGTCCTGGACCAAGAAGAACGTCCATCCCGGCAAGATCCTGTCCACCACGCAGGAAGTCGACGTCGTGGTTCTGGAAGTCGATCCGTCCAAGCGCCGCATCTCGCTCGGCCTCAAGCAGACGCTCGAGAATCCGTGGGCTGCATTCGCTAACGCTCATCCGGCTGGCGCAGTCGTTGAAGGCGAAGTCAAGAACAAGACCGAATTCGGCCTGTTCATCGGCCTCGACGGCGACGTGGACGGCATGGTGCACCTCTCCGACCTCGACTGGAACCGTCCGGGCGAACAGGTCATCGAAGAGTTCAACAAGGGCGACGTCGTCAAGGCCGTCGTTCTCGATGTGGACGTCGACAAGGAGCGCATCTCGCTCGGCATCAAGCAGCTCGGCCGCGACGCTGTCGGCGAAGCCGCGACTTCCGGCGATCTGCGCAAGAACGCCGTCGTCTCGTGCGAAGTCCTCGCCATCAACGATGGCGGCATTGAAGTGAAGCTGGTCAACCACGAAGAGCTGGTGTCGTTCATCCGCCGCGCGGACCTGTCCCGCGATCGCGACGAACAGCGCCCCGAGCGCTTCCAGGTCGGTCAGGTTGTCGACGCACGCGTCACCAACTTCTCCAAGAAGGACCGCAAGGTTCAGCTGTCGATCAAGGCTCTCGAGATCGCTGAAGAGAAGGAAGCCGTCGCTCAGTTCGGTTCGTCCGACTCCGGCGCCTCGCTCGGCGACATTCTCGGCGCGGCTCTGAAGAACCGCGGCGGCGAATAAGCTCTGCTGATCTGAGACATGCGAACCCCGCCGGCTTTCCGCCGGCGGGGTTTTCTTTTGTGGAGATTTTCAGGTCTCGCGTCAGAAACCGGCGAGGCGCTGATAATAGGCGAAGGCGCGATCGGCTTCGGTCGAATCCCGATTGACCGTCAGTTCCTGCGACGGCTCCGCCTCAGGCTGCAGGAGACGATCGACGCCGTCGCGCGCCAGGCGCTCGCGACGCTCGTCCGGCGTCTCCGGATTCTGGTCGGCGTCTTCGTCGCTCGACTCGTCTTCCCGATGTCGCCCTTCGCCGTCTTCGGCCTTGCGGGCTTCGAACGCATCCTTGCCGGGCGGCGTCGTCACATATCCGAACGGCACGCCGAACTGCGACGCGGCGGCTGCCCGTTGCGTCGCCTCCGGCTGTGATGTCGTGGTCGAGGTTGGCAGCAGTGTGGAAGAAATCACGTCGCGCGAGCGCGCCGATCGTTCGGCCGCAGGTTCGAGCGCTTCGCCCGATTCCGCCATGGCCGTCATCTCCTTGAGTTCGGCTTGGATTCGGCCCCTTAGGACGTTCTGCAAATCCGGGACGGCGGATGACCTATCCTCCAATGCCGTAGGCGCAGACGTCAGCATCCGAAAGAGCTTCCGCTGCAGGTCATTGTCCT
Organism: Rhizobium sp. TRM95796; assembly: GCF_025779995.1. NCBI lineage: Bacteria > Pseudomonadati > Pseudomonadota > Alphaproteobacteria > Hyphomicrobiales > Rhizobiaceae > Rhizobium > Rhizobium sp. TRM95796. The sequence continues at coordinate 213,926 of NZ_JAOXHE010000006.1, read as the reverse complement.
CGACTTTTTCTCCGAATTCCGTCTGCGGATCGAGGGGAGGAACGTCGGGCAGCGCGAGGCGCTCGCCCGCACGGGGCGCGTCTTTCATGGGCGTGACGCTCCCGGTCTTTGTCTGTGCCTCGGCGATGTCCGCCCGCACTGGGGAGGCCTGCTGGAGTTCCGGAGATATGGACGACGGCTTTACTTGAAGCGTCGGCCGCTCTTTATCTGCGGGACTTTGTCGTGTTTCGACGGGCGCTGTCTTCGACTCGGCTTCCGGCGTTGCGGGGAGGGCGATCGGCGTGCTCTGCGGGGCGGCTTCGGTTTTGTTGCTCCGCGCCGGCGCGCCTGTGACTGTAACCTTTTCTTCAGACGCGTCAGGGAGGGGGATCTCCGGACCGGCGACGGATGGGCCCTCTGGGCCGCTCGCCGCCGGTCCCGCGCCCCTTCGCGCAACCGTGTTGGGTCTCGCCACGTCATGGGCCGGCGCCGTCCTCGGCGCGTCGCGCTCGAAGCCGGCCGCATCCGGCGCAAACAGCGTCCTGAATTGCGTCTGCGACGCGTTGTCGGCTTCGCCGTCTCCGGTCTTCGGCGCGGCGTTCTGAAACAGCAGGTTTCCGGTGTCTGTCGACAGGCGATTGCGCTCGCTCATGGCGACCGTTTCGGCGCTGCGGGCCGGGGTGGAACCGGTCTGGAGGTAGGAATCGGTTATGCCTGCGGCAGCCGTCTTCTGCGGCGCCGCCATCGGCGCTTCCGCCTTGGCCGTCAGGCGCGCCGCGACCGGGCCGGAAGGGTCCCTCAGCGCAGGGGCGAGGTCGGAAAGCGGGATCTGCAAAGGCTTCAGACCAGCCCGGGTTTCGATCTTTCCCTGCTCGGCCGAAGGTTTGCGTTCGATCGCCGCCGCCAGCCGAACGAAGAATGCTTCCAGCAATTCGTCCGGAAGGCGCTCGACACCCATCCGCGCCGCGACGGCCGCGGCGAGGGTTTGCAATACGGTTTGATTGAGCGCGGTCGCGGTTTCGGTCTTGACGTTCGCCAGAAGAGCTTCGGGTTCGAGGCCGATTATCGGCTGTGCGATTTGAATGGGCGTCGGGCCTTCGGCGAGCGGCTGCGCGCCCGAGAAAGCCGGCGACATGCGCTGGTCCGAGTTGTTGGTCTTCAAACTGGCAGTGGGCGTCACGCCCGAACTGAAAGGCGTCAGCATCACATTGCTCCCGATGGAGAGGAAGGGGAACATGGGGTGGGACATTAGGGCGGCTCATGTCGCCCCCGGCTATCCCTCCTGCTGACTAGCGGCGGCGCAGTTGCATCGCGCCTGGGTAAGCCTATATCTGTCGGACAGACTAGCAAACTATGCTTAATGGAATGCTAACGCCATGTCCGTTCGTCCGCCACAATCGCTCGCACCCTCCCGTCAGGGAGAAACCGCTCTCGGCCTGTTGGAATATGAGTTGATGTCGGAGCGCGCCGACAGCCTGGGACGGGCGGGGCTCAAGGTCGAAGCATTGCTGGCGCGCCTGGGCCACGCGGACGGCGCTGAACGCGAAAACCTCCTCTACGACGCCGCCGAGGCGGTGCAGGCGCTGTTCATCCAGCGCGAAGTCTGCGGATTGCGCAATGGTCGCGACATCATCGCGCGTTACGCCATACCGGGCGAGGTGATCGCCCGGCTCGGCGTCAAGCGTCCGGCGGCTAATAGCTGAGTTCGATCCAGGCGTTTTCGCCGGCGGCGGGAATCCGCCCCGCCAGCATTTCGTCGTTGAACCGGGCGACCACGCTCTCTCCCGGCGAGCCCGCGACACGGGCTTTCCATACATGCGGCACCGGCTCGCTCTTGTCGATTTCGGCAAAAGCCGCGCCGTTGGCGGTGGCGGCGTCATCCGGTCCGAAGTAGCCGCGTGGCCGCATCACTCCAATGCCGGGACCGTCGCCGCCCTCTGCGGGATAGAGCCTGATGTTGACGACGTCGGATGAACGCGGGAAAGCGGAGCGATAGATCCGGTGGACCGGCAGACCGGGCGCGCGGATGACGAATTCATAGGTCTGGCCCGGCTTCGCCGTAAACGGACCCCAGCGGCCATCCTCGCCGACGGAAGCCTCATAGACGGCTTCGCCTCGCTCGGCTCCGGTCGCCTTGTCCGTCTCGAAGATCGCGACCCGCGCTCCAACGAGCGGCAGATTGGTCGGCGCCGCATTGTCGAAACCCGAAACCACGCCAGACAGCACCGGCGCGTTCTCCGGCGCGATCGCGGTGGATTCCGGCTCCGCGCCGGTGATGGCCTTATACATGATGGCGAAGGCCTCGGGCGAATAGCCGGTCTCCCGATGATCCGCGCCGGCGATCACTTTGTTGCTCGCCCCCTCCAGTTCGGGCGAATCGAAATTCGCTCCCGTCGGCTTGCCGGGATTGCCGATGAATTTGCCGTCCGGCTGGGAATAGAGATCGAACCTGTCGGATCTGATGATGGTGACCGGGACGCCGTCGGGGATCACCGGCGGTTCGTTCAGGGCCTTCAGGAAGGCGCCGGCGCCGTTGTATTCCGAACCCTGCGCGAAGTCCGGCGCAACGAACACGCCGCGGTGCACGCAACCGGTAAGGATCATGGCGGCGACCTTGTCCGCGCCGCCGAAGTTCTTCACGAAGTTCCGGGAGGTCTGGCAGCCGCGCGAATTGGCGATCAACACCACCTTGCCGGCTTTGCTGCTCGCGAGCGCCTCGTCGACCTTGGCCGCCACGGCGCGCGCCGCATCTTCCGTGGAGGACCGGTTCTGCTCCGCCTTTCCGTCATCTCCGCGCGCCGAAGGATGGGGGATGTCGACGGGGAAAAGCCGGTCGCGTGGATAGCCGTTGCTCTCGAAACGCCACATCTGGACCATCCAGAGGCCGGCCGTGTCGCTGTCGCCGTGAACGAAAACGACAGGAGGATAATCGTTGGACTGGGCTGCCATGGGAAAGCCGGAGAGCGTAAGAATAGCCGCAAGCATTTGAAAAGATTTCGAAAACATATCGACCTCCCTGATATGGAGCGTCGACTATAGCTTGTTCGCGGCGTTTCACCCAAGAAATGTCGATCGCGGCGGACTGATTGACCAAGGCCGCCGCCTGATCTCAACTATGCGCGAAAATGTCGGTCTCTTCCCAACCGAGCAGATCGAGCTTGGAGCGGGTCGGCAAAAATTGAAAGCAGGCCTCGGCATGCGCCATGCGGCCGTCCCGCTCCAGACGCGCCGTCAGCTTGTCGCGGAGCGCATGCAGATGCAGCACGTCGGAGGCCGCATAGTCCAGCTGCGCCTGCGACAGCGTTTCCGCCGCCCAATCCGATTGCTGTTGCACCTTGGAGACGTCTATCTCCAGCATTTCCTTGAGATTGTCTTTAAGGCCATGCCGGTCGGTATAGGTGCGGCAGAGCCGCGAGGCGATTTTGGTGCAGAAAACGGGGGACGTCGTCACGCCGAAGGTATGAAACAGCACGGCGATGTCGAAGCGGCCGAAATGAAAGATCTTCTGTCGCGCGGGATCGGCGAGCATGGCCACGAGATTCGGCGCTTCGGTCTGACCTGCGGCGATCTGGATCACGTCAGCGCTGCCGTCGCCGGAAGAGAGCTGCACCACGCAGAGCCGGTCGCGGCGCGGCACGAGACCGAGCGTTTCCGTGTCGATGGCGATCGCGCTGGCATAGCGTGCGGCGGCCTCGGTGGAAATGTCGCCTTTGTGCAGGCGGATGTCGGCGGACATGGCGGCTCCGGTTTTCTGTGTCATCATTCGGATATATGCGATTGCATGAAGAAACGGAATGCTGCTTCGCGCGGCAGCCTCACCGAAAGGTTATCGATGTTGTTCGAAAGCATATTGGATGGCGGAGCCGGTCGTCATACATAGGACGCGGAAACCGGAGTTCACGCGCATGCGCGCCTTGCTGATTGTCGCTCTTCTGTCCGCCGCGCCGGGACTCGCCATGGCCGGCGACTATCCCTTCACCAACCTGCCCGGCGTCGTCGACCCCGACGACAAGCCGCAGCCGTCGCTCAATTGCACCACGGCGCTCAGGGATGTGCATGACGGCGTCGGCGTCCGGAGCTGGCGCTCCGGCCCGGTCGTCGAGCGGATTTATCGCTGCGAGGAAAACGGCGTGACGGTGGAGTCGCGCGACCCGCCGCGCCTGTACGACTGGAACGTCTATAAGGGCGCGGACGGGATCGTCAGAAGGCCTTGAAGGTCATGGTGGTCAGCGAGCGCGAAATGCCGTCGATACCCAGGATGTTGTTGTTGATGAAATGGCCGATGTCCTGCCGGTCCGGGATATAGAGCTTGATCAGCAGGTCGAACTCGCCGCTGGTCGAATAGATCTCCGAAGCGATCTCGCGCTCATAGACGCGGTCGGCGACGTCATAGGCCTTACCCGGCTTGCACTGCAATTGGACGAAGACGCAGGTTGTCATGGGTTCCTCTCCGATCAGAGCGTGTCGCGCATGGGGTGCGCCTTGTAGGTGCCGAGCAGCCGGACCTCGGTCGAGAAGAATTTCAGCTCTTCCATCGCCTGCCTGACGTTTTCATCGTCCGGATGGCCTTCGATATCCGCATAAAACTGGGTGGCGATGAACTTGCCGCCGAGTTGATAGCTTTCGAGCTTGGTCATGTTGATGCCGTTGGTCGCAAAACCGCCGAGCGCCTTGTAAAGCGCGGCCGGAATGTTGCGGACATTGAAGATGAAGGTTGTGATGATCTTCTCATCCCGAGCTTCACGCAGAATAGGCTTTGCCTTGTGCGACAGGACCACGAAGCGCGTGACGTTGTTTTCCGAGTCCTCGACATTTTCCTGAAGGATGTCGAGGCCGTAGAGATCGGCGGCCAGCCGCGGCGCAAGCGCCGCCATGGAGCGGTCGCCCTCTTCTGACACCAGCTTTGCCGCGCCGGCGGTGTCGCCGGCGACCACGGGCTTCCAGCCGTTCAGGCGCACGATCTTGCGGCATTGGCCCAGCGCGTGGATATGGCTGTGCACGGTGCGGATCTCGTCATGCGTCACGCCCGGCAGCACCATCAGCTGGAAGCGGATCGGCATGAAATACTCGCCGACGATATGCAGCCGCGATTCAGGCAGCAGCCGGTGAATGTCGGCGACGCGACCGGCCAGCGTGTTCTCGATCGGGATCATCGCGAGATCGGCGTCGCCGGTTTCCACCGCGATGAAGGCGTCTTCGAATGTCGGGCAGGGAAGCGGGCTCATCTCGGGAAACTGATCCCGGCAGGCCATGTCGGAATTGGCGCCGTAATCGCCTTGGAACGCGATGCGGTTTGTGGTGGTGATCATGATATGCGCTTCCGCCCAATCTTCTTGCTGTTATTTCGCGGCGAGGATCGCCCGGGCCTTTTCGAGGTCGGCGGGAGTATCGACGCCGAGCGGGGCCGCGTCAACCATTTCGACATCGATGCGCATGCCCGCCTCCAGCGCCCGGAGCTGCTCGAGCGATTCCCTTTTTTCGAGAGTCGAAGGCGACAAAGCGACGAATTTTTCGAGCGCGGCGCGGCGATAGGCGTAGAGGCCGATATGGTGGAAGAGCGGGCCTGCGCCATGGGGCGCCGTGGCGCGGGTGAAGTAGAGCGCGCGCAGGCGCGTCTCCGACAGCGGCGAGCCAACCACTTTGACCACGTTGGGATTGATCTTTTCTTCTTCGTCCTTGATCTCGACCGTCAGTGTGGCGATGTCGGTTGCCGCATTCGCCAGCGGACGCAGGCTGGCGCGGATCGATTCGGGCTCGATGGTCGGCAGGTCGCCCTGCACATTGACGATGAACTCGGCTTTGCCCTCGGGGTCGGCGTGCCCGAGCGCCTCGAAAATCCGATCTGAGCCCGACTGGTGATCGACCCTGGTCATCACCACGTCGAAGCCCGCGCTTCGCACGGCCTCGAACACGTCGGGATGGTCCACCGCGACCGTTACGCGACCGACGCCGCTTTCCGTGGCGCGTCGCGCAACCTGTACGATCATCGGCGCCCCGCCAATATCGGCGAGCGGCTTACCCGGCAAGCGCGTGGAGGCCATCCGCGCCGGAATAAGGATGAGAGTGTTTTCATACGCAGGATTCGTCATGCCGGGCCTTCATTTTCCACGAGAATAGTGTCAATTAGTCTCACCGTTGACGGTTGACTACTGTTGCGCATGGGAGCCAAAAGACATAGGTTCCGCGCGATTTCAAGGTGCGCCGGACGGGATCTGGCAACAGGGGAGCTCTGCGAGATGAATTCTTACGTGAATATGGGTATCGGCGCGTTGTTGGGGACTGTTTTCGTGCTGATGTCGGTTTCGATCGCCTCGGAGGGCCTGTTCCATTCGGAAGTGCCGGAAAAGCCGGGCTTTGAGATCGCCGCCGCCGAACCCACCGAAGGCGGAGAGCCGGCCGCCGACGCCGCCCCCGCCATGGTTCCGATTGCCGATCTCATGGCGACCGCCGATGCGGCGCGCGGCGAAGCCTTGTTCAAGAAATGCGCGAGCTGTCATAGCACCGAAAAGGGCGGCGGCAACAAAGTCGGCCCCAACCTCTACGGCGTCGTCGGTCGTCCCATCGCGCATCTCGCCGATTTCAGCTATTCCGGTGCGATGAAGGAATTTTCGCAGGGCGGCAAAGAGGTCTGGAGCTTCGACCACCTGAACCACTTCCTGCTCGCGCCGAAGAAGTACATCAAAGGCACCGCCATGGGCTTCGCCGGCGACAAGAAGGATCAGGAACGCGCCGACATCATCGCTTTCCTGAACTCCAAGTCGGACGCGCCTCTGCCTCCGCCGGCCAAGTAAGCCGAAGTCGAAGACTGATCTGAATTACAAGGCCCCGGATTGTCCCCGGGGCCTTTTGATTTGCTGCGAGCCGCGTTTTCGAGGCTTGACGGGAATGAGACGGCGTTTAACGCCGAATTTCACGATGTTCGCGACAGATGGCGGCGGCGTGCGATCAGGTCATGGAGCCGTCGGGCCGGTCCTGCGCCGTTTGCTTACTCGTTGCGGGCCTGAAACGTCAATGTCCGTCGAATGGGAGAGGCAGGCGTAGGACGCCGGCAGGGGCCGACGTCCGACCTCAGGAGTCAAAGCCTGATGTCGTCGCTGCGATCACGCCCTTCGGTCGTCTCGGCCGGTATCGTCGGCTCCGGATCGAGCGAAGGTTCACGGCGCTGTTGCCGCGCAGCGTCGGGCTCTGGGCTGGATGATCCGGGCGGCGTCGACGCCGGCGGTTGAGAATCGGTTTCCTTCACGGGCGGGACCTCATCGCGTCCGGCGGCGGGCTCTTGCGCCGCCGGTTTCGGTGGCGTGACGGCCGCCGGCTCTTCCTCGACCGGGGCCCAGCGCTCCATCCGTTTCGCCCAATAGTTTTCCCAGGCCCTGCCGAGCCGCGTACGGGCCCGCGGGAAGGGCGCGAGCAGGGCGAACAGCAGGCCCAGCACCGCCGGCGAAAAGTCGAGCGCCAGCTGGAGCGCGATATAGCCCATCAGGCTGCCGGCATAGGAGACCACCGACCAGAAGGGCCGCATCGGCACGAAGACCGGCACGTCGCCGGCGGCCTGGGCGGGCGTCTGCGCCGGTTCGCGCCGATCGCCATGGAAATAGCGGTCGATAAACGGGATCGTCTCGATGCGGTTCTCCGGCGGAATCCGGAATTCGGTACTGTTCTTTTTCGCCCGGATCTCGTTTTCGGCGCTGCGCATCGACTCCTCCACCGAATCGATCAGCGTGTTGATCTGGGCGAGAATGACGTCCTTTTTGGCGAGCGTGCAGGCCGACCAGCCGGAGAAGAAGGCGTCGGAATTCACCGTGGCCCGGGTTTCGGTGATGAAAGTGCGGACGCTCGGGATGGCCGAGGAATTGTCCGTTTCCATGATCTGCTTGCGGATCTGGTCGGCTTGTGCGGCGAGTTCCGGCTGGATGACCTCGATCTTGGCTTCCGGACGGCGGATGCGGGCGCGCAGATCCTCGACCTTGGCTTTGATATCCTGATTGGCGTTCTTGCGGGTGGTGACGATGTCGACGATCGTCTGGGTGCGCGAGGCGGAGTCGGTGTAGAAGGTCCAGAGCGAGCCCTTGCCGGCGCCGCAGCCCTGGCCCGTGCGCTCCTCGTTCAGAGCGGCCGCCTGAAGCTGGTTCGACATATATTGAAGCGCGCCCGCCAGGCGGTTGGCTTCGATGGCGCGCTCGCCGTCGACCCGGCGCTCATAGGCGTCGAGCACGTCGGCATACCAGAGATTGTGGGCGCGTACCCCTTCGGCGCCGCCGACGCCGATAATGCCGAACACGGTGTGGATGGCGAGCGTCAGCGGCACCAGCACGATCAGGCCGACCGTGAAGCCGAACAGGCGCGAGACCATGTTCGACGCCAGACGGATGCGCAGGAAGACGAAGTTCCATCCCGCCCAGATGATCAGCGCCGCAAGCGCCGACAGGCCCACCGGAATGCCGTATTGCACCAGCGGCGGATCGAGCGGATCGACGATTTCGTGATAGAAGCCGATCGCCGTCGTGGCGAAGGAGCCGATCATCGCAGCGCCCGTGACGAAGGAGGCGATCTGGTACCAGCCATGCGATGGGAGATTGCGGAGTTCGGCCTTGCGGCGCGTTTCCTCCCGACGTGCGGCGAGATACTCCTCGCGCTCATCCGGCGTCATGCCGTCGAGCCGCCGGGATGGACGGAACCACGTCATCGCCATGTAATAGCAGCAGATGAAGATCGACGTGAAGATAAGCCAGACTTGCCATTCCTCGATCGCCTGGGAGTCCTTCTGAAGCGTGCGCCATATCGCGACGGCCAGCGCGAAGCCGCCGGCATAGACGGCGATGACGGCGAGCACGGATAGAAAACGCATCTCGCCGCCGCGCATCCACAGCCCGATCGCCAGTCCCGCCAGGCAGACGACCAGGAAGGCGATTTCGACGCCGCCGAGCGGCGTCGCCAGCGACAGGATCCGCCAACTCAGAAATATGCCCAGTAGAAAGGCCGAGACGGCATAGAGGACGCCGTGCCAGCGGGTGAAGAAGCCGTTGATCACGGCGACCCATCGGTCGATTTGCGTGCCCATTTACTGATGTCCCCAAAAAAGAAAGTGAATCTCTATTTGAAACTCTTTTTGTGGTTTGCAATAGAATTCGTTCAGGCAACGCCTGAGAGACGGGAATCCCGTAAGCTTGGCGCAAGGCAGAATAATCGAAGCGCCACACACGTTTCGGCAAAGCGCCGAACGATCGGCACGGGCGGCTTCATATGGGGAAAGTCATGAGCTATACGGAAACTACCACCACGTCGTGGTTCACACGCCTGAAAAACGGTGTGATCGGCACCCTGATCGGCGTCATCGTCATCCTTGTGTCGATCTATTTCCTGTTCACCAACGAGGGCAGGGCGATCAACACCTATCGCGCGTTGGTCGAAGGCGCCGGGCTGGTGGTGTCCATCGACGCCAACAGCATCGACAGCGCCAATGACGGCAAGCTCATTCATGTTTCAGGGCCAGTGTCGGTGCAATCCACCGTCGAAGACCCCGATTTCGGCATTTCCGCGCCGGGGGCGGTGGGCGTCGCCCGCCAGGTGGAAATGTATCAATGGGTGGAAAAATCCGAGTCGAAGTCGGAAAAGAGTGTCGGCGGCAGCGAGACCACCACCACGACCTATTCCTATGAAAAGGAATGGAAGGGTTCGTCGGTCGATTCCTCCGACTTCAAGGTGTCCGGTCACGAAAACCCGCCCTTCGCCGTGGACGGAGCCCGCTCCGTCGTCGATCAGGCGGGCCTGGGCGCCTTCCGGATCACCGGCGACGAGGCGGCCAATCTCGGCGACAGGACGAAGATCGCGCTGACGGCGGAAGACGCCGAGCGCATCGGCGCCAATATCGCCACCAGCCGTCCCGTCAAGCTCAATCAGGGCGGCCTCTATGTCGGCAATTCCGCGACTTCCCCGCAAGTCGGCGACATGCGGGTCACCTTCGAGCGCATCGATCTCAAGGAGGCGAGTTTCGTGGGACGCCAGCAAGGTGACGAGATCCTGCCCTACACCACCTCGAACGGTCGTGAGATCTTCCTGAGCGAGGCCGGCCGCCAGGACGCGGCGGCGATGTTCGATCATGCCCAGACTGAAAACACCATCATCACCTGGATCATCCGGGCTGCCGGCATGATCGGTCTGTTGATCGGATTCAATCTGCTGTTCGGCCTGTTCAGCATCATCGCCGACATCCTGCCGTTCCTGGGGTCTATCGTCGGCTTCGGCACCGGTGTGATCGCGCTCATCCTCACCTTGATCGTCGGTCCCACCGTGATCGCGATCGGCTGGTTCGCCTATCGGCCGCTCCTGGCGCTCGCCATCATCGGCGGCGGCGTTGCGATCGCCTTCGGCATCGGCTATCTCCGGCGGAAATCGGCGCCGGCTGCAGAGCCGAATTTCGGCCGCGCCTGACGGAATGAAAGGGAGACTGGATGTTCGTTGCGGGAAAGATCCTTTGGCTCGTCGCCCAACCCCTGTCTCTCGCGTTCCTGTTCAAGCTCCTCGCCATCGCCGCCCTTGCTTTCGGGCGGCGATGGCTGGCTTTCGCGCTTACCTCGATCGCGGCCGGCATCATGTTCGTCACGCTGTTCACCTCCACCGGCGCCTGGGCGCTCCAGCGTCTGGAAGCCGTCTATCCGCGACCGGACCTGCCCGAACCGCTCGCCTGCATGATCGTGCTGGGCGGCGCCTTCGACCTGGAAGTGACCGCCGGCCGCGGCGGCATGGAGATGAACCAGTCCGCCGACCGTTTCATCGAAGCGGCCCGCATCGCGCGTCTGCGCCCAGAGGCGAAAATCCTGGTGTCCGGCGGCGACGGGTCCTTTTCTGGCGACTACGCCGGCGACGCCGAACTCGCGCCGGCCTTTTTCGCGGCCATGGGCGTCGATCCCAGCCGCCTTGTCCGCGAAGACGCATCCCGCAACACCGCCGAGAATGTCGCTTTCACCAAGACGCTGCTCGCGCGCGACGGCCTGTCGTCCTGTCTGTTGATCACGTCCGCCTATCACATGCCGCGCGCGGTTTCGTTGTTCGAGGCGCAGGGCGTGACCGTCACGCCCTGGCCGAGCGATTACCGCTCCAGCGGCCGCGTGGCCCTCGGTCTCGATTTCACCCAGCCGACGCTGAATGCGCAACTGACCGCGACGGCGCTCCGCGAATGGCTCGCCATCATGCGCGCCAAGCTGGGCGGATCAAGCCCGCGGCTACAGCCCGCGTGAGCGGTGATTTATTCGGTCGATAGTGTCACCAGCTTGCGGCCGTCGATGCGGGCCACCATCAGGCATTTTGCGGCGTTGACCTTCTGGCAGCGATTGCCGGCGATGCGGAATTCCAGAATGCGGATGCCGTAGCGATAGCTGACTTCGTAGCCGAAGCCGCGGACCTGGCCGATATAGGCCATCCGTCCATCATCGGTCTGGACATAGATACGGATCGGGCAACCGAGCGTGTTGCACTCGACGCCGATGCTGTTGTCGCAGGCGATCGCCGAGGATTTGACCACCGCGTCGGTCAGGCCGTCCTTGTTGACGTCGCCCGTCCAGATCGCCTCGGGCATGAATTTCACGCTTTGGCAGGACACGGCATAATCCTGCCGCTCGCGATCGCGCACGGCGTCCGCTTCATCGGCGACGACAGTCATCGGGGCGCTCGACAGAGCGGCGACCAGGGCCAAAGGCCGTGCGATGTTGAATAGTCCCGTTCTCGCCATTCTTGAGATCTCCTCGGCTCGGCGGCGCCATCAGACAATATCGGCCTTGCGCGAAGCAATTGACATCGCGCATGAGAAGCGCCTGATGAGACGGGGAGCCCGACGATGTCGATTCTTGAATTTCTCGATTACCTGGCGATTGCGGTGTTTGCCGCCACCGGCGCGCTGTCGGCCAGCCGCAAGCAGCTCGACATCGTCGGGTTCATTTTCCTGGCGGCGCTGACCGGCATCGGCGGCGGCACGTTTCGCGACGTCATCCTCGGTCAGTTGCCGGTGTTCTGGGTGAGAAATCCCAATTACATGCTGGTCTGCCTGGGGTCGGGCATCCTCGTCTATTTCACCGCCCATCTTCTGGAAAGCCGTTACAAGCTGTTGCTCTGGCTCGACGCCATCGGGCTGTCGGCCTATGCGGCGCTCGGCGCGGCCAAAGGGTTGGCGGCCACCGGCTCGCCCGTCGTGGCCATCGTCACGGGCATGTTGACCTCGGCGTTCGGCGGCGTGCTCCGCGATATCGTCGCCGGCGAGCCCTCCGTGCTGTTGCGCCCGGAAATCTACATTTCGGCGGCCTTGGCGGGCGCGGCGGTGTTTACCGGAGCTTCGGCGCTGGGGATGAGTCAACTCAGCTGTTTTGCCGCGGCGATGGCCACATGCCTCGTCATTCGCGGCGGGGCGTTGGTTTTCGGCTGGACCTTCCCGGTATACAGAGCGCGGCCAGGCAGAAACCCAAACGATATCTTGTAGAAACGACGAAGCCGCCGGAAGCGGCGGCTTTGGTATCCGAGATATTCCGCCTGTCAGGCTCTCGTCTTCTCGCGAAGGCGAATCACCACGTCCACATGCGCGATTTCCATTCCCTCCGGCGGGGCCGGCAGATTGTTGATGGAAATGTTGTTCTGCGGAATGTCGAGCACCTCGTTGCGGCCTTCCACGAAGAAGTGATGGTGGTCGGAGACATTTGTGTCGAAATAGGTGCGGCTGCCTTCCACGGCGAGCACGCGGATCATGCGGGCTTCGGTGAACTGGTGCAGCGTGTTGTAGACGGTGGCCAGAGACACGTCGATGCCGGCGTCCTGCGCTTCGGCATGCAATTCCTCGACGGTCAGGTGGCGGTCGCCCTTGGCGTAGAGCAGAGAGGCGAGCGCGACGCGTTGCCGCGTCGGCCGAAGCCCCGCCTCCCGCAATTTCGCTTCCGTCATCGTCTTAGCTTCCATGACCATCAATGCCTGCTCCGCGAGCCGCCTATATTTAGACTATTTTGGTCAACGATATAGCCTCTCGCTGCGCTGCTTTCAACAGGATTCGGGCCTCAAGCCCCTGCCGCGCTCGGGAAAGCCGTGTTTTGGGTTGGCTTTTTATCCTCTCTTCCTATATTGGCGGCAGCAAGATCCGCCCGGGCGTTCGTCGCCCCGGCGACCAAGACATGGAAATACACAAGGGGGGATTGCCGTTAATGGCCGTTCAGAAGTCCAGCTACACCTATGAGGAAATTCTCACCTGCTCGCATGGCGAGATGTTCGGGCCCGGCAATGCGCAGCTGCCCTTGCCCCCGATGCTGATGTTTCATCGCATCACCGAGATTTCCGAAACCGGTGGACCCAACGACAAGGGCTTCATTCGCGCCGAATTCGACATCACGCCGGATCTCTGGTTCTTCCCCTGCCATTTCGAGGGCGATCCCGTCATGCCGGGCTGCCTGGGTCTCGACGCCATGTGGCAGCTGACCGGCTTCTATCTCGGCTGGCTCGGCGAGCCCGGCAAGGGCCGCGCCATTTCCACCGGCGAAGTGAAGTTCACCGGCATGGTGACGCCGAAGACCAAGCTGGTGGAATACGGCATCGACTTCAAGCGCGTCATGCGCGGCCGTCTCGTGCTCGGCATCGCCGACGGCTGGATGAAGGCCGATGGCGAAGTGATCTACAAGGCGAGCGACCTGCGCGTGGGTCTCTTCCAGGAAAAAGCGGCCTGAGCGAATTCCTCGCTCCGGCTCCATGACCAATAGATGAAGGTTTGAAATCATGAGACGTGTCGTCGTCACAGGTCTGGGAATCGTGTCGTCCATCGGCAGCAACGCCGCTGAGGTCACCGACTCCCTGCGCAACGCCAAGTCCGGCATCACCCATGCGCCCGACTTCGCCGAACATGGTTTCAAGTGCCAGGTCTGGGGCGCTCCCAAGATCGACCTGACCGGCATGGTCGACCGCCGCGCCACCCGCTTCCTGTCGACCGGCGGCCAGTGGAACCATGTCGCCATGCTGCAGGCCATCGCCGATTCCGGCCTGGAAGAAGGCGACATTGGCAATAACGAGCGCACGGGCATCATCATGGGCTCCGGCGGCCCCTCGACCAAGCAGATCGTCGAGGCCGCCGACATCACCCGCAACAACAACAGTCCCAAGCGCGTCGGCCCCTTTGCGGTGCCGAAGGCCATGTCGTCCACGGCGTCGGCCACGCTGGCGACCTGGTTCAAGATCCATGGCGTGAACTACTCGATCTCCTCGGCCTGCTCGACGTCGGCGCATTGCATCGGCAACGCTGCGGAAATGATCCAGTGGGGCAAGCAGGACGTGATGTTCGCCGGCGGCCACGAAGACCTCGACTGGTCGATGTCCAACCTGTTCGACGCCATGGGCGCGATGTCGTCCAAGTTCAACGATACGCCGGATGTGGCTTCGCGCGCTTACGACGCCAATCGCGACGGCTTCGTCATCGCCGGCGGCGCGGGCGTGCTGATTCTCGAAGAGCTCGAACACGCCAAGGCGCGCGGCGCGAAGATCTATTGCGAACTGACCGGCTATGGCGCGACTTCGGACGGTTACGACATGGTGGCTCCGTCCGGCGAGGGCGCGATCCGCTGCATGCGCCAGGCGCTGTCGACCGTGAAGAACAAGATCGACTACATCAACACCCATGGCACCTCGACGCCGGTGGGCGACAGCAAGGAAATCGGCGCGATCCGCGAAGTGTTCGGCGCCGACGCCCCGCATATCCAGTCCACCAAGTCGCTGACGGGCCATTCTCTTGGCGCCGCCGGCGTGCAGGAAGCGATCTATTCGATCCTGATGATGCAGAACCGCTTCATCGGCGAAAGCGCTCATATCGAGACGCTGGATCCGGAGTTCGAAGGCATGCCGATCGTGCGCAGCCGCATCGACGACGCCAAGATCGATACGGCGCTGTCGAACTCCTTCGGCTTCGGCGGCACCAACGCCACGCTCGTTTTCGAACGCTTCGACGGATGAGTGCGATGACGGGGATCATGCAGGACAAGCGCGGCCTCATCATGGGGGTCGCCAACAATCACTCCATCGCCTGGGGCATTTCCAAGGCGCTGGCAGCAAAGGGCGCCGAACTGGCCTTCACCTTCCAAGGCGAGGCGTTGGGCAAGCGCGTCCGTCCGCTTGCGGCGGAGATCGGTTCCGATTTCCTGCTCGAATGCGATGTCGAGAATGTCGCCTCGGTGGATGCCGTGTTCGACGCGCTGGCCGAGCGCTGGGGCAAGCTGGACTTCATCGTCCACGCCATCGGCTTTTCCGACAAGTCGGAGCTCAAGGGTCTCTACGCCAACACCACGCGCGAAAATTTCGTGCGCACCATGGTCATCTCCTGCTTCTCCTTCACGGAGATCGCTCGCCGGGCGGCCGAGATGATGAATGACGGCGGCTCGATGCTGACGCTGACTTATGGCGGCTCCACCCGCGTCATGCCCAATTACAATGTGATGGGCGTCGCCAAGGCAGGGCTGGAAGCGTCCGTTCGCTATCTCGCCAATGATTATGGTCCGCGCGGCATTCGTGTGAACGCGATTTCGGCAGGTCCCGTGCGCACGCTGGCCGGCGCCGGCATTTCCGACTCTCGCGCCATGTATAGCTGGCAGCAGAAGCATTCGCCGCTGCGCCGCACCGTGACGATCGACGAGATCGGCGGTTCTGCGCTGTATCTTCTTTCGGACCTGTCGACGGGTGTGACCGGTGAGATCCACTATGTGGATTCCGGCTACAACATCACCTCGATGCCGGTGCTGGAACAGTTGCGAAGCGCCGATCAGGAATCCTGATCCGCAGGCGGGTCTCGAGAGTCTGCAGGGTTCAGAAAAGAAACCCGGCCCGCCGGGAGACGCGAGCCGGGTTCTTTATGGACGCGTGGGCGGTCCGCCGCCTTCGGACCATTCCTGTCGCAGTCCGGAGGAGTGGATGCGACGATGGGAAGGCGCCCACGACGCCAACGGGATGACAGTTATCGAGCTAACGGCGCTCCATCCCGATATATCCGCACCGAATGGCGATGCTGACGGCCTGCAGGCCGTTCTTGGCGCCGAGCTTGAATTGAGCCGACTGCATCGCAGCCTTTACTCGCTCGAACTCCAGACCGATCTCTTCGGCGATGCGGTTGGTATTGTAGCCATTCGCGGCAAGACGCAGAATATTCAGTTCGGCGTCACTCAGATCAGGCGTGCTGCGCATCGACAATGCGCGGTTTTGATTGTTCATAACTCTACCATCTACTTGGTCTGTTTTAATTCCTCCCCAATGCGGCGCTGGACGAGCTGGGCTCGGCAGCTGGAAACGTTCGTCTTGTCGGTGGAGTGTAAGCGTCCCGTTTCGATACGGGCTGTCCTAATTCAAGACGCGGCGGAATTCATTGACTGCGCGCGCCATTATTTTGAGCTTTTGCCGACGGATTAGGCTCTTCGGGTCTAACCTCAGGCGTTGCCGGCCTGGTGTTTCCGGTAGTCTCGAGGCGTCTGTCCGAACCAGCGAACCGTCGAGCGCGAAAAGGCGCTCGGCGCGGAGTAGCCCAGACGATGCGCGATTTCCCCGGCGCTGAGCTCGGTATGCGACAGGAGCCGCTCCGCCAATTCCCTGCGCACTTCGTCGCGGAGATCATGGATGCTGGTGCCCGCTTCCGCCAGTCGGCGTTGCAGCGTTCGCTCGGAGACGCGGAAATAACCGGCGGCTTCGGCAAGGCCGATCGCGTTGTCCGTGACCCGCGACAGGATGAATTCCTTGAGCTCGTCACGAAAGCTCAGTGTGTCGCTGCGCTCCGGACGAAGGCTGCGGCATTGCAGATCCATCAACCTGAAAAGCTTCTCGTCGCCGTAAGGATTACGGAAATCAAACAGCTCGGCCGGAAGACGCAACCAGTTCATTCTCTGTCCAAAGACCACTTTCCGGGACATTTTTTCCCGATAAAGCGACGGATCGGAAGGTTTATTTCGTTCCAGCCCCACTTCGACCAAATCCGTTTGCGGTCCGAGAAAAGTGCGCAGCCGTTGCAGCACCAGCGCCAGGCCCAAATCGACATACTGATCACGCTTCACGATCAGCGGCGAGAATGTATAAGTGAGCTCCGCGCAGGTGCGGTCGACGACGAAACGACAATAGGATGTGTCGGCGATGAACTGCTGATGCGCGCCCATGAAGCGAAAGAAATCCAGCGCCGTCGGCGCCATCATCAGGCCGTAACCATAAGGACCGGTCGAGCCCGGCACGAACTTGTCGGTGGCCTTGAGCCCGAACGCCTCATCGTGAGCGAGAAGCGCGCAGGTTTCCAGAAGGCGGCACATTCGGTCGATGCTGACGCGGCCGGTCAGATCGGTGAACGAATTGGGATCGAGTTCGAGCGCTTTGCAGATCGGCACGATGTCGATGCCATACTCGGCCGCCGTTGCCCCGATCGACGATGCGAGGCCGGACGGCGCTGAATATTTATCCACTTCGGTGCGAGATCCCCGATACATGGCGCGTTCTGCTAATTTATTGGCGTAAGATGAGAATATCCTAAGTTACTGATCCTGTCCATGTGTGATTTTTCGAGGACGCGCAAAACAAATATATAAATCAATTAGATGTATTTATTTGCCAACAAAATCGGGCGCTGCCGATTCAGCGCCCGCTACGGTTTCTCTCAGATAGGCGAGGAGAGGCCTGTGGACAGACCCGCCCGCCGCGCCTATCGACGCGCTTTCAGAACCTTGTATCGGGCGTTGCGCGCCACTTCTTCCGAGCTCTTGAAGAGTTCGGCGAGTAGTGATTCGTAGGGCAGGCCGCGATTTGCGACGAGCAGCAACTCGCCGCCCCCCTTCAGCGCCTTGGCGGCGGTCTTGATGAAGGTCTGGCCCAGACCCGGTTCGGTCGCATGCCCTTCGTGGAAGGGCGGGTTCATGATGATGAGATCGTAGTGATGCTTGACCTCTTCCCGCGCCAGGTCGTGCCAGAAGAAACGCACGTTGGAAGCGGAACCGACGGCGGTCAGGTTGCGCCGGGCGGCCGCCAGCGATGCGAAGTCCGCCTCATAGAGATCGACCCGCTCGACGCCTGGCGATTTCTGCAGCAGCGCATCCGACAGATAGCCCCAGCCGGCGCCGAAATCGGCGACCGCCTTGCGATAGCCTTCCGGCAGGTAGCGGGCCAGGAAGCGCGATCCGGCGTCGACTTCCGCATGCGAGAACATGCCGGGCGCGGTCACGAATTTGCCTTCGACCACCACGTCCGGCGTCGACAAGGCTGCGGCCAGCGGCGCTATGTCGTCGGGCCGCGTGAACCAGAAAGCCTGGGCGTGATGCTTGGCCAGATGTTCGGTCTCGACGCCGAGCCCATTCAGCCGCTTGCGCAGCGATTGCGAGCCGTCTTCCTTGGCCCCGGCGAGCACGATGCGCGCGCCGGGATTGGATCGACGGAGCGCATCCACGACAGAGTTCTCGTTGGCTCCGCGATGCCGGCTCATCAGGATCAGGACATAGTCGTAGCCATCGCCCTCGACTTCCGCCTGAACATTGACGCCTCGACGCTTCAGCGCCTCGTACAGCGGCTTGAACGGCTGGACGGCGAGGATATTGGGGCAAAAGCCCTCGGGCAGGTCGTAGCCGGTCTCGGCGCCGAGGAAGAGCGTGCGTTCGCCATCGATCGGCGGCGTCAACATGTCGATCACGAAGGGGTGGAAAAGGGTTTTGACAGCGTCTCTTGTCATGTGGGTGTCTGGCCTCCGGGGCTTCACGCTCGCGCCTGCGCGCAGGTTCGCCGCGATGATAGATAGCAAAAGGGCGCGAGACGAAGCCCGCGCCCAAAGTCATGAGGGACAGAGACGCTTATTCGGCGTCTTCGCCGTCCTTCTTCTTCTCGGCGGCGACTTCCTTGCCGGTCGTCTGGTCGACGACCTTCATGGACAGGCGCACTTTGCCGCGCTCGTCGAAGCCGAGCAGCTTGACCCAGACCTTCTGACCTTCCTTGACCACGTCGCCGGTCTTGGCGACGCGTTCGGAGGCGAGCTGCGAAATGTGGACGAGACCGTCGCGCGGACCGAAGAAGTTCACGAAGGCGCCGAAATCGGCGATCTTGACGACCGTGCCTTCATAGATCTGACCCACTTCCGGTTCGGCGACGATCGAATGGATCCACTTGCGGGCCGCTTCGATTTCCTTACCCGAGGCCGAGGCGATCTTGATCGTGCCGTCGTCTTCGATATTGATCTTCGCGCCGGTCTTTTCGACGATCTCGCGGATCACCTTGCCGCCCGTGCCGATGACTTCGCGGATCTTGTCGACCGGGATGCTCATCGTTTCGATGCGCGGAGCAAATTCGCCGAGCTGGCCGCGGCTCTCGGAAATGGCGTTGGCCATCTCGCCGAGAATATGCTTGCGGCCGCCCTGGGCCTGGCCGAGAGCGACCTTCATGATCTCCTCGGTGATGCCGGCGATCTTGATGTCCATCTGCAGCGAGGTGATGCCGTCGGCGGTGCCGGCGACCTTGAAGTCCATGTCGCCGAGGTGGTCTTCGTCGCCGAGGATGTCGGAGAGAACCGCAAAGCGGTCGCCTTCGAGGATGAGGCCCATGGCGATGCCGGCGACCGGCTTGGCCAAGGGAACGCCGGCGTCCATCAGCGCGAGCGAGGTGCCGCATACCGTGGCCATCGAGGACGAGCCGTTCGACTCGGTGATTTCGGAGACCACGCGCAGCGTGTAGGGGAACTGCTCAGCCGTCGGCAGCATCGGGCGAATGGCGCGCCAGGCGAGCTTGCCATGGCCGATTTCGCGGCGGCCGGGCGAACCCATGCGGCCGGTTTCGCCAACCGAGTAGGGAGGGAAGTTGTAGTGCAGCAGGAAGCGTTCCTTGTACATGCCGGTCAGGGAATCGACATACTGCTCGTCTTCGCCTGTGCCGAGCGTGGCGACGACGATCGCCTGCGTTTCACCGCGGGTGAACAGCGCCGAACCATGGGTGCGCGGCAAGATGCCGACTTCAGACACGATCGGACGAACCGTTTCCAGGTCGCGGCCGTCGATGCGGCTCTTGGTGTCGAGGATGTTCCAGCGGACGATCTTGGCCTGCAGCTCCTTGAACACGGAGCCGATGACGTCGGACGGATAGGTGCTGGCGCCTTCGGCGTCGACGAAATGCGCCTTGACCTTGGCCTTGACGGCGTCGACGGCGCTGTAGCGAACGGCCTTTTCGGTGTTCTTGTAGGCGGCGCGCAGTTCGTCTTCCACCAGCTTGAGCATTTCGGCTTCGAGAGCGGAATGATCCGGAGCGGTGAAATCACGCGGCTCCTTGGCGGCGGCTTCCGCAAGCGAGATGATCGCGTCGATCACCGGCTGGAAACCGCGATGGCCGAACATGACCGCGCCGAGCATGATCTCTTCGTTGAGTTCCTTGGCTTCCGATTCCACCATCAGCACGGCGTCGGACGTGCCGGCGACCACGAGGTCGAGCGCGCTTTCGTCCATCTCGTCGAGATGCGGGTTCAGAACATATTCGCCGTTGATGTAGCCGACGCGGGCGCCGCCGACCGGACCCATGAAGGGAACGCCCGACAGCGTCAGGGCCGCCGAGGTCGCGACCATGGCGAGCACATCCGGATTGTTTTCGAGGTCATGCTGCATCACCGTGACGACGACCTGGGTGTCGTTCTTGTAGCCCTCGGCGAACAGCGGACGGATCGGACGATCGATCAGGCGGGAAACGAGCGTTTCGTTTTCGCTCGGACGTCCCTCGCGCTTGAAGTAACCGCCCGGGATCTTGCCGGCGGCATAGGTCTTTTCCTGGTAGTTCACGGTCAGCGGGAAGAAGTCCTGGCCGGGCTTCGGTTCCTTGGCGGACACGACGGTGGCGAGAACGACGGTTTCGCCATAGGTGGCTAGCACGGCGCCGTCAGCCTGGCGAGCGATCTTGCCCGTTTCCAGGATCAGCGGGCGGCCTGCCCATTCGATTTCGACCTTGTGGGTTTCGAACATAGTTGGTCCTTCGTGTGTGCGGCCTTTCGCGGCTTGCGCGGCGGGACGCCAGTAGTGCACATCACGGGCAAGACAGCGGCGGGTTTCCCGATGGAGCGAAACCGACTGCAATCCTGCCCCATGATGGGCGGTGAGTGTGCCGGGCGACAGCCTATCTGCGCCCGGTGGCTCCGGCTTCTGGCCGGAAAAGCAGACGGCGGAAGGCTTGCGCCTCCCGCCGGTAGTCTTAGCGGCGAATGCCGAGGGCCGAAATCAGCTTCTGATAACGGGCCGCGTCCTTCTTCTTGAGGTAGTCGAGAAGCGAACGGCGGCTGGAAACCAGGGTCAGAAGGCCACGACGAGAGTGGTTGTCCTTCTTGTGGCCCTTGAAGTGTTCGGTCAGGTTGTTGATGCGCTCGGTGAGGATCGCGACCTGGACTTCCGGAGAGCCGGTGTCGCCTTCCTTGGTGGCGTATTCCTTGATGAGGGCGGCCTTGCGCTCAGCAGTGATCGACATCGGTAAATCCTTTCATTTTTTGGATTTGAAAGACGCCCAAAGCCGGGATGTCGTCCAGCATTGGCCAGTGAACAGGAGCGGGAGTTCCCCAAACCTGCGCGGCGTATAAACGAAAACGTCACAAAAGGGAAGAGCCGCTCGCGCGGCCCTTCGATCTGCATCTGTTCTCAGCCGAACACGCGCTTGGGCCTGAACTCGCCTTCTTCGATCGCCCCGATGGCCAGCAATTCGCCCTTGATCGTGGCGTAGGCCTCGGGGGCGGGGAGCGGCGCATCGCGCCCGCGCAGAATGATGGGGTTGCCGGACTTGATGCGCCGCGCCTGATCCTCGTTGACGGGAAGATGGGGAAGGGCGGCAAGCGCCTCGGCCGTGTCGATGAGAAAGGCGTCGAGAGCCGCGAGCCTTTCGTCCATATCCTCGATTTCCTCGAGCGCGACGAGGTCGGCCAACGGCGTCATCTTGTCTTCGTCGAAAGGGGCGACATAGGTGCGGCGCAATTCCGAAATATGGCCGTAGCAGCCGAGGTCGCGACCGAGATCGCGGGCGAGGGACCGCACATAGGTGCCCTTGCCGCATTCGACTTCGAAATAGGCGCGATCAGTTTCGGCCTTCAACAAAGTGAGGCGGTGGATCTCGACCTCCCGGGCCGGAATATCCACGATTTCGCCGTCGCGGGCCAAATCATAGGCCCGCTCCCCGGCAATCTTGATGGCCGAGAATTGCGGCGGGATCTGCTCGATGACGCCGGTGTAATGCGCAAGACGCTCGCGTATGTCGGATTCGCCGGGGCGGTTGTCGGAGGTCTTCGAGACCTCTCCTTCGAGATCGTCGGTCGTTCGCTCCTCACCCCAGGCGACGGTGAACTCATAGATCTTGCGGCCATCCATCACGTAAGGCACGGTCTTCGTGGCGTCGCCGAGAGCGATGGGCAGCATGCCCGACGCCAGCGGATCGAGCGTGCCGGCATGCCCCGCCTTCTGGGCCTTGAACAACCACTTGATCTTGGAGACCGCTTCGGTCGAGCCGAAATCCACCGGCTTGTCGAGGATGAGCCAGCCGGAAATCGGCCGGCCCTTGGGTTTTCTGGGCTTGGACATCTAAAGCTTACTCGTCTGCGTCGGCGTCGTCACGATCGAGATCGCGGGCGACCTCGGGCGATTTCAGCAGTTCGTCGATCTTGCGGAAGTTCTCGAAACTGGTGTCGTCGCGGAAACGGACTTCCGGCATATATTTCATCTGGCGGAGCGCTGGCGACAGTTTGCCGCGAATGAAGCGGGCGTTGCGATTGAGTGCGGCGACGACGGCGTCGTGGCTCGCGGCGCCGAGCGGCGCGACATAGGCCGTGGCGATCTTGAGATCCGGCGACATGCGGACTTCGGTGATCGAGACGACCGCGCCGTCGATCACGGGATCCAGAACATCTCCGCGCTGGAGAATCTGCGTCAGAGCGGAACGGACTTGTTCGCCCACTCGCAACATTCTTTGCGAGGGAGCCGAGGTGGTGGCTTTGGTCATGGTGTTTCCGGCTAGCGGGCGATCTTGGTCGCCACTTCTTACAAGCTGGGTCCAATGAACCTTTTATCGCTGAACGTCAAGGCAGGCAGTCTGTTTAGGTTGGGCGGCGGGCCCTGCCTGGCGCTTATTCGGCCGGCGCAAGATCGAAAGCGGGCTCCAGGCGCTGGTCCGACGCCTTTCGGGCGGCCCGGTGCAGCTTGGAAAATGTCAGCAGGGCGTCGCTATAGGCGGCCTTGTCGGAAAAGGCCCGTTCCGGGAAGTAAGCGGTGAAGCCGTCCCCGACCAGTTCGATCCGCTTCTTGCCGACATTGATCTCGCGGATCGAGGTCCAGGGCATCCATATAGTGGTTTCGCCGGAAGACGTCTCGACGCCGGTCTCGTAGACGTCGATATCGATGAAGGCGCCCGGGGCGATCTCCGAAGCGAGCGAAAGCTTCTTCAAGCCTTCGAGATAATAGGCGCGGCCCAGGATGAGGGCGGAAATCAACAGCAGGAATGGCAGAAGTTGCAGCAGGATGACGGACAGGGGCGGCACCGAGTCCAGGCCGACGAGGTCCGGCAGGATGAAGCGCCTGTAGGCCTCCAGCGCGGCCCCGATGGCAAGGCCGAATGCGGTGGCGACGCCGACCGTGAAGAGATTGAGGCGGGGCGCCCGCGTCGAGGACAAGCGGTTGCCCGAAGACAGGATGACGTCCGCATGCTCATTCGGCTGGCGTTCGAACGAAGCCGATAATACCCGTTGCCAAGCCTGGTAACGCATTGATGATTTCCCCTGAACGATGAATTGGCGGCGTCAGGCATTGATAGGGGTGGATCATCATGTTCCAGGCGCCAGACGCCGCAAGAGAGACATTACCCCTCTTGCATCGCGCGAGGCTTGCGCCGGGATTGCAAGATCTTGCAGTGCAGCGGCCGGGAGGCGGTCGAGGAAAACGCAGAAGCCGTCAGTTCGACCCTCGATAAGGCGCTCTGCACAAATAGAAATGGCGGCCGAAGCCGCCATTGATTGTTTCTGACCGACGCCTGTTACAGCGTGCGGGTGATGTGCTCGACGCGGAAGCATTCGATGACGTCGCCCGCGCGGATGTCTTCGTAATTCTCGAAGGCCATGCCGCATTCCTGACCGACCTGCACTTCGGAGACTTCGTCCTTGAAGCGCTTGAGGGTCTTGAGCTTGCCTTCGTGGATGACCACGTTGTCGCGCAGCAGGCGAACGCCCACGCCGCGCTCCACCTTGCCTTCGGTGACCTGGCAGCCCGCGACCTTGCCGACCTTGGTGATGTTGAACACCTCCTTGATCGTCGCATAGCCGAGGAAGGTTTCGCGGCGTTCCGGCGACAACAGGCCGGACATGGCCGCCTTCACGTCGTCGGTCAGGTCGTAGATGATGTTGTAGTAGCGGATCTCGATGCCGGCGCGTTCCGCAGCGTCGCGCGCCTGAGGATTGGCGCGGACGTTGAAGCCGATGATCGCGGCGTTGGATGCTTCGGCGAGCGAAATATCCGATTCCGTGATGGCGCCGGCGCCGGAGTGAACGATCCGGGCCCGGACTTCGTCGGTCGAGATCTTGTCCAGCGCGCCGGCAATGGCTTCGATGGAGCCCTGCACGTCGCCCTTGATCACGAGCGGGAATTCCTTGACGCCGGCGGCGGTCAGCTGCGTCATCATCTGTTCGAGCGAACCGCGCTGGCCGGCATGGCGGGCCACAGCCTTTTCACGCGTCAGACGCTGGCGATATTCGGCAATCTCGCGGGCGCGGCTTTCGTTCTCGACCACGGCGAACTTGTCGCCGGCCTGGGGCGTGCCCTGAAGACCGAGAATTTCGACCGGCATGGCCGGACCGGCGTCCTTGATGTGATCGCCGCGATCGTTGACGAGCGCGCGCACGCGGCCCCACTGGTCGCCGGCGACGATGATCTGGCCCGGCTTGAGCGTACCCTTCTGCACGAGAACGGTGGCGACGGAGCCGCGGCCGCGATCGAGCTTGGCTTCCACCACCGAACCTTCGGCCGTCCGGTTCGGATTGGCCTTGAGGTCGAGGATTTCGGCCTGCAACAGGATGGCTTCGAGAAGCTTGTCGAGGTTGAGGCCGGTCTTGGCCGAGACCTCGACGTCGAGCACTTCACCGCCCATGCTTTCCACGAAGACTTCGTGTTGAAGCAGTTCGGTGCGCACCTTCTGGGCGTTGGACGTCGGCTTGTCGATCTTGTTGATCGCCACGACGATCGGCACGCCGGCCGCCTTGGCGTGATTGATGGATTCGATCGTCTGCGGCATGACGCTGTCGTCGGCCGCGACCACCAGAACCGCGATGTCGGTCACCTGGGCGCCGCGGGCGCGCATCGCCGTAAAGGCGGCGTGGCCGGGCGTGTCGATGAATGTGATCTTGTGACCATTCTTCTCGACCTGATAGGCGCCGATGTGCTGCGTGATGCCGCCGGCTTCGCCGGAGACGACATTGGCGTTGCGGATGGCGTCGAGCAGCGAGGTCTTGCCGTGGTCGACATGGCCCATGATGGTGACCACCGGAGCGCGCGGCAGCATTTCGCCTTCGTCGTCCTCGCGGTTGAAAATGCCGGTCTCGACGTCGGATTCGGAGACGCGCTTGACGGTGTGGCCGAATTCGACGGCGATCAGCTCCGCCAGGTCGGCGTCGATGATGTCGCCGGGCTTGAGCATCTGGCCTTCCTTCATCAGGAACTTGATGACGTCGACCGAACGCTCGGACATGCGCTGAGACAGTTCCTGGATGGAGATCGTCTCGGGCAGGATCACTTCGCGCATCACCTTTTCACGGGTTTCCTGCATCTGGCTGCGGCGGAACTTCTCCTGCCGGCGGCGCATGGCCGACAGCGAGCGTCCGCGCTGCGAACCGTCGTCGTCGTCTCCCGTCACGACGACCTTCGCCGGGGCGCGCCTGTTGTCTTCGACCTTGCGGGTCGGCTTCGGCGCTTCGACGCGCGAGGCGACCTTACCGCGAGCGGGACCGCCACGACGTTCTTCTTCGTCATCCTGCGGGCGACCACGACCGGCCGGACCGCGAGCGGGACCAGTCGGCGTCTTGGCGGGCGCGGCGGGTTGCGCGGCGGCCGGAGCGCGGCTGTCGGGACGACGGACCTGCGGAGCGGCGTCCGCACGACGGGGCTGTTCGGCAGACGGCTGGGCGACGACCGGGGCCGGCTGCGCCGGAGCGGCGACGTCGGCGGCGGGCGGAGCCTTGGCTTCCTCGACGGCGCGTTCGGCTTCGATCTTGGCGCGTTCGGCGTCTTCGACGGCGCGGCGCGCCGCTTCTTCAGCCAGGGCCTTTTCACGACGCGCGGTTTCTTCGGCCCGCTGGCGCGCTTCCTCGGCGTCGCGGACTGCGGCTTCGGCGAGCGCGCGACGGCGTGCTTCGATCTCGCCCGGAGACAGATCCTTCAACACATTGCCGGTGCGCTGCTGCGGACGGCCCTGATCGGGACGGCGTTGCTGATTGTCGGGACGACGCTGCTGATTGTTCTGGTCCGGACGGCGCTGCTGGCCCTGGTCGGGACGGCGCTGTGGCTCGGACTGGATGCGCGGCGCGGGTTGCTGCGCGGCGGCCTGCGGCTGCGGCGGGCGCGGCGCTGCGGGAGCGGCTGCGACGACGGGCGTTACGGGCTTTTCGTCTTCAGGACGCGTGGGACGGCGCTTGCGCGTTTCCACGACAACAGCCTTCGTGCGCCCGCGACCCATGTCCTGGCGCACCGTTCCCTGGCTCAGGCCCGACGGTTTCAGCGTCAGAGTCTTCTTGCCTGTTACATGGAGGGTCTTGTCGTCGTTGTTGTCCGTCATTCCGGTCCCGTTTTTCCAGAGCATAACCGTGCGTTCACGGGCGCCCTTCGCCTTACTGATATCGCGGCATCATTCGATTGAAGCAATAGGCCGACTGCCGCCACGATAGGTATCGAGCAGTTTCGCGCGCTTCACTACACCCTCACCGGCCTGCCCTGCAAGCGCTACGGCGTGGATAAATGCATTATCGCCCAAGAGTTCCTGCATTTCCTGGTAAGAAAGCAGCTGGAAGACGGGGGGCTCCTCTTCTTCCATCGTCAATGCCCAGGCCTTGCGCGCCTGAGCGATTTTGCGCACGCCGTCGGCGGCCGCATCGGTGGCGTGAAACACGGCCAGCGCCTCGCCGGAGCGTACGGCGTTGTCCACGCGCGTGGCGCCCGACAGGAATTTCCCTGACTTTCGCGCCATGTTCATCATGCCCGTCATATGGGTCACGAGAAGACGGTCGACAAGGTCGGCGAGTTCCGGGCCCGCCTTGACCTCTTTCTTGAAGGCGCGCGCAAACAGTCCTTTGCGCACCGCCTTTTCCACCAGCGCCCGCTCGGCCTTGATCGAGCAGCCGCGTCCCGGCAGCGTCTTCTTGAGATCCGGCGTCACCGCCCCGTCAGGGGCGACGACGAACCTTATCATCTCTTCGGCCGGCAGAGTTTCGCGGGTCACGAGGCACATGCGCTCGCTCACGAAATCATCGTCCTGTTCGGCGCTGTCGGCCTTCATCGGCTGTCGTTCCTTCGGCTTCAGCCTTCGATCTGCTCTTCGGCGTCGTCTTCGCCTTCGTCGCCGCTTTCGGCGGCGAGCGCTTCCTGCTCGCGAGCGAGATCTTCTTCGGTGATCCAGCCGGCGGCCAGGCGGGCCTGAACGATCATCGCTTCGGCGTCGGTGCGGGAAATATCGAGCTTCGAGAACAGGCCTTCATAGCGCTTGGTCTCGCCGTTCTTCTTTTCCGTCCAGCCGACGAGGTCGTCGGCGGCGCAGCCGGCGAAGTCCTCGATGGTCTTGATGCCGTCCTGGCCGAGCGCCACCAGCATGCTCGCGTTCAGACCGTCGATCTTGTAGAGCTCGTCCTCGACGCCGAGTTCACGGCGCTTGGCGTCCATTTCCGCTTCGAGACGGTCCAGGAAGTCGCGGGCGCGGCTCTGGATCTCTTCGGCGGTCTCGTCGTCGAAACCATCGATCGAGGAGATTTCCGAGGAGTCGACGAAGGCGAGTTCCTCGACCTGCGCGAAGCCTTCCGACGCGAGCACCTGGCCGACCATTTCGTCGACGTCGAGGGCGTCCATGAACAGCTTGGTGCGTTCGTTGAATTCCTTCTGACGGCGTTCGGATTCTTCCGCCTCCGTCATGATGTCGATGTCCCAGCCGGTCAGCTGCGAGGCGAGACGGACATTCTGGCCGCGGCGGCCGATGGCCAGCGACAGCTGCTCGTCCGGAACCACCACTTCGATGCGCTCGGCGTCTTCATCGAGCACCACCTTGGCGACTTCCGCCGGCTGCAGCGCGTTGACGATGAAGGTGGCGGGATCGTTCGACCAGGGAATGATGTCGATCTTTTCGCCCTGAAGCTCGCCGACCACGGCCTGGACGCGGGAGCCGCGCATACCGACGCAGGCGCCGACCGGATCGATCGACGAATCGTTGGAGATCACGGCGATCTTGGCGCGGGAGCCCGGATCGCGGGCGACCGAACGGATCTCGATGATGCCGTCGTAGATCTCAGGCACTTCCATGGTGAAGAGCTTGACCATGAACTGCGGATGGGTGCGCGACAGGAAGATCTGCGGACCGCGCTGTTCGCGGCGCACGTCGTAGACGAAGGCGCGGACGCGGTCGCCCGGACGCATGGCTTCGCGCGGGATCATTTCGTCGCGGCGGATGATGCCTTCGCCCTTGCCGAGGTCGACGATCACATTGCCGTATTCGACGCGCTTGACGGTGCCGTTGATGATCTCGCCGATGCGGTCCTTATATTCGTCGAACTGCTTGTCGCGTTCGGCCTCGCGCACCTTCTGGACGATGACCTGCTTGGCGGACTGGGCGGCGATGCGGCCGAAATCCATCGGCGGCAAGGGATCGGCGATGAAGTCGCCGATCTGGGCGTCGGGGTTGCGGTCGCGAGCGAGCAGAAGCGGGATCTCGCGGGAATAATCCTCCGCATGTTCGACCACTTCCAGGAGACGCTGCAGCTTCATCTCGCCCGTCTTGGGGTTGATGTCGGCCTTGATGTTGGACTCCGTGCCATAGCGCGAGCGCGCCGCCTTCTGGATCGCGTCGGCCATCGCGGCGAGCACGATCTCGCGGTCGATCGACTTTTCACGCGCAACCGCGTCGGCGATCTGAAGGAGTTCCAGCCTGTTTGCACTCACTACCATCGTCTTAAGTCTCCGTTCTGATGGTCAGTTTCTATCGAGGCGAAGGCGATCAGCCTTCGTCCTCCATGTCTTCATCGTCTGCGTCGTTCTGATTGGCGGCGGCGCGGGCGGCCTTGTCGGCCTTGAGCGCGTCACGGATCAGGTCGTCGGTGAGAATGAGCCGGCCTTCGGCGAGCGAGGCGAAGGGAATGGCCACCTGCGGCTCTTCGCCATAACCGATCTGGTCGCGTTCGAGCACGAAGCCGTCGTCGTTGACGTCGAGGATCTTGCCTTTGAAGCGCTTGCGGCCTTCGACCATCACCGAAGTCTCGCACTTGATGATGTGGCCCTGCCATTTCTGGAAGTCGCCCTTGCGGACCATCGGACGGTCGATGCCTGGCGAGGAGATTTCGAGATTATACTGCTTGTCGATCGGATCTTCGACGTCGAGCACCGGCGAGATCGCCATGGAGATCGCTTCACAGTCGTTGACGGTCATCGTGCCGTCCGGCCGCTCGGCCATGACCTGCAGGGTCAGGCCGTTCTGGTTGGATAGCTTCACCCGGACGAGCTGGTAGCCCAGCTCCATAATGACCGGCTCGATGATCTGCGCCACGCGCGCATCGATGCCTGTTTCGACTATCAGTCTCGGTTCGATAACCGTATCGTTCATAAGCGCTCGTTTCCCCCGGCAGACCGGAGCTAACAAAAAAGAGCGGGTCCTTGCGGGGCCCACTCTTCATCGACGTGATCAAGATTTGAGGTTTGTTTACTCTTTCGCGCAGCGAAAAGCAAGAGGCGGCCAGTTCGAGTGATCATAACGCGATCAGCGGATCTTCTTCAGCAGAGTTTCGTCCGGATAGCATGTGGGCGAGAGGCCCGCTTTCTGCTGCCACATTCCGATGGAGCGGCGAGTCTTGTAGCCAGGCAGGCCATCGACCTTTCCGACATCGTAACCCTTGGCGGCGAGCCGCTTCTGCATCGCCAGGACATCCGAACGGAGCATATGGCCGACCGAACCCCATTCTGCCCGGAAAGCGCCTGAGCCATAAGCAATGCGATCGGCGAGATTGCCGATGAACAGAGCATAGAGGTCGGAATTGTTGTATTCCTTGATCACGTAGAAATTCGGCGTGACGATGAACTCCGGACCATGGCGCCCGCCCGGAACCAGCATCATGCCGGTGCGCTTCATCTCGTCGCGCGGGAAATCCTTGCCGGTGACGCGGGTGATCCCGGTCGCGGCCCAATCGGCAATGGGTTTGGAAAGATCCGGCCCTTCCTGGGCGCAGGAGACTTTCGCCGGGATGGACGCCTCAAAACCCCAACTGCGATGCGCCTCCCAGCCCTTCAGCCGGAGATAATTGGCGATCGAGCCGAGCGAGTCGGGTACGGAATTCCAGATGTCCTTCTTGCCGTCGCCGTCGAAATCCACCGCATATTTCAGGTAGGAGGTCGGCATGAATTGCGGCTGGCCCATCGCGCCCGCCCAGGAGCCCTTCATCACTGCGGGATCGACGCCCTGCTCGACCATCGTGAGCGCTGCGATCAACTCCTTGCGGAACAGCGGCTTGCGTTCGGACATGAAGGCCATGGTCGCCAGCACGTCCATTTCTGACGCGGTGATCTTGGCCCTGCCATAGCCGGTTTCGCGACCCCAGATCGCCAGCACGATCTCGCCGGGCACCCCGAATTCGCGGTCGATGCGGGCGAGAAGCCGCTTGTGCGATCCCGCATAGGCGCGGCCGGTCGCGGCGAGGCCCGCCAGACGTTTCTCGTTGAAATAAGGTCCGGGGCTCGAAAATTCGGCCTGCGTCTGCGCCTTCTTTTTCGGCGGCTTGGTTCCCGGCGCCACGAGATCGGGCAGTTTCCAGTTGATGCGCACGCCGGCAAAGGCGCGTTCGAAGGATTGCCGGGAGATCCCCTGGGCGGCGGCTTCCGGCCAGATTTCCGTCTCGATCCAGGCGTTGAACTGCTTTTCCACGGCAGCCTGTGAGACTGCGGAGGCGGGTGACGCCGTGGCGGCGATGGCCAGGGAAAGGCCGAGCATCACGCCTCTCGCCAATGCAGACGCATCCCGGAAGCGGGCGGAAAAATTCATCGCAATCCTCCTCAGATCGACGTGCGTGAGCGCAGCGCCGCCGTCAGCGTGCCTTCGTCGAGATAATCGAGTTCGCCGCCCACCGGCACGCCATGTGCAAGCCGGGTGATCTTCACATCCAGTCCAGCCAACTGGCTGGTGATGTAATGAGCGGTGGTCTGGCCCTCCACCGTCGCGTTCACCGCGATGATGACTTCCTTCACCGCGCCGCCCATGACCCGCTCGATCAGCCCGCGTATGTTGAGGTCATCGGGGCCGACGCCGTCGAGCGGCGACAGCGTGCCGCCGAGCACGTGATAGGCGGCGTTCATGGCCCCGGCGCGTTCGAGCGCCCAGAGATCGGAGACGTCCTCGACGACGATGATCACGGAATGGTCGCGCCGGTCGTCGGTGCAGACGGTGCAGGGATCGATCGTGTCGACATTGCCGCAGCAGGAGCAGATCCGCACCTTCTGATGCGCCTCCGCCATCGCGCCGGCCAGGGGACCCAGCAACTGGTCCTTCTTCTTGACGAGATGCAGCGCCGCCCGCCGGGCCGAACGCGGGCCGAGGCCCGGCACTTTCGCCAGCAGCTGGATCAGTTTTTCGATTTCGGGGCCGGTGACTCGTTTTGCCATGCCGAGGCTTTTAGCGCATCTATCGAGGATCTGTGAATCACCCGGAGGAAAAAACCATGCGCCTGCTCGCAGTTTCGATCGGCGACGCCAAACCCGTGGCTGGAAAGACCTCCGGCAAGAGCGGCATCGACAAACGCCCCGTCGACCATCCCGTGATGATCGGCCGTGAGGGATTGGCCGGCGACCGGATCATCAACCGCAAATATCATGGCGGCGCCGACCAGGCGGTCTATATCGAGGGGTCGGTGGACTACGACTGGTGGCGGTCGGAGTTGGGGCGGGACCTGCCTGCCGGAACCTTCGGCGAGAACCTGCTGATCGAAGGCCTCGACAATCGCCACGTCGCGGTGGGCGACCGTTTTCGGATCGGAGACGTGCTGCTCGAAATCACATCCGCGCGCACGCCCTGCGCCACGTTCGCAGCCCATATGGGCGATCCGCTGATGGTCAAGCGCTACGCCGCCGCGGCGCGCCCCGGCGCCTATGCCCACGTTCTCGAAGAGGGCGTGGTGCGAGCAGGCGACACTGTCGATTACATGCCGGTCGCCGGAGACCGGATCGGCATGCCCGAACTGATGCGCACCCATGGCAAGCGGTTGGACGAGGATGCCAAGCGCCGCTTTCTCGCCGCGCCGATCGGTGAAAGGCTGCGGGCGATGATTCTCGCGAAATAGCGGCTCTATCCCGTTCACTTCGCCAACGAAGCCTTGACGAGACAGCGCGCGGCCTCGCCGGCCTCGCGCATATAGCCGGGGTCACGATGCAGCATCACCACCGCAAAACACCCGTCGATCAAAAGACGGATCTGGCGGGCGAGCGCCTCGGCGTCGGCCAGCCCGGCGTCATCGAAAACAGATTGAAGCCAAGCCTCCAGCCGCTTCTTGTGGGCTGCGCCGCTCACGATCGCAGGATGGCCCGGCAGGTTGGCGAGTTCCACGGAGGTGCGAAGGAAGCCGCAGCCTTTCCATTTCGGATCGGCGGCGGCGACAGCGAGGTGATCGAACAGGCCGGCGATCCTTTCAGGCAGCGCGCCCTTTGAAGCCTCGAACCGCTTTTGAAACGCGCCCAGGCTCGGCTGGTCGCGATAGTGCAGATACGCGGCGACCAGGTCGTCCTTGCTCTTGAAGTGATAATAGAGCGACTTTTTGGTAATGCCGGCTTCAGCCGCCACCGCATCGACGCTGACGGCGCGAATGCCCTCCCGGTAAAACAGCCGGTTGGCGGCGGCGACGATTTTTCCACGGGTGTCTGTTTCAGCCATAGCCCAAAGTATACCGACCAGTGAGTATACACAAGCTGCGATTTCCGCCACTCTGGAAGAGGCGAGGGGAGGTGCCGAATGGAGCCAGAAGCAGTCGAGATCGTCTGTGAGGACGGAATGCGCCTCGGCGGCCACTGGTGGCCGAGACGGCTCCGCGATGAACAGGGCGTGGTGATCATCAATTGCGCCACCGGCGTTCAGGCGCGTTTCTACCATGCCTATGCCCGCTTTCTCGCCGAACACGGTTATCATGTGCTGACCTATGATTATCGCGGCATCGGCCTGTCGCGTCCGGAGCGGTTGCGCGGATCGG
Organism: Rhizobium sp. TRM95796; assembly: GCF_025779995.1. Taxonomy (NCBI): domain Bacteria; kingdom Pseudomonadati; phylum Pseudomonadota; class Alphaproteobacteria; order Hyphomicrobiales; family Rhizobiaceae; genus Rhizobium; species Rhizobium sp. TRM95796. The sequence goes on along the minus strand of NZ_JAOXHE010000006.1, from coordinate 180,532 downwards.
GCTATCGCTGGCGCGACTGGGGAGAAAAGGATTTCGCGGCCGTTCTCGCCTATGTCCGTCAGACGGCGCGGGATCTGCCGGTTCTGGTCGTCGGGCATTCCATAGGAGGCTTTCTTCCCGGCTATGCCGACAATGCCGGCCAGATCAGCCGAATGCTCACAGTCGGCGCTCAATACGCCTATTGGCCTGATTATCGCGCTCAGAGGCGCTGGGCGCTGTTTCTCAAATGGCATGCCCTGATGCCGGCGGTGACGATCGCGGCAGGATATTTTCCGGGACGCCGGTTCGGCTGGCTCGAAGATCTGCCGCGCGGCGTCGCGCTCGAATGGGCGCTGCGAGGAAAAGCGATCGAAAGAGGAGCGTCAGAAAAAGAAAAGCGGAATATGCGGGGGCGGTTCGCCGCCGTTTCAGCGCCGATCCTGGCGGTGAGCGTGTCGGACGATGATTTCGCCACCCCGGCCGCGATGCGGCGCGCTCTCTCCTATTATGCCGGTTCTGAGCGGCAGGCCGTGATGCTGGAGCCCGATGATCTCGGCCAGGCGTCGGTCGGCCATTTCGACCTGTTTCGCGCCCACCACGCCGCAGGCTTCTGGCTCGACACGCTGTTGTGGCTGGGCCAGGGCGTCAATCCCTGGCCCAATCGCCGGATAGAATGATCAGAACGGGAACTTCATGCCGGGCGGCAGCGGAATGCCGGCTGTCAGCGCAGACATCTTTTCCTGGGCTTGGGCTTCGCCCTTGTCCTTGGCGTCCTTATGGGCGGCGACGATCAGGTCTTCGAGGATTTCGACATCGTCTTCCTTGAACAAGGACGGATCGATCTTGAGCGAGGTCATGTGACCCTTGCCGTCGAGCACGACCGTCACCAGTCCACCGCCGGCCTTGCCTTCGATGCTCATGGCGGCGATCTCGGCCTGGACCTTCTCCATCTTGGCCTGCATCTCCTTGACCTTGCCCATCATGCCCATGAGGTCTTTCATCATTCGCTCCTGTTTTTATTCGTCGAAATCGTCCAGCGCCTCGTCAGTGGCGACGGCGTCTTCATTGTCGTCATCGGGCGCAGCCGTGACGCGCACATCGGTGATCTTCGCGCCCGGATAGCGCGCCAGAATGGCGGCGACATCGGGGTCGGCGCGCGCATCGGCCACGCGGTCGTCGCGCTCCTTCGCTTCGGCCTCAACGAGGGTGAGACCGCCCGGTTCCCGCGAGATCACCACCAGCCAATGCTGTCCGGTCCATTCGCGCAGGCGCGTCGAAAGCTCGCCGACCAGGCTTTTCGGGGCGTCGGGCGACAGCGCCAGTTCGATCTTGCCGGGCTCCATGCGCACCGGCCGCACGAATTGACGCAACTGCGCCTTCAGCTTCATGTCGCGCTTATCGCCCGCGAGTTGGGCGACGTCGGCGAATGTCCGCAGATTGATCTTGGGCGCATCGTCCGCGCGCGCCGCCGGCGAAGGCCTGAGATCCTGCATCGGCTGCGGCGAGGATGAGGGAACAGCGCGCAACATGGTCGCGCCGCCGGACGGAGACGATGGAGCCATGGATTGATAGTTTCTGTTGTCCGACACCGCCATGGCCTGGGCGCCGCCGCCATTGCCGCCGCGCGGCGCGGGCGCCGGGGCGGCCACGTCGCCGTTGATCATGCCGGCCAGCCGGCGCGCGGCGTCTTCGGGCGACGGGAGCGAGCCGGCATGGGCGAGACGGATCAGCACCATCTCCGCCGCGCCGAACGGGCGAGAGGCGTTTTCCGTTTCCGGAATGCCCTTGAGCAGCATCTGCCATATGCGCGACAGCGCGGTGACGGCAATGGATTTGGCGAACTCCGCCCCTTGCACCCGCTCGATTTCGGAGAGCGACGGGTCGTTGGCGGCGTCCGGAATATATTTGAGCCGTGTGACGAGGTGGGTGAAGTCGGCCAGATCGTTCAGCACCACTACCGGATTGGCGCCCGCGGCGTATTGTTCGGAAAACTCGTTGAGCGCGGCGGCCACATCGCCCTTGACGACATGGCCGAAGAGATCGGCGATGCGGGCGCGATCGGCGAGACCGAGCATGGCGCGCACCGCGTCCGTCTCCACCACGCCCGCGCCATGCGCGATCGCCTGATCCATCAGCGATAGGCCGTCGCGCGCCGAGCCCTCGGCGGCGCGGGCAATGAGTGCAAGGGCCTCGGTCTCGGCCCGGACGCCTTCCTTCTCCGCGATCGTGCTGAAGAGCTGGGTGAGGTCGGCCGCCGAAATGCGCCTGAGGTCGAAGCGCTGGCAGCGCGACAGCACGGTCACCGGCACCTTGCGGATTTCGGTGGTGGCGAAAATGAATTTCACATGTTCCGGCGGCTCTTCCAGCGTCTTCAACAAACCGTTGAACGCGGCCGTCGACAGCATGTGCACTTCGTCGATGATATAGACCTTGTAGCGGGCCGAGGCCGGCTTGTAGCGCACCTGCTCGATGATTTCGCGGATGTCGTCGATGCCGGTATGGGAGGCGGCGTCCATCTCGATCACGTCGACATGGCGGCCTTCCATGATCGCCTGGCAATGCAGGCCCGGCTCGCGCAGGTCGATCGTCGGCTTGTCGATCGTTTCGGTCTTGTAATTGAGCGCGCGCGCCAGAATGCGGGCGGTGGTGGTCTTGCCCACGCCGCGGACGCCGGTCAGCATATAGGCTTGCGCGATGCGCCCTGTCTCGAACGCGTTGGTGAGCGTTCGGACCATCGCCTCCTGGCCGACCATCAGGTCGGAGAAGTCCTTCGGGCGATATTTCCGGGCGAGAACCCGGTAGCCGGTCTTGTCAGTCTCTGCGCTCAAGCTTCATCCGCCTTTGATCGCGATCTTTTCGCCGGCGCAGGCTAAAGCATCCGATCGGAAAATGGAAATTCCGCCGGGCCGTTCCTGCTTGTGATCCACGGGAAAAGAGAGGGTGGGAGGCCGGCACGATGACCCGTACCGAAGCTCGTTGTGGCTGCTTCCTTCCGGACCTGACCAAGTTGGCGAGTGGCGCGTCCACCACCAGCCTCCCGCCGTCCATATCGTCAATATCTTTTCTGATTGCAAGCCAATCTTGAAATTATCTGATATCTGGAGAGGAAAAAGAAGATCAGGATAGGGAAAGGGTCCCCATGGCGTTCACGCTGGATGAGAGATTGTCGAATGATTCCGTGTTGATCGTTCGCATCGGACTATGTGAGCTCCGGATGATGAACGATCGTCGTTGGCCTTGGCTCATCCTGATTCCCCAGCGCGACGGTTTGTCGGAATTGTTCGACCTCGCGCCGCTCGACCAGGCCATGCTGACCTTCGAAACCAATCTGGTCGGCGCGGCCCTGAAGAAAGTCACCGGTTGCGACAAGGTCAATATCGCGGCGATCGGCAATATCGTCCGGCAACTGCATGTGCATGTCGTCGCCCGCAATGCGGGCGATCCCAACTGGCCGGCGCCAGTCTGGGGCTACGGCGTCCGCGAGCCCTATGGCGCCGAAGAGATCGACGCCTTCGCCAACCGCATCCTGGAGGCGATCTGATGCGCAGCCGCAGCATTTTCGACAGTCCCCGGCCGCATCCCGAAGCCTCGAGCCTCGTCGCATTCTCCGGCAATCGTCTCGATCGCCGCTCCGAGCATCGCGATGACGACTGTATCGAGGCTGCGATTCGCATCGACGGCGCGCTGTTTTATGCGTTGGCGGGAGCCAAGCTCGTCCTCAAGCATGAGAACCAGGTGATCGATCCCTTGTTCGCGCCTTATGAACTGCCGGACTTGAAGCCGGACTTCGACGAAGCGATCCTGCTCGGTTTCGAGGAAAGCGGCGCGCCTCGGCTCGCGGCGCCGGTCGGCGTCGATCCCGAAACACCCCTCGACCATCTCAAATTCGCCGATTGCAGGGCCCTGATGCGTGAGGCGCTGTTGAATGACGCGGCGCTCGGCGAGGCGGCTCAGGCCTCGGCGATGATGGCCTGGTCGCTCGGCGCGCGCTTCTGCGGCCGCTGCGGCGCAAAGACCGAGCCGAAGGCCGGCGGCTACAGGCGCAAATGCACGGGCTGCGGCGCCGAGCATTTCCCGCGCACCGATCCGGTGGTGATCATGCTGGCGATCGACGTCGAAGGCGATCGGTGCCTGATGGGGCGTTCGCCGCATTTTCCGCCCGGCATGTATTCCTGCCTCGCAGGCTTTCTGGAGCCCGGAGAAACCATCGAGGCGGCGGTTCGCCGCGAGACGCTGGAAGAGTCGGGCATTGAAACCGATTGCGTGCGGTATCACGCCAGCCAAGCTTGGCCGATGCCGCATTCGCTGATGATCGGCTGCTACGCCGAAGCCGCCACGCTGGCCATTTCTCGCGATACCCGGGAGCTGGAAGATTGCCGCTGGTTTTCGCGGGACGAGGTGGTCGCGATGATCGCAGGCGTCCACCCTGAAGACATCACCGTTCCGGTCAGCGGCGCGGTGGCCTATCGATTGATTCGCGACTGGCTGGATTGGCCATCGGTTTGACGCCGCAGATCTTGAAGATCGTCGCGCCAGGATTGCAGACGCTACCGAGGAGGATTGTATGAGCAAGACGAAAGACGCCGGAGCAGAGTTGCTCGAAACGCTGAAGCGACAGGAGAAGCTGGCCGTGTTCCAGCATTTCAGTGAAGACGACGCCTTCGATCTCGGCTGCATGACCATGGCCATCGCCCGGACGCAGCACGCGCCCGTGGTCGTCGATATTCGCACGCCCAACCGCATTCTCTTTCATGCCAGCCTGCAGGGTTCGACTGCGGACAACGACGAATGGGTGCGGCGCAAGAGCAATATCACCCTGCGCTTCAGTCAGTCCTCCCTGCTCTACGGCCAGTCGCTTGCGGAGAAGCAGCGCAGCGTCGGGCCGGACATCGGCCTCGATCTCATGGACTATGCGGCGCATGGCGGTAGTTTTCCGATCCGCCTCTCACGCGGCGGCCTGGTCGTCGCGGCGCTCACCGTTTCGGGCCTGCCGCAACGCGACGATCACCGCATGGCGGTGGAGGCGATCGCGGCCTATCTGAAGATCGATCTGCCGCAGATCTGAGACCCGTTCAAAGGCTCCGACGATATTCGCCGGGGGTCATCCGCGTGTCCTCGCGGAACACTTTGATGAATTGCTGGACGCTGCCGAAACCAACGGCGGCGGCCACTTCGGAAAGGCCCAGACGCGGTCCCGCCAGCAGCAGCTTCGCCTTGGCGAGCCGGCGACCGGTGACAAACTTCACCGGCGAGACGCCGAACGCCGATTTGAACGAGCGGGAGAAATGGAAGCGGCTCAATCGCACGAGACCCGCCAGCCGGTCGAGCGATACGTCTTCGGCCAGATGGGCGTCGATATATTCGGTGAGCATCTTCATCTGCATCCGATTGAGCCCGCCGCGGCGGAAGGAGACGTGACGCGTCTCCGCGACCATGAATTCGGCGATCTCCAGCGTGGCCAGCAGACCGAGCGTCTCGAGGTGCAGATTCGAGCCGCCTTCGATCAGATGCCGCTCGATCTTGCGCATCGTCGAGGCCAGGCGCTCGTCTTCGAAATAAACCTGCGGCTTGAAGGCGCTTTCCGAGAAGTCGCGCTCCAGTTCTTCGGCAATCAGCGCAGGTTCGAAATTGACGATGGTGAAGCTGTTTTTGCGGTTGACCGGCGCCGCCCAGCCGGAAAGCGAGTTTCCGCCCGGAATATAGGTCATCTTGTTGCGCAGATCGCGTCCGGAGATCGGCTCCAGTCCGTCGACATGCATTTCGCCTCTCTCGAGGACGAGATCATGGGCGGCGAAATAATGCGTCGCGCCGGTCCAGGTAAATTCATACTCGGTCGGCAGCATGATGCTGGTGTGCTGAAGCGCGAAGCCGCGCCAGTTGACCACACGCTCGAAGTCTGGCGTCGATTCGGGTTCGCGGAAATCGAGATCCAATATGTTTGCGTCTTGCATGTCACGGCTCTCCCGTGGCGAGGGTAATGACGATATCTTGCGCGAAACGTGTCGGCGCGCAAGGCAAATGACAAATGTCAAAGCAAAAAGCCCGCCTTTCGGCGGGCTTTTTAACCTATTGAAAATAGGTGGGAATTTGGTGCCCAGAAGAGGACTCGAACCTCCACGCCTCGCGGCACAGGTACCTGAAACCTGCGCGTCTACCAATTCCGCCATCTGGGCGACGAGGGAGCGTGTAGCCGCGTGACCGTTTTGTGTCAACAGACAATTTGCAGAAATGTGCGCTGCGAAAAGGCGATCGAACCCGAGGGTCGAGATTTCCAGACTTCCGCGGCGCAAAAAAATTTTGCGTCCATGATCTGAAGCAAATGCTAAATGTCCGATGTGTGATATTTGGAACCAAGACGGGTACATTTGTGTTGCAAAAGGCTGAGCGCAGGAAGAATATTCCCGCGAATAACAAGGGACGGCCAAACGTCTGGCGCAAGGGACACCTAGAAGCGGAACGCTTCACAATAAGAGAGGATCTGAAATGCCGAATTTGCGCAAATTCATCATCGCCGGCGTTCTCGCGCTGGCAGGAGCCGCTCCCGTGACGATCGCGGAAGCCCAGCCGTCCATGCAGCCGCTCCAGGTCGAAAAGACCACGGACGTCACCAAGGCGAGAGTGGTCTGCAATCGCTGGAATTGCCGCCGCGTCTATCGTCCCGGCCCGCGCGTCGTGATACGGCCGCGTTATTATCGTCCGCGCACCGTCTATGTGGCGCCGCGGGTGATCGTGCGACCGGCTCCGCGGGTAATCGTCCGCACCGGCGGCAACGCCCATGTGCGCTGGTGCCTCAACCGCTATCAGTCCTACAATCCCGCGACCAACCGCTTCCTGGCCTATGACGGCTATTACAAAGTCTGCCGTTCGCCCTATCGCTGAGGCGCGGCTCAACAAGACTCGAGGGAGCGGCGCGCAAAACGCCGCTCTTTTTATTGGTCGCCCGTCGACGCCGACGTTGCGTTCTTGTCGGCGCGATCGGTGTGGCCGAGGTCGCGCTCGGGCTCGACAATGTCCCGGATCCGCTGCTTGAGTTCCTTGGGGCCGGGAAAGCCGCCGTCGCGCTTGCGCTCCCAGACGAGGTCTTCATCGACCCGGATCTCGAAATTTCCGCCTGTGCCCGGAATGAGCGCCACCTCGCCCAGGGTCTGGCCGAATGTCTGCAAAAGCTCCTGCGCCATCCAGCCGGCCCGGAGAAGCCAGTTGCATTGGGTGCAGTAGAGAATGGTGATGCGAGGTTTTTCAGTCATGGCGCGGTGATACCATCACCCAAGCGCCCTTGCAAAGCCGCGGGCGGGCGCCGACATCTGCCGAAAATCTATTTGGAGACGCCTGATGATCCTCACTGCCGCCAGCCGCGCCCTGGCCGATCTTTTCGCGCCGGAAATCCGGGGCGTGTTCTGGAAAGCGCTCGGCCTGACCATTCTGGCGCTCGCGGCGCTGTGGCTCGGCCTGCGGGAAGTCTTCATGGACGTGATCATGCCCTGGGTCGCGGCCTATCTGCCGGACCTGCCGTCCTGGGCCGGATGGCTGACCTTCGTCGCCGATCTGCTGGCGGCGCTGGGACTCGCCGCCGCGCTCGCCATGCTCATAGCGCCGATCAGCGCCATCGTCGCCGGCTTCTTCCTGGATGACGCCGCCGAGATCATCGAGAAGCGCGACTATCCCGGTGAAGCGCCAGGCGTAGCGCTGCCGCTCGGACAGTCTCTCTGGTCGTCGGTGCAGTTCTTTCTGGTCGTCGTCGCAGCAAACATCCTGGCGCTGTTCCTGCTGCTCGTGCCGGGCGTCAATCTGGTGATCTTCTTCGTCGTCAACGGCTATCTCATCGGCCGCGAATATTTCGAATTCGCCGCGTCGCGCCATCTCGGCGTCGAGGGCGCGCGTCAATTCCGAAAGAACAATCGCGGTTCTGTCATGATGGCCGGCCTGCTGGTCGCGCTGTTCCTGTTCATCCCCATCCTCAATCTGCTGACGCCGCTGTTTGCCGCCGCCACGATGATCCATCTGCACAAGGCGCTCAGGGCAACATCGCCTGCGGTTCGCTGATTGCCTCAAAACACCTGCGGCGGCAATTCTACGAGGGGCGCGGGCACATCCCAGCTCTTCTCGGGCGATTTGCAGATATCGGCGATCACGCATTTCTCGCATTCGGGTTTGCGCGCCTTGCAGCAATAGCGGCCATGCAGGATCAGCCAGTGATGGGCGTGGAAAAGATAGTGGTCGGGGATGATCGACAGGAATTTGTCCTCGACCTCGTCGGGCGTCTTGCCCGGCGCGATCTTCAGGCGGTTGCCGATGCGGAAGATATGCGTATCGACGGCGAGCGAGGGTATGCCGAAGGCCATCGACAGCACCACATTGGCCGTCTTGCGGCCCACGCCCGGCAGCGTCACCAGTTCCTCCCGGGTGCGCGGCACCTGTCCGCCGAAATCGGCGACCAGCTTCTGGGACAGCGCGATGACGTTCTTCGCCTTGTTGCGGAAGAGGCCGATCGTCTTGATCGCCTCGCGCAGCCGCTCTTCGCCGAAGTCCAGCATCTTTTCCGGCGTGTCCACCAGCGGAAAGAGCGGGCGTGTGGCGCGGTTGACGCCGGCGTCGGTCGCCTGCGCCGATAGCGCCACCGCCACCAACAGCGTATAGGCGTTGGTGTGATAGAGCTCGCCCTTCGGTTCGGGCCGCTGGATGGAAAAGCGACGGAAGATTTCCTCGATCTCCTCGGGCGCGTAGGGACAGCGGAATTTCTTCGCCCGCACGGGCTTTTTTGTCGCTGGCCTGGCGGCGGCGGTCGTCTTGCTGTTTGTCATATTTGCCCTATAGTTTGCCCATGACTCTAGCCACTGTCGAAAGCGGGTTCAACGGGGAGCCGGCGGTGTTCACCGCCGAGCTCAGGCCGCATCGTTCTCTCGGCCCTATCGGTTTTCGGGTGTTGATAGGTCTTTCTGCCGCGGTGACGCTGATCAACGTGGTGTTCTTCCTCGCCACCAATGCGCTGCCGGTCGCCATGTTCTTCGGGCTGGACCTCGCGCTTCTTTACGGCGCTTTCTGGCTGAACTATCGGGCTGCGCGGGCCAGGGAGATCGTTCGGTTGAGCCGCAACCAACTCGATATCCACAAAGTCACCCCGGCCGGGTTCGTGCGCAAGAGCCAATACAACCCGTTCTGGGCGCGCTTCGATGTGGCGCGGCATGCAGAATTCGGCATTACCGACATGGCGGTCGTCGAGCGCGCCAGGCGCACGACGCTCGGCAAGTTCCTCGGCCCCGAAGAGCGCGATAGCTTCGCAAAGGCTTTCACCGCAGCGCTCGCCGACATCAAGCGCCGCGTCTGACCGCGTTTGCGGAAATCGGGTGGCGGCCTTCCTGCGCCCGTGCCACAACAGGGCGAGAGAGGATGAGCCCATGACCATCGCCCCGCATTTTGATGCCGCCACGGCGTTCGACGTCACCCCGGAGGGAGACGACTACACCACCGTCTGCAGCGTCATCGCCCATTTGACCGATCACTACCGCGCCCAGCCGACGCTCGAAGATATCGGTCGCGCCATCGGCCGCGATCCGCTGGAATTACAGAAGACCTTTACCCGCTGGGCGGGGCTTTCCCCGAAGGCGTTCCTGCAGGCGGTCACCCTCGATCACGCCAAACGGCTCCTAGGCCAGGAGCGTCTGCCTCTGCTCGACGCCTCCTTCGAATTGGGGCTATCCGGCCCCGGTCGCCTGCATGATCTCTTCGTCACCCATGAGGCGATGTCGCCGGGCGAATGGAAGACGCAAGGACGCGGGCTTGAGATTCGCTACGGCTTCTTCCCCTCGCAATTCGGCCGCGCTTTGCTGATGGCGACGGATCGCGGATTATGCGGCCTCGGCTTCTCCGACGCCGCCGGCGACGAGGCGGCGCTGTCGGATATGACGCAACGCTGGCCGGAGGCGCATTTCATCGCCGACGAGCCGGCGTTGTCGCCTTACGCCGCCCGTATCTTCGATCCGGCGCGCTGGCGAGCGGAAGAGCCATTGCGCGTCGTCCTCATCGGCACCGATTTCCAGGTGCGGGTCTGGGAGCAATTGCTGGACATCCCGCTCGGCGGTCTCTCGACCTATTCCGACATCGCCTGCAAGATCGGCGCGCCAAAAGCTTCTCGCGCCGTCGGCGCCGCCGTTGGGCGCAATCCCGTTTCCTTCGTCGTGCCCTGCCATCGCGCCATCGGCAAATCCGGCGCGCTCACGGGTTATCACTGGGGATTGACCCGCAAGCGGGCGATGCTGGGCTGGGAAGCCGCCCAGCTCTGATCAGAGCGGGAATTCGACGCTGAAGGCGAAGCGCGCCGAGCCGCCCGGCTCGAGCGTCATCGTGAAGGGCCGTGCTTCCAGCGCATCGCCGTCGCCGACCATGGGCGCTGTGCCATGCCAAGGCTCGATGCAGAGGAAGGGTGCGCCGGGCTTGGTCCAGAGCGCAAGATTGGGCAGGTTCTCGAACCGGAATCTGAGGGTCGGCCCGCCCTCGGCGGCGTAGGTCAGCACGTTGCCTGCGCCTTCGGGGAACACCAGCGCATCGTCGGCAAACAGCGCGTGGTCGAGCACGAGATGGCCATCCTTGAAGGGCGAAGGGAAGAGACCAGGCTTGCGCAGCCCGCCATCGAGCGTCGATAGCCCCGGCTCTGCAGCATTTTCCAGGCTCACCATATGCGGCCTGCCCTCGGCGCCCGGCAGCGGCCAGACGAAGGCGGGATGGTAGCCGAGGCCGAATGGCATAGCCTCGTCGCCGAGATTGTCGACCACGGTCTCGACCGTCAGCACATGGCCTTCCAGCGCATGGGTGAGCGATAGCCGGAAATCGAAGGGGTACACGGCGCGGGTGGCGTCGCTTGCCGTCAGTTCGTAGCGGCAAGCGGTCTCCGTTGCGTCCGCGAGCGTAAACTCGCTGCGGCGGGCGAAGCCATGCTGGTTCATCTCATAAGCCTTGCCGCCGATGCCGACCCGATTGTCGATCGCCTTGCCGACGATCGGGAAGAGGATCGGCGAGCGGCCGTTCCAATAAGCGGCGTCGCCGTTCCAGAGCCAGTTACGGCCGTCGCGCGAGGCCACGCTCTGCAACTCCGCGCCGAGCGACGACACTTCGACGGCAAGCGCATGATTTTCGATGCGGGTCAGGCTCGGCATGGTGATCTTCCTCGGGCGGGTTGTGAAAAAGAAAAGGCGGGCCGGAGCCCGCCTCGAAACCTCAGTGGGCGCCGGACATGTCGCCCAGCACATCCTTGGATTTGACGGTCGAATCCGCATTCAGTTTGTAGACCATCGGCACGCCGGTGGCGAGGTTGACGCCGAGGATCTTCTCGCGGTCGAGACGGTCGAGCACCATCAGCAGCGAACGCAGCGAGTTGCCATGCGCCGCCACCAGCACCGTCTTGCCCGAAAGCACCTGCGGGAGGATGTCGGTCATGTAATAGGGCCAGACGCGCGCGCCGGTGTCCTTCAGGCTTTCGCCGCCGGGAGGGGGGACGTCATAGGAGCGGCGCCAGATATGCACCTGCTCTTCGCCCCACTTGGCGCGGGCGTCGTCCTTGTTGAGGCCGGAGAGATCGCCATAATCGCGCTCGTTGAGCGCCTGGTCCTTGATCGTTTCGAGGCTGCTCTGGCCCACGCAATCCAGAATGATCTGGCAGGTGCGCTGCGCGCGGGTCAACGCCGACGTATAGGCCACGTCGAACTTGATGCCGGTGGCGGCAAGTGCTTCACCGCCAGCCGTGGCTTCGCTGACGCCGAGCTCGGTCAGGTCGGGGTCGCGCCAGCCGGTGAAAAGGTTCTTCAGGTTCCATTCGCTCTGGCCGTGACGGACGAGCACCAAAGTTCCGCTCATGGGATTCCTCTCTTCGATGTTTATAAATCAATCCAGCCCGAGCACGTCGAGCATGTCGTAAAGTCCGGGCTTCTTGTCATAAGCCCATTCGGCGGCCTTCAGCGCGCCCTTGGCGAACAGCGACCGGTCGCTCGCCCGATGAGACAGCGTCACCATTTCTGAATCGCTCGCCAGGATGACGGAGTGATCGCCGATGACCCCGCCGCCGCGCAGCGTGGCGAAGCCGATCGATCCGGCCTCGCGCGGACCGGTATGGCCGTCGCGCACCTTCACGGCATTGGCGAGCAGGTCGATCCCGCGGCCCTTCGCCGCTTCGGCGCCGAGCAGCAGGGCGGTGCCCGAGGGCGCGTCGACCTTCTTGTTGTGGTGCATTTCCAGCACCTCGATATCCCAGTCGGCGGCTGCCAGCGCGGCGGCGGCGCGGCGCACCAACACGCCCAGCAGATTGACGCCGAGGCTCATATTGCCGGATTTGACGATGCGGGCATGGCGGCTGGCGGCGCGGATCTTGTCCTCGTCTTCTTCCGAACAGCCGGTCGTGCCGATCACATGGACGATGCGGGCCTGCGCCGCGAGAGCAGCAAATTCGATCGTGGACGCCGGCGTGGTGAAATCGATGACGGCATGCGCATCGAGAAAAGCCTTTAGCGGATCATTGGTCACGGGCACGCCGATCGGGCCGATGCCAGCGATTTCGCCTGCGTCCTTGCCGGTGGCGCTGGAGCCTTCGCGCTCGATCGCGGCATGCAGCTTGAGGCCCGGCGTCGACTGCACAGCGCGAATGATCGTCTGCCCCATCCGGCCGGCGGCGCCCGCCACCACGACCAGCTTCATATTGGTATTCGTCTCGGTCATCATTCTATCCCTGCCGCGATCCGCGGCTCGTCTCGTCTTCCCTGCAGCCGGTTGAGGCGAGCGTAGAGACCGCCTTCCTCCTTCGCAAGCATTTCATGCGTGCCCTGTTCGGCGATATGGCCATCTTCCATGACGATGATCTTGTCGGCGCCGGCTATGGTCGACAGCCGGTGGGCGATCACCACGACAGTGCGGCCCTTCATGGCATTGTCGAAGGCTTTCTGGACGGCGGCTTCCGATTCATTGTCGAGCGCCGAGGTCGCCTCGTCGAGCAGCAGGATCGGCGCGTTCCTGACCAGCGCGCGGGCGATCGACAGGCGCTGGCGCTGGCCGCCGGAGAGATTGGCGCCGTTTTCGCCCACCGGCGTGTCATATCCCCTGGGCAGGGCGCTGATGAAATCATGCGCATAAGCCAGCCGCGCCGCTTCCTCGATCTCGGCGTCGGTGGCGTCAGGCCGGCCATAGCGGATATTGTCGCGGATCGTGCCTTCGAACAGCAGCGCCGCCTGCGAGACATAAGCGAGCTTTTCCCGCAGCGACTGTTTGGTCACATAACGCAGATCCTGCCCGTCGATCAGGATGCGTCCCGCGCGCGGATCATAGAAGCGCGGAATGAGACTGATGATGGTGGATTTGCCCGCGCCGGAGGGCCCGGCGAAGGCGGTGGTGCGACCGCCCTCGGCGGTGAAGGACACCCCATGCAGGATCTCTTCCTCGCCATAACCGAAGACGACGTTGTCGAATTCAATGCGGCCTTCGGTGACGGTGAGCGGCTTGGCGTCCGGCTCTTCTCGCATCGGGATCGGCGTATCCAGGATGTCGTAGATCATCTTGGCGTTGACGTAAGCGCGCTCCATTTGCACCTGCACCCGGATCAGCCGCCGCGCGGGATCATAGGCGAGCAGCAGCGAGGCAATGAAGGCGATGAAGGCGCCCGGCAACTGTCCCTGATAGATCGATTGATAGGCCGCATAACCGATGACCAGCGACACCGCCGCCCCGGCGAAGGAATCCGTCAGCGGCGAGGTGCGTTCCGACAGGCGGGCGATACGGTTGCTGCGCCCCTCCGCCATCTCGATCAATCGGAAAACCCGTTGGCGCAACTGGTCTTCCATGGTGAAGGCCTTGACGATGGCCAGCCCCTGGATCGTCTCTTGCATCGCGCCGATCACATGCGCGTTGAATTCCACCGCTTCCTTGGAGGCGACGCGCAGTTTCTTGGCGATGGCGCGCATGGCGAGAAACAGCGGAGGCGCCGCGGCGAAGAACACCAGCGTCAGCAGCGCATCCTTGGAGATCATCACGCCGACCAGGGCCACGAAGGTTAACGCATCGCGCGCGATCGACGTGATGGTGAGGTTGAGCGTGTCGCGGATGCCGTTGACGTTCTGCGCGACCGTCGCCGACAGACGCGACGAGCGGGATTCCGAGAAATAGCCGATATCCAGCGCCATCATATGGCTGAACAGGCGCTTCTGGTACCGCGCCACGATGGAATTGCCGATTTTCTGCAGCGCGACCGCCTGCCCATAGGAAGCGAGACCTTTGAGCGCGAAGGCGACGAAGATCGCCAGGCAGATGATCCAGACGAGATCGGCGCGCTTGTTCTCAAACGTCTCGTTGATCACCGATTCCATGATCCAGGCGGTGAAGGCCGTCGACCCCGCCACCGTCACCAGACAGGCGATTGCGAAGGCGTAGCCGGCGATGTGATCACGCGCGTTCTCCGCGAAGACGCGCTTGATCACCGGGAAGATCTTCGCCCTGTCCACCGTCTGGTTCGGCTTTTTTTCGCTCAACGCTTTTTATCCTCGCCTGATGCGTCCGGGGCTATAGCCCCGGCGCGGGCGCTTGAACAGTCATTTCCGCCAGCGACGACCGGCGGTGGACACGCCGAAGCGCTCGGGCGCGCGGGCATAGGCCGAGAGACCGGCCAATGCGGCGAGCGGATGCGTCACCACATAGGTCGGGATCGAGCCGAGCAACGCCTGATGCGGCGCCTTGTCTTCGAAGGCGGCGCGGAATTCGGGCTTTTCGAGCGCCGGCAGGATCTTCTGAGGAATGCCGCCCGAGAGATAGACGCCGCCGCGCGCCATGAAGATCATCGCCATGTCGCCGGCCACGCGGCCGAGATAGGTCACGAACAGCGACAGCGCTTCCGTCGCCGCCTTGTTGTCGCCGGCCAGACCATGGGTCGAGATGTCGGCGGGATCGGTGAAGATCGGCTCCTGGCCATCGGCGATGCAGATGGCGCGGTAGAGATTGACGAGGCCGCGGCCGCAGAGGATCTGCTCGGCGGAGATGCGGCCGTCCAGCTCTTCGACATGCGGGAAGATCTGGTAATCGCGCTCGCTGCGCGGCCCGAGATCGACATGTCCGCCCTCGCCGGGCACGGGGATCCAGGCGTCCAGCGCATGCAAGAGGCCGCCGACGCCGAGGCCGGTGCCGGGGCCGAGCACGACCTTGGAATGCTCCTCGAGAGGCTCGCCCGGCCCGAGCTTGACCTGATCGCCGTCGCCGAGATTGGAGACCGCCAGCGCCTGCGCCTCGAAATCGTTGACGACCATGACGTCGACGAAGCCGAGTTCGGATATCATCGCCTTGGGACGGACCACCCAAGGGCAATTGGTCAGCGGAATTTCATCGCCGTTGATCGGTCCCGCCACCGCGAGGATCGCCGAGCGCGGCGCAGCCGAGGCCTCGGGCAACACCCCCTGACGGATCGCGTCGTCGATCGTGTCATATTTGGCGGTTTGCAGGATCGGGAAGACCTGCGGCTCGGCGGCGGCGTCCGTCAGCAGCATGAAGCGCGCATTCGTGCCGCCGATGTCCCCCACCAGAATAGGGAAGGGGAAATGTTCGTCTTGTCTCGCCATGAAGTGTCCGCCTGGAATTATGCCGTGTCGAAGCAGGTGATGAGAAGTTCTGCCGTGGCGCGGTTCAGCGCCATCGGTATGTCATAGACCGTGGCGAGCCGTGTCAAGGCTTTGACATCCACATCATGCGGCATGGAGGTGAGGGGGTCCGTAAAGAACAGCAGCATCTCGACCTTGCCTTCGGCGATCATCGCGCCGATCTGCTGGTCGCCGCCGAGCGGGCCGCTCTTCAGGCGCTGGACCGCGAGCGTCGGACATGCGTCGAGAATCCGGCCTCCGGTCGTCCCGGTCGCCACGATGTCGAACCGCATGAGTTCGGCCTGATGCTCGCTGGCGAAAGCGGCCATGTCGTCTTTTTTCTGGTCATGCGCGATGAGCGCTATGGTTTTGCGAACCGTCATCGGCCTCTCCCTGTCCGAGCCTGAGCCTATATCGGATTTGTCCATGAGTTCAAAAAGGAATTTCAATCGATTTGAGAAGTGCAAAGTCGAGCAGGAGAAAATTTCCGTGGCCAAGGGCGAAAATGCCGGACGGATCGGCTAAACAAGGGCAAATCAGTTTCCGACCAGCGAGGATCGCCATGAGCATGATCGACACCGTCCTGTCCAAAGCCGACGCCAATCTCGATTCCAGCCTCGAGAAAATGTTCGCTCTGTGCCGCATCAAGTCGATCTCGACCGATCCGGCCTATAAAGACGAGTGTGCGGCGGCCGCCCAATGGCTGGTCGACGACCTCAAGGCGCTCGGTTTCGAGGCCTCCGTGCGCGCCACCCCCGGCCATCCGATGGTCGTCGCCCATCATGCCGGCGAGCGGGAAGATGCGCCGCACGTGCTGTTTTACGGTCACTACGACGTTCAGCCGGTCGATCCCGTCAATCTCTGGGAAACCGATCCGTTCCAGCCCCAGATTCGCGAGCTCAACGGCCGCAAGGTGATTTCGGGTCGCGGAACCTCCGACGACAAGGGCCAGCTCCTGACCTTCGTCGAAGCCTGCCGCGCCTATAAGGAGGCGCATGGCGCACTGCCGGTGAAGGTGAGCATCCTGTTCGAAGGCGAAGAAGAATCCGGTTCGCCCTCGCTCAAGCCCTTCCTCGAAGCCAACGCCACTGAGCTCAAGGCGGATTTTGCGCTCGTCTGCGACACCAATATGTGGGATAGCCAGACGCCGGCCATCTCCGCCGGCCTGCGCGGCCTCGTGGGCGAGGAGATCGTGGTCAAGGCCGCGGATCGCGATCTGCATTCGGGCTATTTCGGCGGCGCGGCCGCCAACCCGATCCATATTCTCGCCGACATCCTCGCCGGCCTGCACGACGAGACCGGCAAGGTCACGCTGCCGGGCTTCTATGACGGCGTCGAGGAGACTCCCGATCACGTCAAGGCCATGTGGGAAACCCTGGGCATGACGTCGGACAAGTTCCTCGGCGAAATCGGTCTTTCCGTCCCCTCGGGCGAAAAGGGCCGCAGCGTCATGGAGCTCACCTGGGCGCGGCCGACGGCCGAGGTCAACGGCATCACCGGCGGCTATACCGGCGAAGGCTTCAAGACCGTCATCGCGGCCCAGGCTTCAGCCAAGGTCTCCTTCCGCCTCGTCGGCAAGCAGGACCCGGACAAGGTCCGCGAGAGCTTCCGCGCCTTCGTGAAGTCCAAGATCCCGGCGGATTGCTCCGTCGAGTTCCATCAGCACGGCGGCTCGCCCGCCATTCAGCTGCCCTATGATTCGCAGATGCTCAACAAGGCGCGCGAGGCGTTGACGGCGGAATGGGAAAAGCCCGCCGTGATGATCGGCATGGGCGGCTCCATCCCGATCGTCGGCGATTTCCAGCGCATGCTCGGCATGGAATCGCTCTTGGCCGGCTTTGGCCTGTCGGACGACCGCATTCATTCGCCGAACGAAAAATACGAGCTGCGCTCCTTCCACAAGGGCATTCGCTCCTGGATCCGCATCATGGCGGCGCTGGCCGCCTGAGCGACATTGCATCGTCTTGAAACATCGTCGCCGCGATCGCGAGGTCGGGGCGGCGGCATGCATTCGGCGGCAAAGCTCTCGCTGAGCCCGAGAGTTAACGACCCGTTAAATCGCCACATTTAAAGTTCAGGCCGTCGACAACGACACGGGCAAGCGAAACATCGGATCTGATGGCGGGAAAATCCAGAAACGGCACACGAATCGAACCTTCCTTCGAGGGGGGCTCACGCGCGCGTCGCGACGACGAGCTGCGCGCCGATCCCCGCGAGAGGGGAGGGCGTGCGCCGGTGAAGAAGCGGACGAAAACCGTGCGCGGACGCTCCCGTTCATCCGGCGGCGGCTTTTTCGGGCTGATCCGCAGGGCGATCTATTGGTCGCTGGTTCTCTGCCTCTGGGGCGGCATCGCCGCCGCCGGCGTGCTGATCTATTACGGCTCACGAATGCCCAACGCCGAAAGCTGGGCGATGCCGGACCGGCCGCCAAACATCAAGATCGTCGACGTCAACGGCGAACTGCTGGCCAATCGCGGCTCGACGGGCGGCGAGGCCATCCCCCTCGAAGCCATGTCTCCCTATATTCCCGAGGCGGTGATCGCGATCGAGGATCGGCGCTTCTATTCGCATTTCGGCTTCGATCCGATCGGTTTCTCCCGCGCCATGGCGCGCAACATCATGTCGGGGCGGATGGTGCAGGGGGGCTCGACCATCACCCAGCAGCTCGCCAAGAACATGTTCCTGACGCCGGACCGGACGCTGGAGCGCAAGGTGCAGGAAGTGCTGCTCGCCTTCTGGCTCGAGAGCAAATACACCAAGGACCAGATCCTTGCGATGTATCTCAACCGCGTGTTCTTCGGCTCGAATTCCTATGGCGTAGAGGCGGCCTCGCGCCGCTACTTCAACAAATCCGCCCGGGATGTGAATCTCACCGAAGCGGCGATCCTCGCCGCTCTGCTCAAGGCGCCTTCCGCGCTGTCGCCGGCCAAGAATCCCAAGGGCGCCATGGAGCGCGCCAGGCTCGTGCTCGCTGCAATGGAAGAGCAGGGCTATATCAGCGCCGACGACATGAAAATGGCCACCAGCCAGCAGCCGCCCAAGGCTAAGAGCTACTGGTCCGGCGCCGAGCATTACGCCGCCGACATGGTGATGGACGAACTGCCTGCATTGATCGGCGACGTGAAAGAGGACGTCGTCGTCGACACCACGCTCGACCGGACGCTGGAGCGCGCTGCGGAAAAAGCGGTGCAGGCGGCGCTTTCCAAGGATGGCAAACGGCTGGGCGTCTCTCAGGGCGCGCTGGTGTCGATCGACGGCGCCGGCGCAATTCGCGCCGTGGTCGGCGGCCGCGACTACGCCAGAAGCCAATTCAACCGCGCCTTCAAGGCCAAGCGTCAACCAGGTTCCGCCTTCAAGCCCTTCGTCTACGCTGCAGCCCTCGAGCGCGGCCTGACCCCGGCCTCCGTTCTCAACGACGCGCCTGTTCGCATCGGAAAATGGACGCCTGAGAATTACGACAACAAATATCGTGGGCCTGTGTCTCTCGCAAACGCGCTCTCCAACTCGCTCAACACCATCGCAGCCCAACTGGTGATGACGGCGGGGCCGGCCAATGTCGTGAAATTCGCCCATCGCATGGGCATCGAGTCCGATATCCAGGACAACGCCTCCATTGCGCTCGGCACATCGGAAGTGTCGCTGGTCGAATTGACCGCCTCCTACGCGCCCTTCATGAACGGCGGCTACAAGGCGACGCCGCACCTCATCCGTCGCATCACCACGGCCTCCGGCAGGGTGCTTTACGAGAACAAGTACGAGACGCCGCCCAAGGTGTTGTCGCCGCAGATCGCCGCCGAAATGAACATGATGATGGCGGGCGTCATCACCAAGGGCACGGGCAAGAAGGCGAAACTCGCCGGATGGCAGGCGGCCGGAAAAACCGGCACGACGCAGTCCTTCCGCGACGCGTTGTTCGTGGGCTACACCTCCAACCTGGCCACCGGCGTCTGGTTCGGCAATGACGACGGCGCCTCGATGAAGAAGGTCACGGGCGGCGGCCTGCCGGCCGAGGTCTGGAGCCAGTTCATGACCGCCGCCCATCAGGGGCTCAAGCCAGAGCCGCTGCCGGGCATCGGCGGCGATTCCTCCGACCTCATTGCTTCGACCGGCGGCGACGAGCAGCGCCGCGACAGCCTGTTCGACATGATCAGTCATGCCCTGGGCGGGGCCGATGGCGAGCAGCAGCAGCCGGGCGGTCGGCGGCAGGTCGACCCGCAGGGATTGCCGACGCAAGACATAGAACAGGTCATCCGCCAGGAACGCAACGACGCCGATCCGGGCCTGACGCCGCCCATGGATGTCGGTGAAAACGCCGGCGGACAGCCCCAGCGGCGCGCCAATTCGACCCTGCTCGACGTCATCATGCAACAATAGCCGCGGCCGCATGCGCGACCTTGCCTAAAGCTCCGCGCAAGCTCGCGGCAGGAGCTTGCCTAACCGCCGTGATTTTCTGGCTTCTTTGCAGGAAAATTGGTTTGGCGAGCCTGTGTGGACGCCTTGCACAGGCAAAAATGCCTCCTTATATACCCCGCATACAAGGAGCTCCGGCTCCGAAAAATTCGCAAATGTACCCATCCAAACGGGGGTTGCGAGGGAACGCCGCCTGAAGGGTCCCTGCAGCCTGCTACAAGGAGAGAAGTGAAAATGGCAAAAGTTATCGGTATCGACCTCGGAACCACCAATTCCTGCGTCGCCATCATGGATGGCAAGGATGCAAAGGTGATCGAAAACTCCGAAGGCGCCCGCACCACCCCGTCGATGGTGGCCTTTACAGAAGAAGGCGAGCGTCTCGTCGGTCAGCCTGCCAAGCGCCAGGCGGTCACCAACCCTGAAAACACCGTCTTCGCCGTGAAGCGCCTCATCGGCCGCCGTCACGACGATCCGACCGTGGAAAAGGACAAGGGCCTCGTTCCCTACAAGATCATCAAGGCCGGCAATGGCGACGCATGGGTCGAGAGCCGCGGCACGGGCTACTCGCCCTCGCAGGTCTCCGCCATGATCCTTCAGAAGATGAAGGAAACCGCCGAAGCCTATCTCGGCGAGAAGGTCGAAAAGGCCGTCATCACCGTTCCGGCCTACTTCAACGACGCCCAGCGTCAGGCAACCAAGGACGCCGGCAAGATCGCCGGTCTCGAAGTCCTGCGCATCATCAACGAACCGACGGCGGCCGCGCTCGCCTACGGCCTCGACAAGAATGAAGGCAAGACGATCGCCGTCTACGACTTGGGCGGCGGCACCTTCGATATCTCCGTCCTCGAAATCGGCGACGGCGTCTTCGAGGTGAAGTCCACCAACGGCGACACCTTCCTGGGCGGTGAAGACTTCGACATGCGTCTGGTCGAATATCTTGCGACCGAGTTCAAGAAAGAGCAGGGCATCGAGCTCAAGAACGACAAGCTCGCCCTGCAGCGCCTCAAGGAAGCCGCCGAAAAGGCCAAGATCGAACTGTCGTCCTCGCAGCAGACCGAAATCAACCTGCCGTTCATCACGGCGGACGCCACCGGTCCGAAGCACCTGACGATGAAACTGACCCGCGCCAAGTTCGAAAGCCTGGTAGACGATCTCGTGCAGCGCACGGTCGCGCCGTGCAAGGCTGCGCTCAAGGACGCCGGCGTTTCGGCTGCCGAGATCGACGAGGTCGTGCTCGTCGGCGGCATGAGCCGCATGCCCAAGGTGCAGGAAATCGTCAAGCAGCTGTTCGGCAAGGAGCCGCACAAGGGCGTCAATCCGGATGAAGTCGTGGCCATGGGCGCGGCCATCCAGGCCGGCGTTCTCCAGGGCGACGTCAAGGACGTGCTGCTGCTCGACGTGACCCCGCTGTCGCTCGGCATCGAAACCCTCGGCGGCGTCTTCACCCGTCTGATCGATCGCAACACGACGATCCCGACCAAGAAGAGCCAGGTCTTCTCGACTGCCGAAGACGGCCAGCAGGCCGTGACGATCCGCGTCTATCAGGGCGAGCGCGAAATGGCGGCCGACAACAAGATGCTCGGCCAGTTCGATCTCGTCGGCATTCCGCCGGCGCCGCGCGGCGTGCCGCAGATCGAAGTCACCTTCGATATCGACGCCAACGGCATCGTGCAGGTTTCGGCCAAGGACAAGGGCACCGGCAAGGAGCACCAGATCCGCATCCAGGCTTCCGGCGGTCTGTCCGACGCCGACATCGAGAAGATGGTCAAGGACGCCGAAGCCAATGCCGAGGCCGACAAGAAGCGTCGCGAGGGCGTCGAGGCGAAGAACCAGGCCGAAAGCCTTGTTCATTCGACCGAGAAGTCCCTCAAGGACTATGGCGACAAGGTGACCGAAGCCGACCGCGGCGCGATCCAGGCCGCTATCGAGGCTCTGAAGTCTTCGATCGAAGGCGCGGATATCGATCCTGAGGACGTCAAGGCCAAGACCCAGAACCTCCTGGAAGTGTCCATGAAGCTCGGTCAGGCGATGTATGAGGCCCAGCAGGCCGAAGGCGGCGCCGGCGACGGCGCCGAAAAGGACGACGACGGCATTGTCGACGCGGATTATGAGGATGTCAGCGACGACAAGAAGAAGTCGGCCTGAACCTGAAATGCCGGCCTGCAAGCCCAGCTTGCAGGCCTCTTCAAATCCGCTTCCCTTCGGGTCGGGCCCGATCGGAGGCGGTTCCTCAATCCACGTGGTGATGCGCGGCTAGCGCGCATGGTTTTCAAACATGGCAAAAGCTGATTTTTACGAGACGCTCGGCGTGAGCAAGACGGCGGACGAGAAGGAGCTGAAAAGCGCCTTCCGCAAGCTCGCGATGAAGTGGCATCCCGACAAAAATCCGGGCGATGCGGCCGCCGAGAAGAAGTTCAAGGAAATCAACGAGGCATACGAAACCCTCAAGGATCCGCAGAAGCGTTCCGCCTATGACCGCTTCGGTCACGCGGCATTCGAGCAGGGCGGCGGCGGTGGTCCGGGCGCAGGGTTCGGCGCGGGCGCCGGAGGCTTCTCCGACATCTTCGAGGATATCTTCGGGGAAATGATGGGCGGCGGGCGACGTCGCGGCGCCGGCGGAGGCGCCCAAGGCCGCGAGCGCGGCGACGACCTCCGCTACAATATGGAAATTTCGCTCGAGGAAGCCTTCGCGGGCAAGGTGGCGCAGATTCGCGTGCCGACCTCCATCACCTGCGACGTCTGCACCGGCACCGGCGCCAAGCCCGGCACGAAGCCGACGACCTGCGGCACCTGCCACGGCTCCGGCCGGGTCCGGGCGACGCAAGGTTTCTTCTCCATCGAACGGACCTGCCCGACCTGTCACGGCCGTGGCCAGACCATCAGCGATCCCTGCACCAAGTGCCACGGCCAGGGCCGCGTCACGGAAGAGCGTTCGCTGCAGGTCAACATTCCGGCCGGCATCGAGGACGGCACCCGCATTCGCCTGCAGGGCGAGGGCGAGGCCGGATTGCGCGGCGGGCCCGCCGGCGATCTCTACATCTTCATGTCGGTCAAGCCGCATTCCTTCTACAAACGCGACGGCGCCGATCTCTACTGCATGGTCACCATCCCCATGGCCACGGCCGCGCTCGGCGGCAAATTCGAGATCTCGACGCTCGACGGCACCAAGTCGCGCGTCACTGTTCCCGAGGGCACGCCGACCGGCAAGCAGTTCCGCCTGAAGGGCAAGGGCATGCCGGTTTTGCGCTCGCACCAGACCGGCGATCTCTATGTGCAGATCGTGGTGGAGACGCCACAGAAGCTGACCAAGCGCCAGCGGGAGCTTCTGGAGGAATTCCAGAAGATCTCGTCCAAGGAAAACAATCCGGAATCGACGGGCTTTTTCGCCAAGATGAAGGATTTCTTCGACACGCTGAGCGACTGACGTCGCAGCGATGTTCGAAAAGGATGCGGCGGGCCGTCAACGGCCCGCCGTTTTCATTTGAGAGCGGCATGGAGCCGCGCGAGCTCCACCAGCTCCGCCATGGCCTGATCCTTGGCGGCCTGCGGCGTCAGATTGTGATCGGCGTCAGGAATCATCACCAGCTTCACGTTCGGAAAGGCCGCAAGCTTTTCGCCATTGTCGCCGAAATGCTTGCGCAGGGCCTCGACGCCCACATCCCCTTCGCTATAGGCGAGAATCGCCGAAGTGTCGCGCAGGGCGTAGGTGCGGAACATCTCGACGGTCTCGTGATGCACGGGGCCGGCCGAATCGATGAAGCGCAACACAAGCTTCAGCTTCGCCAGCAGGCGCCTGTAGAGCGCCAATGAGATGTTGCGCGCCGCCGCGGGCACGTCGATATCGCCCTTCACGAGGCGCTTGAACGTATCGACCCTTGCGAGCCTCTGGCCGTAATCATCCAGGCTGCGGGGCACGAAAGTCAGCGCGCCGTCCACCGGTTTGGTCGGGTCCCAGTAATAAGTATAGGGATTGACGGCCATGAAGGCGCTGACGCGCGGATCGGCATGGGCCGTTCTCAAGGCGACATAGGCGCCGCTGCACCGTCCGGACAGGATCAGCGGTCCCGCGCCCAATCGCGCTTCGAGAACATCGATCGCTTGGCGCGCATCGACAATCTGGTCCGGAGAATAGAGGACCTGGGGCGTGGCGCCCGAAACCGGCGGGCTGTCCCCGACATTGGCGGCGTCATAGCGCAGCGAGGCGATGCCGGCTTTCGCGAGACTCCGCGCCAGGTCCGTCCCGCTTCGGCCCCAGCCCGAGGCGCGATCATAGGCGGTGCTGAGAATGAGCG
Source organism: Rhizobium sp. TRM95796 (assembly GCF_025779995.1). Classification (NCBI taxonomy): domain Bacteria; kingdom Pseudomonadati; phylum Pseudomonadota; class Alphaproteobacteria; order Hyphomicrobiales; family Rhizobiaceae; genus Rhizobium; species Rhizobium sp. TRM95796. Next base: position 156,255 of record NZ_JAOXHE010000006.1, on the reverse strand, counting down.
CGCGAAGTCCGTTCGGTGCATTCACGGGCTCGCAGAGGATTCCGTGCAGCCGCTCGCCGTCGCCGAAACGTAAGCCCGTCTCGACATAGTCGTCCGTATTCACAGTATCGGCGCCGGCCGGTCGGGCACTGCGTGTCTGTGTCGGCCCCGTCTTGTCGAGCGCCCAATCCACAATGCGCGCGATCGTCTGAAGCGGCATGACCTGGATGGTCGGGTTGGCGACCAGCGTCTCATAACCGGTGAATGGTTCGACATCGGCGGACGCGCCTTGTTGGCGGAGCGCCTCGCCGAGCTGCGCTTCCGCGCCGGACGAAGGCTTCGAGAGCAAGAGATAGTGCAGAGCCGCCGCTTTCGGGGCCAAGCCGAAATTTATCGCCTTCAACGCTGTCGCGATCGCCTCCGGCAATTTGAAGCCGGCGATACTCACATGGACCTTGTCGCGTTGATCTTCGCGAAGGCCGAGAGCCTGATCGATGGCCGTCGACATCAGAGCCGTTTCCCGGAGGTAGAGTCTGCCGCTCAGCATCGGCGCCAGCATCACGATCGCGCCGATCTCGCCGAGCTGATCGGCCGTCTTTTGGGCAAGCGCCGCGCCGGGACCTTGGCCGATCAATATGAGGCGGTCGAGCCCGGTGAGCGCCCTGAGTTTCGCTGCGGCGGCGATGATCGAAGCCTCCCAGGCCTCCATGCCTTCATGATCTGCCAGGTCACGGGAATCGCCTGTGCCCGGATAGTCGAACCGCAGGCTGGGCAGGCCGGCTTCAGAAAGGTCTTCGGCGAGAATACGGTAGAATTTGCGGCTGCAGAGTTCTTCGAACCCCCAGGGCGAGAGCAGAAGGACTGCGGCGTCACGCCGGGCGACACCTTCGGCTTCCGGCTGGTAGAGCCCCGCATTGCCCTCGAAGGACACGGCGTGGGCCGCCTGACGGCCTGCGCCGGGAGCTTCCAAGGCGAGGCTAGGCTGCGGCGACGACGCATCCAATGTGCGCGGCGCCACCCAGCGCACGATTTTGCCGGCGGCTTTTCCGGCTTTTCCCGGCGCGCGGCCCGCGAGCGCGCGCAGCATTGCGCCGTCTTCCCTCGGGATCGCCCGCGTAAATCTGAGGGCGACGGGATAGACGACGACGCCGATCGCGATGGCGAGCACGAGACCCGTGATGCCCGGAACGAAATCGGAGACGACATAAGCCACGCCGCCCACCAGCGCCGAGGCGATCGTCACCTTGGCGAGCACGCTGTAAAGACCGTGGAGGTTCTTGCCGAAGCCGGTCATCCGGATCATCGCCATGCACATCAGGGTGAAGGCCGCAAGGCGAGCGATGGCCGCGCCTTCGCCTCCGAAAGCGGGAACGGCGACGAAGCAGCCGACGACGATCACCACGCTGCCGATCAGGCCCGCGAACAAGCGGCTCTTCATCATGTCGAGCGAGAAGAGATACTGGGTGAGAATCTGCATCATTACATAGGCCGGAGCCGACAGCGCGATCAGCGCCACCATCGGACCGGCCGGCGCGAATTCCTCGCCGAACACCGAAGTGACCAGCGGGGTTGCGACCCCGGCCAGTCCGAGGCTCATCGGCAAAGTGAGGTAGAACAGGGCGCGAATGACGGATGTAAACACATCGGCGTTCATCTGTTGGCCGTTGCTCGACTGGCGTTGGGCGGCGTAATAGGGCAACAGACTTCCCGTCAGCTGCACCGGAAGCTGTAGCGCCAGATTGGCGAGCGACAGGCTGACGGCGTAAAAGCCGACCATCTTCACGTCCCAGAACTGCTGCAGGAACAGGATCTCGATCCGGTTGAGAAACACCGAGTCGATCACATAGCCGGCCGACAGCGCCAGCGACGACGACACCAGGAATTTAGCCGGCGTGTCGCAGAAGTCGCGGCGCTCGAACATCAGCGTCAATGTGTAGAGAAACATGACCGCTTGGCCGGCCGCATAACCGAGCAGCGCGCCCTCGACGCCGTGAAAGACCGCGCCGGCCGCCACCGTGGTCAACTGCACCACCGACGCGATGGCGGTAAGCTTGAAAAAGGCTCCGAGCCTTTGTTCGCCGATCAGGTAATTTTTGGTGAAGGCCCCGATCGACTGAAGCACGAACAGACCGCCGGTCAGCAGCGCGACCTCGGGGCCCGTGTCGATCCAGTGAAGCTCCTCCGAGCCGAGGAAGATCACGCCGTAGAGCGCGGCCAGCACCACCGTGGAAATGAGCGTCGGGGTGAGCAAAAGGGCCGCGAAGCCGCGCCGCCGCTTTTCGTCATAGCCCTCGACCTTGAGTTTGGGCAGCATGCGCATCAGCAGCACGCCCGTGCCGAGCTCGGCGACGAGAGCGCCGGTGGTGGCGAACCATAGCGAGAAGGCGATCACGCCATTGGCTTCCGGGCCGAGCAGGCGCGCGGCGACGATCGAGCAGACAAAACCGGTGACAAGCAGCAGCATACCGGCCGCGGCATTGAGCATCGAGTTCGCCATGATGTTTTTAGACATGCGTCAGCCTTGTATTCCGTGTCTGCTCGCGTGGTCTATGCGCTAGAGCTGAAATTTTGGTCAATGCATGAGGTTTGCAGGCTCGCACGCGCGGACTTTACCCCATCTTAAGCGGGCCTGTCTTAAGTCAGAGTCAAGAAACCCTTAGGAAAAGTCGAGACCTTGAAGATCGTTCTCCTCGTCACCTCACCCGGCGATCTCATGTGCGGCGTCGCGGATTACACGGAGAAATTGGCGCAGGCGTTTCTCGATATCGGCGCGGAGGCGGTGATCGAACGCCCGCGCAGATGGTCGGCCGGCGAGATCGCCAGAATTCGACGCCGACACCACGGGCATGGGGCCGCGTTGCATCTCCAATATCCTTCACTCACCATGGGAAACTCCCTCGCTCCCGCCATGTTGCCCGTCATAGAGCCCGATGTTTACGTGACGCTTCACGAGTTTCGCCTCTTCAGCCTGCCGCGTAAACTGATCTTCCTGCCTTACGCGTTAAAAGCCAGGACCATCCTGTTTTCCAACGAAGCCGAGCGCGATGGTTTCCACAGCGCCTTTCCTTTCGGTCATGCGCCTCTCCACGTGCTGCCGATCGGCAACAACATCCTCAAAGTCGATGAAGTCGTGGAGCGACGCGAACGGCTCGTCTATTTCGGGCAGATTTCCCGCAAAAAGGGCATCGAGATCTTTTTCGACACCGTCGCCGATCTCAAACGCAAGGCGGCGCCGATCGACGTTCGGATGATCGGGGCGATGGTCGAGGACGACGGCGAATTCCGGGCCATGGTCGAGGATCGGAGCCGCGATCTGGGCGTCACGCTTCGTATCAACCTGCCTCCCGACGACGTGTCCCGGGAGTTGCTCGCCGCGAGCATCGCGCTCCTGCCGTTCCCGGACGGCGTCTCCGACAAGAGGGGGTCGGCGCTCGCCTGCCTCGACCATGGCGTCACACTCCTGACGACGCAGTCCGACAAAACGCCGGCTTGGCTGAAGCAAACGACGCTGGCCATTGCCGACGCCGCCGACGCGTCGGGCGTCGTCGATCGGCTTCTGTCGGGCCAGATGGAGCGTCGGCCTGCCCCCGACATTCTGGCGCGGGAACTGAAAGCGAGAGATTGGCGTGAAATCGCCCGGGCGCATCTGGAGCTCTACGAACGGACCATGCGCTGAGTTACGAAAGAGCGCGCTCGTAGAGATCGAGATAATCACGGGCGACCGCCGTCCAGCTATACGGCGCCGCCTGGGCCATGGCCTCCTGGCGCAAGCGGGCGCCTTCCGTCTGCAAATCCGCCCACACCGATTCGAGCGTCTGGGCTGCAGCGGCGGGCGCGCTGAAGTCGGCGAGTTTGACGATGTCATGCCTCTTTGCCAGCGCTTCATAGGCGGCGTTCGGCTGAAGGACCGGGATCAGTCCGGCGCTCATGGCTTCGATGGCGACCAGCCCGAACCCTTCATAATTCGAGGCGGATGCGAAGATCGAAGCGCGACCGATGATCTCCGCCACGGCCTCGTTCGTCAGGCCGACATGAAGATGGACGGCGTCTCGCACGCCGAGGCGCGACGCCCCGTCTTCCAAGTCGCGTGCGGTCAGATCGGAATTCAGGCCGACGATGTCCAGCGTCCAGGAGGGATCGCTCCGCCGGAGCACCGCGAGCGTTTCGATCAGCAGGTCCAGCCGCTTGTTGACGGAAAAGCGGCCGATGCTGACGATCGCCTTGCGGGGCAGGGACGAACTGCGATCGGCGAATTTGTCGAGATCGGCTCCATTTTCGATTAGACGCAGGTTACGGCGCGCCACCGGCGCGAACATGTCCATATCGGATCGGCTGCATCCGACGATGTAGCGGTAGCGGCTCGACGAAAAGCGTGTCAGCGTATTGAACCAGATCGACTTGATGGCGGCGAATTTCTTCGTGTGGAAGAAGCCGCCATGGGTCGTGGCGATCATCGGCTTGCGATGCAGCGCTTTCGTCAAGGCGAGAAAATCGAAGAAGAAGTCGATGGCGTGGACATGCACGAGATCGGCGTCGCGAATATGATCGAGCACCGACGGCGCGATGGGGTAGCGGCTGGATCCGCGCCATGGTATGCGCACGATCTCGATATCGCCGAGCATTTCCCGGGCGGCAAGCGCACGCTCGGGATCGCTGAACAGCGAATTCAGCGTGACGACACGGATGCGATAGCCGGCGTCGACCGCGCGGCGGCAGAGATTCAGCACCACGTCTTCCAGCCCGCCGCGATTGGGCCAGAACTGACGCACCACATGCACCACGAGCCGACCCTGCGCGGCCGCAGGCTCGTTCGTTTGCGGCTTCAGGTCGCGCGCGCTCATCGGAGCGAAGGGCAATTCCGGCCCTCGGCGGAGAAATCGGTGAGCGTGGGCGTCATTGCCGCCAGTTGCGGCCGATCGCCGTTCGCCGTCGGCTGAATGTTCAGCGGTTCGCTTTCAGACCACCAATCGCCGGCGACCCAGTAGGTCCAGCCCGTCCAGACCTCCTTGTCCGCCTCGACGACGTCGATCATGGCCTGAAGGCCCGCAACGCAGGCCGGTTCGCCCGGTGCGCCGAACTCGCCGAGAAAGCCCTTAAATCCGTTGCTCTTCAGCCATTTCGTGAAATCCTTGATCGCTGTGACGGCGTCATCGGCGCGCGAGCAGTTGCCCTTGGTGCCGGAGAAGTCGTCGTCGAGATACTGATGAACCTCGAAGGCGAAATTGTCGCTCGGGTCTTTGTATTTGAGCAGCGCCACGCCGTTTGGTTCGCCGTCGATCTCCTTCATCCAGCTATGGGCGCCGGTCCAGGCGGTGCCCGGCGCCAAGATGAGATTTCCGGCCTTCGCCTCGAGGCGGATTGCAAGGGTGGCGGCATTGGCGGCCTCGACCCATTGCGCCACCGGCATCTTGTTCGGCTCGTTCATGAGCCCGAAATAGATCGCGGGATCATTGGCGAAGAGTGTCGCGAGCTTGACCCAGAAATCCGCGAAAGCCGCATGCGGAACATCCGGGGAGCCGATCAGCTTTCCCTGATAGCGCGCGTAATTGTGCGGGTCGAGAATGACGCGCATGCCATGCGACTTGATCAGCTCCACGCTTTCTCGAAGCCGGCCCTCTTCCGCCGGGTCGAACGGCGCCATCAGCTTGGGCTGAAGCCGTTCCCACATGAAGGGCAGGCGCACGGTGTCGAAGCCCTTGGCGGCGAAATAGGACACCGTCTTGTCGGAAGGCCAGACATAGGCCTTGTTGACCTTGCCGCCGAGTTCGCCGAACTCCGCGCCGGAGAGGTTGATCCCCCGGAAACATCCTTTGGCCGCCAGAGCAGCGCCCTGGAAACCGAATGTCGCCGCCAAGGCCAGGGCCGCAAAGCTCATCATCCGCATGTCGGTCATCCCTTCCGTGTCCGGTCCGCGTTCGCCGCGGCGCGTGCCGATCCGTCCGTCATCAACTACGTGGCGTCAGTATATATCGGGTCTCGTCTGCCGATCAAAATCTGAAATCTCCGCCCTCAAGATGCCGGATCGCGCCGCTGGGCGGGCCGGGCGGAGGCTCACCTCTCGGCGTCAGCGTCAGGCGCTTTTCCTGGCCGGGGACGAGATGCATCCAGTTGTCGGAGGCGCGCCAGCCGGGCAGGTCGAAATGCACCGATTGCGCCAGCCGATCCGTCGAGAGATAGAGCGCCCAGTCCTCCGCCTCCCGCGCGAGCCGCGCCGAAAGCGCCGCCTTGTGCAGGGCGGCGCTCCGCCCTTGCGGGAAATGATAGGCGGTCGCGATCTCGTCGCCGGTCGTCCGGTCGAGGAGCTGCGCGACCGTCACGTCATGCGCTGGAGGTCCGAAGCGGAACGAATAGGCGGCGTCGAAAAAGGCGCCGAACAGCTCGGTCGCGGCAAATGTCGCCGTGCCTCTCGACGGCAGGTCGAGATCGATCTTGCCGCTGACGACGGGTGTATGGCCGTCGCGAAGGCAGGCGAGCGTCAGCGTCAGGCTGCGGGCAAGTCCGGTTTCGTTGATCACATGAGCGTAGAGTCCGCTCGTCCCCTCGTCCGACAGGACCACGGTCACCGGACGAAAGGCCCGGCGCAGACCATGCCAGACCGGCTTTTCGAGGCCGGTCGCGTCGATGACGCCCCAGCCCGGGCCGGGCAGCAGATCCTGCAGCGTCCAGACCAGCGCGCCCGATGTCGGAGAGCCTGGCCGACGCCATTCGGCATACGCGGCTTCGACCACTTCCACGGTCGTCGCGCGCGACAGGGTCAGATAGCGACCAACATCCTCGCGCCGCAGCCGCGCCGGATCGAGACCATAGAGGAGTTGCAGATAGTGATCGCGGATGTCCTCGAAATCCCACGAGGCCCCTCGGTCGCGCGGCACGCGCGCCTTCCAGCGCGGATCATGCACGGGCATGACGGGCAGATGCTCCTCCAACGTCTCGGCCTCGGGCACATGCGCGAAAGCGAGGCTTTCGGCCGAAAAGCGCACCCCGGCGCGGCGGGCGTCGTCGAGCGGACGGCAATAGGCGCCGACGCCGTAGTAATGCGTGACGCCTTCATTGGGCGAAAAGGGCATGGCTCCGCCAAACGGCGAATTCGGCGCATAGATGACGTCGGGGCGCAGCTCTTCATAGACCGAAGGCAAGATCTCGTCGGTAACAGGCCCGCTCCAGAAACGTTCGGGCATGCCGAGCATGGCCGCCTGCTGGAACATCTCCGAGCCGCCGCAGAGCACCGTGAGCGAGGGCGAGCCCTGGATGCTCGACAAGAGATCGACCGCCTCCTGTCGCACCAGATTGGCGAAGGCCGGGTCGGAGGCCGGGTAATCGAAATTGGCGAACATGAAGTCCTGCCAGACCATCAGGCCCAGTTCGTCGCAGAGCGCGAAGAAATCGGGCGTCTCATAGGTCATGGTGCCGCCGATGCGGATCATGTTCATGCCGGCGTCGCGCGCCTTTTCGAGCCACGGTCGATAATCCTCGCGGGAACCCGGCAGCCTGACGATATCGGCGTTGGTCCAGACGGCGCCCCGGCAGAATATTGGAATGCCGTTGATCTCGACGCCGAAGCCCTTGCCATCGGATCCCTGATCGAGCGCGATATTGCGGAAGCCGACGCGGCCGATCTGGTGCGCCGCGTCATTGATGACGAGATCGACGTCATACAGATGAGGCTCTCCATGGGTGTGCGGCATCCACGATTTTATCGCCGGAATTTCGAGACGCGCGTTCAGCAGCCCTTCCGCTGAGATGAGCACCGGCGCGGAGACGCCGCCGCAGGCGATGCGCAGATCGACGGCGCGGGCGGCGAAGCGGAAACTGACATCGAGAACGCCGGCGCCACTTTCATCGAGGCCGGCGGATAGGCGAAGGCCATCGATCTCGTTTTCGGCGGAGCGGACGAGATGGATGGGACGGAAAGGGCCGACCGCCTCCACATCCGGGCACCAGCCGGGCATATGCCCGAGCGCGGTGGCGCGGATCAGCCGCATGCCGGGCGGCGTGATCATTTGCGGACGCCAGCGCGCGCGCGGACCCGACGCCTTCAGCCGCGGGTTCAGCGCGCGGAAGCAGATGGCGATCTGGTCCTGTCCCTGTCCCTTGAGAACAACCGAAACGTCATGGGCGATGAACTGGCTGACGCTTTCCAGCACCAGCCGGCCGTTGACATAGACTTCGGCGATGGTCGCGAGACCGTCGAGCAGCAGTCGGGCCGGGCCGGGCGGCTGGCCGTCGAGGGCTGCGAGATACCAGAAATCGCGGTCGTTGAGACTGACGGGATGGGCGCGATCGAAGCGGCCGGCATTTTCCAGCGCTTCAGCCACCGTTCCGGGCACGGGGGCCGGGATCTGGCGCGCCTTGTCGGGAATGTCGGACGGCGTCGCATAGGCGCCGGCATCGGAGACGACCAGCGCCCATTCGCCGGCGAGCGAGTGCCGGATGTCCGAAATGACTGCCCTGCCGCTCATGTCGTTCCCCGTCAAAATCATGCCCCGGACGTTGCGCCGGGGCATGATGTCTCCTGATATGGTTAAGGATCAGTTGATATGCGCGGCGATGGTTTCCCTAAGGTGATCCCAAGCCTCCACCGCCGGCGCCAGCGCCTGTCCCAGCGTGTCGTATTTCTTGCGCGTCAGCGCGCGCGCCAGCTGGAACTGCGCCGTCTTGGCGGTGTTGGCGATGGTCATCGCGGCGTCGGAAGAGGCCTTGAGATCGCCGCCGGGAGCCAGCCAGTCGAAATGCGTCGCCGCCAGTTCGAAATTCGCGCCCAACTGCCGAAGCGTGTTGAAGGCGTATTTGTGAAAATACTCGAACGGACGATCGGCGAGCGCGCTGACCTGCATCGGAAACACCCGCGCGAAGGCGGCGACCGGATTGTCCTCCGGCATGCGTTTCAAGTGCCGCCGGAGCAGGCGATGCGCCTCCTGCCGGACATGGACGGCGTCCGGCAGTTTCGCCGGCAGTTTGGCGAATTCGGTATAGGGCAGGAAGGGCGCTGCGCCTTCGGGCAAGAACTTGCCGAACACGCCGTCGAAATCCTCTCCCTCCAGGCGGTGGAAGCCGCCATTGTGGAAGTAGTCGATCGACTTGTCTTTCTCCGACAGCCGATTGATGGCGATCGTGGTCTTGCCGTGTTCGGTGCGATAGGCCACGCCTTGCGTGTCGGGCATGTAGTAGCTGTCCATCTCCAACAGGCAGAGACGGCCCCGCGCGATCTGTTCGGAGACGTGATCCTCGACGCGGTCGAAGATCGCCAGTTCCGTCACCCTCACGTCATAGAGGCTTTCGAGATCCTCCAGCGGAACCTTGAAGAAGGTGAACTGGTCGCCCTCGAAATCCTGAGCCAGCGTGAAGCCGAGCATGGCCTCGGGCTGGGCGCCCATGGCGTGCAGCGCCTCGATCCACAGATCGACATAGCAATTGGTCTCCGGCCAGGCCCGTTCGGCCGAATGCAACGCATGCGGCCTGTAGGCGAGGGGATCGAGATGGGGGAAGACGGCGGCCATCGCCTCAGCCCCACAGAACCTTGCGGACGTCTTCCGGCCACAGCTTGGTGTCGAGACCATGCTTGGCGAAAAGCGCCAGCGCGATCCGCTCCAGGCCGAAGCCGACGCAGGCGGTGTGGGCCACCGAGCCGTCCTCGAGGTTCAGACCCCATTTGGAGCCGAACGCGTCCTGGTGGTAGTTGAAACTCATGCAGGCGGTCTTGTTGGCCTGCGAGGTCACCGGGATCAGCAGTTCGAATTTCAGGTTCTGGTCGCGCTGGTTGTTGGCGAGCAGGCGGCCGGCGCGGCCGAAGAACGGGTCGTTGGCGATGTCGATTTCGACGTCGAGTCCGACCGACTTCATCATCTCGACGCCGCGATCCATCCAGGTCTGGCGGAAATCGGTCACATGGGCTTCAGTGCCCATGCAGACATATTCGCGCATGCGGAACAGCTGCTGGCGGGCGGGGTCCTTGGACGGTTCATGCCGGAAGCAGTAGGACTGCAGGTCGTAGAGCCCGCCCTTCATCGCGATAGGGCCGCGCTTGGCGATGGTCGGATAGAGCGGATAGCAGGCCGCCGGCGTGAGCGCGATGTCGGTCGCCTTCTGCTCCTTGGTCCAGTCCTTGCCTTCCTCCATGCATTGCAGCAGGCTCAGATGGTCGTGGTCGTTGCCGCAGAAGGAATGAACCGTGCCGGCCAGCTGAGGGAAGCTCTTCATGTAACCGCTGGTCTCGAAATAAGCGCGGTTCATGCCGGGCGGAAAGCGGATGGCCTCGGCGCCGTCGCCGCCGCCGGTGCGGTCGATCAGCCGCTCGAAAGCGGCGATGACGTCTTCGAATTCGCCGGAGCGGCCATAGAGACCGTCGACGCCGGTGTCGATCAGCAGTCCGGATTCAAAAAGGCGATCAAGAAAGGAAACCTGCATATCCATTGTCATTATCCCAGTAGGCTCGTGTCCTGCTTGTGGATCAGGAGCATGGTGGATGTGTTGCCGAGGATCCGGTCGTTGGAGATCATCAGGCGGGCGGAATGCGCATCGCGAAGGTGGCGGCCGAGGCTGTAGGGCGTGCCATTCTTGTAGCCGAGGATGCCGCAGATCAGCATCGCATGGTCGATGATGGTCAGAACCGACTCCGAAGAGGCAATCTTGACATTGTTCATCGCCACGGAGAAAGCGACCGAAGACAGCTTTTCGGGGTCGGCTTTCGCCTCTTCATAAGCCTTGATGGCGGCCACGACGTTGGACTTCATCATCTGCAGAAGGTTGGAAACCTCTGCCAGGCGGATGGCGCCCGGCGGAACCACGCCCGGCTGCTTGCGGGCGGCAGAACGGACGAAAGCCTGGGCGCGATTGACCGCATCCACCGCGATGCCGTACCAGACGCCGCTCCAGAGGATATGGCTGTTGGCGAGCATGGATTGCGCCGCGATCTCGGCGAAAGGCTTGGGGAAGATCTGCTCCTTGGGCGCTTCGCCCTTGAACAGGAAGCCTTCCGAGCAGGTGCCGCGCATGCCGAGCGTGTCCCAATCCTGGGTCTTGTCGAGCGTGTATTGGTCGCGGGTGAAGGCGGTCATGACCTGGTCGGTCGGCGCCGCGTCCTTGTGGGCGCGCGAGGTGATCAGGATGGCGTCGGCCTTTGTGGCGTAGGAAATGACGGTCGCGTCCTTTTCCAGCCGGCAGATGTCGCCGTCGACCTCGATCGCGCAGATCGAATTGCGCAGATTGCCGCCGATGCCGCCTTCGGTGGTGGCCGAAGCAATCAACATCTGCTCGGAGACGACGCGGCGCATGAAACTGCGATGCCAGTCGCTGTCCATGCCGTGCTCCACCAGGCTGGAAAGCTTGATGTGATGCATGGCAAAGACCATGGCCGCCGACGAGCAGGCCTGGGAAATGATCGAGCAGAGTTCGGTGATCTCGCCGGTCGAGGCAGCGTCGCCGCCGAGCTCCGTCGGGATCTGGATGGACAGAAGGCGCTCCGCCTTCATGGCGTTGACGGCTTCCTCCGGAAAGCGACCGTCATGGTCCACTTCGGCCGCATGGGCCCTGGCGACAGCCGCGACGCGCTGGGCGCGCTCGACAAGGCTGCCGGCCGACAGGTTGACCGGAATGTTCATCATGCCACCTTTCTGCCGTCCAGAATGGAATCCACCGTGCGAGCGATGGCTTCGATGCTCTGGAAAGACTTGCGGTTGAGAAGACTGTCGGGGAATTCGATGTCGAAGTTTTCCTCCAACGCCAGCATCACCTGCACGGAGGCGAAAGAGGAAAGACCGGCTGCATAGAGATCGGCGCCGTCGGCGAGGTCCTCTGCGGCGATCGGCAGGTTGGCATGCTTCTTCAGAATCTCGCGAATGGTCTCGGTCATTCCGTACATCCTCCAAGGAATTGTGTGGTTCCGGCGTTCATTCCGGATTGGCACACACCATACGCAGGAGGATATAAGATCTAGCTAATTCATATGGTTAGAAGAGGCTGACCTCGATTGCTCGAATGCTCATGAGCGGAGTGAGAAAACGTTAACCATTCCGCTCGCTTTGATTAACGGAACTCGATCGGCACGGTCATTTTCCAGCTTTTTTTGCCGGTTTCCGTAGGAATGGCTGGAAAAGGCGCGGCTCTATCCAACAAGGCCAGAGCCGCTTGGTCGAGTTTGGGGTCGCCGGAACTGCGGGAAATGCGGGCGCCTGATACTCCGCCGTTCGCCGTTATGGTGAATGAAAGCACAAGGCTTCCTTCGCCGCGGACCCGGACGCGTTTTTGCGCTCGGCTCAGCTTCTTTTGAACGAGACCCTTGTAGTTGCTGGCCGCCGCATTGCCGACTTCCCGATTTGCGGCGCCTCTCGAGGCGTCCTTGCTGGATTGCCCTCTGCTCTTGGCGTCTGTCCGGCCGCGATCGGCGTTGTATTCTTGCTTGGCGTTCTGGCCCTTGCGCTTCTTCTGGTCCTTCTTGGCCACCGTTTTCTTGACGGGTTTTGTCTTGGGCTTTTCCTTTTCGACCACCGGCTTGGGATCGGGCTTCTTGAGTTCCGGCTCCTTTTCGACCGGCTTGGGCGGCTCCGGCTTTTTCTCTTCGACCGGCTTCGTTTCGACTTTTGGTGGATCGATCGGTTTGGGCGGCTCGGGTTTGATCTCTTCGATCTCTTTCGGCGGCTCCTGAACGACCGGTTTGGCGATCTCAGCAACTTTCGCCTCGGCAGGCGTCGTCGCAGTCAATATCTCGGGGAGTGCCGCGCCGAGCATCGGCATCGGCGCGTCCTTGAGCACTTGTTCGGATGTCGCCGGAACAACGGGCGGCGGCTCCGGCTCTACTTTTGCAATCGGCGGCGGCTCGACCGGCTTCGGTACAGGGGCAGGATCGGGTTTGGCTTTCTCGACCGTTTCCTGTTGTGGTTCTTCGACCTCCAGATCCTTGGCGGTTTCGTCTCCCGAAACCCGCGCGTCGACGTCGGAATCGTCGCCCTGGACGATCAGCGAAATCACCGTTTCTCCTTGGATCAGCGCGTCGTCCGGAGCTTTTGCGACAAACACGCCCAGCGCCAGGGCGACGCCGGCATGGAGGAACACGGACAGCGCAAAGCCGCTGCGCAACAATCTGCGATGTGCGCCGCTCCGCGGCTTGTCTGGTTCGGGCGCTGGATGGGGAATGTCCGCATGCAGGGGTTCGAGGCCGACGGCGGAAGACGGATATCGATCGATCCCGGTTTCCGATCCGAGATAGGGCGAGATGCCGTCGTCGCGTGCGAAGGAGCAGCGGGGCACATTGTTGAACTGATGCGAAACCCCCGACCGATCGGCCTGATTGGAATTGGCGGGCTTGAAGCGGAGCGAGCTGAGCTGGACGATCGCGCTGTCAGCTGTCTGCGTCATGACCCACTCCTTTCGGACACGGAGCAATCCCCCCGGCCCGTATCTGCGCGCGATCGAATATTCGACGGCGCGATCGATAAATTTTAACTTGACTATCCCGCACTGGTATTGCGTGGATTAAGAAATATGACTACGGAAGTCAACAAAGATCTGAACAAAGAGGCTGATCATGCCGAGTGGAGACAGAGATCCGGCGGGGCGCGAAAGCGCAGCCCAAGCCGCCCCTCTCGACGTCAATGTGCGGGAATACGACACGAAAACCCTGTTCATGGGCGACCGTGAAATCGTCATCCATCACGCCGGCTCGGCCTATCGGATGAAGATCACCAAACAGGGCAAACTCATTCTCAACAAATAAGCGCCGCCGCTGCGGACATTGCATAGAAGGAATCGAACATGAGCAACATTGGGCCGACGCCGTCCGAAATCCGCGCCTATCGGGCGGAAAATTCAAAGCTGCGCGAACGCGATATCGCCAAGAATCTCGGCGTCTCCGAGGCGGCGTTGGTGGCGGCGGAAGTGGGGATCTCCGCTGTTCGCATCGACGCCAATCCCAATCGCATGCTCGAACGCGCGCCGGAACTCGGCGTCGTGATGGCGCTCAGCCGCAACGAAAGCGCCGTGCACGAAAAGATCGGCGTCTATGAGAAGATCGAGATCGGCGAGCGCACCTCGCTGACCCTCGGCGAGAACATCGATCTGCGCATTTTCAACTGGGTCTGGGCGCATGCCTTCGCCGTGACCAAGACCGACGGCGATACGGTGCGCCGCAGCCTGCAATATTTCGACAAGTCGGGCGAGGCGATCCACAAGATCCATCTTCGTCCGGAATCCAATCTCGAGGCCTATGAGCGCCTGGTCGCGGATTTCCGGCTGGAAGATCAGTCTCAGGATTTCACGGCCGAAGTCTTCACGAAGCTTCCTTCCGGCCGCAAGGACGGTTTCGACGTTGCAGCACTCCGCGACCAGTGGAGCAAGATGACCGACACGCATGAATTCTTCGGCATGTTGCGCAAGCTCGACGTTGACCGCTGCGCCGCCGTGCGCGCAGTGGGCGAGGACTTCGCCTGGAAACTGACCGATGGGGTGATCGCCGAATTTTTCCAGAAGTCGGTCGAGACCCAGGTCAATCTGATGTGCTTCGTCGCCAATCGCGGCATTGTGCAGATCCATACCGGTCCGGTGTCGAACATTCAGCCGATGGGCCCATGGATCAATGTCATGGACCCGACCTTCCACCTGCACCTGCGCATGGACCACATCGCGGAAGCGTGGGCAGTCCGCAAGCCCACCAAGGACGGCCATGTCACCTCGATCGAGGCTTATGACGCCGATGGCGAAATGATCATCCAGTTCTTCGGCAAGCGCAAGGAAGGCAATGCCGAGATGGCGGAATGGCGCTCGCTCGTCGAAAGCCTCTCGACCACCAGCGCCGCCGAGGCCGCATAAGGGAAAGCCATGTCGTTTTTCATGAACGCAATCCGTTGCGCCGGCATCGCCTTTTCTCTCGCCCTCCTGCCGCTCGGGCAGGGGATGGCGGGCGAGAAGATCGCCGACCCCTCTCGTATAGTGTCGATCGGCGGAGCGGTGACCGAGATCGTTTATGCGCTGGGAAAGGGCGATCTTCTGATCGCCCGCGATTCCACCAGTCTTTTCCCGCCCGAAGCAATGAAGCTGCCGGATGTGGGCTATATGCGGCAACTGTCTCCGGAAGGCGTGCTGTCGGTCAATCCGTCTGCGATCCTCATGATCGAGGGCAGCGGCCCCAAGCCCGCCATCGATGTCATGAGGAAGTCCTCCATTCCCGTGGTGACCGTACCCGAAGGCTATGACGCAGAAGCGATTACAGCCAAGATCCTCGCCGTCGGCGCCGCGCTTGGCGCAGACTCCGAAGCCGAAGCGCTGGCTAAGAAAATCTCGGCCGATATCGACGAAGCCGTGAAGGCAGCCGATGCGGTTCCAGCGGACAAACGCAAGCGGGTCCTGTTCGTGCTCACCCTTCAGGGCGGAAAGATCATGGCCGCCGGCGATCACACGGCGGCGAACGGCATTTTGAAACTGGCGGGCGCGGTCAATGTCGCCGGCGATTTTCATGGCTACAAGCCGATCAATGACGAGGCGGTCATCTCCGCAGCGCCAGACGTGATCCTGATGATGAGCCGCGCCGGTCCCGGCGCGTCCGATGAAGAGGTTCTGTCTCATCCGGCCATCAAGCTCACGCCCGCCGGCAAATCGGGCTCGCTGCTGCGCCTGGATGGCGCCTCCACTCTCGGCTTCGGTCCGCGCACCGCGGATGCGATCCGCACCGTCTCGAAGGCGCTTTATGGCGGTTGAGGCTGTAACGATGACCCGAGTCCCGGCGCGGTCGCGGCGGACCCGCAAGGCGCTCGCCATGCCGCTGCGGCAACGCCTGGGCCTGGCGGCGCTCGTGGCGTTGGCTCTCGCCGTTACCGTTTTTTCGATCGGGGTCGGCGCAAGCTCTGCGTCGCTACCCCGGTTCCTGTATGATTGGCTCTCCGGCGCGCCGCAAGACGGCGTCGAGGCGCTCCGCGACCGGATCGTGATTCTCGACATCCGGTTGCCCAGAGCCATTCTCGGCTTGATGGCCGGCGCGGGCCTCGCGGTCTCCGGCGCGATCATGCAGGGCCTGTTCCGCAATCCGCTCGCCGATCCCGGCGTCGTCGGCGTCTCCGCCGGCGCGAGTCTCGGCGCTGTCGGGTCGATCGTGCTGGGAGCGAGCGCGCTTGCGCCGCTTGCCTCTCTTCTGGGACCGTTCCTCATTCCGATCGCCGCCTTCGTCGGCGGCTTGACGGTGACCATGCTTCTCTACGCGATCGCATCGCGTGACGGCGAGACGCAGGTCGCCACCCTGCTGATCGCCGGCATCGCCATCGGCGCACTCGCCATGGCCGGAACGGGTCTGCTCGTCTATATGGCCGAGGACCAGCAATTGCGCGACATCTCCTTCTGGAGTCTCGGATCTTTGGCTGGAGCCACTTGGGACAAGGCGTTGATTGCGCTGGGGGTCGTCGGGCCCTCGTTGATCACGCTGCCTTTCCTCGCGCGCGGCCTGAACGCCTTCACATTGGGCGAGGCCGCCGCCATGCATATGGGCGTTCCGGTCGAGACGCTGAAGAAGGCTTGCATCTTCCTCGTCGCCGCCATGACCGGCGTTGCGGTCGCCTTCTGCGGGGTGATCGGCTTTGTCGGCATCATCGTGCCGCATATCCTGCGCTTGGCGATCGGGCCCGACCACCGCTTTCTTCTGCCTGCCTCTGCGCTGCTGGGCGGGACGCTGTTGATCGGCGCGGATATCGCCGCGCGTATCGTGGTCGCCCCGGCCGAACTGCCGATCGGCATTCTCACGGCCTTGATGGGCGCGCCTTTCTTCCTGTGGATCCTGTTTCGCGGCCGCGCGAGCCGCATCCTGTGACGGCGTCATGATCAAGCTTCAATCCGTATCGGTCGACCTCGGCGGTCGACGCGTGGTCGACGATGTCAACTTCGAGGCGAAGCCCGGGCGCCTGACCGCGATCATCGGGCCGAACGGCTCGGGCAAGACCACGACGCTCAGAGCGATTTCGGGCGACCGACGCCATGTCGGCGAAATCTCGATCAATGGCCGTAGTCTTGCCAGGCTGGCGGTGGGCGAACAGGCTCGGCTCCGGGGCGTGATGTCGCAGTCCATCCAGCTCGGCTTCCCATTCACGGTTCGGGAAGTCCTGGAAATGGGGGTTGTCGCAGGCGAAGTCCATTCGCGCGAGGAGGCTGACCGCCTGATCGCGGAGCGGCTCGCGGCGGTCGATCTCACCGGCTTCGAGAACCGCTCGGCGTTGGCCTTATCCGGCGGCGAGCAGTCGCGCATGCATATGGCCCGCGTTCTCTGCCAGATCAGCAGTCCCGAGATTGATGGGCAACCGCGCTGGCTGTTGCTGGACGAGCCCGTCGCGAGCCTCGATGTGAAGCATCAACTGGCTCTGATGCGGACGGCGCGGGATTTCGCCAAAAGCGGCGGCGGCGTCATCGCGGTGATGCACGACCTCAACCTCACCGCCCTGTTCGCCGATCATGTGCTGATGCTCAGACAAGGGCGTCTGGCGGCGGAGGGCGCGCCGGCGGATGTTTTCAAGGAAGATATCCTCGAAGCGGTCTATGGTTGCGCATTGTCGGTGCGCGTCGAGGGCGGACGACTCAGTATCTTCCCCACCGACGAGGCGGCCTGACGGCGAACGAAAAAAGACGCGGCCGGCGAGCCGCGTCTTTCGATCATTCTATTCTTCCCGGGATCAGAGGATGTGGAAGTCCGATTTGTGCAGGTCGGCCAGATCGACATCCGACAGCAGCAGCTTGCCGCCACTATAGGAGATGAGCACGCCGTCAGCGGTGTCCTTGGCGGAATCCAGCACATCGGCATAGTTCTTGAACAGGCCGTCGGCGAATTCGATCACGTCCTTGCCCGCAGCGCCTTCGGCGAAATCGGTGATCGTGTCTTTTCCATCGCCCTTGGCGAAGACAAAGGTGTCGGCGCTCGAACCGCCCGTGAGCGAGTCCCTGCCGGCGCCCCCGACGAGACGATCCACACCGGCGCCGCCGTTCAGGATATCGTTTCCGGCGTCTCCCTTGAGCGTATCGTTGCCCGCACCGCCCGTCAGGGTGTCGTTGCCCGTCCCGCCGCTGAGTTTGTCGACGCCCGAACCGCCGGAGATTTTGTCGTTGCCTGCGCCGCCGCCCAGCGTATCGTTGCCGTTGCCGCCGCTGACCGTATCTGCAAAGCCAAAGCCGGTGAAGACGTCACTGCCGGTCGAGCCTTTGAAGACGATGGAATCGGAGGCCAACAGCGTCTTCAACGATCCGACCCGTGAATCCATCAGGTCTCCCATCAGCTTGCCGTCTTCAGTGGACGTCGCGAAATCGGAAAATCCGGAGATGACGACATCCTTCGAGTTCGAATAGGTTTCAGTCGCCTCGTTGTAGGATGTATCCGTTCCGAAGGTGATCGACTTCAGGTCGCCGCTGACCACATGGGTGCTGAGATCATAGGTGAAGCCGCCGTCGGACGTGAACACCACGCTGGCGCCGCCATTGCCCTCCTCGTTCGCCATCGTGACATAGCCCTCGCCCTTGAAAGGGTCGGACGGATCGGGCTTGTTGAACCCGCCTCGGCCGGAAGACACGAAGGTCGTGTCGAACGTCTGGATATAGGCGTTGAAATTCACGCCCTTGCCGTCCTTGTTGGCGTCGGCGACGGAAATGGTGAGAGCCATGGTCTACCCTTCTCTAAAACATGATTGCGACACTCAACTATTAAACATGAATAAAGAAGTCAACATATTTGCGTCGGCGATGACGTCACAGGAACGTGCCAAAAACAAAAAAGGCGAGGGCAAGCCCCCGCCTTCGCATCGATGATATTCAATGTTTGTATCAGAAACCCGTGCCGCCTCGGAATTCCCGTACGGCCGTGCCGATGATGATGCGAATATCCTGCAGGATCGAGAAGGTCTTGATGTATTCGATATCGTAGGCCACGCGACCGCGGGCCGCTTCTTCCGTATTGGTAGGGCCGCGATAGCCGTTCATCTGCGCCAGCCCGGTCAGGCCGGGCCGGACGAGGTGGCGGATGTGATAGTCTCGCACCAGATCTTCATAGAGCACGCCGGTTGCGAGCATTTTCGGGACATGGCAGCGGGGGCCGACAATCGACATGTCGCCCAGGAAGATGTTGATCAGCTGCGGCAGCTCATCGAG
This sequence comes from Rhizobium sp. TRM95796, assembly GCF_025779995.1. Taxonomy (NCBI): domain Bacteria; kingdom Pseudomonadati; phylum Pseudomonadota; class Alphaproteobacteria; order Hyphomicrobiales; family Rhizobiaceae; genus Rhizobium; species Rhizobium sp. TRM95796. Next base: position 137,178 of record NZ_JAOXHE010000006.1, on the reverse strand, counting down.
GTTGGTCTTGCGCAGAAAGGCGCCGATGCGCGTCACGCGCGGATCATTCTCGGTCGTCTGACGCACGCCGCTCACATCGCACATGTCGCTACGCATGGAGCGGAATTTGTAGATGCGGATCAGTTTGCCGCCACGACCCCAACGCTGCTGGCTGAAGAACACCGGGCCGCGATTTTCGATCACGATGGCTGCGGCGATCATGAGAAAGAAGGGAAGCAGGACCAGAAGCGCCAGTCCGGACACGGTGACGTCCATGCCCCTCTTCAGAGCGAACTGGAACGGTTTGTCCAAAGCGCCATGAATCCAGCTGGAGCCTCGAGACGCCGAAATGGCGTCCAGTTCGGCCGGTGCGCCCGCGGCGGCAGTCGTGCTGCGAAGGGGCAGGGTCGTGCTGAGTGTTCCAGGATTCATACTGATAACCTGAATGAGAGGCGCCTGATCACGGGATGGCAAAGCGATAAACCAATCGGCCGTGTTTGTCACCTGGGATTAACATTGTCGTAAGGTTGATTATCCAAGTGAAATCAACCCGCTCTGCTCCGATTCAGACCATCAAACGCGCGAAAATGTGGCGTAGTTCCCTAAAAAGCAGCGCATTGCAAAACAATTTTTTAACACTTCACAAAACATGTCGGGATTTCAACGGCAAGCCATGCGTTCAGCGCTGGGGTGAGCTGCAAATTGGGAATGGCTTTCGAGGGCTCCTGTCGCGTTTTGGATCATTGTCCACATGCAACAAGACAGACGGGCTCACTCGGCCCGTGACTTTGCGCCGGAAAAATAGCTGTTGAGGATAGAATCGAGATTGGACTGGTAAGCCTTCTGCACCTCGATGCCGCTCTCGAACATCTGGCTGAAAAGATTGCTGGAGGGGGCGGTCTCGACAGGATCCGGCGTTGCGGGTTTCGTCTGCTGCGGAGACATCGCCGCATTCATCGCGCCGAGCATCTGGAGGAAAGGATTGGCCGCGAAAGGATCCGCCGGCTTTTCCTGCTTGGCCGCCGCCGGCGCCATCATGGCCTGCATGGCGTCGAGAAAAGGATTGGGGAACGACGAAGTTGGCGTCTCGGGCTGTTGCGCCATTCCGGAGGCGCGCAGCCACGGCTCCATCAGTTTGGCCCCGTCGCCGGCGGTGATCGCGTCGCCAGCGGCGCGGAACTGGTCCGCCACCTGGCGCAGGAAGCCGCCGACCATGGCGTTGGCCATGACCGGCAACATCTGCTTCAGTACTTCCTGGCCGATGCCGGACATTTGCGCCGCCTGCGCGGCGATGGCCCGCGACACGTCCTTGGAGCCGAACAGCTGGCCGAGGATGGCGTTGCCGTCAGCCACGCCTTGGGGGGTGAACGCCTTGCCCATGTCCTCGAAATATTTGGCGTAGCCGCCGGACATCGCCGATTGGAGCAGGGCGTTGAAATCGTAAGGATTTGCAGCGCTGCGCTTGAAGCCGGAGGAAAAGGCGGGCATCAACGCCGTCATCGCCTTCTGCATCTGCTCCTGCGCCAGCCCGAATTGGCGGGCCATGGCCTCCGTCGCCTGACCGTTCTGCGCATTCATCATCAGATCGAACAAAGGCAGCATGGAAGTCCTTTCAAGAAAGCGAAGCGCTCTGCGTCAATGCCACTATAACGTGGATTCGCATTCTTGAAACAGGAAAGGTCGAAGCCGACCGACGTTAAAGCGGTCGCGAATTCCGATATTCGCTCCCATACTTTATCGCTCGGCTTTGGCGCGTATCGTCATCCCGAAACTCGCCATCGCTTTCGGTCGAGATGCTTCAATACCTGTAGTCGGAGAATACGGGTTCGACCGAGCCGTTCCATTCGCCATCGAACCGGGCCAGAAGTTCATCGGCCAATGTCGGCTTGCCGGCGACGATCTCTTCCAACGGGGAGAGATAGATGGTTTCGTCGGCGCCGGCCTCGTTCAATACATGGCGGGCTTTGAGACCCTTGCGCGAGATGTCGAGCGCGTCGCGTGCGATGTCGCCGAGGCGCCGCGCGCCGAGCATGGCGTCGAGGCCCTGTTCCGGAACGGCGTCGCGGGCGGCCTGCACGGCGTCGAAGCTCCAGTCGCGCGTCAATTGGACGGCGTCTTCCAGCGCTGCGGAGTCATAGAGCAGTCCCACCCAGAAGGCCGGCAACGCGTTGATGTGGCTTTCCGGTCCGCAATCCGCGCCGCGCATTTCCAGGAAGCGTTTGAGGCGCACATCGGGGAACAACGTCGAGAGGTGATTGGTCCAGTCGCCCATATTGGGCTGCCACTCTTTCAGTTCGCCCTTGAGCGCGCCGGCCATGAACTGACGAAAGGTGACATGGGTGCAATCGTGATAGGCGCCGTCGCGGACCACGAAATACATCGGCGTGTCGAGCGCCCATTCGACGTAATCCCGATAACCGAACGCCTCGGAGAAAGCGAACGGAAGCAGGCCGGCGCGGGCGTTGTCGGTGTCGCGCCAGATATCGCCGCGCCAGGATTTGAAGCCGTTCGGCTTGCCTTCGGTGAAGGGGGAGGCGGCGAAAAGCGCGGTGGACAGCGACTGCAGCTTCAAACCGACCTGCATCTTGCGGCGCATGTCGTCTTCGGACGAAAAATCGAGATTCACCTGAATCGTGCAGGTGCGATACATCATGTCCAGGCCGCGGCTTCCGACCTTGGGCATGTAGCGCGACATGATGCCGTAGCGCGATTTCGGCATTTTCGGCGTCTCGTCCCAGCTCCATTTTGGGCTGCCGCCGAGGCCGAGAAAGCCGATGCCCATCGGGACGGCGATGTCCCGCATCAGATCGAGATGTCCGCGCGTCTCGGCCGCGGTCTGGTGCAGTGTTTCGAGCGGCGCGCCGGACAATTCGAATTGTCCGCCGGGTTCGAGCGAGATCGCGCCCATGCCCGAGGGGGAGGCGAGGCCGATGATATTGCCTTTGTCGACGATCGCGTCCCAGCCGAGCCGGTCCTGCATGATGTCGAGAATGGCCTTGATGCCCGTCTCGCCTTCATAGGGCACGGGACTGTTGTCGGCGGTGCGGAACACGAATTTCTCGTGCTCGGTTCCGAGACGAAAGGCGCTTTCAGGCTTCTCTCCGGCCGCGATATGTGCGGTCAGATCGTCGATCGAGGTGACAAGTGTGTCGTCCGTAGTGTCGCGCGCCATGTGAGCTTCTTCTGCAGGTGAGATCGACGGTCGCCCGCACGCCGCCGGGCAGAGTGCTTGACCTGTCTTTACAGGATTTGCAAGCAAAAAGGATGAAAGGCTGGCTCAGATTTTTTGATCAGCGCCAGTCTCCGATCATGGCCTGGATGACGGCGAAAGCCGCGACCGCAGCAGTGTCGGCGCGCAGGATTCGTGGGCCGAGCGGAATCGGCGTCACGAAGTCTAGACTGCGCAGAAGCCGCTGTTCTTCTTCCGAAAACCCGCCTTCTGGGCCGATGAGAAGCGCGAGTTTTTTCTCAGCTATGGCTCGAAGCGCGCTCATCGGGTTGTTTGTGTCCGCGCCTTCGTCGCAATAGATGATGCGGCGGTCGCGCGGCCAGGTTTCGATCAGCGCCGTCAGCCTGACGGGTTCGCGGACCTCCGGAATCGCCAAAATGCCGCACTGTTCGGCGGCTTCCACGGCATTGGCCCTGAGGCGATCCAGCGAAGTGATCTTGCCCTGGACATGCTGGGTCATCACCGGCTGTATCACGCCGGCGCCCATTTCGACCGATTTCTGGATCAGATAATCGAGCCGGCCGACCTTCAGCGGCGCAAAGAGATAGTGCAGATCCGGTTGTTCCGGCTGCGGCCGGGTGACTTCGACGGGCACGATCTGGATCTTCTTGCGGTTGGGAAACGTGAGCTGCGCCTTCCATTCCCCGTCGCGGCCGTTGAATATCAGGATTTCCGCGCCGTCCTGCAGTCGCAGCACATTGGCGAGATAGTTGACCTGTTCGTCATTGGCAGGGATGGGGCTGTCCGCCGAGATCGGCGCATCGAGAAAAAGCCTCTGCATTCGGAAATTGGCGCGCATCGCGTCCTCACTGGATCAGTCTGTGCAGGGCGGCGGCGATGCCGGCGGCGAGCGCGCCGGAAACGGGGGCCGTCACCACCCATGCGGCAAGGATGGACATCAGATAGGAGCGCCGCACCAGATAGCGATAGCTGTTGTCCACAGCCTGCGCCGTCTCCTCTGAGGCGGCTTTCCCGGCCAAAACCTCTCGCGCAGCCTTCTTGTCGCCGTTCAGCGCCTTGGCTTCGATATACAGGCGGCGCTGGGTGGAATGGGCGACATGCCATTCACGAAACAGGCCGACGCCGAAAACGGCGCCGACGGCGATATGCGTGGAACTGACCGGCAGGCCGAGCGCCGAAGCGACGATGACGGTCATCGCGGCCGAGAGCGCGACGCAGAAGGCTCTGATCGGGTTGAGCTTGGTGATTTGGCTGCCGACGATGCGGATGAGTCTCGGCCCGAACAGCAGGAGTCCCACCGAAATGCCGAATGCGCCGAGCGCCATCACCCAAAACGGCGCGTCCTGATTGGCGGTCACGGACTGGATGCCGGAGGCCTCCACCACCGCAAAGAGCGGACCGATCGCATTGGAGACGTCGTTTGCGCCATGAGCGAAGGACAGAAGCGCTGCCGAAAACACCAGCGGCGTTCGAAACAGCGATTTGATCGATGGATCCACGGCGTCGAGTGCGCCTGCCTGACGGGCGACGACGCGGCGATAGGGGACATAACCGATCAGTCCGACCAACGGGCCGGCCGCGATCGCCTGCCAGGCGCTCAGGCCGAGTTCGTCGTCGAAGCCGAGCAACAGCAGGTAACTGACGAAAGAACCGGTCATCACCGCCAGCAGTATCGGAACCCACCGCTTCGCCGCCGAGAGCCGATCGTCCGCATAGAGGATCGCGGTCTGGATGAACGAGAGAAAGGCGACGGCGATCAGGCCGCCCGCGATGGGAGAAAACAGCCAACCCGCAGAAATCTCGGCGAGTTGCCCCCAATTCACCGCCCTGAAGCCCACGATCGCAGCGCCCGCGCCCATGATGCCGCCGACGATCGAATGGGTGGTCGAAACAGGCGCATTCAGCCAGGTGGCGATATTGATCCAGGCGGCGGCGGCAAACAGCGCGCTGACCATGATGACGACGATCATGTCCGGATTGGGCGTCAGGCTTGCGCTGACGATGCCGTTCTTGATGGTCGCCACCACCCGGTCGCCGGCGAGAAATGCGCCGGCGATTTCCCAGACGGCCGCCAGCACGAGCGCGTTGCGCAGCGAGATCGCCCGCGCGCCGACGGCCGCGCCGACATTGTTGGTCACGTCGTTCGCGCCGATATTCATGGCCATATAGGCGGCCATCACGGAGGCGACCGCGATGAACAGCATTCCGGCGCTTCCCGCGGTCATGCTGACCGCGGCGCTGGCGGCGCAGACGATGAAGACGAAGGCCAGCGCTGGGGTCGCCGCGCGGTTCATCACAAATTGCGCCGCGCTCTCCATCATCCCGATTTTGTCGAGATCCTGGTCGAGCGTCGGCTTCGTATAGGTTGATTTCGCCATCCAAAATGCCTTGCAGCGTGGTCATGCCCGGATGACGATCATGCGTCACCGCGCTTGCGTGATGATGACCTTTCAGGCCGAAGGGGAAAACGACGTTGCAAATCTCAGGATGAGATCCCGAAGTTCCGGCTCCGCCACGCGCGCCGCCGCTGTCGAGGGCGAAACCCAGTCCAGCTGGCGCTTGCCTTTTTCCTTGAAACTGTCGACGCAACCGGTAACCCGCATGGGAAAAACTTCGACGCCGCAGGGCACGCAAAAGTCATCCTGCATGCGTTTCTGATAGCTGTAGATTCCGAGGGGAACCGCACCGGCCTCGCCTGTGACGCCCGCTTCCTCCAGCGCTTCCTGTCTCGCCACCTCGTGCCCGGCCTTGGAACCCATCGGCCATCCCTTCGGAATGACCCATCGGCCGGTATCGCGACTCGTCAGAAGCAGGATTTCCAGCTCCCCGACCGAAGTTTCGCGATAGCACAGCGCGGCATATTGCCGGCGCTGGGGACGGCGTAGCATGAGTTGCATCGACCTCGCGATGCCCGACAGGATTGTCAACGGATGGGAACCTCCAGCTCGAATCGATAAAGACGTCGACAGACTATATCAGCGATTCTTCAAGGAATGGCGACGGAGGTCGACATAGTGATGTTCTGAAAACGCTGCTTCACAGATTTTTTCGGTCTGCGACGTCGAAACCGGTCTTATGGAGCTACAAAGGCAATATTATGGTTCCCTCTCGTCGGCCGGACGCTCGGCTGCGCCTCGCGAGCCGGCTGCTCCCTTTGTAATAAATGTTTCAGCCTGCCAGAATGCTCCTGTCGAGTTCCGAGACCTTCCTCTTTCCGCACAGCGCCATGGTGACGTCCATCTCCTTGTAGAGAATATCCAGCACCCGGCGGACGCCGGCGCGGCCGCCTGCGCCGAGCCCGTAGAGGAAGGGGCGGCCGACATAGACGCCCCGGGCGCCGAGGGCTACGGCTTTCAGGACGTCCTGGCCCGAGCGGACCCCGCCGTCCATGTGAACTTCGATGCGGTCGCCGACAGCGTCGACGATGCGCGGCAGCACGGAAATCGAGGAAAGGGCGCCGTCGAGCTGGCGACCGCCATGGTTTGACACGATCAGCGCGTCCGCGCCCGAATCGGCGGCGGCGCGCGCGTCTTCCTCATCCAGAATGCCCTTGAGGATCAGCTTGCCCCCCCACTTTTCCTTGATCCAGGCGACATCCTGCCAGGACAGGCGGGGGTCGAACTGTTCGGCGGTCCAGGCCGACAGCGAGGAGAGGTCGGAGACATTCTTGGCGTGACCGGCGATGTTGCGGAAGGTGCGGCGCTGTGTCTTCAGCATGTCCATGCACCATAACGGCCGCGTCGCCATCTGGTAGATATGCTTGGGCGTGAATTTCGGCGGCGCCGACAGGCCGTTGCGCAGGTCCTTGTGGCGTTGGCCGAGGATCTGCAGATCCAGCGTCAGCACCAGAGCCGAGCATTTGGCCGCCTTGGCGCGGTTGATCAGATTTTCGACGAATTCGCGGTCGCGCATCACATAGAGCTGGAACCAGAAAGGCTTGGTGGTCACAGAGGCGACATCCTCGATCGAGCAGATCGACATGGTCGACAGCGTGAAGGGCACGCCGAATTCCTCCGCCGCCTGCGCTGCCAGCATTTCGCCGTCGGCATGCTGCATGCCAGTCAACCCGGTGGGCGCCAGCGCGACCGGCATGGTCGCAGCCTGCCCGGCCATGGTGGTTTCGAGCGATCGGCCGGTCATATCCACCAGAACGCGCTGGCGAAGCTTGATCTTCTCGAAGTCGCTTTCGTTGGCGCGATAGGTTCCTTCGGTCCAGGCGCCGCTGTCGGCATAGTCGAAAAACATCTTCGGCACGCGCCGCCGCGCCTTTTCCTTCATCTCGGCGATGGTGAGGACCTTGTCGATGCTCATGGGGTCTTTCCTTTTGCAGGGCGGGCGGTCGCTTTGGTCGCCGCGCGCTGGACGTTTCTCATTTCTGCGATGCGCTGGCGCTCATGGGCGCGGGCGGATTCGACGGCGGTTTCAGCCACATAATCGATATGCGCCTCCGCCGCGGCCCGCGCCGCTTCGGGATCGCCCGAGAGGATGGCGTCGACGAGCATGTGGTGTTGACGGAACAGTTTCTCACGCGCCGGGGCCTGATCGAAAATCAGGCGGCGATGGTGGAAGATGCCGAGGCTCAGAAGCCTGTAGCAGGCGCGCAGTGTGTGCATCAGAATGATGTTGTGCGCGGCTTCGCCGATGGCGTGGTGCAGTTCGATGTCGCGTTCAGCCTCGGCCTGGAAATCCTCCTCGGCGCGCGCCTGCGTCATGCCCTCGAGAATGGCGGTCAGGCGGCTCCTGTCGGCTTCGCTCGCCCGCTTGGCTGCAAGCTCAGCCGCCTGACCCTCCAGCATGCGCCGATATTCCAGATAGTCGCGCGTCGGCCGTTCATGCCGGGAAATGAGTTCGGAAACGGCCGGCGAAAAGATCTGGCCGATGAGATCGGCGACATAGGTGCCGCCGCCGTGGCGGCTCACCACCAATCCGCGGTCTTCCAGTGTCTTCAAGGCCTCCCGGAGCACCGGCCGCGAGATTTCCAGGCGTTCGGAAAGCTCGCGTTCGCCAGGCAGCCGGTCTCCGCTCGACAGCACGCCATCCAGCAACAACAGCTCGATCTGCCGCACGGCTTCCTCGGCCGTATTGCGATGATCGATCGATCTGAAGATGTCGTCTTGCATGTCAATTCCCTTGTCGAGCTTGCGGTAACAGTTCTGTGGTCAAGTGGTCAAATAAATTATCCAATTATCGCTGGCTCGATTGTCGGATTGTCGCATTCGGCGTCCGGCGATTGACAAAGCGCATGACGGCGGAGGAGGATCGCCAGACAGGGGAGACATGGGATGGGCAGCGGGGCGTTCACCTTTCCACAGGCGCCGGACAGGGCGCGGGCGCTGGGCGAGATTCACGCTCGGCCCTATGTGCTCGTGCCGTCGCCACGCGTCATCGTGCAACTGGCCTTCATGCTGGACGGCGGCTCCGGCGTCGATCACGCCGTCATGGCCGATCTCTCTCGCCAGCGAGGGCTGTCGCCGCCCGGTCGCGACGCGCGTCACCATGCCATGCCCTGGGGGCCGGGCACGCTGCGCTGGGAACAGCATACGGAATTTTCGACTTGGTTCTGGGACGGGCCGCTGCCGGACAAGTTCGGCGGCGACATCATAGGCCATCCTTTCGGCGACGGCTTTCGCCCGCCCGGCTCGCTCATCTCCGGCATCCGGCTGGAAATCCGTCCTGAAGGGCCGGAGACGGATGCGGCCATCGCCAGCTTCGATCCTGCGAGCCTCTGCCACAGCGAGGTCAAGACCGGGCAGGCGGCGATCTATACCGATTTCCGCCAGAACGGCGACGGCCTGACGATGATCCTGCTGGTCGATCGCGGCCTCACCCGCGCCGGCGTCGGCGCGCTCGCCCAGCGCCTTCTCGACATAGAGACCTACCGCACGCTCGCCATGCTCGGCCTGCCGCTCGCCCAGACTTTATCGCCGGAAATCCGCCGCATCGAGGACGGACTGACCGCCGTCACGCAGACCATGAAATCCGGCGCAGGCGCGGGCTCAGACGCCGCGCTCGGCGAAATCACCAAGCTCGCCGCCGATCTCGAAGCCAATGCCGCGCTGTCTCTTTATCGCTTCGGCGCGTCGCGCGCTTATTACGGCATCGTGCAGGAACGCATCCGCATGCTGGCCGAAACGTCCACGCCCGGCTCGGAAACGCTCGGCTTTTTTCTCGAACGCCGCCTGGCGCCCGCCATGCGCACCTGCCAATCGGTCGAGGAGCGACAAGCCAACCTGTCGCGCAAGCTCTCCCGCGCCACCGGCCTCGTGCGCTCTTGGATCGATGTCGAACTCGAGCGGCAGAACGCAGACCTCCTTTCGGCGATGAACCGGCGGGCGGAATTGCAGCTGCGATTGCAGCAGACCGTCGAAGGGCTTTCGGTCGCGGCCATCTCCTATTATATCGTCGGCCTCTTCGGTTACGTCGCCAAGGCGCTCGGGCATGATCTCGTGCCCATCGATGCGAGCGTGCTGACTGGCCTGTTTGCGCCCGTCGCCATTCTCGCCGTATGGCTCATGGTGCGGCGTATCCGATCGAAACACGGTGACGAATAGGCGAGACGCATGGCGCGACAGGCGAAGGCGAAGCTGGACAAAAAAGGGCTTTCCAGCCTCGGCATCGACAAGCTCGTCGATATTCTTCTCGAGGAAGCGGGCTCCAACAAGGCGCTGAAGGCGCGGCTTCAGGCGGCGCTGGCCGGGACATCGGGTCCTGAGGAGATCGCCGCGCTGATCGACAAGCGCCTGACGGCGCTGGAAACGGCCAAGACCTCCATCAACAGCGCCCGCGCCAAGGATCTCGGCGTCGAGATCGCCGGCCTCATCCGCAATGTCCAATCCGAGCTCGCCGCGCTCGATCCGAGAGCGGCGACCGAACGCATGTTTCGCATCATGGGTTTGCGCGTCAGCATCGAGCGACGGCTCAGGTCCGACAGCGTGCGGCTGATGAAGATCATCGCGGAAGCGGAGACGGCGGCGCGCGATCTCGTGCTGGGCTTGCCGGAGAGAGACCAGGTCGCGCTGGTTCCGCTGATCGAGCAGGAGCGCAAGCGAGACCGGTATCACGAACGCGCCGGTCTATTCGAAGCCATTTTGGTCGGTCTGTCGCGTCCCGCCTCCGACGCTTGGGAACAACTGCTGCTCAAGAGCATGTCGGGCAAGGAGCCCGGCCTCATGCTCCCGCGCCTGCTCCAACAACTCTACCGCGCTCGCCGCGACGCCGATAGCTATATCCGGTTGGAGGCGGTAAAGCCGGAGCGCTATCAGGACCCCTACGGCACGGCTCTGTTACTGCATGAGGCCAAGCGCCACGAGGAGGCGCTGACCTGGGCGCGCAAGATCATCAAGGGTCCGAGGCTGATCTATTCCGACGGCGAATTCCATCAGGTTGCCGGCAATCATCAATTGCGCGAGCTGCGTCTGCTGGAAGCCGACATTCTCGATGGCCTCAAGCGCAAGGACGAAGCGCGCGAGGCGCGATGGAAATTCTTCCTAGAAAGCTTCGACGCCGACATGCTTCGTCGGCACATCGCCAAGCTCGACGACTTCGACGAATTCGACGAGATGGACAGGGCTTTGAAACTCGTGGCGTCCAGCGACCGCATCTATGAGGCGCTGCGCTTCTATCTCGACTGGCCGCGATTGGATCTGGCCGAACAGCATGTGCTGCGCCACAGGAGCGCGTGGGACGGGCGGCGCGAGCGCGCGCTCGAACCGGCCGCCGAACAGCTCGGCGAAAGCTCGCCTTTGGCCGCCACCGTGCTTTACCGGGCGCTCATCACCAGCGTACTCGATCGTTCGCTGATGGATTCCTATGCCGACGCCGCCATGTGGACGCTCAGCCTCGATGCATTCGACGAAAAGCTTCCGCCTGACGCGCCGATCGTCAGCCATGACGATTTCATGGAGGGGCTGGAGACCAAGCATGCCCGCAAATACGGCTATTGGCGGCTGTTGAGCGACGCGCGACTCTATAGCGAGGATCTGTCCCAGTAGGGCTGCGGACCGTAGAGATCCGCGAGAAAATCGATGAAGGCGCGGACCTTGGCCGGCAGATATTGGCGAGAAGGGTAGACGGCGTAGAGGCCGACATCCGACGATCCCTCCCAATCCGGCAAGACCTGAACAAGTCTGCCGGAGCGCAAATCCGGCCCGATATCCCAGGTGGATCTGAAGGCGATTCCCAGGCCCGACAGAACCGCCTCGCGCACCACTTCACTGGAGTTCGTTGACAAAGGCCCGACGGGCCTGAGCGCCACCGGCCCATCCGGTCCGCTCAGATGCCAGTAGGCATTGTTGTGGGCGGGGATGCAGACATGCGTTTCCAGATCCTCGATCGCCGCGGGAGCGCCGTGGCCGGCGATGTAGTCTGGCGTCGCGCAGAGGATGCGCCTGACAGCCGCGAGCTTGCGCGCCACCAGGCTGGAACTCGGCAATTCGCCGATGCGGATGGCGATATCGAAACCCTCGGCGACGAGATCCTGGAAAGCGTCGGTCAGCGTCAGTTGCACCTCGACATCGGGATAGAGCGAAAAGAAGCGGGTAAGATAAGGCGCGATATGCATGCGGCCGAAGGAGGTGGGCGCGGAAACACGCAGACGGCCCGTCACGGCGCTCGACCGTCCGGCGAGAAAGGCTTCCGCCTCCTCCAGCCCGGCCAGCGCCGCCAGCACCCTCTCGTGAAATCCTTCTCCCGCCTCCGTCAGCGAAATCTGACGCGTGGTGCGGTGAAACAGGCGCGCGCCCAGCCGTTCCTCCAACCGCTTGATGCGCTTGGAAATGATCGGCGTCTGCAAGCCGAGCTCACGGGCCGCCTCCGACATCGAGCTAGAGGCGACAACGCGCGTGAAGATTTCGAGATCGCCGAGATTGGTCATCGCATTCTCCCCAAGTCGGCCATAGTTTAAGCCGATTGTTTCCAGTTGAGGCAAGAGTGCATTGTCGTGGATTGGACCAAGGTCTGGTCGATTGCGACGATGAAGCAGTTGACGCGCAGAGCCGGATCAGGACACTGGCGAAACAAGGGGAGGTCCGACCATGACATCGCTCGCATTCCTGCCGCCTGACACGGCGGTGCTGTCCAAGCGCGACATGATCGTCGCAGATCTCAAGGATCTCATCGGCAAGGATTGCATCCTCTCCGATCCGCGCGAGCTGACTCCGTTCGAAACCGACGGCTTCATCGCCTGCCGCAATCTGCCGCTCGCCGTGGCGCTGCCGCGGACGACGGAGGATGTCGCGGCGCTGATGAAATATTGCGCGCGCTATTCCGTGCCGGTGGTGCCGCGCGGGGCGGGAACATCGTTGTCCGGAGGCGCGATCCCGCAGCAGGATGCGGTGGTCGTCGCGCTCACCCGCATGAACCGCATTCTGGACGTGGATCTGCCCAATCGCTGCGCCCGCGTGCAGGCCGGCGTCACCAATCTGTCGATTTCCGATGCGGTCGGCGGCGATGGTTTCTTTTATGCGCCCGATCCGAGTTCGCAGCTCGCCTGCACCATCGGCGGCAATATCGGCATGAATTCGGGCGGCGCCCATTGCCTGAAATATGGCGTCACCACCAACAATCTCCTCGGCGTCAGGATGGTGCTGTTCGACGGGACCGTCATCGAGCTCGGCGGCAAGGCGCTGGATGCCGGCGGTCTGGATCTCCTCGGACTAGTCTGCGGGTCGGAGGGGCAGGTGGGCGTCGTCACCGAAGCCACCGTGCGGCTGCTCGCCAAGCCCGAAGGGGCGCGTCCGGTGCTGTTCGGCTTTCCGAGCGCGGAGGAGGCGACCGCCTGCGTCTCCGACATCATCGGCGCGGGCGTCATCCCCGTCGCGATCGAATTCATGGACAAGCCGGCCATCGATATCTGCGAAGCCTTCGCCAAGGCGGGCTATCCCATGGATGTCGAGGCGCTGCTGATCGTCGAGGTCGAGGGCTCCGAGACCGAGATGGACGCCATGCTGAAGAGCATCATCGACATCGCCCGCCGCCACGGCGTCAAGACCGTGAAGGAATGCCAGTCGGCCATGGAGGCCGCCGCGATCTGGAAGGGGCGCAAGTCCGCTTTCGGCGCCACCGGCCGCATTGCCGACTATATCTGCATGGACGGCACCGTGCCGCTGTCGGAACTCACCAATGTGCTCAAGGGCACCTATGACATCTGCGCCCGCTACGGCCTGCGCGTCGCCAATGTCTTCCATGCCGGCGACGGCAATATGCATCCGTTGATCCTCTACAACATCAACGACCCCGAAGAGGCGGCCAAGGCCGAAGCCGCCGGCAACGACATTCTCCGCCTCTGCGTCGATCACGGCGGCTGCCTGACCGGCGAACATGGCGTCGGCGTCGAAAAGCGCGACCTGATGCGCCATCAATATGCCGAGGCCGATCTGGTCCAGCAGATGCGCGCCCGCGACGCCTTCGATCCGCAATGGCTGATGAACCCCTCCAAAGTGTTCCCGCTCGAAGGACGCCAGCGATGACGCGCCTTGACCCTCGCCACGAAATCGAATGCATCGAGATGGTCCGCGCCTGCCTCTCCGGCAAGACGACGCTGGAAATCACCGGCGGCGCCACCAAGCGCGGCATAGGCCATTGCATCCATGCGGGCGCGACGCTCTCCATGCGCGGCATGACCGGCATCGTCTCCTACAATCCCGCCGAGATGGTGATGACCGCCAAGGCGGGAACGCCGCTTGCCGAGATCGAGGCGGCGCTGGCGGACAAAGGCCAGATGCTCGCCTTCGAGCCGCCGGATTACCGGGCGCTTCTGGGGGCGACGGGAGAGCCGAGCATCGGCGGCCTGTTCGCTTGCAATCTCTCGGGACCACGGCGGTTTCAGTCGGGCGCTGCGCGCGATCATCTGCTCGGCCTTCGCATGGTCAACGGCCGCGGCGAGACCGTCCAGGCCGGTGGGCGTGTGATGAAGAATGTCACAGGCCTCGATCTCGTCAAGCTGATGGCCGGCTCCTTCGGCACGCTCGGGCTGATGACCGAACTGACCTTCAAAGTGTTGCCGCGCCCTGAAACGAGCGCAAGCCTGATCCTGTCCGGCCTCGATGACGAAGCTGCCTCCGCCGCCATGGCAAAAGCCATGGCTCTGCCGCTCGAAATTTCAGGCGCGGCTTACCTTCCGGAAAGCTGCAAAAACAGGTTTTTGGCTGGCGCGCTTCCGGAAGGCGCGGCGGTGGTGTTCCGCCTTGAAGGACTGGCTTTCTCCGTCGGGGAGCGAATGGCAAAGCTGAAATCGGCTTTCGCGGGCCTCTGTCCCTTAGCCGAACTGGATCTTGAACAGAGCGAAACGCTCTGGCGCGAAATCCGCGACGTCAAACCCTTCCATGCCGATGGATCGACGCGTCCGGTCTGGAAAGTCTCCGTGGCGCCCATGGCCGGAGAAAAGCTGTTGTCGATGCTGCGCATGCAGACCGGCGTCGACGGTTACTACGACTGGCAGGGCGGTCTCGTCTGGCTGAGAATGGAAGCCGAGCCCGAAGCCGAACTGCTGCGCGCCGGCATCCAGCATTTCGGCGGTGGACATGCGACGCTGATGCGGGCGACAGACGCCCAGCGGGATGCAATCCCGGTCTTCGAGCCGCAGCCGCCGGCGCTCGCCGCTCTCACCGAGCGCGTGCGGGCGAGCTTCGATCCCATGGGCCTGTTCAATTCCGGCCGCATGACCGGCCCAGCCGCAAGCGCGAGGGCCGCCTGATGCAGACCAATTTCTCCCTCGCCCAGCTCGCCGATCCCAAGACGGCGGAGGCCGAGGCGATCCTGCGCAAATGCGTGCATTGCGGCTTCTGCACCGCCACCTGTCCGACCTATGTGACGCTCGGCAACGAGCTCGACAGCCCGCGCGGGCGCATCTATTTGATCAAGGACATGCTGGAAAACGACCGGCCGGCCGACGAGACGGTCGCGACCCATGTCGATCGCTGCCTCTCCTGTCTCGCCTGCACCACCACCTGTCCGTCAGGCGTGGATTACATGCATCTCATCGACCATGCGCGCGTGCATGTCGAGACAACCTATAAGCGCCCGCTGATGACGCGATTGCAGCGCGCGCTTCTCGCTTGGCTGATGCCGTCGCCCAGACTGTTTCGCAGCGCCATGACGGCGGCCAAACTGGCCAAGCCCTTCGCAGGCGTGATGAAGCGCGTTCCGGCCCTGCGCCCGTTCGGGGCGATGCTGGATCTCGCGCCCGCTCGCCTTCCCGCGCCGTCACCTTACGCCGTGCCGGGACGATTTGAGGCGGAAGGCGAGAAGCGGAAGCGGGTCGCGCTTTTGAGCGGCTGCGTCCAGTCGGTGATGGATCCCGGCATCAACAAGGCGGCGATCGAATTGATGACGCGTTTCGGCGTCGAGGTCGTGCTGGCGAAAGGCGAGGGGTGCTGCGGCTCGCTCCGCCACCATATGGGCCATGAGGAGCCGGCTCTCGCCTCGGCGCGCCGCAATATCGACGCCTGGATCACTGAAATGGACGGCGAGGGACTGGACGCGATCGTGATCACCGGCTCGGGCTGCGGCACGACCATCAAGGATTACGGCCATATGCTCAAGTCCGATCCCGAGTATGCAGCCAATGCGAGCCGTGTCGCCTCGATCGCGCGCGACGTAACAGAGATGCTTGATCTTCTCGACCTGCCGGAGTTGGAACAGCGGGGAACCCGCGTCGCCTATCACGCCGCCTGTTCTCTGCAGCACGGCCAGAAGATCACGCTGCAGCCCAAGGCGCTCCTGCGTAAAGCGGGGTTTACCATCGTCGATCCCACCGAGGGCCATCTCTGCTGTGGCTCGGCCGGAACCTACAATATGCTACAGCCGGAGATTTCCGCGGCGCTCAAGGAGCGCAAGGTCCGCAATCTCAAGGCCGTCAAGCCCGACGTGATCGCCGCCGGCAATCTCGGCTGCATCACCCAGATCGCCGACGCCGCCGGCGCGCCGATCCTGCACACGGTGGAACTGTTGAACTGGGCCTATGGCGGTGAAAAACCCGCCGCGCTCGGTTGAGCGCGACGGGTTTGAAATGGTTTAAGGCGATAAGGCTCAGCCGCCGAAGGCTGCGAAGAGCTGGCGGAAATGATCGACGCCCTTGTCGGCGAACTGCACCTTGCCCTGCTTGTTGCCGGGACCGACAACGATGACTTTCGTGCCGATGGATGCGCGCGAATAGAGATGTTCGACATCCTTGTTCATCATGCGGATGCAGCCCGACGACATGTTCAGCCCGATCGTCCAGGGCTGGTTGGTGCCGTGGATGCGGAAACCGGTGTCAGACTTGCCCTTGTAGAGATAAAGCGCGCGCGCGCCGAGCGGATTGTCGATGCCGCCTTCCTGGAATTCCGGCAGGATATGGCCCTTCTTGCGCTCGCGCGCGATCATTTCCTTCGGCGGCACCCAGCGCGGCCATTCCGCCTTGCGCTGCACCTTGACGACGCCCGACCAGCCGAAGCCTTCTCGGCCGACGCCGATGCCGTAGCGCGTTGCCTTGCCCTTGCTTTCGACGAGGTAGAGGAACTTGTTGTTGGTGTCGATGATGATCGTGCCCGGTTTTTCATTGGTGTCGAGCTTGACGACGCGGCGCTGGAATTTCTGCGCCGGCTGCTTCTGTACGGCCGCCAGATGCACGTCGTTCGCCGCCCGCGCCGGCTGGACGCTCTGGGTCGGCGTAAAGGCCTGAGCCGCGCCTGCGGCGAGAAAAGCGGACATCGCCACGCCTATGGCGGCGGCGGTAAAGGTCTTGAAGGCCATCGAAACTCCCCCGAAGTTTGGAATTTGTTGAGAAACTACCTGTTGTCGCGGTAAATTCAAGCGTTGCGGCCGCGTTCGGTTGCCGAGCGCGGCTTCACGATGCCGTGAAGTGCAGATTACATGACGATGACCCGCGTGCCGACCTTCACACGCTCATAGAGATCGACCACGTCTTCGTTGCGCATGCGGATGCAGCCGGAAGACACGGCGTAACCGATCGTCCAGGGCGCATTGGTGCCATGGATGCGATAGAGGGTCGAGCCCAGATACATCGCCCGGGCGCCGAGCGGATTGGCTTCGCCGCCCTCCATGCTGGCAGGCAGATAATGCCCCTTCACCGCCTCGCGTTCGATCATTTCCTTGGGCGGATGCCATGTCGGCCATTCCGCCTTGCGGGTGATCCTGTGTTCGCCCGCCCATTCGAAGCCCGGCTTGCCGACGCCGACGCCATAGCGGCGCGCCTGACCGTCGCCCATCACCAGATAGAGAAAGCGGTTGTTGGTGTCGATGATGATCGTGCCCGGTTTGTGCCTGGTCTCGTAGGCGACCATCTGCGGCAGGAATTGCGGCTCGATGGCGTTCACGGCCGGGCGGTCCGGGTGATAGGCGGCCTGCTGTATCTGCGTCTGCGGTTCGACCGCCATGTGTTGCTTCAGGCGACGCGGTTGGGTCATGCGTATCGGCTGGCCCTGTTGCACCCGCCGCACCACTTGGCCGCGCACGGGGCCGCCGAGTTGCATCATCCACTGGCCGGCGATGCCGGATTCGATGATGACGGGGCGCACCACCTTATACCGATCATCCGCCAGCGCCGTGGAGGAGACGAGGGAAAGGGCAAGTGTCAGAAGCAATCTCGATCTGGTCATGAACGCGACTCGCGGAAAGGTTTGACGAAAGAAGCTTCACCATCCGCGCGCCCGGCAAGCGAATGGTTAACGCCCGTTCATTCCAATTCGACCGAAGCGGGAAACCTTTCGTCAGGGTTAGCGCCGGGTTTTGAAACATGGTTAGGCAATGCTAAACAGGCGGAAACAACGGATTCGGAGGCGGATATGGCGGGCGCGGGCCTGATCGAAGGCGAGGATGGCCGGCATCGATGCAGCTGGTGCCGCGGCCTCGACGACTATATGCGCTACCATGACGAGGAATGGGGCTATCCCGTGCGCGATGACCGGCGGCTGTTCGAGAAAATCTGTCTCGAAGGCTTCCAGTCGGGACTGTCCTGGCTGACCATCCTGCGCAAGCGCGACAATTTCCGCGCCGCCTTCGCCAATTTCGAGCCCGAGCGCATGGCAGCTTTCGACGAGGCCGATATCGAACGACTGCTGGCGGACGCCGGCATCGTGCGCCATCGCGGCAAGATCGTTTCCGCCATCAACAATGCCCGCTGCGCGCTGGACCTGAAGGCCGAATTCGGCTCGCTGTCTGCCTATTTCTGGAGCTTTGTTCCGCCCGAAAGCGAACGCCCCGACATCATGACGCTCGAATGGGCCCGCGCCAATCCGACCTCGCCGACCTCCATTCGTCTCTCCAAGGATCTGAAGAAGCGCGGCTGGAGTTTCGTCGGCCCGACCACCATCTACGCCTTCATGCAGGCCATGGGCCTGGTCAACGATCATATGGACGGGTGCTGGCGCCGCGACGCCGCCGAAGAGAAACGGTCGCTGCATGCAATGGACGGATGAAGCCGTCATTCTCGGCGTCAAGCGTCACGGCGAGGGCTCCGTCATCGCCGAGGTGATGACGCGGACGCGCGGACGCCATCTCGGCGTGTTGCGCAATGGCCGCTCGCGCAACATGCAGCCGCTGCTGCAGCCGGGCAATCTCGTCGAGGCGACGTGGCGCGCCAGACTGGAAGAGCATATCGGCCATTTCTCGATGGAGCCGCTCAATTTCCGCGCCGCGCAGCTGATGGAAAACGCGATCAGCCTCAACGGGGTGCAGGCCATCGGCGCGCTGCTGCGGCTTCTTCCGGAGCGCGATCCGCATCCGCATCTCTACGACATGCTCAACATCACGCTCGATCATCTCGGCGCGGCGGCGGAGGCCGGCGAACTCTATGTTCGTTTCGAATTGGCAGTGCTGGAGGATCTCGGTTTCGGACTGGATCTGTCTCAATGCGCCGCCACGGGGTTGCGAGAAGAACTCGATTTCGTCTCGCCGAAATCGGGCCGGGCCGTTTGTCGTGACGCGGGGCTGCCTTATGCCGATCGGCTGTTTCGCCTGCCGGAATTTCTCAAGGCCCAGTCGAAGCGCGCGGCCGATCGCGACGGGCTGATCGACGCTCTCCGCATGACGCAGTTCTTCCTGCATCGCCATGTCTATGAGCCGCGCGGGCTGGAGCCGGTTTCGGCGCGCGACGGCTTCGTGCAATCGCTGCTCGCCAAGCTGCCTTCGGCGCTCGATCGGGGGTGACGCCGCCCCGAAAGGCGGCGTCAGATATGTCGGCGGTCAGGCGATCTTGCCGCCGCCCTGCTTGGTGATGGCGACCACCGACGGACGCGGAGGCATGCCGTCCTTGAAATCGGGCCAACGGGTGGCGGGCGTTTCGAAGGTCGGAAGGCCGGCGTCGCCGGGATGCTGAACCGCGACGAAGAACGTGTCCGACGTCGGGTTGAAGCAGGGGCCGCACATTTCGGCGCCCACCGGCACGCGGAAGAACAGCTTGGAGGTGCCGCGCATCGGTCCCTCCGTTTCCACCGCCCAGACGCCGTCGGTGCGGCCGGTGTCCTTCTTGTTGTTGCCGTCGGTGGCGACCCAAAGACGGCCGTCGACGTCGATGGCGCAATTGTCGGGCATGCCAAACCAGCCATTGGCCGTGGTGGCTGTCGAGAAGGAGGCGCCGACGTCCGCCACCGAGGGGTCGCCGCATTTCAGCAGCACTTCCCAGGTCGACTTGGTCGAGGCGAAATCGCCGTCGGTTTCGGTGATCTCGATGATGTGGCCGAACTTGTTCTTGCCGCGGGGATTGGCGGCGTCGACCTGCTCGTCCTTGCGCTTGGAATTGTTGGTCAGCATGCAATAGACCTTGCCGGTCTTCGGATTGGGCTGCACGTCTTCGGGGCGGTCCATCTTGGTCGCCCCCAGCGCGTCGCCGGCGAGGCGGGCATTGATGACGACGTCGGCCTGCGAGCGGAAGCCGTTCGCTTCGGTGAGAGGGCCCTGGCCGTGAATGAGCGGCAGCCATTCCACCACGCCGTCCTCATGGAACTTCGCCACATAGAGCGTGCCCTCGTCGAGCAGCTTCATGTTGGCGGCGCGGTCGTCCGGGTTGAACTTCCCGGCGGTCACGAATTTGTAGACATAGTCGAAACGCTCGTCGTCGCCGCAATAGACCACGACGCGACCGTCCTTGTTGACGATGGATTCGCAACCTTCATGCTTGAAGCGGCCGAGCGCGGTGTGCTTGACCGGCGTCGAGGTCGGATCCATCGGATCGACTTCCACCACCCAGCCGAAGCGGTTGGCTTCGTTCGGCTCCTTGGAAACGTCGAAGCGATCATAGAAAGCATGCCATTTGTAATTGTCGCCCGGAATGCCGTAACGCTTGAACGCGGCATGCTCCGGGTGGCTTTCCGGCATCTCGCCGCCGAAATAACCGTTGATGTTTTCTTCCGCCATCAGCCAGGTGCCCCACGGCGTGACGCCGCCGGCGCAGTTGTTGATCGTGCCGAATACGCGGGTTCCGGTCGGATCGTCCTTGGTCTTCAGGCGGTCATGACCGGCGGCGGGGCCGGAGATCGACATTTCGGTCATGGCGGTGATGCGGCGGTTGTACTTGCCGTCCAGCACCGGCCGCCATTCGCCGTCGACCTTGCGGATCTCGACGACGGTGCCGCCATGGGCGGCCATTTCGATGTCCACGAGCTCCTTGGTGAACTCGCCCATAATCACGGCGTCTTCTTCCTTGCCATCGACCATCTGCTTGCCGACCTTGGCGAAGTTCGGGAACATCAGTTCGGCGTTGGTGTATTCGTGATTTACCACGAGCAGACCATGGTCGGCGGCGCCGTCGAGCGGCACGAAGCCGACATAGTCGTTGTTGTAGCCGAACTGGCGAAGCTGAGTGGCGGCCGTTTGGGCCATGGGGTCGAATTCCGGGCTGTCGGCGAACAGCTTGTCGCCCCAGCGCAGCAGGATGTCGGCGTCATAGCCGCGAGCGACGTGATGGGTCTCGTCGACGCCGGCCTCGACTTCGTCGAAATTGAAGCTCGGCGACGCAGCCTGCGCCTCGGAGGCCGCGCCGAGCGCCAGCGGGCTTACGGTGGAGGCGATCGCCGCCACTGCGAGCGAACCGCCGAGGAAACCTCGCCGCGAGAAGCGACGATGGATGATATCGCCCATCGTCGGATTGGCGGAACAGTTGCTGCCGTAATCTTCCTGCGCTTCCCGGATCTCCTGGGGCGTTTGCGACAAGGCGGTGTTGTCCTGACCGATGATCTCGTTCATTGTCTCTCTCCGGTTGAATTCCGCGTCAGCATTATCCTCGGATCAATGACGGCTCTGTGACACCGGAACGCATAAAGCGGCGTCGTCAACCGTTGTAACGGCTGTCGGCGCTTTTGCCAGCCTCGGGGTGAAACAGGCATGTTGGAATTGATGGCTCTGGCGGGGCTTCTCATCGCGGTCCTGGCGATGTTCAGGATCAAGGATCTCAACCGCAAATTCGAACGCGACATCTCCGTCCTACGCGAAGAGATTGCGCGGCTTCGTCAACCGCCGACCGCAATCCCCGACGAAGTGAGGGCCGAGGACGCTGCCCAGGCATCCGATCGCACGAGCGCCGCGACGAATGTCGGCGCCGGCATCAATCCGCCGGTTCAGGCAGAGCCCATCGAAGAAACGTCGGTAGAGCCAGCCGGGCCTGAACCGCATAAGAACGTCACGCCTGCCGCCGCCCGCGAAAGCCTCGAAAGCCGGCTCGCGGGTCGCTGGTCGGTCTGGGTGGGCGGCCTGGCGCTCGCCTTCGCAGGCGTCTTCGCCGTCAAATATTCGATAGAACAGGGACTGGTGAGCCCGGCGGTGCGTCTCACGCTCGCGGCTCTGTTCGGCCTCGCGCTGGTCGCCGCCGGCGAATGGGTTCGGCGTCGGACCACGCCGCTCGTCCAGAGCGCCTTTCAGAACGCGCTCATCCCCGGCGTTCTCACCGCGGCGGGGTCCCTGACCCTTCTCGGCGCCGTTTTCGTCGCGCACGCCGTCTATGGATATGTCGGACCGGGTTTCGCCTTTTTCCTGTTGGCTTTGGTGTCGCTCGCCACACTCGCTCTGGCGCTGATCCACGGGCAGGGTCTCGCGGGCCTGGGCCTGCTCGCCTCCTTCGCAACGCCTGCGATGGTCGATAGCGACGCGCCGAGCCCCTGGTTCCTGTTCGGCTTCCTGGCGATCGTCTGGCTCAGCAACGCCGTCGCCTCTCGCATGCGCGACTGGCGCGTCGCCCCAGCGCTCGCCAATGCCGGCCTGTCGCTCTGGTGCATGGGGCATGTGGTCTTCTATCCGATGGAAACGATGGTCGCTCCGGGTTTCGCCCTGCTGGTGATGATCGCCGGCATGGCCTTCGTCTGGCCGGGACCCAAGACGCCGCAGCCTTACATCGTCAGGGTGAACCGCTCGGCCTGGGAACTCTATCTCTTCCCCAGCCATGGCGCGGCGATCCTGATCGCCTCGCTCGGCATACTCGCCAATGTCATGGCCATGGTGTCGGCCGGAATGGGCAATGACCGCGCAGAATGGGTAGCCGCCGCGCTCATTCTGGCGCTGGCTCTTCTCGGCGCGGGACGAAAATACGGCGCCTACGCCGTCGTCCTCTCCGCGCTCACCGCGTTCGGCGCCATCCGCGCCATGGCGGAAAACGCCGTCTCCACCACCATCGACGCCGCCGGTGAGAGCTATCACGCGCCGTTCGAGCCCAATCTGGTCATCGGCTTCGCCTTCGGCCTCGGTTTGATATTCGTGGCGATCGGCGGCGCGGTCAATTGGCGGTTGGGCGAGCGTCTCCTGCCGAGATCCGTCTTGTGGAGCGGCGTGGCGGCGATCACGCCGTTGTCTCTGGCCGGTCTGAGTTACGTCTTCCTCGGCAATTACGCTTTCGATCCGTCGCATGGCGTCTATGGGCTCTTCCTCGCCGTCCTCTATCTCTCCGTCGCCTGGAGGTTGGGCAACCCAGCCGGCAAAGACCGCTATCACATCAATCGCGATCTCTGGGCAGCCGCTTCCTGGGCGTCGCTGCTCTTCGCCCTGGCGATGCTCACCGAAGGCGTCGCGACCACGCTGGGGGCTGCGTTGATCGGCTTCGCCTATCTCCTGGGCCAGCGGATCAAGCCTTGGCCCATCCTGCCCTGGGCCATGGCCGCATCAACTGTCTTCGTCGCCGGTCGCATCGCCTGGCAGCCCACCATCGTCGGCGCGAGCCAACTCGGCAAGACGCCGATCTTCAACGCTCTGCTGATCGGTTACGGCGGCCCGGCGCTGCTGCTCATTCTCTCCGCCTGGATGATGCGGAAGAGCACGGATATCCGCCTGCGCAGCGTTCTCGAAGCGCTGGCCAGCCTGTTTGCGCTGCTGACGCTCGGCGTTCTCGTCCGTCATGCGATGAACGGCGGCGTTCTCGACAGCAGCGTGCCGACGCTTTCGGAGCAGGCGATCTATACGCTGCTGACCATCGGCGCGTCCGCGACGCTGATGGCGCTCGACCTGCGCCAGCCCAGCATCGTCTTCCGCACGGGATCGATGGCGGTGGGTTACATCTCGATGCTCTCGGTGCTCTCGGCGCATTTTTTCGGCCTCAACCCTTATTTCACCGGCGAGCCGACGGGCGATATCCCGTTCTTCAATCTGCTCTTTCTCGCCTTTCTGCTGCCCGGCCTCGCTTATGGCGCAGCGGCGCACTACGCGCGAGCGCGGCGTCCGCTGCACTACGTAATGTCGCTCGCGCTCACGGGGTCGGCCTTGCTGTTCGGCTATGTGACGCTATCGGTGCGGCGGCTCTATCACGGAGCCGACATTTCCGAGTGGAAGGGTTTTCTGCAGCCCGAACTCTACACCTATTCCGCCGTCTGGCTGGTTCTCGCCGCGGTGCTTCTGGCCATCGGCTATCGTTTCAGGGCGAAGAGCATCCGTCTCGCTTCGGCCGGTCTGATGCTGGTGGTGGTGCTGAAGGTCTTTCTGATCGACATGGCCAATCTCGAGGGCTTGTTCCGCGTGCTGTCCTTCGTCGGCCTGGGCGTGGTGTTGATCGGCATCGGCCGCTTCTACCAGACGATATTGGGGGGACTGCAGAACACGGCGGAAACAGCGCCGTTGCTGGACACGGAATCGGATCTCAAAAACGCGGTTGCGGATCAGGCGGAAACGGATAAAACCGCCTGATGACCGATCCCGCATCCCGTTTCGCGCCGCATGAGGCGCTCGCCGCAAGGCTGTTGCCGCATGCAGTTGCGAGCGACGACGGCGCCCATGACATCGCCCATATCGGCCGCGTCTTCGCCAACGCCATGCGCATTCATGCCGGAGAGGGCGGCGACGGCGAGTTGATCGCCGCTGCCGTCCTCTTACATGATTGCGTGTCGGTGGAGAAAAATTCGCCTCTCCGCGCGCAGGCGTCGCGGCTGGCGGCTGAGAAGGCGAGCGGGATTCTCGTTGAACTGGGTTGGGACGAGGCGAGGATCGCCACTTGCGCCCACGCGATCGCCGCCCACAGTTTTTCGGCCGCCATAGAGCCGGAAACGCTGGAAGCCAGGATATTGCAGGACGCCGATCGTCTCGACGCCATCGGCATGGTGGGCGTTGCCAGGTTGTTCTATATTGGCGGCCGCATGGGGTCGCAGCTCTATGATTCCGGCGATCCGCGCGGCGAGAACAGGCCGCTCGACGACAAAACTTTCGCGCTGGATCATTTCCCCGCCAAGCTCTTCACGCTGGCCGATGGGTTCAAGACCAAAACGGGCCGACAGATGGCGACTGAGCGTCATCGCCGGCTGCACCTGTTCCGCGATCTGTTTCTGGAGGAGATCCACGCATGAATGTCGCCTCGCTGCATGTTTATCCCCTGAAGAGCGGTCGTGCGATCACCCTGGACGAAGTCGCGGTCACAGCCTGGGGCCTCGCGGGCGACCGCCGCTACATGGTCTGCGATCCCCAGGGAGTGCTGGTGACCCAGCGCGAAGTCCAGGCGCTGGCCCAGGTCTCCGCACGGGTGGAGCAGGGGCGTTTGACGCTCGAAAAAGAGGGTGAGGCGGCGCCGATCACCGCGGTCTTCGACCCAGATCGTCGTATGGTCGTGCGGGTTTGGGATGATCCTCTCGACGCCAGCCTGACGACCCCGGAGGTCGATGCCGAAATCAGCCGATGGCTCGGCCGCGACGTCCGATTGGTGCATGCCGACGCGCTCAGCCATCGCGTCTGCGATCCCGTGTGGTCGGGCGAGGGCGTCGAGACCGGGTTCGCGGATGGTTATCCCATTCTCGTGACCACCACCGGTTCGCTGAAGGCTCTGGCCGAAGAGGCGGAACGCCGGGGCGGCGCGGGGTTCGGCATGGATCGGTTCCGCCCCAATATCGTCATCGAAGACGAACGGCCTTTCGCGGATGATTTTTGGGAAGCGATCGAAATCGCCGGCATCCGCTATGATCTCGTCAAACCCTGCACCCGCTGCATCATGACCACGCAGGACCAGATGACCGGCGAGCGCGGCGGACCCGATCCGATGCCGGCCATGCGCCACACCCGTATGTCTGGCGACCGTCGCGTGGCGGGCGTGCTGTTCGGCTGGAACGCTGTGCCGCGCGCCGAGGGCCGGGTGACCGTGGGCGATGTCGTGACGGTGTTGTCGGAACGCCCAGAAGGCTGGCCGCTCAGGACGCGTTGATCCGGATCGACGCGACCTGGTGCACCGCCTGGTAGTCCGGCGACAATTCGCCATAGGGCGCCACCGTCCAGGACCATTCTCGGCCCGAAGGCGGAAGCTCCACGCCTTTCATGAGATCGTCGCGTTCCAGCACCCTTCCGGATTTGTCGAGCACTTCGTAGGACCGGTCGGTCAAGAGCAGGCTGGGGCATGCCAGGCTCTTCAACCCCTCGACATGCGCGGCGATCAGACGGGGGGACGCATCACCCGGCAGCGTCGCATCGGCGGCCGCCATCCGGCCGATGCCCACGCCGATCTGGCTGAGCAGATTGGCGGAGATCACCAAATCCAGTTCGGGGATGTCGTTGAGAAAATAAAGGGGGCGCGGCTGAACGCCCGGCTTCTCTTTCAACTGCTCGACGCCCGAAAGGTCTCGGGTTTGGAAGTCGAGATTGGCGAGACGATTCAGCCTCGCCCATAACCGCACACTCGCCAGGTGCTGCAGATCGTAGAGATAGACCCGGTCGAACTGCCGCGAGAGCAGTGCGATCGGCACATCGCGCAGCAATCCAGAGCCGAGCACCGCGACCGACCGCCTTTTTGATAATGTCGACACGATCGTCGCGACCTCTCGATGGCAGGCCTCCTCATGGGGTCGCCAATGCCTCGCCGCCCGCCTCGACCGCGCCCACAGGCTGACGGAGGACGCAATCTCCTGTCTCCGCCGCCTCGGCGTCAACGGATAGGTCGCAGCAAAATTGAGTGCTTCCAATATCATGAGTCGGATTATCCCCCGCCCGGCATGGACAGGATGGTCATAATCCCAACCCTCCAGGCAACGCAAACCGCAAAGTGACATGCGCGATATACGGGAATTATCTTGAGCCGCACCTATCTCCGTGAAATGATGTATCGTTCACGGCGAAAGCAGCAGCGCCGAGCCAGCCGGCGCGACCGTGGGAGATGGGCTCCCCGGCTGTGGCGAGAGCCTCGCCTGCGAACGGGAGGTGCATGCCATGTGGCAATTGCCAGTGCGCATCACGCGAGAAGTGAAAAGGACGCGGACGAGTTGGCAGCTCATTGTCCGCGTCCAATTCATATTCTGAGCAAACGGAGGGCGGGCGAGAGCTCGCCTTCCGCTCCGTCAGATTATCACCGTTCCGCCGAAACTGCAACTATTGTGGATCGCTTGAATGGATGCGTTGCACTCATGGCGCGAATGTTATTGATGCGATCAAAGTAAAATGACAAGATCTATCGTTCGCAGCGGAAGCAGCAGCGCCGAGCCAGCCGGCGCGACCGCGGGAGATGGGCTCCCCGGCTATGGCGAGAGCCTCGCCTGTGAACAGAAGATATGTGTCATGTGGCATTTGCCGGTGCGCGTAACGTTGGAAATAAAGAGGACGCGGACGAGCTGGTCCCTCGTGATCCGCGTCCAACTTTATAGATAACGAAACGGAAGGCGGGCGAAAGCTCGCCTTCCACTCCACATATAGTCGAATTCCCTTCATTCCGCAATGATGGCCGCTCTGTCAGGCCCATCTGCCCCTTGCCGCTCTCCGGATGATCCGTTAGAGCGAGGGCCTTGAGAAAACCGACCTCCGGATCAGCCCACCATGAATGACAAGCCCAAGAAACCGCAGAAGCTCAAGGCCCGCCTGCCGCGCGGATTCGTCGATCGCGAGGCGGCCGATATCAGGGCTGTCAACGAAATGACGGCGAAGATCCGCGAGGTCTATGAGCGCTACGGTTTCGATCCCATCGAGACGCCGCTGTTCGAATATACCGACGCGCTGGGCAAGTTCCTGCCGGACAGCGACCGGCCTAATGAAGGCGTGTTTTCGCTTCAGGACGACGACGAACAGTGGATGAGCCTGCGTTATGACCTGACCGCACCGCTCGCGCGTCACGTGGCGGAGAATTTCCAGGACATCCAACTGCCCTACCGCACCTACCGGGCCGGCTATGTGTTTCGCAACGAGAAGCCCGGCCCCGGCCGCTTCCGCCAGTTCATGCAGTTCGACGCCGACACGGTCGGCGCCGCCGGCGTGCAGGCCGACGCCGAAATGTGCATGATGATGGCCGATACGCTGGAAGCGCTCGGCATCAAGCGCGGAGACTATGTCATCCGGGTGAACAATCGCAAGGTGCTCGATGGCGTGATGGAAGCCATCGGTCTCGGCGGTGAGGAAAATGCCGGGCGTCGCCTCACGGTTCTGCGCGCCGTCGATAAGCTCGACAAATTTGGCCCGGAAGGCGTTTGCTTGCTTCTCGGCGAAGGCCGCAAGGATGAGAGCGGCGATTTCACCAAGGGCGCTGGGCTGAATGACGAGCAGATCGGCAAGGTCTTATTCTTCGTTAGTATCACCAATTATGCCGAAAGCGCCGCCGAACTCGCTGCAATGATGGCGGGAACAAGCAAGGGCGAAGAAGGTGTGCAGGAACTCAACACCATCGGCGCCTTGGTTTCTTCCGCTGGCTATGACGCAACGCGCATCAAGATCGACCCCTCCGTCGTCCGCGGCCTCGAATATTACACCGGTCCCGTCTATGAGGCCGAACTCACCTTCGACGTGACCAACGAAAAAGGCGAAAAGGTCGTCTTCGGCTCAGTCGGCGGCGGCGGGCGGTATGATGGGCTCGTCTCGCGCTTCATGGGCCAGCCCGTGCCGGCGACAGGCTTTTCTATCGGCGTCTCCCGCCTGATGACGGCGCTCAAGAATCTCGGCAAACTCGGCGCCGATGAGGTGGTCGCCCCCGTGGTCGTTTGCGTCATGGATCGCGATGTCGAAAGCCTCGGCCGCTACCAGAAAATGGTGCAGCAACTGCGCCATGCCGGCATCCGCGCCGAAATGTATCAGGGCAACAAGAAGAATTTCGGCGACCAGTTGAAATACGCCGACCGCCGTAGTGCGCCGCTCGCCATCATTCAGGGTTCGAGCGAACGCGAGGCCGGCGAAGTGCAGATCAAGGATCTCATCGAGGGCAAGCGTCTGTCGGGCGAGATCACCGACAATGTCGCTTGGCGCGAAGCGCGCGTGGCGCAGGTGGCCGTGCCGGAGGGTGAACTGGTCGAGCGCGTCCGCGACATGCTGGCCGCCCAGGCCGAAGATCGCCGTCGGGCGAAGGGCGATTGAACCGATGTGTGCGGCTTACCCCCCTCTGCCCTGCCGGGCATCTCCCCCACAAGGGGGGAGACTGGCAAGCCGACAGCGCCGCAGCCTCCCTCTCTCCCCCCTTGTGGGGGAAATGTCACGAAGTGACAGAGGGGGGTATTCCGCAAGCTCAGGAGATGTCGTTACATGCCCCTGATCAACAGCCCCGCTTTCGCCGCCGATCTCTTCGCGCTTTTCACTGAACTCGGCACCGAGCGCGTTGACACGCCGATCATCCAGCCCGCCGCGCCCTTTCTCGACATGGCTGGCGAGGACCTGCGTCGGCGCATCTTCCTCACCGAAAGCGAGACCGGCGAAAGCCTGTGCCTCAGGCCGGAATTCACCATTCCCGTCTGTCTCCAGCATATCGAGACGGCCACCGGCACGCCCAAGCGCTACGCCTATCTCGGCGAAGTCTTCCGCCAGCGCCGCGAAGGCGGCAATGAGTTTTATCAGGCTGGCATCGAGGATCTCGGCGATCAGGATTTCGCCCGCGCCGACGCTCGCACCGTGGCCGACGCGATCGCCTGCCTGACGCGCACGCTCAAGGGCAAGGCCTTCGCCGTCACCATCGGCGATCAGGCTGTGTTCGAAGCGGTTGTGGCAGCGCTCGGCCTGCCCACGGGCTGGCAGAAGCGGCTCGTGCGCGCTTTCGGTCAAACGGATCTGCTCGAAGCCATGATCGCCCGGCTCGCCCGTCCCGAACCGATCGCCGGGCTTGATGCCCAGGTCGAGGCGATGCTGGAGGCGGGCGACGACGAAGGGCTTGCGGCCCATATCGAAGCGGAGATGGAGCGCACCGGCTATCTCACCAACGCCAGCCGCTCGCCTGCGGAGATCCTCCGCCGCCTCAAGGAAAAGCGGACGCTGGCCGGCGCTTCGCTGGATGCCGACAAGCTCGATGCGCTCAAGGAATTCCTGTCGCTCAATGTCAGCCTGCGCTATGCGCCGGGCGTGCTGGCCGATTTCGCCCGCGCCGCCGGTCTGCCGCTGGAGAAGGCGATTTCAGGCTTCGATGCGCGCGTGGCGGCCTTCGCCCAGGCGGGCGTGTCCTTGGCCGACATCACCTGGCGCGCCGCTTTCGGCCGTCCGCTCGACTATTACACCGGCCTCGTTTTCGAAATCACCGAGCGCGGCGACCACCGGGTGCTCGCTGGCGGCGGGCGCTATGACCGCATGCTGACGCTGCTCGGCGCCGCCGATCACATTCCCGCCGTGGGCTTCGCCCTCTGGCTCGACCGCATCGAAGCGGTGAAGGGAGAGACAAGATGATCACCATCGCGCTGCCCTCCAAGGGCCGGATGAAGGACGACGCCTCGGCGATTTTTGAGCGCGCCGGCATGAAGATCGTCCAGGTCGGCAATGACCGCTCCTATCGCGGTCGCGTCGAAGGCGTCGACGATGTCGAGATCGCCTTTCTCTCCGCATCCGAGATCGCCCGCGAAGTCGGCGCCGGAACCGTCGATTTCGGCGTCACCGGCGAAGACCTCATGCGCGAAGACGTCGCGGACGTCGACAGCCGCGCCGAATTCTGCGTCCGGCTCGGCTTCGGCCATGCCGATGTCGTCGTCGCCGCGCCCGAGATCTGGCTGGATGTCGATTCCATGGCCGATCTCGCCGATGTCGCTGCCGATTTCCGCGCCCGCCACGGCCGCCGCCTCGCCATCGCCACCAAATATTGGCGACTGACGCAGCAGTTCTTCTCCCGCACCCATGGCATCCAGCTCTACCGGATCGTGGAGAGCCTCGGCGCCACCGAAGGCGCGCCGGCGGCCGGCCAGGCCGACATCATCGTCGACATCACCTCGACCGGGTCGACCCTCAAAGCCAATCACCTCAAGATCCTTTCCGATGGCGTCATCCTCCGCTCCCAAGCTTGCCTCGTGCGGGCGCGCAAGCCGGAGCATGAGGGCGATCGTAGGATCGTCGAGATCGTTGCTGCCGCTAGGGCGGCGCTTTAGGATAATTCGCGGTCAGCCTCGCGCCACCCTGTTGTGAAATGGGTTAACCATTATGGGGCACGATTACAGTGCATTTGGTCGATTCGGCCTTGAACCGGATCGCTCACCGGAGTGATGGCCTGATGAAAGCGCAGTTGAAGCCGAGAATTAATCTGGAAGGGCGCACGCCCCTTGAGACGGTGATCCCGCTCGAGACGCCGTTCATCGTATTCGTCGATCCCGCGAGTTCCTGCAATTTCAAATGCACCTTTTGTCCGACCGGCCATCGCGAGCTGATCGCCGAGACCGGCCGCTATCAGGGCGCGATGAAATATGAGGTCTTCACCAAGGTGATCGACGACCTCGCCGCCTTCGGCAAGCCGATCAAGGTGCTGCGCATGTACAAGGATGGCGAGCCCTTCCTGAACAAGCGCCTCGCCGACATGATCCGTTACGCCAAGCAGTCCGGTTATGTCGATTATATCGACACCACCACCAACGGCACCTTCCTGACGCCGGAGCGGCTCGCGCCGGTCATCGAGGCCGGCCTCGACAAGATCAACATCTCCGTCGACGGCATGACCAATGACACCTATCAGAAGTTCACCGGCTTCAATTTTGATTTCCCGAAATTCGTCGAGGGCGTGAAATGGCTCTATGACAACAAGGGCGACATGGAAGTGTCGATCAAGATCCCCGGCGAGCTCATCACCGAGGCGCAGCGCCAGGAATTCTTCGACACCTTCGGCGATTATTGCGACCGCATTTTCATCGAGAATTTTGCACCCTGCTGGCCGGAGTTCAATGTCGAGGAACGCTCCGGCATCAAGATCGGCGATGTCGGCATTTACCAGCAGGAACTGCGGCCCACCGATACCTGCCCCTACATCTTCTACGCCATGAGCGTGAATGCCGATGGCCTCGTGTCGTCCTGCTTCCTCGATTGGGGCCGCAAGCTGATCATCGGTGATGTCCGCACCGAGCCGCTCAAGGACATCTGGATGTCCGACAAGATGAATTCGCTCCGGCTGCAGCATCTCGAAGGCCGCCGCTGCGAAAACAAGGTCTGCGGCTCCTGCGGCCAGCTCACCCACTGCCTGCCCGACAATATCGACGATCATCGCGAAATGCTGCTCGAGCGCTTCCGCGCCAAGGTCAAGATCAATCCGGCGGTTCCCGCTCCGGGCGGCCTGAACATGCCGACGCCCGTCGCCGCTGAATGAATATCCTGCATGTGACGGCCCATCTGGGCGGCGGCGTCGGCAAGGCGCATGCCGCCCTGAGCGCCGCCATGCCTTCTTCCGTCCAGCAAACTTATCTGCTCCTGGAAGAACCACGTGACAGGCGCTACGCGGATGCCATAGCCGAAAGCGGCGCCGAGGTGCGGTTTGCCAGAGGGATGGAAGATGTTGCGGCGCAGGCGGCCGCCGCCGATATCGTCCAGTTCGAATTCTGGAATCATCCCTGTCTCTACGAATGCCTGGCGTCCGACCTCTTGCCGCCGCTGCGGTCCGTCTTCTGGTCGCATGTATCAGGCCTGTTTCGTCCGGTGATCGACCCCCGCCTATTCGCCGCCGCCCATCGCTTCGTGTTTACGACGCCGGCCTCACTGGCGCTCGGCGAGGGACTGCCGGACAATGTGAGGGCGCGGCTGTCGGCCATCGGCAGCGGCTTCGGCTTCGCGGCCGGCGCTGAGCCCACACCAGGCGGCGCGCCCATCTGCTATCTCGGCACGGTCGATTTCGTGAAGATGCATCCCGGCTTCTTCGATGCGATCGACGCGATGCGCCATGACGTGCACGTCGCGGTCTGGGGCGCTGCCGATCCGCAAGGCGAGGTCATGGCCCGCGCCCGCGCCATGCGCCATCCCGATCGGGTTGTCTTCATGGGACAGACCGACAATCCCCAAGCGGCGCTCTCAGCCTCGCGTATCTTCTTCTATCCCCTGCAGCCTGATCACTATGGCACCGCCGAGAATGCCCTGATCGAGGCGATGTCGCTGGGTCTCGCTCCCGTCGTGCTCGCCAGTCCGGCCGAACAGGCGATCGTCAGCCATGGCGAGGATGGCCTCGTTGCAGCGGCCATTGAGGATTGCGCGACCTTGATGGACGAGTTGCTGGGCAATCCCGCAAGATGCGACGCCCTTGGCTGCGCCGCCGCGCAGCGGGCGCGGGATTTCTCACCGGAAAATTCGGCGGACGCCTTCGTCCGTCTCTGGTCCGAGGTGCTGCGAGAGGACAAGCGGAAGCCGGACTTTGCCGCGATCATTGGCAGGACGCCGTTGGACTGGCTGCGCAGCACGCAAGGCGGATCGATCACAACGCCGGCCATTGAAAGCGCCGCGAAGGGCACGCTCACCCATTTTCGCGCCGCCTTTCCCGATCATCCCTGCTGGAACGATCTGGTCGGCTGAAGCGCCTCAGATCGCGACACCACCGCACATCAAGCCGATGGGCGCGAGGAAATTGCGGATCACCCGATAGAATTCGATCGCGTTGCGCGCGCCGCCGATATGGCGATCGACCATCAGGGTCGTGCCATGCAGGCCACGACGGCGTTCGAGCGGGCGAGGGCCTGTGAACTTGGGCTGGAAGAGATGCGCATGCCGGCCGCCCTCCCATACCGCGAGCGCCTGGCCGTACGCGGCGCATTTGGCCTCGAAGCGGACGAGGTCGGTCTCGCCGACGCAATCGATCAGGATCGCCCGGATCACATGCTCCGGCGCCCCGCTCCAGGCTGCGCCCATCTCGGTAAACAACGCGCTCTGGATCTCGATGATCCCTCCCGTCACGCCGAGACCGGCGTGAAACGGAAAGTCGTGACGCTGTGTGAAATGGGCAGGAGGCGCGTAGGGGCGCTGGTCGACGATCGAGAGCGGTCGCGGCCCGAACACGAAACTCTCGCCGATCAGCATGACGCGCGCCGCCCATTCCCATTGCGGCATGTCGTGATCGCGTCCGGCCGTGCGGATCGTCGCGGCGATGTTCATAGCAAGCTCGCGCGACAGGATGCCGTGATAGAGGCCGAACGGCGCCTTCGGCGTGGCGAGGCTGCCTTCCCAGAGAAAGAACGCCTTGAGGAGATTGGTTTTCTCATAGGGGAAGGGGTCGAAGCCCGTCGGCAGGCCGATGGATTCTTCGCGTGACGGGTCTGCGTCGGCGCTGATCGGGATGGCGTTCCAGGCGAGCGCATCCACCTTGCCGATCTTGGCCTTCACCGCATCGGCGATCCGCCCGGCCTCGGCTTCGAAGCCGTCACGCGGCTTGACCAGCGAGATCCACGCGCCTTTGGTCGCCTCGACTGCGTCCGTCCATAGCGCCAGCGACGAGGTCGGCGCGGAAGCCGGGGTGAAGATACGCACCCGCGGGTCCTGTGCGGCCAGCGCGTCGAGTTCGAGCGTCAGCGCCGTCCGCCGATCGGGCGCGGCGAGGAGGATTTCGAGATCGGCGCCGCGGCTCTCGGCCAACGACGATAGCAGTTCGGCTGGACTTTCGTCGCGGGTTTCCACCGGTATGATCAGCGAAAGTGTGGCCAAAACCTGCTCCAAAAAAAGAAGTAGGACAGACCAGCCTTGGAGAGATGCGAAGGCGGTTCGCATCCCACACGCGGCTTGTGGCCGTGGCGGCTGTCCATGACGCTGTTGGTACGGGCTCTATCTTGAGCGAAGCTTAGGCCTTTTTCAGCAGGCTTGCATGAGCCTTGACGCCAGAACGAAACGTCAGAACGCCGCCACGCGGTCGAGGTCGCCGAGCGGCTGGATACGCGCGAGCAGCGCGCGCGCTTCCTCGACGTCGCGGTTCATCTGGGCGATCAGCGGATCGAGCCCGTCATATTTCTCCTCCGGGCGCAGGAAGCCGAAGAAGGACACCGAACAGTTCTGCCCGTAGAGATCGCCGGAGAAATCGAACAGCATGGTTTCGAGCAGCGCCGCGCCATTGTCCGTCACGGTCGGGCGGTAGCCGAAGCTGGCGACGCCGTCATGGATCACGCCATCGGCCTTTCGGAAGCGCACCGCGTAGACGCCCGGCCGCAAGCCGCATTCCGGCGGCAACGCCATATTGGCGGTCGGAAAGCCGATGGTGCGACCGAGCTTCTTGCCATGAATGATCGGCGCCTCGACCGTATAGCGATAGCCGAGAAGCCCCGCCGCCTGGGAGACGTCGCCGTCGCCGATCAGCGCCCGGATGCGGCTCGAGGAGACGACTTCCGCATTCTCGTCGCGAAAGGCGTCGACCAAGGTCACGCCGAAGCCGTGGCGGCCGCCCGCTTCGAGAAGGAACGCCGGGCCGCCCTCGCGCCCCTTGCCGAAATGGAAATCGAAGCCGGTCACCACATGCCGCGCGCCGATCCAGTCCTTGAGGATGGACTGGATGAACTCCTCAGCCGAACGGCCGGAAAAGGCGCGGTCGAAGGGATATTCGAGCACGGCGTTGAATCCCATGGCTTCGAGAAGCCGCGCCTTGAGAGGCGCGGGCGTCAGCCGGAAGACAGGTTTGTCGGGATTGAAGACTGTGCGCGGATGCGGCTCGAAGGTCAGCGCAAGCGTCGGCGCGGCATCCGCTCCGGCGATCTCCATTGCGCGCGACAACACAGCCTGATGGCCGCGATGCACGCCGTCGAAATTGCCGATCGCCAGCACGCCGCCTTCAAGCGATTCGGGCAGTTCGCCGCGATTTTCGTTTCGGTGAAACACGGTCATGCGCGGCGTATCCCTCTCAGGCGAGGCGCGGCATCCACCAGCGCGGTGCGGCCTGGTGAGCGGCGAGGAAGGCGTTCATCCGGTCGACATCGGTCACATCGCCGGTCATGTAATCGCGGGCATGGATGCCGGCGGAGATGTAGAGCAGATCGAGACCCTGGCCGATCGCGCCTTTGACGTCGGTCGGCATGCCGTCGCCGACAGCCAGCACGCGGGTCCGATCCACCGCGCCACGCACGGCCTCGGCTTCCGCCAGCGATGCGGCGTAGATCGGCGCATAGGGCTTGCCGGCGATGCTGGTGGCGCCGCCAAGGTCGGCGTAGAGCGCTGCGAGCGCGCCGGCGCAGGGAATGAGCCTTTGACCGCGCTCGACGACCAGATCGGGGTTGGCGCAGATCATCGTCAGCCCGCGCGCGGCGAGCGCCGCAAGCCGGTCGCGATACATGTCGGGCGTCTCGGTTTCGTCGTCCTTGAAGCCGCTGCAGACGACGATTTCGCCCTCTTCATCAGCCACGACATTGACGTCGAGGCCTTCGAGAAGCGGCGTATCGCGTTCGGCGCCGATAAAGGCGATGTTCTTCGGTCCCTCGGAGATCAACTTGCGGGTGACGTCGCCGGAGCTGACGATCCGGTCATAGGCGTCGCGCGCCACGCCGATGGCGTCGAGCTGGACGACCACATCCTTGCCGGGACGCGGCGAATTGGTGATCAGCACCACCGTTGCGCCCGCGTCGCGCGCGGCTTTCAGCGCCAAAGGCGCTTCCGGAAAGGGGCTGACGCCATTGTGCAGAACGCCCCAGACGTCGCAGAGGATCACGTCGTAATGCGATACGACGTCTCTGAGGGACCCGATGCGCTCTGCCATGCCATTCTCCAGAAATTAGAACCGCGCCCCAAATCGCAAAATGAGGCGCGGAACACAAGAGAGAATATGCCGAAGCCGTGCGGACGCCGCCGCCGACAGACCCTGTCAGAGACTTCGGATATAGGTTGAAAGCCTGTCAGCCGCCTGCTCGATGATCGCGGGATCGCGCAGGAAGCAGGCGCGTAGAAAACTCTCGCCGCCGGGGCCGAAGGCCGCGCCCGGAGCCAGACCCACACCGGCCTTGTCGACGATGTCGAAAGCGGCTTTTCGCGAATCCGTCACGCCGTCGATCTTCAGGAAGGTGTAGAGCGCTCCGTCGGGCTTCAGCGTGGCGACGCGGTTGGTGGCGATCAGCGCATCGCAGAGAATGTCGCGCGACGTCTTGGCCTTTTCGAAATTCGCTTTCACGACGTGGTCGCCTTCGTCCAGCGCGATGACTGCGCCGCGCTGGGTGAATTCGGCGACGCCCGAGGTCGCGTATTGCACCAGATTTTCGAACACCTGGCCGGTCTCCGGCGGCGCGACGATCCAGCCGATCCGCCAGCCGGTCATCGACCAGTTCTTCGAGAATGAATTGACGAACAGGATCTTGTCGCTCTCGGTCATCACATCGAGAAAGGACGGCGCGCGGGCGGCGGAGAAGGAATAGAGCGCATAGATCTCGTCGGCGATGATCCAGAGATCATGGGCGCGGGCGAGGGAGAGCAGAGCTTCGAGATCGGCGCGCGTCGCCGTCCAGCCGCAGGGGTTGGACGGCGTGTTGATGAACAGCGCCCTCGTCTTCGGCGTGATCGCCTGTTCGACCGTGGCGATATCGAGGCTCCAGGCTCCGTCGACGAAATCGAGCACCGCCGGAACCGCCTTGCCGCCGGAGATTTCAAGGGCTGCGGCGAAATTCGGCCAGGCCGGAGAGAGGTAGATCGCTTCGTCGCCGGGCTTCACCACCGCCTCGATGGCCAGCTTGATCGCCTGCATGCCCGAGCCGACCACATAGAAATGCTCGGCCGGCAGCCGCGTGTTGAAATGCCGGGCGTAATAGTCCGACAGCGCCCGGCGCAATTCCGGAATGCCGCGCTGATAGGTGTAGAAGGTCTGTCCGGCATTCAGCGAGGCGATGGCCGCATCCGCGATGAATTGCGGGGTCGGGCTGTCGCCTTCGCCCACCCAGAGCGGGATAAGATTGTCTCGCATACGGGCGTAATTGACGATTTCGACGATACCGCTTTCCGGGGCTGCGAGCGATTGCGGTGACAGGCTTCCAAGCAGGGACATCAGGTAGGCTCCATTGGGTCAGCCCTCATAGCCCGATTTGCCATGCAAATCTCATGAGAATTGTTGAACGGAGCTTCAGCGCCGGTGACGGGTCGGCAAAGGCTGCGTGACCTCTGCCAACCTGCAAATCAATGCCAGGCGTCGGGCGTGTCGGTCTTCTTGCGCGCCATGAAGTCGAGCAGTTCCTCGTCCACGGCTTGATCGAGCGGCGGAGCCTGGTATTCGTCGAGCATGCGCTTCCAGCGCTTGTTGGCCCGCGTCGCCATATCGGTGGAGCCGCCTTCCTCCGACCACTTCTCGAACGGCTCGTTGTCGGAAACGTCGGTGTCCCAAAAGGCGGTCTGGTAGTTGCGCAATGTATGGCCGCTGCCGAGAAAGTGGCTGCCCGGTCCGACTTCCTGGAACGCATCCATCGCCAGCGCATTGTCGTCGACCTCCACGCCCTTGAGATAGGAATGCAGCGCGCCGCAGAAATCCATGTCCATGACGAATTTCTCAAAGGACATCGACAGGAGCCCGTCGAGGAAGCCGGCGGAATGCAGGATGAAATTTGCGCCGCAATGGACGGCGGACATCATCGACATCACGCCCTCCTGCATCGCCTGCGCGTCCGGGAGTTTGGAATTGGAGAAGTTGCCGGCGCAGCGCAGCGGCAGTTTCAGCCTGCGCGCCAATTGTCCCACCACCATCGAGCCGATCGCCGGCTCCGGCGTGCCGAAGGTGGGCGAGCCTGAGCGCAGCGACATCGACGACAGGAAGTTGCCGAAGATCACCGGCGCGCCGGGGCGTTCGAGCTGGGTCAGTGCGCAGCCAGCCAGCGTCTCCGCCCAGGCCTGGGCGATCGCGCCGGCATTGGTGACGGGGCCCATCGCGCCGCCGAGAATGAAGGGCACTATGACGGCGGCCTGGTTGGCGCGGGCATAGGCGCGCAGCGCTTTGGTCATGGTTCCATCCCAGACCAGCGGCGAGTTGACGTTGACATTGCCGAGGATCACGCAATGCTGGTCGACGAAGTCGCGGCCGAACACGATCCGCGCCATGTCGATGGATTCTTCGGCGCGCGATTCCGCCGTCACCGAGCCCATGAAGGCGCGGTCCGAATATTTGATATGGCTGTAGACCATGTCGAGATGGCGCTTGTTGACCGGCAGGTCGACCGGTTCGCAGATCGTGCCGCCGGAATGATGCAGCCAGGGACTGGAATAAGCCAGTTTGATGAAGTTGCGGAAGTCCTCGATCGTGCCGTAGCGTCGGCCGCGATCGAGATCCATCACGAAGGGCGAGCCATAGGCGGGTGAAAACACGACGTTGCGGCCGCCGATCTCGACATTGCGCGCTGGATTGCGCGCATGCTGTGTGAAGGACGACGGCGCCGAAGAGACGATTTCCAGCAGCATGCCGGGTTCGAATGTGACGCGCAACCCGTCTATCTTGGCGCCTGTCTTTCTCCAGAGCTCCAGCGCGTCTGGATCGTCGCGGAATTCGATCCCGATCTCGGCGAGAATGCGTTGACCTATCGCCTCGATGCGGAGCAGCGATTCCTCGCCGAGAATGTCATAGGTCGGGATGTTCCTGACGATGTAGGGGACACCGAGCGGCCGCGCGGCGGGATCGCGGCGCTTGCCGCGCTCGCGCCTGGTTTTGGGTTCCTGATCGAGGACGGCGTCGGTCTGGCTCATGCGTTTGTTCCCTTTATGTGTGAGACGAGCCTAAGCCCAGTCAGCGTAATTGTATCCTTCCCAAATTTCGGGGCTTGATATAAAATCTCCTTATGCAAAACCTCAAGCGCCTGTTGCCGTCGGCCAATGCCCTGATCGTGTTCGAAGCGGCCGGTCGGCATGAGAATTTCACCCGGGCGGCCGAGGAGTTGGGCATGACGCAGGCCGCCGTGTCCTATGCGGTGCGAACGCTGGAGACCCAGCTGGGCGTCGCCCTGTTTAGCCGCAGTCACCGCGCCGTGAGCCTGAGCGAAACAGGCGCCCGCTTTCACGCCGATGTCTCGGCGGGGCTGGCGCGTATCCAGAAATCGGCTGAACAGGTGCGCGCGAAGGGAAGAGAGGCCAATGTCACGCTCGCCGCCTCCACCGCCTTTGCTTCGATGTGGATGCTGCCGCGGATCAACCGGCTTCGCGACGATCTTCCCGACATCGATCTGCGCATACAGACATCGGTGCGGGATCTCGATCTTGAGGAAGAAGGAATTCCTTTGGGGATTCGCGGCGGTCATCCGTCACAATGGCCCGCCTACCATGCGGCCGTGCTGGCGCCGGAAGTGGTGAATGCTGTCGCGAGCCCCGTTTATGTCGACTCCATCGGCGGGCCGCCGGCGCTCTCCGACATGCCCAGCCTGAGGCTGATCCATCTCGAAGAGCCGGTCCGCGAGGCCTGCGACTGGCGTGAATGGTTTCGGAGCGCCGGCATCGACTACGCCAAGCCCTATCGTCCGCTGATCATCAATGACTATGTGCTGGTCATCCAGGCCGTGCTGGCGGGAGAGGGGATCGCCCTGGGCTGGAGCCACCTCATCGATCCCCAGATCCGTTCGGGCGCTCTCGTTCCTGTGGGCGAGCACGTGCTGGAAACGGGGCAGGCTTTTTACGTCGTCTGGCCGCGCGGCGTCGAACTTGGCGCATCGGCGCGGCGCGTCAGGGATTGGCTGCTCGATAGCGGCGGGCCTAGTCCCCGCTGACGCGACGGCGTTCAACGCCATCTTCGCCGTCATAGCGTTGGCTGATGTAATCCAGCGTCGCGCGCGCAGGGGCGGGCTTGCCGTAGAAATAGCCCTGGCCCATGTCGCAGCCGAGGCCCTTCAATTTCAGCGCCTCGGCAAAGTCCTCGATACCTTCGGCGACGACCGTCAACTCCAGTCCATGGCACATCGTGACGATCGCCTTGACGATGTGTTCCGACGCGGAATCGGTCAGCATGCGCGACACGAAGGCGCGGTCGATCTTTACCTTGTCGAACCGGAAATCGCAGAGTCGGCTGAGACTCGATTGTCCCGTCCCGAAATCGTCGAGCGAAATGCGCACGCCGGCGGCCCGGAGTTCGGAGATGATCTTGTCGGCGGTTTCGGGATCGGACATCACCGCCGTTTCGGTGATTTCCAGTTCCAGCCGACGAAGATCGAGGCCGGTTCGGTTGATGACGGCGAGTATGTTGAACGCGGTGGCGGGATCGAGAAGCTGAGCCGAAGACAAGTTGAAGGACAGGAACAATTCCTTCGGCCAGGACAGCGCGGCTTCGGCAGCCTTGCGGAGCAGCGTTTCCGACAGCGAATCGATGAATCCGCGTTCTTCCGCGAGCGGCACGAACACCGCCGGCGACACGAAGCCGAGATCTTTGTCCTGCCAGCGCGCCAGAGCTTCGAAGCCGAGCACGGAATCGTCTTTCAGCGATACGATGGGCTGGAAGTGGACATCGACGTCGTCGGCGATAATGGCGTTGCGAAGCGCCTGCTCGATTTGCGTCGCCCGTTTCATCTGTTCGGCCATCTCCGTCGAATAGACGGTGATCTGACCGCGTCCGCGTCGTTTCGATCGATACAGCGCCGTCTCGGCGCTCTTCAACAGATCCTCGAATTCGGCTCCTGCGAAGGGATGGATGGCGAAACCGAACGAAGCGGAAAGCCTGACATTGCGTTCGCCGAGATCATAGGGCGCCGACAGCACCTCTTTCAGCATCGAGCCCATTTTCTCGGCGCTTCGACGTTCGAACACGAGAGGCAGCAAAAGCGCGAATTCGTCTCCTTCGTAACGCACCACCGTCGCGCCGTCGGGGATGCAGGCTTTCAGTCGATGGGCGACCTGACACAGAATCTGGTCGCCGGCCGAGGGGCCGAACAAGTCGTTGATGGGTTTGAAGCCGTCGAGATTGGCGATGCCGACTGTGAAGGGCGCCGGGTCCGAAGCGCGCTCCATGATCAGTTGTCGCAGCTTTTCTCTCAGTCTGTACTTGTTTCCAAGTCCCGTCAGGGCGTCGGTGAAGGCGAAGCGGTGTAAATCGCTCTGATTGGCTGGCAAATCACCCGTGTCAGCAACGGTCATTAGTGTGTCCTACTTCGATGCGCCCTTGTTGCTTTAAGACTGCCGCCGAAATGTTAACAAACACCTCCGGCTTTCCGTTGATTTTCGCCTTCCAGCGATAAAGGAAGCCTTATCCCGTCGATCTCGCGTGGATGGGCGTCCTGGCCGGCTCCTTTTCCGGCCGAATGCCCGGCGAATAGTGTCTTTGCAACAAAAGGCCGATGCTCTCGGAGCTGATCGGCTTGACCGCCATGTCGAGAAAGCCCGCCGCGAGCAACTCGTCGACGGTCTCCCCCGACGACGGCGGCGTCATGGCGAGAAACGGTGTTTCGCCCTGAAGCGCGCGCGCCCTTTTCATGAAGTCCGCAGCGCTCATGTCGGGCAGCGTGATGTCTGCGAGAACCAGCCCGATCTTGCGCTGCGCCAAGAGGTCGAGTGCGGCTTGGCCCGTTTCCGCCAGAACATAGGTCAACCCCAGGCTGTCCAGGATCTGCGCCAACGCCAAGCGGTTGACCTCTCGATCTTCGAGCGCGAGCACATCCACCGGCTGGTCCAGCAGACCCTGCGCCGTCACGTCG
Organism: Rhizobium sp. TRM95796; assembly: GCF_025779995.1. NCBI lineage: Bacteria > Pseudomonadati > Pseudomonadota > Alphaproteobacteria > Hyphomicrobiales > Rhizobiaceae > Rhizobium > Rhizobium sp. TRM95796. The sequence goes on along the minus strand of NZ_JAOXHE010000006.1, from coordinate 94,902 downwards.
CCTTGCTCCTCGTCCTGGCGCCTTTCGCGCGCCGCAATGAACAGCGCGAGGTCGCTCAGCAGCGCGCTCACGGAAGACAGGACCCGCACCGGCGTCTTGCCCTTGGCCGCGATCGGGGCGAATTGAACTGCGCTTTCGTCCAGCAGAATGAGGTCGAGTTGGACGCCCGCTTCATCCAGCGCCGGCAGGAATTTGTCGAGTTCGGTCGGCGACCGGACGACGCAGAGCTCCACGCCGATATCCGAGGCTCCGGCGACCAGCCGTCTTTCGTCGACAGAGCGTGTGGTCGCCAGGGCGACCCGCAGCAGTTGATCGCCTTTCGCCGACCCGAGATCGGTCATGTCGCGCGCGCGATCGAGAACGGCGCTCGCATCGGCGATCATCGCCGGATCGACCTCCGGCTCCGTCGTCGTCTCGAACGTCATGACGATGTAGTGCGCTCCGGGACGCCCGATGCGCCTGGAACGATGCAGGATACGGGTGAAGGCCTCGTCCTCGCCGCGAATTTCGACGAGCGTCTTTTGATCTTCGCCGCTGCTGAGGAGTTTCCAGTTCGCCTCTTCGAGAGCGCCTGCTATGCCGGGCTCGAAAACGTCCCACACGGATCGTCCTATCAGTCGCTCCGGCCTGAGGTCGAACAGTTCCGAAAATCGCTTGTTGACCGCGGCATAGTTCAGGTTGCGATCCTTCACGGCGACCCCGATCGGCAGGGCGTCGAGGATTTCCTCGGTCAGCCGCACGCGTTCCTTGTCCGCGTTCCAGATGCGTTCTTTTTTCTTGTGGTCGGTCACGTCTTGAAGCGCCGTTAGTCCCAGGCCGGAGGAAAAGCGGCGGCTGACGACATGGAACCAACGGTCGCCGGGGCCATGTTCGATCTTGTCCACGCGCTCCTTCCAGCCGGTGGCGACCCGATCGCTCACCCAGTCTTCCTTGTGAACATCCTTGACGCTGTGTTGGGCGCCGAAACGGCATCCGGCGTCGTATAGGGCGGCGTAAAAATCTCGCACCCTCGAGCCGGGCCGGATCACGCTTTCCGGCATCGGAAAATAATGCAGCAGGCGAACGCTGGCGAAAGCGATATTGTCGAGCCTGTCCGTCACGAACAAGGCCGCGCCGAGGCCCTCGCAGAAAATCTCGAGCAGATTGCATTGCAAAAGGGCGTCGAAGGACGCGGCATCGTCCATGTCAGGCTCCCGCTGGCGGCGGTGTCATCGATGCATGCTGGCGACGCCTGAACGGGCTCTGCACAGACTCTCCTTCGATCGCCCCAGCTGGCGGTCAGAACCTGCGCCGCATCGGCTTTCGCCGACGCCCATGATCATTTCAAGACCTGAACGAATGTCACATGAAGATTAATTCGAGTTTAATCGAATTGAACGCGCTTACAAAAAAGCAAAAAAAATTCATGCGCTTATCGGCTTGCGGCTCATTCGGCCGCTTCCTGCCTGGGCTTGATGAGCGGCTCCGGCTGAACCGGCTGGTTCGAGTACAGCATCTCGCGGCCGGCCGAAATGCCGTCCTGCGCCTGGATGGCGAGCCGCATTTCGTCGCGCTTGCGGATGTCGTCCTTGATGGCCGAGGCGTCCGCTTCCGTCATGCCCAGAGCTTCGAGGGTCTTCTGACCGAACAGCAGGCCGGACTCCAGGGTCTCGCGCAGTTCATAGTCTACGCCTTTGGCGAGAAGCGACAGGCTGTGGCCGCGATCGTAGGAGCGCACGAAGATCTTGGCGTCCGGATATTCCGATTGCACGAGATCGACGATACGGTCCGTGAGTTCGCGGTTGTGCGTGCAGATGGCGATGATCTTGGCCTTGGCGATGCCGGCCGACACCAGCACGTCCTTGCGCGTGCCGTCGCCGAAATAGATCCGGAAACCGAAGCGCGAGGCCTGGCGGATGCGGTCGGCGGAATGATCGATGATCGTCACCTCGCGACCGGCGGCGAGCAGGATCTGCGCGGCGATCTGGGCGAAGCGGGAGAAGCCGACGATGAACACTTCCGCGCCGGCGCCTTCGAAATCTTCTTCCAGTTCCTCCCGCCGCTCGCCCTTCGGCAGCAGCTTCGGCAAAGCGGCGACCAGCGGCGTCAGCGCCATGGTGACGGTGACGATGGCGATGAGCAGCGAGGCGGAGCTTTGGGGAAACACCGCCGCGCCGGCAGCAGTCGTAAACAGCACGAAGCCGAATTCGCCGCCTTGGGAGAGCAAAAATCCGATCTTGGCGCTGTCATTATAGGAAGAGCGGCCGATACGGCAGAGCGCATAGATCGTCGCCGTCTTCACGCTCATGATCACCGGCACGCTGATGAGGATGATCAGCCAGTTGTCCAGCACCACTTTCAGGTCGAGCGACAGGCCGACCGCCATGAAGAACAGGCCGAGCAGGATGCCGCGGAAGGGTTCGATATCCGCCTCGAGCTCGTGCCGGAAAGAGGATTCCGCCAGCATCAGCCCGGCGAGGAAGGCGCCCATGGCCATGGAGAGCCCCGCCATTTCCATGAGAGCGCCGGCGCCGAGGACGACGAAGAGAGCCGCGGCGATCATCGCCTCGCGCGCGCCGGTGCGGCCGATGATCTGGAAGAGCGGCGTCAGGAGATAGCGGCCGGCGAGAATGAGCGCCGCGACCGCGCCGATGGCGATCGCCGCGCCGGTCCAGGTGAAGCTTTCGCCGCTGTCGGGCGCGATGAAGCTGGTCAGCGCCAGAAGCGGCACGATGGCGATATCCTGGAACAACAGAATGGAGAAGGCGCGTTGCCCATGCGCGGTGTTGAGGTCGCTGCGCTCTTCCAGAATCTGCAAAGCGAAAGCCGTCGAGGATAGGGCTAGGCCGAAGCCGGCGACGATGGCGCCCTGCCAGCCGAGAAGGCCGGCCCAATGAACGAGCGAACTGAGGATCGCGCCGGAAATCAGCACCTGCGCGCTGCCCAGGCCGAAGATGTCTCGCCGCATCTGCCACAGGCGTGTCGGCTTCAATTCCAACCCGATGATGAACAACAGGAACACCACGCCGAGCTCGGCGAAGGACAGGATCTCCTCGCCATCGGTGATGTGGTTGAGAACGGGGCCGATCAGCACGCCCGCCGCGAGATAGCCGAGCACGGTGCCGAGGCCGAGCCGTTTGAACAGCGGTGCGGAGACGACGGCGGCGCCGAGGAGCAGAAGCGCTTCGCTGATGACGGCGTGGGATTGGCTCATGAAGACTGGGTCCAGTTCGGGATTCGTTGCCGCCATATAGCCGGGCTGGGCGCTTCCCCGTCAAGATAAGCCTGCCCGCCCTTGATGATTTCGCCCGACAGCCATAAATGGGTCGGAGCAGAAAGGCCGATCATGCAAGAGCCCATTGATTCCCGTCATCTACTCGAACGCGCTTCGGAGCTCGTCGATCTCGCCCGCAAAGCCGGCGCCGACGCCGCCGACGCCGTGGTTGTTCGCTCCCGCTCCCGGTCGGTTTCGGTCCGCCTCGGCAAGGTCGAGGGCGTCGAATCCTCCGAGAGCGACGATTTCTCCCTGCGCGTCTTCCTCGGAAAGCGCGTGGCCAGCGTCTCGGCCAATCCCGGCTTCGACCTGAGGACGCTCGCCGAGCGGGCGGTGGCGATGGCCAAGGCCTCGCCCGAGGATCCCTTCGCCTGCCTGGCCGACGAGGCTGATTTGGCCCATGACGCGCTGGATCTCGGCCTGTTCGATCCGACCGAAGTGGAATCCGCCGCGTTGACCGATGCGGCGCTCGCCGCCGAGGCGGCCGCGTTGGCTGTCCCCGGCGTCACCAATTCCAGCGGCGCCGGCGCCTCCGCTTCGATGGGCGGGCTGGTGCTGGTCACCTCGCACGGCTTTTCCGGCTCTTACATGGCCACCCGCTTCGGCCGGGGCGTCAGCGCCATCGCCGGCGAGGGCGTCAACATGCAGCGCGATTACGAAGGCGACAGCCGCCTGCATTTCGCCGATCTCGACGATGCGGAAGAGATCGGCCGCAAGGCCGGCGAGCGGGCGGTGCGCCGTCTCAACCCGCGCAAGGCCGATACGGGTTCCGGGCTCACCGTCATCTACGATCCACGCGTGTCGCGCGGTCTCGTCGGTCACATCGCCTCCGCCATCAACGGCGCGGCGATCGCCCGCAAGACGTCGTTCCTCAAGGACAAGATGGGCCAGCAGATCCTGGCCCGCGGCCTCAACATCACCGACAATCCGCTCATCCACAAAGGACCGTCGTCGCGACCCTTCGATGGCGAGGGCGTGCGCGGCGACGCCATGGTGATGGTCGAAGACGGCGTGCTCCAGCATTGGTTCCTGGCCACCTCGGCTGCCCGGGAGCTCGGTCTCAAGACCAATGGCCGCGGCGTGCGCGGCGGCAACTCGGTCTCGCCGTCCTCCACCAATCTGGCGCTCGAGCCCGGCGATGTTTCGCCTGAAGACCTGATCAAGGGCGTGGCATCCGGTTTCTATGTGACCGAGATGATCGGCCATGGCGCCAATCTGGTGACCGGCGAATATTCGCGCGGCGCCTCCGGGTTCTGGATCGAGAATGGCGAACTGACATATCCGGTCTCGGAAGTGACCATCGCCTCGAACATGAAGGACATGTTCCTTTCGATGGTCCCGGCCAGTGATATCGACCGCAAATATGGCGTGGCCGCTCCGACCGTGCTGATCGAGAACATGACGATCGCGGGCAAGTGAAAGCGAAGGTCCTTTGACATTTTCCCACGCAGACGATCTGGAGCTTCTGCGCGAGGCGGCGATTGCCGCCGGCCGTGTCGCGCTCGGCTTCTTCCGCAACGATGTCGAAGTGTTCTGGAAGAATGACGGCGCCTCGCCGGTCACCGCGGCCGACCATGCGGCCAATGACGTGCTGAAGGCGCGCCTTCTCGCCGCCCGGCCCGATTACGGCTGGCTGTCGGAGGAGAGCGAGGACGATGTATCGCGCCTCGGCGCATCCCGCGTCTTCGTCATCGATCCGATCGACGGAACCCGCGCCTTCATGACCGGGCGCGAGACCTGGGCCGTGAGCGCGGCGGTGGTGGAAGCGGGACGACCCGTGGCCGGCGTCCTGTTCGCCCCCGCGCTGAATGAACTCTATCTCGCCGATGCCGGCGGTCGCGTCGAGAAAAACGGCGCGGCGCTGCGCGTCGGCGGGAGCGATCCGGCGGGCCGCTTCACGATCAGCGCCGCCGACGACGCCATGGCGCATCTCGATGCGGATGTCCGCTCCCGCCTGGACAAGGTGGGACGTATTCCCTCGCTCGCCTATCGCCTGGCCATGATCGCCGATGGCCGTCTCGATGCGACCCTGGTGAAGCCCCATGCCCATGACTGGGATCTGGCGGCCGCGGAACTCATCCTCGTCAATGCGGGCGGCGTGCTGAGCGATGCCGAGGGAGCCGCCATCGTCTACAACAAGCCTGACCCCAGCCACGATCTGCTGGTCGCGGCGCGGGTCGATTTGCATCGGCAGGTGGTCGCCTCTCTCTCTTCCTGACGGAGACAATGTGGGATGGAGCGCAAATCCCGGCTTGCATCCATTGACTTTGCATCGGATTGCCGCAATTCCATGTCCACGTGCGCATCCATTTGGTCCTTAAAAACTCAATAAGAAAAAGGAAGCATCCATGTCCGACGCAGCGGGATCCAAGCAACTCCTTCATCTGGTTTTCGGCGGCGAACTCACCACGCTTGGCGCGACGGAGTTCAAGAACCTCGACGAGCTCGACATTGTCGGCATCTATCCGAATTATGCTTCGGCATTGACGGCGTGGAAATCGAAGGCGCAGCAGACGGTCGACAATGCGCATATGCGCTATTTCATCGTGCATCTGCATCGCCTTCTCGAGCCGTCCCAGGGCTGACGGGATGATCAAGGGAACAGGCGAATGAGCAGCCTCCGCGCCCGGGCAGCCCTTTGGGCCTACCGCTGGGCGGGCGTGGCGGCCTATCCGGCGATCAACACGCTCGTGGCCATTCGTTCGGCGCGCGGCAAGGAAGAGCGGGCGCGCCGGTCCGAGCGCTACGGATATCCAAGCGCGGCCCGTCCGGAAGGGCCGGTGGTCTGGGTCCATGCCGCGAGCGTGGGCGAAACCAACGCCATGGTTCCGCTGATCAAGGAAATTTCCCGGCGCGGCATCACGGTGCTCCTGACCACGGGCACCGTCACCTCGGCCAGCGTGGCGAACGCCCGTCTCGGCGGATATGTCATCCACCAATATGTGCCGCTCGACCTCAAGACCGTGGTCGAGCGTTTTCTCGATTATTGGCAGCCGGATCTGGCGCTGTTCGCCGAATCCGAGATCTGGCCGAATACGATCATGGCGCTCGGCAAGCGTCATATCCCGCAGATCCTCGTCAATGCGCGCATGTCGGACCGATCCTTCCGGCGTTGGTCGTCTTTTCCGAACGTCGCTTCGGCGCTGTTCGAAAATCTCGCTCTGGTGATTGCCCAGTCCGAACTCGACGCCACGCGTTTTCAGGATCTCGGCGCCCTGCCTGTGCTGGTGTCCGGCAATCTCAAGGCGGACAGCGACATGCCCGAGGCGGACGCCTCGGCGCTGATGCGTCTGCGCCAGCAGATCGGCGCGCGCCCGACCTGGGCGGCCATCTCCACCTTCGACGGCGAAGAGAAGGCGGCGGGTCACGTGCACAAGGTGCTGAAGCCGCGGCTGGATCTCCTCAGCATCGTCGTCCCGCGCCATCCGGAACGCGGCGACGACATCGAAGCGCTGTTCAAGGAACAGGGCCTGACGGTTGCCCGACGAAGCCGCGGCGAACAGATCGGCGCGGACACGGATGTGTATCTCGGCGATACGATCGGCGAAATGAGCCTCTATCTGCAACTCACCGAAGTGGCGTTCGTGGGACGCTCGCTGACGGCGGAAGGCGGACAGAACCCTCTGGAGCCGGCGATGATGGGCTGTGCGGTGTTGTCGGGCGGCCATGTCGGCAATTTCCGGGAAAGCTACCAGATGCTGGCGCGCAACGGCTCGGCGCGCATGGTGCGCGACACGGAAATGCTGGCCAAGGGCGTCTATTATCTGATCACCAACGAACCGGCGCGGCACCAGATGATCGATGCCGGCCTGCAGACGGTGCACCAGATGCGCGGCGCGCTCTCGGCGACGTTGCGCGGGCTCGAGCCCTATATCAATCCTTTGACCATGAAGGCCCGGCTGATGCCGCGCGCCAGCGCCAATGGCGGGTGACACGATGACCAGATTTTCCGCGATCCTGTTCGACAAAGACGGCACGCTTCTCGACTTCGACAAGACCTGGGAGCCGATCAACCGGCGCGCCAGCCTGTTCGCCGCCGATGGCGACCCGGTGCTGGCGGATCGTTTGATGATCATCTGCGGCATGGACCCCAAGACCGGCAAGGTCTCGGCCGGCAGCCTGTTCGCCGCCGCCGCTCCGAGCGAAATCGCCGCCGCCATGGCGCAGGGCGGCTCTCCCTATGAGGCGGACGAACTCACCGGTCATCTCGATCGCTTCTTTCTCGACGGCGCCGCGAATTCCGTTCCGGTCACCGATCTTCCCGCGCTGTTTGCGCGACTGAAGGGCAGGGGGCTTAAGCTCGGCGTCGCCTCCTCCGACAATGAAGCCTCCATTCGCCTGATGGCGGAACGGTTGGGCGTCATCGATCTGCTCGACTATATCGCCGGCTATGACAGCGGCCACGGCGTCAAGCCCGGCCCCGGCATGATCGAGGGTTTCGCGCGACACGCGGGTGTTCCCGCCTCCGAGATCGTCATGGTCGGCGACAACACCCATGACCTGCATATGGCGCAGAACGCCAAGGCCGGTCTCGCCGTGGGCGTGTTGACCGGCACCAGCGGTCGCGACGCGCTCGCGCCCGATGCGGACCATGTCCTGGCGAGCATCGACGAACTGGAAGCGCTGCTCGATCGCATCTGATGCCGGAGATCGTCTCGACCGCGCCGCTTATCCTTGCTTTTCCTGAATTTTTCGCGTTCTCTGATGTCGCTTATCACCTTCAACGCGAAAGACAGGGTCTCGCGACGACGCGGGACGGAAGCGATGGTATCGGATTCACCGCCCTTCTGGTGGCGGAAGACCGGATGGGAGGCCTTGGCGCTTGCGCCGATCTCCTGGATCTATGGGGCCGTTGCGGCGCGAAACCTGCGTCGCGGCGCGCGCGCGCCTCTTCCTGTTCCCGTTGTCTGCGTGGGCAATTTTACCGTCGGCGGGGCCGGCAAGACGCCGACGGTGATCGCGCTCGCGAAAGCCGCGACGTCGCTGGGGCTGAAGCCCGGCGTGCTGAGCCGAGGCTATGGCGGCAGTATCGACAGGACAACCGTCGTCGACCCGCTCCACCATCGCGCCCGCGATGTCGGCGACGAACCGCTGCTGATTGCGCGTGAAGCCCTGACGGTGATCGCCCGCAAGCGCCTCGACGGCGCGAACCGTCTGATCGCCGAAGGCGCCGACCTCATCATCATGGACGACGGCTTCCAGAGCGCGCGCCTCAATTTCGACTATGCGCTGATGGTGATCGACGCCCGTCGCGGCATCGGCAACGGCCGGATCGTCCCATCCGGCCCGGTGCGCGCGCCCACGTCGCTGCAACTCAAATATGCGACCGCGCTTCTGAAAGTCGGCGACGGCGCCGCCGCCGATCCCTTTATCCGGCTCGCAGCCCGGATCGGCAAACCGGTGATGGAGGCGAAGATCGCGCCGCGCCAGGCGGACGACCTCGCCGGCAAGCGCGTGCTGGCTTTCGCCGGCATCGCCGATCCCGAGAAATTCTTCCGCACCGTCCGTGAGATCGGCGCCGATCCCGTCGCCACCCGCTCCTTCGGCGACCACCAGCATCTCACGGACGACGAGATCGACGACATCCTGTCGACGGCGGAGGCGGAGCAATTGCAGATCGTCACGACCGCCAAGGACGCCGTCCGCCTGATCGGTCATCACGGCCGCGCGGAGCATCTGGCGCAGCGCCTGCGCGTGATAGATGTCGTTATGGCCTTCGACAATCCCCAGGCGCCGGCGCTGATCATTCGCGAAACGGTTGAGGCTGCGCGACGAAGGCGGTCGGCCGCCAGGACAAGACCGGTCGTGTAGATTTGCGCCGCGGCGCTTTTTGGACGACCGGAAAATCTCCTGTTGCAGCCAGAGCCGTTTACGGCAAGCAAGGATTGGATTTAATCGAGCGCGCTATAATGACATTCAATTCGATTTTCTGCCGTCTCCGCGGATCTTTTTCGAGCATGGCGCGCCCGGCGCGCCGGGCCGTTCGAGGATCCGGCGATGAGTGACGCCTTCGCATTCATGTTCGCCTTTTACGGGCTCCTGCTCGGCCTGGCCGTTGCCGAAATCGCCTCCGGCTTCTCACGCGCCTACGCCAACAGGCGCATCAGGCGGCTCGGGGTCGTCGCCCCGATGTTCGGCGCGCTGCTTCTCGTCGATCTCATCACGTTCTGGATGAATGCCTGGGCGTATCGCGACTTGGAAAAGATCAACTACGCCGTCGCTTTCGCCGTGGCGATCGTCGCCCTGCTCTACTATTTCGCTGCGACACAGGTGTTTCCGAGCGCGGGCGAGACGGATACGCTCGACGATCACATCATGATCCATCGGCGCGAGGTAGGCTTCTGCGTGCTCGCCAGCAATCTGATGACCCAGATACCGCCGGCGATATCGATGGTGACGGAGGGCTGGCCGCTGTCGAATATCGTGATCTGGTCAGGTCTCAACCTGTCCTACTACGCGCTTCTGGCGACCGCCGCCCTGGCGAAGAGCAAGAAGGTCGTCATCGCGGCTTTGGGGGTCGCCATACTGCTGGTGACCGGAGCGACGGCGATCCTGGCCTGAACGTCCGGGGCTTCCGGATGCGATGAGGGGTTGGCCTCAGTTTTGCGCGATGTGTCCCGCGCGCTTTTCCGCGTCCAGGGACGCGGCGGCGTCCGCATAGGCCTCCTGGCGGTCGACGCTCCAGTATTTCAGTTCGTCGAGAGGAATCTGCCGGCCGGTCACCGCGCAGACCACATAGCCGCCCGGCAGCAGGATCTGGAAATCGCCGTCGAGATAGCGAATTTTGGCTTCGCGGCTTCCGCTGCCTTCAAACCGGTTCATATGCAACCCTGCTGATTATCCGTGTCGCGCCGATATACAGAGGCGCGCCGCTTTTCGCCACAAAAATCAGCTTCGGCCGAACAGCCGTTCGATGTCGGCGAGCTTCAGTTCGATATAGGTCGGGCGGCCGTGATTGCATTGGCCGGAACCCGGCGTCGCCTCCATTTGCCGCAGCAGCGCGTTCATTTCCTCCACCCTGAGGCGGCGCCCCGAACGCACCGAGCCGTGGCAGGCCATCGTCGCCGCCACATGTTCGAGCCGCGCATGCAGGCCGCGCGACGTGTCCCATTCGCCGATCTCGTCGACGAGATCCTTCACCAAGCCCTGAATGTCGGTTTCGCCGAGCATGGCCGGCGTCTCGCGGATCAGGATCGCGCCGGGCCCGAACCGTTCATAAACGAGGCCGAGCCTTCTCAGATCCTCCGCATGCTCCATCAGCCGGTCGCAATCCTCTTCGGGCAGATCGACGATCTCGGGGATCAGCAGCGCCTGGGTCGGCAGGTCGCGATCGCGCAACGCCTTTCGCATGTCTTCGAACACCAGCCGCTCATGGGCGGCGTGCTGGTCGACGATGACGACGCCGTTTTCCGTCTGCGCCACGATATAATTTTCATGCAATTGCGCCCGCGCCGCGCCGAGCGGATGCCGCGTCAGGTCCGGCTGGCCTGTCTCGGCCGCAGCCATAACAGGGGCGTCAGTGCGGGCGGACGGCGCGGCGAAATCGGCAAACCCCTGTTGGCGAAGCGGGGAGGCAGTTGGTTGCTCCGCAAAGCCCATGGGCTCGAAGGGCCGCGATGGTGATTGCTGGGCCGTCCAGTTCTGCGCGGGCGGCGCGCGATAGCCTGAAAAGCCGGGACGAAAGGCGTCCATCATCGATCGCGTCGCGGTCGTCGAGGAGCGGTCTCCCTCCCGCAGCAGCGCCTGCCGGATCGCCCCGACGATCAGCCCGCGCACCAGGCCCGGATCGCGGAAGCGGACGTCGGATTTCGCCGGATGCACATTGACGTCGACCAGGGCCGGATCGAGTTCGATGTCGAGGACCGCCGCCGGGTAGCGGCCCGAGGGCACGGTTTCGGCATAGGCGCCGCGCAGCGCCGAGATGATCAGCTTGTCATTGACCGGACGGCCATTGACGAAGGCGAATTGATGGGCGCTGTTGCCGCGATGGAAGGTCGGCACGCCGGCGTAACCCGACAGGCGAACGCCTTCGCGTTCGGCGTCGATCTCGATGGAATTGTCCTCGAAATCCTTGCCGATCACCTGGGCGATGCGCGCCAGTTTGTCGCCGGGCGTCGCGGAAAACTCGAGGAGAGACCTGTCCGTGCCCGACAGGGTGAAGCGGATATGCGGGAAGGCGATGGCCATCCGCCTGACCACTTCGGTGATCGCGCCGGCCTCGGCTTTCTCGCTCTTCAGGAACTTCAGACGCGCCGGCGTGGCGAAGAACAGGTCGCGCACCTCCACCACCGTGCCGGCATTGGCGGCCTTGGGGCGGATGTCCGACATCCTGCCGCCATGAACCGCGACTTCGAACGCGTCGCTCGCATCCTTGAGCCGCGAGACGATCGACAGCTTGGCGACCGAACCGATCGACGGCAAAGCTTCGCCGCGAAAGCCGAGCGTGCGGATATCCTCAAGCCCCCGCTCGAGCTTGGAGGTGCAATGCCGCCTGACGGCCAGCGCCAGATCCTCCGGCCCCATGCCCGAGCCGTTGTCGACGATCCTGAGCAGCGACTTGCCGCCGCCGCTGGTGGCGATCTCGATCCGGGTCGCGCCGGCGTCGATGGCGTTTTCGATCAATTCCTTGGCGGCGCTGGCGGGGCGTTCGATCACCTCGCCGGCGGCGATCTGGTTGATCAGCGTTTCTGGCAGGAGCTTGATGGTCATTGCCCCTTTTCCCGGATTCGCGGCTCCCGCGAAAGCAAAATCCTACTCGGCCGCGTCTTTTTGCCGGATGGGGATGCGCATCAGATTGGCGCGCAGGGCTGCCGGCTTCACCGGCTTGTTGAGCAGGACCGCGCCCAGCCGGTCGGCCGCGGCCCGCACCTCGGCCGTCCGGTCGGCGGTCACCAGGATGGCGGGCAGATCCGGCAACCGAGCCCGCACCGCCTCGATGGCTTCGATGCCGGTGGAGTCGTCGAGATGATAATCGGCGATGACCAGATCAACGCCGGCGCCGGGCCGCGCGAGAAGCTCTTCCGCCTCGGTCCGGCCCGAGGCCTTGGCCACGCGCGCGCCCCAGCCCTCCAGAAGCAGCCCCATGCCGTCGAGGATGGCCGGCTCGTTGTCGATGCAGAGAATGGCGAGATGGTCGAGCCGCGCCAGACCCGGCTTCGGGCCGTCGCCGGCGTCCGTCCTTTTCGCGTCGGGAAGCTGCTCGCTCAGCGGCAGCCGCACCCGGAACACGGTTCCCTTGCCGGGCGTGGACTGGAGTTCGACCGGATGGTTGAGCACGCGACCGATGCGATCGACGATCGACAGGCCCAAACCCAGCCCGGACGCCGTCCGGGCGCCTTCGTCGAGCCGGGCGAATTCCTTGAACACGGTGCGGAATTTGGATTTGGGAATGCCGATCCCGGTGTCATGCACCTCGATCCACACTTCCTGACCACGCTTGCGCGCGCCCACCAGAACGCGACCGGTCACCGTGTACTTGATGGCGTTGGAGACGAGGTTCTGCACAAGCCGGCGCAGCAGCATGCCATCGGACGTCACCTTCAGCGAGGTCGGCAGGAAGGTGAGTTTCAGCCCGCGCGCCTGGGCCAGCGGCTGATAATCCGTTTCGATGCGCTTCAGGAAAGGCGCGAGCGGCAGCGCGGTCATGCGCGGCTTCATCGCGCCGGTGTCAAGCCGGGAAATGTCGAGCACCGCGCCCAAAATGGATTCCACCGATTCCAGCGCGGAATCGATGTTGAGCACGAGGTCGCTGTTGGGCGAATGGCCGAGCCGCTCCACCAGCGTCGAGGAATAGAGGCGCGCGGCGTTCAAGGGCTGCAGGATGTCGTGGCCCGCGGCGGCGAAGAAACGGGTCTTGCCGAGATTGGCCTCTTCGGCGGCGGCGCGGGCTTCGGCGAGCTGCTGGTTGACCGTGGTCAATTCCTGTGTGCGGGCGCCCACCCGCGCCTCCAGCGTCTCGTTGGCGACTTCGAGTTCGCGCGCCGCCTTCACTTGCGCCGTGATGTCGGTGACGGTGGTGACGATGCCGCGATCCGGCATGGCGTTGGAGCGCAGCTCGACGATGCGCGCGCCCTGATCGAGATGCAGCACGAAGCTCGTCTCGGGCGTCAGGATCGTCTCCATCACGTCGACCTCGCTGCCTATGGCGATATCGCCGCGCTCGGCGAGTTGTGCGACGATGGCCGAGAGCGGAAAGCCCACCTGGCCCACGCTTTCGGGCAGATCGAGCAGCGCCCGGAATCGCCGGTTCCAGATCGACAGACGGTTTTCGCCGTCGAACACCGCCACACCCTGGTCCATCTGCGCGAGCGCGGTCTGCAGCACGCCCTGATTATACTCGATGGCCTCCGAGGCCTGGTCGAGCAGAAGCGCGGTGTCGTCGGGCTGGGCGTCGTGGCGGCGCATGGTCAGCGTCATCACCAGCCGCGCCGAGGACGAGCCGATCGCCGAGCCCAGCAATTGTTCGGAAAAGTTCAGGAGATCGGCGTCCGCCACCTGGCGCGGATCGAGCGGTTTGCCGCGCCGGGCCTCGAAATTGGCGAAGGAGCGCTGCATCCGCTCCTCGCCGAGATAGCGGCCGATGACGGTCTTCAGATCGCCGACCGTCAGCCCCGTGCGCCAACTGCGCATCAACAGGCGTGGATTCTCAGATTGTGGAATATAAACCGCCGCCTGTTGTCGCTCGATCAGCTTGGCGTTGCGGCTCAAGGAGCCGATCACGAAACAGGCGGTGTTGACGATCAGGCTGAGCAGCACCGAATTGATGAAGGGATCGCTGCCATGTCCTGAAAAGAATTTCGACGAGGGCAGGATCGCGTCGAGAATGAGCCCGGCGTCGGGCGAGGTGTCGGTGCCGCCGAGCGACGGGATGAACAAGAGCCAGGTCCAGACCATGAAGCCCGAAGTGATGCCGGCGATGGCGCCGCGCGCATTGGCGCGCCGCCAGAACAGCCCGCCCAGCATCGCCGGCGCCATCTGCCCGATCGCGGCGAAAGCGATGAGGCCGATCGAGGCGAGGTCGTTGGAGGCGCCCGCCGCCCGGTAATAGAGATAACCGAGCAGCATGACCCCAAAGATCGATCCGCGCCGAACCATCAGCACCAGCCGGCCGAGATCCTCCGTCGTGTCGCTCCGCGCGCCGACGAGGTTGCGCCGGAGAAGGACCGGCAGCACGATATCGTTGGAGATCATGATCGCCAGCGCCACCGAGGCGACGATCACCATGGCGGTCGCCGCCGAGAAGCCGCCGATGAACGCGATCAGCGTGATCGTCTTCAGCCCGGATTGCAGCGGCACCGTCAGCACATAGAGATCGGCGTCTCCCGCGCCGTTGAACAGGATGACGCCGCCGAGCGCGATCGGCAGCACGAAGAGATTGATGGCGATCAGGTAGAGCGGGAAGAAGATTGCCGCGAGCTTCAGTTCGCCATGGCTGCGGTTTTCCACCACCGTGACATGGAACTGCCTGGGTAGCATCACGATGGCGAAGGCCGACAGCGCGGTCAGCGTGATCCAGCGGCCGGGCGGCGTCTGATAGGCCAATGCCGCCGCGGCTTCGGCATGGCGTCCCGCCGCGGCGAACAGATCGGCCGGACCGTCGAACAGGAAGAAGGCGACGGTGACGCCGACCGTGCCGATGGCGATCAGTTTGACGACGGATTCCGTGGCGATCGCCACCATCAACCCGTTCTGGTGCTCGGTGGCGTCGGCGTGGCGGGTGCCGAAGATCACGGCGAACAGCGCGAGCGACAGCGACACGATGAGCGGCAGGTCGATCAACTGGTGCGAGTCGAGCCCGATCGCATAGCCCGACGTATCGACGAGCGCGGCGACGGAGGCGGATACGGCCTTGAGCTGGAGCGCGATATAGGGCACGGCGCCGGCCAGCGCCACAAGCGCCACGATCATGGCGACCACCGGGTTCTTGCCGTAGCGGGCGGCGATGAAATCGGCGATGGAGGTCAGGCGTTCGCGCTTGGCGATCACGATGATCCGTCTGATCAAGGGCAGACCCAGGGTGAACATCAGCATCGGGCCGATATAGATGCCGAGGAATTCCCAGCCGCGCTCGGCGGCCAGGCCGACGCCGCCGAAATAGGTCCAGGATGTGCAGTAGATGGCGAGGCTGAGCGCATAGACCAGTGGACGGCTGCGCTCGATCGCCTCCGGCGCCCGCGCCTTGCGGTCGCCGAACCAGGCCACCGCGAACAGCAGCCCCAGATAGCCGATCGTCGAGCCGAAAAGCACCCAGCCTGGAAGCATGCCCTCTCCTTGATGCGCCTCCCGCGCCTTGAGGAGCATAGGCCTAAGCCGGGTCGTGGAAAAGTCATTCCTTCGGCTAGGATGTTCCGCAATGGAGCGTCGGCTGTCTTGCGGTTAACCGATTATTAGCGTTTACTTTATTCGGGTGGACAAGCAAGGAGAGGCCCATGTTGAACGAATTCAAGACCTTCATCGCGCGCGGCAACGTGCTCGATCTCGCCGTCGGCGTGATCATCGGCGCGTCCTTCGGCGCCATCGTCAAGTCGCTCGTCGAAGATCTGATCATGCCCGTCGTCGGCGCCATCATCGGCAATGTCGACTTTTCGAACTATTTCATTCCGCTCTCGAGCACCGTGACGGCAACTTCTTTGGCCGCGGCGCGAGAACAAGGGGCGGTATTCGCCTATGGCAACTTCATCACCATCCTGATCAACTTCCTGATCGTCGCCTGGATCATCTTCCTGCTCATCAAGGTCGTCAATCGCGCCATGCCGAAGAAGGAAGAGCCGAAGCCCGCCGGGCCGCCCGAGGATGTCGTGCTGCTGACCGAAATTCGCGATCTCCTGAAGGCGAAGTAAGCGCTCAGGCGCGGAAGGCGATCGCGGCGTCCAGCGAACGCTTGAGTTCGTCCTTGATGTCGGCCGACATGGCGAGAATGTCGGCCGCTTTCATGAAATCGAGCACGGCGATCTTGCCGACATTGGGCCGCAGGAGAATGTCCGGTTTACGGATCTTGAGCTTGGCGGCGATGATCGACTGCATCATCAACTGGCTCGCGCCGAACACGCTTTCGATGCGGCGGGGAATCTGCTGGTCCTCGCCGACGGGCGCGCCGACCACATCGACGCCGATGACGATGTCGGCGTCGTCGAACAGATAGTCGAACGGCACGGGATTGTAGATGCCGCCATCGATCATCACCCGTCCATCCAGCATGACCGGCATGAACACGGCGGGAATGGCCGCCGAGGCGGCGAGCGCTGGAAAAAGCGCCCCTTGCTCGATCAGCACTTCGCGTTCGCCGTAATAGTCGGTGGCGATGACGCCGAGCGGAATGGCGAGCCCGGAAAAATCCTCCGGCAGGGACTCCGGCAGGAAGGCCTTCAGAATACGTTCGAGATTATATTGGCCGACGCGAAAGCCGCCGCCGGAGACGAACTGCTGCAGCGTCGTCGGCCTCAGCGACCAGATACGGTTCATCACCGCGCGCGGGTCGCCGACCGTCTTCAGCGTGAAGTCGCGGATCTCGGCGCCGGATAGCCCAGCCGCCATGCCGGCGCCCATGATCGCGCCGATGGAAGAGCCCGTGATCCGCACCGGGCGTATGCCGAGTTCGTCGAGCGCTTCTATGACATGGATATGCGCAAGTCCCCGCGCGCCGCCGCCGCCGAAGGCGATCGCCACTCTCGGCGCAGAGTTGCCCTGCGTAATCATCTCGTCCTCACCGGTCGGGAGAGTAGCGGTAGAAATGCATGCGCGTGTCGCCGAATTCCCGTATCTCCAGGAACGCGAACGGCTCGGGAGCCACGGGATCGACCGTGGATCGTTCTTCGAGGATTGCGAGCGCGCCGGGCTTCAGCCAGCCGCCGGCGGCCGCCGAGCCCATCGCTTTTTCGCCCAGACCCTTCTCATAAGGCGGATCGGCGAAAAGGAAGTCGAACGGGTCGATCGTGCCGCTCGAGCCGAGATCGGTCGCGTCGCGCCGGAGAATGCGCGTGCGGCCCTGCAGCCCCAGCGCCTCGATATTGCTGCGGATGAGACCGCGGCCCTCGACCGACATTTCCACGAACATCGCCTGCGAACAGCCGCGCGACAAGGCTTCCAGCCCCACCGCGCCGGTGCCGGCGAACACGTCCATGACGCGGCCGCCGTCGAGCGCCTCGGGATATTTGTGGTTCAGGATGTTGAACAGGCTCTCGCGCGTCCGGTCGGTGGTCGGCCGGATGTCCTGGCTTTTCGGGGTCGCGAGCGGCCGCCCTCGAAATTCACCGCCGACGATCCGCACCGCCGCCCCTTACGCCTTTTCCGCCCGGTCCGCCCTTGCGGGGGCCGCCTCTGTCATCGCTGCGGCCTTCGCCCGAGCGCGCGTCAGGGCGACGTCCGCCCGGCTTGCGCGTGTCGTCGCGACGGCTGTCGTCCCGGGGACGATCCTGTCTCGGCCTATCGTCCCTGGGCTTGTCGGAGCGCGGCCGGTCGTCCCGGCGCTTGTCGCCATCGCGGGCGAAATCCGGCTTGTTCTTCGCGAAGGAGCGCTTGGGCGCATCCCCACGCTCCTGGAAGTCCGGCTTCCCGCCCGGTCTTGCGGAGCGGGCGCGGGGGCGCTCGCCCGTTGCGCCGTCTTCGCGTGGACGGCGCGACGGCCGGGCGTCGCGCTCGTCCCGGCCGGCGTCGCCGCGTTCGTCGCGTCGCGCTTTCGCAGCTGCCGGGCGCTTGGGCTTGGACGGCTTCTTGTCCGTTTCCTGCTTGGGCTTGCGCACGCGCAGGATCTGACGTCCAGCCCGATCGGTAATCGTGTCGCTGGCGGTTTCGGTCTCCGCCGGGCGGCCGCCCGGAGCGATCCAGACATTGGCCGTGCGGATCGTGCCCAGCGGCGGACGCTTGGGCTTTTCGCTGCGACGGTCGTCATCGCGTCCCCGGCGTTCCCGATCGCCGCCGCGATCCCGATCGCCGCCGCGATCACGATCGCCTCGGGGGCGATCGCTCTTGTCGCGGTCGCCCTTGGCCCAGTCGCCTTTGCCGCGCGCCTCGCCCCTCGGCGGACGCTTGGTGTCGATGCTGGCGAGGTCGCGGTCCCGGCGTTCCTCGCGGCTTTCGCGGCGCGGTCGTTCCGAGGCTTCCGGTTTGTCCGCCTTCGGCTCTTCGGCGGCGTCCTTCGGCAGATTGTTGATCGGCGCTTCGAAATTGGCGTTGGCTTCGGCAATCAGGCGCGGCCCGAGCTGTTCGCGCAGCGTGCGGCTGCGCACTTCCACCACGTCGCCTTCTTCGAGTTCGCCGAGCTGGAACGGGCCGTAGGAGATGCGGATCAGGCGGTTGACGTCGAGACCGAGCGCGCCGAGAACATTCTTGATCTCCCGGTTCTTGCCTTCGCGCAGACCCATGGTGATCCAGACATTGTGGCCCTGCTGGCGGTCGAGGGTGGCTTCGATCGCGCCGTAGAACACGCCGTCGACGGCGATGCCCTCTTTCAGGCTGTCGAGCTTTTCCTGGTCGATCGCGCCATAGGCGCGCACGCGGTAGCGGCGCAGCCAGCCGGTGGTCGGCAGTTCCAGCATGCGCGCCAGACCGCCGTCATTGGTCAGCAGCAGCAGGCCTTCGGTGTTGATGTCGAGGCGGCCGACGGAGATCACCCGCGGAAGGTCTTCCGGCAGATTGTCGAAGACGGTCGGACGGCCTTCGGGATCGTAATTGGTGGTCACCAATCCGGCGGGCTTGTAGTAGATCCACAGCCGAGTCCGCTCGATGGCGCCGATCGGCTGGCCGTCGACCTCGATCTTGTCGTCGGGCGTACAGTTGACGGCGGGCGTGGTCAGCACCTTGCCGTTCAGCGACACCCGGCCTTCGAGGATCATGCGCTCGCAATCGCGGCGCGATGCGACGCCGGCGCGCGCCATGATCTTGGAGATGCGTTCGCCTTCGCCCGTGACTTCGAGATGGGCGGGGTTCTTGTCCTTGCCGCCCGGGGCCTTCGCCGACCGGGCGCCTGCGCCCTTGCCGGAGCCGAATTTTCCGCCCTTGTCTCCGCCCGTTTTGGCCCGCATCGGTTTCCGGCCAGCCGGTTTCTTGGTGTCTTTCATCTGTCCTTGCCTTTGTTCTTACGCTCTCCTATCAGGACATCATGCCCGGGTTAAGAGGAAATACCGTGTGAAGCCGGCAAATCCCTTCATGGAGATCGCATTCGAGGAGGCGCGCGCCGCCGCAAGCCGCGGGGAGGTGCCGGTCGGCGCGGTGATTGTCAAGTCGGGGCGGCTTCTGGCCCGCGCCGGAAACCGCACGCGCGAGAAGAACGACCCTACCGCGCATGCCGAAGTCGAGGCGATCCGCATGGCTTGCGCCGAGGTCGGCGACGAGCGTCTGATCGACGCCGATCTCTATGTGACATTGGAGCCCTGCACGCTTTGCGCCGCCGCCATTTCTTTCGCGCGCATCCGTCGGCTCTATTACGGCGCCGCCGATCCCAAGGGAGGAGCCGTCGACAGCGGCGTGCGCTTCTTCAACCAGCCCACATGTCATCATGCGCCCGATGTCTATTCCGGATTTTCCGAGACCGAGGCGGCGCGAATGCTCAAAGACTTCTTTCGGGGCAGGCGCGGCTGATCAGGCCGCCTCCGCCTCGTCGGCGTCCTGCAGGACGATGCGATTGCGGCCGCTCGTCTTGGCGCGATAGAGCCGCCGATCGGCGATGCGGTACTGTTCGAGCGCCTCTCCCGGACCCTCGAACATGGCCGCGCCGATGCTGAGCGTCGTCTTCACCGCGCGCCCCTCATACGCCAGGCCCATGTCTTGCACCGCGGAGCGGATCTGATCGGCGATGTAGAACGCTTCCTCGTCGTCGGCTCCATCGAGGAAGATCGCGAATTCCTCGCCGCCGACCCGGCCCCAGAAATCGAAGGGTCGGAGCGAACGCGCAATCGCCCGGGCGATGCCTCGCAAGGCTTCGTCCCCGGCGAGATGGCCATGCGCATCGTTGATCTTCTTGAAATGATCGGCGTCGCAGAGCAGCAGCGCGGCGCAACCGTCCTTTCCGCAGGCGGTTTCGAACATGGCGAGGAAGGTGTCGCGGTTCAGCCCGCCCGTCAGGCCGTCGATCCGCGCCTTGTGCGCCAGAAGATCATGAGCGCGGGTGAGTTCGCCATGCAGTCGGTCCAGGTCGGCATGCGCCCTTGCGAGTTCATCGCGCGCCTGTCGGATTTTTTCCGTCTGGGAAAACTGATAGGCGCTGGCCGGCCAGGCGATGACCAGCGGGCAGACGATGCTCATGACGAAGCCGGGCCCATCCGGCGCGCCGCCGAGAAAGGGCACCACGAACAGACAGATGGATACGGAGATGATCGCGGATATCACCGCCACCGCGCTCGACTTGACGAGTATCTTGTTGCTGACCTTCATGCCCCAGCGATAGGCGCTGAAAGTTAACAGGATTTTTAACCGCTAAAATTCGCGAGAATAGTTTACGTCTTCGTAAACATTGAATGAACGGTCTCGGGAAATTTACGAGCGGCTGCATAGGTTTCGACGCAAAAAAAACGGCCCGAAGGCCGCTTTCCGTCAGTCGAACACCTGCCACCATTTCTTGCCGCTGCCGGCAATCTCGGCCTCCTTCTTGCGTTCCTTTTCCTTCTTGGCTTCCGGCGTGCCGAGATCCGTCAGCTTGGAGGGATCGTCGACGCGGCGATAGTCGAGCGGCGGATCGCTCATGAAGCGGCGCTGGTCGGAATAGCGGCCATCCTGGATCTTGCGGGCTTCGCGGAACGCCTGTCGCTGCTGCTCGGGAGACAAGCCCTGGCCATTGGCGGTCGATACGGCGATCGGCGAGCGGTAGCTCGAATTGTCGGCATTGGCGTCGGCCTCGGCGCGCAGGCGCTTGCGCAGCTCCTCGGGGCTTTCCACCCATTGCGGATTGTCCTTGGTGGCGATGTTCTTTTCCGGCTCCACCAGCGCATTGACGTTGCTGGGCTTCACCAGCTGGCCGCGCGGCTGGTAGGCGAGATCGGGCTGTTTCTGCGGCCTGAGCGAAATCGCGTCGCCGAGGTCGTCGAACAGCTGTTCATTGGACGACTTTCCCGTGCCGTAGGTCGGCCCCATGCAGCCGGACGCCGCCAGCCCGATAAGGGAAAGCGCCGCAAATGCGCCAGCCACGCGATACAACTTTGTCATGCCGTCCAAGCCTTTCCGGCGAAAGATGCTCATTGGAAGTGGTGTGGAATAGTCGGTTTAACGAAAATTCCGGCCATTTTCAGGCAGCTTTTACCGGAGATGGGCCGCAAGCGCAAATGATTCCGATCCGGAATTGCATCCTGTCAACTCGCAAGGCCGTTGTCCTCTACGGAAAACGGCGCCCGGAGGCGCCGTTTCGAGTCGTGATCAGCCGTTGAGCGCGGCCAGTTCGCGGAGCGCCTGCGCATCGCGCGCCGACACATCCGGATAATCGGGATCGGAGCCGACATCGCGGGTGATCTTCCAGGAGCGGGCGCATTTGACCCCTTCCGCCCGCTTGGGCTCCACGGACACCTGAGCCACGTCTTCCGAACGGAAGGCGTCGGCGGGGCCTTCGCCCGTCACGAGCGCAATGTCGGAGGTGATGCAGATCTCAGCGAAGTCCAGCCCGTCCAGCGCCGCCATCAGCTCGGCGTCGGCGATATGGACGACGGGGGCCGCTTCGAGCGAGGAGCCGATGCGCTTGTCCTTGCGTTCGATCTCCAGCGCGCCTGTGACGGCGCGGCGCACCGCGCGCACCTTCTTCCACTTCTCGGCCAGCGCCTCGTTCGACCAGTCGGCCGGGATCGCCGGGAACTGTTCGAGATGCACCGATTGAGCCGAGGGATCGCGCGACAGCCAGGCCTCTTCCATGGTGAAGGGCATCATCGGCGCAAACCAGGTGACCAGGCAGTCGAACAGCTTGCGGATGACGAACAGGGCCGAGCAGCGCTTCGGGCTCGACGGCGCGTCGCAATAGAGCGTGTCCTTGCGGATATCGAAATAGAAGGCCGACAATTCGACATTGGCGAAATCCGACAGCGAGCGGACGATGCGCTTGAAGTCGAATTCGTCATAGCCCTGGCGCACCACCGCATCGAGTTCGGCGAGGCGATGCAGCATCAGCTTTTCGAGTTCCGGCAGCTCGGCGTAAGCGATGTCCTCGCCCTTGTCATGGGCGAGCGTGCCGAGCATCCAGCGGATCGTGTTGCGGATCTTGCGATAGGCGTCAATATTGGTCTGGATGATCGTCTTGCCGAGACGCTGGTCTTCCCAGTAATCGGTGTTCATCACCCAGAGGCGCAGGATATCGGCGCCCGACTGGCCCATCACTTCCTGCGGCGTCACGGTGTTGCCGAGCGACTTCGACATCTTGCGGCCGTCTTCGGCCATGGTGAAGCCATGGGTGATGACCGTGTCATAGGGCGCGCGGCCGCGCGTGGCGCAGCTTTCGAGCAGCGAGGAATGGAACCAGCCGCGATGCTGGTCCGAGCCTTCGAGATAGACGTCGGCGGGCCATTTCAGGTCCGGACGGTCTTCGAGCGTAAAGGTGTGCGTCGAGCCAGAATCGAACCAGACGTCGAGAATGTCGGTGACCATCTGCCACGTCTCGCCGTCATGCTCGGAGCCCAGGAAGCGCTCCTTGGCGCCCTCGGCGAACCAGGCGTCGGCGCCTTCGGTCTCGAAGGCTTCCAGAATGCGGGCGTTGACCGCCTCGTCCTTCAAGACATTGCCGTCCTTGTCGGCGAAGACGCAGATCGGCACGCCCCAGGCGCGCTGGCGCGACAGAACCCAATCGGGACGCTGCTCGATCATGGCGCGCAGACGGTTCTGGCCGCCCGCCGGCACGAAGCGGGTCTGGTCGATGGCGTTGAGCGCGCGCGAGCGCAGCGTTGCGCCATCGCCGAGGTCCTTGTCCATATAGACGAACCATTGCGGCGTGTTGCGGAAGATCACCGGCTTCTTGGAGCGCCAGCTATGCGGATAGTCATGCTTGATGCGGCCGCGGGCAAAGAGGTTGTTTGCGGCGATCAGCGCCTCGATGACGCGCTTGTTGGCGTCGCCCTTCTTGCCGTTGTCGTCCATGACGCGGGCCGCGCCGCCTTCGGCCGAGGGGCCGAAACCGGGGGCTTCATCGGTGTAGAAGCCGTCGTCGCCGACGGTGAAGGGGATCTTGGACGAGATGCCGCGCGCTTCCAGCGCCCGGGCATTGGCCATCCAGGCGTCGAAGTCTTCGCGGCCATGGCTCGGCGCGGTGTGCACGAAACCGGTGCCGGCGTCGTCGGTGACATGGTCGCCGTCGAGCAGGGGCACGGCGAAGTCGTAGCCGAGTGAGGCGAGCGGATGGCTGCAGGTGATGGCGGCAAGTTCATCGCCGCTCACGCCGCGCAGGCGGGTGAATTCGAGCTTGGCCTTGGCAAAGGCCTCCGCCGCCAGCTTATCGGCGAAGATCAGTTTTTCGCCCGGCTGCGGACCGAAATCGTTGGCGGCCGCCGTAACTTCATACAGGCCGTATTCGATGCGGGACGAGAAAGAGATGGCGCGGTTGCCCGGAATGGTCCAGGGCGTGGTGGTCCAGATGACGACGGAGGCCACGCCAGCAAGAGACTCCGGTAATTCAAACTTTCCATCGACTACTGGAGCACGGCGAATGTCTTCGACGACCGGGAACTTCACCCAGATTGTATCGCTTTCGACCTCGTGATATTCGACCTCGGCTTCCGCAAGCGCCGTGCGCTCGACCACCGACCACATGATCGGCTTGGAGCCGCGATAGAGCTGGCCCGACATGGCGATCTTCAGAAGCTCGCCGGCGATGCGGGCTTCGGAATGATAGTTCATGGTCGTGTAGGGATTGTCGAAATCGCCTTCGATGCCGAGGCGGCGGAATTCTTCCGACTGGACATTGATCCAGCCCTGCGCGAAGTCGCGGCATTCGCGGCGGAATTCGTTGACCGGGACCTCGTTCTTGTCCTTGCCCTTTTCGCGGTACTTTTCCTCGATCTTCCATTCGATCGGCAGGCCGTGGCAATCCCAGCCCGGCACGTAATTGGCGTCGTAGCCGCGCATCTGGAACGAGCGGGTGATGACATCCTTCAGCACCTTGTTGAGCGCATGGCCGATATGGATATTGCCGTTGGCGTAGGGCGGGCCGTCATGCAGCACGAATTTCTGCCGGCCGGCGGCGGAGGCGCGCAACTGCTTGTAGAGATCCTGCTCCTTCCAGCGCTTGGCGATCTCCGGCTCCTTCTGCGGCAGGCCGGCGCGCATGGGAAAATCCGTCTGCGGGAGAAAAAGCGTCGAGGAATAGTCGTTCTTGTCTGCGGTGTCGTTCATCGTCATACCGTCTTATGCGCTCGCGCCCGGTCGCGGGGGAGGGGCGGACAGCGCCTGCGAAAAATGGGAACTATCGTGGATTGGAGTGGCGCAAACGCCAGAAGTCCCGGACCTTTGCTCTCGCCGGTCAGGCTGCAAAGGCCGGGCTAATAATTCGCGATATGATCCAAAGCCGCGCGCGATCCATGATGGGCGCTGTCTTAGG
The DNA here is from genome assembly GCF_025779995.1 of Rhizobium sp. TRM95796. NCBI lineage: Bacteria > Pseudomonadati > Pseudomonadota > Alphaproteobacteria > Hyphomicrobiales > Rhizobiaceae > Rhizobium > Rhizobium sp. TRM95796. Next base: position 70,153 of record NZ_JAOXHE010000006.1, on the reverse strand, counting down.
CGGTTTTTTTGGCAAAGGGAAGGGCGGAGGCCGCAAATGTTTGGCGCGTCAGGCCTTCCGCGCCGCCATTTGCGCCCAGCGTCCCGGCGTCGTGCCATAGGCGCTGCGAAACCAGCGGGTCAGATGCGCCTGATCCGCGAAACCTGTTTCGGCCGCGACATCGGCAATTTTCGCGCCCTCGCCGATACGCTTGCGCGCTGCCTGCAGCCGCCGCATGACCAGAAACCGGTGCGGGCTCGATCCATGCACCCGGCGAAAGGCGCGGGCGATCTGGTAGCGGTCGAGCCCCGAAACGCGCTCGAGATCCTCGGACGTAACCGGCTCGAACGTATGCGCGATCAGATAATCCCGGATGCGCCGCATATCGGGCGACGTCTTGCCGGGACCCTTGACCAATCCCCCCAGCGCCGCCAGCCTTGCGGCGAGTTCACCGAGACAGCCGTCGAGCGCGAGCGGGTCGATGTCGTCCTCCATGCCGCCGAGAAGTCCTGCGAGCAAGCGCGCCACGGCCGGATCATCGCCGACCGGCTGCTTGAGGAAGGGCAGTGACCTGATGCCCTCGGGCAGCGCGTCATAGAGCCTCGACGGCTCCAGATAGAGCATGCGGTAGCGCAGGCCCGCCTCGTCGCCGGCCTGGCCGTCATGCAGTTCGTCGGGATGCAGCGCCAGCCACTGGCCGGGCAGGCTGACGCGGCGCTCGCCCCGATAGGCGAATGTCTGCGCGCCGCGGATCGTCAGCCCCAGCGCATAGCTGTCATGGCGATGCGCCGCATAGGTGAAGCGCGACATCACCACCTCGATGCGCTCGAGCGCCCCGGCGTCGGGCGCGCGGCGAATGTGATCGCCTTCCGCGCACAGACGTTCAAGACCGGGGGTCTCCGCCCTTGCTAAGCGCCAGTCTTCATTGCCAGCCAAGGGAGCACCCATGTTCGACACCAAAATCGTCCTGATCCTGCGCGAGGACCTGCCGTCCTGGCAAGCGCTGAATGTCGCCGCCTTTCTGATGAGCGGCGTGACGGCGGGGACGCCGGAGATTATCGGCGAGCCCTATCTCGACCGCGACAACAGGCGGTTCCTGCCCATTAGCGGCCAGCCGGTCATCGTGCTCGAAGCCGATGGCGAGACGATCCGCAAGGCGGCGGCGCGGATGAAAGAACAGGGCATCGAGGGATCGGCCTATATCGAAGAGATGTTCTCGACCGGCCACGACGCCGCCAACCGCGCCGTCTTTTCGGAATTCGGCGCCGATGACGCCAAATTCGTCGGCCTCGGCTATCGCGCGCCCAAGAAGATCGCCGACAAGATCTCCAAGGGCGCTCGCATGCATCGCTGATCCCGGGTCAATCCAGCCGAGCGAGGATCTGGCGCATCGCCATCATCCCGGCGATCATCGCCAGCAGGAAGATGTACACCGAGGCTTCGCCCAGACCGATGGCCGGAATGGCGCCACCGGGGCAGAAGCCGGCTGCACCCCAGCCGAGCCCGAACAGCGCCGCCCCGCCGATCAGCCTGCGGTCGAGCGCCGTCTTGGTCGGCTGGGCGAATTGCGCGTTGAGAACGGGCGCGCGGCGCATCCGGAAAATCAGCGCATAGCCGGGAATGGCCACCGCGAGCGCGCCGATCATCACGAAGGCCAGGCTCGGATCCCAGGTCCCGTAGATATCGAAGAAGTTCATCACCTTGGCCGGGTTGATCATGCCGGAAATCGCGATGCCCAGGCCGAAGATCGCGCCGAAGACGAGGGCGAGTAGTTCTCTCATTATACCGCTCCGATCAGATGACGGATGACGAAGACGCTGAGAAAGGCCGTCGCCATGAAGGTCAGCGTGGCGACGGCGGAGCGTTTCGAAAAACGGGCGATGCCGCAGACGCCATGTCCCGAGGGGCAGCCGCCGCCCAGCACCACGCCGAGGCCGACGGTGAAGCCGCCGGCCGCAAGCGCCCAGGGCATGGCCGGGGAGGCGAAGCCGATCTCGCCGCCGCCCTTGAGCCAGAGGATCGGCGACAGCGCCGCGCCGGCGAGAAACGCCGCTCGCCACGGCCAGTCAGCCGACAGAGGCGGCAGGACGCCGGCGAGAAGGCCGGTCATGCCGGCGATGCGGCCATGAAAGGCCATCAGCAGAACCGCGGACAGGCCGATCAGGCCGCCGCCGATCAGCGATTGCAGGGGAGTGAAGTCGGTCATGGCTCTGGTTTCGTCTCACTGTTGTCCGCCGCTGCGGTCTTGTCCGTCAAATCCGCCGGCAGCGGCAGATAGACCGTCCGGTCGAAGAAACGCCTTGTGCGCTTTTCGGCCTCGGTCAGGGCGCCGTCGCGCGACACGACGAGATTATAGCGACCGGGACCGCTGAACTCGTTGGAAAATTTCACCCTGAGACCGAAGGCGTCGAGTGAAAACGGCTTCAGCGCATTGATGTCGCGCGCATGGTCGGCGAGATCGCCCCAGCGGGTCTTCTCCGCGAGGAGCGCGAGCATTCGCGCCGCCTCCTTGGTCATCCGCGCGCGCATTTCCGGCGTGGTGAAGATGAATTTGACGCGCGCCGACAGAAGTTCGCCGTCCGGCCGGCCTTTGACCATCAGGAAGAAGCTGGATTGCTTGTCCGGCGGACCGTCCGCGCCGAACACCTGTTCCCCCCAGCATTCATAGGTCTTGCTGGTGAAGACGCCCGGCGCCCAGCCGCTCATCGCAAAGCCGGCGTCGGAAAAGCCTTGGCAAAGCGCCTTGCCGTCGATGGTGAGGCGCCGGAGAAACGCGCTTTCCGCGTCCTTCATCTCACGAAGAAAGACGATGGGATCGAGCGGAATGGCAAGATTGCGTAGTCGTTTGGTCTTGGTGGAAGAGGTCTCGACGCCGGTCGTTTGCGGCGGGGATGAAATCCCCAGCGCGTCGAGCATCCGCCTCAGATTGGCGCCGTCCCTCGCAAGCAGAACCGTCGCGCCGATCGCGCCGGCGATCACTGCGAGTGCGAACCAGAAAAACAGGGTTCCGCGTCTGCGGCTGGGAGACTTTTCCATCAGGCGCTGAGTTCCAAACCGGCGCGACTGCCCGCCGGCTTTCATTTAAGGGGACGCGGCATGTCTGGCAAGGCCGGCGGCGTCATGACGATTGCTCTAAATCATTCCAGCGATTAAGAAACCAGGCCATGTCGTCTTGCTCGGGAGAAACGCCCATGACCCATCAGAACGCCGCCCAACGCGCAGATCTTCCGCGGCCTGACGTCAGCATCGAGCAGGCGGCCGCGATTTTGCGAGACGACTATGGCCTAGAAGGGCGGATCGTCGAACTCGGCAGCCAGCAGGATCGCAATTTCCGCATTCGGACTGAGGCCGGCGACGCCTTCGTGCTGAAAATCTCCCGCGCGGAGTATTCGCTCACCGAACTCGAGGCCCAGAACGAGGCGATGCGCGTCATAGCAGCCAAAGCCCAAGGCTTTGAAGCGCCGCAGCCGGTCGCAGCGGGGTCGGGCGCTGAAATATTGCAACTTGTCATAGGAGATCAGGCTTGCCGCGCCCGCCTGCTGACCTATCTCGAAGGCGAACCGCTGACCCGCCGCAAGCATCTGTCGAACAAGACGCGACGCGCGCTGGGTCGCGTTTCGGCGGAGGTGGCGGCGACGCTCGCCGATTTCGACCACCCCGGCCTGGACCGCGCTCTGCAATGGGACATGCGCGCCGCCCACAGCGTCACGCTCGCGATGGCGTCGGCTATTCCCGATCCCGCCCGTCGCGCCGCAGTGCTGACGGGGACGGAGGCCGCCGAGGCGCATCTCGCCCCGTTGCGCGACAAACTCAGGCTGCAGGCCGTGCATCACGACGTGACCGACGACAATGTCGTCGCCCGCATCGGGGATGACGGTCATCCGGTTCCTGTCGGCGTGATCGATTTCGGCGATCTCATGCGCGGCTGGGTGGTCGGCGATCTCGCGGTCACCTGCTCCTCGCTCCTGCATCACGCTGCTGGCGATCCCTTCTTCATTCTGCCTGCGGTCGAGGCTTTCCATGCGGCCTATCCACTGACAGACAGCGAATTGCGGGCGCTCTGGCCGCTGATCGTGCAGCGCGCCTGCGTCCTGGCCGCTTCGGGCGAACAGCAATTGGCGGTGGAGCCCGACAACGCCTATGTCGCCGGCAATATCGATCATGAACGCGAGATCCTTCGCGTCGCCGTCAGCCTGCCCATCGCGGTGGTGCAGGCGGCTATCCTCGACGCCGTCGGCGCCTTGCCGGCGGCCCCGGCGTCCGACGTGGCGCCGCTTCTCGAACAGGTCGATGCCGCCACGGTGACCGTGCTCCGGCTCGATCCGCTCTCCGAGGTCTACCGTTCCGGCAACTGGCTGGAAGCCGATATCGATCGGCGGTTGCTGACGGAGGCCGCAGCAGAAACCGGCTTCGCAGCCACCTGCTACGGCGAACGCCGCCTCAGCCGCGCGACCCATCACGCGCCGCAGGCGCCGGCATCGACAGCGCTCGGCGTGGATCTCGCAGCTCCCAAGGGCGCGCGCCTTCAGGCGCCCTTCGCCGGTAGCCTCGTCCAGTCCGAGGGGGTGTTGGCCTTTATTGGGCAGGATCTCACGCTGTGGCTGACCGGCGCCGAGCCGCTGGCGCCCATCGGCGGGACGGTCCGGACCGGAGAGGCGATCGCCGCTGTCGTCGAAGGCGGCGTGATCGGCATCCAGTTGAGCCGCCTCGGCGAGATAAAGCCGCAGGCTTTTGTCGCCGACCATCAGGCGACCGCCTGGAAACATCTCTGCCCGTCGCCATCTGCGCTTCTGGGCATGGATCTGGACGCGCCGGAGTTGGCCAACGATGATCTGATGGCGGTGCGTCAGGCGCATTTCGCCAAGCCGCAGAAGAACTATTACCAGAACCCGCCGCAGATCGAACGCGGCTGGCGCGAGCAGATGTACGGCACCAATGGCCGCGCCTATCTCGACATGGTCAACAATGTCGCCATCCTCGGTCATGGCCACGAGAAGCTCTCGGCGGCGGTGGCGCGGCAATGGAGCCTGCTCAACACCAATTCCCGCTTCCACTATGCCGGGATCGCTGATTTTTCCAAACGCCTGGTCGATCTCGCGCCCGAACGTCTTGACACGGTCTTCCTCGTCAATTCCGGATCGGAGGCCAACGATCTCGCGCTCCGGCTTGCCTGGGCGCATTCCGGCGCGCGCAACATGCTCTGCCTGCTCGAGGCCTATCATGGCTGGACGGTCGCCTCCGACGCTGTCTCGACCTCGATCGCGGATAATCCGCACGCGCTGACCACGCGTCCCTCCTGGGTCCACGCTGTCACCTCGCCCAACACCTATCGCGGCCCCTATCGGGGATCGGATTCCGCCCCCGGTTATGTCGCCGAAGTGGAAAAGGCGCTCAAACGGCTGGACGAAAAAGGTGAGGCCCTGGCGGGCTTCATCTGCGAAAGCGTCTATGGCAATTCCGGCGGTATTCCGCTGCCCAAAGGCTATCTCAAGGCCGTCTACGAGATGGTCCGCGCCCGGGGCGGCGTGACCATCGCCGACGAGGTGCAGGTCGGTTTCGGTCGTCTCGGCCATTACTTCTGGGGTTTTGAGGAGCAGGGCGTCACGCCAGATATCATCACCATCGCCAAGGGCATGGGCAACGGTCATCCTCTGGGCGCCGTCATCACCAGCCGCGCCATTGCCGACAGTCTGGAGAAAGAAGGTTATTTCTTCTCCTCCGCCGGCGGCAGCCCGGTGTCATGCGTGGTCGGCATGACCGTGCTCGACGCGCTGTTCGAGGAAAAACTGCAGGACAATGCGCGTGAGGTGGGCGATCATCTCAAGGCCCGGCTGGAGGCGCTCGGCCAGCGTTTCGATCTCGTCGGCGCTGTCCATGGCATGGGCCTCTATCTCGGCCTGGAATTCGTCCGCGACCGGCAGACGCTCGCGCCCGCGACGGTCGAGACGGCGCGGATCTGCGACCGCCTGCTCGAACTCGGCGTGATCATGCAGCCGACCGGCGATCACCTCAACGTGTTGAAGATCAAGCCGCCGATGTGCCTGTCCAAGGCCAGCGCCGACTATTTCGTCGACATGCTCGCCCGCGTTCTCGACGAAGGCTGGTGACCTGATGCCCCGCGCCAACCGCGTGACGCCCTTCGGAACCTTCGAGGCGTCGCCGGCGCGGGGTCTGCTCATGGGCAATCGTGGCGATCTGCATGACAGGGAAGGCCGCATCGCCAAGACCTGGCGGAGCAGAGCCTGGATCAGCTGCACGCTTGAACCCCGGTCTTCGGGCTATCGGGTGACCTTCGACCAGAGGGGCCATTACACGCCGCTGTTTTTTCTCGACGAAGCGGTGGCTCTGTCAGCGGGTCATCGTCCCTGTGCGCTCTGCCGCCGCCCGGCCTACAATGCGTTCCGTGCAGCATTGGCGGAGGGGCTTGATGTCAGTGTGCGTACTCTTTCGGCGCCCGCGATGGATCAGATCCTGCATCAGGCGCGTCTGCCGCGAGATGCAGCGGCGGACGTTGGAAATATCTCAGATCTGCCGGACGGCGCCTTCGTTCTCCATCGCCAGGCGCCGCATCTCCTCTGGAATAACAGGCTTCATCCCTGGAGCCATGCCGGCTACGGTCCCGCGAGCGCCTGCAATCCCGAAAGCGAGGTCCAGCCGCTGACGCCGGCGCCCATTCTCGCTGCGCTAAAGGCGGGCTATCGCCCGCTGACGGAGATCGGCACCGGTTGATGGCGCGCTTCAAATAAATGAAAATTCCTGTTCCAATTTCATTTTTCGGCGATATGCTGATGAAGACTTGAAAACAGGGGCGGGATGATGCTGACCAACGATCCGGTCTGGTCCTATGAAGCGCGGCGGCAAAACATGCCGAAAACCAAAGTCGATCAAGGCGCCGTCGATCTTCTGGTGATTGGCGGGGGCTTTTGCGGGCTGACCGCCGCCCTCCACGCCGCGCGCCAGGGTCTCGGCGTATGCCTGGTGGATGCCGGTCGGATCGGCGACGGCGCAAGCGGGTTGAATGGCGGCCAGGTCATCCCCGGGCTCAAATATGATCCGGATTGGCTTCTCAGGCATTTCGGCGAAAAGCGCGGCGCTGCGGTCGTCGATTTCGTCTCGCGCACGGCGGACGCCGTCTTCGATCTCATCGACCGTGAAAAGCTCGATGTCCCACGTTCGCGTTCGGGCTGGATTCAGGCCTGCCATACGGAAAAAGCTCTGGCCGCCGCGACTGCGCGCTACAAACAATGGCGCGGCTACAGCGATCAGGTCGAGATGCTGGATGCAAAGGGCATCCAGTCCGCAATCGGCGCCGACAACTATCTCGGCGGCTTTCACGACCGCCGCGCCGGCGTGATCAATCCGCTGTCGCTCGCGCTGGAATTGGCGCGGCTTGTCCGCGAAACCGGCGTCGATATCCGGGAAAACAGCCGTTGCGTCAGTCTTGCGCGCCGAGACAATGTCTGGATCGCCCGGCTCGCCGATGGGGTCGAGATTCGCGCCGGCAAGGTGCTGCTGGCCGCCAACGCCTATTCCGATGGCTTGATCCCGGGTCTCGCCGCCACGCTCGTGCCGCTGCATTCCCTGCAGATCGCCACCGCGCCAATCGCCGAGGAAGACCTCAGGCCGATCCTGCCGGCCGGGCAGGCGGTGTCGGATTCCCGGCGCATCCTCGTCTATTACCGCCGCGCCACCGGCAACCGGCTCATTCTCGGCGGTCGAGGGCCGATGCGCCTGCCGCGCGGCCAACAGGATTGGGCGCATCTCGAACGGGCGCTGGTTCGCCTGTTTCCGTCCTTGCGCGGCGTGGCGATTGAGCGGCGCTGGTTCGGTCGCGTCGCGGTCACGCTCGATCATCTGCCGCATGTGCACGAGCCCGAGCCGGGTCTGGTGACTATGGTCGGCTGCCAGGGGCGCGGCGTCGGCCTGATGACCGCGTCCGGACCACGTCTTGTCGACTATCTCCTGAGCGGCGATCCGGAGCGGCTGCCTTTGCCGCTGACGCCGATCGCGCCCATTCCCTTCCACCGTTTTCGCCAGATCGGCGTCGGCGCGATGATTGCCTGGTACCGCATGTTGGATGCTCTCGAGCAGTGAAGCGTGCTTGACTCTTTCTAAAAAATGAAAATGATGAATCGGATTTCATATTTGGATAGGCGCCATGACGGTGATTGAGGAGACTGAGCGGCACGGAGGCGCATCGCGTGCGGTGTTTCGCGCCGTGCTGCTGACGCCCGGCTCCTTCGTCGCCTTCGTACTCATCCTCTTTTCGCTGGCGCTGGTGCTGTTTCTCTCGCTTCGCGTCAATGACGGTTCGCTGACCGGCGCCGGCGCGACGCTGGCCAACTACGTCACCATCGCCACCGATCCGCTCTATGCCATGGTTGCGTTGCGCTCCCTGGTCATCGCCGGACTGGTGACGGCGGCGACCGTGGCGACAGCCTATCCGGTCGCCTATTTCCTCGCCTTCTACGCGGGCCGCCACCGCAGCCTCATCCTGTTTCTGGTCACGCTGCCGTTCTGGACCAGCTATCTGCTGCGGGTCTTCGCCTGGAAGGTCGTGCTCGCCTACAACGGCGTCTTGAATTCGGCGCTGGTCGGCAGCGGCCTGCTCAGCGAGCCGTCTCTGGCGTTTCTCAACACGCCCGCCGCCGTGGTGCTGACGCTCGCCCATGCCTATGCGCCTTTCGCGATCCTGCCGATTTTCGTTGCGCTCGACACGATGCCACGTTCCCTACTGGAAGCCGCCGCCGATCTCGGCGCTAAGCCCATGACCGCCTTCCGCCGCATCGTGCTTCCTTATTCGATGCCGGGCGTTCTCTCCGGCGCGCTCGTCGTCTTCGTGCCCACCGTCGGCGATTATGTGACGCCGGCGCTGGTGGGCGGTCCGCAAAGCGTGATGATCGGCTCGCTGATCCAGGCCCAGTTCGGCAAGGCCAATGACTGGCCGTTCGGCGCGGCGCTGGCTGTTTCCGTGATGGGACTGATCCTGGCGCTTATCCTCGTCGCCCGCTGGGTCGACCGCCGCTATGGGAGCCGCCAATGACCGCGCGCGCTCCTCGTCTCGACGCCGGTGGTCTGCTCTGGGTGTATGTCACGGCCTATCTGGTCTTTCTCTATCTGCCGGTCTGCCTGATCCCGCTCTTTTCGTTCAACGATGCGGTGCAGGCGTCTTTCCCGCTTAAGGGCTTCACGCTCGATTGGTACAAGGCGCTTATCGGCAATGAGGCGCTGGCGGCCGCTGTCGTCAACAGCCTGATCGTCGGCTTGACCTCGGCCTTTCTCGCAACGCTTTGCGGCGGCGCGATCGCCTATATGGATGTGTTCGGCCAGTCGGTCTTCGCCAATCTCGTCTCGGCCATCGCCCGCCTGCCTATTCTAATTCCCGGCGTCATCCTCGGCATTTCGCTGCTCATCCTGGTCAATCTCGCCGGCCTCGGCCCCTCGCTGACGGCCATGGTGGCGGGGCATGTGCTCGCTGGCCTGCCGACCACCGTGATGGTCATGCGCTCGCGCTTCCAGAACATCCCCCGCAGTATTCCCGAAGCCGCAGAGGATCTCGGCGCGCGGGAATTCCTGGTGCTTTGGAAAGTCATGCTGCCACTCTCGGCCTCCGCCATCGGCTCGGCCTTCATGCTGGCTTTCCTGACCAGCTTCGACGAATTCATCATCGCATTTTTCCTGGCCGGCTCTGATCAGACGCTGCCGCTGTTCATCTGGAGCCAGCTGCGCTTTCCGAAATCGCTGCCGATGGTCATGGCGCTTGGTAGCGTCATCCTGGCGGTGAGTATCGCCATCGCCGCCGCTGCGGAACTGCTCCGCCGGCGCGGCCAGACGTGAATGGTCCAATCATAATAACGAAGAGGAGAACGCGCATGAAAACTGGAAGACTGACCAAGATCCTGAGTGGCGCGCTCGCGGCGGCTCTGATCACGACGAGCGGGTTGGCGCAGGCCGCCGACAAGCTGTCTTATTTCACCTGGTCCGGCTATGAACTGCCGGAATTCAGCAAGTCCTATCTCGCCGCGCATCCCGATGCGATCGAATATGCGATGTTCGGCGATGACGACGACGCCTTCACCAAGGTCAAGGCCGGCTTCCGGCCCGATGTCGCCCATCCCTGCTATGACAAGATCGCCCGCTGGAACAAGGAAGGCCTGCTGCAGCCGATCGACACCAAGCGCATCAAGAACTGGGACAAGATCTTCCCGACCTTCCGCAATCTCCCGGACCTCCAGGCCGGCGACGGCAAGGTCTGGATGGTGCCTTGGGATTGGGGCAACACCTCCATTCTCTACCGAACCGATTTGGTCGAAAACCCGGAAAAGAGCTGGTCGCTGCTCTGGGACAAGCAATATGCCGGTCGTATGGCCACGATCGACGCCGTGCATGACACGCCGCTGGTCGCCGCCCTTCTTGCCGGCGTCAACCCCTTCGACATGAGCGCGGCCGATCTCGACAAGGTCGCCGAGAAACTGCGCGAGCAACGGCCGCTGATGTCCACCTACACAACCGACATGACTTCGGTGGAGCAGTCGCTGGCGAGCGGCGAACTAGTGGCCGCCATGACCTGGAACGCGTCGGCCGTGGCGCTGAAGAAGCAGGGCGTGCCGGTGGAGTTCATGAAGCCGAAGGAAGGCATGCTGACCTGGACCTGCGGCTATGTGATGCTGAAGGACGCCAAGAATGTCGATCTGGCCTATGATTTCATCAACAGCCGCCTCGAAGCCGAATCCGGCAAGAAGTTGATCGAGGATTACGGCTATGGCGCCTCAACCGAGACCGCTTTCGCCGCGGTTCCGGCCGAGACGCTCAAGACGCTTGAACTGCCGTCCAATCCGGACGACATGCTCAAGACCACGGTGTTCACCGGGCCGATGAAGCAGAATGACCAGCTCGCCAAGATGTTCGAGAAGGTCAAGGCGGGCGGCTGAGCCCAGCGCGTCGCCGCCGTCCCCAGGGGCGGCGGCGTTCATACAGAAAGGACCTGCCCTTGGAAGAGATGACGGCAAGACAGATGCGCGATGCGGCGGAAGCCGATGTCATCGTCGGCAGGCGTGTGCGCGCGCTCAGGCTCGAGCGCAACATGTCGCTGACGGAGCTCGCCGCCCGCACCGGCATTTCGATCGGCGCGCTCAGCCAGATCGAGCGCGGTCTGAGCTCCCTGCGCGTCAAGGTCATCTGGCCCTTGGCGGCGGCGCTGTCGGTGGAGCCGGGCGCGCTGATCGGCGAGGGGACCGACAATGCCAACGATCTCTATTGCGTCCGATCCCAGTCGCGCCGCCCTTTGCCGGTCCATTCGGAAGGCATCGCCAAATGGCTGCTTTCGCCGCCGGGATCGCAACTGACCGGAATGCTGGTGACGGTGGAGCCGGGCGGCGGCACCGCCGAAGCCTATGCCCATAGCGGTCATGAATTCGGTTATGTGCTGACGGGTGATGTGGAGCTGGAGATCGATGGCGGAACCTATCAATTGAAGCAGGGCGACAGCTTCGCCTTCAAGAGCACATTGATGCACGCCTTCACCAACAGAGGCGCCGTCCGCGCCGAGATCCTCTGGGTCAACACCAACAAGCCTCCGGAGGCCGACAATGGCTGATCCTCTGCTGTCGCTCTCCAAGATTCGAAAAGTGTTTCCCGGCGGCTTGGTCGGCCTCGACGATATCGATCTCGACATCGCGCCCGGCGAATTTCTGAGCCTGCTCGGGCCGTCCGGCTGCGGCAAGACGACCACGTTGCGGGTGATCGCCGGCTTTGAAAGCCCGACGTCAGGCTCGGTGCTGCTCGAAGGGCGCGATATCACGCCGCTCCGGCCCTATGATCGCCCGGTGAACACCGTCTTTCAGGACTACGCTTTGTTTCCGCATATGGATGTGACGGAGAATATCGCCTTCGGTCTGTCGCTGCGAAAGATCCCGTCCGCCGAACGCCGCAAAAAGGTTCAGGCGGCGCTGGAGATGGTCGGCCTACCGGACAAAGCCGAAGCCCGGGTTGGCGCGCTCTCCGGCGGCCAGCGCCAGCGCGTCGCGCTCGCCCGCGCCATCGTCTGCGAGCCCAAACTTCTCTTGCTCGACGAGCCGCTGTCGGCGCTGGATGCGCATCTGCGCGAGCAGATGCAGGTAGAGCTGAAGCGGCTGCAGCACGAGATCGGCGCGACTTTCGTGATGGTCACCCATGACCAGACCGAAGCGCTGTCGATCTCCGATCGCATCGTGGTGATGAACAAGGGCCGAATAGAGCAGGCCGCTTCTCCCGCCGAACTCTATGACCGGCCCGCCACCCGTTTCGTCGCCGGCTTTATCGGCACCATGAACCTTTTGCCGGCGCGGGTGGTCGGTGTCTCCGCTTCTGGGGTCGACGTCGACGTCGATGGCTGGACCTTGACCATACCTTCCGATGGGGCGTCGACAAACAGGCTCGGAGACGATGTCACAATCGGCGTCAGGCCTGAGGACCTGTTCGTTTCGCGTGACGCGGGCGCCGGAGATTTGCTAGGAACGGCGGTCAGCGTCGTGTTCCACGGCAAGTCGCTTCGACTGCGCGTCGAAACGAGCCGGGGCAAGACGCTGTCCGTGGATGTGCCGCGGCAAGGGGAACAAAACATCGTCGAACCGGGCGCGACCGTGGCTCTGTCGCTGCGTCCCGGGGCGGCCTGCCCGCTGATGGCGGGTTGAAAGCTGAAGCAAGAGGAAATCAATCATGAGCAATCACGAACTCTTCTACATCGACGGCGAATGGGTTGCCCCTGTCGTCCCCGCCACGCTGGATGTGATCAATCCCGCCACGGAAGAGGCCTACACCAAGATTTCCGCCGGCTCGAAGGCCGATGTCGACAAAGCCGTCGCCGCCGCGAAGGCCGCCTTCAAGACCTTTTCCAAGACCAGCCACGCCGATCGTCTGGCGCTTCTGAAGAAGATCCTCGAGGTCTATAACGAGCGCTTCGAGGATATCGGCAAGGCCGTGTCGGATGAAATGGGCGCGCCGATGTCCTTCGCGCTCGACGCCCAGGCCTGGGCCGGCCGCGCCCATATGGAAGCCACCATCAAGGCGCTAGAGGACTACTCCTTCAGCGAAAAGCGCGGCACCACCACGGTCGTGAAGGAGCCGATCGGCGTCTGCGCGCTGATCACGCCGTGGAACTGGCCGCTGAACCAGATCGTCTGCAAGGTCGCCCCCGCCATCGCCGCCGGCTGCACCGTCGTGCTCAAGCCGTCGGAAATCGCCCCGATCAGCGGAATCGTCTTCGCCGAAGTCATGCATGCGGCCGGCGTTCCCAAGGGCGTGTTCAACCTCGTCAATGGCGATGGTCCCAATGTCGGCCAGGTCATGGCCGGCCATCCCGATGTCGACATGGTCTCCTTCACCGGCTCGACCCGCGCCGGCATCATCGTCGCCAAGACGGCGGCCGACACGGTCAAGCGGGTCGCCCAGGAACTCGGCGGCAAATCGGCCAACATCATCCTGCCCGACGCCGATCTCGAAGAGGCCGTCACCAAGGGCGTTCAAGGCTGCTTCGGCAACACCGGCCAGTCCTGCGACGCGCCGACCCGCATGCTCGTGCCGGCCGATCGCCATGACGAAGCGCTTGGTTTCGCCAAAGTCGCCGCCGAAGCCTTCAAGACCGGCGATCCCAAGGCCGCCGACACCGATCTCGGCCCCGTGGTCAGCCAACTGCAATATGACAAGATCCAGCGCCTCATCCAGGCGGGCATCGACGAAGGCGCGACGCTGGTCACAGGCGGAACCGGTCGTCCCGAACATCTCAACCGCGGCTACTACATCCGTCCGACCATCTTCGGCGGCGTGACCCGCGACATGACCATCGCCCGTGAGGAAATCTTCGGACCTGTGCTGTCGATCCTGCCCTACAAGGACGAAGCCGAAGCCATCGATATCGCCAATGACACGGTCTACGGCCTCGCAGCCTATATCCAGTCCGGCGATATCGCCCATGCCCGCGCCGTCGCCGCCGAAATGCGCGCCGGTTCGGTCTACCTCAATTATCCGGATTGGGACGTCTTCTCGTCCTTCGGCGGCTACAAGCAATCGGGCAATGGTCGCGAATATGCCGATTTCGGCATTCACGATTTCCTCGAAATCAAATCGATCATCGGCTACGGCGATTGATGATTGTTTTGCTGGCGGCGCTCAGCGCCGCCAGTCTTGCCGCGCGATGAAGCCGCGCAGGTCCGTATAGCTCATCGGCTTGGCGAGGGCGAAGCCCTGGAGCAGGTCGCAATTCATATCGCGCAGCAGATCGATATGAGCGGACGTTTCCACGCCTTCCGCCGTCACCTTCATGCCCAGCGAATGGCCGATCCCGATGATCGCCTCCACCAGTTGGCGTTGTTCCCGATTTTCGACGATCGGCTTGATCAAGGCGCGGTCGACCTTCAGCGTATGCGGCTTGACCTTGAGAAGACCGATGACTGAGGCGTGGCCGGAACCGAAGTCGTCGATTTCAAGGCCGAAGCCACGGCTGCGCAGCGCCTCGATATTGGCGGCGAGATCGCCTTCGCTTTCGTCGAGGAAGATCGTTTCCAGCAATTCGAACGAGATTTTCTCCGGCGGTATCGGCAACCTGTCCAGCTTGGTCATCAGTTCGGGATCGCTCAGCCGCCGGACGGAGATGTTGAAAGAGATCTTCGGCGCCGATGCGCCGAGCGCCTTCATATGGTCGAGCGCTTTTTCCATCACCATCGCATCGATCGCCGAAACAACGTCGAGCTCCTCGGCAATGGCCAGGAAGGAGGCCGGCGGCAAGATGCCCTCGAGCGGATGGGCCCAGCGCGCCAGCGTTTCGAGACCGGCGAGATCGAGGCTCCGCGCATCGAATTGCGGCTGGAAGTAGGGGATGAACTCACCACGTTCCAGCGAAGCGAGGATCTCGTCCGACACCCGCTTCTTGACCACGATCTGGTCCTGCAGTTCGATGGTGAAGAATTCGTAGCGGTTCTTGCCGTTGCTTTTGGCGCGATAGAGCGCCATGTCGGCGTTCTGCAGCAATTGCGTCGCGTCGCAATCCGACCGCGCGTCGAAGGCGATCCCGACGCTGGCCCCGACGCGGCAGGGCGTCTTGTCCACATGAACCGGCGCGCGCAACTGGTCGATGATCCGCGTCGCCATGGCCTGTAGCCGGCAGAGATTGCCTTCGAACGGGGAGACGATGACGAATTCGTCTCCGCCGATCCGGGCGACGAAATCGTCCGGCCCGGCCGTGGATCTGAGAACGGCGCTGGTATGGCCCAGCATGAAGTCGCCGGCGCGATGCCCGAGCGTGTCGTTGATCTGCTTGAAACGGTCGAGATCGATATGAAGGATGGCCAGGCCCGCGGTTCCCGAGCGACGCGCCAGCGTCTCGTCGAGGTAGCGCCGGTTCGGAAGCCCCGTCAGATCGTCGTGAAGCGCATTGAATTCCAGGCGGGTGCGAATGGTTTCGAGCTCGGTGTTGCGGGTCTCCGCGAGAACCTTGGCGCGCTCCAGCTCGTCGCGAACCGAAATGTCGTCGGTCACATCCCAATTGGCGCCGATGATCTTCTGCCGGCCATTGCCGTCCACGAAGCGAGCCGCCCGCGCTCGAATATGCCGCAGGGCTCCGTCGCTGGGGCGAATGATCCGGAAATCATTCGAGAAGTCGGTTCCGGATGCCGTTCCATCGTCAATGCGCTGCGTCGCTGCGACATGATCGTCGGGATGGATGATGTGCAGCCAGTCGTCTCCTCCCATGATGTTCGAGCCGGGAGGGAGCCCAAAAATCTCAAGAAGCGTGTCGTCGAATTGCACGGTCTGGTCGGCGATGTCGGCTTCGAAGACCCCGATTCGCGTGGCCTCCAGCGCCAGTTCGAAACGCTGTTTCAGCCTCTCGATCTGTCCCTCGGCTTCCTTTCGCGCGGTTATGTCGAGGTCGGTGCCGATGATGCGGGCGGCGGTCCCGTCGGAGAAAGTCTCGAAGCAGGCGCCACGGCATTCGATCCACACATATTCGCCGTCGGCGCGCCGCTCCCGATATTCGCAAGACGTGACCGACAGATCGCCCGCCGCCTGTTTTTCGATATAGCTGCGGACACGGTCGCGGTCGTCTGGATGGACGGCGCCGATCCAGGTTTCATAGTCCGCTTCGACGTCGCTATCGCGTTGAAGCCCGCGAATTTCTTTCCATTTGCCGGAATAGAAATAGATGCCGCGCCTAATATCGTGATCCCAGACGCCGAGATCGGAGCCGACCAGAGCCGCGTTCCAGCGTTCTTCCCAGTGGCGCGTTTCGATCTGCGTCGTCTTTGCGGCATGGATATCGAGGATCGTGACGACGAAAAAACCTTGAAATCCGGGGACCGGTTTGGCCTGAAGATTGCGCCACTTGCGCTCCGCGGCCGCCGATCCGAGTTTTAGATCGAGGCCCGCGGCGCTGCGGGGACTATCGAGGCACAGGATGACTAGGTTGCGCAGCTTGTCACCGTCTTCGACGGCCGCCTGGTCCAGAAGTGAAGACGATGCTGATATCGACGGCAGAAGCAGACGCGCCGCTTCATTGGCGCCGGATATTCGCAACCGCTCGTCGACCAAAACCGCAGGCGCCGGCAACAAGTCGAGCGCAGAGAGTATCTCCGTCACGATCCAATCGGGCAATGTGCGTGGCGCAGGCAGTGGTTTCACGCCGTCAACTCGCTGGTTTGTATTGTTCTGCTTGGCATCGAGTCCATTCCGCGCTTTGAAACATGGATCATCGCTGTGCGGCCTAAACAATCCGTTCACATCTTCTATGAAATCTTGGCGGACGCGCGTGAGGTGAGCATTGGCGTATCAATGCTGCATGGCTTGGATCGGTTAGGGAAACAGGACGAGGCGGGAGAACGGAATGGAGAAGGAGACGCCGCAACGCCGGCCGCGCCGCAAGAGCGAGGGCGCGACCATGGCCGATGTCGCCCGCGCCGCCAACGTGTCGATGCAGACCGTGTCGCGGTTTCTGCGCGCTCCCGACACGGTGACCGAAAAGACGGCCGAGGCGATCCGGGCGGCCATCGCCGGCACGCATTATGTGCACAATCTCACCGCCAGTCATCTCGCCTCACAGCGCAGCCATACGGTGGCCGCCATCATTCCCACCATCGCCGCCTCGGTATTCGCCGACACGATCCAGGGCTTTTCAGAGGTTCTCGACGCCGGCGGTTACCAGATTTTTCTCGGCGCCACCAATTACGATCTGGACATGGAAGAGAAAGTCATTCGCGGGCTTCTCGGCCGGCGGCCCGATGGCATCTTCATCGTCGGCGCGCGCCATAGTCGTCAAACTACCGCTTTGTTGAAACGTGCGGCCATTCCCGTTGTCGAGGGATGGGATCTCGTCCAGGATCCACTGGATGGTGTCGTCGGATTTTCGAACCGAGAGCCGATGGGGTTGCTCGTCGAGCATCTGACGCGTCGGGGACGGCGGCGGATCGTGTTCTGCGGCGTCATGACCCGCGGAGATACGCGCGCCGAAGAACGGCGCGCCGGCTTCGTCGAAGCGATGCAGGCGCTCTCGGCGCACCCACAGCCGATGTTGGTCGTAGAGCATGACCGCGGCGCGGACATGGATGCCGGCGCGCGTCTGCTCGAGCGGGCGCTCAAGGAAATTCCCGACGCCGACGCCCTGGTCTTTTCCAGCGATATTCTCGCTTCCGGCGCGTTGCTGGCCAGCCAGCGGAAGGGGATCGCCGTTCCCGAAAGGCTGGCGATTACGGGCTTCGGCGATTTCGAATTGGCGCGTCACCTCAATCCGGCCCTGACCACCATCCGCATCCCTGCCGGCGAGATCGGCCGCAGGGCCGGCAAAATGTTGCTTTCCGCGATGAGCGGACAGCTCGCCGCCGAAAAGCGTATCGATGTCGGCTACGAACTCGTCATCCGGCAGAGCGCCTGACGCCGAACACGAAAGAAAAATCCGATCCAAAATGTTAGCGCTCACTCTTGACCGGATCGGGAATGCGGGTAGGGTAAGGCCAAGCACAAATGCACCTGTGGGAGGAAGATGTGGGCGTACTCAGCGGTTATCGTGTTCTCGATTGCTCGATCGCCATGGCGGGGCCGTTCGCGGCGCAGCGCCTGGGCGATCTCGGCGCCGATGTCGTTAAGGTCGAACCCGTAACGGGCGAATGGCAGCGGCATGTCTCGGCCGGCGGGGCGGGCGGCAACCGGGTCAACGTGTCGTTCCTGTCGCTCAATCGCAACAAGCGGTCGCTTGCGGTGGACCTGAAAGCGCCCGAAGGCAAGGCTGTGCTGATGGACCTGGTGCGCGATTGCGACGTCTTCCTGCAGAACTATAGGCCTGGGGTCGCGAAGCGTCTCGGCGTCGATTACGAAAGCCTGTCTGCGATCAATCCGTCCATCGTCTACGTCTCGATGTCGGGTTATGGCGAGACCGGGCCCTATGTCGATCGTCCGGGCCAGGATCTCGTGCTGCAGGGCATGTCCGGCGCCATGCTATCGGCCGGCCGCGAAGGCGAGCCGCCCACGGCCGCCGGCCAATATCTGGTCGACGCGATCACCGCCTATACAGCCTTCGAGGGCGTGCTCGCGGCATTGCTGCATCGTGAGCGCACCGGCGAGGGGCAGTTGGTGCAGGTCAACATGCTCGACGCCATCACCACCATCCAGATGCAGGAGCTTTCCGTCTTCACGGTCGGCAAGAAGGAGCAGAAGCGCTCCGCCGAGCCGCATGCGCATGTCTATATTCGCGCGCCCTACGGCGCTTTCGCGACGTCCGACGGCTTCATCATCGTCGCTTTCCCCAAGCTCAAAACCTTGGGCGAGGTGATCGGCGAAGACAGCTTCCTGACCATGAACGACGAGGTCGACACCTGGAGCCGCCGCGATGAAATCTTCGCCAAGACGCGCGAGAAGCTGAAGACGAAGTCATCGGCGGAATGGCTGGAACTGTTGCGCGCCGCCGACATCTGGTGTGGCCCGGTCTATGGCTACGCCGATCTCGTCGACGACCCGCAGATCAAGCATAACGGCTCCTTCGTCGAATATGACCATCCGACCGAGGGACGCGTGAAGACGCCGGGCTTTCCGATCCGTTTCTCCAAGACGCCATCCACCGTCGAACGCGGCGCGCCGCTCGCCGGCGAGCACAGCCGCGAGATCCTCAAGGAAGCCGGTTATGACGAGGCGCGCATCGACCAGTTGCTGGCGCAGGGCGTGATCGCCGCGAGCGAGATCTGATCGCGGGCGCTCCTCTTCTCGCGCGTGCAGCGAAGACTGATCGCGTCTCGTGCCGGAATTTTCAGACGGCGACATAACCCCTTGGTGTTATGTCGCCGTCGCCGCATTTTCGACATCATCGTCGCCTGCCTCGCCTAGAAAGTGGCGAGGCCTCAAAGGAAAGCGTCTGACGGCGCCAAGAAAAACTCCGGAGGCGAAGATGAACCAGCCTATCAAACTCGAACGCGCGCTCGGCCTCTGGTCGGTCGTTCTGTTCGGCCTTGCTTACATGACGCCGATGATCGTGTTCGGCACGTTCGGCGCGCTCGCAACCACCAGCGGCGGCACCACGCCGATGGCCTATCTGATCGCCGCCGGCGCCATCCTGCTGACCGCCATCAGCTACGGCGTCATGGCGCGCGTCTATCCCGTTGCGGGCTCCGCCTATACCTATGCGCGCCGCTCGCTGAACGGCCATGTCGGCTTTCTGGTCGGCTGGGCTGTCCTGCTCGACTATTTCTTCCTGCCCATGGTCATCTGGCTGATCGGCGGCGCCTATCTCACCTCCGCCTTTCCCGATGTCCCGGCCTTCGTCTGGATCCTCGCCTTCATTCTCCTGACCACTTTGGTGAATGTCGTCGGCGTCGTCTTCGCGAGCCGCGTCAATCTCATCCTGATGGCCGTTCAGCTTCTCGTGCTCGTCGCCTTCGTGGCGCTGGCGGCGCGCTATGTCATCGCGGCGCAAGGCCCCGGCGGTCTTCTCTCCGTCGAGCCCTTCTTCAAGGCCGACGTGCCTTTCTCGGCCTCCATCGCCGGCGCGGCGATCGCGGCCTATTCCTTCCTGGGTTTCGACGCCGTCTCGACGCTGACCGAGGAGACGCGCGATCCCTCGCGCACCATGCCGAAAGCCATTCTGATAACGGCCGTTGCGGGCGGCGCGATCTTTGTGCTCTCCTCCTATGTCACGCAGCTCGCCCATCCCGGCGCAGTGTTCCAGTCGGTCGATTCCGCCGCCACCGAAATCGCGGCCAAGATCGGCGGCGACGCCTTCGTGGCGATCTTCCTCGCTACCCTCATCGTCGCACAGTTCACCTCGGGTCTCGCCGCACAGGCGAGCGTCGGACGGCTGCTCTTCGCCATGGGCCGCGACGATGTCCTGCCGAAAGCGATCTTCGCGCGGCTTCATCCGCGCTGGCGCACCCCGGTGATCAATCTGGTCATGGTCGGCGTTGTCGGTCTGCTGGCGCTGTTCATGGACATCACCACCTCGACCTCCTTCATCAATTTCGGCGCTTTCCTCGCCTTTACCGCCGTCAATCTCTCGGTGATCGCCCTCTATCTGCGCGGCGAAGCGCAGGTGCGCGCTTCGGGCGTTCTCGTCGGCTTGGTTGTTCCCGCCGTCGCGGCCGTGTGCGATCTCTATCTGCTCGGCAATCTCGACGGCAACGCCAAGATCCTCGGTCTCGTATGGCTAGCCGTCGGCGCCGTCTATCTCGTCTATCTGACGGGTGGTCTGCGCCGCGCCCCGCCGGAGATGGATTTCGCCGAATAATCCGGGATAAGGCTCCCGTCAGGCGAGAAACAGATGGAAAAGCTCGGCCTGACTGGAGATCTTGAGCTTCGCATAGATCTGCCGCCGGTGCACCTTGACCGTATTCGGCGACAGATCGAGAACGGCTGCAATCGAGAGGTTGGAATGGCCTTTGAGGATCAGGGTGACGATCTCCGTCTCCCGCTTGGTCAGAAGCGGATGTTCGATGCGCGCCGCGCCGGCCGCCGCCGCACGGTCTCCCGAACCTTGCCAGTGTCGCCGCGCGACCGCGCAGATCAGCGGCGCGAACAGGCTGAGAAGCCGGATGTCGTCGGCGTTGAACAGCGATTCGCCCTCCATGCGCGAGGCCGAGAGCACGCCGGTCGAGTTGGGACCGAGATCGAGCACGAAACCCACTTCGTCGATGATGCCCGTCGTCCGGTAATGGCGGCGGAAATATTCGCTGTCGAAAAAATCGTCCGGCGCGAGCGCGCGCATGGCCAGAAGCCGCTCGCCGCCATCGCTTCTGACCGCGTCGTAAAAGGGGTCGAGCACATAGGCGCCGTCGAGGTAGTGATCGACGATCACGCCGTGCCGCTCGCGGTCATGCAGATTGTGGAGATCGCCGGCTCCGCCGTCCGCGGTGTAATAGAAGCCGTTCATCATTCCGAAAGGCGAAAGCGCCCGCAAAGCCCTCGCCAGACGTTCTGGAAACGAAGTTTCGCCGATCGCGGTCACCGCCTCGGCGAAAGTCGCAGCGAAGGCGGCGAGCTTCGCCTCATTCATCGTCGCGGATTGATCCATCCGCTTCTCCCCCGACCTCAGAACGCGCTACCGCGTTCACGATGCTTTGGAACGCTCTCATGAAAAAGGCAATGGAAATCAGCTTCGATCGCCATGCGCTGGACCTGCCGGCTCTGGAGATTGCCGAGGGCGTGCGCTCCGGCCGCTTCAAGGCCGTCGACATCATGGTCGAGAGCCTGCGCCGGGCGCGCATCGCTCAAAAAGCTGCCAACTGCTTCGCTTTACTTCGCGAAGAACAGGCTATGGCGGCGGCTGTGGCCGCAGATGCCGCGGTCGCGCGCGGCGACGTCATGGGCGCGCTGATCGGCGTGCCCTTCGCCGCCAAGGATCTCACGCCGACCAAGGGCGATATAACCACGCTCGGCTCATGGTCTTCGGGCGACTGGACACCCGATGAAAGCGCTTTGGTGGTGCGCCGCCTCGAAGCCGCCGGCGCGATCCTGATGGGCAAGACCACGACGCCGGAATTCGCCTTTTCCAGTTTCACCGTGAGCCCGCGCTTCGGCGTCACCCGCAATCCCTGGGATCTTTCGCGGACATCGGGCGGCTCGTCCGGCGGCTCGGCGGTGGCGGTGGCCACGGGCGTCGTACCCTTTGCCGAGGGCACGGACATGGGCGGCTCGGTCCGCATCCCCGCCGCCTTCTGCGGCGTGGTCGGGCTGAAGCCGAGTTTCGGGCGCATTCCCATGACCATCCTGCCGAGCCAGTTGGACGATATCTCGCATTTCGGCCCGCTGGCCCGTCGCACAGAGGACGCCGTCGCCTTCATGGCTGCCGCGTCCGGCCCGAGCGATGAGGACATGTCCTCGGCGCCCATCGGCTTCGACGCCGCACAATGTCAGACGCTCGACCTGCGCGGTCGGCGCTTCGCGCTTTCTTACGACCTAGGCTATTACCGGATCGACGCCGGCGTCCGCCAGGCGATCGCCGAGACGGTGGAGCGCATGCGCCGCGCCGGCGCAATGATCGAAGAAGTGGATCTCGGCTGGACCCGCGCCGTCAATGATCGCTGGTACGATCTCTGGTGCGTGTTCATGGCCGCCTATTTCGGCGAACGGCTGGAAGCCTGGCGCGATCGGATGGATCCGGAAATCGTCAAGCTGATCGAGTGCGGCCTGAGGCTCGGCGCCGTCGACATCAAGCGCATAGAACTTCTGCGCACAGAGATGTGGCGGGGACTCGCGACGATATTGACAGGGCGCGAAGCCTTGCTCTGTCCGACCTGCGCTATTCCCGCGCCGAGCGTTGAGCGTATCGACGACGACTTTGTCGGCGACGACGAACACCACCGTTTTACCGGCCTCGATATGACGTGCCCCTTCAATCTCTTGCCGCAGAGCCCGGCTCTGTCGGTCCCCGCGGGCTTCACGCCCGAT
Organism: Rhizobium sp. TRM95796; assembly: GCF_025779995.1. Taxonomy (NCBI): domain Bacteria; kingdom Pseudomonadati; phylum Pseudomonadota; class Alphaproteobacteria; order Hyphomicrobiales; family Rhizobiaceae; genus Rhizobium; species Rhizobium sp. TRM95796. The sequence goes on along the minus strand of NZ_JAOXHE010000006.1, from coordinate 47,284 downwards.
GGCCTGCCTGTCGGCCTCCAGATTGTCGGTCATCGTTTCCAGGACGAGCGGGTGCTGGCGATCGGCGGCGCGGTCCAGGCGCTGGGAACCTAGCAAGTCCGGAAAAACCTCGTGGAACCGCAGCCCGAACGGCTGCATTTCCTGCATATGTCACATGCGTCGACGCGCTTTGTGTTCGTCTCGGCTTTCCGCTATTTCTGGCGAAAGCTGGCGGCCCCCGCGTCTTGTCGCCGCTCATGCTCGATATGCAAAGGCCCCGTCTTCATGTCCAGAACGCCCAGAACCGTCGAACGCGATGTCCAGGATCAACCTCAGGCGCTCTCGATCGTTCTGGACCGAATGTTCGGCGAAGGGCGAATGGCGCTCGACGGCGCGCGGGCGACCGTGCTCAGCGGCCGTCCGGTGATCGTGACCGGCATGGGCGCGTCTTTTCATGTCGCCGTGCCGCTCGTCTATCACCTCTCGGCGATGGGCGTGAACGCCAATCTCATCGAAACGGGTGAACTCGTCCGGCATCGTCTCCTCCTTTGCCGCAATGCCGTCGTCGTCGTCATCTCCCAGTCCGGGCAGACGAACGAGACGGTCGAACTGCTGGATGCGATGACCGAGCTCAACGCCATCACCATCGGCGTCACCAACGAGGAGCCGGGCGCGCTCGCCCGCCGCGCGCATCTCCCCTTGATCGTCGGCAGCCCGCGCGACACTGTATTCGCCGTGCAGACCTATATGGGAGCGATGGCGGTGCTGCTGTCGCTGTCGGGGCGTCCCGGCCTGCTGGAGCGCGGCGATTTCGAGCCGGCGTCGCAGGCGGTGCAGGCGCTGGTGTCCGCGCCGATGGAAGGCGATTTCCCCAAGGACGACGGTCCGCTCTATGTGCTCGGACGCGGCCCCTCGGTCGGCTCCGCCCGCGCTGCGGCGCTCTGGTTTCATGAAATCGCGCATATGTCCGCCACGCCGATGACGGGCGGCATTTTCCGCCATGGTCCGATCGAGGCGGTGGGCCGCGCATTCCAAGTCATCGGCTTTGCCCCGAAGGATATCGATCTGACCGCCAATCTCGCCCTCGCCGAGGATATTCGCGGCGCGGGCGGCGCGGTGCGGCTGATCGGACCGGATCGCGACTGGGCTTATCCCGAGATATCGCCGCTGCTGGCCCCGCTGGTGGAAATCGTCCCGGCTCAGCGCGCAGCCCTCGCGGCGGCCCTCGCGCGCGGCGCGCCGCTGGGCGAAACGCGCTTTCGCTGATGCGTTCCCACCGGGGCTTGAGGCCTGGAAATTTTCGCTTGCACAGTCTGTGCCGCCGGGCGTTAATGACGCCCTGCATATGAAACGGGTTATTGCGAGGCCGTCGTGAACAAGACCGTGTTGTCCGGCGTGGCGCTGACCGTCTTCGCGTATTTCTTGTTCTCGCTGCAGGACGCTTCGGTCAAATTCCTGGCCGTCGGCCTGCCCATCGCCCAGATCCTGTTCGTGCGCAGCGTGGTTATCCTGGCGCTGTGTCTTGCTGTGGGCGGCAAGAACTTGCCGGTCGCCATGGCCCGGTCGCCGGTGCTCGTGCCGATGTTGTCGCGAAACGTGCTGCTGCTGCTCGCCTGGCTGACCTTCTACACCGCCTCGCGTGATCTCGGTCTCGCGCAACTCACCACGATCTATTACGCCTCGCCTGTCATCGTGACGCTGCTGGCCGCGCCGATGTTGAAGGAATATGTGCCGCCTCTGCGCTGGCTCGCAGTGGCGGTTGGTTTCTGCGGCGTCTTGCTCGCGAGCGACCCGTTTGCGGATGGATTGGGACTGTCGCGGCCGGTGGCGCTGGCTTTGTCGGCGGCGGTGTTCTGGGCGCTTTCGGCCATTCTGCTTCGCAAGACGGCGATGGCGGAGAGAACGCTGGTGCAGATGGCGATCTCCAGCGGCTTCTTCATCCTGATGACCGGCGCCGCCTGTATTTTTCTGTGGACGCCCGTCAGCCTGGGGCTCCTGGCCTTGCTGGCCGGCGTCGGCATATTTGCCGGCGTCGCGCAGTTCGCCTATTTCGAAAGTATCCGCCGCGCGCCCGTCTCCCTGCTCGCGCCGTTCGAATACACGTCTCTGGTTTGGGCGTTCATCCTCGGCTACGCGATCTGGGGCGATCAGCCGCAATGGCACGTCTTCGGCGGCGCGGCGCTGATCGCGGTTGCCGGCGCTCTGGCTTTGTTGTCGGAGCGTAAGAAGGGGGCGGCCGCGACGAGCCAGGCTTGACGATCAGGCGGCCAATTCGTGCTCGATGACATCCCTGGCCACGGAGAGATACGCCCGGACCTGATCCTTCATCACGATCTCCATGTCGGCCAGCGGCGGCATCTCGTAGATCGAAAACCGGATCCCCGCATAGATCAGCGACGAATGCATGCTCCAGACGAGTTCATATTCCCGTTCGGTCGCGGCGTGATCCGCAGTCGAGGGAAAACCAAACTGACGTCTCGCGCCCTCGACGATTTCGCTGAACAGCTGAACCTTGAATTTGTTGAGATAGGCCTGTGCGAAAGCTGGCTCCGAAAGCGACAGGAACATGAACGCCCGAAACCAGCGGGGCTTGTGAATGTTCGGCAGATAATATGCGTAGAAGGCTTCGAGCCGTTCAGGAAACGGCATGCCGGGGTCGACGAGAATCTCACGCCAGCGCGGATCCCAATGACCGTTCTGCACCACGTCTGAAATCGCCGTCAGCAGGTCCACCTTGGTCGGAAAGTAGCGGTGCACGAGCGGCTGGGTGACATGAACCCGGTCCGCCAGTTCCTGCACCGTGATCGCCATGCCCTTCTGCGCATAAATATCGATCGCAGCGTCCAGCAGTTCCTGCCGACGCTCATGCGCCGGAAGATTTCGCCGGGGACCGGATGGGTTTGGCTTCTTTGTCACTAATTTCGTCATGCGCCCAGCTTTGCACGGAATACCCGGAAAGGAAACTGACTTTTGGTTAGAGAAGGGCGCTCGCTATAGCAATGCGAGAAACAGGCCGATTGATTGAGTTTTTTCGGCTGTGGATAGCGAGTGAAAGCAAAAATATGCTCTTTATAGGTGGAGAGAACATTTCCATGATGCAGTCGTTCGCAGGCTCACTCGCTGGAAGCGGCCCGTCGCTGCTTCGGCTTGACTGCGCGGTAAGCTTAGAATTGTGATCGCGCCTGGAATAATATTCCGCTTCCGCGGAAGGCGGCGGAGCATCGCGCCTGCCGCGAAGCGATTGATGCGGCGTTTTGTCGCGATCGGCGTCTCCGCCACATATCGCTTTCGGGCGGAGCGCGCGCGGATGCCGGTCGCCGAACAGCTTGGCTGCTTATCCCTCGGCAATCTCTGCCGTTGCGCTTTCGCCCTTCATTTCTGCGGCGTCCGAGGAGCACGCGTGTGTATGTCCGACGGGACATACAGTCCCGTCGAAACTCCATCTTCAGTGTCGGTGGCGATGTAACGGCGCCGGCGCGGCGCCGACTTCGGTTAATTGCGATCGAACACGTCGTCGATCTCGTCGACCGGCACCTGCCGATTGGCGGCGTGGTCCTGATACTGATCTGATGCGATCGCCTTGCTGTCGAGCCCTCTTCCCTCGGAATGGCGAGACTTGTCGCGATTGGACAAGATGTCGTTCTCGCCGATCAGCTTCATGTTCATATGCGTCATTGCGCCGGAACCGTCGCCTTTGCCGCTGCTGCCTTCCCCGAAGTGCTTCTTGCTCGCATGGGCCATAATGGTCTCCTTTCGGTCATGCCCGTGTCCAACGGTGGCGTTCGATGAAGGTTCCCCTCTACAGGCAACCTCGCGGGATCGACCCAGGCTGCGGAAATAGCGAGAATACAGCCCGGTTGCAGGTGGGGGCGCGGCTGGGCGCGAGCATGTATCCGTCACGGGCCGGCAAGGACGGCCCGTGACGGCAACGGTCAGTTCAAGGCGGCCTTGAGCCGCGGGATGTTGCTGAGCACGATCACGTCGAGCGCCAGCACCGCAAGCAGGGTCAGGCCCGCGACGGGGAAGATGAAGCTCAGAGCCAGCATCACAAACACGGCGCCTTTCCACATCGGCATTCCTTCCGGCATCGGCGGCGCGCCGAGACGGAGGCTGCCCTGCGGACGACGCTTCCACCAAATGACGATGCCCGAAACGCAGATGGCGATGATGGCGAGACAGAAAAGGGCGTTGAGAGCCAAGTTCCATACGCCCAGTTGCCCTTCGTGAAGGGCGATGCCAACCGCCATCGCTTTTCCGGGAACCGAATAGTCGGCATAGCCCACCGTCGCCAGCACGCGTCCCGAATATTGGTCGATATGGATTGTCCTGTCCGAAGTCGGATCGATGCTGTCATAGCTCATCGAGTCCCGGCTCAGGGTCCAGACGCCGCTCTTATCTGCGGGCGCGTTGACCTGGAAGCGTCCGTCGAAGCCGATCGTCCTGGCATAGGCGACGATGTTCTGCAGCACCACCGGCACTCCTTCCGGCAGGCCCGCAACGCCTGACTGTCCATCCGACAGCGGCATAGGCGTCTGTTCGAGCGCCCAGGGAACATCCTTTTCCGCTCCATGATTCATCTCGGCATGGGTCTTGTCCGAGAGGGGAACGTTATCCCATTTCTCGGCCGGAAACGTGCTCCAGGCCTGCACATATTTGCCGCCCCAGACGCCGGCCCAGGAGAGCCCGGAGATCAGGAAGAACAACAGGATGATCGACATCCAGAAACCGGTCGTCACATGCAGCGACTTCCAGAAAGCGCGGCCGCGCGCCGCCAGATTCAGAACCAGCACATCGCGCCAGCTCTGCCGATTTCGAGGCCACCACAGATAGAGCCCGGTCGCCAGGAGAATGATGCCGAGCGAGGCGGCGATCTCGATCATAAAATCGCCGACGCCGCCGTCCGCGCCGATCAAGAGCGTGCCATGGATGTCGTTGGCGAGTTCATTCCATGTGCCGTCCTGAGCGCGATCCTGCACCACTTTTCCGGTATAGGGATCGAGCGCGACCATCCGGTTTCCGGTTTCGAGATCGACCTGAAACAGCGCCGGATTCGTGGGGCTGTAAGGAGCGATGTATTTGGCGATCCTGCCGTCGGGATGGCCCTGCAACGCCGCCGCGGCCTGATCGGTGACGCTGAGGGCGCGCTGACCGACAGGAATGGCGATGCGTTCGCCATATTCGGGCGCGATGGTGGTGAACCACAGCATGACCATGCCGGTGATCGCGAGCATGATCAGGAAAGGAACTACATAGAGGCCGGCGTAGAAATGCCATCTCCAGGCGGCGAAATAGAATTTTTGTGCGATGGCCCGGTCCTTGGGCGGCGCGCCGTCGAGTGTTCCGATGGTCATGGTGTCCCCTCTGTCTCCGATGGAAAGTTGGTTCCCCTCACGCGGCATGGCCCCCGGCCGTCCGTTCGAGAGCGATTTGGTTGAGAATGGTGATCCGTTCGGGTCGATCGAAGCCGATCAATCCCGTCCGTTTGAAGCTGTTCAGCGTCCGGCTGATCGTTTCGATCGTCAGGCCCAGCCAGTCGGCCAGGTCGGCGCGGGTCGGATAGAGAATGAAGGTGGCGCGCGACGGCCGCGAGGATCGGTCGCGCGGCGCGAATTGTCGCGCGAGATCGAGCACGGCGGTGGCCACCCGCTCTGCCGCAGTCTTCCGACCCAGCAGAAGCGCATGCGCCTGCATGCGCGCCAGCATCAGGCGGCCTTGAGAGGCGTAAGCGTCGCTCGCCATGTCGGCCGGCATGACCGAGCTGTAGGTGAGCGACTCGGCGCGGCAATCCGCCCCGATCGAGAACACGCGTCCGGGTCCGACGATATCGGATATCTGCCGCCGACCGTCCGGGAGATAGTGCGAAAGGGCGAGGCAGCCGCTTTCGAGGGTCAGCAACTCCGTCGTCGCATCGATGGGCAGCGTCTGACGCGGCTCTAGAAAATGATTGTGTTTCGACGCCGCGCGAAGGCGTCGGGTTGCTGGGCTTGCGCCCGGCGTGGCGATAGCGAGCATATGCATGGCTTCATCCGGCTTTGGATGCCGGATTGTGGGCCTAGGCCACGCTTCCGGATCCGAATCTCAGAAATCGGCGCAGAAACGCGCCGGGCTCAAACGAGATCGGATCGGGAAGGCGGTCCGCGCGGGGATGCGGAGGGAGGCAGGAGCAGGCGTTGAAACGCTTCGTCCCACGCGAAGACGGTGGCCTGCAGATCCGGCTTCGGAACATGCATGTCGACATCGACGACGGGAAGGATCGTGCTCGCGGCGAGACGACAGGCGTCGCATCCCTGGCCGAGAGCGTGTTTCTTGGCGCCATCTTCGTCATCGCCGTAGCAGATATCGGCGATGGAGCCGTCAGGCAGCGCATAAATCGCACCGGTGGGCGTCTCGCCGGCGATGGACGGCGCAGGCTTATGCGCAAAGCCGAGCATGACGAGCAGCAGCGCGCACAAAAGGCGCAGAAGCTTTCTCCCCGATCCCGACTTCATGAAATCAACCCGTGCTGTAACGAATTCGTACTGACTATCGCACAATATTTTTATTTGCAACCATGGTCGGCCGGTCGCTTCAGGTCACATGGACGCATGTTCCGGCTATCCATGTCGAGCTCAGTTGCGTGGCGGCGGCGTTCAAGATCACGAAGTCGGCGTCGCATCCGACAGCAATACGTCCCTTGTTTTCACGTACCCCCATGACCTCCGCTGGATAGACGCTCGCCATCCTGACGGCTTCCTCCAGCGACAGTCCGACACTGTCGATCAGAAAGCGGACCGAGGAGAACATGTCGATGTCGGCGCCTGCGAGCGTGCCGTCGGCCAGCGTCAACTTGCCGTCGGTCCGGTAGATCTGGCGGCCGTTCAGGGTGAAGCCCGTCAGGTCGGTGCCGATGGTCGACATTGCATCGGTAACCACGAAGATGCGGCCGGGGCCGCGCTTGGCCCTGAGCGCCGCCGACATCGCGCCCTTGTGGACGTGATGGCCATCGGCGATGATTCCGGCATTGAGCGCGCCGAGATCGAGCGCCGCGCCGACCAGGCCGGGGCTGCGATTCTCCATCTGGCTCATGGCGTTGAAGAGATGCGTCGCGCAGCGCGCGCCCGCCCTCGCATACCGCTCCGCCGTCTCGTAGCTGGCGTTGGTGTGGCCGAGGCTGACGGCGTAGCCGGCGGCCGTCAATCGCGTGACCTGATCTTCCGTGACATTCTCAGGCGCAATCGTGATCATGATGGCGTCGAAACGGCGGCCGACCGCTTCGAGCCGCGTCAGATCCTCTTCCGTCATCAGGCGGATGAGGTTTGGGTCATGGGCGCCCTTGCGTGCGACCGACAGATGGGGCCCCTCGAGATGCAGGCCGAGAAAGCCGGGCACATGCTCCGCCTTCGCTTGAAGACCCGCCTCGATGGCGGCTGCGGTAATGTCGGGCGTATCCGTGATCAGCGTCGGCAGCAGCGAGGTGGCGCCGAAGCGGGCATGGGCGGCGCAGATCCGGCGGATGCCCTCGACGCTCTGGTCGTCATTGAACATCGCCCCGCCGCCGCCATTGACCTGCAGGTCGATGAAGCCGGGAACGATCACGCCGCCCGCTGCGTCCATGCGCTCCGCGTCCGACGTCGCTTGGCCGTCCCCGCAAAAGCCTGCGAAGCGGCCGTCGCGGATGAGGAGCGTCTCGCCTTCATGCCAGGTTTCGCCGTCGAAGATCCGGGCGTTTTCGATCGCGGTCAGGGCCATCAATGGGTCTCCGTCACTTTTTTCAGCGCCGCCGGCGCATCGGGATTGAAGCCGCGCGAGCGTGAAAACGCCTCCACGAAACCGTAGAAGGGAATGATCAGCGCCAGGGCGTCGGTGAGCGGATGGCCGGTTCGCGCCGCCGGCAATTCAGCGGCTGCGTCGGCGCCGTCGCCGGTCACGAAGGCCGCCGCGCCCTTGCGCGCGAGATCGTCGAGGGTGGCGACGGTGGAGGCGGTGGCGGCGTCGCGGGAGGCGAAGCCGACGACCGGGAATTTCTTGCCGACCAGCGCTACTGGTCCATGCAGCACTTCGGCGCTGGAATAGGCTTCGGCGTGAATCTCGGATGTTTCCTTGAATTTCAGCGCCGCCTCCGAGGCGATGGCGAGCGCCGGTCCTCGGCCGAGCATATAGAGCGAATCAGCCCCGCCGAGCGCCGCCTGCAGCGGGCTCCAATCCAGCGCCAGCGCCCGGTTCAGCGTTTCCGGCAGGTCGCGGACGGCGCGGGCGAGATCGACGTCGTCGGTCCATTCACCGAGCACGGCCAGTCCGGCTACGATGGAGCTGACATAGGACTTGGTGGCAGCGACCGCGAGTTCGGGGCCGGCCTGGATGTCGATGGCGTGATCCGAGGCTTCCGACAGCGGCGAGGGCAGGGTGTTGGTGAGCGCGATCGTCACCGCGCCGGCGTCGCGCGCCGATTTGGTCATGGCGACGATGTCGGGGCTCTTGCCGGATTGCGATACGGCGATAGCGGCCGCGCCGTTCAGGCGCAGCGATTTGCCATAGATTGAGGCTAGCGACGGGCCGATCGACGCCACGGCGCGACCGGCATATTGCTCCACGGCATATTTGAGGAAATGGCAGGCATGGTCGGAGGAGCCGCGGGCGATGGTCACCAGGAAGGCGGGGTCGGCCGCCTTCAGCGCCAGTCCGGCGTCGCGCAGGCTCGGGCCCTGCCGGTCGAGAAGCCGGGAAACCGCAGTCGGGATCTCGTTGATTTCCTGGCGCATATGGGTCGTCATCGTGGTCATCCTGTTTGGGGCTCACGCGTCGGTGAGCGTCATTTCGGCGACGAAGTCATAGGCGTCGCCGCGATAGAGGGAGCGGGTGAATTCCACCACCCGGCCCGAAGCGAGATATGAGAGGCGCTCGATCGCAAGCCCGGCGGAGCCTTCCGGCACGCCGAGCAGGCCGGCTTCTTCGCGTCCGACATTGACGGCCCAGATGCGCTGCACGGCGCGCGCCGGGCTGGCGTTGAGCCGCTGCAGTTCGGCGTAGAGCGAGGTGGTCACCTGCATCGGATCGGGTAGAATGTCCGAAGACAGGCAGGCGCGCTCGATGGCGAGCGGCAATTCGTTGGCGATGCGAAGCCGCGCGAGCCGCGCCACCATCATGTCCACCTTGAGCCCGAGTTTCATCATCTCGTCGGGCGAGGGGTGGAAGAGGCCGCGCTCCAGCCATTCCGAGCGGGTGGAATAGCCGCGCCGCGCCATATCTTCCGAGAAAGAGGTCAGTCGCGACAGCGGCTGCTGCATGCGCGCCACCGGCTTCATCACGAATGTGCCGGAGCCATGCTTGCGGCTCAGGAGGCCGTCGCGCACCAGTTCGTCCACCGCCTTGCGCACCGTGACGCGGCTCACTTGCGCATAGTCGGCGAGATCGCGTTCGGGCGGCAGGGCCTGGCCGTGGGCGAGGCGGCCCTCATGGATCGCTTCCTCGAGCCATTGCCGCAGCTTGACGTATAGCGGGCCGGAACCCTCGTTCTGCAGCGCGCCGAGCGGCAGCAGATCCGCCAGTTGCTCACCCATGCGCCGCCTCCGCCTGGAAGCGCCTGACGGCCAGCGCCACGGCGCCGGTCAAAGCGTCCGCTTTGGGTTGGATGAGGCGATCACGATGGCGGGGCGCCAGATGATCCGCATAAAGCGCGGCCAGTCCGCCGAGCAGCGCCAGCCGGCCACCCCGGCTGATCTCGGCCTGCCGGTCGAGACCGGCGTCGATCTGGGCGGCGGCGTTGGCCAAGAGGCGGGACGCCGTCTCGTCGCCCAGTCTCGCGAATTCGAAGATGCGCGGCGCGAATCGGCCGAACTCGCCGGGACTCGCCGTCTTGGCGAAGGCCACCATTCGCGGCGGATTGTGGTCGAACTCAACCAGAATGGAGTTGGTCAGCGGCGAAACCGGCGCTATGCCGTCATAAGCGAGCAACGCTTCCTGCAAGGCTGCATGCCCGAGTCGCGCGCCGGAGCCGAAATCGCCGATCACGAAGCCCCAGCCGCCGAGATAGCGGATCTCCGTCCCGAGCCGGGTGATGAAAATGCTGCCGGTGCCGAGAATGGCGACCGAACCATCCCCCTCGCCGAGCGCGCCCTCGAGCGCGATCAGCCCGTCGGAATCGATCACCGAGCGCGCAAAAGGCAGGCGGGAGGATACTGCGACGACGGCGTCCTCGACATTGTTGCCGGCGAGGCCCAGAAAGGCGGAAGCGTCCGACATGGCGGCTTCCTTCAGTCCGGCGCTGGCGAAAGCTTCGCGGCTGGCGTTGGAAATGCTGGCCAAGGCGATGTCGGCCGAGGTCATGATGTTTGCCGAGCCGCTCTTGCCCATGCCGAGAATGCGGCCTGCCGCATCTGCGACCGCCGCACGGCAACTCGTCCCGCCTCCGTCAATTCCAACGAAATATCTGGCCATCGCTCGCCTCCTGAAGAGACAATACCAAAAAAATACCAATATCCAAGCGGGCTCGGCAAAAAAATCGGCCGTTAAAAATTAACCAAATGATTCAAAGGTGAAATCATGTGGACAGCTGACAGGAGAGCGTGAAATTTTACCTTTCGTAAATTCCTGCTGGACAATTGGTATTTTGTTGGCATTAATTGCCGGCACTGAGGAGACAATTGCATGGCTGAGCGGACGACAGAGGCGCTGCATGAAAAGGCGAATGGGATAGACACCCTTTCCCCGTTCGATGCGCTGTCGCTTCTCGCCGCCGCGCAGGCAGAGGCAGCCAAGTCTCCTGCAGGAGCGCTGGCGGCGATCGCCGAGGCGGCCCGTCTGGCCGCCGAGGCCCTGCGGGACGGGCGTCGTCTCGTCTATGCCGGCGCTGGCAGCTCGGGTTTGATGGCGATGGCCGATGCGCTCGAATTGCCGGGAACCTTCGGCATTCCGCGTGATCGGATAGAGGTGCTGCTGGCCGGCGGCGCCGAAAGCCTGCTCAATCTCGCCGGAGCGCCGGAGGATGATCTCGACGCCGCCCGCGCCGACGCGCGGCGGGCCGTGTCAGAAGGCGACTGCTTGATCTGCGTTTCCGCGAGCGGCTCGACGCCTTACACGTTGGCGCTGGCCGAAGAAGCAAAATCTCTGGGCGCGCGCATCGTCTCCATCGCCAACAATGCCGGCACGCCGCTCCTGGCGCTCGCCGACGCTGCGATCCTTCTGGAGACGCCGCCGGAGATGGTGTCGGGTTCCACCCGCATGGGCGCCGGCACGGCGCAGAAGATCGCGCTCAACATGATCTCGACGCTGATGGCCATTCAGCTCGGCCATGTGCATGATGGACGCATGGTCAATCTATTTGCCGACAACGAAAAATTGCGACAGCGCGCCGCCGGCATCGTGTCGGCCGTCGCCGGTGTCGGCGTCGTCGAGGCCACGGAGGCGATCAAGGCCGCCGGCGGCGCGGTCAAGACCGCGATCGTGCTCGCAGCCGGCGCGAAAGACAAATCTAAAGCCGAGGAAATCCTGAGCCGGACAAGCGCAAATGTGCGCGCCGCGCTCAAACTTCTCGGTCATGCTTAAAACTGGGTTCAAGAACGCCATGGTGGCGTGAAGAAGAGGGAGAACAATATGACCCGCACTGCAATCAAGGCTCTGCTCCTGAGCGCCAGCATTCTCGGCTATGCCGGGGCTGCGAGCGCCGAGGATGTCACGCTCACCATCGAGAGCTGGCGCAATGACGACCTGTCGATCTGGAAGGACAAGCTGATCCCGGCTTTCGAAGCCAAGAATCCCGGCATCAAGGTCGTCTTCTCGCCGATGGCGCCGACCGAATACAATTCCGCCATCAACGCCAAGCTGGAATCCGGCTCGGCCGGCGACCTGATCACCTGCCGCCCGTTCGACGCTTCGCTCGATCTCTACAAGAAGGGCTATCTGGCCGACATCACCAAGAATGCCGGCATGGAGAATTTCTCCGACGTCGCCAAGTCCGCCTGGACCACCGATGACGGCGCGGCCACCTTCTGCGTGCCGATGGCCTCGGTCATCCACGGCTTCATCTACAACAAGGACGCCTTCGACCAGCTCGGCATCACCCCGCCGAAGACCGAAGAGGAGTTCTTCGCCGCCCTCGAAAAGATCAAGGCCGACGGCAACTTCATCCCGATGGCCATGGGCACCAAGGATCTCTGGGAAGCCGCGACCATGGGCTACCAGAACATCGGCCCGAACTACTGGAAGGGCGAAGAAGGTCGTCTGGCGCTGATCAAGGGCGAGCAGAAGCTCACCGACGCCCAGTGGGTCGAGCCCTACAAGACGCTCGCCAAGTGGAAGCCCTATCTCGGCGACGGCTTCGAAGCCCAGACCTATCCGGACAGCCAGAACCTGTTCACGCTCGGCCGCGCCGCCATCTATCCGGCCGGCTCCTGGGAAATCGGCGGCTTCAACACGCAGGCTCAGTTCAAGATGGGCGCCTTCCCGCCGCCGGTGCAGAAGGACGGCGACAAGTGCTACATCTCCGACCACACCGACATCGCCATCGGCATGAACGCCAAGGGCCCGCATGCGGAACAGGCCAAGACCTTTCTGACCTGGGTCGCCTCGCCTGAATTCGCCGATCTCTACGCCAACTCGCTGCCGGGCTTCTTCAGCCTCAACAAGACGGCCGTGAAGATGCAGGATCCGCTCGCCCAGGAATTCGTCTCCTGGCGCGAAAAGTGCCAGTCGACCATCCGCTCGACCTACCAGATCCTGTCGCGCGGCACCCCGAACCTCGAAAACGAGACCTGGGTGGAATCGGCCAATGTGATCAACGGCACCGACATGCCCGAAGTCGCCGCCGAGAAGCTCCAGAAGGGCCTCGACAGCTGGTACAAGCCCGCGAAGTAAGCTTGAGACTGGCGGCTTCGCGCCGCCATCTTTGACGTCTGAGCTCCGCCCCTCATCCGGCTGCCGCCACCTTCTTCCCGCTCGCGGGGAGAAGGCTGATGGAGCGCCGGCCTTGCCACACCCTCTTTCTCCCCGCATTGGGGGAGAAGGTCCCGGCAGGGGGATGAGGGGCGAAGCACGGGCAACCATATCCCCTCTACACCTAGACCTGGACGAGCCAAATGGACGTCGACACACTTCCCGAAGCCCCGCCGCGGCGGCCTGTCCGTTGGCATATCGCCGTCTTTCTCATGCCGGCGGTGTTGATCTACACGGCGGTGATGATCATTCCGCTGGGGAGCACGCTCTGGCTGTCCTTCTTCAACGAAGTCGACGGGCAGAAGGCCTTCGTCGGTCTCGGCAATTTCGCGACGCTGTTCGGCGAGCCCAAATGGGCTGATGGCTTCTGGAACGCGCTGAAGAACAACGTCATATTCTTCATCATCCATATGCTGGTGCAGAACCCGATCGGCGTGGCGCTGGCGGCGCTTCTGTCGATCCCCAGGCTCAGATTCGCGAGCTTCTACCGAACCGCCATCTTCATGCCGACGCTTCTGTCCTTCGTGATCGTCGGCTTCATCTGGAAGCTGATTCTGTCGCCCATCTGGGGCGTCACGCCCTTCCTGCTCGACACGGTCGGCCTGAAATTCATGTTCGGTCCTTGGCTCGGCAAGCCCAACTCCGCGCTCATTGCCGTATCCCTGATCTCGGTCTGGCAATATGTCGGCATCCCGATGATGCTGATCTATGCCGCCCTGCTCAATATTCCGGACGAAGTGATCGAGGCCGCCGAACTCGACGGGATCACCGGATTCAGCCAGTTCTGGAAGATCAAGCTGCCTTTGATCCTACCGTCGATCGGCATCATCTCGATCCTCACGTTTGTTGGCAATTTCAACGCCTTCGACCTGATCTACACGGTGCAGGGCGCGCTTGCCGGGCCGGATGGATCGACGGACATTCTCGGCACTCTGCTCTACCGCACCTTCTTCGGCTTCCAGCTTCAGCTCGGCGACCGCTCGATGGGCGCGACCATCGCCACCGTGATGTTCCTGATCATTCTCGCCGGCGTCGCCTTCTATCTCTTCGCCATCCAGCGTCGCATGCGCCGCTATCAGTTCTGAGGAGATCACGATGTCGAAAACCCGCTCCTCCTTTGGTCGCGCCGCCGCCGCCCATGCCGTGCTGATCGCCTATACGGCCATTGCGCTGTTTCCGGTGGTCCTGACGATCATGAACTCGTTCAAGTCGCGCAACGCCATTTTTCGCAATCCCATGCAGCCGCCGCTGCCGGACACTTTCGATCTCATCGGCTACACCACTGTCTTGAGTGGCGGCAGTTTCCAGATCTATCTGATGAATTCGCTGATCGTCACCGTCGTGTCGATCGCGCTGGTCCTGCTGTTTGGAGCCATGGCGGCCTTCGCGCTGTCGGAATACCGGTTTCGCGGCAACACGTTGCTCGGCCTCTATATGGCGCTCGGCATCATGATCCCGATCCGGCTGGGCACGATCGGAATTCTCCAGGGCATGGTGGCTTTCGACCTCGTCAACACGCGGACGGCGCTGATCCTGGTTTACACTGCCCAGGGACTGCCGCTCGCCATCTTCATCCTGTCGGAATTCATGCGCACCGTGTCCGACGATCTCAAGAACGCCGGCCGCATCGACGGGCTCAGCGAATACAAGATCTTCTTCCGGCTGGTGCTGCCGCTGGTGCGCCCCGCCATGGCCACGGTCGCGGTCTTCACCATGATCCCGATCTGGAACGATCTCTGGTTCCCGCTGATCCTCGCGCCGTCTGAAGCGACCAAGACGATCACACTCGGCGCGCAGATCTTCATCGGCCAGTTCGTCACCAATTGGAACGCGGTGCTCGCGGCGCTGTCGCTCGCCATCGCCCCGGTTCTCGTCCTTTATGTCATCTTCTCGCGCCAGCTCATTCGCGGCATCACGGCAGGAGCAGTCAAATGAACAAGATCAAGGTTCTCGTCGCCGGCCTCGGCAATATGGGGCTCAGCCACGCGCAATCCTACGCTAAGAATGACGGCTTCGAGATTGTCGGCCTCGTCAATCGCTCGCAAGTCGAGCTGCCGGAGCTTCTGGCCGGCCATGCGATCAGGCCGAACTTTGACGACGCGCTGGCCGAGCTGAAGCCCGACCTCTGCTCGATCAACACCTATTCCGACAGCCATGCCGCCTATGCGATCAAGGCGATGGAAGCGGGCTGCCACGTCTTCCTGGAAAAGCCGCTCGCCACCACGGTCGCCGACGCGGAGCGCGTCGTCGCCTGCGCCCGCGCCACCGGCAGAAAACTGGTGATCGGCTATATCCTCCGCCATCACCCCTCCTGGATGAAGCTGATCGAACTCGCCCGCGAGATGGGACCGCCTTACGTCTTCCGCATGAACCTCAACCAGCAGTCCTCCGGCAAGGCCTGGGAAACGCACAAGGCGCTGATGCAGACGACGTCGCCGATCGTCGATTGCGGCGTGCATTATGTCGATGTGATGTGCCAGATCACCGACGCCAAGCCCGTCAGCGTGCGCGGCATGGGCGTGCGGCTCTCGGACGAGATCGCGCCGGACATGTATAATTACGGCCATCTTCAGGTGACCTTCGAGGACGGCTCGGTCGGCTGGTATGAAGCGGGCTGGGGCCCGATGATGTCGGAGACGGCCTTTTTCGTCAAAGACATCATCACCCCCAAGGGCTGCGTCTCCATCGTCATGGATCCCAACGCCAAGTCCGACGATATCGACACCCACACCAAGACCTCGGTCATCCGCCGCCACCCCGCCACGACCGGTCCGGATGGCCGTTTTGTCAGCGGCGACGAATTCCTGCAGATGGCGGGCGAACCCGGCCATCAGGACCTTTGCGATCTCGAACAGGCTTTCGTGCTCAAGGCGATCCGCGAGGATCTCGATCTCGATCGGCATATGCAGGACGCGGTGCAATCGCTGCGCATCTGCCTCGCCGCCGACGAGAGCGTGCGCACCGGCCAGCAGATCGCGCTTTGAACGGAGACTTCCAGTGGGTAATCTGAAACTGAAATCGGTGCGCAAGGCCTATGGCCCGCTCGAAGTGCTCAAGGGCATCGATCTCGATGTCGCCGACGGCGAATTCGTGATTTTCGTCGGCCCCTCCGGCTGCGGCAAGTCCACGCTTCTGCGCTCCATCGCCGGCCTCGAGGATATCTCGTCCGGCCAGATCCTGATCGACGGCAAGGATGTGACGGTGACGCCCCCCGCCAAGCGCGGCATCGCCATGGTCTTCCAGTCCTATGCGCTCTACCCGCATCTCACGGTGCGCGACAACATGGCGCTCGGCCTCAAACAGGCGGGCGTCGAGGCGGGCGTGATCGCCGAGCAAGTCAAAAAGGCCTCGACGATGCTGTCGCTCGAGCCTTACCTCGAACGGCGGCCGGCGGAACTGTCGGGCGGCCAGCGCCAGCGCGTCGCCATCGGCCGCGCCATCGTGCGCGAGCCGAGCCTTTTCCTGTTCGACGAGCCGCTGTCCAACCTCGACGCCGCTTTGCGCGTGCAGACCCGGCTCGAAATCGCCGCGCTCCATCGCCGCCTCAAGGCGACGATGATCTATGTCACGCATGACCAGGTCGAAGCGATGACGCTGGCCGACAAGATCGTGGTGTTGAGCGCCGGCGCGGTCGAGCAGGTCGGCTCGCCGATGGAGCTTTACAATAGGCCTGCCAATCTGTTCGTCGCCGGTTTCATCGGCTCGCCGCAGATGAATTTCGTCGAGGCCGGCAGATTGGGCGAGAGCGGCTATCAGACTCTCGGCGTCCGACCCGAGCATATCACGCTGTCCCGCGACAGTGGGACGTGGTCCGGCAAGGTCGTGCATGTCGAGCATCTCGGCGCCGACACGATCGTCTATATCGAATCCGATGCGGTTGGCATGATCACTGTCCGGATGTTCGGTGAACATCCCTATTCCCCCGACGAGATCGTCCATATGACTCCGGACGCCGCCGCGCTGCATCGCTTCGACGCGGCCGGCAAGGCGATGAGGTAGGCGGGGGCATGATCCTCGCCCTCGATATCGGCGGCAGCTTCATCAAGGCGGCGTGGTCTTCGGCCCCGGGTAGCCTCGCGCCTCTCGGTCGGGTCGCAACGCCGTCGAGATCGCTGGACGCTTTCATCGCCGCACTGGCGGAACTGGCGGCCGCCGCGCCGGCGCGACCAAAGGCTCTGGCGATCTCGCTCACCGGCGTCGTCGATCGCGACAGCGGGCGCTTGACCTGCGCGAATATCCCGGCGCTGCACCAGACCATCCTCGCTCCTGCGCTGGAAGCGGCGCTCGGACTGCCCGCGCTGATCGCCAATGACGCCGATTGTTTTGCGCTCGCCGAAGCGGCCGAGGGCGCGGGTCGCGGCCGTCATGTCGTGTTCGGCGTGATTCTGGGCTCCGGCGTCGGCGGCGGCCTGGTCAGCGGTGGACGCTTGGTCAACAGCGCCGGCGGTTTTGCCGGCGAATGGGGCCACGGCGCCTTTCTGCCGGCCGTCGCGGGCGATCCGCCGGTGCTCATTCCCGCCTTCGAGTGTGGCTGCGGTCGCGAGGGCTGCCTGAACACGGTTGGCGGCGCGAGGGGGCTGGAGGCGCTGCACCGCCATCTTCATGGCAAGGAAGCCGACAGCCATGCGATCCTGTCCGCCTGGGAGGCCGCCGACGTCGCCGCCGGGCGGACGGTGGACATCTATAGCGATCTCGTCGCCCGTCTTCTCGCGCTCGCCATCAATATCACCGGGGCCGAAATCGCGCCCGTGGGCGGAGGCCTTGCAAATTCCGAAAAGCTCCTATCTAACATCGATCGGAAAACGAAACCCGGGGTTCTCGGCGTTTCCCACCGACCGCTGGTTGTCAGGGCCCAATGCGGACCCGATGCGGGCTTGATCGGCGCGGCGGCGTTGGGATGGAGTGAAGGCGCGTATGAGCGAAATTCTGCTGGAAGTGTGCGTGGATGATCTGGCGGGACTGGAATCCGCCATTTCCGGGGGAGCCGACCGCATCGAACTCTGTAGCGCGCTTTCAACCGGAGGTTTGACGCCTTCAGCCGGCCTGATGAGCGCGGCCGCGAAATCGCCCATTCCCGTCTACGCCATGATCCGCCCGCGCATCGGCGCGTTCGTCTATACCCAGCGCGAGCTCGACCTGATGTGCGAGGACATCCAGTTCGCCGCCTCCGCCGGGATTGCAGGCGTGGTGATCGGGGCAAATCTCGCGACCGGCGCGCTCGACGCAAAGGCTCTGCGCCAACTCTCCAACGCGGTCGGCCGCATGCCGCGCACGCTTCATCGCGCCTTCGACTTCGTGCCGGATATGGCCGCCGCGATCGAACTCGCGGTGGATTACGGCTTCGAGCGCATCCTCACTTCCGGACGAGCGAAAACCGCGCCTGAAGGACTCGATGATCTCGCGGAAGCCGTCCGGCTCGCCGATGGCCGCATTTCCATCATGCCGGGCTCCGGCGTGACGCCCGCCAGCATAGGCGAAATCCTCGACCGGCTGCCGGTCCGCGAGGTTCACGGCTCTCTTTCGACCACGGTCGAAGAGGCGGATGACCGCGTCGTGTCGCTGGGCTTCAGCCCCCGCCAGAACCGTCGTACGGACGAAGCAACCGTGCGGGCGCTCAAAGCGGCGCTCGCGGCGCGGAAATAACGGAACCGCCTTCAAGGTCATGTGTTTACGGGCGATACCAGGAGTGTCGCCCATGCCCAAATATTTCTTTTCCGTGTTGGACCGCGACGGCGCGTCGCCGGCCGAAAAGGCCTACGAGTTCGACAACGACTCCCAAGCCGTCGAAGAGGGCCGCAAGGCGCTCGCCGAGATGGCTTTGGATGGATTGCCGGGCGAGCCGCTCAACATGATCGCGGTCGAGGTGTTCGACGAGATCCGCCGCCCGATCGTCGAGATCCGGCTGACGCTCGAATTCATTCCCAAGAATGGCGGCCGTCCCACCATCATCTGACCGGATTGGATCTAAACGAGCCGTTCCGCGTTTTCCTGATGCGAACCATCAAGGAGAACGATCATGGCAATTCACGACATCAGAGAACATGCGGAAGTGATCGGCAAAGACGGCCGGCATGTCGGCACGGTCGACCGCGTCGAAGGCGATCGGATCAAGCTCACCAAGGCTGACAGCCACGGCGCCGGACATGAAGGCCACCACCATTTCATCGAAATGTCGCTGGTCGAGACAGTCCAGGAAAACCGTGTTCATCTGTCTGTCTCCGCCGACAAGGCGATGATGCAGGAAGAAGAACAGTCGGGCTCCCGCGTCCACTGATCCGTTTCCAGCTCAGCCTGCAAAAGCGCGCCGTTCCCCCGGCGCGCTTTTTCGTATCGGCATGATGCTGATCTCGATGGGAACGCTTTCACGATTGCCCGGTTGGACCGCCTTGAGCCTTCGCCGCTCATCAACCGAGGAGAAGATGATGAAAGCCCTGACCTGGCATGGGAAATCCGACATTCGCTGCGAAAGCGTGCCCGACCCGAAAATCCAGCATGGCCGCGACGCCATCATCAAGGTCACGGCCTGCGCCATCTGCGGCTCCGACCTGCATATCTTCGACGGGATGATCCCCGATATGCATAGCGGCGACATCGTCGGCCACGAGACCATGGGCGAAGTCGTCGAGGTCGGCAAAGACAACACCACGCTCAAGGTCGGCGATCGCGTCGTCGTGCCGTTCACCATTTCCTGCGGCGAGTGTTTCTTCTGCAAGCGCGGCTATTTCTCCGCCTGCGAACGCTCCAATCCCGATCACGAGAAGGCGCGGACCATGTGGGGCAATTCGCCCGCCGGCCTGTTCGGCTATTCTCATCTGCTGGGCGGCTATTCGGGCGGCCAGGCCGAATATCTGCGTGTGCCCTATGCCGATGTCGGACCGATCAAGGTGCCGGACGGGCTGACGGACGAGCAAGTCCTGTTCCTTTCCGACATCTTCCCCACGGGCTATATGGCCGCCGATTTCTGCGACATCCAGCCGGGCGACACGATCGCGATCTGGGGCTGCGGTCCTGTCGGCCAGATGGCGATCCGCTCGGCCTTCCTGCTCGGCGCGGAGCGCGTCATCGCCATCGACACCGTCGCCGAGCGCCTCGAGCTTGCCCGCGCCGCCGGCGCCGTCACGCTCAATTTCATGGATGAAGACATCTATGACCGGATCATGGAACTGACCCGCGGTCGCGGCGCAGACGCCTGCATCGACGCCGTCGGCACGGAAGCCTCGCCGGTGGCGAGCTTCGACTCGGTCGTCGACCGCATCAAGGTCGCCACCTTCATGGGCACCGACCGGCCGCATGTGCTGCGCCAGGCCATTCATTGCTGCCGCAATTTTGGAACCGTGTCGATCGTCGGCGTTTATGGCGGCTTCCTCGACAAGATCCCGTTCGGCTCGGCGATCAATCGCGGCCTGACCTTCCGCATGGCCCAGACGCCGGTGCAACGCTATCTGCCGGAATTGATGCGCCGTATCGCCGAGGGCGAGATCGACCCGTCCTTCGTAATCACCCATCGCGGTTCTCTCGAAGACGGCCCCGAACTCTACAAGACGTTCCGAGACAAGAAGGATGGCTGCATCAAAGTCGTCCTCAAGCCATAAGGAGAACGAACATGGCTATGAGCATGGGTAAACTCGCTGTCGTCACCGGCGCATCCACCGGCATCGGGCTGGAACTGGCCCGGGTCGCCGGCCGCGAAGGCTATGACTTGCTGATCGCCGCCGATGAGGAGGCGATTCACACCGCAGCCGAAGATCTCCGCGCCAGTGGCGCGACCGTCACCTCCATCATGGCAGATCTCTCGACCTCGGCCGGCGTGGCGCAACTGGTGGACAAGATCGCCGCCAACCGCGCTGAGCCGGAACTCCTGATGGCCAATGCCGGCTGCGGCCTGGGCCATGCCTTTCTGGATCAGGACATCGTCGATATCAGGCATGTGATCGACACCAACGTCACCGGCACGCTCGAACTCCTCCACGCCGTCGGCGGCATGATGCGGGCGCAGCGACACGGCCGCATCCTGATCACCGGGTCGATTGCCGGCTTCATGCCCGGATCCTTCCAGGCGGTCTACAATGCGTCGAAGGCGTTCCTGAACAGCTTCTCTTTCGCGCTGCGCGAAGAGCTGAAGGACACCGGCGTCACCGTCACCTGCCTGATGCCGGGAGCCACCGAAACGCGGTTCTTCGAGCGTGCGGGATTGCTGGACACGAATATCGGCCAATCCGAGAAAGACGACCCCGCCGACGTGGCGGAGACCGGTTTCCGCGCCATGATGAATGGCGAGGGCGATATTGTCAGCGGCGTCAAGAACAAGTTGCAGGCGGCGATCGCCAACGTCACGCCGTCGGGCGTGCTGGCGAGCGCCCATCGCAAGATGGCAGAGCCCGGATCGTCCAGGAAGTCATAGTCCTGCGTCCAGTGTTCTTCCTCGCGCGCGAGGAAGTTGGAATGGAGAAAACCCTCAAAATGCAGGGGGCTAATATTTGCTATTTCATTTGCGACATAAATGAGCCACAAATACGAAGCGCCGCTGTAGCATGTTTCGCCTGATGCGGTGTGGGAGGACGATGAATGTCGCTACACACCCAGATCCATAGCCCAGGCGTTTTTGCCGGCTCGGAAGTTTCCTTCTTGCGCAGCGTCATCCGAGAGTTGGAGACGGAGCAATGGTATCCGGCATGCAGGGAGCGGCAGGAAAAATTTGTGTCGCTGCTGATCCGCGCCTATGATCGCGGGATCGTCTGTCGCGCCCGGCTCAAAACTTTCGCTTGGGTCGCGGCGCGTTTCTACTTTCCCGAAAATCGCGAAATGCTGTCGGTTCAGCCGGCGACACGGATTGCGTCGGCCTCACGCCGCATGTGACGGCGGCAATAGGTCTCTGCCGCGCGAATGCCGTCTTCTCGGTTCCGAAAACGCTCGCGCAGGTCGACGACGCGATCGCCATCGATGATGGTGATGCTGCGATCGATGACGTCCCAGATGATTTGGGGATACAGGCCAGTCATAATGTTTCCTTCCCGACGTTACGCACAAC
Source organism: Rhizobium sp. TRM95796 (assembly GCF_025779995.1). Lineage (NCBI taxonomy): Bacteria > Pseudomonadati > Pseudomonadota > Alphaproteobacteria > Hyphomicrobiales > Rhizobiaceae > Rhizobium > Rhizobium sp. TRM95796. The sequence goes on along the minus strand of NZ_JAOXHE010000006.1, from coordinate 25,371 downwards.
TTGTCGCGGGTCAATCTTTGGACACATGTTCCGGCTTCCCCTTCCGTGGGGTGGACGCCAGATCTTCAAGCTCTTTCACGGACATGGAGGCCGCCATACTCTTCGAGGCCCCGCGCAGTTGGCTTTCACGCGCGTCGCCCCTTTTGGCGGCGAGGGCGGCACCGGCTGCCTTCTGCTGGGCTTTCGATCTTGCGGGCATGTCTCGCTCCTGGGAGGCGGGCTCGTTGAGCCCGCCGAACAAACGCCTCAACTCACGATATTGGCGATTGTTCCCGTTTTGACACGGATGTTGTTCTGGACATGCGCGACGCCGGAGACGGAATCGGCGAGATCTTCGGCCCGGCGCTTGTCCTGGCGGCTTTCCACAGTGCCGGTCAGCGTCACCTCAGCCTGAGCGACCATCACCTCGATCTCGGACGCATCGAGGTAGGGATCCTGCATCAGACGGTCGTTGACGTCTTCCAGGATGCGCTCGTCGCGGCGTATATAGCCTTTGGGGCCCTTGCCGCGATGCTTGTCCTGTTCGCGACGACGTTCGGCGTTTTCATCGCCGAACCATGAGGCGACCTCGTCCGAAGCGCGATCGATGAAATCGCGCTTTTCCTCGCGATCGCCATAGCGGCGGCCGTTATCGTCTCTATCCCGTTCCCGATAGCGATATTCGGGTTGCGCGTAGCCTGCGTCGTTGCGGCCGAAGCCGGGAGATTTCTGGCGCCAATCGTCAGCGAAATTCACATCCTCGCGCTCGCGTTCACGGAAGGAGCCGGTGCGATCCCAATCGGGATAGCCACGGGCCCCGTAGAACGGGTCGACGTCGAAGCGCTCACGGTCTCGATAGGTCCGTTCGCGATTTCGGTCGTTTCGAAAATCGTCTTTGCTCGCCATAGGATTTCCTCTTTCTCATCGAGACCGTCGTCGGCGCGGTCTTTCCATAGGTAAAACCGCTTTGCCTCCTCTTCGGTTCCCGCCAGATCGCCTCCTCCGGAACTTCGAAAATCCTACGGAGTTGATGTGGCAAAAGGAGAGGCAAATGACCAAAGACTTGAATGAAAGGCGCATGAGGGCGCTGACCGGGGCGTTCGATCGCGCGATCCAGACAATGATCGCCAATGCCAACGCCGCCGGATGGAGCACGGACGAGGCCCTCGGCGCGATCGACGGCGTGGTGGCGCAGTTGAAGATGCAAAACGCTGTAGATCCTGACCCCGCCGACGACCCAGAGGTCGATGAAGACGTCGATCAGGCGATTGCGGTGCAGGCGGATGATCCGTCCCAGGCCGAACTCGTGACGCAGTCGGAGGCCGAAGACGAATCGAGAGTGCAAGACGACGATGAATACCTGTTCGGTCCGGTCGACGATATCCCGAGCCAGGTCGAGCAGGATGCGCCAAGGCGCGCGGCGGGACAATGATTAAAAAATAAACTGGATTAATCGCCATATTCTCGCGGCGCCGGGGAACCTTTCCTGTTCGATCTCGTTGAGCCCCCGCAGGAAGTGGACTGCCCCCCTTGTTCCCCCCGAGCTTCCTGCTTGCTGATCGTTCTCCCGCGCGTAGATTGCGGATCTTGGCCGGGTTTGGACTCCCCCTGGCCCGGCGCGAGGGAGAACGATCCTTCCTTTCCTTCACCTCCAATGGCGTTGCAGTTAGAACCCGACGCGTTCCGTATAGCCCTGGGAGGCGAGGTAGCGAGATGATCCCTATTAGCCGCGCCTTTCCAATCCGACAGGTGCTCCGGAGCCAATCGTCTCTCAGGGTTCCATCAGACACGATGCGGCCTTCGGTATCGAGGCAATCGGCTGCGCCCGCTGCGGCATGTTTCACTCTACGGTTCGTTGAAGCCTTCGGTCGTGATGCGAAACTCGAGCCCCCGGATGTCGCGGTAGAATGCCAAGCTCCCCTGAACGCTAGAGCCCTCGGGCGCATAATCGATCACGGCATGGCTCTCCTCCGCCACCGCGCCGTTCTTCTCCAGCACCTGACCCTTGACCTGAACCTGCGCCGCCGTCTTTTGGCCCATGTTGACGAGGGTGAAATCCACCCGACGCGGATCCTGCTGGGCCAACATATGCACGATCCGGAGATCAGCCGGGCCATCGCCGCCGGCAACCCCATGGGCGACGAGATAGGCGAAGCCGCCGATGAACAATAAGGCCGAAATTGCGGCGAGCAACCATTCCGCGAAAGGCGTGTCGTCGGGCAGGTCTTCCTGATCTTCAGACTTATCCGTCATGATGTCGATCTCCTTTGAACTCGTCTAGAGCACGAGGCGCGCCGCCGCCGCGCCGATGGAGGCGGGAAACCCGAGCACCAGCGCGGCGCTCAGGAAAGAATAGAAGCTCAAGCCGTCGCTGCGTCCGAAGATCCACAACATCGCCATGCTGATCAGAAGCGACAGCACGTAGCCCGTTAGGCTGAAGCGCAGGAACATCGAGAGATGCGAGGCTGCGCCGCGCTCATCGCCGCCTTTGAAGTTGGAGACGTAGACGAAGACGTGCATGAGGAGCAGCGACGCCAGCGCGAGCGCCGCCTCCCGCCAGGCGTCCATCTGAAAGGCGATGAGGATAATCTCTTCGGTAGGCGCGACGTTGAACGAGAGGAAGAGCGCGCCCGTCGCCATCATGAAGAGCTCGCCCCAATAGGACGATCTTTCGCGCCGGAGATCGTCGGTCGCGGAATCCCCGCCGAACTGGCTGCGCGCCAGCATGGCGCCGATGCCGCCGGGCACGACTTGAACGGCGATCTTGCCGATAGCCTCCCGGAGCGAAGTTTCCAGAGTCAGGACGCCGAACAACCACAACACGAAGGTCGACATCAGTCCGGCGATCAACATGCCGACAAAGACGTCCGCGAGATCGTCCTTCAACGAAAAAGTACGCCGGAAGCCGCCATAGTAGGACAGGCCGAGCAGAAGCGGGATCGTGGCGACCAGCAGCAGGCAAAGCTTCCAGACGTCGAGCGTAAAGCCCAGCGCCCACATCTCCATGGTCATCAGCATCGGCAGTGCAAAAATGATCGCGCCGCCTGCCGCCCGGCCGAGGCCGGTTAGGAAGTGCCGGAGACTGGGCTCCGAAGCCGTCCTGATGCCCATGAAAACCGCGTCTCCCCTTGCATTTCCGCGCTCGCGGAAAAACAACGGAATCCGTTCGGTTTTGTTCCCGCTTCGCCGTCAGCTTTCGGGCGATCCCTTCAGATATACGGTCGCCAGCGGCGGAAGCGTCAGCACGATCGAGAAGTCGCGCCCATGGCTCGCTTCCTGATCCGCCCAGGCTTCGACGACGCCCTGGTTCGATCCGCCATAAATTTCCGCGTCGCTGTTGAAGACTACAGTCCAACGGCCTGGGAAGGGAACGCCGATGCGGTAGCCGGACTTTGGCGTTGGCGTGAAGTTCGACACCGCGAGCACCGCCTCGTTTCTATCTTCCGAGTAACGCAGCATGGCGATGACGGAGTTCTTCGCATCGTCGGTGGCCGCCCATTCGAAGCCGCGACTGTCGAGGTCGCCGAACTGCAGCGCCGGCTCCTGCGCATAAATGCGGTTGAGATCGGCAACGGCGCGCTGAAGGCCGCCGTGACCGCGCTCGTCGAGGAGATCCCAATGCACCGAGCCATCATGGCTCCACTCGGTGCGTTGACCGAGTTCGCCGCCCATGAACATCAGTTTCTTGCCGGGATGCGCCCACATGAACCCGTAATAGGCGCGAAGATTGGCCAGCTTCTGCCAGTCGTCGCCGGGCATCTTGCCATAGAGCGAGCCTTTGCCATGCACCACCTCGTCATGCGACAGCGGCAACACGAAATGCTCGGTATACTGATAGACCATGCCGAAGGTCATCTGCCCCTGATGATAGGCGCGATAGATCGGGTCCTTCTGCATATATTCGAGCGTGTCGTGCATCCAGCCCATGTTCCACTTGAAATCGAAGCCGAGGCCCCCTTGGTCGACCGGCGCCGTCACCCCCGGCCAGGCGGTCGATTCCTCGGCGATCGTGATCGCATGCGGCGCGCGCTGTCGGATGATGCTGTTGAGATGCTTGAAGAATTCAACGGCTTCGAGATTTTCGCGCCCGCCATATTGGTTTGGAATCCATTCGCCGGCGTCGCGCGAATAGTCGCGGTAGAGCATGGAGGCGACCGCATCGACGCGCAGTCCGTCGATATGGAAGCGATCCAGCCATTCCAGCGCCGAGGCGATGAGGAAACCTTTCACTTCGTTGCGGCCGAGATTGTAGATCAGCGTGTTCCAGTCGCGATGAAAGCCTTCGCGCGGATCTTCGTGCTCATAGAGCGCGGTGCCGTCGAAGCGCGCCAGGCCCCAGACATCGGTCGGGAAATGCGCCGGCACCCAATCGAGCAGAACGCCGATGCCCGCCTCGTGGCAGCGGTCGACGAAGAAGGCGAAATCTTCCGGCGTTCCATGTCGGCCGGTCGGCGAAAAGAGCCCGAGCGGCTGATAACCCCAGGAGCCGCCGAAGGGATGCTCCATGATCGGCAGCATTTCGATATGCGTGAAGCCGAGATCCTGAACATAGGGGATCAGCCGTTGCGCCAGCTCGATCCAGTTGAGCGAGCGATTGCCCTCCTCGGCGACCCTGAGCCAGGATGCGAGATGGACTTCATAAATCGACATCGGCGCGTTGAGGTCGCGATGTTCGCGCTTGTTGCGCATCCATGCCTCGTCAGTCCAGGAAAAGGGAGTGCTGGAGACGACGATCGAGGCCGTGGCGGGCGCGGCTTCGCTGGAACGAGCGATCGGATCGGCCTTTTGCGGCAGGACTTCGCCCGAGGGGGCGATGATCTCGTATTTGTAGCGGTCGCCCGGACCGAGGCGCGGCACGAACAATTCCCAGATCCCGGCGTCGCGCCGCAGCCGCATCGGATGACGCCGTCCGTCCCAGCTGTTGAAATCGCCGACCACGGAAACGCGTTGCGCATTGGGAGCCCAAACGGCGAATCGCACGCCGGGCACGCCGCCCACATCGGTGACCGTCGCGCCGAGCGTCCGCCCAAGATCGTAATGCGTGCCCTGGCTGAGGAGATGCAGGTCGAGCTCGCCGAGCAGCAGGCCGAAGGAGTAAGGGTCTTCGGTTTCCTGCACCGCATCCGGCCAGTGAATGCGCATGACATAGCGATTGACCGGCTGCATCGGTCCGGCGAAAAGTCCCCCAGGGTGAACGATCTCCGCCTGACCCACTTCCGCGCCGGTGTCGGCGTCGAGGATATCGACACGCATCGCACCGGGCAGCAAAGCCCGCAGCACGGTTTGCTCGCCGACCTTGTGTTTGCCGAGAATGGAAAACGGGTCGCCATGACGGCCGTCGACCAGCGCTGCGATCGCATGCGGATCGATCGCGCCGAGAAAGTTCTGCGCTGTCATCGATGCGCCTCCATCAGTCTGTTGGCAATGGCCGAGAAGCCCTTGAGCGGAATGGGAAGCCATTGGGGCCGGTTGCGGGCCTCATAGCCGATTTCGTAGGCCGCCTTTTCGAGCAGAAACAGGTCGATCAGGCGGGCTCGCCGTTCGGGCGACAGCGCGAGCGCCTCGTTGCCTTCGAGCGCAGCGGCGTAATGGTCGAAGAATGCGGTTTCCGCTTCACGTTCAAACTGTTCGGTCAGCTTGGTCCGGTGATCCTCGCTGGTTTCCGCCGCCGTGTCGCGGTCCGATCCGGCCGAGGCGGCGAGATAGCTGATCGAGCGCAGAAGTCCCGCGACATCGCGGAGCGGATTGGTTTTGGCGCGCCGTTCCGAAAGCGCCCGCGCCGGTTCGCCTTCGAAGTCGATGATGTAGACATCGTCTTCGGCGACGAGCACCTGGCCGAGATGGAAATCGCCATGCACTCTCGTCTCGAGCGCCCCGACGAGGGAGCGTGACAGAGCGGACGCCGCCTCCATCAGCCTATCCCGTTGTTCCAGCAGCGGATCGATATATTGGGCGCAGGCCGGATCGAGATGCGGCCTGACATCCGACAACAGATCAAGGCAATCGCCGAGTTCCTTCTGCAGCGTTTTCCGCCAGGTTTCCGCCTCGGCTTCGCTCGCCGTCGTTGGCGCAAAATCCGGGTCGTCGCTCGGCAGCGCCAACGCCGCATGCAGCTCGCCCAGCCGCTTGCCGACGACGGCGGCCACGGCGATCAAGCCGCTGAACGGATCTCGCTCCTCGTCACTGGTCTCCTCTTCGCCGGAAGCGTTGACGATCACGTCCTCCAGGCGATGCCGGAGTTCGTTCAGCATCCAGGTCCAGGCGTCGCCCTGATTTCGAATGGCGCCTTGGACGATCATCAACGTGTAGCGCTCGCCCTCGGCGTCGATGCGCGCGACCTCGCCGAGAAGCGGCGGCGTGTTGGCGTAGCCGATCTTGGTCAGATGCCTGGTCATCTCGACTTCGGGGTGGATGCCCGGAAAAATATGCCGGATGAGCTTGATCATCGCCATGTCGCCGAGGATCAGAGAACTGTTGGATTGCTCTGCCGACAGCCAGCGGATCGGCATGTCGTCGACGAGACTCATGCAGTCGAGCGCTTCGGTGCCGAGAAATTCCAGAGAGCCCGTCTTGCTCGACAGCACGGAGCGCTCGCACAAGCCACGAACCACGCCGCGCGCCAGGGCCTCGGCGGCGAAACCATCGGTGAGGAAGCCGACCCTTCGGACATGGCGCACGCGGGCCAGCGCCAATTGCTGGGCCAACGCCTGCGGCTGCGTATCGTCCCAGGCCAACGCCAGCGGCAGAAGATAGGTCTCCGCATGACCTTCCAGCTGTACGCGCAGTTCCGCCAGCACGAGGTCGTTGGAGAACGGCATTTCGCTGGCGGCGACGATTTCGGCGCTCACCATCCGTTCGCCCTTGGAGCCGAACCAGCGCCGTTTGCCGAGATAGGCGGGCAGGATGTCGCGGCTCAGAGCCGTCATGCTCTTTTGATCATCGAGCAGGTCGACCAAATTGCGGCGCATCACCAATGTGGTGAAATCGGGCAATTGTTCCGGTGGCTCGGTCCGCCACACCGGTCCTTCGGCCTCTGCCGCGAGCTGGAACCAATAGAAACCATAGGGCGGCAGCGTCAACAGATAGGTCAGTTGGCCGATCGGCGGGAAGGGCGACATCCCCGTCAGCTCCACTGGAACGCGCCCCTGGAAGGCGGAGAGGTCGAGCTCCACCGCTTGCGGCAGCCGCGACAGATTGTTGACGCACAGAATGGTCTCGCCTTCATGTTCGCGCAGATAAGCCAGTACGCGGCGATTCTGCGGCGTCAAAAAGGTCAGCTTGCCGCGCCCGAAGGCATTGTGCTTGCGCCGCAAGGCCAGCATCCGCCGCGACCAGTTGAGCAGCGAATGCGCATCGACGCTCTGGGCCTCCACATTCAGCGACTCGTAGCCGTAGAGCGGGTCCATGATCACGGGCAACACCAGACGCGCCGGGTCGGCCCGCGAGAAGCCGCCGTTGCGGTCCGGCGACCATTGCATCGGCGTGCGCACGCCGTCCCGGTCGCCGAGATAGATGTTGTCGCCCATGCCGATCTCGTCGCCGTAATAGATGACCGGTGTTCCCGGCATCGACAGCAGCAGCGCGTTCATCAGCTCGATGCGGCGGCGATCGCGTTCCATCAGCGGCGCAAGCCGTCGGCGAATGCCGAGATTGATGCGGGCGCGGCGATCGGCGGCGTAGATGTTCCAGAGATAGTCGCGCTCGGCGTCGGTCACCATTTCGAGCGTCAGCTCGTCGTGATTGCGCAGAAAGATCGCCCATTGGCAATTGTCCGGAATTTCCGGCGTCTGGCGCATGATGTCGGTGATCGGAAAGCGGTCCTCCTTGGCGATCGCCATATACATGCGCGGCATCAGCGGGAAGTGGAACGCCATGTGGCACTCGTCGCCTTCGCCGAAATAGTCGCGCGTGTCCTCCGGCCACTGATTGGCCTCGGCCAGCAGCATCACGCCGGGATGGGTGGAATCGAGCGCAGCGCGAATGCGGCGCAGGATGTCATGGGTTTCCGGCAGGTTCTCGTTGTTGGTTCCCTCTCGCTCGACGAGATAGGGGATGGCGTCGAGGCGGAAACCATCGATACCGGTCTCCAGCCAGAAGCGCATGACGCTGAGAAGCTCTTCCATCACCAGGGGATTGTCGAAATTCAGATCCGGCTGATGCGAGTAAAAGCGGTGCCAGTAATAGGCGCCGGCCTGCGTGTCCCATGTCCAGTTGGACTTTTCGGTGTCGAGAAAAATGATCCGCGTTTCCGGGAATTTCTGGTCGGTGTCGGACCAGACATAGAAATCGCGTTCGGGGGAGCCCGGCGGCGATTGTCGCGCCCGCTGGAACCAGGGATGCTGATCGGATGTGTGGTTGATGACCAGTTCAATGATCACCTTCAAATCGCGCTGATGCGCAGCGTCTACGAAGGCGCGGAAATCCTCCATCGTTCCGTAGTCGGGACTGACATTTCCGTAATCGGCGATGTCGTAGCCATCGTCGCGGCGAGGCGAGGGGAAGAATGGCAGGAGCCAGATGGCGGTCGCGCCGAGCGATGCGATATGGTCGAGTTTCTGGTTCAGGCCGGCGAAATCGCCGATGCCGTCGCCATTGCCGTCGCAGAAGGATTTGATGTGCAACTGGTAGATGATTGCGTCTTTATACCAGAGCGGATCGAGATGTTCGTCCATAGGCGTCTCCTCACCTTACGCGCCAGATCGAGAAGGGCAAAGCTTGCGGGTCGAGCCGCAGCCGTTGCCATTTTCCGCGCCATGCGAAGCGATGGCCGCCGATCAGGTCCTCCATCGAAAGCGCGCCATCGTCCGGGAGGTTCCACTTCCAGAGGGGTATTTCGACATCCGCTTCCTGGACCGCATGCGGATCGAGGCTCACGGCGATCAGCAGGACGTTTTCGCGGCCTTCTCTGGCTTTTTCGAAAAACATCACATTGTCGTTGGAGGAGGCCAGCAGGCTCAGGCCGAGATGCGAATGCAGCGCCGGGTTCTCCCGCCGGATGCGATTGAGCATGGCGATCTCACGTTTGATGTTGCCGGGCCGGTCGTAATCCCAGGCGCGGATTTCGTATTTCTCGCTGTCGGCATATTCCTTGCGCTTGGCGTCGGGGCGGCCCTCGCAGAGTTCGAAGCCGTTATAGACGCCCCAGAGCCCGGAGAGCGTGGATGCGAGCGCGGCGCGGATCAGATAGGCCGGCCGCGGCGCGTTCTGGAGAAAATCCGGATTGATGTCATGGGTGTTGACGAAGAAGTGCGGGCGGAAGAAGTCGCGCGGCGGTTTCTCCGTCAATTCGCGCATATAGTCTTCCAGCTCCCATTTCAGGTTTCGCCAGGTGAAATAGGTGTAGGATTGCGAAAAGCCGATTTTCGCCAGCCGATACATCACCTTCGGCTTGGTGAAGGCTTCGGAGAGAAACACCGCCTCGGGATGGCGATTGCGGATGTCGGCGATCAGCCATTCCCAAAACGGAAAAGGCTTGGTGTGTGGATTGTCGACGCGAAACAGTGTGACGCCGTTGTCGATCCATTTCTGGACGATGTCGCGCAACGTGGTCCACAGCGAGGGCACGGCGTCTGGGCCATAGAAATCGACATTGACGATGTCTTCATATTTCTTCGGCGGGTTTTCGGCGTAACGCACGGTTCCGTCGGGCCGCCAGTCGAACCAGCCGCGATGCTCTTTGAGCCATGGATGGTCCGGCGAGGCCTGGATGGCGAGATCGAGCGCGATTTCCAGCCCATGATCCCGCGATGCCGCAACGAGACGACGAAAATCATCGAACGTGCCGAGTTCGGGATGGATGGCGTCATGACCTCCATCCAGCGATCCGATGGCGTAGGGGCTGCCGGGATCGTCTGGGCCTGCGGACAGCGAATTGTTGCGGCCCTTGCGGTTGGTCGCGCCGATCGGATGGATCGGCGGGAAATAGAGGACATCGAAACCCATGTCGCGGATGGCGGGCAGGCGTTTGATCACATCGTCGAATGTGCCGTGCCGATGCGGATCGCCGCTCTGCGATCGCGGAAAGATCTGGTACCAGCTTGCAAAAGCCGCCTCGCGACGCTCGGCGTCGAGCGGAATGACGGCCGACCGAGTCCGGAAGGGGCGGGCATCCGCCTCCGCCATCAGCTTGAACGCATTGTCCGACAGCAGGAGCGATACACGTTCGCCGCTCTCGGCCTGAGCGAGGCGCTCTATGAAGGCGCGCAGGCGGGATTTCAGCGGATCCTCCGCCTGTTCCTCCGCCTTGCGGATCAATGTGGCGCCTTCCTGCAGCTCGAGAGTGAGATCCAATCGCGCCTCGTGCTTCTTCTGAAGTTCGTAACGATAGATCGCGAAGGGATTGCGCCAGGCCTCAATCATGAATTCGTGCCGGCCCAGGCGTTGCGGGGTGAATTCAGCAGTCCAGCGATCATTGACCACGAGCGTCATCGGCGTCTCCCGCCACTCCGCATCATCCGCGGCGCGCCAAAGCAGCGCGGCGGACAACGGATCGTGACCATCGCCGAAAATGTCCGCCTCGACATGGACGAGCGAACCGACGATGCGCTTTACCGGAAAACGACCGCCGTCAACGCTCGGCGTCACCGCCTCGATCGCCAGTCGCGGATCGTCGCCCGCCGCGAGCGCGCCCTTCGCGGCAACCGCGTCACGGATCGGCTGACCGCGCTGTCCGACATAGATGCGGAGGTCGCCGGGCCGAAGCCGCGCAAGCGCATTCAGCGCCGGGCCGTCACCGCCGCCGGACTTCAGCGGAAGAAATCCGGACGAAGCTTCGCGCAGCGCATGGAACGGCGCGGAAACGCCGCGCCGGAGATCGCGATTGACCACGATCGCCGTCAACATGTCCGAGGCGGAAAAGCTCGGGCCGTCGGTTCTGAGCAGCGTCAGGCACGGGGTTCCCGACGCGGCGAGAAACTGCAGCGGACCTTTTGATTTGCCGAGGGATTGTTTGGCCGTATGATTCAAGCCGCGCAGATCGGCCGTTAGATTGAAGCAGGCGGAGCGTTCTGCGCTCGTTAGGTCGGCGCCGACGCCGCTCAAGGGGTCGAGCGGTCGTGTCGCGCCATATTCGAACCCCATAGGGATCATCAGCCCATCGCCGATCTGGTCTGCGAGCCGTAGCGCGCGCAGCGCCGATCGCTCCAGGATTTCACGGCTTTCAGCGCCATGCGCGAGGCGTCTTCCATAAGGCGCTTCCGGAAATGCGATCTGCCAGCCCAGGGCGCGTTGAAGTTCGTACTCCTCGGCGAACCAGGGCGACTCGAGATCCCACCAGGCGAAAGACGAAAAACACCCGTCGAAACCGGTCTGCCGAAGATTGCGGCGGATCTCGAAATCCGTTCCGGGCGTCCAGGCTAGGAACAGGGCGTCGTCGCGACTGGCGCGGACACGATCGATGACCTCTCGCCAGAACAGCGCGCTCGACCGGCCTAGACCCATGCAGCGAAAACCGGAAATACCGGCCTCGACGAAGCGAGCCAATCGTTTGCTCCACTGCGCCGCCGCTTCACTTTCGTCGAGCGCCGCCTCGTGTCCGCCGCGTCGCATTGGACCGAGCCTGGGGTCGAAGGGTCTTGGTCCGCGCGGGTCCGGCTCCACGTCGACGGCGATGTCGATCATCAGCCGCACGCCTTCTTCCGCCGCCGCCTCCGAAAGATGCTTCAGCGCCGCATCGGCGTCGTCGCCGAGCCTGAGCGCAGGATCCACACGGCCGAAATCGGCAGACACGAACACGCTGCCGCCATCGGGGCGCGTAAAGATCGGCGCAGTCAGCACCGTGTCGAAGCCGAGCGCCCGGGCATGGGCGAATACGCCCCGCCACTCGTCGAGTCCGCTCAACGCCAGGGGATGGACGAAATAGATTCGCGGCGGAGCCGCCGCCTCACGGGAAGCGGATATGGAAGTCGCGTGTGTCATGGCAAGTCCAAACTGTCGGGGTGGACGTCAGATCATCATTTCGCCGCCGGTGACGGGAATGACGGCGCCGGTCATGTAGCTGCCCAGATCGGAGGCGAGCAGCACATAGGCGCCGGCGAGTTCCGCCGGTTGGCCTGCCCGACCCAGCGCCGTCTGCTTGCCGAAATTCTCGACCTTTTCCTGCGGCATGGTCGAGGGAATGAGAGGCGTCCAGATGGGCCCCGGCGCCACCGCATTGACACGAATGCCCCTGTCGGCCACCATGGCGGACAGGCCGGCGGTGAAATTGAGGATGGCGCCCTTCGTGGACGCATAGGCCAGCAGCTGTGGCGATGGTTGTTTGGATTGGATCGACGTCGTGTTGATGATCGACGAACCCGGCTTCATGTGCGGGATCGCGGCTTTTGAAAGAAAGAACGGCGCGTAGATGTTGGTGCGGAACGTCGTGTCCCACTCCTCCGCCGTAATATCGGCGATATCGGCATAGGTGCGCTGGAAGGCGGCGTTGTTGACCAGAATGTCGATCCCGCCCAGTTCCTCGACCACCTTTGCGACCACGCCGGCGCAATGGTCTTCCTTCGACACATCGCCGGGAATGGTCAGCGCCTTGCGTCCCGCTTCCTCGATCAGGCGCGCAGTGTCTTCCGCATCTCGATGCTCCTGAAGATAGGAAATCGCCACGTCGGCGCCCTCGCGAGCGAAGGCGATGGCGATCGCACGGCCGATTCCAGAATCTCCGCCGGTGATCAGTGCGATCTTGCCTTCAAGTCGCCCATTTCCGCGATAACTGTGTTCACCATGATCCGGCGGCGGATCCATCTTCGGCGTCACGCCGGGCGGGGCCTGTTCCTGCTTGGGATAGGGAGGCTCGGGGCGGCGGGTGTCGGACATCTTTTCGCTCCTGTAATTCCTGCCTACCTTGAACCTTTCGCCGCCCGGAATGTTCCGCAGAAGAGCCGCTCGGTGGCTGGGACGATGAGGACGGAGACAGGTGCAGAACGAATGACGCGACGGATGGGCTATCTGATCCTGGCGGTTAACCTGTCGCTGCTCGTCTGGGCGGGCGTCATCTACGGCCTTTCCAGCCTCATCGGCGGCGACCCCGCCATCGATCCGGAGCCGACCGCCAGCACCGAGTAAGATTCAAGCGGCCTCGATCGTCCAGATGACCGACCAAGGTGCCCGCAATCCGTCGGTGTCTCGATGGCTTCGCCAGAGGATGTCGCCCCTTGTTTCTTCGCGCGCCGGCACGGCGTCGGCGCCGAGATTGACGCTCAAGCTTAGAACGGCGTTGTCATAACGCCACGAGACGTCGAGCCGTGTCGCCTCGGTCTGATAGCTCGCCGTCTGGAGAGTCTGCTTGAGAAGAGGGATCACTTTTTCTCGCCGGATCGCCAACAGAGTTTTGTAGAAGTCCAGGGAGTTTCCGGCGAGGTCGTCCGCGCATTCCTCCCAATCCACCTTTGCCGACAGAAACGTCTCTTCCGATGTGGGGTCGGGGATCTTGTCGGCATGTTCAGGCTCGAATCCCGGCAGCCGCGACATCTCCTTGCCGCGACCTTCGCGCACCTTCTGGTTCAGATCGTCATCGAAATCGCAGAAATAGGGAAACGGGCGGGCGGACGCCCATTCTTCGCCCATGAACAACATCGGGATCTGGGGCGACAGAAGATAGATTGCGGAAATGGCGCTGAGGGCATTGTCTTCCGCGAAATCGACCAAACGGTCGCCGAAGGCGCGATTGCCGATCTGGTCGTGGTTCTGAATGAAGGCGATGAAAGCCTGCGCGGGCAGATGCGCACTCGCGCCGCCTCTCGTCGAACCTCGGTAGGGCATCTCCTGCCCCTGATAGATGAAGCCCTCGGTAAGCGCCCGACCGAGATCCTGGGGCAGCGCCTGATAATCGGCGTAATAGCCGACCGTCTCGCCCGTCGCCGCGACATGCAGGGCGTGATGGATGTCGTCATTCCATTGCGCGGTGTAGGCGAGCGGCATCCCGGTGGCGTCCCGTTCGAGAAGGGTGGGATCGTTATGCTCGTTTTCGACGACGAGGTGGACGATCCTGTCGCCCGCGGCTGCGCGCACGCGACGCGCCAGTTCGGCAAGAAGATGCTCGTCGCTGGTGTCGTCGATTGCGTGGACCGCGTCCAGCCTCAGCCCGTCCATGCGGAATTCATCGATCCAATATATCGCGTTCTGGATCACATAATCGCGCACCAGTTTGGAATCGGTGTCGTCGTAATTGATGCCGGCTCCCCATGGAGTGTGATGTCGCTCGGTGAACAGCGGCGCGTAGAGACCCATATAATTGCCGTCCGGTCCGAAATGGTTGTAGACGACATCGAGCATGACGGAGAGCCCGTGGCGATGGGCTTCGTCGACGAAGGCCTTGAGATCGTCCGGCGCGCCGTATCCGGAATAGGGGGCGTAATGCAGCACGCCGTCATAACCCCATCCCCAGCGACCTGGGAATTCGGCGAGCGGCATCAGCTGAATGACGGTGACGCCGAGATCGGCGAGATAAGGCAATTTCGCCGCCGCCGACTTGAACGTGCCCTCCGGCGTGAACGCGCCGACATGCAACTCGTAGACGACACTGTCCTCCCATGGCCGACCGCGCCAATCCGGCGTACGCCAAAGGTAGTGCGAGGGGTCGACGACTTCGCTCGGGCCCTTCAGCCCGTCGGGCTGATGACGCGATGCAGGGTCCGGTATCTCCAGGCCGTCCTCGAGCACAAATCGATACCGTGTTCCGGCCCCCGCATCCTTCACATCCAGAATGCGCCAGCCGCCATCCGCCGCGGTCATCGGCAGCAGAGGCCCGTCGTCGATCCGGAGCCCGATCTTTTCCTGAAGCGGCGCCCAGAGCCTGAAGAGGACGCCCTGTTCGTGAATGATGGGACCAAAGGCGAAGTGGGACAATGGTTCATGCCTCCTTGGGTGAGCAACCGAGGGTGAAACGTTCGGCCGGCGCGCCTGTTCCTACGCATATCGCTCCTCTGATCTAGAAGCTTAGCGGTCGATATTTTTTCGACGCCGGCTTCGACATCACCCAAGGAAGAACGAGTGATGAATGAAAGAGGGATGTGGGGCGACCAGGCCGCGACAATGAGATAGAAGGGCATATATAAGCAATAATTGAACATATCGAAAAATAAGATTCGAAGACTGGTTCGGGCGGCCGGGGAAGCGGCAAGGCCGCTCATTCTCGTCACGGAACTGTCATATATCTTTCATATTGTTAGAGAAAATCCTGATCGGCTTCAAGGATTGTTGCATCCGCGCCACAGCGGTCTCGGCAACTCCTGTCACAAAAAACCAAGTTGAGATTTGTGATATTTTGCCTTCCGAAAAGCTGGGTAAGACATGCCCCGAGAGGACGGGAAGCCGTTCTCTTTACATCGGGGTGGCCAGGTCTCAGGGGAATGCCTTTAGGCGGCCTGGCCGAAATTGAAAAGTTTGACTGGAGGTCAACATGTCTATCAAGAGCCTTCTCCTCGGCTCCGCCGCCGCTCTCGCGGTCGTTTCTGGCGCTCAGGCCGCCGACGCTGTCGTCGCCGCCGAGCCGGAACCCATGGAATATGTCAAGGTCTGCGACGCCTACGGCACGGGCTACTTCTATATCCCCGGCACCGAGACCTGCCTCAAGATCGGCGGCCGCGTCCGCTTCGACCTCAAGGCCGCCAATTCCTACAAGCTCGACAGCGACAAGGGCTGGAACTCGCGTTCGCGCGGCGAAATCTACATGGACTCGGCTTCCGACACCGAATACGGCGCTCTGAAGACCAAGTTCGTCGGCCGCTTCGACTTCGACAACACCTATAATGACGGCGCGCACACGACCACCAAGCTGATCCAGGCGAACATCTCGCTCGCCGGCTTCCAGATCGGTCTCGCCGACACGCTGTTCAGCTCCTTCACGGGCTATGCCGGCGACATCATCAACGACGACGTGGTCTCCTACGGCCAGTTCGAAGTCAACCAGATCAACTACACCTACGACTCGGGCGCCGGCTTCAAGGCCGCGATCGCCGTGGAAGCCGACGATACGCTCAACGACGCCGAAACCAAGGTCGTCAACGGCGAAGACTACATCCCGAACCTGGTCGCAGGCCTCGCCTACAGCACCGACGCTTTCGGCGTGTCCGTGGTCGGCGGCTACGACGAGCGTCGTGACGAAGGCGCGGTCAAGGGTCGCGTCGACGGCGAATTCGGCGCTTTCTCCGCCTTCGTGATGGGCGCCTGGTCTTCTTCGGGCAAGAACGTCAACAACTTCGCGCCGGGCGATGGTTCGGGTGCCGCCTGGGGTGACTGGGCTGCTTGGGCCGGCGTCGGCTACAAGGTCTCCGACGACGTCAAGCTCAACGCTCAGGTCGCCGGCACCGACAAGGACACGCTGGCGATCGCCGCCAACGTCAAGTGGAACCCGGTTGCTGGTCTCCTGATCCAGCCGGAAGTCACCTACACGTCGTTCGACAACGAAAAGGCCGACGGCGATCAGTGGAACGGCATGATCCGCTTCCAGCGCACGTTCTGATCTCATCGATGAGATTCGAAGGGGGCCGCGAGGCCCCCTTCACTGCATTTGAAGTCATTTTCTTGGTTTCTTGCATCTTTCGATCAGACTCGATCAACCGGTTTGATCTGATCCGATTAAAGAAGTGGCGCATTCGCCACGGCTTTGCGGAGCGAAGCTTAGCAGGCCCAGCAATTTCTCACTTTCATATTTTGTCATTCGCGATCGCCGGGTAAGGTTTTTCTCGAAGGGGCAAGACACCTCGCTTCTTCGAAAAAGGGGCGGTTGGGCGTGGTTTTCCGCGATAGTGGCCCTGACCTAAAGATAACAACGAACTGGAGTTCACACTCATGAACATCAAGAGCCTTCTTCTCGGCTCCGCAGCTGCTCTGGCGGTTGTTTCCGGCGCTCAGGCTGCCGACGCCGTGGTTGCCGCCGAGCCGGAACCCATGGAATATGTCAAGGTTTGCGACGCGTTCGGCACCGGCTATTTCTACATCCCGGGCACCGAAACCTGCCTCAAGGTCGGCGGTCGCGTTCGCTTCGACGTTCAGGCTGCTGACTCCTACTCTGTGAAGAGCCAGGAAGGTTACAACACCCGCACCCGCGGCGAAATCTACATGGACTCCGCTTCGGACACCGAATACGGCGCTCTGAAGACCCAGTTCATCGGCCGCTTCGATTTCGACGGCACCTACAACGATGGCCAGCACACCACCACCAAGCTGATCGCGGCGAACATCTCGCTCGCCGGCTTCCAGGTCGGTCTCGCTGACTCGGTGTACAGCTCGTTCACCAACTACGCCGGCGACATCATCAACGACGACGTGATCTCCTACGGCGGTTTCGAAGTCAACCAGATCAACTACACCTACGACTCCGGCGCTGGCTTCAAGGCTGTCGTGGCTGTTGAAGCCGACGATACGCTGAACGGCGCTGGCCGCGTCGTCAACGGCAAGGACTACGTCCCGAATTTCGTCGCTGGCGCTGGCTACACCATGGGCTCCTTCGGCGTGACCGTCGTCGGCGGCTATGACGAGCGTGCTGAAGAAGGCGCTGTCAAGGCTCGCTTGGACGGCAACTTCGGCGCCGTTTCGGCCTTCGTGATGGGCGCCTGGAACTCGGGCGGCGTCAATGCCTACGCTCCTGGCGACCAGTATGTTGGTTGGGGCGACTGGGCTGCATGGGCTGGCGTTGGCTACAAGGCCGCCGACAACCTCGCTGCAAACCTCCAGGTTGCCGGCACCGACAACGACACGTTCGCTGCCGCCGCCAACCTCAAGTGGAACCCGGTTTCCGGTCTCCTGATCATGCCGGAAGTGACCTACACGAAGTGGGACAACAAGGTGGTCGACAACGACCAGTGGAACGGCATGCTCCGCTTCGAGCGCACGTTCTAATCCAATCCGGATTGCGGAAAGGGGGCTTCGGCCCCCTTTTTTGCGTTTGCGGCGACGCATTGTCGATCGTCGAACAGCACGGAGCAGTCTTGACTGCGCCATTCTTCGGATCTGCAAATATCGGAATTGGGTCGGCGCGGCGTGCGACGACAGTCTGACCGATCCAAGGCGCTGAACGGGAACGCTTATTCGCCTGAGGACCAGCGATCCTCGCCCGGATATCAAATCAACCTGATATGTCGCCTGAAAAAATGGTGCTGCCGAGTGGGATTGAACCACCGACCTCACCCTTACCAAGGGTGTGCTCTACCACTGAGCTACGGCAGCATGACCATGAAAACGCTTGATGTTTCAGCGTTTGAACCGAAGCGGCGCGTTCGTCGTCCGGTAGGCGGGCTATTGCCATAGACTCAGGGGGCATGCAAGCGCCGATTTCCATTTTGCGAAAGTTTTTTGGCCGCCTGCTCTCGGAAGCTTGGCGAACAGGCCTTTCCGCGTTACATCTTCACCATGCAGAATGAAGACGATCACATGGAAAAGCGCCGCCAGCCGGCCGCGCCGCGGCAGAAGCGTGAAGACAGGCTCAAGGCCGAGTTGCGCGCCAACCTCGCCAAGCGCAAGCTGCAGGCGCGCGCACGCCGCCAAGGGGCCGAAGACGCCCGCCCGGGCGCGTTGATGCCAGGGACTGACGACGAAACAGGCTGACCATTTGCCGGCGCCGGCGACGCAAACGCTTCGCCTCACTTTTCCCCCATTTGCGCGATTAACCGCCCTTGGCGGCGTTCCTTGAATGTCTAGGATCAATCCGCTAAAGGGGCCTAGGTTTTTTAGCGGGCGCGCAACAGGCGGCTCCGCAGGGGATAGGATTTCATGGATCGCATCAGGATCGTCGGCGGCCGGCCGCTCAATGGCGTCATTCCGATTTCGGGAGCAAAGAATGCGGCCCTGCCGCTGATGATCGCGTCTCTGATGACCAGCGACACGCTGACTTTGGAAAATGTGCCGCATCTCGCCGATGTCGAGCAGTTGATCCGCATTCTCGGCAATCACGGCGTCGACATTTCGGTGAATGGCCGCCGCGAGCATCAGGATGGGTCCTATGCGCGCACGGTGCATTTTACCTGCCGCACCGTGGCCGATGTCATTGCGCCTTATGAACTCGTCTCCAAGATGCGCGCGAGCTTCTGGGTGATCGGCCCGCTTTTGGCGCGCGAAGGCAAGGCGCGCGTGTCGCTGCCCGGCGGCTGCGCGATCGGCACCCGCCCCGTGGACTTGTTCATCGAGGGCCTGCGGGCGCTCGGCGCCGAGATCGAGATCGACAGCGGCTATGTCAATGCGACCGCGCCCAAGGGCGGCCTCATCGGCGCGCGCTACACCTTCCCGAAAGTGTCCGTCGGCGCCACGCATGTGATGCTGATGGCGGCAAGCCTGGCGCGCGGCGTAACCGTGATCGGCAACGCTGCCCGCGAGCCCGAAATCGTCGACCTCGCCAATTGCCTGAACGCCATGGGCGCCAAGATTTCGGGCGCCGGCACCTCCACCATCACCATCGAAGGCGTCTCCGCCCTTTCGGGCGCGCGGCACCGAGTCATGCCGGATCGCATCGAAACAGGCACCTACGCCATGGCCGTCGCCATGGCCGGCGGCGACGTCGAGATCGTCGACACCAATCCGGCCTATCTCGACACCGCGCTCGAGGCGATCCGCCGCGCCGGCGCCGAAATCACCGCCACCGAGCGCGGCATTCGCGTCGTGCGCAATGGCGGCGGCATCAAGCCGGTCGACATTGTCACCGACCCTTATCCGGGCTTCCCGACGGATCTTCAGGCGCAGTTCATGGGCCTGATGACCCGCGCAAACGGCGCGGCGCACATCACCGAGACGATTTTCGAAAATCGCTTCATGCATGTGCAGGAACTGGCCCGTCTCGGCGCCAAGATCACCCTCAACGGCCAGACGGCCCGCATCGAAGGCGTCGAGCGTCTCAAGGGCGCGCCCGTCATGGCGACCGACCTTCGCGCCTCCGTGTCGCTGGTCATCGCCGGCCTGGCGGCTGAAGGCGAGACCATGGTGTCGCGCGTCTACCACCTCGATCGCGGCTTCGAACGGCTGGAAGAGAAGCTCACGCGCTGCGGCGCGCTGGTGGAGCGCATCAGCGATTGATCCGCCGGTTGCGGAGCGGGCGGGTCGCTCTTATCTGAGGCAGTAAGAGAGGCCCGCCGCAGGATGCGGGCCACAATACTGGACAGACATCATGACATTGAAACTGCTCGCCCTCGACGAAGAAGACCTGACCGTGATCTCGGCGCAGATGCAGGACGCCGTCTTCAAGGTCGGCGACATCGATTTCAAGCCGCGCGCCGGCCATTTCATGCTGGCGGCCAACCGCTTCGCCTGGGAGGCCGGCGACCGCGGCGAGAAGGGCTTCGAGCGCAGACGCGCCGCGCTCTGTTTCAAGCAGGTCAAATCGGTCCGATCGATCGGCTTCGACCGCAAGGCGTCCGACACGGTGCTGTCGCTTCTGGCCATTCTCTTCGACAAGGAAGGCGAGGGGCCGGACGGTTCGGTCGAACTGGTGCTTTCCGGAGGCGGTTCGATCCTGCTACATGTGGACTGCATAGAAGCCCAGCTTGCGGATACCGGCGGGGCATGGGAAACCGCCATGAAGCCCCGGCATCCCGGGGCGGCGTGAGGCGCGGGCTCACCGGCCCGGGCATGGGGTGAAGAGGGCATTGCATTGGCGATTTGGCTGGACAGCAGCGATCAGGATTTCGAGACGCGGTTCGCCGCCTTCCTGACCACGAAACGGGAAGTCTCCGAGGATGTGAATGCGACCGTCAAGGCGATCATCGCCGATGTCGTCGCCCGTGGTGACGATGCGCTCGCTGATTATTCTCGACGCTTCGACCAACTCGATTTCACCCAGGTCTCCATGCGCGTCGAGGCGCACGAACTCGACGCCGCCTATACTGCCATCGAACCGAAGGTTCGAGACGCCCTGCATCTCGCAGCCGAACGCATCGAAAAGCATCACCGCCGCCAGTTGCCCAAGGACGATGTGTATGAGGACGCGCTCGGCGTCACCCTCGGTTCGCGCTGGACCGCCATCGAGGCCGTCGGCCTCTATGTGCCCGGCGGCAGCGCCAGCTATCCGAGCTCGGTGCTGATGAACGCCATTCCGGCCAAGGTCGCCGGCGTGCCGCGCCTGGTGATGGTCGTGCCCGCCATGCGCGGGGAGATCAATGCGGCGGTGCTTGCCGCGGCCAGGATCGCCGGCGTCGACGAGATCTACCGGATCGGCGGCGCCCAGGCCATTGCCGCGCTCGCTTACGGCACCGCCACAATCGCGCCCGTCGCCAAGGTCACCGGCCCCGGCAACGCCTATGTCGCCGCCGCCAAGCGGCAGGTGTTCGGAACCATCGGCATCGACATGATCGCCGGCCCCTCCGAAGTGCTCGTCATCGCCGACAGGGACAATGATCCCGACTGGATTGCCGCCGATCTTCTCGCCCAGGCGGAACACGACACCGGCGCGCAATCCATTCTGGTGACCGACGACGCCGAGTTCGGCCGCGCCGTGATGGCGGCGGTCGAACGTCAGTTGAAGCGCCTGAGTCGCGCGGAGACGGCGGAAGCCTCCTGGCGCGATTTCGGCGCCGTGATTCTCGTGCCGCATCTCGACGCCTCGGTGAAGATCGCCGATCGCATCGCCGCCGAACATCTCGAAATCGCTACAGCCGACCCCGAGTCGCTGATGAACCGCATCCGCAACGCCGGCGCCTTCTTCCTCGGACGTCACACGCCCGAAGTGATCGGCGATTATGTCGGCGGGTCCAACCATGTGCTGCCGACGGCGCGCTCGGCCCGCTTCTCGTCCGGCCTGTCGGTGCTCGATTATATGAAGCGATCGTCGATCCTCAAACTGACGGCCGATCCGCTTCGCGCGCTCGGGCCGGCGGCGATTGCGCTGGCCGAATGCGAGGGGCTAGACGCCCATGCGCGCTCCGTCGCCATCCGGCTCAATCCCGAGGCGTGATCATGGCGGGAGCGAGGGCGTTTCGACTGTCGGATGTAACGCTCGATGAATCAATCGGGCGGTCGACCCCCGATGTCGAACATGAACGCGCCGTCGCCATTTTCGACCTGCTGGAAGAAAACAGCTTCCGGCCCGAGGGCCACGCCGGCGGTCCCTACAGGCTCAAGCTTTCCCTCATCGATCACAAGCTGGTGTTGGCGATCGCCACAGAGGGCGGCGAGGCGGTGGCGACGCATATCCTGTCGCTGACGCCGCTCAAGCGGATCATCAAAGACTATTTCATGATCTGCGAAAGCTATTACCAGGCGATCCGATCGGCTTCGCCGAGCCAGATCGAGGCCATCGACATGGGCCGGCGCGGCATCCACAACGAGGGCTCGCAGACGTTGGAAGACCGGCTGAAGGGCAAGGTCGCGATCGACTTCGATACGGCCCGTCGTCTGTTCACTTTGGTCTGCGTCCTCTACTGGCGGGGCTGATCGGGATGCAGAGCCACACTGCCGCGCCATCGAGACAACCGGGCGCCGTGCTGTTCATGTGCGGCATGAACTCCATCCGCTCGCCGATGGCCGAGGCGATCGCCCGTCACCATCTGCCGCAGGTCTATGTCGCCTCCGCCGGCGTCCGCCGCGGCGATCGCGATCCCTTCGTGGACATCGTGCTCGACGAGGTCGGCCTGTCCTTGGGTCGGCGCCAGCCGCATCTGCTCGACGACCTCGAAGACGATTACTTCGATCTGATCGTGACGCTCGCGCCGGAAGCTCATCACGCCGCACTCGACTTCACTCGCTCTTGGGCGGCTGATGTGATCTACTGGCCCACGCCCGATCCGACCGCGACGACGGGGTCGCGTGAGCAGATCCTCGCCGCCTATCGCGAGGTGCGGGATCATCTGACGCGCCTGATCCGCGACAGGCTCGCAGTCAAAAGTCCGGCATCGGAGTAAAAGCCTTGAGCCTTCTTGCTTCGCAGGCGTTTTCGGCCTAAAAACCGCCGCCCGGCCTGTTCACAAAGCCCAAGCTTTTGTGTAGGTTCCGCGCCAATTCAAAGGGGGCGAGCTCTCTGCCGCCCGCCAAACCATCTAGGAACACACCCAAATATGGCGAAAGAAGAAGTACTGGAATTTCCGGGCGTCGTGACCGAATTGCTCCCCAACGCCACTTTCCGCGTGAAGTTGGAAAACGAGCATGAGATCATCGCCCACACTGCGGGCCGCATGCGCAAGAACCGCATCCGCGTTCTGGCCGGCGACAAGGTCCTGGTGGAAATGACGCCTTACGACCTCACCAAGGGCCGCATCACCTATCGCTTCAAGTAAGCCCGGCCGCCAGGGGAGACGCCTGTCATGCTCAATCAGCGGCTGATATTGGCGTCCGGCTCGCCGCGTCGCCTCGATCTTCTGGCGCAGGCGGGCATAACGCCCGATCGCCTCTTACCCATGGATCTCGACGAAACCCCCAAACGCGCCGAGCATCCACGCTCGCTGGCGCGCCGGCTTTGCCACGAGAAGGCGGAAGCCGCATTTCAGGCGGTGCGCACCGACCCGGCCTGGGCCGGCAGCTATATTCTCGCCGCCGACACCGTGGTGGCCGTGGGGCGCCGCATTCTCGGCAAGCCCGATTATGTCGAAGAGGCCTCGGCCTCGCTGCATCTTCTGTCGGGACGCAGTCACTGGGTCTATACCGGCCTCTGCCTTATCACGCCGGCCGGCCAGGCGCGCATCAAGGTCGTCGAGACCAAGGTGCGCTTCAAGCGCCTGACCTCGCAAGAAATCATGGCTTATATCGACTCGGGCGAATGGCGCGGCAAAGCGGGCGGTTACGCCATCCAGGGCTTCGCCGGCAGCTTCGTCCAGAAGATCGCCGGCTCCTATACCGGCGTCGTCGGCCTGCCGCTCTACGAGACCACGCAGTTGCTTATCGGCGAAGGCTACGAATTCCTGGAGAAATGGAGCGAGGGCGCGCCATGACCGCCTCCAACGTCGCGCCGCTGCGCAAGGCGCGCCCCTGTCCGGAATGCAACAGGCCCTCGACGCGGGACTGCTACCCGTTTTGCTCGGAGCGTTGCCGCAATCTCGATCTGTCGCGTTGGCTTTCAGGTTCGTATGCGATCCCGGTGGCGGAGGACGAGTCCAAAGCGGAGGACGACTACCGGCTCCCCCGCAGCGACGAAGGCTGAAAATACCAGTTTTTAAAAGCACTTACGAAAAACCGAAAAAAAACTGTCACAGGGGTTGCGCCCAAAAAATTAGGTGTTATAACCCCGCTCGCTTCCGGAGAAAACCAAGCTCCGGCGGAGACGAAAGCCTCCTAACAGCGCGTTGCCCGGGTAGCTCAGTTGGTAGAGCAGCGGATTGAAAATCCGCGTGTCACTGGTTCGATTCCGGTCCCGGGCACCATTTCAATAAATGTCAATTCTCGCGCAGTATCGCTTGACGCCTTGCGGCAAAAGCATCCATGACGTCTAAAGGCAAGTTCGCGGCTTTTTGACCAGCGTTTTTATCGAAGCGCTTTCCGCCAGGCGGCGTCGCACGCCGCTTGCTTGCTACAAAACCAGCGTTCACCGTCAAGCATGTTGATGCGGGTTGCGGCGTAACTTTGTTGTCCCAGGGAATGAAAGATCCTCTCGCCGGTATCGTGGGAAATATTGCCTTTTACGTCGCAACGGACGAGAGGCGGCGTATGTTCGGCGCCGACCACCGTCAGCGACACGCCGATCGCAAGAACGCCGCCGAGGATTTTGGATATGTCGTGGTCCTCGATTGACCTCGAAGAATAGGAGAAGAGAAAAGTTCTCCGGTCAAATCGTTCGCCAAAATTT
Organism: Rhizobium sp. TRM95796; assembly: GCF_025779995.1. Lineage (NCBI taxonomy): Bacteria > Pseudomonadati > Pseudomonadota > Alphaproteobacteria > Hyphomicrobiales > Rhizobiaceae > Rhizobium > Rhizobium sp. TRM95796. Next base: position 704 of record NZ_JAOXHE010000006.1, on the reverse strand, counting down.
CAAGATTGTCCCTTTGATGGTGATTTGGCGGCTTCCTTTCGGGCATGTCATCCGGCAAACAGCGCTTCGTCATCGCTGCGAAGTCGATCAGGGAGAAGGCGCCTGCCCGAGCGGCCGGCGATCCTCACGGGTTTCCCCAAGACGGCTTCGGAAGGCGGTCGAACGGTTGGATAGGGGCGCTCTGCTCGTGATCCGCCGATCCCAGCGGCGTGGCCGTCGGGAGCAACTATCATACGCTTTCAAATCCGGACGCTCCATATGCGGAGGGTTCGCTTTGAGGCGCTCGTTGGCGCGACGACGATCGATCCAGGCGTCACAAAGGAAATGTTCGATAGTCGCTGGGGCGAAAATCAAGACAAGAGCAACCGATCCAAGGGACGTGATATCCGGAGTCGCCAATTGTCGCCTCCTCATCGTAAAGCGCCATTGTGCACTTGCAATGATCGGATGAGTCCGAATATTGCTAGCTCGATCAGGAGATTGTCGATGCAGTTTGAACGTCTAGCTATTTCTGATGTTGTAAAAATCACGCCTACCCGGTTCGGCGATCATCGCGGATACTTCTCGGAAGTATTCAAGGACGCCTGGTTTCGCGACAACATCGCCGATGTAAGCTTCGTGCAGGATAATCAATCTCTCTCCGCAACGCCCGGCACCGTGCGCGGCCTGCATTTCCAGCTGGAGCCCTTCGGCCAGGGAAAGCT